>NZ_JAXBMD010000002.1:0-1343334 GCF_033963825.1 Cognatiyoonia sp. IB215446 | reverse complement strand
TTACCAATCTCGCCCCTGTGAGCGATCTGAAACGAAAAGAAGCCGGTTCTTGCGCGAATCCCTCGCCCTATGACCGGCCAGTGCGGATCGTAGATCGAATGTTCGGTTTCGCGCAGGCGGAAATTGGTTCCCTAAAATAGGGACGGCGGCTTTGTCCGCAACTCAGTCTCCGAACCCGAAAAGTCAAAATTATGGCTGATAGATGGTTTCGCAGGTTGGCAGTGTGGTAGAGCGCGCACGATTGCCGTGCGCGCCCAATCTTCAGTGTTTTTCTGGACCGCAATAGAGGTCTTCGCGGTTCTTCACGTGATCGCGGTGCTTTTCGACGAACTGCATGACATTGGCCATCGTGCATTCGTCGCCGAAACCGGACCAGGGCTCAAACCCGTGCAGGTTCAGGATGCTTTCCGGATCCTCACGCAGCAGCCGTACAAAGACCGAAGCGACGATCTTGCCGCCCACGCCGGTCAGACGCCCTTTGCCTTTCTCCTGCGCTTCTTGCAGCAGATAGAACCAAAGAGGCGTCTTGTCGATGTGACGCTCTTTCAGCGCCTTTGGCGTATCCAGTACATGCAGGCCCAGTTTGCGGGCCATCTGCTGACCTGAGGGAATCTGCATCGCCGTGCGATCACGCAAAATGTTCCGCAGACCGAGCTTCTTTGCCTGCTCAAGCGGGATCTCATGCTCGCCCCATGTCAGGCCGGACCCGACAATATTGTCGGGCAGCTCGAACAGGGTTTCCGCCATCTTGGTCCCGACGGGCAGAGCTTTCTGCGCATGTTTGCCAAAGAACTGATCCAGCTCAATCGTCGCACCTGGGTCGCGGGGACCAAAGCCGCGCAGGGCAAAGAGGTCCAAGGGTGCCTCACCCTTGCGCATCACATATTGCGGCTGAACGGTCGCATGCCCGAACCGAAATCCGGCAACCGAGAACTCCGCTGGCATCATCGGCGCATCCGGGAAGATGTCATGAGCCAGTGCATGATCAATGTCATCCTGATCGACGAAGGCGGGCAGGAATTCATGCAGCACAAGCCATTGATAATGCAGCCGGATGAAGCGGCGGACCTGCTCAAACCCTTGCAGCTTTGGCGGCAGGATATCGTGCCAGACCTCGCTCCGCACACCCATCTGGGCGCAATCAGCGATGTCATGCGCGTTGTCATCACCCTCATGAATATGCGTCATCAGGATGTTGTGCAGGCAGATGAACGCCCCCTGTATCTGGCTGACGATGATGTTCTCGTCATTGCGGAAATCGCCAATCAGAGCCGTTCCCTTGCAATTGCGGGCAAGGTCGTAAGGGTTGTCCTTGCGTCCAAAAAGCAGAAAGTTTTCAGTGCCTTCTGCGTGGGAGTAGAGGTAGTTTGAGGCCTCCGGTCCGTCGCCATAGACGCAATCAAGGTCCAAGTTCGGCGTGCGCACATTCCGGATGGAACGCGGATCAATCGCCGTCCCGATAGCGCTCGTCGTGTCAAGCGTGATGTCGTGGTCGATGAACTGACCAAAGAAGGTCATGCCCGCATCGGCCGGGCCATCTTCCACCTTCGTGGTGCGCATGGTTTCGACAAGGGCGTCGAATGCATCGACAATATGCGCCTTGGTCAGGTTGCCCGTGACAGGGTTTTGATGGCCAAGATAGCCAAAGACCTGAGGTAGAGGGCGGGGATCATTCGTTGCGTGCTGCTTGAGACATTCGTTCAGAAACAGATCGTAACGCGACATCCCGTGGGCTGTCTTACTCATATCTTTTCTCCAAAATGGTTTTTCAAAAAGAGCACGTGCGAGCGGAAAAAAAGAATGCCGCACGATGGGCGCAGCATGGCATCGCTGACCGATCCTGCAAGTCAGGTTTCCCAGACCTGCGATTGCCCATTGCAGGACGGTTAGGGCGATGCTAGTTGGGCGGCTAGGCACCCGTAGCTCAGCTGGATAGAGCGCTGCCCTCCGAAGGCAGAGGCCAGAGGTTCGAATCCTCTCGGGTGCGCCAATAAAGCAAAGCTACCATGATTTTCCGTTTTGGCGCCGGGTCCCGTTTCAGTCCAAAACGGACACTGATTGATGCGCTGTGATCGGACAGTTGGCGGACAAACCGGACTCGTGCAGACGCCGCCAGCGCTTGCGCAGCATCCCTTTGCGGTTACCGTACATTTTTTGCCGCCTTGCAACCAACGTCACCAGATCAGCCATTCGCTATTGTCAATTTCTACCTAACCGAGACGGCACTTTTGTCACCCGGAGCTTTCATTGACGATTTGTTTGCTTTCCACCAATCCTGTAACCTTATTAGGCTGTGATAGACCGCCACATTTGAACTACGCGGCGGTCCAGCCTTGCGCCAATATCGTCAATTCACCAACGTGGTGGAGTGCGGTCCATGGGGTACGGGGATGCTCTTGCGCGTTTGCACCAGTTTTGGGTTGTCTCCCTCAACGAGGCGCCAGAAGTCGATCGAACCGCCTGCTGGGCCGCCTTCCAACTGGTCGTAATTCAAGACCATGACGTAATTGCCAGACGCATCAAAGGCAGCGGCTTCAGGGAGGATACCGTAATAGGCGTATGTTCCGACGGTTTCCATCATGCCCGTCGTAGGATTCAGGTCGATGAGGGTGAGTGACGAATAGGGCGTATGGCGCGGATCATCTGCTGGCGCATAGGATACCTCCAGGTTGGTGGTCACCACCCATTCACCATCGGGCGAGATCGCGATGCCTTCGGGGGAACGGGCCGTCATCCCGCGGTCAACGATAACATGTCGCGGTGCGTCGTCTCCGCTTGCCTGTCCCAGACGGATGGTTGTCACGTCGCCCTCTGGTGCCTCGGTCCAGATGCCGGTGATGTCCGGGCCCCAGTAGAGGTTCGATGTCAGATAAAGAGCACCGTCCGGGGAAAAGCGGCCCATGAACGGGTATTTGGACGTCAGAACGGAGTTTCCGTACTGCTCCAGCGTCACCGCATCGCCATCGCGGGTGAAGCGGGCAAAGTGGATGACGGCCTGATCCACCATATGGATCGCCACGATATCCTCGGTTGGGTGCCACTCGACATGGCTCACCCGTTGAGACGGGTCCATTGCAGGCAAGCTGGCATGGCTGACCTCGCCCAAGCCGCCACCTGACAGCGGGACGAAGGCGATCCCGCGCCCATCCGATTGATGCAAAGCGACAGCGACCATGCTGCCATCCGGGCTGATCGACAACCCGTCGGGGCGCGAACCGACTTCGACCTCGCCAACGATTGCAGGCGCAGCAAGATCAGAGATATCTACCAAGGTCAATGAGCCGCCCGGGGTGAGATCTCCGAAAGATGTACCGCCGTCGGCACGCGGTCCGAAACTCTCGGAAACGACAGCAAAGCGCCCGTCCGGTGTAACGGCAACAGCGGTGGGCGCGCCAGCGACTGAGTTTGAGACCTCGACTTGCGCGACGGACATGTCCGCAAGCGACAGCACGGTCAGTGCATCTGGCGTTTCGGGAGCGCCCAATTGGCCGTTGACGTAAGCAGATGCGACCATGTCGCCGTCGTGAATTGATACCAGCGCGCGGCCTTCAATGCCGGGCAAGGATGTCAGATGGCCATCTGCGGCGACCGGGCTTCCGGTCAGTAGGATAGCACTTCCGGTCACGACGTTTGCGCAGATATGGGGATGGAAAGAGAGAATTGGCATGACGCCTCCGTTGATTGAATGACGGGCGGTGCTTCTTGACCGCCTGTGAGGCTTCATGTGGGTCACTCTTAACGTTTCTGAATTTGGAAGTTTTGGCTTATTGTTTGCTTCAGACAAATAATAAGAGAGATTGTTTTGGAGTATCGGCGCCTGCAACTGTTCCTCGCGCTCGCGGATGAGCTTCACTTTCGCCGTGCAGCCACCCGTTGTAACGTCACACCGTCTGTACTGACAGAACAACTGAAGCGGTTAGAAGATGAGTTAGGTGGTCCGCTGTTTTCGCGCACAACGCGCAGTGTCGCGCTCACGCCGCTTGGGAGTGCGTTCCGTGTTGAAGCGCGCGCCGCACTTGACCGCTTGGCGCAAGCGAAACTTGCTGCCAAGCATTTTGTTGCTGGTGGAAACCGGACGCTGCGCATGTCTTTCACCCCTGCATTCATGTCGGAGATACCGCGCGTCCTTGCCGCTTTTCGCGCGCTTCACCCCGAGACGAAGCTCTTTGTGCAGGAGATGGGCACGGTTGAAGCGGAAAGCGCGCTTGGGCGGCGCGAGATCGATCTGGCATTGTTGCATCCGCCACTGGATCGCGCGGACCTTTTGCTATGCGACCTTCAGCCAAAGCCTTTGGAGGCCGTCTACGATCCAAAGGTTTTCGCGCTTCGCGATGACGTGCCGCTGCAAGATGTACTTACACACCCCCTGATCTGGCATCCGCATCACAGGGCGCCCCGTCTAACCGCAACACTCTTTGCACGTGCCGAAGCATGCGGATGCCTGCCCCATATTGTCGCCGAAGCGGGAAGCTGGGCCGCAGCACAGGTAATGGCCGCCGGAGGGGTTGGCGTCGCGCTGCTTCCAACCGGTATTGTCACAGAGGGTCGGTCCAACGCCGCTGTTTCCGCGATCGACGCGCACCCGCTCAGCTTGGAATGCGCCGTCGCGACCCGCAGAAATGACGCGGACGATCCGCTGCTGACGGACCTCACCAGGCTGCTCTCGGACGCCGCAACGGCGCATTGACCAAAACAATCGGCGCTGTTCGGACGTCAGTTTATGACGCCATGCCGACCGCCGCCCGGCCTTCTTCAACCTTCAAGGAGAAGTCTGTCCCAAGCCATTTGTCCGCATCGGGCGTCGTCAGGAACGCAATGGCCTTCGCAACCCAATCGGGCGTGATGTGGCTTTCCCAAGGGATCTGGCTGACGGGATTGATGCCAGAGGCGCGGATCTGCCGCTGCATCTCTGTCGCGACCGTGCCGGGGCTGAGGCCAAAAACGCGGACACCCGACCCATGGGCTTCCTTATGCGCGACACCCGTCAATCGCTGCACTGCAGCCTTGGAGGCGCAGTAATGCGACCAGCCTTCAAGGGCCGAATTTGCAGCACCTGAGGAGATGTTTACGATCGTACCCCCGCTATCCTGCCCAGCCATGACGGGCATCGCGTGCCGCAAGCCGTGATAGACACCTTTGATGTTAACGTCGATGATATTGCCCCACGCCGTGGGGTCGCTGTCCGCAATCCGAAAGATCGGATCGATCAGGCCCGCATTGTTCACCAGCAAATCCAGTCGCCCGGTTGCATCAACGGTCGTGGCGATCAGTTTCGCCACGGCGTTGTCATCCGCAACATCGGTCGCCAAGGCATGCGCCTTCCCACCCGCATCAAGGATTTCAGCTGCAATTCTGTTGATAGCATCCGCAGAGCGCGCGGCGAGGACCACATGAGCGCCGAGGCTGGCGAGATGACGGGCCGTTGCTTCACCGATGCCGCGAGAGGCGCCAGTGATAACGGCTGTCTTGTTGTTGAGGTCGGGACAGGTCGTCATGGGTTCTTCTCCAATTCTTTATGGTCTTTCGTGGTTCTGCGCCCTTGGTTCAGCCCTCATTCGGGCCGGTGAAGCCTTCCACGTAGCCCCAGTTGCAAGGCACGTTCGTGGCCAGCGTGTCGGCAGGCACGGTCGTGCAGTCGACAAGGTCCACATGAATGTCGAGGTCAATCTCCAGCCCGGTGGGTGAACCGGGAAACGCAATGAAGTCCATGCCCCAATCGGTTCGGGTAATCGTCCCAGTTGCCTCAAAAGACGCAGTGCGGATTTCATTGTAACTCGGGATGAAGTCCGGATAGGTCCGGTCAGCGACAAGCGTGAAGTCGAGCGTGATGGGTGCCGTGACACCCAGCATCGTCAGCGTTCCGTCCATCATGCCTTCGGTCTCTGAGGTCATGGTGATTTCGCCGGATGTGAACGTGACTGTAGGAAACTCGGAAACGTTGAGGTAATCCGCATTGCGGATATGGTTGTCGCGCCCCGCATGGTTGGAGTTCACCGAGGCAGCATCGACGGTCACGGTGATGCTTGAATTCGCCGGATCATCCTCATCTATCAGAAAGGTGCCTTCGAAGTTGTCAAATCGGCCAAGGGTACGCGCGAGGTCCATGTGATCGATTTCCCAGCCGATATGCGCATGGCCAAGGTCGAGCGTCCATTCCCGCTGCTCTGCAAAGATCGGGCTGGCAGCGAGAGCGGTGGCAAGCATGGTGGTCATTGTCTTCATCATCGTGTGATCTCCTCGTGTGAATGTTTGGTTGTCATTTGTCTTCCCAATGCGGCGGATGCGTACTGGCGACGCCCGGCAGTGCGGTCAGGCGCGCGTCCCAAGCAGCCAGTGCAGGACGTGCGGTTACGAGGCCGCGTAGTGCTTTGGGTGGGTCTGCGCTGAGCGCGACGCCCCGCCCGATCCAGCGCAGCGCAGGATAAAGCCAGATGTCAGACGCCATCGGGCGCTCACCACCAAGAAAGGCGGTCGATGCAAGGCGTGCATCCAAGTGATTGGCTTCGCGTTCGAGCACGTCCACTGACTCGGTCGGCACAGGCCGCCCCCGGATCAATCCCTGCGCAGCCGCCGTCACAGCGGGGCGCAGATCACCCTCCATCAGCATCACGTCCTGCCAAATGGCTGCAGCACCCCGATGATCATTGCCCCAGATCGGTTGATCCGGGAAGGCACGATCCAGCCAGGCCAGGATCGCGAGGCTCTCGCGGAGCACGATGTCTCCTGCAACGATGGTCGGCACCTGTCCCTTCGGATTGAGCGCCAGATAGGCCGGGTCGCGGTTCTCGCCAGCGCCGTGGTAGAGATGCCGCGCATCAAATGCGACGCCCTTGATCACAAGGGCCAGCATCACCCGCCAGGCCGGTGGACTTCCGGATATCCAGTAAAGCGTTGGACAATCTGGCGACATCATGCGACCTGGGTGACGGGCACGCGTGCGTCGATCTCGGCCAGTGCGGTGTTGAGGCGTTCGGTGGCATCCGGCGCAGTTGTCCCCTCGACCGCGAAGACTTCCACCGACATCAGCCCAATGAAATTCAGCACACCAGTCAGGTATGGCCGCAGAAAGTCGTAGCTTTCCAATGGACCGCCGGGCCCATAGCCCGTCGCGCCGTAGCTGAGCGCAAGATAGGTCGGGCGATCCTTAAGAAGACCCGCGAACTGTCCCTCCTCATAAGAGAAGGTTTGGCCGATGCGAACGATCTGGTCGATCCAGGCTTTCAGCGCTGAAGGCAGCGAAAAATTGTAGATCGGCGCTGAAAGCACGATGGCGTCTGCTTCACGCAACTCCACAATCAGTGCATCCGACAGCGCGGTCGCATTGCGCAGCGTATCTGTCATTGCTTCCGGCGGGGTGTAGTACCCCTTGATCGTGTCGTTGGTGATATGCGCAATCGGCTCTGCCATCAGATCACGTTGCAGCACTTGTGCATCAGGGTTACTCGCAAGAAGCTGTGCGGAGATGTGGTCAGCCATAGCGCGGCTAAACGAACCCTCGGAAAGAGAGCCTTCCGGTGCGGCAGGGCGTGATGAACTGTCAATGCGTAGAATGCGGGTCATGGCGAGGTCTCCTGTCTGGTTGATCTCAACATGAGTGCCGCGCATCTTGCCGGAAACCTGCTCTTGTGACATTCTCTCGTGCGCACTGCGCACGAAAGGTCGTCATGGAACTTGCACTGCTCCAGACATTCTCAGATGTCACCCGCCGCGGCTCTTTTGCCGCCGTGGCCCGAGACGAAGGGGTCGATCCGTCCTCGGTTTCACGGCGCGTGGCGGCGTTGGAAGAAGTCCTGGGTCTGGCGCTTTTTGAGCGGACAACGCGGCGGCTGGCGCTTACCGAAGCCGGGCGTATCTATCTGGATCGCGTCGGACCAATCCTGGAAGGACTTGCTGAAGCGGCGGACACAGCCCGTGACGCGGTCACCGAGCCGTCAGGACTTTTGCGGGTCACGACGTCGGTTGCGTTTGGGGAGCGCTGGCTCACGCCACGGTTGGCCGGTTTCCGCATGCTGTTCCCGCGGGTCCAGATTGAACTCATCCTCAGTGACGGTCAGATCGACATTGCAGCCGAAGGCATTGATGTGGCCCTACGGTTGGGGTCCAATCTGCAGGGTACTTTCGTGGTTTCAAAGCTATTCGACGTCCGCTATCGCGCGGTGGCGGCACCAGGCTATCTTAACCGAATGGGACGGCCGGCGCACCCTGCGGATCTAAAGGATCATGATGCCATCCACTTTGCGCTCCCGCGGTTCGGGTCGGCATGGCGTTTCCGCGTCACTCCAGGTTCAAGACCTATCGAAGTCCAGCCGCGTCCTGCTTTGGCGATTTCCAACGCGTTGGCGATACGACGCGCGGCGCTAGAAGGTTTGGGCGTTGCGCTGTTGGCTGACTGGACAGTCTCGGATGATCTTGAACGGGGGAGGCTAGTTGACCTCTTCCCCGAACATGAGGGCAGCGCGACGGACTTCTACACCGCTGTCTGGACCGTCTACGCAAGCCGCCACTACATGCCCGCACGATTGCGGGCTTTCCTTGATTATGTGCGCGACTACCGTGTTTAGTGTGCTGGATCCTGAGTGGCCAAGAACAAGAGGAATGACCGGAACGCCGGCAGCCGACGCGACATGGTCAAATGGCCGTCAGGTTCTGCATTGCGCCAGTCTTGCAAGGAACACAACGAACCCACATGGTTCGGTTTGCAATGGCGACTTCCGCCGACGGTCTCTCAATTCGAGGATGGCTCAAACAGCGACCGCCGAGCAACGGCTGACTGCCATGCGATCAGCAGGGGTATGAGCAATTCAAGGATCAATGCAGCGACGATTGGCGCATCGGGCACGTCAACTTGGGCCATCGATAAGAGCCGCCCCAGACCGCCCAGGAACATGACCCCGGCAATGATCCGAAACAGTGTTGAGTGATCCTCGATCGCGGTATCATATACCAGAACATGACAGCAAGGCCGAAAAACCAAGTGAACTGGAAGCGGATATGGCTGTCGATGTTCGGGCTCACGTGCTCTGCCGGCATGTGGATTGGAGCCCCAACCCAGAAGTTGAGCACGCCGAAAACCTGGGGGATGATTGTGTGGATGCCAAGGGCAGCTTGTAGACCTCGTCTCGTTTTCGGGGTCCAATAAAAATCTGTACGGATAATCGTAATGTATGATGATCGGTATACGAGTATCGCATAGTTTTGTAGTGCCGACTTGCAGCCTACGCTTGTGAATCCCGCGACACGTGACTTTGGAGAATTGCGATGGATGCTCAGATTGAAACCTTGCAAGAGGCAATTGTCACAATGGTGCGCATGCTGAAGATCGTGGAGCCCGAAGTTGAGACCGCGCATGGGCAACTAAAACTTGCCGCGACAGACATTCATACGATGCGCTTTGTTGCGGCCAATCCTGGGTGCCCTTCCGTCAGGATTGCCGCGTTTTTGGGTGTCGGGCCAACCACGATGTCGAGCGCTCTCAAGCGCCTCGAAGAACGCAGCGTCCTTTGCAGGAATCGGACTGAGACCAATCGCCCGATAGTGTTAGCCGAACTGACGGATGAGGGAGAAGCTACATTTGATGCTATCCTGTCGGAAGAGCGAATGATTTCGACCGCTATGCTTTGAGGTCTTTCGGAGGCGCGAAGACATGAATTCGCGGATGATATGGCGACCATTGCGCGCAACGCGGATCCTGATCGTGATGCTGAACCAGACGGTGTAGCTGCCGTTTACAGACAGCGCAGATCACCGAGGCCAAGGCAGTCGCTCGAAGACGAAAGCAATGCGGAAGGTTGACGCTCGCCGCGCTTCCGCTGTCGGCCGACGGGGTCGTATCACGACCGTCTGCAGATCTCTATCAACGCGCGCACCATGGGGCGGCGATCAAGGCTACGCCAGACGATGCTCGTTCCTAGCTCTGCTTTGAGCGGCGCTCCACCTGGACAGGTTTCTGATCGATTGAACGGACTGGGGAAGCCTTCCGGGACCACAAACGGACCGTATCCCGCATGTGACATCACGATCGCGCCAATCGCCGTATCCACTTCCGCCAGGGCGTCCGCTTCGACGCCGGCTGGCTCATGACGATCAAGCTCTGCAACCAGAACCGGTGCATCGCGTCGGGTATATCGAATGGTGGGTGGTCGATCATGGGGCGAGGCCATCGCGTCGTATTTCACGAGGCGTTGTGACATGAGCGGAAGTTCGGAAAGCCCCGCCTGATGTACTGGCGGATGGAGGAAAGCGACATCGATCAGGTTCTGTTCAACCTGCGCTTCCAAGGTGGAGGATATACTCTCGGTTAGTCTCACACGGGCAAAGGCATTTTCTTCGCGAAACGCTTTTAGGATCGGAACAACGACCTGAACAGCAGCAATCTGGGTCATTCCAATCCGCAGGTGTTGGCCAAGACCGCGATCTGCATCCCGTGCCACCTCGACTGAGCGATCAGCCATGTCGATGATCCGCTGTGCGGCATCGATGAAGGCATCACCGGCAGGTGTTGGTTTGGCTCCGCGCCTGCCACGCTCGAAGAGGCGAACTCCAAGGTTTTCCTCAATACGCCGCAGCCGCGCCGTGAGGGCAGGCTGCGAGATACCAAGGATTTCGGACGCCTGAGAAAAGCTTTTCTCCTCGCTGAGGGCGACGACACATCGATAATCCATGACCGAAAACATCCATAATCTTTCCTTATAGAATTTGTCGAAAACCTCAGTTTTCGGTTCCGACAGTTAAGCCATATCGCAGGAAAGGAAAGCCAGAGAACAGGAGACCCCTATGAAAACCACCGTTGCTTCAATCGCGCTCGTCGCCTCCGCAACACTTGCGCAGGCCGACGATATCAGCGCCCTCTCGACCACTTTCGACGATGCGTCAGCGCTCGAAGCCTGGTCGGAACACCTGCCCGATGGCTTTACGCGGAAATGGCAAGAACCGCGGGTCGAGGACGGCAGGCTTGTCTTGCAACCGGTGTCCTCTGGCTGGTTCGAAGACAATCAAGCAGGCCATCTTTACCATCAGATCAGCGGTGATTTCATCGCAACTACGCGGATTGAGGTGACTGGTATTGAGGCTGACCTCCCTCAGACGTCCTTCTCGCTGGCAGGCCTGTTTGTTCGTGCACCTCGAGAGGTCTCCGCCGCAACCTGGATACCGGGACAGGAAAATTGGCTTTTCTTCTCAATTGGTACAGCGGCTCCAGCCGGTGAGCCACACTACGAACTGAAGACAACGACCAATTCGCTCTCGACCCTGCAGATTCTTCCTGCGCCGACAGGCTCAGTCGACCTGCGTATTGCCCGCCACGGCGAGATCTTCACACTGCTTACACGGCCTGCAGGACAGGAATGGGAAGTGGTTGAACAGATCATACGACCTGACCTGCCCTTGGTTTTAAATGTCGGTCTCACTGCCTATGCGGACTATGACAGTGTGGCTCCCATCTATCCCAACTTCCAGCTCTACAATACAGAAGGTGCACCGACTGAAAACGCAGACCTGATCGCCCATGTCGACAGTTTCAATATTCGGCGTCCCGCAACTGGTCGTCTGCCCATTGCTAATATCGATGCTCCTGCATTCCTCGATGTGATCGCGCAACGCCGCGACGATGTGATGGCCGACTAAAGAAGAACATGATGGAATTCAATCGTAGAAACCTTCTAGTGCTTTGGGTTGCGACAACCGCAGGGGCACTCATGGTTGGGAGCACAGCACTGGCGCAGACGACAGCCACGGTTTCTCGTGCGGGCTCCGACATATACTTCGAGACACACCGGGAAGGCCCACCGATCCTGCTCTTGCATGGCGGGCTTGGTCATTCCGGTGGGTTTGATGGGCTACGGGATCATCTCGTTGTAAGCGGGTATCAGGTGGTGCTGTTGGATACGCGCGGGATGGGAAGATCACCCCTAGGTGACATCGCTTTATCCTACGCCGCACAGGAAGATGATGCTCACGCTGTTCTGGATGCCCTCGGTATTGAAACTTGCCCTGTGATCGGGTTCTCGGATGGTGGGATCACGGGCTACAGGATGGCGGCTCGCCCCTCACCGCGCGTCTCGAAACTGGTAACTATTGGTGCGCGCTGGTCAGCGGAGAATGGTCGCGGGATGTGGGACACATTCGACACATGGAACCGAGAGTCGCTTGGTTCAGGGGGCTTCAGTTTTATTGTCGACGACTATAACCGGCTGAACCCCGATGGCGACTTTGATCGCATGGTGGCCCAGGCCGCCGCGATGCTGAAAGACAGCAGTGCCGACGGGCATCCAGAAGGCCGGATCGGCGAAATTACCATCCCTGTTCTGGTTACGGTTGGGACAACGATCCATTCCTTTCAGTGGCGGATGCGGACGAAGCACGGCGGCAAATGGAGACTGCGCAGCTCTTCGTTGTACCGGGTGAGACGCATCCGGCACATAGGGAACGCCCCGATGTTTTTCTACCCGCGCTAGACGCGTTCCTTACCGACTGAGCGTCAAAGATGCGCCGCTTCTATTGGGGAGACCGCAATATGCTGACACGACGTGCGTTTGCCGGTGGGCTGATCGGGGCGGCGGCTTTTGCAATGCCCGGCCTGGCCCACCATGGTTTCGATGGGACTTATGACAGTGGTCGCCCGATCTATGTGGTCGGTGAAGTCATCGATGCAACCTTTCGGCGCCCACACCCGGTGATCGAAATGCACGTGGATGCGGAACTCAGGCCTCCTAGTGATTTACCGCAAGGTGAAGAGTTTGCCGATGTGATTGAAGTTCGCTCGGAAGACCGGGGTAGGATCATTGACGTCGAGTACCCACCGATCAGTCTGTTTTTTGACCTTCGGAACCGCATCGCTGTTGGCGATAGAGTTGAGACCATCGTCTACCAAGACTGCCGCCCACCGTATCAGTTGCGCGGCCAGTGGCTGCGCCTGGTAGACGGCGAGGCCGTCGTCCGTCGTGGACGTATGCAGACAGAGGATGCAGGGTGCTCGGACTGACGCCGGTGCTTGTCTGGCTGGAGGCGCCAGCACTCGCGGATTGGGTCGGCGGGCCGATCTATCCGCTCATCTCGGCCATGCACATCCTTTAAACTAGCTTTCTGATGGCGCCAGTGGTCCTGGCCGACTTGCGGGTTTTGACGCTGAAAGAGATAGACGACAGGGTGGCGCAGCTAAGCCGAATTGCCGTTCTTGGCTTCGGCGCAGCAGCAACCACGGGCACGCTGTTGTTTACTGTTCAAGCCACTAGCTACTCCGAAAATCCCGCTGTTTTGATCAAATTTGCGCTCATCTTGCTGGCAGTCGCAAATGCAGCGTTGTTCGCTTCATTCAATAGCAAGCGTTCTGTGACAGCCTCGTTGTATATCTGCATTTGGGTGGCCGTGCTCGTGGCAGGACGATGGGTTGCTTTCGCGGAGTAGACTTACCCGTATCGCTTGGAAATCGACGTTGACCTTGCCGTATTGAAGCGTGGTTTCGTCCACGGCGTGATCCTTTTGGGTCCAGTTCTTCACTCCGCCAGACATCAATGTCAGTTTTCCACTGCCGCGTGCCGAAGCATATTGCGCCAGCGCAGAAAGCTTGATGCTGCGAGCGCGAGCAGCGCAAATTGGCGATAGCTGAGACGGGTTTGGCGCAGACCACTGCCGCACGAAAGACGAGCAACAGCTTCAAAATGGCGAACGGCCAAGCCGCTCGCCAAAATGGATCAGATGCTTATGCGCTCTGCAATGCTCAGAGCATCTTCAGGTTCGATGCCCAAGTATCGAACGGTGCTGTCGACTTTGGTGGGGCCGAGTAGCAGTTGGACGGCCCGGAGATTGCCGGTCTTTCGATAGATCTCAGCTGCTTTTGTCCGGCGGAGCGAGTGGGTGCCATATCCATTCGGCTCTAGCCCAATTGCAGTGACCCAATCACGCACTAACTGTCCATACTGGCGGGTTGAGATGTGTGGCCGGTCATGGAACCGGCCGGGAAACATGAACCGACACGCAAACATCTCTAGCGATTTGATCCAAGCCAAGACGGTTTCACGCGTGTTTTCCGTCAGTTCGAACTGGGCTGGTCGCTTGGTTTTGCTCTGGATCACTGAAACGCGTTCCCGAACGCAATCATCCTTCACCAGGTTAGATACGGCCAGTTTGACAAGATCACAGCCAAACAGCTTAGTGTCGATAGCGACGTTGAACAAAGTCAGATCGCGTAAATGGCCCGCCAATTCGGGCCGTGCCCGGATTGCCCAGACTGTTTGGGTAGCAAAGGCCGTTTTTGACCGATGATCTGCTCCTTGTTCCGTGCCCTGCGTTTCGGGGTGGTTGCGGGAACTTGGAGTCGTGGTATGATTTGCAGTCCGATCCGCCCTCCGGACCCAGTTACCAGAACCGCGCTGGCTTTGGGATCGTAACGTCGGTGGCAAGGGCAGTTTTCGTGCCGCATCCGACGGCTTTGACTTTGCATGCGCAATCGACCGCTGTGATGCAGAACTTACCAAGTTGCTGCAAAGTCGTGTGTGTATGGCTCCTGTATTGCAAGAGCATTTTGCGATTACGATGATCCGTCAGTACAGTCGTGTGTCCGGCCTTGTGTCGATGTATCCTGCAGCGTCCCAGATCGAGGCGCCTGGCCCCCCTAAGTCATCGGCATGGGATTTAAGGATATCATGCCAGCGTTCCAGTTCTTCAAACAGCTCATTACACTGGTCTGATGACAGAAGCGGTTCGTCATTTGCAGAGACTTCAAAATCAGGTGCGGATGTGTTCGAATACTCTCTGGTCGACCACACCATGTCCATGTATCCCGATTGGCTTCGAAGCAGGACAAAATTAACTGGAAGGAAAATGCGAGTTCGAGGCTCGCCGTAGACTCCAGATCGGCTGACATGTCAAGCATGTGGGACCGGCGACCGGAAATTCTGCTTAGTGCCAGGCTTCTGTCGTGCGATACCTGCAATCACCGCAAAAGTTAAGGGAGATCATGATGTCAGCGGACAGGTGGATAGCCTTATGCGCAATGCTTACGTCAGTTGCAGCGGTGGGGGTTTCTGTTTCGTCCGACATCGTAAATAGAAAGCAAGCTCGTCTATCGGTGCTGCCCATTCCGATTATTTCTCATCTACAGTCGCCGGATGAGTTCTTCATAACACTGAAGAATGTTGGGGTAGGGCCTATGCTAATTACAAGCGTGACCTATCGCGACGCGCTCGGAACCATAACTGACAGACCAAGCTTGAGCGCCAGTGTCACTGATGATCCACTCGCCGTAAACGCACTTGTGTTGACACCAGGTTGGCTCAATGCGCTGGGAAGTGGCGAGTATCAGAGACTTGTCTATTATGATACCGACCCAGCGGATTATGCGTCTCGCAGTTTTAGCAGAGCGCTTAGAAGCTCACTTGATAAGACGACTGTGGTCGTCGAGTATGAAGACGTTTACGGTACTCAATTCACACCATTCGAATTCCAGTTTTTTTCTGCCGATTTCTATTGATTATTAGCAAACCCATCAAGAACCGAATATCGGTGGTAGTGGAGCGGTGATTGCAAGGGATAAAGGCTTGGGAACCAGGGGATTAAGAAACGCGGGGCTGCAAAAAACATGAAGTGAGCATGGCGAGAAACCACCCATTGTGCCGCGACTGGGGCAGCAGCCTTAAGCAAAACCTGTCAAATCAGCGATTTGACAAACACGTCCACACTGATGACCATGAAGAACACAATCGCAGCGATATCAGAGATACGCATCATGTCGCCGCTCCTTGAAACCTAATGGCAGGTAGACCTCGCTTCTGCACAGAGCGTATGAGGCGCAGGGCGCTTTTAGGTAATAAAAACTACCAAATCGTGCGGTCCTTCAAATCAGTTCGGCGCGCTCACTCGCCAATAGTTTTATGGTGGTTTGTTTACGATTCACCTAAAGGCCAAGCGCTTGCAGCTTTAGCGTTTGTCTCTGCGCAATTTCTTCAACTTCTGAAATGGCTGCTCTGGTTAGGCCCAAACCGGGTTTGCGCAGTGTGGCATGCGCTATGACACCGCGTTTTGCCAACGTGTATTTGCGGATAGCGAGACCAAGGCCGGGCTGTGCTTCATACCGGATCATTGGCATGTATGTGTCAAAGATATCGCGCGCACCGGAAAGGTCGCCCGCCTGATACGCCGCCACGACCTGCGCCATCATCTCCGGATAGCCAAAGCCGGTCATGGCCCCGTCGGCGCCGCGCAGCATTTCTTCAAGCAGATACAGACCGCCATTCCCGCAAAGGATCGAAATCCGCCGCGCGCCGTTTTCGGATGCGGCGCGCAAGGCGCTGATCTTGTCGAGGCCTGGCCAGTCCTCGTGTTTAAGCATCACGAAAGTAGGGCAATCGGCGACGATTTGCAAAATGACCTTGGGCGGGATGTGGACTTTTGTAACCAGGGGAAAGTCCTGCAGCACGAAGGGAGCATCGCCCAGTGTTTCCGCCGTGTTGTGATAGTAGCCGATGATCTGGTCGTCGCTCTGAAGGTTGCCCGGCGGCGCCACCATCAGGCCTGCGGCACCAAGATCCATTGCCGCATCGCCCAGCGTTTTCATCGCCGCAAATCCGGGAGCCGACACGCCAACGACAACCGGAACGCTACTGCGTTTTGTGACACGGTCGACAAGGGCAATCGCCTCTTCCGCAGTCAGTTTGCCCGCCTCACCCATCATGCCAAGGATCGTCAGGCCGGTGGCACCTTTCTGGATGTAGAAATCCACCATCCGGTCGACGCTATCCCAATCCAGTGCGCCGTCAGGCAGAAAGGGCGTGACCGCGATGGTAAAGACGCCTTTTGCCGTTTCATCTAGCATGGTGATCCCTTCTTTTGCTGAACTGCAATGCGATATGACCCAGCGCCATGGAGACGGCGGCCTGCGTCGGCTCGACGACTGGCAGGCCGGTTTCCTCTTCCAGCACGCCGCGATACTGCCCCATGCCTGCACAACCCATGATCAGCACATCGGCGCCGTCCTGGTCGCGCAGGGTCTTTGCGGTCGCGATCATCGCGGCACGGCTGCGGGCCGGATCGGCGAGATCGCCGACGCCTAACCCTAGGACGCGGTCACCGGCCAGGCGATCCAGGACGCCCATCGCCCCAAAAGCGCGCAGATGGCGCGGGATGGATTGCGGCAGGATCGCGATCACGCCAAAGCGCTGGCCCAAAGTGAGCGCGGTCATCACAGCGCTTTCCTGAATGCCAAGAACGGGCAGGGCGGTCTGGTCGCGTAATGCATGCAGGCCCGGATCGCCAAAACAGGCGATGACATAGCCGGAGGCGTCGGTCTGTGCGGCGGCAAGGCGCAGCATCGGGTCGATGGTTAGGTCCGCCTGCAACTGGCTCTCGATACCCGGCGGACCTTCGGCAAGCGTTAGGCAGCGGATCGGTGTGCCGAAACGGCGCAGGGGGTCGACGGCCTGATCAATGCCTGCAGTAACCGTTTCTGAGGAATTGGGATTGATGACAATCAGCGTCATGCGCCTGCGCGGGTCGCTGACTGGATTTCTATCTGATAGCCCTCGGGATCGTCAAAAACGAAGGCTTTGATCCCGATCTCATCGTTCACGAAGAGTTCGGACAAGCCCTCCAGCCCGCTGTCCCGCGCATATTCATACCATGACGCCACATCAGGCACCCGAATGCAAAGCTGCACGGGCTTCACCGGGGCCCATTTGTTCATGCCCTTTGCCTCATCCACCAGCCCCACATGCGCGCCGGAACATATCTGATAAATCTTGCACCAGCCCTGATCAATGGCGAGCGGGAGGCCCATGACATCCTCGTAAAAGCGCATCGCGCGCGGCAGATCGCGATAATAGAGGAATGTGATGGCAAGCTGGTTGTCGGTTTGGGCGGGTGGCATAGGGGCTCCTAGGCGACAGGCGTTGTTGGGGCGAGTGGCAGAGTGGGGCGGTCGATCTTCCGGCCTGCGCCCGGTGTTCCGGCGAATTGCCCATTCTCGACGATGTGTGCGCCGCGCAGAAAGACGTCTGTCGGCCAGCCTTTCATACTGTAGCCGACCCACGGGTTGTAACCCACATTGTCGTGCAGATCGTCTTCCCCGTAAGTCACGCTATTCTCCGGGTCCCAAACGGTGATATCGGCGTCGTTTCCGATGACGAGGGCCCCTTTGCGGGGCAGGCCATATATTTGGGCTGGCGCCGTTGCGGTGAGTTGCGCGAACGCCTCTGGCCCGCCGCGCCCGCGACTGACCATCGCGTCGAACATCAACGGCAGCCGGGTCTCCAGCCCCGGTAAACCATTGGCTATCTCGTGAAAGCCGGGTGACGGACCGGCGGAGAGTTTGCCCCTCTCGTCGAACCGGTAGGGCGCGTGATCAGATGAGACGATCTGCAGGTCTTCCTGATCGAGCGCCTGCCAGAGCGCCTCTTGATCCGCCTTCGTCCGCTGCGGGGGAGAGCACATCCATTTCGCGCCATTGATCCCGTCTTGCTTAAGGATCTCTTCGGTCATGAATAGATAATGTGGGCAGGTCTCGGCCCAGACCGGTGCGCCGCGCCGCCTTGCATCGCGCACAATCGCGGCCCCTTCGGCGGTCGAGATGTGAAACAGCATCACCGGCTGCCCCAGATGTTCGGCGAAGCGGCAGATGCGGGCAACAGCCTCCACCTCCGCCATGCGCGGATGGGAGGCTGCGTGGAAATGCGGGGCCGTGTTGCCCGCCGCAATCAGCGCCGCCTTGGCGCGGGCAATGATCGCATCGTTTTCGGCATGAACGCAGACGAGCGCCCCATGGGCACGCGCGACTGACATGACACGCAAGATTTCTGCATCGTTGAGCTGAATATTGTAGGTCGTAAACACCTTGATTGACCGGTTGCCTGCATCAATCAGCGCGCCCAAGTCCGCATCAACGTCAGGGGCCGTGGTGTCTGACACGATCATGTGAAAGGCATAGTCAATCATCGCGCCGCGCTCCGCACGCGCGCTGTAATCGGCCATGGCATCGGACAGCCTTTGCCCCTTGGCCTGCGCGGCGAACGAGATCACGCTGGTTGTGCCACCTATCGCGGCGGAGCGTGTCGCGGTTTCAAACGTATCCGCATTCATCAGGCCCATGCCGGACATCTGTTCAATATGAGCATGGACGTCGACGCCGCCGGGCATCACCCAACGTCCGCTTGCATCGATGTCCTTGGCAGCCGGACCAAGATCTGGCGCGATCGCAGCAATGACGCCTTCGCGCACTCCCATATCGCCCGTGACGATCCCGTCTGGCGTTACGATTTGCCCCTCCCTTATGGCAATGTCGAACTGATCAGGCATCCGAAAGCTCCACTCCTGCAGGGCATGTTGCCTCTGAAATGCAGCAGCCTGCAAGAGTGCTTATCGGTCTTCTTGGCCTATTTATGTCGTGCGGCAGCACGGCCAATCATGTGAGCCCCAATCGGGGCCGTCAGCATCAGGAACAAAATGATGGCCACCACCCGCACAGTGACTGCGGCGTCGTCGTAAAAGATCGCACCACCGATCAAAATCAGGCTACTGCCCAATGTGCCCGCCTTGGTCGAGGCATGCATGCGCGTCAACACATCCGGAAGGCGCAATACGCCGACCGCTGCGATCATGGCAAAAAACGCGCCCAATAAAAGGAAGGCCGCGATGAGGATCTCAATCATCTTCATCTTCCCCGTTTATCTGGCGCCGTTCGGCATAGCGCGCCAACGCCACGGTCGCAAGGAAGCCAACCAGCGCCAGAACAAGTGCGACATCCAATAGCGCAAGCTCGCCCGTACTGATAGCCAACACCCCACAGACCGCGATCAGCGAGACAGTCATCATGTCCAGCGCCACGACTCTGTCGGCGAGGCTGGGGCCGCGGGCGAGCCTGACAAAGGCAACGGCAAGGGACAGGACAACCACAATCAGCGCAATGTCCTTTGAGAGGATCAGGAACTCGGTGAGTGTCATTCTTCGAATACCTCTTTGACCATGCGTTCCATGCCCGACTTCAGATCGGCAATCACCGCGTCAGGATCATCTGCAAACATCGCATGCACGATCAGCGTTTTCCGGTCGGGCGTGACATCAAGGCTGAGCGTTCCTGGCGTCAGCGAGATCAGATTGGTGACCAACAGGATCTCGATATCCGATTTCACATCCAGTGGCATCTCTAGGATGGCAGGGTTGCTGAGATCCTGCGGTGTCAGCACGTCATAGGCGACGCGGATGCTGGAAACGCACAGATCGTAGATAAAGAAGAGCACCAGACGCACGATCCGCCAGGCGCGCAGGAAGTAGCCGCTGGTGCCGCCGAAAAGCGGCTGTGCGATCCAAAGGGTGATGAACCCGATCAGAAACCCGACCAGAAACTGCGCTTGCGTGAAGCTGCCCCAGAGGGCGGCCCAGATAACGGCAAGCAGAATATTCAAGAGAAAGAGGTTCATGACGGCTCTCCCAACACCACTGTGATGTAGGTTGTGGGATCAAGCAATTGGTTCGCCGCGCGTTCGGCAAAGATGACAAATGGCTCCGGCATCAAGCCGATCACCATGGTCAGAAGCGCAAGCGCCGCGACCGGTATCAGAAGGGGTGCGCGATTGGCCAGACCGGACAAGGCCGGGTCGCGCCCGTCTGGATGGTCTTTCCAGAACGCCTCCGCCCAGATTTTGGTCATGGAATAGATCGTCATCAATCCCACTGCCAAAGCGATGAAAGCGACAAACCACATCTCAATATCCAGGGTGGCTTTCACGATGATGTACTTCGCCCAAAAGCCGGAAAGTGGTGGGAAGCCAGCAAGCGAAAAGGCGGGGATCAGGAACAGGACGGCGAGAAGCGGGCTCGACTTGTAAAGACCACCGATCTTGTAGACATCAGTCCCGCCGGTCAATTGCCGTGAAATACCCGCCACAAGGAACAGGTTCGCTTTGACGATGATGTGGTGCACCAGATAGAACACCGCCCCAACAATCGCCAAAGGTGTCATCAAGGCAAGACCGAGGATCATATATCCGATCTGGCTGATGATGTGGAATGACAGGATTTTGCGGAAATCCGATTGTGCCGCAGCGCCCAGAACGCCAGTCACCATGGTCAGGCACGCGACCCACAACAGCACCGTATGCGTGTACCCCACGTCATGGTCGAAAACCAACGTGAACATGCGGATCAGCGCATAGACCCCAACCTTTGTTAGCAGACCTGCAAAGACGGCAGAGACCGAAAAGCTGGGCGTGTGATAGGCCGCAGGTAGCCAGAAAAACAGCGGGAAGACCGCCGCTTTTACCCCGAAGGCCACCATGAACATCATGGCGACCACGGTTAGCATGCCCTTGTCTTCGATCAGGTCGACTTTGACGGCGAGGTCAGCAAAGTTCAGCGTGCCTGTCATGCCATAAAGCAGGCCGATACCGGTCAGAAACAGGATGGTGGAGATGAGGTTGAGCGCCACGTATTTGACGCCCCCTTCAATCTGCTCGCGGTCGCCATTCAGGATCAGAAGCCCGAATGAGGCGATCAGCATCACCTCAAACCAGACATAGAGGTTGAAGAGGTCACCGGTCAGGAAGGCGCCTGTTACCCCTGCCAGCAAGATCTGGAACA
Organism: Cognatiyoonia sp. IB215446; assembly: GCF_033963825.1. Classification (NCBI taxonomy): domain Bacteria; kingdom Pseudomonadati; phylum Pseudomonadota; class Alphaproteobacteria; order Rhodobacterales; family Paracoccaceae; genus Cognatiyoonia; species Cognatiyoonia sp. IB215446. Next base: position 1,321,773 of record NZ_JAXBMD010000002.1, on the reverse strand, counting down.
GCGCGTGATAACCGTGCCGCTCATGACGCGCAGCGACGTCGCCGATGGCATAGATCGCCACGGCAAGCCCGGTGATTGCGGTGATCAGAACCATCACGGCAGATAGCAGATCCGCCACCAGCGTGATGCCAAAAGGTGCTGCCCATTGGCCCATTTGATCGGCCAGCACACCCTGATCCAGCACGACCACCATCAGCGCGATGGCCGCACCCAGCGCTGCAGTTGAGCCTGCTACAGACACCCAGCGCCCATACGCGCCGTTGCGCAGAAGGAATGCGGCAATTGCGGTGATAAAGGGGATGACCAGCGGAAGGGTCAGATACCAGCTCATGCCTGATCTTTCGGTTCGGCGACGCGCATGTCGTCAGTATCCAAGGTGCCCAGGCTGTAATAAGCGCGCACAGCGAGGATCAGCGCGAATGCAAACAGCCCGAAACCGATCACAATGGCGGTCAGGACCAGCGCCTGGGGCAGGGCGTTGGCCACAGGACCTACCGGCGCATCCAGACCGTCAGGCACAAGCGGTGGCGCGCCGGGGGTAAGCCTGCCCGCGACGAAAATCGTCAGATTGGCCGCGTTCGACAAAAGGATCAGACCAAACAGGAAACGCAGCAGGTTGCGGCCCATCATCAGGTAGACAGAGGCGGCGACCAGAACGCCGATCAGGATCGATAACAATTGCTCCATCAGCTTGTCTCTTCCAACGCAAAGACAATCGACAAAACCGACCCTAGAACAACAAGGTAGACGCCGACATCAAAGACCAAAACGGTCGAGAGCGGCAGGCCCTTGTCATCCTCGGTCTCACCGATGAAGAGCCATTGGCCGGTGAACAAGGCATCGCCCCAGATCGCGGCCATCACACCTGCCAGTAACGCGATACCAAGGCCAAGGCCTGCAATGTTGGCGGGGTCAAAGCGAAGCGCTGCGCGTGCATCCTTGGTGCCGCAGGCGATGGCGTAGACCACGAAACCGGTCGCAGCGATCAGACCGCCGATGAAACCGCCACCCGGCGCATTGTGGCCGCGCAACAGCATATAGGCCGAAAAAACCAAAAGCAGGACAACCTGCAGCCGCGCGCCGGCGATCAGGATGACGGAATTCATGTCTCGTCCTTTTCTGGTTTGCTTTTGAGAAGCGCATAGATGCTGATTGCGGCAACAAGGACCACCGCGATCTCGCCGAAGGTATCCAAGGCACGGAAATCGACGAGGATCACGTTGACGATGTTCTGCCCAAAGGCTTGCGGCCAACTTGCGGTCTGGAAGAACGCAGTCAGTTCCAGATCAATCTGTCCGGCGGTGACCACCAGCAGAACGGCGGTGGTGGCGACACCCAGCCCAACAGCCAAAAGCGCGTCCCACGGCCTGCTACGCAGCGGCTCAGCGCCTAGATGCGGCAAGCGTAGAGCCGCTGCTGCGAAAAGCACGACAATCAGCGTTTCAACAAGCAATTGGGTGATGGCGACATCTGGCGCACTGTAGAGAATGAAGATCATGGCGATGCCAATCCCAACAACACCAAGTCCAGCAATGGCCGCAATGCGCGAGCTTGTTGCCGCCGTCAGGGCCGTGCCGAGCAAGACCAGCAAGAAGACAAGCCAGTCGGCGATGGTCACGTCAGGCACGTTGATTGGCGGTAGAGCCACATCCTTGAGCAGTAGCGTCCCGGCCAGCGCCGCCAGTGCCGTGGCAAATGTCAAAAACATGTAGCGGCGCAGCACACCGGTCTGGATCACGCGGGTTTGCCATTTGCAGGCCGCCAGAAGGCCAGCCAAGAGGTTGTCCCAGCCGCGATCAAAACTGGGGCTGCGATTGACGAGATCAATCAGCCAATTCCGCAACGCGATCTTGTAATAGTAGATAGTGAAGCCAAGCACGAATGTCGCGATGCTCAGCATCAGCGGCAGGTTCACCCCAGCCCAAAGCTTGAGCGGCCGCGCCTCTTCAGCGCCCGCAAGGATGGCGTCAACCGTTGGATTGACCAAAGTATTGGCCATGAGGTCGGGGAAAATGCCGAATATCGCCCCCAGAAGTGCCAGGATCAGTGGTCCGGCGAGCATTGGCCACGGCGCCTCGGTGATGTTGGGCAGCGGCTCGCCCGATTTGCTCCAGAACGGGCGGAATGAGACGATGCCTGCAATGGCCACCATCAGCGCGCTTGCGATCAGAACCGCGCCCGCGACAAGGATCGGCTCGGACGCCACGGCGATCGCACCGGCATACTTCAACTCTTTGCCGATAAATCCAAGGAATGGCGGAAAGCCCGCCATCGACAAAGCCGCAATGCCCGCCGCCGCCGCAGTGATCGGCATGGAGGGCGCCAACCCGAAAAGCTTGTCGGCGTCACGTGTTCCGGTCTGGTGATCAATGATGCCGACCACGAGGAAAAGTGCTGCTTTGTAGAGCGAGTGCACAATCAGGAACGTCGCAGCCGCTGTAATCGTATAAGCGGTGTCATTACCCAAAAGCAGGGTCAGCGCACCCAGCGCCATCAAGGTCGTGTAAGCCAGCGCCTGTTTCAAATCGGTCTGGCGCAATGCCATGACCGAGGCAAAGACCATCGTGATCGCGCCCGCGATGGTCAAAGTCCACAACCAGACTTCGGTTCCGCTGAGCGATGGATGCATGCGCGCCATGAGGTAGACACCCGCCTTCACCATCGTGGCAGAATGGAGATAGGCACTGACCGGGGTGGGCGCTGCCATCGCGTTAGGCAGCCAGAAATGAAACGGGATTTGCGCTGATTTTGTGAAGGTGCCGAGTAGGACGAGGATCAGGATGGGCAAGTAAAGCGCGCTTTCCGTCAGCACTGCCGGCATTGCCCGGATTTCCGACAGTTCAAACGTACCCGCCACATTGCCGATCATGATGATTGCGGCGAGCAGTGCTAGCCCGCCAACACCCGTGACCAAAAGCGCCTGCAAGGCCGAGCGGCGCGATTTCGGGCTGGCATGACCAAACCCGATCAATAGGTAAGAGGTGATGGTGGTGAGTTCCCAGAAAACGAACAAACCCAACAGGTTATCCGACAAGACCACACCCAGCATCGCCAGCATAAAACTGGTCAGAAACAGTGAAAACCGTGCCTGATGTTCGTGCCCCGCCAGATACCGCGCCGAATAAAGCATCACCAGCGCGCCGATCCCCGTGATCAGAAGCGCAAAGGTCAGGCTCAGCCCGTCCACCAGGAAACTGACATTGACACCAAGGCTCGGCACCCACGCCCAGACAAAGCGCAGCGCGTCCCCCGCCGCAATGGCGGGGATCATCTGTGCGAAATAGACAAAGAGCACGCTTGCGATCAGGACAGGCACGAGGCCAGCGGGTGTGACCCAGCGCGACGTGGATGTTGAAGTCACTCGATTATTCCGGGCGGTCTAGAATTTCACTCTTGCTGCGACATAGTGCCCTAGCCATGGGAAGCAACGGATTGATCCGTAAACAAGGTTTCAGATGTCGACATTGATCCGATGCTCATTTTCTGGCCCCAAAACTTCATGCTAGATCGGGAAATAGGCGTGTGGCATTTCAAATAAAGACAATCATGTTAGAAATATTGATAGGAAAAAACTATCAAAAGGAGGTGCGTCATTGTTGCCCAGCCTGCGTCAACTTCGTTACCTGATTGCTTTGGCCGAAGCCCGACATTTTCGCAAAGCGGCTGAGACGCTGGGAATCTCTCAACCTTCGCTCAGTCTGCAGATCAGCAATCTTGAGGCGTTGTTGTCGGTCCGGCTGGTGGAACGGGGCAGGGGACCGGTCACATTGACGCCTGAGGGGCGCGAAGTTGTGACGCGTGCCCGCCGCGCTGTGGATGAGGTGCGCGGGATTGTTGATATGTCGGCGCACATTCGTGGCGGCATGGGCGGAACTATCCGCTTGGGCACGACACCGACCATTGGCCCCTACTTGCTGCCATTTGTCGTCGAGCGGCTCCATGCGCAATACCCCGATCTGCGGCTTTACATCCGCGAGAGCCCGGCGCCCGATTTGCGCAACGATCTGATTGCTGGGCATCACGACGTGATCCTCACCCAACTGCCAGAGCCCGGGGCGGATCTCGCCGACAAGCGACTGTTTCGCGAGCCGTTCGTGCTGGCCGTCGCCTCGGACCATCCGCTCGCGCAATCACCCACGGTGACCGAGGATGCGCTTGCGGGCCAGACAATCCTGTCGCTTGGACCCGATCACGCGATGCATGCGCAAATCGCCGCCTTGTGTCAGGCACATGGCGCGCTGTTGGCGCGGGATTATGAGGGGACCAGCCTTGATGCAATCCGACAGATGGTCGGGATGGGGATGGGCGTGGCCTGTCTGCCGCGGCTGTATGCCCGGTCTGAAATTGACGGACGCAGCAGCAATGTCACTGTCATTCCGTTTCAGCGCAATGTCATGATGCGGGCGATTGGCCTTGTCTGGCGCGTGACGTCAAGGGCCGACATGTTCGAACGGCTTTCGCAGACCATCATGGATGCCGCGCGGCAGGATTTGCGCGATGGACCCTCACCCATTCTGGTGGATTAGGTAGTGCTAGCCGCGCCAGCTGCGGATCGGGCCGCAATCCATATGAACGAAGTTGGAGCGTCCATACCGCCCGACACCACCGGCACGACAGGCGATTGCGGCATTGGCCATTTGGGTTGGTGTGCGGCTGGTCAGTCGCAGATCGGCGGCCTGGCCGCGCATGTGAAGCGAGTTGCGTGCCACACCAGATGACCTGGAGCGCAGCATGTTGTTGGTTTGTGGCGATCTGTATCCTGACAACAGCAGGTAAGGCTCACTCGTGTCCATCAGGTTCAGTGCGGCTGACATGATGTCGATTGTCCGCAAATCCATTTGGACGGCTTCACCTGTCCGCCAATCACGCATATGCACGTTAATTTCGCGCACCGCTTCTGCAATATACTCGCCTTCGATCCAGTAGATTGTGTCCAGATATTCGCCGGTTCGACCTGAATGCATTCCGATACGGCGAATGTCGCCTGCGCCACGCAAAAAGCCAGCTGCTTTGGAATATGTTGGTGCTGCGGCAACCGCTGTTGCGGCAAAAGCACCCAACAATCCACGCCGGGATATACCCGCGGAAGTCGTTTTCGTCATGTTTATTGCGCCTGTCCCGTCGTCCATCTTTATCCGCTTTGAAGCGGATTACTGCCGTTAGCCCCCAAGATGTTGTTACTTTATGACACACTTTGATTCGTTGACCAAGCATTGTTTACCAAGATGGCGGTTAACGTCAGGCAAATCGGCGGGAATCTGCGCAAGATTGGTAAAGTTTTTTTACCTCTTGGGGCCAATTGGCTGCATTTGCGCAACATCTTGATCGGCGCCACCGGGTATCACCGGTTTATGAATAGACTTACGCAAGGTATGGATATTCATACTCACATCGAAGCTGCTGCCACATTACCGTACGTTCAAGTCTTACCAAAGGTTTGCCATTATGCGCATTGTTCTTTTGTCGAAGAATTTGTTTTTATTATATTTTTTGATTATTTTCTCCGCTGCTTTCGTCATGTTCGCATCAACGCTGCCGGCTCAGGCCAGAGTGACAGAGTTCAGCCAGGCGGTAGCCGAAGCGGCATCGCGCGATCCTGACCTGGCCGCATTCTACCGTTCACGGAATTTCGAAGGGATCTGGAGTAATCGGGGGGACCGCGCACGGCGCAACGCACTCATCACGGCGTTTTCCGCAGCCGGCGATCATGGTTTGCCCGCCGCAAGCTATGATGCAGAGGCGCTGATGGCGCAATTGCAGGCTGCCCGCACACCCGCGGCGCAAGGCCGGTTGGAGGTTGAACTCAGCCGGTTGTTCCTTGAATATGCGCGTGATGTGCAGACTGGTATTCTGATCCCGTCGCAGGTCGTCAGCAGCATCCATCGGCAGGTCCCCTATCGGCCGCGTTTGCAGACTCTGCAGGCCTTTGCGCAATCCAATCCGGCGGCATTCCTGCGTGCCTTGCCGCCAAGCTCGCCCGAATATACGCGATTGATGCGCCAGAAAATGGCGATGGAACGTCTGGTGGCGACGGGCGGTTGGGGGCCGGTTGTGCCCGGCAACAAGCTGGAGCGCGGTGATACCGGTGCGCGTGTGGTTGCACTGCGCAACCGGCTGATCACAATGGGTTTTCTGTCCCGTACGAATACGCAAACCTATGACGACACGATTGTTGCCGCCGTCCAGCGTTTTCAACAGGCGCATGGCCTGGCCTCCGATGGCACTGCAGGCCCCGGTACTTTGCGTGAGATCAACCGTTCCGCTGCGGAGCGCCTGCAATCCGTCATTGTCGCGATGGAGCGGGAAAGGTGGATCAACCGCCCCAAGGGCGAACGCCACATCTGGGTCAACCTCACCGACTTTTCGGCACAGATTATCGACAACGATGTCGTGACATTCTCGACCCGGTCGGTGATCGGCGCGCGTGAAGATGATCGAGAAAGCCCGGAATTCTCGGATGTCATGGAGTTCATGGTCATCAATCCCAGCTGGTACGTCCCACGCTCGATCATCACCAAGGAATATCTGCCGCAACTTCAGCGTAATCCGAACGCGGTCAGCCAGTTGATCATAACCGATACACGTGGCCGCGTGGTTGATCGCAATGCCGTTGATTTCACGCGCTACAGCCGGACGAACTTCCCCTATTCCATGCGTCAGCCGCCCAGCCGGGGCAATGCGCTGGGGCTGGTGAAGTTCATGTTCCCCAATCGCTATAACATCTATCTGCATGACACCCCGGCCAAGAGCCTCTTTGGCCGTGAAACCCGTGCCTACAGCCATGGATGCATTCGCCTCGCCGATCCGTTTGACTTTGCCTATGCGCTGCTGGCGCCACAAACATCTGATCCGGAAGCGCTTTTTCAGGCTGAGTTGCGGACGGGTCGCGAGCGGCGGGTTGATCTGGCCGATCCTGTGCCGGTGCACCTAGTCTATCGCACGGCCTTCACCCAAGCCGAGGGCCCCATGCAGTATCGCCGTGATGTTTATGGTCGCGACGCCCGTATCTGGAGCGCGCTTGCCCGCGAAGGGGTGGTGATCCGCGCCGTGGGCGGCTAAATCAGCCCCCACACCAAAGCGGGGGCATCATGGCGCATTCAATCAAGGAGATCGCAGCGGCGCTGGGGGCCGAGGCGTTTGGTGATGTTGAGTTGACTGTCGCAGGCGCGTCCGAACCCGGCAATGCAGGACCTGACGACCTGGCCCTGGCAATGAGCCCGGCCTATGGTGACGCCTTGCGCGAAGGCAATGCGCGGGTGGCGGTTCTGTGGTCAGGCGCCGACTGGCAGCAGTTCGGTCTGGACGCTGCAATCATTGCGCCGCGCGCGCGGTTGGCCATGGCCCGGCTGACGCAGATGCTCGACCGGCCCCTGCAGCGAGACGGTATCTCACCGCAAGCGCTGATCGACCCGAAGGCCAGGATTGGTGCGGATGTCTCAATTGGCCCCTTCAGTGTGATTGGTCCGGATGCAGAGATCGGGGCGGCGAGCTGGATTGGCGATCAGGTGAGCATCGGTCCAGGCGTGACGCTGGGTGAGGGTGCGTGCATCCATGCCGGTGTGCGTGTCCAACGCGGGGTGCAGATCGGGGCTCGGGTGATTCTGCAGCCCAATGTGGCAATCGGTGGCGACGGATTTTCCTTCGTCAGCGTAGAACCGGCCAATGTCGAAATCGCGCGCAGCACACTTGGCAACGACCCCATGACGCCGCCGGAGGATCCCACTTGGCACCGCATTCATTCGCTGGGCAGTGTTGTCATCGGCGACGATGTTGAGGTTGGGGCGAATTCGACCATCGACGCGGGCACGATCCGTGCCACGCAGATCGGCGACGGCACCAAGATCGATAATCTGGTGCAGGTCGGTCACAACGTTATTGTCGGTGCGCATTGCCTGCTCTGCGCGCAGGCCGGTGTCGCCGGGTCTACCGTAATCGGTGACCGTGTCGTCGTGGGCGGCAAGGCCGGGGTGGCGGACAACCTGACGGTCGGGGACGACGTGGTTTTGGGTGGCGGCACCGTGGTCCTGTCAAACGTGCCTGCCGGACGGGTGATGATGGGTTACCCCGCCACACGCATGCAGACCCATATCGACAGCTACAAGGCCTTGCGCCGCCTGCCACGCATTCTGCGTGACCTGACAAAACGCTAAAACAGTATTTCAAACGCCTGTCAAATTGACTACATCACGCCCGGGAAGAGGATCATGCAAGGGTGGATCGGGCCAGATGAACATCAAGGATAAGGTCATCAGCATTCTTGCCGAGCAGGCGCTGCTTGAGCCCAGCGACATCGCGCTTGATCAGACGCTTGACGATATTGGCCTCGATTCCATGGGCCTTGTCGAAAGCATCTTTGCGATTGAAGAGGCGTTCGACATCTCGGTGCCTTTTAACGCCAATGAACCCAATTCCGGTGATTTCGACATTTCATCCATCGGCGCGATTATCGACGCGGTGGGCAAGCTTGTGGCGGCGCAAGACAAGTAGATGCGACGCGTCGTCATCACGGGGGCTGGCACGATCAATCCGCTTGGCGCGGATGTTGCCCAAACCTTTGTTGCCATGCGCGAAGGGCATTGTGGGATCGGTACGCTAGAAATCCCCGATGTCGACCGCCTCTCAATCCAGATCGGGGGTCAGATCAAGGGCTATGACGAGGCGGCGCATTTCAACCGCCAGCAAATCGCGCTCTATGACCGTTTCACCCAGTTCACGCTGCTTGCCGCGCGAGAGGCGATTGTACAATCAGGCCTCAGCTTTTCGGGTGCGCTGGCGGACAATTCGGGCGTCGTGCTGGGCACATCGGGTGGCGGGCTGAACACGCAAGACGACAATTACCGCGCCGTCTATGAGGCGGGCAAAAATCGTGTACACCCGTTCATCGTGCCCAAGCTGATGAACAATGCTGCCGCGAGCCACGTGTCGATGGAATGGAACCTGCGCGGCCCATCTTTCACAGTGGCGACTGCCTGCGCCTCATCAAACCATGCGATGGGGCAGGCTTTTAATATGGTGCGTTGTGGGATGGCGAAGGTCATGATCACTGGCGGGTCCGAGGCGATGCTGTGCTTTGGCGGCATTAAAGCCTGGGAAGGTCTGCGCGTGATGTCCAAGGATGCCTGCCGCCCGTTTTCGGCAACGCGCAACGGCATGGTTCAAGGCGAAGGGGCCGGGGTCTTTGTCTTTGAGGAATACGAACACGCCAAGGCCCGCGATGCCGAGATCTTGTGCGAGGTGGTGGGCTTTGCGATGTCATCTGACGCGTCCGACATCGTCATGCCGTCAAAACAGGGCGCCGCGCGGGCCATTGCTGGCGCCCTAAAAGATGCGCGCCTGCCCAAGGAAAGCGTCGGCTATGTGAATGCCCATGGCACGGGAACTGCGGCGAATGACAAAACCGAATGCGCAGCGGTTGCAGATGTCTTCGGCGCACATGCAGATACGCTGATGATGTCGTCCACCAAGTCGATGCATGGCCATCTGATCGGCGGCACCGGGGCGGTGGAGCTTTTGGCCTGCGTCATGGCTCTCAAGGACGGGATTGTTGCCCCAACAATCGGTTATGAGGAACCCGACCCTGAATGCGCTCTGGATGTCGTCCCCAATGTGGCGCGCGATGCCGATATTGATGTAGCACTCTCAAACGCTTTCGCGTTTGGTGGACTTAACGCGGTGCTGGCCCTGCGCAAGCACGCTTAGCGCTTACTCGACCACCGCGCTGCCATCAAAACCTGCCGTAAATCCGATGAGCGAGACATCGAGAACCACCTCTTGCTCGGGATCGGCGGCAGGCACAAGCCGGATCGTCGCGACGTTACCACGCTTGAATTGCTGCACTTCTGCCTCAGTGAAACCAAGCCGCGCGACACAGCCACCTGGATTGCAGAAAGTGAACGGATAGCGTCGTGCATTTGCGCCATCGACGGCCAGCGTCAGTTGTTGCGTCAGCAATGTCTCAAGCGGGACAACAATTGTGGCCCCCGCAGCGGCGCGTGAACCGGGCGGCAGGCGGAACAGATTGAACTCGGCGACCGCAACGCCATCATCGTTCTCAAGGAGCTGATAGAGGTTGCAAGGATCGTCCTGACCTTCCGGCGTCTTGACGCACCGCATCTCCCAATCGCCAAATTCCTGCCGCACATAGGCCTGGCCAACTTGCGGGCCAACCGGCTCACCAAGGTTCAGATCGGGTGGTGTCGTATCCGTCGCTTCATCTGCCGTTGTTTCTGTCGCTTCTTGCGCGATTGCGGTCCCTCCAAGCGCGATCAGTAGAATAAGCGGTAGAGATTTCAGCAGTGGATGCATTGACGTTTGTCCCTTCGTTCTTTCGCGGCGATGTACCATGGGGTCAGGGCCATGTCAGGGCCAAAACACGGGGCGCGGGCAAAGTCTCGCTCACTTTTTTGCGGGTGGAAAACAAGAAAAAGGGCCCAAACAGGACCCTTCTTCATGTTCTCCCTGTCGGACTTGGCCGACGAATTGCGGAGAAGCTACGCAATGGCATGGTGCCCGTCAACTGCGAATCTTTGACAAAACTGTTACGATCCCGGCAACGATAGAGGCCGAAAAAAAAGCCGTGCCCGAAGGCACGGCCAGTCTAACAGGGAGGAAGTATGGCCCGCCGGACAACAAAGCCGGAAAGCCATGCTTGGACACTGGCACGAAGTGGTTAAGAATGTATTTTGACTGAGAATTTAGTGGGGACCCCTTTACATGAGCGATCATATTTTCATGGGTGGCGGCGGTGAAGCTTACGGCACAGCGCAGGTTTTGCGTCTGGACAAGGCGAACCGGCATGGGCTGATCGCCGGTGCGACAGGGACCGGAAAGACCGTGACATTGCAGATCATGGCCGAGGGGTTTTCGGCGGCGGGCGTGCCGGTGTTCCTCTCTGATGTCAAAGGCGATCTGTCGGGCCTTGCCGCCTCGGGCACAGAGGCGTTCAAGCTGCATGAGGCTTTCACCAAACGTGCTGACACAATAGGGCTTGACCTTGTCTATGACAGCTTCCCCGTGACCTTCTGGGACCTTTTCGGCAAGCAGGGCCATCCCATCCGCGCGACAGTCGCCGAGATGGGCCCACTTTTGCTCGCGCGTCTGATGGAGTTGACTGACGCGCAGGAAGGCGTTCTGAATGTCGCCTTCCGCGTTGCCGATGAAAAGGGTTTGCCGCTTCTCGATCTGAAGGACTTACGCGCGCTTCTTGTCTGGGTTGGGCAGAATGCGAGCGAATTGTCGCTCCGCTATGGCAATGTCGCATCCTCGTCCGTGGGTGCGATCCAACGGCAACTCCTTGTCCTGGAAAATCAGGGCGGTGACGCGCTTTTTGGGGAGCCCGCCTTGCAACTCTCTGACATGATGCGCACGCGCGACGGACGGGGTGAGATCAACATCCTCGCTGCCGATCAACTGATGGGCAGCCCGCGCCTCTATGCGACATTCCTGTTGTGGCTGCTGTCTGAACTCTTCGAGGAACTGCCCGAAGTCGGCAACCCCGACAAACCGAAACTGGTCTTCTTCTTCGATGAGGCCCATCTGCTCTTCGACGACGCGCCAAAGGCGTTGGTGGACAAGGTCGAACAGGTCGCCCGTCTCATCCGGTCCAAAGGTGTCGGCGTCTATTTCGTCACACAAAACCCCGGAGACATCCCCGAAGACGTCCTCAGCCAGTTGGGTAATCGCGTGCAGCATGCCTTGCGAGCGTTCACCGCCAAGGACCGCAAGGAACTGAAAACGGCCGCCGAAACCTATCGCGACAATCCCGCCTTCGACACGGCAGAGGCTATTCAAGAGGTCGGCACCGGTGAGGCGGTGACGTCATTCCTTGATAAAAAGGGCATCCCAATGATTGTGGAGCGGACGCTGATCCGCCCGCCGTCCTCGCAGCTTGGGCCGATAGACGCGCCGACCCGCAAGGCAATCATGTCCGGCTCGGACATGGCCGGAAAGTACGACCAAGCCGTGGATCGCGACAGTGCCTTTGAGATGCTGCGCAAACGTGCCGATGCTGCGGCCCAAGCGGCAGAAGAAGCCGAAGCCGCCGAGGCGCTGCTCGACGAAAAGGCCCGCGAGTTCAAAGCCGCACGCCGCTTCAGCGCAGGTCAGCCTCGCAGCACACCCAACCGGTCATCTAGTGACAGTTTCGGCAGCGCGCTTGCCTCGGTCGTTGTGAAGGAGCTCAAGGGAACGACTGGTCGTCGGCTCGTGCGCGGGGTGCTCGGCAGCCTTTTCAAGGGGCGTTGATGCCGCGCCGTTACATCCGCGCGCAAGCCTGCCACTCATCACGAGTATTGGGCGCTCGCCGCCTTGCCGAAATAGGGAAATATGCCGATGACACGTGACCGTTTTCGGGGCCGTTTTTTGAAAACTATCCTTGGTGTGGCATGTCTGCTGATCGCTGGGACATCGTGGGCCCAAGAGCGGGGTTCGGCATCCGTCAAATCCTGTCAGTCCGTGACAACCTGTTTTGAGGACGGATCCTGCAACGACAGGCCCTACAAGCTGCAATATGTCTTGGCCCATTACTTTGACCTGACCAGACCGGGCTACAATCGGATTGAATTTCTTGCCAATGGCCCAACTGTCGCCGAAGCGGGCGGCGGAAAGTTCTTTTTGAACACTGTTACCACGACAGCTCCGGTGAACGAGATCGGTGAAATTCTGGAACGCGGCTATGGTCAATCGCTAGCGCGTGGATGGGTTGCTGCGATCAACACGAATGAGATGTTCTTTGGTCAGGGGCGGCTCTTTTATGTCAGGCCTGCGAAGGAGGTGGAACGATCAAGGCGCGGCGCCGCCGTGACAGAGTTTCGCTGCGGGCAGATGCTGTTTTGATCACCCCAGTATTGGTGCCTGCGGATGGTCAGGGGTGATTGGGCGCTTAAAGCCCGCTATCGCGCAGATCGTGACATCCCGCATGGCATGAGATCTGCGCGAAATACGCTAGTCTAGTTTCCAAGTGCGATCCCTTCACGCCTTGGATCTGCCCCGCCAGAAAGCGTATCGCCAATACTGATCGCATGCAGGCCGGAATTCAGCCCGCGTATGTTTACCTCGTAGCCCAACTCGGTCAGTGGCGCTTCGAACGCGACAGCATCCGTGCCTTCCTCCAGATCATAGGTGCCGAACCGGTTGACGAGATGCGGCATCGCGATAGCGGCCTGGATATCCATATCCCATTCCAGATGCGCCATGATCGTCTTGGCCACGTAACCGATGATGCGGCTGCCACCCGGACTGCCGATCACCAGAACAGGAGCACCATCTTCCATCACGATCGTGGGCGACATTGAGGAGCGGGGGCGTTTACCCGGCTCAACGCGGTTGGCGATGGGGTAACCATTGCTGTGCGTGGCGAAGGAAAAGTCCGTCAGCTCGTTATTCAGCAGGAACCCTCGCACGAACAGCCGAGAGCCAAAGCCGTTCTCGATCGTCGTCGTCATCGACAGGGCATTACCGTAACTGTCAACGATAGAGATATGCGAGGTTGATGGGAATTCGAGGCTCACATCATCGCCCCAAAGCTGGGCATGATCCCATTCTGGTTCACCGGGGCTGACTTCTGGTAGTGCGACAAAGCCATCGATGCGGTCTCCTTCGATCAGGTTTGCGCGTTCTTCCAGATAGAAGGGGTCTACGAGACCCTCTGTCGGCATGGGCACAAAGTCACTATCCGCCATGTAGCGGCCTCGATCTGCGAATGCGAGGCGCGAGGCGTCGCCGATCAGCCGCCAGACATCGGGGTCTGCCGGGTCATCGAAAGCGAAATTGTCCATGATCCCCAGGATCTGCCCAACCGTCAGCGCACCAGAGGATGGCGGCCCCATCCCGCAAATATCGTAAGTGCGGAATCCGACGCAGACCGGGTCACGTTCGATGACGTCATAAAGTGCAAGATCGAGTGTGGACAGAACGCCCGGATTGCCCTCGGCATTGCGCACAGTGGCTACGATATCCTCGGCAATCGGGCCGGTATAGAACGCCTCCGTCCCTCTGGCCGCGATCTGCCGTAGCGTGTCGGCATAGGCAGGGTTCTGCAGGATATCTCCCGCCGCGAGAGCGGTACCGTTGGGATAAAAATAGTCGGCGGTGGCCGGGAAGCGCTGCAGTCTTTCTTCATCGCCCGCGACCATTGTTGCGAGGCGGGGGGACACGACAAATCCATCTTCAGCCAGCGTGATTGCAGGTGCTAGGAGGTCCCCCCAATTCGCGCGGCCCCAACGGCGATGGGCATCTTCCATCAGTTTTGGCGTGCCGGGCGTGCCAACGGATAATCCACCGACGACCGCATCAAAAAAACCAAGCCGTTCGCCATTTTCATCTTGGAAAAGGGTCGGCGTTGCGGCGAGCGGTGCGGTTTCGCGCCCGTCGAGCGTGGTCACTTCGCCGGAAGCGGCATCATACCAGACGAGAAATGCACCGCCGCCCAGACCGGATGATTGCGGCTCAACAAGACCCAGAACGGCTTGGACCGCGACCATCGCGTCTGCTGCGGTACCGCCTTCGGCCAGAACCTCGGCCCCGGCCTCAACAGCCAAGGGGTTTGCGGCGGCGACCATCCAGTCGTCGGCCGTGACAGGCACGCCTTCCGCCTTGGCGGCAAGGGCGGCCTCCGCTGCGTCTGACAGGTTCTCAAAGGCGGATATGCCGGTGTCTTCTTCAGGCGCGACGGCATCTGCGGCCTGTTGGGCAAAGGCCGGGGTGACAAGGAACAAGGTTAACAAACACGATGGCAACAATTGGCGTAAGGTCATGATCGTCCTCGTTTTGATAACAATAGGGTGACCATTTACCTTAGGGCAGCCAATGGCAAGGTCAGAGCTTGCGGATTTTCAGCGTCGCGATCCGGTTTTCTTCCTTGCTCAGCACTTCGAACCGGAAGCCGTGGAAGGAAAAGACCTGCCCCTCAAGCGGGATCATCTGGGCCTCATGGATCACGAGGCCCGCAATCGTGTTGGCTTCATCATCTGGCAGGTTCCAGTCATGGGCACGGTTTAGGTCGCGGATCGTCATGACACCGTCTACGATATAGGCACCATCCGCCGTGGGTGCGATCTGCTCCTCCTCATGATCGTCAAATTCATCCGCAATCTCGCCCACGATCTCTTCGAGGATGTCTTCCAGCGTGATCAGCCCTTGCAGGCCGCCATATTCATCCACTACCAGCGCAAAATGCGTCTTCCGCTTGAGGAAGTTGCGCATCTGATCATCCAGCGTCGTTGTTTCCGGCACGAAATAGGCGGGCATTGCCACTTTCATGACGTCAAACGCTTCAAGGCCTTGCGCATCCTCTTCACCGCCTGCCAGCAGCTTGTGCATCGCCCGCAACAAATCCTTGGCATGGATGACGCCAACAATATTCTCAGGCTCATCCTTAAAGAGCGGCAGACGCGTATAAGGGCTTTTGAGGATCTGGGACAGGATATCCTGCGCAGGCAGGGCGGCATCCAGCATCTCAATGCCTGAACGATGCAACATGATCTCTTCCACCGCACGTTCATTGAGGTCCAGCGCACCAAGGATCCGGTCGCGGTCCTCTTTTTCGACGATCCCTTCGGAATGGCCCAGCTGCAGCGCCCCCGCGATCTCTTCACGGACCGCCAGGATGTTGCTGTCAGGGTCGGTGCGAACGCCAAAAACGTAAAGCACGCCGCGCACGAGGTAACGCACCGCGGTAACGATGGGCGAAAATATCAGCACGACAAAGCTGATCGGCCCCGCCACGCGCGACGCAACTGATTCAGGGTAGGTGATGGCAAAGGTCTTTGGCAGCACCTCGGCAAAGATCAGGACCAGCAAGGTCATGATTAGGGTGGCCGCTGCCACACCGTTTTGGCCAAAAAGCTTGGTGAGCACCGCGGTGGCAAGAGACGTGGCTAGGATATTGACCACGTTATTGCCCAAGAGGACCGAACCGATCAGACGTTCATTGTCTTCGGTGATCTTCAGCGCCCGCTCGGCCCCTTTTGAGCCCTTATCGGCATTCGAGCGCAGCTTGCCGCGCGACGCTGCCGTCAACGCGGTTTCAGAGCCAGAAAAAAAGCCCGAGAGGACAAGAAGGATCAGGATTGCGCCGGCGGTCACCCAGAATGCGGCGTCAAGTGTGGCGGTTTCCATTAGATACTTTCACGCAATATCACGATTGTTATGTAGTCTCGGCTGCCCGTCATCAAGCCTTCGCGGCTTTTGCAAGCGGGTGGTGCTCCAGCACCAGATCCTTGAGCCGTTCATCAAGGACATGGGTGTAAATCTCTGTGGTCGCCACATCAGCATGGCCCAGCATGGTCTGGATCGATCGCAGATCAGCACCGCCCGCCAAAAGATGCGTGGCAAAGGCATGGCGCAAGGTATGCGGCGTGACTTTCGAAGGGGACACGCCGCCCGCCAAGGCAAATTCCTTGATCAGCCCAAAGAAGCGGTGCCGGGTCAGGTGCCCGGATTTGCCGCGTGAGGGGAACAGGAATGGGGAGGCCGGTTTGCCATCCTTGCGCGCTGCCTCTTCCGCATCATCGCGCGCGCTCAGGTAGGCCGCCAAGGCCACCCGCGCCGGTGGTGACAAGGGCACGAGTCGTTCTTTGCCGCCTTTGCCGCGCACCAGCAACATGCGCGGGTCGCCGCGCGCTGCGGAGACAGGCAGGCTGACAAGTTCGGTCACGCGCATGCCGGTCGCATACAGCAGTTCCATCAGGCAGGTATTGCGGAGCTTTTCTTTGGGCGAATTGCGCGCCGCCTCCAACAGCCGGTCCACTTCGGCGATATCGAGTGTCTTGGGCAGGCGCTTTGCCCTCCCGGGCCCCTTTATTTGGATGGCCGGGTTATCGGCGCGCCAGCCTTCCTCGAACGCAAAGCGGTAAAGCTGCTTGATCGCTGAAAGCCGCCGCGCGCGGGTGGATTTGGCAAGCCCCTCCGCCTCACAATCGATCAGGTAGCTTTCGATATGATCGCGGGTTGCCGTCGTGAAATGCAGCGCCTTGTCATCAAGCCAGCCGCTGAAATCCTGCAGATCACGGGCATAGGCCAGTTGCGTGTTGGCGGCGGCGTCAAGTTCCGCCGCCTGCGCCTCAAGAAAGGCCTGAATCCAGTGGGCCATGGCGGTGGTCACGGCGTGCGGTCCAGGATCAGCATCTGCAAAGCCGCGCGGCGCGCGACATCCTCAACCCCGACCGATCGCAAAAGCGCCAGCGCATCGGTCACCAGCCGACTGTCGCCCACATAGCCTGCATTGAATTGGGCAATGGCGCGCAAGAGCGCCTCACCCAGCTTACCTTCGCCCACGAGGGCTTCAATCGCGGCCGAGGGGGCCGCGCCGTCAAAGGCCGCCTGGATCGCGATTTCTTCCGTTGTACGCGCGGGTACCTCTTGCGGAACACCCCGCGCCAGCGCGATCAGAAACGGATCAAAGCCCAGCCCGGCCTCTCGCGCGGCCAGTGCCACCTCTTCGTAGCTCGGCGATAGCAGCCCGATATAGAAGGCAATTTCCGCTGCTTCACCCTCCAGCGGCAGATCCTGCAGGTCATCAGCATAAAGCTTGGCAAAGGGTACTTCGGTGCGTGCATCCTGCATCGCCTGCCACGCGGCAGGCAGGGTTTCGCGAAGCCGCACAGTATCCCTGTCGCGCAAGGCTGCATCAAACCGCTGAATGGCTGCGGCCCTGTCCCAAACGCCACCCGATGCCGCCGGGACCCGCGCAGTATAGAATTTCTGCAGTGTATTTTCCGCGACTGAACCGTGGCGCGCCAAACGCTCTGCCGCTTCAAGCTGTGATTTCCAGGCGGTTGTAGGCCGCAGATCAGCGTGAGCGAAGGCAAGGGGCAGGGTGGCGGTGATCAGCGGCTCCCCAATCGCCTCATGCATGCGGAAGGTCAGCGGGCTGACCCGCGCAGGCGGGGCGAGCGGTGGCTCGCCTTCGAACAATTCGGGGTCGAGAAAGCGCGCGAGCAAGGCCTCCTCCGCTTCCGAGATATCGCCGAGAACCCGGTTAGTATTCAGTGTCAACGCAGCTGCAGGCCAGTCACCGTTGCGAGCGAGACAAAAAATGCGCGCGGGATATGTCGGCGCGACAGAGGCATTGGCGCGCATCACATCGCAGACCCGATCCTCCGTGCCTGTGAGGAGTGCCACATCAAACCAGCGGCGGAATAGCGCGATCGTGTCGGGGTCCGCCTGTTCGATCAGCGATTGCGCGGGTTCCAGCGCACCAAGGTCCAAAAGCTTGTCGACACGCGCGAGAAACAACGCCCCTTCCGCGTCAGCATCAAAGGGTGCATCCGCCTCGGCCAGCATCAGCACACGCAAAAAGTCCTGCATGGCGGGCAAGGTCTCAACCCGTTCCGCGCGGACAAGGTCGACCAATGTCGCCTCATCGCTATTGGCCCAGATCGTGCGCGGCAATCCTGTGACTTCAGGCGGTAACAGACCGACTGGGTCTTTCGACGGGCGGTCCAGCGGCGTGACCGTGACTGGGGGAGAGGCGGCGGTATCCGTCACGGGCGGTTCGGCCACGCGCGACCGCTCAACGCTTTCGGAAAGCCAATCGATGGCCGAAAGCGGTGCACCGTCCTGCGCGGTCGCGGCCCCCGCTAAAAGGCAAAGCGCAAGGGCGTTAATTTGTGTCCAGCGTAACAGGGCGCGTCACCTCTTCTGAGGGGGCTGCAAAATCAGCGGGAAAGAAGACCGGCCCGATATAGGCATATGCCACCAAACCTGCCCCGCAAATGACAATCAAATACAGCACCGCTTTGATGAGACGCCACATGACCTGCCCAAACCTTTCAATTCTGCCTCAATATGTGGTCTACATGCCACCTTTGGCAGGGATTATATATGGCCTTTTGCGCAAGATCACGGCATTCATTCATTAAATTTTGCGTGCGACATGTTTGGTCGCTTCTGAGGGATCACACTGCATGACAACAGCGTCGCATTTTCGCCTGCACCGGACAGTTGTTCTGGTGGGGATGATGGGCTCTGGCAAGACGGCGATCGGGCGCAGCCTTGCCGCGTCGCTGGATGTGTCTTTTGTCGACAGCGATGCAGCGATTGAGGAGGCGGCGGCGCTCACCATCCCCGAAATCTTCGCCCGCGACGGTGAAGCGTTCTTTCGCAAACGCGAGGCTGAGGTGTTGCGGCGCCTCTTATCCGGGCCGCCCGGAATCGTGTCCACCGGAGGCGGCGCGTTTCTGGCGGTCGAGAACCGCGATGCGATTGCCGAGATGGGGGTTGCCCTGTGGCTTGATGCCGATCTGGAAACCTTGTGGGAACGGGTACGCCACAAGGATACGCGGCCCCTGCTGCGCACCGATGACCCGCATGCCACGTTGACGGGGATCTATCACGACCGCAAGGGAATCTACGCCCTGGCGGGCCTGCGGGTACCCGTTGACGGTGCCGCTAGCATCGACGAAACCACACAAGCCGTGATCCAAATGCTGCTGTCGCGCCCCGAAATTCTGGAGAAAACCACATGACCGCCAAAGTGCATATCGATCTGCCGGGTCGCGCCTATGACATTCTGATCGGTCCGGGGCTGATAAATAATGCCGGGCGGCACGTCGCTGCCTTGGGGGGGCGTCGTCATATCTGCATCCTGACAGATGAAAATGTCGCGGCGGCGCATCTGCCGTCGTTGCAGGCGGCCTTGTCCGACGGCGGTTTGACGAGCGAGGCTCTGACCCTGCCCGCCGGGGAGGCCACGAAGTGTTGGGCGCAGTTGGAACGCGCGGTCGAATGGCTGCTCACGCAGAAGGTGGAGCGCGGCGATGTCGTGGTCGCCTTTGGCGGTGGGGTGATTGGCGATCTGGCCGGTTTTGCTGCCGCGATCCTGCGGCGCGGAGTGCGGTTTGTGCAGATCCCGACCAGTTTGCTGGCACAAGTCGACAGTTCCGTGGGCGGCAAGACCGGCATCAACTCCCCCAGTGGCAAGAACCTGATCGGGGCCTTTCACCAGCCGAGCCTTGTACTCGCCGATACTGCGCTGCTGGGCACGCTGACCAAGCGTGATTTCCTCGCGGGCTATGGCGAGGTGGTCAAATACGGGCTTCTGGGTGACGCGGAATTCTTCACCTGGCTTGAGGCGCAAGGCCCCGCCTTGGCGGCAGGTGACATGGATGCGCGGGTCCGCGCGGTGGAACGATCCTGCCAGATGAAGGCTGACATCGTGCAGCGCGATGAGACAGAACAGGGCGACCGCGCGCTTTTGAACCTCGGTCATACGTTTTGCCATGCTTTGGAGGCGGCGACGGGTTATTCCGGCCGATTGCTGCATGGGGAAGGGGTGGCCATAGGCTGCGCGCTGGCCTTTGAGTTGTCATCGCGATTGGGCCTTTGCAGTCAGGAAGAGCCAAGCCGTGTCCGCGCCCATCTGCGCGAAATGGGGATGAAGGTGGATATCGCCGATATTCCCGGCGATCTGCCCGATGCGGTAGGTCTTTTGGAACTCATGGGGCAGGACAAAAAGGTGCTGGACGGCAAGTTGCGCTTCATCCTCGCGCGCGGGATTGGTGAGGCGTTCATTACGTCGGATGTGCCGCCTGAGGCGGTTCTGTCGGTGCTGGAGGATGCCCTTGCCGCGCGCTAACGCTGATCGTCGTCAAAAAGACTGATCCCGTATTTCTTCGCGAAATTCAGGAAAAGCGGCACCTCCATCACCATCAGCGTGACAATGGTGAAAACGGCCCAGTTCGTCTCGAAAAAGAGCATGCTGAACGGCACGCCGCTGCCCCAGAACAGCGCCCCTGCCACAAAAACCGCCAGCGCCGAAAGAACCAGATCAATCGTCATGATCCGGTTCAACGTCTTTTCTTCAAGGCTGGGATAGATGCCCAGATAGGCCACCGCGAGGATCACGCCGTTCAGGATCAGAATCTGAGCTTCAGGCGCGAATTGCATGATTTAGAACGGGATTTCGTCATCCATGTCGCTGCCGCCTGCGGGTGCGTTGCCGCCGCCACCATAGCCGCCATCATTGCCGCCATAGCCACCGCCGTAACCGCCGCTGCTGCTCCCGCCGCCGTAATTGCCGCCCCCGCCGCCTTCACTACGACCGTCGAGCATGGTTAACGTGCCGTCATAGCCGTTCAATACGACTTCGGTTGAATAGCGGTCCTGGCCAGACTGATCCTGCCATTTGCGCGTCTGCAACTTACCCTCAATGTAAACCTTGGAGCCCTTCCTGAGATATTGTTCAGCGACGCGCACCAGCCCTTCTTGGAAAATAGCAACCGAATGCCACTCAGTCTTTTCACGCCGCTCGCCGGTATTGCGATCTTTCCAGTTCTCAGAAGTGGCGATGCGCAGGTTGCAGACCTTGCCGCCGTTCTGGAATGTCCGCACTTCGGGATCGGCGCCCAGATTGCCGATGAGAATGACTTTGTTCACTGATCCGGCCATTCTGGCACCTCCCGCGATTCTGATTTGCGCTTTTGTGACAGAGACGGGATGCCGCAACAAGGTTAACAGAAGGTGACCTTGGTTCTGCGCGCGCGAGGCACTATGTTGCGCAGGGTGGATAGGTGGGGAGCCAAACCATGCGCATTGCGCGAACGCTCGGATTTCTGTGCGGCCTTGGGGCCGCCTTGCCCGCTTTGGCGCAGGAACAAGTCTCGACCATGTCGCGTAGCGGGCTTTTGCAAAGCCAGATCGATGTGCTGGAGGGGCGCGCCGCTGGGCAATATGCCAATTCGGTGCGGCTGCAGCCCCCGCGGGACGAAGCTCTAACCGCGATACCCCGGTATACCGGCAGCTATGTGGGGCCGTTTTTGACCAGCGCAAGGGCGGCGGCGACACGTCATGGCGTGCCCGCTGATCTTTTCCTGCGTCTGGTCCAGCAGGAAAGCGGCTGGAATCCCAACGCAGTATCTTCCAAAGGGGCGCTGGGGCTCGCGCAATTGATGCCTGCAACAGCGCGCGCTTTGGGTGTCGACCCGCTCAACCCCGAACAAAATCTGGATGGCGGCGCGCGCTACTTGCGCACGCAATATGAGACCTTTGGATCATGGCCGCTGGCGCTTGCCGCCTATAATGCGGGGCCTGGTGCGATCACGCGCTATGGCGGCGTCCCGCCCTTTGCAGAGACGCAGAATTATGTGCAGGTGATCTGGGGGCGCTAGTCCCCGGAACCTATTCCGCCGCGATCTGGATTACTGGCTGCATGTCGGCCAGATCAGCATCGCTCAGATGACATTTGATCTGATGACCATCGGCCAGCATGCGCACTGGGGGCACCTCACGTTCACAAAGATCGCCCACTTTCGACTTCCAGCGGCATCGTGTCTGGAACGGGCACCCACTGGGCGGGTTCATGGCTGAGGGGATGTCGCCCTCTAGCACGATATGTTGCTTTTCGACGCTCGTGTCCGCGATGGGCACGGCTGACAGCAGCGCCTCGGTATAGGGGTGATAGGGCGGGGCGAAGACCTGATCGGTCGTGCCCAGTTCCACCACATGGCCGAGATACATCACCATCACGCGGTCGCTGAGATAGCGGACGATGGAAAGGTCATGGCTGATAAAGAGGAGCGTAGTTTTATGTTCCCGCTGGATTTCCATGAGCAGGTCGGTCACTGCCGCCTGTACGGACACGTCAAGCGCCGAGACAGGCTCATCCGCCACGACAATCCGCGCGTCACCGGCAAAAGCTCGTGCGATTCCAACGCGTTGCTTCTGGCCACCGGAAAGCTGGCGCGGCATGCGGTCGGCAAAGGCGCGCGGCAGTTTCACAAGGTCGAGCAGCTTCAGCATCCGGTCTTTGCGCTCGGCGTCGTTTTCGCCAATGCCAAAGATTTCGAGCGCCCGGATGATCTGCCGCCCGACCGTCATGGACGGGTTTAGCGTGTCAAACGGGTTCTGGAACACCATCTGGATGTCAGAGACGGTTTTGGTGTCGCGCTCTTCAATTGCAGTTTCTCCGATGGAGCGGTTGTCCAGCAGGATTTGCCCATCCGTCGCGGTCTCTAACCCCATGAGAACCTTGGCAAATGTGGACTTGCCGCAGCCAGATTCACCCACAATGGCCAGCGTCTCACTCTCGCGGGCCTCGAAACTGAGCGTTTCGTTCGCCTTCACGACCTTCTTGTCGCCGCCACCGAAGAGGGCATTGGCCGCGACCTCGTAGTATTTCTTGAGGTTGTCCATCTTCAGAACAACCGGCCCCGGCTCAGGTTTTTCATGGGTTTCAGTGACTTGCAGCGGGGCGTTCCAGTCGATTTCCTGGAACTTCAGACAGCGGGTCTGATGTCGGTCATTACCTGGCACGATCTCCATCGGGATAAAGCCCTGATCACAGCGCCCGGCTTCGAAATAGTCGCAACGGGGACCGAAATTGCAACCTTGCGGGCGTTCATGGGGCAGAGGGAAGTTGCCGGGGATGGCCACGAGGGGTCGGGCGTTTTTGTCCGCGCCGGGCAGGGGGATCGAGCGGAAGAGGGCCTGCGTATAAGGGTGCTGCATCGTGTCGAAGACGTCTTCGATACTGCCGCGTTCCACCGCTTCGCCGGAATACATCACGCAAATCCGGTCACAGGTCTCCAATACCAGCCCCAGATTGTGACTGATGAAAAGCATCGAGGTGCCGTACTTCTTGCCAAGGTCTTTGACGAGTTCGACCACAGCCGCCTCAACCGTCACGTCAAGCGCGGTGGTCGGCTCATCGAGGATCAAGAGCGACGGGTTTGCCATCAGCGCCATTGCGATGACGATGCGCTGCTGCTGGCCGCCGGAAAGCTGGTGTGGGTAGCTTTTCAGCATACGCTCCGGGTCGGGCAGTTTGACGTCCGTCACAACTTCCAGCGCACGTGCATAGGCTTCTTTCTCGCCGATGCCTTCGTGGATCATCGGCACTTCCATCAACTGCTTGCCGATCTTCATGGCCGGGTTCAGCGATGCCATGGGCTCCTGATAGATCATGGCGATTTCGCTGCCGCGGATGTCGCGTAGGCGTTCGGGCGACATCTCGTTCAGGTCTTCGCCCTTGAACTTGATCGAGCCGCCGACGATGCGTCCGTTCACACCCAGATCCTGCATGACGCCAAGGGCGACGGTGGATTTGCCGCACCCGGATTCGCCCACAAGACCAAGCGCCTCGCCCGGCATGACGGTTGCGGAAAAGTCCATGACGGCCGGGATTTCACGCAGCCGGGTGAAAAAGGAAATGGACAGCTTGTCGATTTCAAGGATCGGTTGGGTCGGGTCTTGGGTGGCCATCAGCTGCCTCCGAATTCTGTGTAACGTGGTGTGAGGGGGGCGCTCATCAGTCTTTCAGACTTTCTTCGCGGAGGCCGTCGGCCAGCAGATTGAGCCCCAGCACGAGGCTCATCAATGCCAGCGCAGGGGGCAGGGCCGGGTGCGCAAAGACCAGAAGCAGCTTGCGCCCTTCATTGATCGTGGACCCCCAGTCAGGGCTTTCGGGGGGCAGGCCAAGACCGAAGAAGCCCAATGTGCCGAGGAGGATGGTCGTATAGCCAATCCGCAGGCAGAAATCGACGATCAGCGGTCCGCGCGCATTGGGCAGAATTTCCCACAGCATGATGTACCACGCCCCTTCACCACGGGTCTGGGCGGCGGCCACATAGTCGCGCGTCCGCAGATCCAGCGTTAGCCCGCGCACGATACGGAAGACGGTTGGTGCGTTCACGAAGACAACCGAGACGAAGACCACCAGCACGGTGATATCGAACCCGTCGAGCCATGGCGGCAGGAAGTTGATCACCGTGCCACGTTGGTTGATGACCGAGAGATATAGCCAGCCAAGGATGCCCAGAACCGGGATCATGATTGCCGTGCGTTTCGCGGGCTGCGTGTAGTAGCGCGAGTTCAAGAGCACGAAGAAAAAGATCAGCGGGAAGAAGAACAGGAATGCCGCCATGTAGGACGGGATGCCTGTCTGCACGATCTCTGGGGTGACCAGCAGATAGAAGAGCAGGATCACTGGGAAGGCGAGGATCAGGTTCGCGAGGAACGATAGAACCGTGTCGAGCTTGCCGCCGTAGTAGCCCGCAGGGAGGCCCAACGTGATCCCGACCATGAACGCAAAAAGCGTGGCCAGTGGCGCGATGGCGATCACGAAGGTGGAGCCTGCCACCATCCGGCTGAACACATCACGGGCCAGGTTATCACCGCCCAGAAGGTAGTGGGGCAGTAACCCTTCGGTCCCTTCCGGGACCGGCACGCCCGGCACCTTGTTTTTTAGCCCCGACACTTGGCTCAGATAATCATGCGTCGCGATCCAGTCGAAGACGCCAAAGAAAAGAGCGGTAAACACCCAGAACATCACAAGTGCAAAGCCGATCATGCCGACGGTGCTGTCAAAGAGCTTGCCGTAAAGGCCGAGCCGCCGCTTGTAGCAGATGGAGACTACGAACAACACTACGAGCGCAATCCAGACCGGCAGGAACCGCTTGGACATTTCGCCCACGATCCCGGCCTGTCCGTAGCCCATGAAAAGCGGGATGATGATGTAGGCCAGAAGCGCTGCAACGATGACCAGCAACAGATATTTGCTGGCCGTCTCAAGCATCCCGATGACGCCGCCGCGCGATTGCAGGGTGCCGTCAGGATTGGCCTGTAAAGTGACCGGGCCTGCGATGAAGGCCATGACGTTTTGCACGACGACTGCGACCAGATAAAGTGCAATCGCGATCCCGAAAACGGGGTTGAGGATGGTGCCGAGGCTGCCTGTCCATGTAAGCGGTTCCATGTCCGGGTCCCCCTTAAGAAATTCGGATGCGTGGGTTCAGGTAGACATAGCCGATGTCAGAGATCAGCTGCGTCAGAAGCACCACGAAAACAGAGATGACAGAGACGCCTAAGAGCATCTCAATATCGTTGTTGGAGGCCGCGCGGACCAGTTCCCACCCAAAGCCCTGATAGGTAAAGAGTGTCTCAACGATCACCACGCCGTTCAGAAGCCACGGGATTTGCAGCATGATCACCGTGAACGGCGCGATTAGCGCATTCCTGAGCGCGTGTTTCAGCACGATCTTGGGGAAACTCACACCTTTCAGTCGGGCGGTGCGGATGTATTGCGCGGTCATCACCTCGGCCATGGAGGCGCGGGTCATCCGCGCGATATAGCCCATGCCGTAAAGCGCGATGGTGATCACAGGCAGGAAGAAGTTCTCAAACGTCGCGTCCTGCACCGCCGAACTGGCAGAGCCCTTGAACCATTGCATGCCAAAGGTCGAGGTGGCGAAGAGCGCGATGAAGACCACACCGGACACATATTCCGGTGTCGCGGTCGAGATGATCGAAGCAGTGGACAGTGTCCTGTCTGTGCGAGAGCCTTCACGCATGCCTGCCAGCACGCCGACGAAGAGCGCGCCGGGCACCATCACAACCATGACCCAGAACATCAGCTTGCCGGTATTGGCAAGGCGGGTGGGGAGGACCTCACTGACATCCTCTTTGGCGACTGTGGAAAAGCCCCAATCGCCTTGCAGGATGCCGCAGAATCTTGGTGCTTCAGATGGGTCCTGGTTCGGGTCGATGCAGCGTCCGCGTATCTCGCCATCCGTCCCTTCAATCACGTAGCCCGGCACGACGCCCAGCCATTGGCCATATTTGACGGGCAGGGGCTGGGAATAGCCGCGATTTGCCAGCCATGTCTGGACAGCCTCGTCGCTCATCCTCGCATTGCCTTGCGTCTTCGCAAGTTTCTCAAGGTTCGGAGCAAGGTTCGTGAGCCAGAAAACGATGAATGTCAGGCATAATGCTGTCAGCAGCATCACGCCAAGGCGGCGCAGAATGAATAATCCCATCAAGACCCCTGTTGGTCGTTTGCGGATGTGACCACCCGCGTTTTTTGCCCACCGTTTGTCAGCGGTGCGTGATATGAAAAGGGCCGCCTCTGGTTTAAGGCGGCCCGATTTGGTTTATGCAGCGAGCGCGATCTTATAGATCTGTGGCAGATACGCGATATGCATATCCCAGCCGACAAAGCCCGGCTTGGCGTGGCGGTAAAGCGAACGCCAGTAAGGCTGGATCGTCACACCTTCATCGCTCATGATGGTCTGCAATTTTCCCATAGTTTCGCGCCGTGTGTCGGCGTCGGCGATGGAGTTTGCCTCGGCCAGCAATGCGTCGAACTCGGCATTGGCGAAGCCGCTTTCGTTCCAGGCTTCGCCCGAACGATAGGCGAGGCCAAGGATCTGCGTGTCCAGCGGACGGTGGTTCCAGTTGGTCGAGCTGAATGGATATTTCGTCCAGTCGTTCCAGAAGGTAGAACCGGGGATGATCGTCCGCTTCACGTTGAAGCCTGCGTCGCGCAATTGGGCGGCCACGGCGTCGGTTGTGTTTTTGCGCCAATCGTCGTCGATCGAGATGATCTCCATCTCAAAATCGGCCATACCTGCCTCGGTCAGCAGCTCCATGGCTTTCGCAGGATCATAGGGCAGGCCTGGCACATCCGCCCAAGCAGGGTGCATCGGGCCCACATGCTGGTTGCGCGCCACTTCGCCCAGATTGGAATAGCCAAGCTCCAGGCAGACGTCGTTGTTCACCGCCATCGCGATGGCCTGACGGACACGTTTGTCAGCATAAGGCTGAACGCCATCAACCTCGGCCACCTGGTTGGGCCGGATCGCAATTGTCGCGCCAGAGGCGACTTCAGAGCGTTCCCAGCCGATCCCTTCGAACACATCAACAAAGTCGCCGACTGTTTCATAAGTCATGTCGACCTCGTCTGCGGCGGCTGCAGCCACCCAGGCAGATGGATCCTGACCGTAATCAATGTATTCGATCCGGTCGAGGAAGGCGCCTTTGCCAGCCGCATAGCCCCACCATTCGTGGCCTTCGTTGCGCACGATTACGCCGCGCACACCAACCTCAAGACTCTCTGGCAGGTAGGGGCCAGTGCCGACGGGGTTGTCGAGCATGGCGTCGGCGTTAAAGCCCGCAGGCACGATGGCGGCGGGATAGTCGGACATGCCGGCAATCAGCGAGATGTCAGAGGCGGGCAGGTTCAGGCGCACGGTATGGCTGTCGACCACTTCGATGCCGCCATCAATGGCTTTTTCGGTGGTGTCATCAATCAGAACCGCGAAGCGGCCTGCCATGGAGTTGCCTTCGACCGTCTTGTCACACCAGCCTTCGATGTTGCGGGCGACGTCTTCGGCAGTAAATTCGGTGCCGTCATTCCATGTCACGCCACGGCGGACATTGAGGGTATACTGGGTCGCGTCCTCATTAACTTCCCAGCCTTCCAGCAGCATCGGCTCAAACGAGCCATCGGAATTGTACTCAACCAGATATTCCAGCCAGCCAGCGGTGAAATAGGCAATCTGGGTCCAGTCATAGGTGCGCGGATCTTTCAGCGCCCGCACTTCCATCTGCATGCGCAATGTGCCGCCTTGTTGGGCATGCCCGGCGGCCTGTGCTGGCGCGTTTATGCCCAGCAGTCCGTAAGCTGCGGTTGTCGTTACCCCCAAAGCGGTCGTACGCGCCAAAAACTCCCGCCGGCTGAGTTTGCCTGCTTTCGCTTCTTCGGCATACATCAGCGCGGCTGGATGGATAGGCTTTCGTGATGGCGTCATTATTTTCTCCCTGTGACACATCTTTTTTATAGCGTCGGCTTGTTGTGCGCCTTTTTGTTCGCGTGGCGCCGCCGTCTGCCCCATTCCGCACGTTTTCCGGCCGCAGGTCAACCGACGCTTTGATCAAACACTTGTCAAAAGCGACATCTGATATGTCGAAAAGCGACACTGGGCCGCTCTGTGTCAAAGCGCTTTGGTGCCGCATCGCAGCAAGAAGCGATGCTCAGATTCGCGTTCCCGCACCGCCTGTGCGCCGGAAATCTGAAGGCGTCTGGCCTGATTTTTCCTGAAAACTGCGGGTGAAATAGGCAGCGGACCGAAAACCTAGGCGCCTTGCAATGTCCTGCACCTGTTCTTGCGTATCGCGCAGCAGCATGCAGGCCTCATAATGGATACGCTCGTTTAAGAGCTTCAGCGCCGAGCGTCCGCAGGTCTGCTGGCAGACTCGGGTCAGATGGGTGGGAGTAACGTCCAGTGCCGCAGCGAAATCAGCGACGCTGCGATCCGCTGCAAAGTCACGGGCTATCATCGCCGCATAGCGCGCGACAAGCTTGCCTGCCGCCGAGTTGCGGCGCTGATCAATGCTGGCCGGGTCGCGGGTCTGCAACTGACGCTCGACGAAGATACTCAGCAGGCCAAGATGGCACGCCGCGGCGCGATCATCGCCACCGGGCTGCAGCTCACGTTCAATTGCCTCGATATAGCCTTGCAACTCCTTTTGCGGGGCGACATCGCGCAGCCGCAGATGAAAGGGATGGTCGGGCCAGTCTGTGATTGATGGCAAGGTCATGATCTGGCCGAAGACGGTGGGCCCCACTTCGAGGCCATAGATCGTCTCGGCTGGAATGAAGATCAGGTTGTTGGGCCCATAGCCATTTGTCAGCCCAGCAACGGTGATACGGCCCTGTCCCTTGGTGATGTGGATCAGGCGCGGCGTTGCATGGCTGCGCATTGCCTCGGTCCGCCATTTTGACGCCGGACCGCCATAAGTCAACGTGGCCAGCGCCAGCGCTGGTTTGACATCGCTCATCATCGTCATCAACTTTGCCTCAATGTTGATTTTTGACAAGTCTCGCCAGAAAGCGCTGCGGAATCAACGGTCTGGGTGATCGGCGAATCGCAGTGTTGCGGATATGTCAGCTGTGGCGATGGGCAGGTGATACCAGTCCTTTTGGCGTGCGCGAAACCATGTGCGCTGGCGTTTGGCATATTGGCGCGAGGCGATGATGGCCGCCTCGCGCGCGGCCTCCAGCGACATCTCACCTTTCAGATGGGCGATGAGTTTGGGCGCGCCGATCGCCTTTGAGGACAGGTGGTTGGGGTCCCAGTGATCCAACATCGCCCGCGCCTCATCCAGCGCGCCTTGCTGCAGCATCATGTCAAAGCGCCGTTCGATGCGTTCGTTCAGCCAGTCCTTGGGGGCATCGAGCGTGATGGAGACGGTTTGGTCCAACGGCAATAGCGGAGGCGGCGTCGCTTGTTGCCAATCGCGCAAGGAACGGCCTGTGTTCTCTTGCACCTCCCATGCCCGCTGAACGCGCATCCTATTGGCCATGTCGATCCCCGCTTTGGTCTCCGGATCAAGTGCGGCCAGCATCTCTGACAGCGACAATGTATTGGCATGCGCACGCAGTGCATCCGGTGTTGCCGGGATTTCTGCCAAACCGACGGTCAGTGCATGAAAGTTGAGCCCGGTGCCGCCGACGATGATAGGTCGGTCCGGGCCGTCCAAGAGGGGCGTAACATCCCTCAACCAATGCCCGACCGAATAATCGGCATCAAATGGGACGTGCCCGTAAAGTGTGTGGTACGCTTGCGCCAGATCAGCATCATCGGGTCGTGCAGTCAGGATGCGCCAGCCGTTAAAGACCTGCAACGCATCCGCATTGATGATGACGCCGCCCTGCACCTTTGCGATGTGGAGCGCCAAGGCCGATTTGCCGGACGCGGTCGGTCCGGCAATCAAAATGGGCTTGTTTGGCGAGAGCGTGATCATGAGGGTTGTTTTGCGCGTTACTGGCTACGGCGCCGGTACATAGGAAGGGGAAACTGACAGGAAAAGCGCATGCTCATCGTTCTCAACGGATATCCGGGCGTTGGCAAGCTCACCATTGGCCAAATCGTTGCTGAACGGCTGAGCGGACGTTTGCTGGATAATCACACGGTCTATAACCCAGCGTTTGCTTTGACGGCGTTCAAGTCGCCAGCATTCTACGCCGCCGCGCGGGCGATGCAGGCGCTGACCGACGATCTAATTGACCGATTGGATGCCGATACGCCGCTTGTCCTGACTGAAACTTTGGCTGGTTCGGGGCCATGGGGGGATGAATGCTGGTCGCGTATCGAAAAGCTTGGTCAGATCCGTGGACCTTTTTACGTAGTGCATCTGCTTTGTGACCTTGAGGAGAATATGCGGCGGATTGAAGAACCCGGTCGTGCGTCAAAACGCAAACCGCGAGATGCGGAAATGGCGCTGCGCAACCACAAAGACGGATATCGCCTTTATGGCGATGACACCAAGAATCTGCTCCGTCTCGACGTTTCTGACCTGTCGCCCGATAGGGCCGCAATGGAGGTCTGCGACTGGATCGTATTGCAGAGTTGAAATCGTGGCGCAATCCTTCGCTCAAACCGTTGCCAGAGCCATTGAACCCCGCATCCTTTTGCGACATTTTGCGCGCCAATAACAAAGCGCATCAGGGGGACGCCATGACTGATATCGAGACAACCACGTTCAAACGTGTGATGCTCAAAATCTCTGGCGAGGCGCTGATGGGGGACACGAGTTTTGGCTTGCATCCGCCGACCGTGCAGCGTGTCGCGGCCGAGATCAAAGCGGTCCACGATCTCGGGGTCGAGATCTGCATGGTGATCGGCGGCGGGAACATCTTTCGCGGCCTGCAGGGCTCCGCTCAGGGGATGGAGCGGACGACAGCGGATTACATGGGGATGCTGGCCACCGTCATGAATGCGCTTGCGATGCAATCCGCGCTTGAGGAATTGGGCATCCATACCCGCGTGATCTCGGCCATCACGATGAATGAAGTGGCCGAGCCTTACATTCGTCGCCGCGCGGTCCGGCACCTTGAGAAGAAGCGGGTCTGCATCTTCGCCGCCGGAACCGGGAACCCCTACTTTACGACCGACACGGCCGCGGCGCTGCGCGCCAGTGAAATGGCCTGCGAGGCGATCCTGATGGGCAAGAACGTGGACGGGGTCTACGATAAGGACCCAAAAAAGCATGCAGATGCCAAGCGTCTCGACAAGATCGGCTATGATGAGGTTTTGCAGAAGCGGCTTGGCGTGATGGACGCAAGTGCGATTGCGCTGGCTCGGGACAACAACCTCCCTATCGTTGTGTTTTCGTTGAACGAACCTGGTGGGTTCCGTGGAATCATGGCGGGTGAGGGGACCTACACAATTGTTGAAGACTAATTTGCGCGGTCGGGTCGCGCTCTTTCTCCGCGGGCTGCCTTGATCCGCATTTTTGAACTTTCGAAAACATGATTTTGCTCAATTTCTGCGCGATCCTTGCGGATAACCTGACCTATACAAGGAACGCACCATCGCGTAATAGGTTCAAAAGTAGGGCAAAGTGGCCCCGAGGAAGAGCAACGAATGTCTGAAGAATTTGAACTTGATACCGATGACCTGGGCCGCCGGATGGATGGCGCGATTGCGAATTTGCGGACGGAGCTGGCCTCGCTGCGCACGGGGCGCGCGTCCGGGTCGATGCTGGAACCCGTGATGGTCGATGCATATGGCACGATGACGCCGATTAATCAGGTCGGCACGGTGAATGTGCCCGAACCCCGCATGGTCACAATCAATGTCTGGGACAAGGGTCTGGTCGGCAAGGTTGAAAAGGCTATTCGCGAGAGCGGGTTGGGGATCAATCCGCAGATGAATGGCACGATCATCATGTTGCCCATTCCCGAACTCAACGAAGAACGCCGCCGTGAGCTAAGCAAGGTGGCGGGGCAATATGCCGAAGGCGCGCGTGTTTCTATTCGCAACCTGCGCAAGGACGGCATGGATCAGATCAAGAAGGCCAAGGCCGATGGCTTGTCTGAAGATGATCAGAAATTCTGGGAAAGCGCGGTTCAGGAACTGACCGACGCCCATATCGCCAAAGTTGATGAAACGCTTGAGACCAAGCAAACCGAGATCATGCAAGTCTAGGCCATCTAATCAGTAAAGGGGCCATCCATGCCCAAGGACGCAGACGCAAAGACCAACCCGGCCCATGTCGCAATCATCATGGATGGCAATGGCCGTTGGGCGCAAAAGCGGGGTCGCCCGCGGCTCTTTGGGCACCATGCTGGCGCTCGGCGCGTGCGTGAGATCGTGAAGGCCTGCCCTGATCTAGGTGTGAAGTACCTGACGATTTTCGCGTTCTCGACCGAGAACTGGAAGCGGACGCAGACCGAAGTTGCAGGCCTCATGAGCCTCTTTCGCAAGTATCTAGAGCGCGAAGCGCAGGAGCTGTTCGAAAGCGGTGTCTGCGTGAGGTTTATTGGCGACCGGATCCGGCTGGACGACAAGCTGGTCACATTGATGGACGATCTGGAATTGCGCACGGCGGGCAATGACCTTGTACATCTTACTGTGGCGCTCAATTACGGAGGGCGGGATGAAGTGACCCGGGCCGCCAAGCGTCTGGCTTATGAGATTGAACAGGGGCGCCTGACACATGATGATGTGGATGCAGAGACACTGTCGAAGTTCCTCGATACACATGTTTTGCCCGACCCCGATCTGGTGATCCGTACGAGTGGCGAGGCTCGGATATCGAACTTCCTGCTCTGGCAATCGGCTTATGCAGAGTACGAATTCATCGATACGCTCTGGCCCGATTTTACAGCGGATGAATTTGCCAAGGTACTGGCCAGCTTCGGTGGGCGCGAGCGCCGGTTTGGGGCGGTTCTGACCTGACAATGACACCCCCACCTGCCAATCCGACAAAGTGGGATGATCTGACCGTTCGCATCGCCTCAAGCGCCGCCATGGTGGTTTTTGGCGCGGTTGGAGTAATCCTCGGTGGTGTCTGGTTCCAGATGATGGTCGTTTTCGTCAGCGCCGTCATGATCTGGGAACTCTGGATGATGATCCGCCCGCAAGAGGCGACAAAGGGCATGCTGCTGGCGGCACTTGCGGCTTCGGTCATGTCGGGGCAGTTGGCGCAAGGCACGCCGTGGGGGTTCTTGCTGTTTCTGATCGTGCCGCTGATCGGGATTACGCAGCTCAAGACGGAGAAGAAGACATTCTTTGTTTTTGCCCTGGGCATTCAGGTCGCGGGTTGGGGCTTGGTGCATTTCCGGGTGGATTACGGGTTCACCTGGCTTTTGTGGCTGATGTCGGTTGTGATCGTTACGGATATCTTTGGCTATTTCGCCGGCAAGGCCTTTGGCGGCCCGAAATTCTGGCCCCGGATCAGCCCCAAAAAGACCTGGAGCGGGACCGTGGCAGGCTGGATCGGTGCCGGGATTGTCGGGTTCATCTTTACGCTTCTGACCGATGCCGGGGTCTGGGTGATCTTGATCTCAATGATCCTCAGCTTCGCAGGTCAGATGGGTGATATCGCAGAAAGCGCGCTGAAGCGGCGGATGGGGGTCAAGGACAGCTCAACCCTGATCCCCGGTCATGGCGGCCTTTTTGACCGCTTCGATGCATTGCTCGGCGCATCGCTTTTCCTGATCTTTGTGGCCGATATCGCAGATGTACCGGGGGTGGTTTTTTGAGGCGGATCACGCTGTTCGGGGCAACGGGATCGGTGGGCCAAAGCGCCATTGATCTGATTGCGCGTGACGATCAGGCCTATGATGTTGTGGCGCTGACAGGCGGGCGGAACCTTACGCAGCTTGCCAAGGACGCGCTGCGGCTGCGTGCTGATTTGGCTGTGACCTGTTATCCCGAGTGCTATGAAGACTTGAAAGCTTTGCTTGCGGGCACCCATATTGAGGTTGCCGCCGGCCCTGATGCCGTGGCCGAGGCAGCCGCGCGCCCGGTTGATTGGGCCCTTTCGGCGATTGTGGGGGCGGCGGGGCTCGTGCCGGGACTGGAAGCGCTTTCGCATGGTACGACTTTGGCCCTCGCGAACAAGGAATCGCTTGTCACGGCGGGTCCGCTCGTCCTGAGCCGTGCCAAGGCGCATGGAGCGACAGTGTTGCCTGTCGACAGCGAGCATTCGGCTGTATTTCAGGCGCTTGCAGGAGAGCATATGACCGCTGTAGAGCGGGTGATCATCACCGCAAGTGGTGGTGCCTTTCGGGATTGGCCGATTGAGAAGCTGGCATCCGCAACGCTTGCCGAAGCCTCCAGCCATCCGAATTGGGATATGGGTCAGAGGATTACCATCGACAGCGCGTCGATGTTTAACAAGGCCATGGAACTGATTGAGACGAAAGAGTTCTTTCACGTCTCACCCGATATGATCGAGGTGTTGGTCCATCGCGAAAGCCTGATCCATGCGATGGTCGGGTTCAATGATGGGGCGCTCATGGCACATGTGGGGCCGCCGGATATGCGGCATGCGATTGGTTACGCGCTGCATTGGCCGGAGCGGAAGGATTTGCCGGTGGAGCGGCTGGATCTCGCCCAGATCGGCAGCCTGACCTTTGAGGCGCCCGATGACGCACGCTATCCCGCGCTTGGCATCGCAAAACGGGTGATGAAAGAGGGCGGACTATCCGGCGCGGTGTTCAATGCCGCGAAAGAGCGCGCGCTGGATGGATTTATCGGTGGAGAGATTGGATTTCTGGACATGTCACGGGTTGTTTCCGCAACGTTGGACAAAATGTCATCGGAGGGTGGGCTGCAAAATGACGCAATCACCCTAGATAACGTGCTTGAGACAGACAGGCTGGCCCGTATTCGCGCGGGTGAGGCCATCAGCCAATTGGGATAGTGCCTTGGACCTGATGCAATTCGTGCCGATGTTCGGCAATTTCGCCTTTATGATTGCGGCCTTTGTCGTGGCCCTCTCTGTCATTGTCGCGATCCACGAATACGGCCACTATATCGTGGGCCGCTGGTGCGGCATCCATGCCGAGGTGTTCTCGCTGGGCTTTGGGCCGGTGCTTTTCAGTCGCAAAGACAAGCGCGGAACCGAATGGCAGATCGCGGCCTTGCCGCTCGGTGGATTTGTGAAATTTCTGGGCGATGCCAATGCGGCAAGTGTCGGCTCTGACGGCTCAGTTGCAGAGGTCGATATGCGCCGCACGATGCTGGGTGCTCCGCTTTGGGCACGCGTTGCCACGGTTGCGGCGGGCCCGATCTTTAACTTTGTCTTGGCGATTGCGATCTTTGCCGGATCCATCATGTATCAGGGTCGCGCCGTCACGCCCGTCACCTTTGGCGAATTGCGGGACCTGCCACCCAGCTACACCACAGAATTACAGCCGGGCGATGTCTTTCTTGCCATCGAAGGCTTTCCGTTTGACGACCCGGACCGCGAGGACATGCTGATTGATCTTCTGCCGCTGGAAGAGCGGCTGGAGTATCTGGTTGAGCGTGACGGGGCCGAGGTAATCGCCGAAGGCCCGTTCCTGATGCCAACGGCAGTGGCCAGTGTTGTGCCGCGTTCAGCGGCAGATGACGCCAATATCCGCGTGGGTGATGTTATCACGGCTGTGGACGGGCAGGGCATATTTGCGTTCACGCAATTACAAGAGCTTGTTCTGGCCGCCGAAGGTGCACCGCTTGAGCTGACTTTGTGGCGCGATGGCCGCGAGCTGACCGTTACACTTGAGCCGCGCGCGACTGATGAGCCGCGCCCTGGCGGGACATTCGAACGCGTGTACCGGATCGGGATTGGTGGCCAGTTCTTCTTTGATGCGCAGACTGAAGCTATTGGTCCAGTTGAGGCCGTGGGCCTGGGTGCCGAAAGCCTTTGGAACCTTTTGACGACATCACTGTCGGCCTTGCAGCACATGATTGTTGGGCAGATTTCGACCTGCAATCTCTCCGGTCCGGTCGGCATCGCGGAAACTAGCGGTTCCATGGCCGAACAGGGTGCGCGCAGCTTTATCTGGTTTATCGGCGCGCTCTCTGCCGCCGTAGGCCTGATGAACCTTTTCCCGATCCCGGTTCTGGATGGCGGGCACCTGATGTTTTACGCCTACGAGGCCGTCGCGCGCCGCAAGCCAAGCGAGAAGGCTGTTCAGGTATTCATGTTTGTGGGCCTCACGCTGATCCTGTCGCTGATGATGTTCACCATTCTCAACGACACATTGTTCTGCCCCTAAACGTCGCCAAATCGCAGCTCGACACTTGCGTTTCGCCTTGTTTCATAAAGCGAGGCACGCCGTGTTTGGTGTTTTGACATCCCCTTGAGGACGGGCTACTCCGACAGAAACTGGGATGTGAGACGGGCGGTCAAAAATGAAAAAAACAGGCGAACTCGGCAAGGCGCAAAGCCGCTTCTTGCTGCGCGGATTGTGGGCAGCACTGTTACTGATCTTCACCGCGACAAATCTGCATGCGCAAAGCGTGACGGTGAATTCTGTTGTCTTTGAGGGCAATCAGCGCGTGGCTGACGGCACGATCCTGAATTTTGCAGAGATCGATCTGGGCGATACATTAACAACAGCGGAACTGAACGATGCGAGCCAGCGCATACGTGCCTCAGGCCTCTTTGAAAGCGTGGATGTGATCCCGCGCGCAGGTGGGCTTCTGATCCGTGTGGTCGAGTACCCGACGATTAACGTTATCAGCATCGAAGGCAATGCGCGCCTGCGCGATGCCCAGCTTTTGCCGCTGATCCAGTCGCAGCCGCGCCGGGTTTTCAACCCGACGCAAGCCGAAGCTGACACGGCGACAATCACGCAAGCCTATGCGCAGCAGGGGCGCATCAATGCCGTTGTCACCCCCAGGATCATTCGCCTGCCCGACAACCGCGTGAACCTGGTCTTTGAGGTTGTTGAGTCCGCTGTAACAGAGATTGAGCGTGTTTCATTCTTGGGCAACCGCACATTCTCTGACGGTCGGCTGCGGCGTGTGTTGGATACAAAACAGGCCGGCATCTTTCGTGCACTTGTCAGGCGCGACACGTATTCGCCTGAACGCATTGCGCGTGACCGTGAATTGCTGACGGATTTTTATCGCTCACGCGGTTTCGTCGATTTTGTGGTGCAGAATGTGGACGTGACGCTGACGAACGAGCGGGACGCCTATCTTGTGACGTTCAACTTACGCGAGGGGCAGCGCTTCACCTTTGCGGATGTAACGGTGCGCAGCGAAATACCCGGTGTCAATGCCTCGGAGTTTGAAAGTGCCGTACGGGTACGGCGTGGTGTGACATACTCGCCGGTGCCCGTTGATACTGACGTAGATCGGATCGAGCGTCTTGCATTGCAGCGTGGCCTCAACTTCGTGCAGGTCGAGCCTCGGATCACTCGCAACGACCGGGACCTGTCGCTGAACATCGAATATGTCCTGGTGTCCGGCCCCCGCGTTTTTGTCGAGCGGATCGATATTGAAGGCAATGGAACGACGCTTGACCGCGTCATCCGCAATCAGTTCCGCGTGGTAGAGGGTGATCCCTTTAATCCACGCGAAATTAGCCAGAGTGCGCGCCGCATCCGGGGCCTGGGCTTTTTTGAAGCTGCAAACGTGGATACCCGACCGGGCTCCTCGCCCAGTCAGGTGATCGTGGATGTCGACGTCGTTGAGGGACCCACCGGTGAATTGTCATTTGGGGCGAACTTCAATAGCGACACCGGTTTTGGTTTGGTGGCCTCTTACCGCGAACGGAATTTCCGTGGTCGCGGTCAACGGTTTAGCTTTGATGTCTCAACAGCCGAAAACAACCAACGTTATGGATTTGGCTTTGCCGAGCCAAACCTTCTGGGCCGCGACCTGCGGTTTGGTATCGATTTGTCTTATCGGACGACCAACAACGAAAACGCGCTCTATGATACCGAGGCGCTGCGTCTCAGCCCATCTTTGCGTTTCCCGGTCAGCGAGAACGGGCGACTTTCGGTGTTCTATGCCCTTGAATTCACTGACATCACAGATGTGTCTGATGATGCCAGCCAGATTATTCAAGATGAAGCTGAAGAGGGCGGAATTACGACAAATGCGCTCGGCTACAATTACAGCTTCGATACGCGTCGCACGGGGCTGAATCCGAATGCGGGCGTCATTTTTCGCTTTGGTCAGGAGTTCGGCTTTGGCGAGACACAGTTTATCAAATCAACAGCCCTTTTAGGAGCCGAAACCCGGATTCTGAACGAAGAGGTGACATTGCGCGCGACACTGGAAGGTGGGAATCTGACTTACCAGGATGGCAGCAGCCGGGTCACCGACCGCTTCTTTCTGAATAGTCGGCTCATGCGCGGCTTTGATCCCGGTGGCATCGGCCCGCGCGATGCGGACACTGACGATGCGCTTGGCGGGAACAGTTTTGCGGTTGCACGGTTCGAGGCGGAGTTTCCTCTTGGCCTACCCAGTGAGTATGGCATTTCCGGCGGCGTATTTCTGGATCATGGCGCTTTGTGGGAGGTCGGCGAAACCGGGTCTGCAGATGTGCTGTCTGACGATCCGATTGCCCGGACGGTCATCGGCGCATCGATCTTCTGGACCACGCCCATTGGCCCCTTGCGGTTCAACTTCACCGAACCTTTGGATGTGCAGGACTTTGATGAGCCACGCTCATTCGATCTGACGGTCTCAAGTAGCTTCTGATGCGGTTCTGGCGGGCCTTTATTGTTTGCATTCTGCTGGCAGCACCTGCAGCAGCGCAGCAATCCGGTCCTGACATTCTGATCATCGATAGCGAAAGGCTCTATTTTGAGACGCTTTATGGCCGCAGGCTCGCGCGCGAGCTTGCGACGCAGGCCTCGGAAGTGCAGGCGGAAAATGACCGGATCGTGGAAACACTGACCGAGGAAGAGCGAAGCCTGACCTTGCGCCGTCCGGATATGACGCCTGAAGAGTTTCGGGCCGAGGCAGATGCGTTCGATGATAAAGTGCAAGAGGTGCGGCGCGTGCGCGACGCTAAGAATGCGGAACTTCAGTCGGCCAATGTCGCGGCCAGGGCCGAGTTCGAAGAGCGTGTGCAGGGTGTGATCGTTGACGTGATGCTGGAACGGGGCGCGTCGATTGTAATGGATCGCCGTAGCGTGATCCTGTCAGTGCGTGCCGCCAACATCACCGATGATCTGATCGTTCGCATTGATGCAACCTTGGGTGATGGCACCCGTTAGCCGGTGCTTGCCCCGTCTCTGCGCGCTTGCTAGGGGTGGAGGAGCGGACGAAGAACCGCAAGAATAACAAGGAAATGCTACCATATGTCCAACGTGGTGACTGAAGCCGATATTCAACTGATCCAGAAGATTCTGCCGCATCGATATCCGTTCCTTCTGGTCGACAAGGTCCATAGTATCGACGGGACACAATCAGCCGTGGGCATCAAGAACGTCACCATGAACGAGCCGCATTTTCAGGGCCATTTTCCGGGCAACCCGATCATGCCCGGCGTCACGATTGTCGAGGCGATGGCACAGACAACGGCGGTGATGGTGGGTGCGTCGCTCGGTCTGACCGATGGCAATCTGCTGGTCTATTTCATGGCGATTGACGGCTGCAAGTTCCGCCGCAAGGTCGTACCGGGCGACGTGCTTGAGATGCATGTGGAGACGACCCGCGGCAAGCCCGGCGGCAAGGTCTGGCGCTTTAAGGGTGTTGCCAGCGTCTATGGTGAGATGGCCGCAGAGGCGGAGTTCACCGCGATGATGGATATGCAGGGCTGATGGCCGGGATTCACCCCTCTGCAGTGGTCGCCGAAGAGGCGCAGATTGGTCCGGGTTGCACGATTGGCCCGTTTTGCGTGATCGGCCCGGAGGTGGTTCTGGGTGCTGATGTGAACTTGAAGAGCCATGTGGTCGTGACAGGCGACACGCATATCGGCGATGGCACAGAGATCTATCCCTTTGCCGTGATCGGAGAGATCCCCCAGGACAAGAAGTTTGGCGGCGAAAAGACCCAGCTGCGTATCGGTGCCCGCAACCGCATTCGCGAGCATGTCACCATGAATACCGGCACGGCTGGCGGCGGCGGGATGACGCGTGTCGGCGATGACGGTCTATTCCTTGCAGGCTGCCATGTGGCCCATGATGCGCAGATCGGTGACCGGGTTGTTCTGGTCAATTCGGTGGCGATTGGTGGCCATTGCATCGTTGAAGACGACGTGATCGTGGGCGGGCTGTCAGGTGTGCACCAGTTTGTGCGCATCGGCCGGGGTGCGATTATTGGTGCGCTGACGATGGTTGCGAATGATGTGATCCCGCATGGTCTTGTCGTTGGGCCACGTGGTGAATTGGACGGGCTGAACCTCGTGGGGTTGAAACGCAAAGGCGTGAAACGTGCGGACATCACGGCACTGCGCGCCGCGTTCCAGATGCTCAAGGACGGTGAGGGCACGTTTCAAGACCGCGCCCGCAGGCTGGCCGATGAAAGCGATAGCGACTTTGTCCAGCAGATGGTGGCTTTCATTCTTGGTGCCTCCGATCGCAATTTCCTGACGCCGAGATAGCGGATGCTGGCCCTGATCGCAGGTACCGGTGATCTGCCGCCCGCGCTGGTCGCGCGCCTGCCGGAGCGTCCCTTGATCTGCGCCTTGCAAGGGTTTGATCCCGCATTGCCCGTCGATATCCGGTTTCGGCTAGAGCATCTGGGCACCTTCCTGCAAACGCTGCAGGACGCTGGTGTCACGCGTATCTGCATGGCCGGTGCGATCCGGCGTCCTGAGATTGACCCGAGTGCCATCGATGAGGGCACCAAACCCTTGGTGCCGCGCGTCCTTGCCGCTTTGGGGCAGGGTGATGACGGGGCATTGCGGATTGTGATCAGCCTGTTGGAAGAGCATGGATTTGAGGTTTTGGCCGCCCACGTGATTGCCCCAGACCTGCTGCCTGGCCCTGGCGTGCTGACAAAAGCGCCGCCGTTGGACCAGCACCGGAAGGAT
Organism: Cognatiyoonia sp. IB215446; assembly: GCF_033963825.1. NCBI lineage: Bacteria > Pseudomonadati > Pseudomonadota > Alphaproteobacteria > Rhodobacterales > Paracoccaceae > Cognatiyoonia > Cognatiyoonia sp. IB215446. Next base: position 1,280,283 of record NZ_JAXBMD010000002.1, on the reverse strand, counting down.
GCGCAAGCGGGTGAGGCTTGCGTGGCCGCGATGGGCACTGTGGATCAGGGACAGGCCTGTCTGATCCGGCGAGGCCAGGTCGTCGCGAGCGAGGGCGCTGATGGTACCGATGCAATGATCGCCGCCTACGCCAAGGGCGCGACACCACAGGGCGACGATGACTTTTTCGGCATCGTTTCGGATGCGGCGACCTCCGCCTTTGATGGGCTGACAAGCTTGATGGTGGGGGAGCCTTTGGACAAATCCGCAGGCGCAGACACGATCCTCTTCAAGGCGCCCAAGCCGGATCAGGACCGCCGTGCTGACCTGCCCGTGATTGGCCCCGGCACGGCGCAAGGGATCGTCAAATCCGGGCTCGCGGGCATCGTGATCGAAGCCGGCGGCGTAATGGTGTTGGAACCAGAACAGGTGGTCTCCATTCTGGATGCAGGCGGCGCTTTCCTGTGGGTCCGTGAAAAAGGGGCAGAATGAGGGTCTTTCTGATCGCGGGCGAGCCATCGGGCGACAAGCTGGGCGGCGCGCTGATGGCGGGGCTGAAAGAGCTGCGCTCGGACGTCACATTTGACGGGGTCGGAGGCCCACTGATGCAGGCCGAAGGGCTGGTCAGCCGCTTTCCCATGGATGAGTTGAGCGTGATGGGCGTCGCCGAGATCCTGCCGAAATACCGCGCACTGAAGGCCCGGATCAGGCAGATGGCCGAGGCGATTTTGGAGACCAGGCCCGACGTGCTGATCACCATCGACAGCCCGGATTTCTGCTTGCGCGTCGCGCGTCTGGTGCGGGCCGCCAGCGACATCCGCACGGTCCATTACGTGGCCCCCACCGTCTGGGCCTGGCGCGCGGGCCGGGCGGCCAAGATGGCCCAGCATATCGACCATGTGTTGGCGCTCTTCCCGTTTGAGCCGCCTTACATGCAAGCGGCAGGCATGGATTGCGATTTTGTCGGCCATCCGGTGGTGGCAGAGCCGGTTGCCTCACCTCACGAAGCCGCCGCCTTGGGGTCGGGCACGGTGGTTCTGGTCCTGCCCGGTAGCCGCAAGGGCGAGGTATCCCGCCTGGCTGACCGCTTTGGCGATGCTGTAGCCCAGATCGCCGCAGAGGTGCCGGATGCGCGTTTTGTGATACCGACGACCGAAGGGGTGCATGCGCTGGTACAAGAGCGGGTCAAGCATTGGTCAGTACCCGTTAAGGTGCTACTGCCAGGATCGCCGGAAAAGGCGCTCTGGTTCCGGCGGGCAGATGTCGCCCTGGCTGCCTCCGGCACCGTGTCGCTGGAGCTTGCCGCGAATGGCACGCCGATGGTGATCGCCTATGACATGGCCTGGCTCAGCCGCATGATCATCTCGCGGATGCTGCTTGTCGATACGGTGACGCTGGTCAATCTGGTGAGCGAGACGCGGGCGGTGCCGGAGTTCATCGGCAAAGACTGCCGGCCGGGGCCGATTGCCGATGCGGTTCTGGCGGTTCTGCAGGATCCCGGCGCGCAGTTGGACGCGATGCGCGTCACGATGGAGCGGCTGGGGCAGGGCGGTGAAGCGCCGGGCCTACGCGCGGCGCGCGCGGTACTGGACCGCCTGCAGCAATCGCCCGTCGATGATGATAAGCCCAAGAGCGAGTAGCGCGAAACCGGCATAGGCGCGCAGGGGCAGCGCCTCACCCAACACAAGCGCGCCAAGGATGATGGCCACAGGCGCCACAAGCAACGTGACCAGCATCAGATTGCCACTGCCCGCCATGGCCAGCACCCGGTAGTAAAGCAGATAAGCGACAGCCGTTGCGATGATGGCGTAATAGGCGACCGCCGCCCAGGTTTGCGGCGCAAGAGCCAGGCTGAACGGGCCCTCGATGATCCACGCGAAGGGGATGGTGATCATGCTCGACCCGGTCAGCATGCCAGCGGCAGCCACCTGTGGCGAAAGGCCCGCAAGCGTCTTGCGCGCCCAGACACCGGCCAACGCATAGCTGATCGTGCCGCCGATCACCGCCAATTGGCCGAGCGAGCGAATATCGAATTGCAGCAGCGCCGACAGGCCGATGGCCGTGGCGACGCCAAGAAAGCCAAGGCTGACACCCACCGCTTTGCGCAGGGTCAGGCGTTCATCTGCAAGGAAAATCGCGGCGGCGATGACCCCGAAAATGGCGGTGGCCGCATTCAGGATCGAGGTGAGCCCCGTTTCGATATGCAACTGTCCCCAGGCCATCAGGCTGAATGGAATGACGTTGTTCAGAAGCCCCATGACAAGGAAAGCGCCCCAGATTCCCGGGTCTTTTGGGATCGGAAGCCGCCGGAACAACACATAGGCCCAAAGGATCAGCATCGCCCAGCCCGTGCGATGGGCCACGGAGGTCAGAAACCCAAGCTCATCCAAGGCGATGCGGATCGATAAAAACGAACCTCCCCAGATGAAAGCGAGCAGGATCAGTTCGGTCCAAGCACGGGGCGAGATGGTCTTTTGCGCGGTTTTCATGTGGCCGGTTTGACCGTGTCCCGGTTAGGAGGGCAACCCGTATCATGCGAAAGAAACGAAAAAGCCCCGCCGGTTTTGGCAGGGCTTTGCTTGGTTTGCTTATCGGATTTAGAAGTTGTAGCCGATTTTGAAGCCGACGCCGATCGCGCTGTTGTCTTCGAAATCTGACCGCGCGGTGTCTGGCGTACCTGTTTCGGCACTTGCGTCACCTGGCATGATGTAACGCACACCGGCTGCGAGCGTGACATTGTCCACCTCGTATTCGCCTGCCACGCCAATTGAGAAGTTACCGTTTGTCGGCGACAATGGGGATACCAGATCACTGTCACCTTCTGGCTCAAATCCGATGCTGACGGAGCCCGAGAACTCATCAGTAAAGCGACGACCGATACCCAAGGTGTAGCCAAAGCCGTCCTCGATGTCGGTCAATGAACCCAGTGGGAAGTTTTCGGGCTCTACAATGACGACACTGTATTCAGCCCAACGCACGGAGCCGAAAAGCAAGGTGTCTGCCGCGATACCGGTTTGAAAGTCCAGATTAACGGCTTGTGGTGTCGTCACCTCGGTATCCGCAGTCGAGCCGAAAGTGTCCGTTGTGCCGAACTCATGTTCGATTTCGGAGATATAGGTAAGCGCGACACGCAAGGCGATATCCGGAATTTCATACGCAGCACCAAGCGTGTACCCAAACCCGGTATCCCGGTCCAGATCGACATTGTAACCCGAAACGCCGCCGGGTGGTGGGCCGCCATATGCCAGACCATCAAGCGTCACGGAGCCCTCGATCGACTGTGCGCGAAGGCCGCCATAGACGCTGATATTGTCGTCAATTTTGTAGCGAAGAAGACCGGTGACGGCGACACTGTCCAGAATAGCTTCAGTACCACCCAAGGCGACGGAGTCCCCAGTTGGGTAGATGATATCGGCGCCGTATGGTTCGTCGACAATGACAGCGATCGAGAATTGCTCATTGATGTCGCGCTTATAGCCAAAGCCAAGCACGCTGTAGTTTTCGGCGACGTTACCAGTTTCGCTTCCTCCAAAGGCGGCAACGTCTTCGCCATCGACTTCCGGCATCACGTAGCCAAAGCTGAACTCGGCATAAGCACCTGTCTCACCGCCTTCTTCAAAGATGACGCCAATCGGCTGGCCGGACCGGTCCAAGCCTACCGCATGTGCCAGTGATGTCGTCAAAAGCAGGGCTGCGCCTGCGGTAAGTGCCTGTTTCATGTCCTCGTCCCTATCATGAACAAAATCTGTGCAGCGGACCCTAAGGAGTGCGTAACCTTTGCGTCAATTAATGACGCGACGTCACGCCGCAGGTGGCATCGTAGCGTCACAAAAATACACTACCTGACGTTGTTTTGAAATATTTGAACTGTCCCGTTCAGTTCGGGGCTGTTTTTCGCGCCTGACTGATATTGAGGTAATTGCCCGCAAAAATGAGCGCTGCACCCACAAAAACAATCAGTTCAAGCGGTTCATCGTAAAGGAGCATGCCCACAACCGCGATGGTTGGCAGCCGCACGAAGTCGATCGGCATGACGATGCTGGCGGGCGCGATGCTGAGCGCCTTGGTCAGGCAGAAATGCGCGACCAACCCGGCAATGCCGATGGCAATGACCCAGGGGATATGCGTGCGCGAGGGCAAGGCGATATCGCCATCAAAACCTGCCGCGACGAGGCCAAAAAAGGCCTGCATGACGGTGAGGTAGAAGAGGATTGTCGTGATCGACTCAGTCCGCGTCAGCTTACGAGTAAATATTGCGGTCAGCGCAAAGAAGATCGCGCAGGCCGCCGCGGCAATCAGGCCGGGGCTGAGATTGGCCGGATCAGGTCGCGCCACGATCAGGATACCCGCAAACCCGATCAGCGCGCTGATCAGACCAATCCGCGTGATCCGCTCGCCCAGAATGAGGGGTGAGAGCAGGATCACCCAGATGGGTGTGGTGAACTCCAGCGCAAAGACCTGCGCCAGCGGGATCATCGTGATCGCGTAGAACCACAGGTTCTGGCCCGTGAAATGGCACAGGTTCCGCAGGCTATGCAGGCCCAATCGCGATGTGCGTGTTTGATGCAGCGTGCCAGCCAGATGCGCGATCACAACGACAATCACGATCCCCGTCAGGCTGCGATAGAGCATGATCTCAAACGTATCAAGCTGATCGCTGACCGCACGCCCGGCCACGGCCATGCTGGTGAAGGCGCCGATGGCACCGATCATCCAAAGGGCGGCCTGAAGGATGGTGTTATGGGGGCGTGCAATATCCATGGCGCTACTTGGTCTGCTGCCGACGGCTTTTGCAACCTCTCATCGTCTGTGTAAGGCTTTGATCATGAAAGGGGGCTGTCAATGCGCTGGTTCATTCTGTTCTTCTTCATACCAGCGGTCGCTATCGCTGACCCGGTCGAAATGGTGGAGCAGGCCGCGAAGGAGGCTTTCGACAGCATGCCGCCTGTGCAGATCGTGCGCGAGATTGCGGGGCGTTGCGGTGCGGATGCCAACGTGAACCCGCATGTCGCCTATTGCACCAGCCAGAACGTCATCTTTCTGACGCGAGAGGCGGCAGACCAGCCGCAAGCCGCCTATCTTGTCGCGCATTCCTACGGGCATGCCGTGCAGGTGCGGCACGGCGTGGCTGATTTTGCGCTGGCCCAGATTCGCGCGCGCCGCGATGAAGAGGCGATGCTGCGTGGATTGGTAGAGCGGCAGGTGGATTGTATCGCCGGGTTCTTGGTGGCGCGGGCCGGTTTGCCAGACGCCGATCTGACGGATTGGTTCGACGCCGACCCTTTTGACGATATCCACTGGGGCCGCAACCCGCTCAGCATCGGGCCCGTGATGGGCATTGATCTGGCTGACCGTGATGCGTGGTTTCAGATCGGGCAGGAGGGGGACATTACTGCCTGCGGTCCCGGAGAGTTCACGGCGGATTTATTGGTCGCTGCGCTGAGGAAATAGGACCCAGCCTATTCCCACTCAATCGTGCCGGGGGGTTTGCTGGTGATGTCATAGGTCACCCGATTGATGCCCGGCACCTCGTTGATGATCCTTGTCGCGGTCTCGCCGAGGAAATCGTGACTGAACGGGTAGTAATCCGCTGTCATGCCATCGACGGAGGTAACGGCGCGCAGGGCGCAGGCATAGTCGTAGGTCCGTCCGTCGCCCATCACGCCGACGGTGCGGACGGGCAGGATCGCGACGAAGGCCTGCCAGATTGCATCGTAAAGCCCGTGTTTGCGAATTTGGTCGATATAGACTGCATCGGCTTGGCGCAGGATGTCGAGCTTGTCGCGCGTGATCTCTCCCGGGCAGCGGATCGCAAGGCCGGGGCCGGGGAAGGGGTGGCGTCCGATGAAACTGGCGGGCAGGCCAAGCTCGCGACCGAGGGCGCGCACCTCATCCTTGAACAGCTCGCGTAGCGGTTCGACCAGTTTGAGGCCCATCTTCTCAGGTAGGCCGCCCACATTATGGTGGCTTTTAATCGTCACCGAAGGCCCGCCGGAGAAGCTGACGCTTTCGATCACATCGGGGTAAAGCGTGCCTTGGGCGAGGAACTCGGCACCTTCGATCTCATTCGCATAATTCTGGAAGACGTCGATGAAGAGCTTGCCGATGATCTTGCGCTTGGTTTCAGGGTCGGACTGACCTTCGAGTTCGCCAAGGAAGAGATCCTGTTCCTGGGCATGGATGACCTGCAGGTTCATGTGGTCGCGGAACATGCCGACGACTTCTTCGGCTTCGTTCAAACGCAAGAGCCCGTGATCAACAAAAACGCAGGTGAGTTGGTCGCCCACGGCCTCATGGATCAGGGCGGCGGCGACAGAGGAATCCACGCCGCCGGAGAGCGCGCAGATCACCTTTTTGTCGCCCACCTGATCGCGGATCGCGGCGATTGCCTGTTCCCGGTAAGCGCCCATGGTCCAATCGCCAGTGAAACCCGCGAGGCGCACGAAGTTTTCGTAAAGTTTAGCGCCGTTGGGCGTGTGGTGCATTTCGGGGTGGAACTGCACGGCATAGAAGTGGCGGTTGGGGTCGGCGGTGATGGCATAAGGCGCGTTTGGCGAGGTGCCATAAACCGCGAAACCTTGTGCGACTTCAGCGACATGGTCGCCATGGCTCATCCAAACCTGCTCCTTGCCATCAGCAAACCAGCCGTCCAGCAAGGGCAGTTCCCCGGCGGGTGAGACATAAGCGCGCCCGAACTCAGCCGTGCCGCCGCCGCCGGTGATCTTGCCCCCCTCAACGACACCGCCGAGGTCTTGCATCATCACTTGCTGGCCGTAGCAGATGCCCAGGATCGGCACGCCCAGCTGATACACCGATTGCGGTGGGCGAGGGGAACCTTCGCGGGTGACACTGTCGGGACCACCAGAAAAGATTACTGCTTTGGGGGCGAAATCGGCCAGAAAGTCATCCGTGACATTCTGATAGGGGTGGATTTCGCAATAGACGCTGAGTTCGCGCAGTCGGCGGGCGATCAACTGGGTGACCTGGCTGCCGAAATCGATGATCAGCAGGCGTTCGTGGGTGCTGTGTTCCATGGCGCCTCTATAGCGGTTGCCGGACCCGGCGCAAGAGAGGCGCATGTCGCTTTTGCCCGCCAAGCGGCGCAAAATCGGCAGGGTCGGCTGGCGCCGAGCGCTAAGAACGTCGCAATCAGTTGCCGGAGGGATCGATCATGTCGGATGCACCAGTCAGAACGGGACGCCGTGGGCGTGGTGGCGGCGGTGCGGCGCGCCGGGCGGAGCGGACAGCGGTCAGTGTTGAAACGGCCAAGTATATCGAACGGAATGTGCCGAATTATGAGGTGCTGACCGACGATGCCTTGGCCGTGATCGAGGCTAATGCGGAGACGGTGCTGGCCGAGATTGGTGTGAATTTCGTGGAAAACCCGGAAGCGCTGGCCCGCTGGAAAGAGGCTGGTGCCGAAGTTGAGGGAGAGCGGGTGCGCATCCCGCGCGGACTGGCACGCAAGCTTTGCGCAACCGCTCCTTCAGAGTTCACACAACATGCACGTAACCCCGAGCGCAATGTCGTCATCGGCGGCAAAAACCTCGTGCTTGCACCGGTTTACGGCCCGCCCTTTGTGCGCGATGCCGAAGGTGGCCGCCGCTATGCGACCATGGATGACTTCGAGAAATTCGTGAAGCTGGGCTATATGTCCAAGTGGCTGCATCACTCTGGCGGAACGGTGTGTGAGCCGACTGATGTGCCGGTCAACAAGCGCCATCTCGATATGCTGCTGGCCCATATGATCTATTCCGACAAGCCGTTCATGGGGTCGGTGACCGAACCCAGCCGCGCGCAGGACTCGGTCGAGATGTGCGAGATCCTGTTCGGCAAGGAATTCGTGCAAGAGAACACAGTGATGACCTCGCTCATCAACATCAACTCGCCACTCACCTTCGACAGCATCATGATGGGCGCGTTGGAGGTCTTTGCGAAGAACAATCAGGCCTCAATCATCAGCCCGTTCATCGTGGGCGGGGCGATGGCGCCGGTGTCGGTGGCTGGCACGCTGACGCAGGTCCTGGCCGAGGTTTTGGCAGGGGTTGCTTATAGCCAGATCGTCCGGCCCGGGGCGCCTGTCATCTTCGGGACGTTCGTTACGTCAATCGACATGAATTCCGGTGCGCCGACCTTTGGCACGCCAGAGGCGAGTCACATTACATACGGGGCAGGACAGCTCGCGCGGAGGCTGGGATTGCCCTATCGTTCCGCAGGGTCATTCTGCGGATCGAAGCTGCCTGATGCACAGGCCGCCTATGAGACGGCGAACAGCCTGCGGATGGGGCTGCTCTCTGGTGTCAACTTCATGTTACATAGCTGTGGCTGGCTTGAGGGCGGGCTTGTCGCTTCGTTCGAGAAATTCGTGATGGATGCTGACCAATTGGGCACGCTGCATCACTTCGCAAAAGGCGTCGATCTAAGCGTCAATGGTCAGGCCATGGATGCCATCGAAGAGGTGGGACCGGGCGGGCATTACCTTGGATGCGCGCATACTCAGGCCAATTTCAAGACAGCTTTCTGGCGCTCCGACCTGTTTGACTACAAGCCATTTGAGACCTGGGACGAAGAGGGCGCGCGCGACACACAGACCCTTGCGACAGCGCGGGTCAAGAAACTGCTTGATACCTATCAGCAGCCCGCGCTTGATCCCGAGATCGAAGCCCGCCTGCGCACCTATGTGGCTGAAAAGAAAGCCAGTATGCCGGACACCTTTACCTAGCGTCAGGTGTGGCTGTCTGCAAAAGCTGGGCTTCGCCTGCCAGCGCGATCAGGATTTCGACATGTTTTGCGACGGCGTAATTGCCTGATTTTGCCACGCGCAGCCCGTTCATTTCGGATTCGAGATCAAAAAGCCGCATGATTGCAACGGCCGGACGTGGCAAGGTGTCGCATTGCAGCAGCCTGCGCAGATGTACTTCGCGACGGTAGTCATCCAAACCGAATCGTACGCTCCGCGCGAGGAGTTTTGGGCGCTTAAGTGTGTGTAAACGTGTTTGAATATCAAGCATTTGAAGGCCTTTCTGAAAGCATTTGGTGTCAGGTTAGGTGTACACTCCTTTGGCCGGTGTTGCGGGAAGTGCATTAGTTAAGAACGCTGCCCTCAGGATTGTTTATCCTTCAGAAAGAATGGTTGACGTACGAAACACGTCGTTAACAAATGAGTAACCATACACGCATACGTTGCGTCGCCGATGCGCTTTCGGTGTGGGTGGCTCTTCGTTTGCGTCTCGGGACTATCGGTAAGAGGACGAGTGAGATGACTGCACAACAGGGGCCGGCTGGGCCCGATGCGCTTCCACAATGGGTACCTGATGCGGCGCGCCACTATCTGGCGCATACCGAAACAGGCCAATCCATTCGCGCATTGGCCCGCGCAAGTGACTGCCACCCCTCAACTGTTTTGCGTCAGGTGCGTCGGTTTGAATGCCGCCGCGATGATCCGCTGATTGATGCGGCTCTGAAATCCCTTTCTGCCCGAGTGACGACCGACTGCGATCACATGGAAAGGGAATTGGGAATGACACAAGTAGATTGCCTCGATGCGGTGCCGGTGAAGACTACGCCATTGACACAAAAGCAGATTGATCAGGATGCCAAACGGATTTTGCGTAGGCTCTGTGAACCGGGCGCGGTGCTGGCCGTCGCGCGGGAAATGGAGACGGCTGTCGTCGTGCGTGAGGGGCAAACGGGTGAGCAGCTGCGCACCGCCGTCGTTGACCGCGAAATCGCACAGGCGATGGCGCTGAAGGACTGGATTGGATGCCCTGACCCCGATGGGCGCGTGGCACGGTACTTCATCACAAATACAGGCCGTGCCGCCTTGCGCCGTCTGACGGCGGAGGACGAGAATCGCGCCAGTGGTTTTGCCGAGAAGAAGGCCGATTTGGACAGCGATGCCGGCTGGGACATCGCGGCAATTGAGGGCGAAACGCGCCCCGCGCATCGTTACCATATGACGGAAAGCCCGCTTGTCGGTCTGGCGCGTCGTCGGGACCGCGACGGAGAGCTTTTCCTTAAACGGGATCTCGTGGCCGCAGGCGAACGGCTACGTGAGGATTTTGAACTGGCGCAGGTCGGTGCAAAAACCGTCGAAAGCTGGGAGGCCTTTGTGACCGGCGAGGCCGTGGAATTGCGCCCTGAAGCCTCCCCTGGGGCGACCGCAGCCAAAAAACGCGTCCGCGATGCGTTGCAGGATCTGGGCCCCGGCTTGGGAGACATCGCGCTGCGCTGCTGCTGCTATCTGGAAGGTTTGGAGCAGACCGAAAAGAACATGGGCTGGTCCGCACGCTCTGCCAAGATCGTCCTGCGCATCGCGTTGCAGCGGCTCAAGCGGCATTATGAGGAAACGCAGGGGCAGTTCGGGCCGATGATTGGCTAGGCGGTCCATGCAGCCCATGCAGTGCCGTCATGCGCGGCACTGTGGCGGTTGCATAAGGCAGGGCGGAGGCATTACCTAGGGTCCAGACAGCTTGGAGCCTGACAATGCCCACCCGCGACCTGAAGATCCCGGCACAGCGCCATCCGGAAAAACAACGCCGCGCAGACGCGCCGCAGCCGAAAAAGCCGGATTGGATCAGGGTCAAGGCGCCGGTCTCGCAAGGCTACAAGGACACGCACGAGATCATTCGCGAGCATAAGCTCGTGACCGTTTGCGAAGAGGCCGGTTGCCCCAATGTCGGCGAATGCTGGAGCCAGGGCCACGCGACCATGATGATCATGGGTGAGGTCTGCACGCGCGCTTGCACCTTCTGCAACATCGCGACAGGCAAACCACCTGAAGCGCTTGATGTGTTCGAACCCGGTCGGGTCGCGGATGCTGTCAAGAAACTGGGCCTCAACCATGTGGTCATCACGTCAGTAGACCGCGACGATATTGAAGACGGGGGTGCTGCGCATTTCGCCCAGACGATCCGCGCGATCCGCCGTCAATCCCCTGACACGACAATCGAAATCCTCACGCCGGACTTCATTCGCTGTGACCCATCCGTTTTGGAAGTGGTCGTTGAGGCGCGGCCAGATGTCTTCAACCACAACCTTGAAACCGTCCCCGGCCTCTATCCCGAAGTCCGCCCCGGCGCGCGCTATTTCCATTCGCTGCGCCTTTTGCAACGGGTGAAAGAACTCGACCCGACGATGTTTACCAAATCCGGCATCATGGTGGGCCTGGGCGAGGACAAACAGGCCGTGACACAGGTCATGGAAGATATGCGTGCGGCGGATATCGATTTTCTGACCATCGGCCAGTATCTGCAGCCCACACCAAAGCATCACAAGGTGGATCGCTTTGTGACGCCCGAGGAATTTGAGGCCTATGAAAAGGCCGCGTATGGCAAAGGCTTCCTGATGGTCTCGGCCACCCCGCTGACACGCTCGTCCTATCACGCTGGCGAGGATTTCGCGCGGCTGCGTGCGGCGCGAAACGCCAAACTGGGAGCCGTTTAGGGACGAAGCCGCTCCGCCGCCGCCCAGTCGGGCCAGTACCCGAAATGCTCCAATGCGGCGAGCGTGATGCAGAACGCGATGATGGCGAAAACCATGATCACCCGTTTTGCCGAAGGTGGGTTTTGCGCCCAGCGTTTTGCGCGCAGAAACCATAAAGGGTTCATTCCGCGTCATCCTTGAACCGAACCTTGCCAATGAAGGGCAGATTGCGGTTGCGTTGGGCGTAATCGATCCCGTATCCCACGACGAATTCGTCCGGGATCTCGAAACCCGTCCACGTCGCTTTGAATGGCACCTCGCGGCGTGACGGTTTGTCGAGAAGTGCAATCGTCTTAAGTCGCGCGGGCTTGCGCGATGAGAGCAGCTTCATAACGTGGTTCAGCGTATGGCCCGTATCCACAATATCCTCGACCACCAGCACGTCACGCCCTTCGATCTGGCCGCGCAAATCCTTGAGAATGCGTACTTCACGCGTGCTTTCCATACCGTCTCCATAGGAGGAGGCTTCGAGAAAATCGACCTCAACCGGCAGGTCCAGTTCGCGCACCAGATCGGCGATGAAGACAAACGAGCCGCGCAAGAGCCCGACGACCACCAGCTTGTCAGTATCGGCAAAGTCGGCACGAATCTCATGGGCCAACGCCTCAATCCGCGCAGCGATAGCCTTGGCGCTGATCATTTCGTCGATCAGATAGGTAGAGTGGTCGGGGGCGGGCATTGACGGCTCCTGCATGTGTCGTGTTGCCCCAGATGTGAGGGCAAACGGCGCTTGGCGCAACGTACAAATTGAGGTGGCATTGCGGCATCAAGACCGCTCGCAGCTTCGTGGCTTGATTTTTCTTAGGAAAGTTAGGACATGCTTACCGAATACCTGTTGCGAAAGACCCAAGATGCCGTCCCATTCTGAAACCAAGGTTCTGCCTTACACCGCAAAGCAGATGTATGACCTGGTGGCGGATGTGGCGAATTATCCCGAATTTCTGCCGTGGACGGCGGCGGCCCGGATTCGCAGCATGCAGGATCATGGCGAAAAGGTCGTGTTGCTGGCGGACCTTGTGATTTCTTTCAAGGTCTTCCGCGAGCGCTTTGGCAGTCGGGTGACGCTTTGGCCGGGGGAGAACCGGATTGATACTGAGTACCTTGATGGACCGGTGCGCTATCTGGAAAGCCAATGGCATTTTGCCGAGATTGATGGCGGTTGCGAGGTTTCGTTTTCTGTCGATTTCGAGTTTAAGAACAAGCTTTTGCAAGGTGCGGCGAATGTCTTTTTCAACGACGCTATGCAGCGAGTCGTTAGGGCGTTTGAGCGGCGTGCTGCAGCGCTTTACGGTTAGCTGCTTAGGTTGACCAACGCCTGAGTTCGGCGGCCAATAAGTCAATCGCATGGGCGGTGGCGCCCTCTCTGACATTGGCGCGCCCGATCGCACCGAATTCAATGGTTTCCGCAAATGCCCGGTCTGTCGTCGCAATCCCGAAACAGACGCGTCCTTCCGGCTTGTGCTCAGACCCGCCGGGGCCTGCGATCCCGGTGATGGATACGGCCAGATCAGCGTCGGAATGGGCAACCGCCCCCTTGGCCATTTCTCTTGCCACTTCTTCAGAAACGGCACCATGGGCGTCCAGCGTTTCCGTTAGCACACCCAACTGCGCCATCTTGGCCGCGTTCGTGTAGGTGACAAATCCCCGGTCGAAGACCGCCGAACTGCCCGCGATATCGGTGATCGCGGCGCTAACCATGCCACCGGTGCAGCTTTCGGCAGTGGCGATCATGACGCCTTTCGCTTTGGCCAACTGAAAGAGGTCACGCGCGTTCATAACAACACCAGATGGAAAAGTGCGGCCAGTGCCGCGACGCCAATTGCCGCAAAGATGCCCGCGATGACGTCATCAAGCATCACGCCCGTTGGTCCATGCAGCCTGTCCGCCCAGCCAATGGGCCCACACTTTGTGATGTCGAAGAGCCGGAACAGCACAAAGGCTGCGATCCAGCCGGGCCAAAGTGCCGTCATCTCAACCCCGCGCGCCCATGCGCCAAAGGCGACGGGCAAGAGCGCGATCCATTGCCCGACAACCTCGTCGATCACAATCTCGGACGGGTCGTGGTTGTCTTTGCCTCTGGTCTCCACGCCCGTGGCCCAGACACCCAGACCGTAGGCAATGATGCAGGCCAATACGAGGCCCCATGGACCGACGATTGTGTAGATGATCCAGGCTGTAGGCAGTGCGGCGAGCGACCCCCATGTGCCGGGGGCAGGGCGCAGATGGCCAGCATAGAAGAACGTGGCGATCAGATGCGTCATGCCTTTACCAACGTGACGGTGGCGAGTGCGGCGATGCCTTCCTCACGTCCAGTGAAGCCCAGTTTTTCCGAAGTGGTGGCCTTCACACTGATCCGGTTTGCGTCAAGCTGCATGATGCGCGCCAGTGCGGCCTTCATCGCGGGCTGATGCGGCCCGATCTTGGGATATTCGCAGACGAGGGTGCAGTCCACATTGCTAACGGCAAAGCCGGAATCGCCCGCTAGGGCGACTGCATGTTCGAGAAAGATGTGGCTGGCCGCACCTTTCCATTGCGGATCAGAGGGCGGGAAATGCTGGCCGATGTCGCCCTGGCCCAGAGCGCCGTAGATCGCGTCAGTGACTGCATGCATGCCGACATCGGCGTCCGAATGTCCCTGCAATCCACGTCTATGGGGTATCTCAACGCCGCAGAGCCGGACATGATCGCCCGGGCCAAACCGGTGCACGTCATAGCCATTGCCACATCTGATATCCATCTGCTGCCCCATTAGTCTTTCCGCGCGGGCGAGGTCACCCGGATGCGTGATTTTGATATTGTTCTCGTCGCCGGGTACGATGGCAACGTGCAGACCAGCAGCCTTGGCGACCGCGACATCATCGGTGGCGTCTGCGTTGCTGGCCTCATGTGCTGCCAGAAGCGGGGCGAGGTGAAATCCCTGTGGCGTCTGCGCGCGGAAGAGGCCCGCTCTATCCTGCAGACCCGTGACGCCGTTGTCTGCGCCATGCCAAAGCGTGTCTGTGACGGGTAGAGCAGGTGCCGCGCCCTCTTGTGTTTCAAGCGCGGTGAGTACGCGGTCGATCATAGACGCTGAGACAAGTGGGCGCGCTGCATCGTGGATCAGAACGCGGTCGGTTCCTTGGGGGCAGGCATTCAATCCAGCCAGCACCGATGCCTTGCGGGTCTCGCCGCCTGGCACGATCCTCGCCGGACACAGATTGTTGCCGCGGCCCGTCGCAATATCGTCTTTATGCATAACAACAACGATATCATGCACGTCCGCATGGGCCTTGAATGCACCAAGCGTCCATTCCAGCACGGGTTTGCCACGCAGCATCTGCCATTGCTTGGGCAGGTCCCCGCCAGCCCTTGTGCCGCGCCCGGCTGCGACGATGATTGCAGTGACTTGCATGCCAAGCTCCGCCCATTCCTTAAGGCTGTTCTATGGTGCATAGGGGCTCTGTGCAATTCGTCTGTTTTTGCGCTTATTTGATTAATTATTAGGCAGATGATCATTTTTGGGGAGGAATCATTTCGGCGCATATTGTGAGGCCGCAAAAATCGCCCTATTTCAACACTAACGCACACCCTTTGAGCGAATGACTGTTCTGTTGGCAACATCGAGTACCCTGAGCGTTGGAAACGTCGCACTACGACCGCCGGTGGCCCTTGCGCCTTTGGCGGGGATTACCGATTTGCCGTTTCGCCAGCTGGTCAGTTCGTTCGGCGCTGGCTGGGTGGTGAGCGAGATGGTCGCGAGCCAGGAAATGGTGCAGGCAAAACCCGGTGTCCGCGAACGGGCCGAGTTGGGTTTTGATCAGGCAGGGACCGCCGTGCAGATCGCCGGGCGCGAGGCGCATTGGATGGCCGAGGCGGCGCGGATGGTCGCGGACAATGGCGCGGCGATGATTGACATCAATATGGGCTGCCCCGCCAAGAAGGTCACCAACGGCTATTCCGGCTCCGCGTTGATGCGCACACCCGATCATGCGCTGCGCCTGATTGAGGCAGTCGTGAATGCGGTTGATGTGCCCGTGACGCTCAAGACCCGGCTTGGCTGGGACAACGATTGCGTGAATGCCGCCGATATAGCCCGGCGGGCCGAGAGTGCAGGCGTCAGATTGGTGACGATCCATGGGCGCACGCGATGTCAGTTCTACAAAGGCGCTGCCGATTGGGGCGCGATCCGCGAGATCAAGGATGCCGTGTCGATCCCTGTGATCGCCAATGGCGATATTGTGGATGCGACGACAGCACGCGTGGCCCTTGATCGTTCAGGTGCGGATGGTGTGATGATCGGTCGGGGTGCGCAGGGGCGCCCGTGGGTCTTGGCCGAAGTCGCCGCTGCACTTCACGATCTCCCCACGCCAAAGATTCCTGTGGGTGGTGCACTGATCGAGATGGTTGCAAGGCATTATGAGGCGATGCTTTCGTTCTATGGCCATGACCTTGGTCTGAAAGTCGCGCGTAAGCATCTGGGTTGGTACATGGATGATGCAGGTACGCCATCCGCCTTGCGTAAGGCGATCCTGACGCATCGCGAAGCATGTCTTGTCCTGCGCGATCTGCCTGATGCTCTGGGTCAGCGGGTGGCCGCATGATTGTCGACACCGCGCTTTGGAATTCATTGCCTGTACCCGCGCTTTTGCTGGATGACGATGATCTGATTGTCTCGTCCAATCCAGCGGCGGAGTCGTTTCTTAACATGTCAACCAAGGCGCTGATGCGCCAGAAATTGTGGGACACCGTGATGATCGATGCCCCGCTTGAGGCGCCCTTTGCCCGTGCGCGCAAGAACCGAACCTCGCTCTTTGTCAATGACGTGGATGTGGGCAGCGGTGAACGAGCGCCGCGTTTGTGCAACCTGCAATTCGCCCCGCTGCAGGGCGGGGATGACACGATGATCGTGATGATCAGCCCGCGCGAGATCGCAAGCCGGATCAATCAGAACCATTCGTCCGAGAAGGCCGCCAAGTCCGCCATCGGCATGGCCGAGATGCTGGCCCATGAGATCAAGAACCCGCTGGCGGGGATCACGGGGGCGGCGCAGCTTTTGTCGATGGGGCTCAATCAGGATGATCGGGAAATGACCGACCTGATCGTTGAGGAAAGCCGCCGCATTGTGAAGCTGCTCGAACAGGTGGAACAATTTGGCAATCTGCGGCCGCCCGTCCTGAAGCCGGTGAATATCCACGATGTGCTGGACCGCGCGCGGCAATCGGCGGCTGTGGGCTTTGGCGCGCATATGCTCTTTATCGAGGACTATGATCCGTCCTTGCCGCAGACGCTTGCCGATGCCGACCAGCTTTTGCAGGTGTTTCTGAACCTGCTCAAGAATGCCTCTGAGGCGAACAAGGAAGGCGGGTCAATCCGGCTGCATACCTTCTACGAAACTTCCCTGCGGGTGCGCCGGTCGGATGGCACACAGGCGCGACTGCCGCTGCAGATCGAGATCATCGATGATGGGCCAGGCCTGCCGCCCGAGATCGCCGATGACGTGTTTGAGCCCTTCGTGTCAGGTCGTGAGAATGGGACGGGGTTGGGCCTTGCACTTGTCTCAAAGCTGATCGGCGATGCGGGCGGGTGGATATCAGTAGAATCCGTGCCGGGCCGCACAGTCTTCCGCATTTCCCTGCCGCTGGCCCCAAAAGAATCTGAAACAGGAGAGACGTAATGGACGGAACCGTTCTTGTTGCTGATGACGACCGGACAATTCGGACGGTGCTGACACAGGCGTTGACGCGGGCAGGGTGCAAGGTGCATGCGACCTCGTCGCTTGTGACGCTGATGCGCTGGGTCGATGAGGGCAAAGGGGACCTCGTGATCTCGGACGTGATGATGCCCGACGGCAATGGGTTGGAGCAGTTGCCGCAAATCTCTGAGGCGCGGCCCGGTCTGCCGGTCATCGTCATCTCAGCCCAGAACACGATCATGACCGCCATTCAGGCGGCCGAGGCGGATGCCTATGATTATCTGCCGAAACCCTTTGATCTGCCCGATCTGATGAAGCGCGCTGCACGCGCGTTGGAGGTGAAACGCCGTGCGCCGATCACCCGCGCGCCTGATGTGGCTTCGACCGAGCAGGGGGGCGACTTGCCACTTGTGGGCCGCACCGGTGTGATGCAGGCGCTCTACCGTCTTGTGGCGCGGGTGATGAACACGCAGCTACCCGTGCTGATCACGGGCGAAAGCGGAACGGGCAAATCGCTGATCGCCCGCGCCGTGCATGATTTCTCTGACAGGCGCAGCCTGCCTTTTGTTGTCGTCTCCGCCGCTGATCTCGAAGGGATGGATGGCCCATCAACCGTACTGAGCCGCGCGAAGGGTGGTTCGATCCTGTTCGATGAGGTCAGCGATCTGTCGGACGAGGCGCAGGCGCGTATCGTGCGGATGCTCGACAGTCTGGGTGACAATGCCCCGCGCATCATGGCCACATCGCAATCCGATCTCATGGCCCGGATGGAAGAGGGGAAGTTTCGCGAGGATCTCTTCTATCGGTTGGGCGGCGTGACTGTGGATGTGCCGTCCTTGCGTGAACGCGTTGATGACATTCCGCTTTTGGCCGAGCATTTTCTGGCACGGGCAGAGCGTGATGGCGCGCCTGCGCGCCGTTTTGGCGATGCCGCGCTTGATCTGGTGCGTGCCTATAGCTGGCCCGGCAATGTCCGCCAGCTGGAGAATGCGGTCCGCAGGCTTGTGTTCACAGCCGCCGAGGAAGAGATCACCCGCGCTGAGGTCGAGATGGTGTTGGGTAACCAGCCCGCAATTGAACCCCTCCGGTCGGGTGGAGAGGGCGAGAAACTTTCTGCCAGCGTTGCCAAACACTTGCGGCGCTATTTTGATCTTCATGGTGGCGTACTCCCACCGCCGGGCCTTTACAATCGGATCCTGAAAGAGGTCGAGGGGCCGCTGATCGAGATCGCGCTCGACGCCACGGGCGGCAATCAGGCCAAATGCGCAGACCTTCTGGGGATCAACCGGAATACGTTGCGTAAGAAAATCACCGACCTCGATATCCGCGTGACACGCCGCCGCAAATTGATGTAAACCCGCAACAGAACCGTGGCTTCGATGCGTCATCGTGTCGTTTTGACCACAAAAAATTGCGGTATCCGTGGGGCAGAGCGCGCCTCACGCTTGTTGCGGGGCTTGACGCGTGCAGCGGACCCTTCTGGGCCTCAATATGAGCCGGTTCAACCGGTGGCAAAGGCAGCGCCATGTACAAAGCGCGCTGACGTCAGGTCTTGTGCTGGCCGCCCCGCTTCTCGCGGTCCTGACTTATATCGTCGTAGTGCCGATGGACCGGGGCGCGTCCTCAGCGCTTTTGCAATTGGTGCTGCTGACGGATTTTGTCTATGTGCTGATTGTGCTGGCGCTTTTGATGCGGCAAGTCGCGCGCATGGTGGCCGCGCGTCGGGCGAAATCGGCCGGGTCGCGCCTGCATTTGCGGCTTACCGGCGTCTTCGCATTGGCGGCCTTGATCCCAACGGTTTTGGTCGCCGTCTTCTCAGTTCTGCTGATCTCTGTCGCACTGGATGGGATGTTTTCGGAGCCCGTGGGCAACGTCTTGCGCACCTCCCTGACCACCGCACAGGCCTATGAGGAAGAGCACAGGCAGGAACTGACCCGCGACAGCCGGAGCCTCGCCATCTATCTCAACCGAGAGCGTCAGGCCAATTTGTTCATGGATAACGGTGAGGTGCGCCGCCTTCTGGGCACCATCCAGCCACAGATCGAACGCGGGCTGAGCGAGGCATTTGTACTCGATGGGGAAGGCAACATCGCCGCGCGCGGGCTGGGTTATGATTTCGATTACGAACGCCCGCCGGACAGTGCCTTTGCAGAGGCGCGTGAAATCGGGATCGTGATCATCGAGGATTTCGAGAACAACGAGTTCCGTGCGCTTCTGCCGCTCTTGGCGTTTCGGGACAGGTATCTTTACGTCACGCGCCCCGTGGATGGGAATGTGCTGTCTTTGCTCGACGACACGACCGAAACCGTTGCTCAATACGAGGAGCTGGCGAATGAACGCGGGCAAATCCTGTTTCAGTTTGGCCTGCTTTATCTGGGCTTCGCTGCCATCCTGATCCTCGGGGCGATCTGGGGCGGCTTGTGGTTTGCAGAGCGTTTGTCGCGCCCGGTGGGGCGGCTTGTCTCCGCTTCCCAGCGTGTTGGATCCGGCGATCTGGATGTGCGCGTGATTGAGGATGAGGGTGACGACGAAATCTCTCAGTTGGGTCATTACTTCAACCAGATGACCAGCCGCCTGAAAGGGCAGCGCGACCAGCTGCTGGAGACCAATCGGATGACCGAAAGGCGGCGGCGCCTGTTCGATTCCGTGCTGAGTTCGGTGACCTCCGGTGTTGTGGGGCTTGATGCCGATGGGCGCGTCACATTCGTGAACCCTTCAGCCCGCAGATTACTATCCGTGAAGCAGGACCAGGCCGATAGCGCCTTGTCGGTGGCGATCCCTGAATTTGCGGCGCTCTTTGACCAGGTGCGCATCTCCGGCGGTGACGGGGTGCAAGAGCAGGTGAACCTGATCCGCAAGGGCCAACAGGAAAGCCTGCTGGTGCGCATGTCACCGCGCCGGAACGCCGATGGTGCGTTAGAGGGCTACGTGGTGGCCTTTGATGATGTCACCGATCTGGTGAGCGCGCAGCGTCTGGCGGCGTGGGGCGACGTGGCCCGCCGCATCGCGCATGAGATCAAGAACCCGCTGACGCCGATTCAATTGTCAGCGGAGCGGATCAAGCGCAAGTTCAGCGTGCAGGTGGGCGATGAGGCGGGCAAGCTTGATCAGATGACCGATGTGATTGTCCGCCAAACCAATGATTTGCGGCGGATCGTCGATGAATTCTCAAAATTCGCGCGCATGCCAGAGCCGCAATTGAATGTCGCTGATATGACCAAACTCGTTCGGGACGCCATCACCCTGCAAAAGGCCGGGCAGCCGGATGTGCAGATTGTGGCGGACCTGCCCAAAGCTGCGGTTCTTGCCGAGATGGATTCGACAATGATCAGCCAGGCGCTGACGAACCTTATCAAGAATGCGGGCGAAGCCACGGAAACTTATATCGAAAAACACCAACCCGAAGACTATAAGCCGGAGGTTCGCGTCTCGCTTTCGCATGCACCAAACGCGGTGACGATCAAGATCTCGGACAACGGGATCGGTCTGCCGGAAGACCGCGCGCGGCTCTTCGAGCCCTACGTGACAACGCGTGACAGCGGCACCGGGCTAGGGCTGCCGATCGTAAAGAAGATCATTGAAGAGCATGGCGGGGTGCTGACCCTGACCGATGCCGAAGTTTTCGAAGGCCAGGATCACGCAGGCGCCTGTGCCATCATCCAACTTCCCGCTTTGTCCGCCGGGACAGCGGCCACAAAAATACCAGCACAATGAGGACGATATGGGCGATATTCTGATCACAGATGACGAACGCGATATCCGTGAGCTAATTTCGGAAATCCTGCAGGATGAAGGGTTTACGACCCGTCTTGCAGGTACGTCCGACGCCTGCATGGCTGAAATTGCGGCGGAGCCGCCCGCGCTCATGATCCTCGATATCTGGCTGAAAGACAGCAATATGGACGGGATCGACATCCTCAAGGCCGTGAAACGTGATCACCCGGATATCCCGATTGTGATTATCTCGGGCCACGGCAACATCGAAATCGCCGTCGCCGCGATCAAGCAGGGCGCTTATGACTTCATCGAAAAGCCGTTCAACATCGATCAGTTGCTGGTTGTCATTCGCCGTGCGATGGAGACATCGCGCCTGCGCCGCGAGAACCTTGAGCTGAAGCGTGGCGAGGTGGCGAGTGCAGAGATGCTGGGCGAAAGTGCTGCTTTCCGTACGCTGAAATCGCAACTTGATAAGGTCACGAAATCAAATGGTCGGGTGATGCTGACCGGACCGGCGGGCGCGGGCAAAGAGATTGCAGCGCGCTACATCCACGCCAATTCCAATCGCTCTTCCGCGCCCTTTATCACGGTCAATTCGGCTTCTATCGCGCCGGAACGGATGGAAGAGGTGCTCTTTGGCCGTGAAGACAGCGGGCGCGGGATCGAGCCCGGCTTGCTGGAAGAGGCGAATGGCGGTGTCATCTACTTTGACGAAGTGGCCGACATGCCTTTGGGAACACAGTCCAAAATCCTGCGGGTGCTTGTGGAACAGCGCTTTCAGCGGGTGGGCGGCACGGACAAGGTGCAGGTCGATCTGCGCGTGATCTCCAGCACCAACCGTGATCTGCCCTTGGCGATTGAGGCGGGGACCTTTCGGGAAGAGCTCTATCACCGTCTGAATGTTGTGCCGATTGCGGTGCCGTCGCTGGAAGAACGGCGCGAGGATATTCCGGTGTTGGCCGAACACTTCATTGAGGTGTTCAACAAAGCTCAAGGGTTGCCTATGCGCGATCTGGCTGATGATGCGCGGGCGCTGCTGCAAACCATGCTCTGGCCCGGTAATGTGCGCCAGTTGAAGAATGTCGTTGAACGCGTTCTTATTCTTGGGGAAAATACTGGTGATATCGAGGCCAAGGAACTGCCGGCCACAGAAGAAGCGGGTGCCGAAGAAGGCCGGATTGTGCTGGGTGGCGGGCTCGCCACTTTGCCGCTACGCGAGGCGCGCGAGCTTTTTGAGCGTGAATATCTGCTCACGCAGATCAACCGCTTTGGCGGCAACATCAGCCGGACGGCGTCCTTTGTCGGCATGGAGCGGTCGGCCTTGCACCGCAAGTTGAAGTCTTTGGGCGTTGTCACGACCAATAAGGCCGGTGGCCGCGTGGCTTACGTTGAAGGCGAAGCCTGATGAAAGTCATCATTTGCGGTGCGGGTCAGGTCGGCTGGCAGATCGCGCGCCATTTGTCCGGCGAAAACAACGATGTGACGGTGGTTGATAACAACCCGGAACTCGTGCGCCGCGCGACAGATACGCTGGATGTGCAGGGGATCGCGGGCTTTGCAAGCTATCCCGATATCCTCGACCGCGCCGGGGCGCGTGATGCCGACATGGTGATCGCCGCGACCCATTCCGATGAGGTGAACATGGTGACCTGTCAGGTCGCTCATTCGGTTTTTGCAGTGCAGCGCAAGATCGCGCGGCTGCGTGCGCAAAGCTATCTGGATGCGATCTATTCCGACCTCTACCGCCGCGATCATCTGCCGATTGATGTGGTGATTTCGCCGGAAAAGGAGGTTGCGGACGCCGCCCTGCAACGGCTCGCCGCGCCAGCTGCGTTCGACACGGAAAGCTTTCTTGAGGGCAAGGCGCAGCTTTTGGGGATCACGATTGACGAGGATTGCCCGGTCATCAACACACCCTTGCGACAGTTGACCGATCTCTTCTCAACACTGCGTGCCGTGGTCGTGGGTATCCGGCGCGAGAGTGCGTTGTTCGTGCCCTCATCCGGCGATCAGATCTTTGCGGGCGATGAATGTTATGTCTTCAGCCACACCGAGGACATGACCCGCACGCTTGAGATTTTCGGGAAGACCCAATCGAAACAAGAGCGTATCGTGATCATCGGCGGCGGCAATGTCGGCCTGGGGGTAGCGCAGGCGCTTGAAACCCGGACTGAACGTGTGCGTGTCAAGATGATCGAGCGCAACCGCTTTTGCGCCGAACGGGCCGCTGACGCACTGGACCGGACCATCGTGCTGAATGGCGACGGGCTGGACAGCGGCCTCTTGGAAGAGGCGAATATCGCGACCGCTGACGCCGTTCTTGCGGTGACGGATGACGACAAGACCAATTTGCTCGCCTCGGTCCGTTCCAAGGAGATGGGCTGTCCGATGGCGATCACGCTCATCAACGACCCGACACTTGTGCCGCTGATGACGCCGCTTGATATCGACGCCTATATCAACCCGCGCGCCACGACCGTGAGTTCCATCCTGCGCCATATCCGGCATGGGCGTGTGCGCGGCGTCTATTCGATTGGGGACGCGGAGGCCGAGGTGATCGAGGCGCAGGTGCTCGGCACATCGCCCATTGCCGGACAGAAGATCAAAGAGGTCGACTTCCCCGAAGGGACGTTGATCGGGGCGGTGATGAAACAGGGCAAGGTCATCAAGCCGACGAGTGAAATGCGGATCGAAGAGGGCGACGTGATCGCAATTTTCGCTATGACTGAAGACGTGCCTGAGGTGGAGCGCCTGTTGCAGGTGTCGATCGACTTTTTCTGATGCAACAGATCGTCCGCCTGCCATTCTTCGTCGTCCTGATGGGCATCGGGGCCATCGCGATGATCGTCCCGGCAGGCCATGCGGCGGTGATGGAAGACTTCACCACCATGCGGGTGTTCTTCTATGGCTTCATCCTGTTTTCCATCCTGACCGTGTTGATTGCGCTGGCCACGTCGGGCTACTCACCGGCCAATGTGGCGCGCAGTCAACTGGTTGGGCTTCTGTCGGCCTTCTCGGTTCTGCCAGTGATGTTTGCGATCCCGTTTTACGTTGCCGTCGGCAACACAACCTTCGTCAATGCCTGGTTTGAGATGGTGTCGTGCTTCACCACCACAGGGGCCACCGTGTATGACACGGCCGGGCGGCTCACACCTTCACTCCATCTCTGGCGTGGTCTTGTTGGCTGGTTGGGCGGTTTGTTGATCTGGGTCACGGCCATCTCTATCTTTGCACCGATGAACCTCGGCGGGTTTGAGGTACGCGCGACCGCAAGTGCAGGGCAGGGCGCGGCCCGCAGCTACACCCAGATCGACAAGATCGCCGATCCGTCAGAGCGACTGCTGCGCTACACTCTGACGCTGACACCGATCTATGCGGGTCTGACGCTGCTCTTGTGGATCGGCCTGGTGGTAATGGGAGAGTTTCCCTACATCGCACTGATCCATTCGATGTCCACCTTGTCGACATCGGGTATCTCGCCCATCGGCGGGCTTTACTTTGCAGCATCCCGATTCTGGGGTGAATTTCTGATCTTTCTGTTCTTTGTCTTTGCTTTGTCGCGACTAACATTCAGCAAAGGCATGATTGGTGAGGGCGGCAAGGGGCTGCGCCGGGATCCGGAATTCATCACGGCACTCGTCTTGATCGGGACGGTGACACTGCTCCTATTTCTGCGCCACTACATCGGTGCTGCCGACCAGAACGAACCCGCACAATTGCGAGAGGTAGGCGCGGCACTGTGGGGCGCGCTTTTCACGGTCACATCGTTTTTGACCACAACCGGCTTTGAATCCCATTTCTGGGACGGCGCGACCGTCTGGTCCGGCCTGCAAACGCCGGGATTGTTCCTAATTGGCATGGCGCTGATCGGCGGCGGCGTCGCCACCACAGCAGGCGGCGTGAAGCTCTTGCGAATTTACGCGCTCTACCGCCATGGCGAGCGCGAACAGGAGCGGCTTTTGCATCCGTCCTCAATTGGCGGCGGCGGGCGCGAGGCGCGGCGGGTGCGCAAGCAGGGGGCCTTTATCTCGTGGGTCTTCTTCATGCTATTCGCGCTCAGCATTGCGGCTGTCATGTTGATGCTGTCACTGACTGGCGTGCAGTTTGAAACCTCCATGGTGCTGGCGGTCTCTGCACTCTCTACAACCGGGCCTCTGGCGACCGTGGCGGCAGAAACCCCCATCGCCTATTCGGGCATTCCGGATCCGGCCAAGGTGATTTTGGCGGCGGCCATGGTTCTGGGGCGGCTGGAAACGCTCGCGATCATCGCGCTTTTCAACCCCGAAATCTGGCAGCGATAAGCCCCGACAAAGGTTTAGCTTTTTTGGGCTAGAAACTCTCAAAAGCACGCGACATACTGACCATTCAACCAGGGGGGCCGGTGCGCGGCCGTAAAAACAATAAAAGGGTGTCGTAATGGCCGCCGACAAAGCGAATCTGCAAGACGCGTTTTTGAATCATGTCCGGAAGACAAAAGTTCCGGTGACGATTTTCTTGGTCAATGGCGTGAAGTTGCAGGGTGTCATCACATGGTTTGACAGCTTCTGTGTGCTGCTCCGCCGCGATGGGCAGTCGCAGCTCGTCTATAAAAGCGCGATTTCAACCATCATGCCCGCCCAGCCGATCAGCCTTTACGAAGGTGAAGAGTAACCTTGCTTGAACATGCGCGCCCGGTCACGCGGGCTTGGGTGCTGCATCCTGATCTGAAAAATGCAAGCGGACGACGCGAAGCGGAGCCGGCATTGGCGGAAGCGGTGGCGTTGGCCGCAGCCTTGCCTGATCTTGAAGTGGTGGGTTCCGATATCGTGCGCCTGTCACGCGTCCAACCGGGGATGTTGTTCGGCAAAGGCAAAATTGACGAACTGAAGGCGGTCTTGAAGGCGGCGGAGGTGGAACTTGTCCTGATCGATGGCCCCGTCACGCCGGTGCAGCAGCGCAATCTGGAAAAGGCATGGGGCGTCAAACTGCTCGATCGGACGGGGCTGATCCTGGAGATTTTCAGTGACCGCGCACGGACCTCTGAAGGTGTCTTGCAGGTTGAGATGGCGGCTTTGTCTTATCAGCGGACGCGTCTGGTGCGGGCCTGGACCCACCTTGAACGCCAGCGCGGCGGCCTCGGCTTTGTCGGCGGTCCCGGTGAAACGCAGATCGAGGCGGACAGGCGCGCCATTGATGAGCAGCTGAACCGGCTGCGCAAACAATTGGCCAAGGTCGTGAAAACGCGTGAGTTGCACCGTGCCTCGCGCGCGAAAGTGCCTTTCCCAATCGTGGCCCTCGTCGGCTACACCAATGCGGGCAAATCCACCTTATTCAACCATCTGACAGGGGCAGAGGTGCTGGCCAAGGACATGCTCTTCGCCACGCTTGATCCCACGATGCGCAAGATCGTCCTGCCGACAGGCGACGAGGTCATCATGTCTGACACGGTGGGCTTTATCAGCGCGCTGCCCACCGAACTGGTCGCTGCGTTCCGGGCGACATTGGAAGAGGTTCTCGACGCTGACCTGATCCTGCATGTCCGCGACATCAGCCATCCGCAGACCGAAGAACAGGCGGCGGATGTGCATGCGATCTTGCAAAGCCTTGGCGTGGCTGAAGAAGCGTCGATTATCGAGGTCTGGAACAAGATCGATCTGTTGGAGGGCGAAGCGCATGATGCGGCGCTGACGCAGGCGGAACGCACGGATGACCTTTTCGCGATGTCTGCCGTGACGGGTGAGGGGATGACGACGCTCCTCTCTGCGATCCCCGAAAAGCTGAAGGACCCGCGCACAGCTGAGACGCTCACCTTGGGTTTCGCAGAAGGCCGCAAACGCGCCTGGCTTTTTGAAGCGGGTATCGTGATCGAGGATATGCAGACCGAGGACGGGTACCGGATGAGTGTGTTCTGGACCGCGTTGCAGAAAGAGCGGTTTGACCGATTGTCGTGAGAGCGGCATTTGACGCACCTTTCCGCGATAGTGTGGCTTTCCGCCTGCTATGCCTGCACAAAAGCGTTGGCGGAAACGCAAAACGAGCATGGAAATGAAAACCCCGATCCTCGCTATGACACTGGCTCTCCTTGCCAGCTTGGCCTTGGCCGACATAACCCCGCGCGAAGTATTGTCACAGGCGATGTCTATCGAGCGGCCCGTCGTCGCTGCGGCGCGTGATCATCAGGGGGCTTTCACGGTTGAAAGCGGAGTCGAAATCACGACCGAAGGCGCGGATGAGATTGTCGATCTCGGCTCAATTACCAAGACCGTGACCGCCATTGCGACGCTGCATCTGATTGAGGAAGAGGGGTTTTCGGTGCAAAGCACTTTGGCCACGCTCTTGCCCGATGTTCCGAGCGATAAGGCCGGTATCACGCTGCATCAATTGCTAACGCATTCATCCGGTATTTTGGAATCCACTGGAGATGACGGTGAAGACTTGTCACGTGATGAATTTTTGGCGCGCATCTTTGCCGCGCCGCTAGATGCGGCGCACGGCGCGACGTATGCTTATTCCAACGCTGGTTACTCACTGCTCGCCACTGTGATCGAAGTGCAAAGCGGGATGGCGTATGAGGACTACCTCATTGATAGGGTTATTCCTCAAGACAATGCGCTTATTGGCTACGCCCGCGCCTATGACGAGGACCGTGCGCTGACAAGCAACAGGATCTGGCTGACCGGTTTCCAAAGACGGCCTGTGGCGGAGGCCAGTTGGCAAGGGGCTGCGCCCGGTTGGAACCTGATTGGCAATGGGGGGCTGGTCACGACTGCAGAAGGGTTCCTGACCTTCTGGGCGGCGTTCCTGAACGGCGAAATCGTAAGCGCTGACTACGTTGCAGCCGCCCTGACACCGCATGTCGATGAGGGGAACGGGACGCTTTTCGCCGGCTATGGCCTCGTTGTCGAACCCCTTGCCGATGGTAACGTCTTGTACTGGCACGATGGCGGCAACGACATCTTCTCTGCAGAATGGCGGCATTTCGCGAAGACCGGCGACACCTACTTCACCGCGGGGACGGGCGAGTCAGCGTTTGATGCGATGGCGCGCGTGATGGCTGCGACATCGCCTTGACAGGGCTGGCACGGGCGTCCCATTGAAGGCGTCTTTGGGCCTTTGGGAGAGCCGTTTAGACCAGCCGTTCCAGTTGGCCCTTGCGCTTGTAGATGTTCTTGTAGTCCCACTGGATCATCCGACTCTTTTCGAGCCACCGCGCAAGGTCAGACACGTTAACCTGTTCGACCGATGTATAGCGGATCGAGGCATCCTTGAACTTGCCCGTCCCTGGCTTCAGGCTCGGTTCGTCAAAATCGGCACCGCTCCAGAACATCAGCCGAATGCAATCTTTAAGCTTGCTGTAGCCAACGATGGGATTGCTCTCCAGAAACCACACCGGATTGCGATGCCATATCTTGCTCTCGGCATCTGGTAGCCCGCGATCTATCGCCGATCGCAAGGCGTCGCAGATCGCCCTCTCATCTGTGGACTGCGCAGCATGGAATGCGTCGATGGTGGTTAACGTCATTCGTTCACTCTAGCAGAAATCAACATTCTGCGGAACATGGAGTGCGGGTATCGGGGTCTTTGAAGCCGGGAACGTGAAGGATAGTGTGCTGACTGGGGGCGTTGCCAATTGAGTGTGTTCGGGACTAATTGCCGAGGCAGTGGTTTAGGTGGATTTAGTGCCCAGATCATGTTTGCGAGACAGACTTGCCGTTTGCCATGGCCGACCAAATGGTTGCTATCGCAATACCTGGTCAATTCAGAAGAGCATTCGTGCTGAGTAAGGTGAGTTTGAATGACCAGTTGGAAACTAGACGAGACCTATGTGACGGTGGCAGGCTCGGTTGCTGCGGGTCGCGCTGGCGATGGGCCAGACTTGGTGCTCGCGCATGGTTGGCCTTGGTCGTCGTTTTCATGGCATCGGATCATACCGGAATTGGCAAAGTCCTTTACCGTCCACTGGTATGACATGCCCGGATATGGCCAATCGGCAAAGTCGGACAACCAACGAACGTCGCTGGATGTTCAAGGTGAAGTATTTGCCGAGATGTTGGCGCACTGGGACTTATCAAGGCCGCGCGTCGTCGCGCACGATTTTGGTGGGGCAACGACGCTCCGAGCGCACTTGCTCCATGGGTGTGACTTCGAGAAGTATCTGCTGATGAACGTCGTGGCGATGCGTCCATGGGGATCTGATTTCTTCGATCACGTCGGGCGACACGTTGATGCGTTTCAAGGTTTGCCACTGTACATCCATAAGGCTGTGGTTTCAGCTTATGTCGGAGGCGCTTTGGTCAGTGATATCTCGGTTGAGGACCTTGATGCTTTGATCGCCCCTTGGCTTACCGAAGACGGCGCACTGAGTTTTTATCGCCAGTTCGCCCAGGCAGACGAGAGGTACACAGCAGAAGTCGAACCTTACTTCGGTGAAGTTCGCTGCCCCGTTAAAATCGTGTGGGGCGAAGGCGATCCGTGGATTCCTCTCGAAAGGGGGCGGGCGTTACATCAGATCATGCCAAACGCCGAATTCGCTGCTATCCCCGGTGCAGGCCACATGCCGCAACTCGAAAAGCCCGCTGCGGCTATAGGAGAAGCTCTGAGTTTCCTTTGACATGCCATGTCACAGAAGCGGCCATTTATTCATGCTGCATCATTCGTTGCCAATGGTACTTTTCGGCCATCTCCGTGTTGGATAACACTCAACTCTCCGGTCTGAGCACCGTAACCCCCACAGCTGCCGCCCGGGCGAGGTCCGGATCAAGCGACATCGGGATGTATTCTCCGCGCCGCCAGAGCTCGCCTAGATTATCGTAGTGGCGTGATAGCGGGTGGCCGGATTGGCCGGTGGAGATGATAAAGACGGAGCTGTCGGGATCGGCGAAATCGTAGACGCCGCGATAGCCTGCCGCGTGGACGTTCTGGAACGGGTTTGGCCCGGTGCCGGAGGTGCGGCCCCGTTGCAGCGTGTTATCGCCGCCGCTGGTGGATTGGCGGATATTGACGACCCATTCCAGGATCGGGGTTTGGCCCAGGACGGGATGATCATGGGTCGCCTGATGGGCATCGCCCCAGCGGACGGCCTCCACCGCCTCTCCATGGTTTTCGTTGATCCAGAGGATGGCGTCATCCAGCGCCTGGCGGGCAATTTCGGTGCAGGTTTCAACCGGAGCGGACTGGATCACATCGCACCAGATGCCCGCGCCGTCAATGTCGCGAAACACCCGTTCGATGAAGACCGGATTGGGATGGGTGAACTCTGCGGCCAGTGGCCCCAATTCGTCCCGGATAAGACGCTCCTGAAAGGCGCGAGCCCAGGCAGAGTAGATCAGCGGTTCGGGCAGATGCTCATTCATCTCTCCGTTCCAAGAGGAGAGTAGGTTCAGTGCGATCTGGCGTTGGCGCTCGGGCGTGCCTTCGGGTGCCGCGTCGCCAGTGAACCACAGATCGGCGCCCATCAGCGTCGAGAGTGTGCGGGCGGTGAAGCTGACCGTGTCCAACTGTGCCTCGATGAAGCTATCGCGGGTATGCACCTCGCGCGCCTGCATCAAGCGGCGCCAACGGTTGATGCGTTGCGTGTCGCCCCACAGAAATGAGACATGTTGAGGGAAGGGCCGATCAATTGTCTTGTTGTTAGTATTGCCGATGATCCCGCCTTCCGGGTTCGTAAACTCGGGATTATCGCTGTAAGGAAAGCGACCCTGCCAGCGGTTCTGGGCCAGATAGCCGAAGGCCGGGAAACGACCCTGACTTTGGTGGTCCGGATCGCGGGCGGGCAGGGCGCCGATGGTCTTCATCGCGATACGGTTGCGATCAGCGAGCGTGAGGTTTTGCGCGGGGGCGATGTAGGTCTCTGCTGCGTCAATCGCGTCATCCACATTGCGTGCGCGCATCAGTGCCATGCCTGCGGACATCGACGTGTCGCGGTCGGACAAAGCGCTCCAGGCAATGGCCGTCACATGGCCCGGGGGCGTGATTGTGCCAAGGTTGAACTGATCGCCTGGCATGACTGGGCCGTTCACTGTCCAGCGCAGCCGCAGTGTCACCGCGGGCGCGTCTTTGACATTGATGACAGAGTCGCGACTGCGGAACGTGTTCCACCCGTCAAGGCCGCGATATTCGTTCGGGTTGTTGGGGTTCACCTCTTCCAGCACGATGTCCTGATCATCTACATAGGCAGAGGTAATGCCCCAACCCAACGCATCGCTGCGCCCGGCAAGGACCAACGGCATGCCGGGGATCGTTCCGCCGATGATGCCACCAGTCGAAAGCTCAAGTCTTGCGAGATACCAGATCGAGGGCGCGGTCAGGCCCAGATGCGGGTCACTGGCCAGGAGGGTGGAGCCGCTGGCGGAGCGGGTCGGATCCGCAGCCCATGCATTCGACGCGCCTGCAAGTGGTGGACGGTTGAACGGCGCGAGCGGGTCCTCTGCTTGCCGCATATTGGCAGTGTAAGTGGGCACACCCGGCACGAGGGCGGCATATTCTGGCAGGGCCGCCACACCGTCAGACGGATCATCGGGCAGAATGTCCCGCAGCCGGTCATTGTCGATGATCAGCGAAGTACGGGCGCGCAGGACTTCACTTTCCAGATGCGAGGAAAGCTGCAGCGCCATGAGCTTCTGGATCGCGATGGAATCCGCCGGTTGCCAAGGAGATATTGGATGATTGAAAAGCCACATCTCTGGCGCACCGCGCCCCCGCGCGCCAGCATTGACCTCTGCCAGCCAGGCATTCACGCCTGCGGAATAGGCGTTCAGCGCGGCCTTGGTCCCGTCATCCTGCGCGTTCACCGAAGACACTGAGAGTGTGTAGATATCAAAGCGACGTAGGACCTCATCAATGCCAAGTGTGCGTTCGCCAAAGAGTTCGGATAGCCGCCCTTGCGCAGTACGCCGCAGCATCGTCATCTGCCAGAGCCGGTCCTGTGCATGGGCATAGCCGAGCGCGAAATAGACGTCATTGTCAGACGCACCGAAGATATGGGGGACATTTGCGTTGTCCCGCACGATCTCCACCGGAGCCGAGATGCCGCGCACAGTGCTTTCGGCATTGTATTCGGGCAGGGAACGGGACGCGAAGTAGTAGGCGAGCGCGATCAGCCCGACGCCAAGAATGATCAGTCCTGTTGCCAGCCGCACCAGCCAGCGAAAGATGCGCGCCATAGGGTCCTCTGTGCTTGGGTGCCTCGTTTTACCAAGGCGGGCGGGCAGGGCAAGTCAGCGTTCGGGGATCAGGCCGCGCGGGCTGAAGCGCAGCACAAGCAGCAGGATCAGCCCCATGGTCAGCAGCCGCATATGCGCCGCCGAGTCGATCAGTCGTTCGCGCAGAGCGCTGTCTTCAGCAAGGCCACTGCTGATGATGTTCATCAGACCAAGGCCAAGCGGCTCAACCTGCACCCACAGCCACCAGATCAGCATCCCGCCTAGGATCGCGCCGAAATTGTTGCCAGAGCCGCCGACGATCACCATCACCCAGATCAGGAACGTAAACCGCAGCGGCTGATAAGTGCCGGGTGTGAGTTGGCCGTCAAGCGTCGTCATCATCGCACCTGCGATGCCGCAAATGGCAGAGCCGAGGATGAAGATTTGTAGATGACGACCTTTGACGTCCTTGCCCATCGCCTCTGCCGCGACTTCATTGTCGCGGATGGCGCGCATCATGCGGCCCCACGGGCTATTCAGCGCCTTCTGCGCGAGCCACAGGATGATCAGCAAGACGATGGTGAAAAGGACCGCATAGCCGATCTTGGTGTAAAGCGTGGAGGCGGTCACGGGGTCGAGGCCAAGGCTCGCCGCGCGTTCGACAAAGCCGGGATCGTTCTGCAGGTCAATCTCGTAAGGAACCGGGCGGTCAAGGCCAATCACGTTTTTTACGCCGCGGGCCAGCCAGTCCTCATTTTTAATGATGGCAATTATGATCTCGGCAATGCCCAGGGTCGCGATGGCCAGATAGTCAGAGCGCAGGCCAAGGGCGGTTTTCCCGATCAACCAGGCCGCGCCTGCCGCCAGCAGCCCGCCAGCAGGCCAGGCCAGAAGGATCGGCAGGTTCAGCCCGCCCAGATAGCCGCTGACGGCGGGGTTGACGGCCTCAACGGCCGCCTTGCCGGGGTCGAAGACCGCGCGATAGATGAAGAAACCGCCAATCAGGATGGCCAGCGTTGCGAGAGTCTTGGTGCGCCCGGTCAGCCGCTTTTGCGCCATGACAGCGGCAACAACTGTCGCGGCCCCCAGAACCAGCCCTGCGATGATGCGCAACCCACCTGCTTGCCATGCTTCCGGCACCGGCGGGGTTGAGATCAGCACAGCGGCGAGGCCGCCCAACGCCACAAAACCCATGACCCCGATGTTGAAGAGCCCCGCAAAACCCCATTGCAGGTTCACCCCCAGCGCCATGATGGCCGAGACAAGACCCATATTCAGGATCACGAGGGCAGAGTTCCAACCCTG
This sequence comes from Cognatiyoonia sp. IB215446, assembly GCF_033963825.1. Lineage (NCBI taxonomy): Bacteria > Pseudomonadati > Pseudomonadota > Alphaproteobacteria > Rhodobacterales > Paracoccaceae > Cognatiyoonia > Cognatiyoonia sp. IB215446. The sequence goes on along the minus strand of NZ_JAXBMD010000002.1, from coordinate 1,247,007 downwards.
AATGATACCGGTGCCCACAAGCAGGACGCCCACGAGCGAAAACAGGAATGTGTTTTTGATGGCAGGGTTCATACGGATTGCCCCTTGAACAGGCCCGTCGGTTTGAAGAGCAGCACGATCACAAGGATAGCGAAGCTGACGGCGAATTTGTAATCGGTAGACAGAAGCTGGACCAATCCGTCAGGTTCCAGCGGTTCCGGCAGCAGGTAAGTCAAGACCTTTTTCCAGGCATAGGTGATCGTGACCTCGCTGAAGGCGATCACAAATCCACCCGCGATGGCCCCAATCGGGTTGCCGAGACCACCCACAATGGCAGCGGCGAAGATGGGCAAGAGAAGCTGGAAATAGGTGAAGGCGCGGAAGGACTTGTCGAGGCCGTAGAGCACGCCTGCGGTCGTGGCGAGGGCGGCCACGATCATCCAGGTGACCTTGACGACCCAGTCAGGGTTGATGCCGGAGAGGAGCGCGAGGTCCTCATTGTCCGAGAATGCCCGCATCGATTTGCCGGTGCGGGTCTTGTTGAGAAACCAGAACAGCAGCGCCATGACCGCGAAGGCCACGACGACTGTGATCACCTGCGTGGTCTTGATCGCCAGCCCTTCATCAAGGCCGGTCATCGTGCGGAACTCACGGGCGGTGATCAGGAACCGTTCGCCATCGGCAAAATTCACCTCACGCACGCCGATGATGAAACGTACGATCCCGTTCATCACAAACATTACGCCCATGGAGACGATCACGAGGATGACGGGAGAGGCTTTTTGCTGGCGGTAAAACTTGTAGACGGCCCAATCAGTTCCCAAGAGCAGTAGGATCGTTGCCCCAATCCCGATGGGCAGGGCGAGCAGGGCTGTGGGCAGGGGGCCAAAGGTGATGCCCAGCCCGGTCAGCGCGGTTGTGACGATGATCGTCATCGCTGTGCCAAAGGCCATCGTGTCGCCATGGGCGAAGTTCGAAAAGCGCAGAATGCCGTAGATCAGCGTGACGCCAAGCGCGCCGATGGCCAATTGCGCGCCGTAGGCAAGACCGGGGACGAAGACGAAATTGGCAAAGGCCACGAGGGCGTTGAGAAAGTCCATTAGCTCAAAGCCCTCTCACATTTGCCATACGCTGCCAGACCGCTAGCTAACTCGCGGTCGTCAACGATAATTGTTACAGATCCGGTTAATGTGAATTCCAGATTATTGAATATTGCCATACTGAAACCGGCTCGGCGGTCTGTTGCCCCGGAAATACCAACCCATAGTGTCAGGTTTGAGTTTTCGACCAAGTCCAATTGAAGTTGAGCTTCTTCCGGTTGTTCGTCCACGCTACCGATGTATATCCGGCCTTTATCTTCATCAATTGTCACAAGGTTTGGTACTTCACGATGGCTGCAACCTGAATGGTTCCAACAGCTTTCCGTGGTCGTGCAAACGAATTGGTCTGCAAATGCGCTTGAAGAGAGCGACAGTGTAACCAAAATCAATGCACTTTCTGCAATATGTCTAAGTATATTCGTCACTATTGAATCTCACATTGCCCTGCCAGCCGTTGACCCGCGCGCATGTCGGTAAAGACGGCTGATCCATCAGGCTGAACGACAAACATCACGTTCGACCCGCTAAGACCTTCGCCCCAGAAACCGCGGACATCGCCCATCAGGATTGGTTCAGCTGGAAATTGCGCCTCACCCATCCGCACCATCGTCACTTTGCGGCGGGGTGGTTCGCCTGCATTGTGAGCAGGGGCGAATTGGGTGCGGTCGATGGTGAAGTTGACGGGCGTGCCTTGCAGATCGCAGGTGATCGTTTCGGCCATTGCTGGGGCGCCAAACGCTAAGAAGAACATCGCCAGCTTCATCCGCCCAGAAAACTCCGCCGCACTTCGGGATCGGCCAACAGTTCCTTCCCTGTCCCGGTATGCGCATTGCGGCCCTGCACGAGCACATAGGCTTTGTCTGCGATCTCAAGTGCTTGGCGGGCGTTTTGTTCGACCATCAGGATCGGGATGCCGGTGCGGGCGACCTCAATGATGCGGTCGAAAAGCTCGTCCATGACGATGGGAGAGACACCGGCAGTGGGTTCGTCCAGCATCAGCACCTTGGGCTGGGTCATCAACGCGCGGCCTACGGCGACCTGCTGGCGTTGTCCGCCGGAAAGCTCTCCTGCCGCCTGATGGCGCTTTTCCTTCAGGATCGGGAACAAGTCATAGACCTGTGCCATCGTGTCGCTGAAATCGTCGCGTCGGATGAAGGCACCCATTTCGAGGTTTTCCTCGACCGTCATCGAGGTGAAGATATTGGCCATCTGCGGCACGAACCCCATACCCTTCACAACCCGTTCCTGCGGAGAGAGGTGGGTGATATCCTCGCCATCCAGCCGCACCGCACCCTGATTGACGTTCAGCATGCCAAAAACGGCCTTCATCGCGGTGGATTTGCCTGCCCCGTTAGGGCCCACGATCACGGCAATCTCGCCCTTTTCGGCGGCAATCGTGCAGGCATGCAGGATATCAGGACCCTTGCCATAACCGCCGGTCATGGCCTCCCCGATCAGGAACGGCTCACTCACTGATTGATGTACTCCGCGAGGAACGGCGCATAGGTGGTCAGCGTGTCGCGCATCAGCGCCTGTTCGGTCGGGTCCGCGTGGTTGATATAGATGTAATACAGCGTTCCGGCGGCCCCCAGCAGGGCCCCAAATAAGACGGTGAGAAGGAATTTCATAGCGCGCTTACCTTGTCCTTGTTCTTTAATCCGGTGCCGAGATAGGCTTCGATCACCTGTTCATTGGCCTTGATCTCTTCCAAGGTCCCTTCGGCCAGCACATGCCCCTCGGCCATGACGATGACCGGGTCGCAGAGCTTGCCGATAAAGTCCATGTCATGCTCAATAACCACAAATGTATAGTTGCGTTCTTGGTTCAGGCGGATAATTGCGTCCCCGATTGTGTTCAGAAGGGTACGGTTTACGCCTGCGCCGACCTCATCAAGGAACACAATCTGGGCATCGACCATCATGGTGCGGCCCAGTTCCAGCAGCTTTTTCTGCCCACCAGAGAGGTTGCCCGCCTTTTCATCTTTGAGATGTTCGATAGTGAGGAACTCTATCACCTCGTCGGCTTTCGCTCTCAGCGCGCGTTCTTCCTGCGCGATGCGGCGGCGCCCGAACCAGGCGTTCCAGAGGCGCTCACCCGATTGGTCGCCCGGGACCATCATCAGGTTTTCGCGCACGGTCATCGACGAAAATTCGTGCGCGATCTGGAAAGTGCGGAGGAGGCCCTTGTGGAAAAGCTCATGCGGCGGCAGACCGGTGATGTCCTCGCCGCGCAGGGTTACGCGACCAGAAGTTGGCTCAAGAGCGCCTGCTATCACGTTAAAAAGCGTGGTTTTTCCTGCGCCATTTGGGCCGATCAACCCGGTGATTGTGCCTTCATTGATCGTCAGAGACGCGCCATCGACGGCACGAAAGCCGCCAAAGGTTTTAACCAGGTCTTCGACAACGATCATTGATGTTTCCTGCATGCCACGCCCCGTGGCCGCTTTTGCAAAACGGCGCGAGGGCGATACCCCCGCGCCGCTTGAAGATCAAGTGCCCGGTTTAGCGGAATTTGATCGTGGAGTAGACACCATCGGAAAACTCGATTTCCTGATAGTTGCCTGCTGACTCGCCGGGGCCGATCAGTTCGACGGCAGAGGCACCGACATAGTCGATGTCTTCACCAGCCGCGATCAGTTCAAGCCCACGAGCCAGTTCGCCGGGCATGATCTCGATACCGGGGGCGTTGGCCACGTCAAAGACGTGATCCTTGAATTCTGCCGGATCGGTGGAGCCCGCCTTTTGCATGGCCAGCATGATCAGTGCTGCGGCGTCGTAGGATTCGGGTGCGAAGGCGCTGGTGCCGTCAAAGCCCGCACCTTCAGCCATTTCGACGAATTTGCCCGCACCGGCGTTATCTGTGCCGGGATAGGCACCGAAAGAGCCGTTGAGTTCTTCACCGAAATTGTCGTTCAGTACAGAACCCACCATGCCGTCGGGCAGATAGAAGGTGTCGAAGGCCCCGGTATCAAGAGCGGAGCGGATGATGCCGGAACCGCCCTGATCGACATAGCCCGCAACCACGAGCACTTCACCACCAGCAGAGGCGAGGGCGCCAACTTCAGCAGAATAGTCGGCCTTGCCGTCTTCATGCGCGGCAGAGATGGTGACGGAGCCACCAGCAGCCTCAAACGCAGCCTGGAACGCATCTGCTAGACCTTTGCCGTAGTCGTTGTTGGTGTAGGTCAGGGCAACTTCGCTCACGCCGCGATCTTGCAGGATCTCGGTGATGATCACGCCCTGGCGCGCGTCGGACGGGGCGGTGCGGAAGAAGAGGCCGTCATCTTCGGCAGTGGAGAGGCCAGGGGATGTGGCCGATGGTGAAATCATTACAACGCCGTTGGGGCGTGCCACGTTCTGCAGGATCGCCCCGGTAACGCCGGAACAATCCGCGCCCATAATGGCATCGACCTCGTCAGATGTGATCAGGCGTTCAGCGGCAGCTGTCGCGGCACCCGCATCGATGCAGGTACTGTCACCGCGCACCGACGTGACGGTGGCACCGTCAAGAAGCGCACCGGACTCAGTGACCTCCTGCATCGCCAGTTCCGCGCCGGCACCCATGGCAGGGGTGATCGATTCAAGTGGTCCGGTAAAACCGAGGATCACGCCAATCTTGACATCTTCGGCATGCACAGCGCCCGCCATCATTGCGACCGCGCTGGTCGCCATGAGCAGTTTCTTCATATTTATTCTCCCTATCGGATTTCTTTATCCTGCGGCGCAGATTAGCAGGCCGTTTCCAAAAGGAAAGCGTGAACCAGAAGGGAAACCGCCCGAAATTTGAAGGTTTTGCGGGCCAATGATCCAGCGATACCCCAAGGGGCGCAGGCATTGTGCTCAGTGTCAGACGGACAGGCGCGCGCTATGGCTGCCGCGCTCACGATAGGGGGTCGTGTCGTAGTGCGAGCGGTAGCATTTGGAAAAATGCGACGGGGATGCAAAGCCGCAGGCGAGCGCCACATTGATCACGGTCATATCGGTTTGCATCAATAGGTTGCGCGCCTTTTGCAGTCGCAACTCCATGTAGTAGCGCTTGGGGCTGCGGGACAGATAACGCCGAAAGAGCCGTTCCAGCTGCCGCGTCGACATGCCCACATCGCGGGCAAGGATCGCGGGACTGATCGGCTCTTCGATATTCTGTTCCATCATCTGAATCACGCGGCTGAGTTTGGGGTGCCGGACGCCGATCCGGGTCGGGATCGACAGGCGCTGCGTGTCCTGATCGGTGCGAATGGAAGAATAGATCAGAATGTCGGCGACGGCATTCGCAAGCTCTTCCCCATGCTCATCGGCGATCAGCTTGATCATCAGATCGATCGAGGCTGTTCCGCCCGCCGTTGTAATGCGCTGACCGTCGATCACAAAGACCGATTTTGTCAGCTCAACCTCTTCGAATTCTTCGGCGAAACTATCCTGATTTTCCCAATGGATGGTGGCCTTTTTGCCGTCAAGCAGACCGGCCTTGGCCATCGTGTACCCGGCTGTGCATAGCCCGGCGATGCGCGCGCCGCGCCGGGCCTCGCGCCGCAGCCAGTTTAGCACCCGCTTCGTGGTCGCGACTTGCACGTTGATCCCACCGCAAAGCATGATCGTATCGTCACGCTCCAGCTCAATCAGATCGTCAGCAACCCGGAAAGAACAACCGTTCGAGCAAGTCGCTTCCTCACCGCCTTCGGCGATGATCTTCCATGTGTAAAGCTCTTTGCCCGCCGTCCGATTGGCGATGCGCAGGCTTTCGAGGGCGGCTGCAAAGCACAGCATCGTGAAATCATCCATCAGGACAAAGACGAAACGGCGCGGTTTGCCGCTGTGGTCAACGTCGATGATCTGGGGTTCGATCGTCATTCTGGCTTTCCGGCGAGCGCTTTTTGATGACAGACCACATCAGTTTTGGCTGTTCCCTTCAAGAGGGAAAGTCACTTGCCGGGCTGGCTTTTTGATCACATGGTGCCCGCGCATTTTGCCATTGGCGCGACTGTGTGGGCAGGCTATACGGACACCCTGATAACGCTAACCTCTCTTGGATATGGAGCAAGACAATGACCGACTGGCAAAAATCTGACTGGCGCAGCAAGCCCCGGATTCAGATGCCTGACTATACCGATGCAGCCGCCCTTCGCGCTGTTGAGGCGCGTCTTGCCGGTTATCCCCCCTTGGTCTTTGCCGGTGAGGCGCGACGTCTGAAGGCAGAGCTTGCCGCAGTCAGCCGGGGCGAGGCGTTTTTGCTGCAAGGCGGTGATTGCGCGGAAAGCTTTGCAGAGTTCTCAGCCGACGGTATTCGCGACACATTCAAAGTGATGCTGCAGATGGCCGTGGTGCTGACCTACGGCGCCAAAGTGCCTGTGGTCAAAGTGGGCCGCATGGCCGGGCAGATGGCGAAGCCCCGTTCAGCACCGACTGAGACCGTGGATGGTGTGGAACTGCCCAGCTACCGCGGTGACATCATTAACGGCTTTGACTTCACTGAAGATAGCCGTGTGCCTGATCCTGAGCGTATGTTGCAGGCCTATCTGCAAGCAGCGGCAACGCTGAACCTATTGCGCGCTTTTTCGACTGGTGGTTTTGCAAATGTGCATGAGGTCCATAAGTGGACGCTCGGCTTTACCGATGCAAACGAGGTCAAGAAATACAGCGATATGGCCGAACGGATCAGCGATACGCTTGACTTCATGGAAGCAGCCGGTCTGACGACCGAAACGAACCATGAGCTGCAGACGGTTGATTTCTACACAAGTCATGAAGCGCTGCTTCTGGAATATGAAGAGGCTTTGTGCCGGCTCGATTCCACATCCGGCAAGTGGCTCGCCGGTTCTGGCCACATGATCTGGATCGGCGACCGTACGCGCCAGCCTGACGGCGCGCATGTGGAGTTCTGCAAAGGCGTGCAGAACCCGATTGGCCTGAAATGCGGGCCCAGCATGACCAGCGGGCATCTGAAATCGCTGATGGCTTCACTGAACCCCGACAACGAGGCGGGGCGTCTGACACTGATCGCGCGCTTCGGTGCGGGATCTGTTGGTGAGCACCTGCCGCGCCTGATCAAGGCGGTTCAGGAAGAAGGCGCAAATGTTGTCTGGACCTGTGATGCGATGCACGGCAACACGATCAAGTCGTCGACTGGTTACAAGACACGGCCCTTTGAAAGCGTGCTGCGCGAGGTGAAGGAATTCTTTGCCGTCCATAATGCTGAAGGCACGGTGCCTGGCGGCGTGCATTTCGAAATGACCGGCAAGGACGTGACCGAATGCACTGGCGGCGTGCGTGCTGTGACGGATGAGGATTTGTCGGACCGGTATCACACCGCCTGCGATCCGCGCCTGAACGCCTCGCAGTCGTTGGAGCTTGCTTTCCTCGTTGCCGAGGAGCTGTCTGCCCGCCGCAATAACCTGCAGCAGGCGAAGGCGGGTTAACTACCCGTTATTGACGACCAAACGCAGGGCCGGGCGCGCAGCGCTCGGCTCTTTTTTCGTCTGGCGTGGCGCCGTTTGGACGCTGGCGAGCTGTGGGCGCAGCGGATCGTTCCGGATCGCCTTACCGGGCTGAATCTGAAAACGCCGGGGGCGGTTGCCCGGTGCATCATCGGTCACAAGCGCGCCAAGAATCCGTGTTGTTTCACCCTTTGCGTCGAGCAGCGGCAGAAGCAGCATCGTCCCCGTCAGTTCCTGGCGCAGGATCGTGCCCGGCGACAAAAGAGGGATGGCGACAATTGCAGGTGTGGTAAACGCCGTCTCGATCAGTTCGGCGATCTCCTCGCGGGCCTCTGGCAGGATCAGCGTGCTGATCGGCATACCGCGCGCATCCATTTTTAGCAGTTCGTGCAGGTTCTGCCCTGCAACCCGCATCCGGGCGACGCCGGGCGCCACGCGCTGCAGAATAAAGGCATGTGGCAGCGCATCGTCGATCTGGCGCGGTTCGATATCGTTGCGCGACGGGATCTTCTGCGCATGGCGCAAGTTCTGCCAGTACGCCTCAAGGCTATTAAGCGTTGCATTATTCGCACCCGCCTTGTCAGAGCGTCGCCGTGTCGGAATATCACTCACACTTGTCATCTTGACCTCAATTGAACCTTGGCTGCCCCTGGGGTGGAGCGATACCAGCTTTACGTTAAGAGGAATTTAACAAACCTTACCGCCTCGTTCACTTAATAAAGTGTAAAACGGTTAATGCTTGCTGAAGAGGAGCCGATGCATTGCACCTGCTCTTGCCCATCGTTGCGGTTTTCACGTAGGTGCTTGCGAAGGTTTTCAAGCACCGGGGCCGCCGATGATCAGATCTATGACCGCTTTTGCCAGCCGTGCCGGCACATCCGGGGCGACATCATGGCGTTGGGAAATGCGGGGCGTGAACGCGCGTGGTCTCGATTTGCGGCTGCGTTTGCCCGACGGGCTGACAGCGCTTGAAGCACCTTTGCGCTCCGCTTTGCAGGCGGGGTTGGCACGGGGAAATGTGACACTGAATTTACGGCTGAACCGTGAAGAGGCGTCCGAGACGCTCAGCGTGGACGAGACCCAGCTTGAGGCCGTGCTCAGCGCCCTTGACCTTGTGCAAGAACGTGCGTTTGCCATGGGTGTGACCCTGGCGCAGCCTCATGCGGCGGATGTCCTGTCACAGAAGGGCGTGCTGACTAATGCCACCGCTGAAGAGGATGACGAGGCGCTGGCTGCGGCCCTGCAAGAAGACTTTTCGCAGCTTCTGGCCGAATTCATCCACATGCGCGAAACCGAAGGGGCCGCGCTCAAGGCGCTGATCACAGGGCAACTTGATCAGATCGCGGATTTGACCGCGGCGGCAGCCAAGGCCGCGGCTGAGCGGGTGCCGCAGACGCGCGAGAACCTGAGCGCCGCTTTACGCCGCGTGGTTGACGATGTGGCTGAGATTGATCCACAGCGCATCGCGCAGGAACTGGCGCTTTTGGCGGTCAAGGCCGACGTAACCGAGGAGATCGACCGTTTGGGTGCCCATATCGCTGCAGCGCGCGATTTGCTGAACAATGACGGTCCCGCCGGGCGCAAGCTTGATTTCCTTGCACAGGAATTTAACCGCGAGGCCAATACATTGTGCTCAAAAGCGCAGTCGAAGGACCTGACGGCGATTGGCCTTGATCTGAAGGCGGTCATCGATCAGATGCGCGAACAAATTCAGAATGTGGAGTAGCGTGATGCCCCGACGCGGCCTTTTGATTATCTTGTCTTCGCCATCGGGGGCGGGCAAATCCACCCTCGCGCGGCGGCTACGTGCCTGGGACGACACATTGCGTTTCTCCGTTTCGGCCACCTCGCGGCCACCCCGTGAAGGCGAGGTGGACGGGCAAGACTACGTCTTTGTCTCGGTGTCCGGATTTCAGCAACTGGTGGCGGAGGGGCAAATGCTGGAACATGCGCAGGTGTTCGGCAATTACTACGGCTCGCCCAAGGCACCGATCCAGACCGCGATCGAGAAGGGCTGCGATGTGCTTTTCGACATCGACTGGCAGGGCGCACAGCAGATCAGCAATTCGGCCTTGCAGGAACATGTGCTGTCGATCTTCATCTTGCCGCCCTCAATCACCGAATTGCACCGCCGTCTGGTCAGCCGAGGCAAAGATGCGGATGATGTGATCGAAAAGCGGATGCAGAAAAGCTGGGACGAGATCAGCCATTGGGATGGCTATGATTACGTGCTGGTGAATGATGACCTCGACCAGACCGAGGCGGATCTGAAAACGATCATCAGTGCGGAACGGCTGCGTCGGTCACAACAACCGCAATTGGTGGACCATGTGCGCAGCTTGCAAGCGGAATTCGGAGAACGGGTATGAGCCTTTATGGATTGGGTGAGGTGCAGCCGGATGTGGCCGCGGATGCTTGGGTCGCGCCGGGCTGTTATGTGATTGGGCGCGTCACGCTGGCGGCGAAATCCTCCATCTGGTTCGGGTCCATCCTGCGGGGTGACAACGAACTGATCAGTGTTGAGGCGGGCAGTAATATTCAGGAAAACTGCGTATTGCACACAGATATGGGCTTTCCCCTTACCATTGGTGAAGGCTGCACGATTGGCCACAAGGCGATGCTGCATGGTTGCACGATTGGCCAGAACAACCTGATCGGCATGGGGGCCACGGTGCTGAACGGGGCCGTGATCGGTGAGAATTGCCTGATCGGTGCCGGGGCGTTGATCACCGAAGGAAAGACGATCCCAGATGGCTCTTTAGTGATGGGTGTACCGGGGAAAGTTGTTCGCGCGCTGGATGATGCCCAGATCAACGGGCTCCGCGCGTCGGCCCTCCATTATCAGGAAAACGCTGCCCGCTTCATGCGGGATCTGCATCAGTAAACGATGACCGGTATTGCCCTAGCCGTCATTCGCGGCGGGCGGAGGCGCGCGCAATACCAGTAATCCAAAATCAAGTTCATCCGACAAAGATTTTATTTCCCGCGTGATAAGAGGTGCGTCGACCTCCTGGTCAGTGATCGCGCGATACTTGCCGCGGTAGCTGCAGGTGATCAGCTTCAGCGCGACATCAACGGCATCGAAAGTGTCCGCGACCAGGGCAGACAAGACGATGTCCGGATTGACCCTCTTCAGAAGGTCTGCGTCGAGCGCGTCAATCTGGGCAAAGTCCACATCGCCCGCATCAGCCATGCGCCGCCCTTCAGCCGCCCAGCGTTCCAGATCACCGATCACCAGCGTGCCGCGTCCGGCAGCGTTGAGGATTTCAGAGTGCCAGTGGACGGATTCTGGCGCGTTTTGTCCCGACATTTGGTCCTCAATATTCATTTGTCGCTGACAATTCGTTATCGAAATCAGGGCGTTAGAAGCATTGCCTTCCGTGCCGTCAAAAATAATATGCGTACATCGTGTCAGCGATGTAAGAGTGAGTGGGAGCATCACTATAACGTGAGGTCGAGCCGTGACATTAGAGCAAATTGCCGCAGTCATTGATGCACTGCCGTTGCCTGTACTGATTGTTGGCCCCGACGAGCGGGTGCGCGTTGCCAACGAACCGCTTGAGGCGATTTTGGGCCCGGACTTGGTGGGCAAGCACTACATCACCGCGTTACGTCAACCTGCGATTATCGATGCGATTGCGAAGGTGCGCAGTACTGGTGGCGGCGCGGTGACACGATTCGTTGGGCGCGACGGTGATAAGGACACCACTTACCGCGTGTCCTTAGCCGAAGCGGGCGGGGATACCGTTCTGACATTTGAGGACCAGACCGCCGCCGAGGATGCCGGCAAAATGCGCCGGGAATTTGTCGCCAATGTCAGCCACGAATTGCGCACACCACTCACGGCCTTGCTAGGCTTTATCGAGACGCTCAGCGGTGCTGCGCGCGAGGATGCTGCTGCGCGCGACCGGTTTCTGGGCATCATGGCGCATGAGGCCAATCGGATGACGCGGTTGGTCGATGACCTGCTGTCGCTCAGCCGCGTAGAAGAGGATGAGCGGGTGCGCCCGCGCGAACATGTCGATCTTGGTGCGCTTTTGTCGTCGGTGATCAAGGGGCTAGAGCCGCAGGCGGAAAGCGCTGCGGTTGAAGTGAAACTTGACCTGCAAAGCAGTGACGAGATGGTGCCAGGTGATGCGGGGCAATTGGTGCAGGTTTTCACTAATCTCGTGGAAAACGGGATTAAATATGGGGCCGCCGGGAAGGAAATCCTCGTGACTCTCTATCCCAAATCCATACACAAACGTCTTCGGGGCGAGGGGGTGGAAATCCGGGTCGCTGATAAGGGCGAGGGGATCGCGTCACATCACCTTGCGCGCCTGACGGAGCGATTCTATCGCGTCGACAACCACAGGTCGCGTGAAGTGGGTGGCACGGGGCTGGGTCTGGCCATCGTCAAGCACATTGTGAATCGCCATCGGGGGCGTCTCTTGATCGAAAGCGAAGAGGGGCAGGGCACGCAAATCTCTGTTTTTCTTCCAACAAATTAGAAGCAAATTCACTGTCATAAAACTTTTACAAGACTGTCACAAAAGCATCGCGTGAGGTTCGTTAGGACCGCGCATGAAGGTTGGGCGGCGCGCGCGCGACCTTATTGTTTGACTGACAGGAGTGATTTGATGTCGATCATGAAACTGACCGCGACAACCGCGGCCATTGCCCTTACTGCTACGACAGCACTTGCACGTGACAACGTTCAGGTTGCTGGTTCTTCTACCGTGCTGCCTTACGCTTCGATCGTTGCAGAGGCATTCGGTGAGAACTTTGACTTCCCCGCACCTGTTGTTGAGTCAGGCGGTTCTTCGGCTGGTCTGAAGCGTTTCTGCGAAGGTGTTGGCGAAAACACCATCGATATCGCAAACGCATCCCGCGCGATCCGCGAGCGTGAGATCGCTGAATGCGCCGAAAACGGCGTGACAGACATCATCGAAGTGCGCATCGGCTATGACGGCATCGTCTTTGCATCGCAGACGGGTGGCCCCGCTTTCACGGCGTTTGAGCCTTCCGACATCTTCAATGCACTGGCCCCACAAGTGATGGTGGACGGAGAGTTGGTCGATAACCCTCATACAAGCTGGTCTGACTTCAACCCAGATCTGCCTGATGCAGAAATCCTGGCCTTCATCCCGGGCACCAAGCATGGCACACGCGAAGTGTTCGAAGAAAAAGTGATCGCTGCTGGTTGTGAAGCCACTGGCGCATTTGACGCCATGATGGCTGCTGGCATGTCTGAAGACGATGCAGAAGATGCATGTCTGGCTGTGCGCACCGACGGTAAATCTGTCGACATCGACGGTGACTACACAGAAACGCTGGCACGTATCGATGCAAACACAAACGGCATCGGCGTGTTTGGTCTGGCTTTCTATGAAAACAACACAGACAAGCTGAAAGTGGCGACAATGTCGGGTGTTGAGCCAACAACGGAAACCATCGCTGAAGGTGTGTACCCTGTGTCGCGCCCATTGTTCTTCTACATCAAGGCGGCTCACCTGGGTGTGATCCCAGGCCTGCAGGAATATGCTGACTTCTTCGTTTCTGACGAAGTGGCTGGCCCATCCGGCCCACTGGCTGCTTACGGTCTGGTGTCTGACCCAGAGCTGGCTGGGACGCAGGAAGCAGTCGCAAGCAACGTGACCATGAACTAATCGCCAAATGGTGATTGGTCGGCCTCGCTTTGTGTGAGGCCGACCAGATTTCTCTTAAGTCATACTGCAGCGATTTGAACTGCTTGCCCCATAAGGGCGAAAACGAAAAAGGGCCGCAGGGGGACAAGACATGTCGAATACGCTGATTTTGCTGATCATTCTTGGTCTGGGCGTTATTGGATTTTTCCTAGGCCGTACCCGCGCAATTGCTGTCGCAGATGGTGACGCGCGCAATCTGCACTCACTCCCGTCCTATTACGGCGCAAATGTGGGGCTGAACGCGATTGTTCCTGCGGCATTGGCACTGTTCGTCTGGCTGATTGTCCAGCCCTTCATCATCAACAACTCCGTTTCAGGCATGATCAGCGATCGCAGCATCGAGCGTGGCGGTTCGCTGAGCCTCGTGATGTCGGACGTGCGGCGCGTTGCTGAGGGCCTGGACACTGCCGTTGCCGAAGGTGCGATGACCGAAGAGATGGCATCAGACATTCGCGTCGAATTCACCAATGTGCGTGAACGGTTGGCGGATGTCGGTGTGGCACTTGGTTCTGACGTGACATCCGACACCTTGCGCGCCGCACAGCGGTACCGCGCAATGGCGGGCACGGGAAACATCCTGAAGACGCTGGCGATCCTGGCGATATCGATTGCTGGTCTGGCGATATCATGGCGCCTTGTGACGCCCCAGTTCCGCGCCAGAAATGTGGTCGAGAATGGCATATTGCTGGTCCTGATCGCGGCCGCGTCCATTGCCATCCTGACGACGGTTGGGATTGTGCTCTCACTGATCTTCAACACCTATGAGTTCTTCAGGCTGTATCCGATCACGGACTTCTTCTTTGGTCTCTCCTGGGCGCCGAGCTTCTCGGGCCGTGGTGGGTCATCGGAATTAGGGATCATCCCACTTCTTTGGGGGACGCTTTACATCTCGGTCATCGCGCTCTTGGTGGCCGTGCCGATTGGCCTTTTCGCGGCGATTTATCTCTCGGAATACGCGTCCAAATCTGTCCGCGCTTTCGCCAAGCCAATGCTGGAGGTGCTGGCTGGTATCCCCACCATTGTTTATGGTCTGTTTGCGCTTTTGACTGTCGGGCCGCTCCTCGTCAGCGTGTTTGGCGATGACGGTGCGTTGGGTGTGGACTGGATGGCAGGCGGCACAGCGGTGATTACCGCGGGGCTTGTGATGGGCATCATGCTGATCCCGTTTGTCAGCTCGCTTTCCGACGACATCATCAACGCGGTTCCTCAGGCGATGCGCGACGGATCGCTTGGCCTGGGCGCGACACATTCCGAAACCGTGCGTCAGGTCATCATTCCCGCTGCCTTGCCGGGGATCGTCGGGGCGGTGCTGCTTGCTGCATCGCGCGCCATTGGCGAGACGATGATCGTGGTGTTGGGGGCAGGGGCCGCGGCACGCCTCTCGCTCAACCCGTTTGACGCCATGACAACCGTGACCGCCAAGATCGTCAGCCAGTTGACCGGCGACAGTGACTTTGCCTCGCCCGAGGCTCTGGTGGCCTTCGCCTTGGGGATCAGCCTGTTCGTCGTCACCCTCGGGCTGAACATCTTCGCGCTATACATCGTGCGCAAGTACAGGGAGCAGTACGAATGACCGACGCGACATCCAGTGCACCTGCCGCGGCACCGTCTCCGGCACAACATGCATCCTTGTTATCCGAATCTCCACGGATGAAAAAGCGGAACGCGGCCGAGACCCGGTTCAAGATGTACGGGGTCATCGCGATCTCAATCGGTTTGGCGTTCCTTGTTTTTCTTGCGTATTCCATCCTGCGCAATGGCATCCCGGCATTTACGCAAACGGTGGTGAACGTCGAATTCACCCTGACGCAAGAGCAGTTCGATGATGCCGAAAGCAAGCTTCTGAAGACCGCCGCTTACACGGATATCTTTGTCGAGGGCGTTACGGCGCAGTTTCAGGAAAAGGGCCTTAACGTTGAATTTGACGGCGACACGATTGAGCGTCTTCTGGGCAAGGTCGGTGGCGATCTGCGCACATTCTACCGTGAGAACCCTGATCAGATCGGCCAGCCCGTGCAGCTGCAATTGCCTGCTGCCAGCCGCGTCGAGCGTTATCTGCAAGGGCGCCTGACCCGCGATATGGTGGTTGATGGTCGTTTCCTTGAAGTGGCCGACCTGGATGTGGTCGACGTGATGGTCGATGCGGGCATTATCGGCAGCGCGTTCGACTGGAACTTCATCACTGGCACCGATACCGGCGTGGACAATCCGGGCGGTGCGGGGATCGGCGCGTCGGTCATCGGATCGTTTTTCATGATGCTGGTGGTGCTGTTGCTGTCGCTCCCCATCGGGGTGGCCGCATCGATCTATCTTGAGGAATTTGCGCCGAAGAACAAGTTCACGGACCTCATTGAGGTCAATATTTCAAACCTCGCTGCGGTCCCGTCGATTGTATTCGGTATCCTGGGCCTTGCCGTCTTCATCCAATTCGCGCACCTGCCGCAATCCGCACCTCTCGTGGGTGGTTTGGTGCTGACGCTGATGACCTTGCCTACAATCGTGATCTCAACCCGCGCATCGTTGAAGTCGGTGCCGCCATCGATCCGCGACGCGGCGCTTGGCGTGGGTGCGTCGAAGATGCAAGCCGTGTTCCACCACGTGCTGCCATTGGCGATGCCGGGCATTCTGACGGGAACGATCATCGGGCTGGCGCAGGCCTTGGGTGAAACCGCACCGCTTTTGCTGATAGGCATGGTGGGTTATGTGGCTCGCGAATATCCGGACGGTCTGACATCCGGACTGCTTGACCCGAACTCGGCCATGCCCGCACAAATCTACACTTGGGCGGCCCGTTCGGACGAAGCATTCTTTGAGAAAGCATGGGGCGGGATTATCATCCTTTTGATCTTCCTGCTGACGATGAACATCATCGCGATCATTCTGCGCCGCCGCTTTGAACGGCGCTGGTAGGAGGGGCTGACAATGGAAGATATGATACATGTGGATCGCGCAATGAGTACGCAACAGGACATCAAAATCTCGGCCCGAAAGGTGCAGGTGTATTACGGCGATACACATGCCATCAAGGATGTCGATGTCGATATTGACGATAAGACGGTCACTGCTTTTATTGGCCCGTCAGGTTGCGGCAAGTCCACTTTTCTGCGCTGCATCAACCGGATGAACGACACAATTGATGTGGCGCGCGTGGAAGGCGATATCCTGATCGACAACGAGGACATCTACGACGCCAAGGTCGATCCGGTGCAGTTACGCGCCAAAGTCGGGATGGTGTTTCAAAAGCCCAACCCGTTCCCGAAGTCGATCTATGACAACGTAGCTTACGGGCCGAAAATCCACGGGCTCGCCCGCAACAAGGCGGAACTTGACGAGATCGTTGAACGCTCGCTGAGCAAGGCCGCTCTCTGGGACGAGGTCAAGGATCGTCTCGACGCACCGGGAACAGGTCTTTCGGGCGGTCAGCAGCAGCGCCTTTGCATTGCGCGGGCTATTGCGACAGCACCAGAGGTGCTGCTGATGGACGAACCTTGCTCTGCACTGGACCCGATTGCCACGGCACAGGTCGAGGATCTGATTGACGAGCTACGCCAAAGCTTTTCGGTGGTGATCGTCACCCACTCGATGCAGCAGGCCGCACGTGTCAGCCAGAAGACCGCATTCTTCCATTTGGGGAACCTTGTGGAGTACGACGCCACCGACAAGATCTTTACCAACCCGCAGGATCCCCGGACCGAAAGCTACATTTCCGGGCGGATCGGGTAAGGAGCAGTTTGATGAACGAACAACATATTTCATCGGCCTATGACCGCGATCTTGAGGGGATCACGACCCTCATCATGAAGATGGGCGGTCTGGTCGAAGAGGCGATATTGAAAGCGGCGAAATCGCTGGCCGAACGTGACGTGGAACTGGCCGAGGAAGTCCGTGCCGGTGACCGCGCCATTGATCAGTTGGAAGAGCAGATCAATGAAGAGGCGGCACGCACCATCGCCTTGCGTGCGCCCGTTTCTAAGGACTTGCGGTCCATTCTTACAGTGCTTCGCCTGGCCGCGTCGCTGGAACGGATCGGCGATTATGCGAAAAACATCGCCAAGCGCACCAGCGTGCTGGTCGAGATGAGCCCGGTCAGCGGGTCCGACGCCGCTTTGCGCCGGATGGCGCGTGAGGTTGAGGCGATGCTGAAAGACACGCTTGACGCTTACTTGCGCGGCGATATCGATCTGGCCGAAGACGTCCGGCAGCGCGACCACGAAGTGGACCAGATGTATAACGCGCTGTTC
Source organism: Cognatiyoonia sp. IB215446 (assembly GCF_033963825.1). Taxonomy (NCBI): domain Bacteria; kingdom Pseudomonadati; phylum Pseudomonadota; class Alphaproteobacteria; order Rhodobacterales; family Paracoccaceae; genus Cognatiyoonia; species Cognatiyoonia sp. IB215446. The sequence continues at coordinate 1,229,570 of NZ_JAXBMD010000002.1, read as the reverse complement.
CGCGAGTTTCTGACTTTCATGATGGAAGATCCGCGCAACATCACCTCATGCATGCATCTGCATTTCATGGCGAAGAATATCGAACGGATGGGCGACCTGACGACCAATATGGCCGAACAGGTAATCTATCTGGTATCCGGCGAACTGCCTGACGAAGCACGCCCAAAAGGTGACAAAACGGCATACGTGACTGACCCGAGCTAAGACCAATGGCACAACAACCTCATGTTTTGATTGTGGAAGACGAAGCCGCACAACGCGAAGTGCTGGCATACAATCTCGAAGCCGAGGGGTTCCGCGTGACCCGCGCGGAAAACGGCGAAGAGGGGATGATTTGTGTTGATGAAGACACGCCGGATGTGATCGTGCTCGACTGGATGATGCCGAACCTGTCGGGGATTGAGGTATGTCGGAGGCTGAAGATCAAGCCAGAGACGCGCGCGATCCCGATCATCATGCTCTCGGCCCGGTCAGAGGAAGTGGACAAGGTACGCGGCCTTGAGACCGGTGCCGACGATTACGTCGTCAAACCGTATTCCGTGTCCGAACTGATGGCCCGTGTGCGCACGCAATTGCGCCGCGTGCGTCCGGCGACAGTGGGGCAGGTGCTGACATTTGACGACATCGTGCTTGATGCAGAAACCCACAGGGTGACGCGCAACGACAACCCACTGAAACTCGGCCCGACAGAGTTTCGCCTGCTCACCACATTCATGGAAAAACCTGGCCGCGTCTGGTCACGCGACATGTTGCTCGACCGGGTCTGGGGGCGTGACATTTATGTGGATACACGCACCGTGGATGTCCATGTGGGACGTTTGCGCAAAGTGCTGACCCAGCATGGCGGCAGCGACCCTGTAAGGACCGTGCGTGGGGCAGGGTACGCCTTAGGATAACTGAAATGGGCTGGTTCCGCGCTTGTGATCGGTCGTAAGTTCGAGGGCACACTCTTGGGCCCGATGGGCTGGTTGCGTCCACGGTGACTTGAACATAGCGTTGGTGGATGGATTTTTCGGTCGAAATCGCGACAGACCAGCAGGCTGAACAGATTTGTGCGATCTGGGAAAGTGGTTGGCACGACGCTCACAATGGAATTGTGCCTCAAAGACTATGCGAGTTGCGCACGACCAAGAGCTTCATCCAACGCACTGCTGACAATCTTGATAACACGCGTGTTGCAATAAATGCGGGTACAGTGCTCGGCTTCAGTATTGTTAAGGAAGACGAACTATATCAGATGTATGTCTCCCAAAAAGCGCGGGGTAGAGGTGTCGCCCAAGCTCTGATGAGCGATGCAGAGAACCGCATTCGGACCAATGGGCACAACAGGGCTTGGCTTGCATGCGCGGTTGGAAACCAGAGGGCAGCGCGTTTCTATGAAAAGTCGGGTTGGGTCAACGCTGGCCCGGAAGTCGTCGATCTCGACACATCGACAGGCACATTCCCGTTGGAGGTTTGGAGATTTGAAAGAAGCCTTAACCAGACCAATGTCGGCTAAGCTTGCTCAGCAAACTGCAGCCACGTTCATCCCTTTGATCCGTTACCCCAAGGCCCATGATGTCCCTCTCCACCGTCGATGCGGGCGAAGCCGTGGGCACCGAAAAAGTCCCGTTGTCCTTGGATCATGTTGGCGGCGCCGCGCGCCGTGCGCATTGCATCGAAATAGGCAAGCCCAGATGAGAGCGCGGGCATCGCGATGCCATGTAGTGCGCCTTGCGCGACGACCTGCCTGAGCGCATTATGTGTTTTCTTGATTTTTTCTGAAAATAGCGGAGCAAAAATGAGGTTCATTTTCGCATCTGCGGCAAGAGCTGTGGCCATATCGTCGAGCATCGCCGACCGGATGATGCAACCCGCGCGCCAGACCTTCGCGATCTCGGGCAGGGGCAGGGCCCAGCCAAACTCCTCGGACGCCTTGCTGATCATCTCAAAACCTTGCGCATAACACATGATCTTGCCCGCGATCAGCGCCTGTTCCAGCGTTTCGGTTGCCATCATGTCATGGGCAAGCCGGTGCGGTGCCGCGCCGAATGTCTCTTCGCCCAGCGCGCGATTGTCGCGCTGTGAAGACAGGTTGCGGGCGACAACAGCGGCCTCGATCGCAGGGATGGGCGCTGCGAGGTGCTGTGCCTCAATCACCGTCCAGCGCCCTGTACCTTTTTGGCCTGCCGCATCAACGATGACATCCAGCATCGGTTTGCCGGTTTCGGGGTCAGTGGTGTGAGCCACTTTGCCCGAAATCTCGATAAGGTAGGATTTGAGCGAACCCTTGTCCCACTTGGCAAATACATCACCCACCTCTGCCGCACTCATGCCAAGACCGTCACGCATCATCCCGTAGATCTCTGCGATCATCTGCATATCGGCATATTCGATACCGTTATGGACGGCCTTGACGAAGTGACCCGCCCCATCCTCACCCATCCAGGTGGCGCAGGGGGTGCCCTGATGCTTGGCCGAGATGGCCGTCAGGATATGTGCGACGCGATCCCAATGGGCGCGTTTCCCGCCGCCCATGATAGACGGGCCAAAGCGCGCCCCTTCCTCGCCGCCTGAAACGCCGATGCCCAGAAACGGCCCTTCGTCCGCCGCAGCGCGCCGGTTCGTGTCGTGAAAGTTCGCATTGCCCGCATCGATGATCACGTCGTCATCGTCAAGGAGCGGGCGGAGAGCCGCGATCTGATCATCAACGGCTTGTCCCGCAGGCACCATCAGAATGATGGCACGCGGTTTCTTGATGGCCTGTACCAGTTCTTCAAGTGTCTCAGTCGCGGTAATCTTTGAGGCAAGCGCACCTGCATCGTCTTTGAACCGCTTGGTTGTGGAGGTGGTCCGGTTCCAGACGGCGATGTCAAAGCCGTTATCCGCGATGTTTAGTGCCAGGGCCGCGCCCATTGTGCCAAGGCCGATCAGGCCAATTTCTGAAGTGCTCATATACGGGCAGGGTCCTTCATGTCAGTTTCGCACTTGGTATAGGCGCTGACAGTCAGGATGCAAACGGGCCGTCAGAGATTTCCGCAGTCCAGTTAGGCGATCATCTTGGGCACAAGATATTGGGCCGCCACAAAGCCGATATATGCGGTCACCATTACATAGCCTACGACCCGTGTGATCTTGCCAACCGCCAGCATCCAGACCACGAAACCCAATGTCACCGTAACCACCGCCCACATCTGAACACCTGCCAGAACCGGATCAACCTCAAGCGGTTTGACGATTGCCGTGAGGCCGATGATGGACAGGATGTTAAAGGTGTTAGAGCCGATGATGTTTCCCAGGATCAGACCGACGGAATGCTTGCGCGCAGCTGCGATGCAGGTGGAAAGCTCGGGCAGGGAGGTGCCGAAGGCCACAACGGTCAGCCCGATAATCGCATCTGGCACCCCAATGATGGTGCCTGTGACAACGGCCCCCTTCACCAGCATTTCAGAGCCAAGCGCAAGGGCGGCCAGACCACCCAAAAGGATCAAAAGCGCCATGCCTATCGTTGCGATGCCGCCCGCTGCATCGTCGTCATCGTCTTCTTCCAGCACGAGCGTGTTTGTCGCGTATTGATAGCCGACAAAAGCTACCAGAATGCCGAACATGATCAGGCCCAGCAGGAACGAGAAGATGCCGGTCATCATGCCGTAGACCAGAATGGCCGTCGCCAAGAGCATCATAACAAGGTCCTTCATGAGGTCCTTTGCCTTGCCTTCGACGTGAAAGACGATACCCGTTGCCCCCAGAACAAGCAGGATATTCGCGATATTCGATCCAAGGACATTACCCAGCGCGATACCCGGATAGCCGGTGAGGTTCGCATTCACCGAGGTGAAAAGCTCTGGCACAGATGTTCCGAACGAGATGATCGTGGCACCAATGAAAAGCGGTGACAGCCCCGTGCGTTCGGCGATAAAGACCGCCGCCTCAATCGTCCAATCCCCGCCTTTGATTAGCAGGAAAAGGCCAAACATGATGGCGCCAGCCGCCAGTACGAACAGGTCGTAGTTGGGAAGTTCCAAGAGCTTGCTTCCTGATCAGAGGGTGGATGCTGTCACGGGGTGAGTGGCCTCACCAAGAACGTGTTTGGCCATGGCGCCGTCTGGCGTCGCACTCTGCAACATGGTGATACCCCTTCCCTGATCCCGGCCGCCTCTGCGATGCGTTCTTGCCGCCTGCCAATGCCCTAACCTTTTGTCCTGCGCGGATGCAACATCCGATCCGCTTTGCCCAAACCGGCGTGCTCTTGCCGCATCAAGTTGATGCTTTTTCGCCTGTTGGCGCGAACATGATCGAGGCCTCGCCGCCATTTCGGCAAATCGTTTCATCACGCCTCTCCATCATGTTGGGTCATGGTTTTTTGAGCTCTCAGCAAGGCTAGATATGGCGCAAGGCGTCGGGAACAAGCTGGTCGGCGGTGCGCCCCACACCCGGCATACCCACCGCCTTGATCTGCCAATCGCCCGCATTGCGCGACAGGATTGCCATGACCACCCCGGTATGGGCTCCCTTGTCGCTGAGCGTATAACGGCAAAACTCCTGTCCGCTATCGGCATCCGTGACCCTGCAATAGGCATTATCGACCTCTTCGAAGGTATGCCCCTGATAGGAATTGACAAAGAAAACAAGTGTTTCTGTGGTGTCATCAAGACGGGTCAGATCCACCGCGATCACCTCATCATCGCCGTCGCCATCCCCGGTGAGGTTGTCACCCATATGCTTGATCGCCCCGTCAGGTGACTCAAGTTTGCCAAAATAGACAATGCCGGTCGGTTCTTTCTTTTGGTCAAAGGTGATGACCGAAGCGTCAAGGTCAATTTCCTTCGGTCCTGTGAGCCGGGCAATCAAACCTTTCGGAATGGCCGGATCCCATCCGACACCAACATGAAGATGATTGAGATTGTCGCTGACCTTGTTCAGGCTGATCGTTTGTCCCTTTGACAATGAAATCGCCATGAGCGGGTCCCTTATTGCCGCATGCCCTTCCGTCACATGTAGGGCGTGGTTGCAAAAGTTGTAGGCATGGCCGTCGAGTGGCGATTTTTCGCGGGTGTGCCGCTCAGAAAAGTGGCAAACGTATCAATTCACGCATGCGTCGTATTTCACGGGCGGGTGTTATGGTTTGTCCGGGCGGATTTTTCGTGCTTGTCTCTGCCCATGGACCAAGTCACCGACACCAAAGAGAAATCGACGGCATTCAGTCGCTTGCTCAAGCCTTATCTGGCGTTTCTCTACCCGGAGATTGATACCGATATTCTGGCCACAAAGGTGATTGAGGCGTTTTGGCCCGAAGGCGCGCGCCGCCGGAAGCGGGGCAGGGTGCCCGGCAATACGATGTGGTCGCAATCGGACGCGCTTTTGATCACCTACGGCAATACGTTGCGCGATGGTGTGCATAAGCCTTTGGATCTGCTCTATGATTTTCTCCTCGGAAACTTGAAGGGGGTGTTGAACGGGGTCCATATCCTGCCGTTCTTTCCCTTTACGTCCGATGACGGCTTTGCCGTGTCGGATTTCCGCGCGGTGAACCCGCAACTGGGCGATTGGACAGACATCAACCGCATTGCGGGCGAGTTTAAACTCATGTCTGATCTGGTGCTCAACCATGTTTCGAGCCAGGGGCGCTGGTTTAATGCGTACCGTCAGGGACAGACGCCTTATGATCGCTTCTTCTTCGAGGCCTCGCCTGATGATGACCTCGATATGGTTGTGCGCCCGCGTACCACGCCACTCCTGCAGGAAGTCGAGACGATCAACGGTCCGCGCCATGTCTGGTGCACGTTCAGCCATGACCAGATTGATCTGGACTTCCGCAACCCGGAGGTTTTGTTGGAATTCCTGCGGATCATCCGGCTGCATATCGACAATGGGGTGCAGATCATCCGGCTGGATGCGGTGGCTTTCCTTTGGAAAGAGGTTGGCTCGCCCTCCATCCACCTGCCACAGACCCATGCCATCGTGAAGCTCATGCGGTTGCTTTGCGATTACGCGATGGAGCCGGTTGTACTGCTGACTGAGACGAATGTGCCGAAGGCTGAAAATCTCAGCTATTTCGGCGAGCGGGACGAGGCGCATGTCATCTACAACTTCCCGCTGCCGCCCTTGATCCTGCATGCGATGATGACGGGAACGGCCAAGCATCTGGCCAAGTGGCAGCGCGCGATGCCGCCGGCCCCTTTGGGCTGCGCCTATCTCAACTTCACGGCCAGCCATGACGGGATCGGCATGCGCCCGGCGGAGGGTCTGCTGTCAGCGGATGATCAGAAGACGGTCATCGATCTGGTGCGCAAGATCGGTGGCCTTGTCTCGATGCGGGCGCTGCCTGACGGAGGCGAGGCGCCTTATGAGCTGAACACGACCTTCTTTGAGGCCATGAGCGAAACGGTTCACGGCCCTGATGACTACCACCTGGCGCGCTTTATCTGTTCACAGACCATTGTGATGTCGCTGGAAGGTATTCCAGCCTTTTACATTCACTCATTGCTGGCGACGTCCAATGATCATGCGAGCGTCGAAAAGCGCGGCATGAACCGCGCGATCAACCGGCATCGCTGGGATTACGACGACCTGCGCCAGCGCCTGGCAAATCCGGGCAGTATGCAAGCGCAAGTCATGTCGCAAATGCGGATGCGCCTGCAATTGCGCAAGGAACAGGCCGCGTTCCACCCCAATGCCACCCAGTTTACATTTCCGATGGAAGATGAGCGTGTCTTTGGCCTTTGGCGGCAAAGTCTGGATCGGCATCAGTCGATCTTTGCGCTGCACAATGTCAGCGCGGAGACGGTCACGATCCCCGACAGCGCCCTGAACCTCATCGCCGATCTGACCTGGATAGACCTATTGTCTGGGGATCATATCGGCACGGGCGATATCACACTTGCCCCCTATCAATGCCGCTGGATCAGCAATACCGGGCACTAAAGCAGCGACGCGCCGCAGGAAAACGGCGCGTCTCCAAATGGATCAGTTCGGGTCAAGGCGATGTATCTCACCTTCATCCACAGCCGCGTAGAGCGCGCCATCCGGCCCTTGGACCAGCGACCGGAAACGCCCCGGCTCCATGGGCAACGTCATCTCGGTCACGTCGAAAACGGATCGCCCATCATCGGACAGTTCGATAACATCGATCCGCTGCCCGATGGGCGTACCGCCAAAGCCAATGCCCATGATGCCAACAACCAAGTTACCGTCCCATGCACCCCAGGCCTCGCCACTCAGGAACTCGGCGGAGGACATGCCCTGTGACAATCCATTGTTGTTCCAAATGGGCGGCATCGCTTCAGGATATGTGCCGGTGTCGGTCATCGGCATGAAGGACGCGCGTTCAAAGGCGTTCATCCCATCCATCTGATTGGGCATGTAGCCGCAGTAATTGTCGGGACAGTCGCCACGATCCGCGATGTTGGGCCGGGGGTCCCAGCCGCCATTTCCCCCGGGATCAAGAACCGTGATCTCGTCGGAGTGCCAGGGCCCGTGTTCGGCCACGATGGGGATGCCCGTTTCGGGATGGAACGTGATGCCCTGAATGTTGCGATGCCCATAGGTGTAGATGCGCGGGTCAAAGCCGTCGGGCGCGTTATTGCCATCCGCCGCATTCCCATCGCTGTCAACGCGCAGCACCTTGCCGCCCAAAAGGCTCGGGCTTTGCGGCACCTCACCATTATGCGTGTCGCCGGTTGTCACATAAAGGAAACCGTCAGACGGATTGAACCGCACGCGCCCGCCATTATGCGCACCTGGACCGCCAAATGGATGATCCGTGGCAACCTCTTTGTAGGGGATGTCATCGATGATGTCGGTCCGGTCTGAGACGGATGCGAAATCTTCGCTTAACGTCAGGCGCATCACACGGTTGCTGGGTGGGGATGACAGGTTGGATGTCGAATAGACATAGATCAGCCGGTTTTCGTCAAATGCAGGATCAAAGGCCACGCCATTCATTCCCGCCTGTCCTTCACAAAAAAGGTCATCAGCGGTCTCGGCGTATCCGGTGCTATTGGTCATGCCCAAAAGGGCGTTCACCGACCCGTCCGGCAGGCGCACGGACAGGCCCTGACATTTTTCAGTAAACAGCATGGTGCCATCCGGCAGAAAGGCCATGTCCCACGGGTCCGACAAACCTTCGAGCACGATAGAGTGCTGCAGGCTGCTGGTATTGGGGCTTGTATCTGCGGTGACGGCTGACGCAAAGGTCGCTGCCGAGGCAATCATCGCAAAAACTGATGCGGATTGTCCTCTGGGTAAACGCATACTCATAATAGCTCCTCCCTTGGATATATGTGACAAACTGCTCGTGATTTCGTGCTGGTATTCTCCTCCTCTGGTGTCCTTTAGGTAGCACAGGGGGCGGCTTTCACCAATTCTGGGAAAAGCGGGCGCCCTTTTGACATGAAGGCGGTGATCTCTAGGACTCAGATGGTACCAGTCGGCGCGAATTCTTTTGCATCCGCAGCGACCGCATCATGCATCTCGCGCAGGAAATCGGGATCAGCCGCATGCACGCGGTTCCAACTTGGGATGAAAGGCGTTTCATGCGGGCGGTCGAGGAAGATCTGGCCAGCACGCATGATGCTTTCGGCGAAAAGCTCAATCGCCGCTTCTTCGGCGTGCCGGTCAAGGCGCAGGCCGTTCATTTTCGCGTCCGTATAGTATGCCTCAAGCAGGTCCAGCGCGATGCGATAATAGGTGGCCTTGAGCGTGCGGAACGTGTTCTGCGTGAAGACTGTGCCGTCTGCCGCGAGTTTACGGAACACCGCCTTGCAGATATCCGCAGACATCCGGTTGAGACCGGCATCCGTATCGTCGGGGCTCACCGTCTGGTGTTTGTGGTCATAGCTGTCGGCGATCTCGACCTGGCAGACGGCTTTGGGGGCAAGGTTGCGCCACGCTTCCGACAGAACACCAATCTCCAACCCCCAATCGGAGGGGATGCGCAAATCCGGCAGGATATTCGTGCGCATCGCAAACTCGCCCGACAGCGGATAACGGAAACTGCGCAAGTAATCGATGTAGTCACGATCACCGATCACCCGTTTGAGCGCGATCAGGAGCGGGCTGACCAAAAGCCGCGTCACCCTCCCGTTCAGCTTGTCATTGCCGATCCGCGCGTAATAACCCTTAGCCACCTGATAGGGAAAGCCGGGATTGGCGACCGGATAAACCAGCCGCGCCAGGAGTTCGTTGGTATATGTCGTGATGTCGCAATCATGGATCGCCATGACGGCGCTGTCCTGACACCCGATCAGATAACCCATGGACGTCCAGACATTCTTGCCCTTGCCACTTTCGGCGGGGGCGAGGCCGATTTTGTCCAACCGCGCCTCCAGCGCTTTCATACGCGGGCTGTCGTTCCAGATGACGGTGTGGTTCTGGTTGAGTGCGGCAAAGAACTGGCGGGCATGCCGAAACTGTGCCTCATCCGCGCGGTCAAGGCCGATGACGATACGGTGCAGGTATTTGACCTCAGCCAGTTCCGATAGGATGCGAGGCATCGCCTCGGTCTCAAGCTCGGAATAGAGACAAGGTAAAACCAGCGAGATTTTCCGCGTGGGAGCGAAAACCTCCAGCTCATGCGTGAGATCGGCGAGCGTCCGGGTCCGCAGATTGTGTAGGGTTGCGATATTCCCGTTCTGGTGAAAATCAACCAATGTGTCAGCCTTTCATCGGTACTGCGTGACGGTCGAGAAACGCGTTGATCGCGGTGTTCCAGCCTGCGGGTCCGGGCTCATCCGTGCGTGTGATCTCGCCGGTTTCTTCGCCAGAGAGAGCGGGCAGGGGGGCGTGATGACGGTTGGCCACGATCACACCGAAATCCGCACTTTCCAGCATCTCGATATCGTTAGCGGCATCGCCCAGTGCGATAGATCGCGGATGACGAAACTGCCGCATGACATCCCGCATGCCGTCCATCTTTGTCTTTCCAAATGACAGCGTCAAAAATCGTCCACCCTCGCGCGCCGTGACCCCATGTTCGGAGAGTTCGGACAAAAACGCATCCTTGTCCGCCGCGCTACCGGACCACAGGCCGGGTTCGGAGAAGTCGCGGCTTTTGGCACGTGACGCGGCCTCAGGCGAGAGGCCGGTGATCTGTGCGACCTCTTCGACAGACATATCTCCAAAACCCACAAATGAAGTGCGCAATTGGGCTGGACTTCCATCAACTATGGCGCATAGCGTTTTGTATTCATGTGCATTCCGCGAGGTAACGCCGTCGAGACCCGCAATACCCGCACCGTTTTCCACAATCGCCGGATAACGGGTTAAGCCCATCTCTTGTTGCAGCAAGGTGGTTTCAGCTGCCGTCTTGCTTGTTGCCAGAATGACCGGGATGTCCAATCGTGCCAGCCGCTCCAGCGCCGATCTTGCGGCGTCCCAACTGTAAGTCGTGTGATCAAGCAGGGTGCCGTCAAGATCAGAGAAGACAAGGAACGAGGGGCGAGGCTGCATACGATCAGTGTGTTTCACCAAGTCGGTGTCTGCAAGGCCAAGTTCGGCTTACAACCACTTATCTGCCTTTCCATTTGGCGGGGATCATAGGGCGCGCCTTGACCCAGAGTCGGGGCACGACACAGTGATGGCAATCACGATGCTTCGCTGGCCGCGGGGTGGTGCTGCAGAAAACTGCGCAAATCGTTGATCTGTTTTGCGCGGAGAGAGACATAGACAAAGCCCATGTTCGTCCGCTCCGTCACCATATCGCCAGGATAGGGTAGATAAGACAGTTCCTGCGACCCAAACGAGGGAGAGGCAGTCCCCACCTGCCATTCGGTGGTCAGTTGGACATCAACCAGCTTCATGGTCGGTCCACCATCAGGCGCGTCAATCTGCAACGGAACCCCGGCGAGACGCAGGTAAGACATCTTATCTTTCGCCGCGACAAAGCCGTCGATGAACTGCGTGGTCAGCACCTGCAATTCCTCGGCCTTATCTGCATCGGGCATGTGGCTGTGCAGGTGGTCGCCATGGCTGTGGTTGTGGCCGATATGGCCGTTCACGATATCATGGGGCATCTTTTTCCTCTTCTTCGGCAAACACCTCAAGCGCGGCGTTCAGCCCGTTGATGGCTGCGGGAAACCCGCCATAAAGCGCCATCTGCCAGATCACCTCACCAATCTCCTGCTGGCTCAGGCCCGCTTTCCGGCCCCCGGCGATGTTCACTTTCAGCTGTGGTGCAGTCTGGCCGCCAAGTGCCGTTAGTGCGGCAATGGTCGCAAGATAGCGGTCGCGCAGCGGCAGGCCGGGGCGGGCGTATTGGCGGCCGTAGGCGAAATCCACCACGCCTTCCGCCATGCCGGGCACCAGATGGCCATAGCGCGCCTCAATTGCTGCTTCCATGCCGGGGTTCAGCTCTTCGGATAGTGTGCGACCCCTAGCGGTCGTATCGTCACTTGGCATTGGACCAGCGTTTTCCTTCAAATTCGCCGTGCGGGATCTCGACCGGTTTGTCGATGTGCTGCTTGTGGGCGCCAAGCTTGCCGGACGCAACAAGAGACCCGAGCACATCCACAATCACACGTGTCCCCATCAGGGCTGTGATTTCGGATTGATCATAAGGCGGGGCGACTTCGACGAGTTCCATGCCGCAGATCCCCTCGGCCGCGACCATGGAGGCAAGTTTCAAAGCCTCGCGTGGCAGGAACCCGCCCGGTTCGGGCCAGCCGGTACCGGGGACAAATCCGCAATCAATGCTGTCGATGTCAAATGACATATAGACCATGTCGACCCCGTCCCAGGCCATTTCCAGCGCCATTTCGGCGGTCTTCTCGACGCCCATCTTCTCCATGTCTGACATGGTGATGATGTTGGTTTCGCGATCCCGCGCGACCTTGACCGCGTCGCGCGGAACCTGCCAGCCGCCGATGCCGACCTGCACGAGGTTTTTGGCAGGGACATTCGGCAAGTTTGTCGAATGGAACCATGGCGTGGTGTGCATCCGTTCATCCAGATCCTTCTCCTGAATATCGGCATGGCGGTCGAAATGCACGATGCCGATCTTCTTCGACGTACATTCCGCGATGCCACGTACACAAGGAAACCCGATAGAATGGTCGCCGCCAATCATGATGGGTAGAGAACCTGATGATGCAACGTGGCTGACCGCGCGGCTGATCTGGTCGAACGTCTTTTCGATGTTGGCGGGGATCGTGAACACATCTCCCGCATCGCAAAGCGTCATCTGCTCGCGCAGATCAATCGCCATTTCGTAGTTGTAGGGCGTATAAAGCGCCGAAATCTTGCGTACGCCCTGAGGTCCAAACCGCGTGCCCGCGCGGTATGTCGTGCCGCCGTCAAATGGGATGCCGAGAACGGTGGCATCGTAATCCTTCACCTCGGTGACATCTTCGGCATAGGGTGCCTTCAGGAAGGTGTTGATGCCTGCGTAATGCGGCAGCTCACCGCGCGCGAATGTGGGGATCGACTTGTCTTCAATCGAATCCGCGCCGGTCAGCCCCATGCGCAACGCCCATTGCCGCTCTTGCGCCCAACCGCTGCCGGGGATCTCTTTCTCGGCCTGCAGCGCCTTCCAGCCCTGCAGCTTGGTCAGGTCCGGGTGGTGATGGCGCCGCTCATCCCGGTGCAAATCGGCGGGGTGATGAGATCGCGTGCGGTGATGGGGCAAGACGGGCATCGGGTGCTCCTTAGATATCTTTTGCGGTTTTGGTGAGGTCGGGCGTCGCGGTTTCGGCTGCGACCCATGCGGCGAAAGCCGGCTGGCAATCGCAGGGGTGAAAGACAAGTCCGGGCAAATCGTATGGGTGACTTTCGATCAGATGATCGGCCACATCCTGGGCGAGAGGCCTCTGCGTTTTTACCGTCAGGCGCCATTCGGGTTCGATCTGGATCGCGTCGTCCCAGCGGAACACGCTCTCAACCGGCCCTGCGATATGGACACAGGCCGCGAGGCGACGTGTGACCAAATCTCTGGCTGCATCTCTGGCAACGTCTGCTTCGTGATAGGTGATGGTGATTTCGATGATCTCTGCCATTCAAAGGCCCTCCGCAATGGTCATGCCTGTTTCTCGCAATCGCTGAAACGGAATACCACCATCACGTGCATCAAAATCATAGGTGATCGTCGCGCCATAGGCGTTCGGATCATGCGGATCCCAGCGAGGCTTGTCGAAGACAAGGACTCGGTCGCCGAGCTTGAACGCTTCTTCCAGATCATGGGTGACCATAAAGACGGTCATGCCGGTTTCCGTCCGGAGGTCCTGCAGAAATTCATGCATCGACAGGCGCGTTCCGGGGTCCAGCGCCCCAAAGGGTTCATCGAGCAGCAGTATGCGGGGCTTAGCGGCAAGTGCCTGCCCGATAGCAAGGCGCTGCTGCATCCCGCCTGACAAGGTGGCGGGGTATTGTTCGGCCACATGATCGAGCCCGCAGCGGTCCAGAGTCTCATCGGCGCGCGCGCGAGCCGCCTTGCGTTCTGCCCCAAAGAACCGCCCCCATGGTTTGCGAAAGCATTCGCCAGCAACAACGTTTTCGCGGACCGTCATGTGCGGGAAGACTGAGTACCTTTGGAACACAATGCCGCGTTCCAAACCCGGTTCCTGAGCGGGAGGCGCGCCGTCAATGCGGATTTCCCCGCGCAAGGGCCGTTCCTGCGCCAGTAGCAGCCGCAGGAATGTGGATTTGCCGCAACCCGACGCCCCGACGATGGAGATGAACTCACCCTCATCGACCGCGACATTGATCCGCTCGATAATCGGACGCTGGCCATAGCTTTGGAAGACATCAGTGACGGCAACAAAGCTCATAGCCCATCCTCCGCCCAAGGGAAGAACCGGCGCGAGGTCCAGCGCAGAAGCCAATCCATCAGGAAGGCGAGGATCGTGATCCAGATCACGTAGGTCAGGATCACATCCATGGCGAGGAAGCGGCGGACGAGGAAGATGCGGTAACCAAGCCCCAAATCGGAGGCGATGGCCTCTGCCGCGATCAGGAAAAGCCATGCGGGACCCAGCGACAGGCGCACCGCTTGGATGAGGCGCGGCATCACTTGCGGCAGCGCGACGCGGATCGCGATGACCCATGTTGAGGCGCCAAGTGTCTGCGCTTTGACCAGCAATTCCTGCGGGACTTCCAGCACACGTTGGCTCAGGTCGCGGATGATGAAGGGCAGGGTGCCCACCACGATCAGCACAACCTTGGACAACTCGCCAAGGCCGAAGATGATGAAGAGGATCGGCAGCAGTGCCAAAGGCGGGATCATCGACAGCACCGCAACGAATTGTGCCATAAAGCTGCGCACAACCGGCAAGAGCCCGATGAGTAACCCCACGACCAGACCGATCAAGGCAGATATTCCGATCCCCAGACCCAGCCGTTTCAGACTGGCCCATGTGTCATGCCAGAACAGCACCCGTCCGCTGCGGCGGTCAGGCTCCGTCATCAGCCGCCATGCGGTCTCGCCAATCGTGGACGGCGCGGGCAAGAGCTTGTCTGACGGGTTGGCCGCAAGCCGGATTTCGGACCCGATCGCATATGCGATGAACACCGCCGCGAAAGGAAGCAGAGCCAAAAAAACGGCCAGCGGACGGCCCGGTTTGATGTTGATCAGGCGCATGGGGCAAGGGCCCCGGATCAGGTCCGGGGCTGCGTTGCTTTGTCAGAGGCTGCCATCGGCGGCCATTTGCATATAGGTCGTGACATAGCGGAACATCACATTGTTCGGATCGCCGGTGATCGTCCCGTCAGGATAGGCAACGCCCACAAAATCCGCCGATGGCGCGCCTTCGCCCAGGATCCCCTTGTCGAAGAGGAACTCCGCCACGCTGACCATAGTCGCAGGCAATTCGGGGCTTGCGGTGAAGGCCACGGCCTCCGCCGGATCATAGAACATTTCGGTCGAGGCAAGCTGTGCCTGATAACCGGCGAGGTCAGTGCCTGACGCTTCGGCCATGGCGCTTAGAACCTCTTCATCGCCTGCCGCCATAAGTCCCATGACCTCGTACCATGCGCCGACCAGTGCCTTGCCGAAATCCGGGTTAGCAGCGAGCGTCTCGGTATTCACCACCATCAGGTCGATGATCTCACCGGGGATATCGGCGCTGTCAAAGAGTTTGGTGGCGGTGGGGTCTTCCAGAATGGTTGACACAAGCGGGTTCCATGTGACCACCGCCTCAACCTCATCCGTTGAAAAGGCCGCGATCATGTCCGCGTCGGAGGTGTTGATTACACCGTCGAGGTCAGCCTCTGACAGGCCCACACTGTCCAGCCCGCGCGCCAGCAAATAGTGCGAGACCGACAACTCCACGAGGTTCACGGGCTTGCCCGCCAAACTGCTCAAGTCCCCGTCGCCTTTGATAATGACTGCATCATTGCCGTTGGAATAGTCGCCGACGATCAGGGCCGTGGTATCAACGCCGCCACCCGCGGGGATCGACAGCGTGTCCATGTTGGTCGCCGACACACCGTCAAACTGGCCCGCCGTGTACTGATTGATCGACTCGACATAATCGTTGATCTGCACGATCTCGACATCGATGCCATAGCGGTCGGCCCACTTATCCATGATCCCGCTGTCTTCCAGATACCCCCATGGCATCCAGCCCACATAGATCGACCATGCGACCCGGAACTCAGTCTTCTCTTGCGCAGAAGCGCCGGTTGCCAGGCAGAATGCGATTGCCGTTGTCGTGATAAACGTCTTCATTTTCGGTCCCCATTCAATTTTCACCAATGGTTGACCGCGAGGAGGGCGTCGTCGGAGCGCGGGTCAAACCAGCGCAGTAGCCTCCCGGGATTTTGCCCCGCCGTGTACTGCCCGGTCTGTTGACGGACAGCGACATCTCTCGGACCAGTCACACGTCAAACCGCGTCGGAACCCTAGATGTCCTGCGTTTTCGAGGGAAACGGACCACTTCGCAGCGATCAAGGTTTGGTTCCGTGAGGTGCGGGGCCAGCCGCGCATTCGCCCAATGTTTTTGCGACCTGCATCAAAAATGATCATTTCAACGCCACTCTCTTATTGAAAGCGCAACCTGTTGGTTCCGAATTACAACAGATTCTGCCTTCCCTTGCGGAAACGCCAAAAGACAAACGTTGACTCACAAGAACTGACACCGCATGCGTATCGCATAACCAGTTGCCGGTTGTAGAATATCCCTTTCCAATGCGCCCTTCGAGTGTTGAAGCATGTCTGCTTCAGCCCCAAATTTCGTTTTGTTGAGGAAACAACCATGACGTTAACGTAAGCGTCGTGTACCTGTTAAGATTGTGTAAACCAATTCACGCGACCATGCCGCCATGGCGCATGCAGGAGATAACTGAATGAGAAGAAGCTCGCTGCTGAAGGTACTTGCTTTGATGAGCATGGGTGTCATGCCGCAAGGCACATTTGCCGATGGCACCACCGTAGGCGCCGAAGAGGCTGTGCTGCGCGTCAACATCGCCGGGCGTCAACGGATGCTGAGCCAGCGGATGGTGAAAGCGGCATGCCTGATGGCATTAGACATCGACACAACCTCCGCCTTTGACCAACTCACGCAATCGTATGATCTGTTTGTCGGATCATCGCGGGCCTTGCGCGATGGCGATGCTGCGCTTGGGCTTTCGCCGGAGACGTACACGCCTGTCTTAGAGGTGCAAAGGCAGGCAGACCGGCCTTGGTCGATCTACCGGCTCGTCATCGAAAACGGCATCGACAATGCTGAAATCACCACTGCAGAGCTTGCCGCGTTGGATGATGCTGCGCTTGATCTGTTGCGGGAGCTGAACCACGCCGTCTTTGTGACAGCACAATCACATGCTGCAGCGGCCCCGAAAGTGTCGCTGGGCCTTGCGGTCACCGTTGACGTCGCTGGTCGGCAACGCATGCTCAGCCAACGTGCCGTGAAAGAGGCATGTCTGATGCAGGTTGCGGCAGCACCTGAACAACAGGCAGAGCGGCTTTACGACACAATCGATCTGTTTGAACGCTCGCTCAATGCCCTGCGTGAAGGGCATCCAACGGCCGGCATCATTGCCCCGCCAAACCCCGAAGTTGCTCGCAAACTGGCAGAGGTTGCCGACCTTTGGCGACCCATCAAGGCAAGACTGACCGATGCCGCGAAAACCGGCACCCTGTCGACGCAGGACCTGGGCCGTCTTGCC
Source organism: Cognatiyoonia sp. IB215446 (assembly GCF_033963825.1). Lineage (NCBI taxonomy): Bacteria > Pseudomonadati > Pseudomonadota > Alphaproteobacteria > Rhodobacterales > Paracoccaceae > Cognatiyoonia > Cognatiyoonia sp. IB215446. The sequence goes on along the minus strand of NZ_JAXBMD010000002.1, from coordinate 1,212,494 downwards.
ATTGATGTCGAGCCTTTGCTGCGCACCATGAACGAGGCGGTCGGGCTTTATGGCGCCTGAACTGCCTTACAGATTTGAACAAACGCACTGTGCCGTCGTCGGTACAGGAACGAAACGGAGAACACCCATGTTAAGAACCCTCATCAGCGCAGGATTGCTGAGCACAGCCTTGTTGACCCCGGCGGTCGCATCTGCGCAGAGCGCGGCGGTCTCCTCTGACGATCCGTCGGTCCGCATTAACGTCGCCGGGCGCCAGCGCATGTTGTCGCAGCGGATGACCAAAGCCGCATGTTTGATGGCTCAGGATATTGATGCGACCGCTGCTTATGATCAGTTGACGCAGGCCTACGAACTGTTCACCCGCACAGATGTAGCTTTGCGTGATGGTGATCCGAGCATGCGGCTCGGGCCAGAGACGCATTCTGACGTAATCAGCGCGCTTCAACGTGTTGACCCACATTGGGCCACCTACATGATCATCGCGGAAAAAGGGATCGATGAGGCGTATGTGGAATACGCTGATCTTGCGGTGATGGACGAAACCGGCCTCGACGTTCTGAAGTTCATGAACATAGCTGTCTACAAGACGGCCCGGGCGTGGGCTGAGGGCTCAGAAAACCTGGACCTTGGTCTTGCAATCACCATCGATATTGCTGGTCGGCAACGCATGCTTACACAGCTGGCTGTGAAAAACGTTTGCTTGATGCGAGAAGCAGAAGACCCAACCGTTTACGCAGATAGTCTGGCCAACGCGGTTGAGCTGTTCGATTCCTCCTTGCTGGCACTCCAGGACGGTTTTGGCGACATTGGTGTGATTGCCCCACCAACAACTGAAATCTCGCAAACCCTGCGCGAAGTGTCAGAGCTTTGGCAACCAATTCGCGTGGTCATGGACCGGGCCGCAGACGGTGACCCGATCTCGGATCGGGAACTCTCAAGCCTCGCGCGCGACACTGAGCTTTTGCTGCAAAAGATGAATGAGGCGGTCGGTCTTTACGCCGCATCAACCTCGGCAAGTTAGTGCTGGGGAAGCATGGCCCGGATGTTCCGGGGCATGCGCCGGCGATGTGACGACGCATGGCCACCAAGAGTACGACGTTGTGAGTAAATCCGGTTCATCTGCCACATATCACCTTACGAGGGACACGCGATGCACTCTTCCGTCAAAAATGCCCATGCGCCGAACCAGGCGCACCCGATCCGTTATGCCGCTGCTTTTTGTCTGGCATCATTCGCTGGCGCTCCGTTGGCGTTTGCGGAAGGCGACAAAAGCGTTGTTTTGACGGCGCGGGATGGAACGGTCGAAATCCATGGCATAATGATGCGGTACGAGGACGAGGTTTATGTGATCTCGACCGCGTTCCAGAGCGAGTTGTTCATCGATGCAAGCCTGGTGGAATGTTCCGGCGCGGGCTGCCCCAGCCTCGAAAAGGACGAAGTTACGGAAGACCGGTCCATTCGCTTGGTCGGGATTGACGAGGACTACACGCTTCAAGGTGAGCTGATCGCGTTCTCCGGCAATCGCTACATCATCGAAACCGATCTTGGGCAATTGCAGATCAACGGCCAGCAATTCCGCTGCGAAGGTACGGCATGCCCCGAGGTGGATATTTACGATCCAACCTTCAGCGTCTTTGCCAACGACAATACAGCCCGCTTCCTGATGCCCGAACTTTTGCGCGGATATGCCCGCGCGCATGATCTCAAGTATCAGTTTGGTCCGGAATCGGATGAGGGTCAGTTGATCAAGTTGATCGACAGCGACACTGGCCTGGTCACCGCAGAGATTTCCCTTTTTGCGACGAATGCAATTCCAGCCTCCGAGATGTGGAGCGGTGGTTTCGGCATCGTCAATCAGCCATTGGGTGAAGATAGCTTTGATGGTTTCGCAGGGCGCATCGATACAGTGCTGCAGATGGCCTATGACGCCAATGTCATGATCGTGGGTGACGACAATCCGATCCGCGATCTCAGCAATGCAGAGATGGCCGAGATTTGGTCTGGCGGCATGACCACTTGGGAGACATTGGGTGGTGGCACCCGGCAAATCGCACGACACCTTGTGTCGGAGACAGGCAATCTGCCCGATACACCCCTGTTCGGGCAAGGGCCGACCCGAATTGCCTCGGGTGGTGGCAGTGACATTGTTCTTCACAAGAGCATTGAGGACATGATCAGCGCAGTCCGCAACGACCCGGCTGCGGTTGGTTTTGTTGACCGGGCTCACGCGATCCGCGGCGGGGCGGAAATGGTTGCATCGCGCAAGGTGTGTGGCTTGATCGCGCAACCAACCGATTTTGATATTCGCATCCAAAACTATCCGTTCGCCAACCCGGTGATTGCGTATGCTGACAGCGACACGCTGCATCCCGTGGCGAACGATATCCTTGCTTGGTCGCAGACAAATGCAGCACAGATCAGCATCTCTGATGCCGGGTTCGCCAGCGCGCAATTGCAACGCATGCGAATCCAGGACCTTGGGGTAGCGCTCATCCACAATGCGGTTGTCGAACCCGATTTCAGGGGCGGCCAGTTCTCACAGATGTTGCGCGAATTGCGCTATGCTGATCGGCTGTCAACAACGTTCCGGTTTGCCTATGGGTCAAGCGTGTTGGATACGGAGTCGGTAGAAAACATCAAGGACATGGTGTTGCGACTGCGCGACAATCAGTTTGAAGGTCTTGAGGTATTGCTCGTCGGATTTGCTGACAACATTGGCGACCCTGCGCAAAACACGGCCCTCGCGCAAAGGCGGGCTGAGACCGTTCAAGCGGTTCTCGAGGCCGAACTTGCAGGCAAAACCTATGATGTCCCACGTATTCGATCCCTGAGCTTCGGTGAACAAATGCCCCTTGATTGCAACGACACCGAAGAGGGACGTGCGAGCAATCGCCGGGTCGAGGTGTGGGTTAGAGTACCTGCTGGAGAGAGCCGACTGTAGTCATTGGTCATGCGGACGGAGGTGTTGCTCCTGCTCTGACCCAAGCCGGGTTCAAACGGAGTCAGTGAACTGCTGGAGGAATTAGCCTGACACACCGCATGCCCAACGCAGGATGTTTCCAGCGGTAGGTCGGTCGGGTCGCTGTCGGCTGTGAAGTTGGAGGATGCTTGGGTAGTGGGTCCTGAGGTTTGCCCGCAAGCTTACGGACTGGTCGATGTAAGCAGCGCAATGAAGATGGACCCGGTTATAGCTGTCTTGACCTGTCAGCATCTGAACGCTCGCATTATCGCGAGATCGGTTACTCTCTCGTGGTGATGCTGAACGACAAAAGTGACAGGTTCGTCGATGAGGCTGAAAACTACCGAGAGTACACTTACGCACATGTCGGTAAGGCAGTTCTTCGTCAGCTCAGCCACTTCGTTTGTAGATCTTTGCACAATGTTAAGATGTCGATCGAAATGCGGCTTGCGAGATGGCCGGCCGCGCTTTCTTCCAAGGCTGTTCTGGCGGGTCTGATCTGGCGTCCGGAGTCGTATTCGGCAGTATGCCAAGATGCAACCAAACACGGCAAGACGGTGATTTGTGGGAGCGCTACGGTGCTGCCAAACGTTGCGCAGTGCATCAGGATACGTTTACGACTGGCGTACTCAAAGAAACCCGTCAAACATGACAAGCGCTCTCAAAAACAGGTAACCGTTGTCAAAGGTTTTTTCAGTCAGCAATCGCCCCTAGGGCCATTGTCGTTGCGAGTTGTGATATCTTAGGCTGAGATGGCACGTAAGAATATGGAGTTTTGATTGCCATGCCTTCAAACACGCCCCTACCATACAAAACCGCCAAAAACTCGTGATGCGAGTTCAGCAACATGAGCGTGCTACCCAACAAGAGGCGGCCAACTCATTTGAGAATCATTCCCGATTGCCCAGACAGCGGGTGCGTTAACGCTTCCTCAGCTTGGCGGGCAAAACGCGCCAAACCTTGCCTGAGGCCAATCTCAATACTGACTTGCTTGCGGCACTGGTTTCTGTGATGTACCGCTGCCACCAATACTCGCCACGCGGTTGGTGTGATAGAGAGTGCTGACAAGCTGAACAGGTCTCTGATCATAGTCGGCCTTCCCTTTGTCGTTGTACGGCGCGATCTGGCGGTGTGAAGCGTTTTTCGAGCCCAAATTTGACTATTTGTGGTAAGCTGGGGTGAAATTAACCGGCACGTTTGACCATACCAAAAAGGTCGCGCGGGTCGTCAGGGTCAGCGATCAGGTCGAAGTCGATGTAGAAGGGTGTGTCCTTGATTTTTTCATGGACGTAACGCAGGGCGCTGAAATCCTCGATGGCGAAACCGACGCCGTCGAAAAGTGTGATTGCGGCGCCGTTGGTACGTCCTTGCGCGGCGCCCGTGATCACTTCCCAAAGTTCGGTGACCGGGTGGTCTGGGGCCATCTGCTGGATCTCGCCTTCGATGCGGGTCTGCGGGGTGTATTCGGTGAAGACCGCCGAACGGGCCACGATGTCGCGGTGGAGCTCCGTTTTGCCGGGGCAGTCGCCGCCGATGGCGTTGATGTGGACCCCGCTGCCCACCATGTTGTCGGTCAGGATCGTCTGCATGTCTTTGTCAGCGGTTGCTGTGGTGATGATGCCGGCGCCTTCGATGGCATCTTCGGGTGTGGCGCAGGGGATCAGGGTCAGTCCCGCCGCATCAAGGTTCTTTGCGCATTTTTCGGTGGCTGCGGGGTCGATGTCGTAAAGGCGGATCGTGTCGACACCATTGACGGCCTTTTGCGCGATGCACTGGAATTCGGACTGCGCACCATTGCCGATCATCGCCATGACCTTGGCGTCTGGATTGGCGAGGTGCCTGGTGGCGACGGCGGACATGGCGGCGGTGCGCAGGGCGGTCAGCACGGTCATTTCCGAGAAGAGGATTGGGTAGCCGGTATCGACCTCAGAGAGCACGCCGAAGGCGGTGACGGTTTGCAGGCCTTCTTTCGTGTTCTTCGGATGGCCGTTCACGTATTTGAACCCGTAGAGCGTGCCATCAGAGGTGGGCATGAGTTCGATGACGCCGACATCGGAATGGCTGCCGACACGGGGGGTTTTGTCGAACAGCTCCCAGCGGGCGAAGTCCACTTCGATCTCGTGGGCGAGGTCGGCCATGAATTGCTCCATCCCGATATGGTGGACGAGCCGCATCATGTTGTCGACGCTGACAAAGGGCACCATGGCCAGTTCAGAGGCTTTGAGGCTCATAGTTTGCTCCGCGTCGGGCGGTCAAAGACACGGCGGCCCATGAGCGATGCGGTGAGGTCCACCATCAGGTTCGCGGTTTTGCCGCGGTCGTCAAGGAATGGGTTGAGTTCGACAAGGTCAAGCGAGGTGACGAGGCCAGAATCCGACAGCATCTCCATCACCAGATGCCCTTCACGGACGGTTGCGCCACCGGGCACGGTCGTGCCAACAGCGGGGGCAATGGACGGGTCGAGGAAATCGACGTCGAGCGAGACATGTAGCATCCCATTCACGTCATCGACCTTTTCGAGGAAAGTCTGCAGCGGCGCGCTGATCCCTTCTTCATCAATGCGGCGCATATCCACGAGCATCACATCGCCGCCTGCAAGAACCTTGCGCTCGGCCTCATCCACGGAGCGCAAGCCGATCATGCAGATATTGGCGGGGTCGACGCGCGCGGGTAGGGGCGGGTAGGCGTCAAAACCGGCGCGGCCGGTGACATAGCCCACAGGTGTGCCGTGCAGGTTGCCGGTATCGGTCGTCTCGGGCGTGTGGATGTCGCTATGGGCATCCAGCCAGAGTGCGAAGAAGGGGCGGTTTTCGCGGGCGGCATGGGCGGCCATGCCTGCAACGCTGCCTGCAGCGAGCGCATGATCGCCGCCCATGAAGATGGGAAGACCCTTTGGGGCAGCATTCAGTGCCGCGTCAATCAGCGTGTGGGCCCAGCCGACATTCTCGGCCAGGGCATGGACCTTGGGGTTCGGCGGCTCAGGTACATCGACCGGTTTTGGGGTGAGATTGCCGATATCTTCAACCGTGTGGCCAAGGGCGGTGAGGGCTTCAGCGATACCGGCTGTGCGATAGGCGTCGGGGCCCATCAGGCAGCCACGGCGGCGCTTGCCGCAATCGACGGGCGCGCCGATGAGGATGCAGTGTTTTTGTGTCATGGCGCGAGTTTTGCGCAGATTTGCGGGTGGGATAAGCGGCCAAATTGTGCAAAATGGGGTTAGATTATGCGTTTTGAGTAGTACAAATGGACGAATTGGATAGTCGCCTGATTGCGGCGTTGAAGCTGAATGCGCGGGCCGCCTTGTCCGATCTGGCGGCGGAGCTTGGGGTGACCCGCAGCACCGTGCGCACCCGTCTTGATCGGCTGATGGCAAGCGGAGAGATTGCCGGGTTCACGGTGTTGACCCGGTCCGATGTGCGGCCCGACGCGGTGCGCGGATTGATGATGCTGGACATTGCCGGGCGCGCGGCGGAGCGTGCGATGAAGCGTCTCACCACGATCCCGCAGGTGCGTGCGGTGCATTCTACCAATGGCACATGGGACCTGATCGCGGAGATTGGTGCGCAGACGCTGGAAGAGTTCGATCAGGTGCTGTTTGCGATCCGCCGCTTGGAGGGTGTCACGCGGTCCGAGACGAGCCTGCTGTTGTCGACCCGACGCTGAGGCGCCCGGCAATGATCCAGAGGATCATCAGCGCGAGCGAGGCAAGTGCGTTCCAGCTGGCCATAGAGAGCGTCAGAAACTCCCACGAGACCTGATCGCACATGACGATTTGCGGGCCTTCAACCGCCAAAAGGTCGGCCCCGCTGAGCCCCTCAAGACCGCCACCGCCAGAGCAACTGGTCGGGCCTTCCCACCAATCACGCTCCACCCCGGTGTGATAGACGCCGAGACCTGCGGTAGTGGCAGCGGCGACCGCACCAAGAGCGGGCATGACTGGTCCCGGTGTTTTCACCGCAAGAATGCCGATGATGATCGCGGCCACATGGGGCCAGCGTTGCCACAGGCACATCGCGCAAGGCGGATAGCCCAGAAGCTGGAACAGGAAAGCCCCGGCCAGCAGTGCCGCTGATCCGCCAGCGGCAAGGGTGATCATCATAGTGCGGGTCATAAAAGTCCGATCAAGGCAAAGCCGCCAATCAGCAGCACGCAAAACAGGATGAACATAAGCCCCAAACGCTTTTCGATGAAATCACGAATAGGTTCCCCGTATTTCCACAAAAGTGCGGCGACGATGAAGAACCGCAGGGCGCGGGCAAAGATCGAAGAGGCGATGAAGACGGGAAGGGACAGTCCGGTGACGCCGGATGCGATGGTGATCACTTTGAAGGGCAGGAAGGTCACGCCCGCCACAACCACAGCCCACGCGCCATATTCGTTAAAAGTCGCGGACATCTCATCAAAGCTGGCATCCTTGCCGTAGAACTCCAGGATTGGACGTCCGAAGCTCTCCATCATTGCAAATCCGATGTAGTACCCGAAAAGCCCGCCTGCGACCGAGGCGATGGTGGCGACGGTCGCGATCAGAAAGGCGCGGGACGGTTGGGCGATGATCATCGGGATCATCAGCACATCGGGTGGAATTGGGAAGAACGAGGATTCAATGAATGAGATAAAAGCCAGCGCCCACAGCGCATGGGGCGTCTGCGCCAGGGAAATCGTCCAATCATACAGCTGACGCAACATCGCAGGCTGCCCTTTCACCGTGTCCGGCGTCTTAGGCCATGCGGGATATGGGCCGTCAAGCATTTGCACGCATAACCTGACAGGAGTGGCAGAGACGTTGCATGTGCGGCGCGTTTTTCAGCCGCGCAAATGCAATTGGCCAATTGACGCGCCCAAAGTGCCGCTTTAGGAGAGGTGCACTGGCCGATGTGGCGGAATGGTAGACGCAGGGGATTCAAAATCCCCCGATGGCAACATCGTGAGAGTTCGAGTCTCTCCATCGGCACCACCTAATATTGTTTCCATTGGGAAAAATTGGATCAGACTCTGTGATCCACCAAGTTTTCTCCAACTGCTCAACAGACTTTGAGACGTTATCAGTCCGGGCCTAGGGGCAAGTAACTTGACTGTCTCGGCCTATTCCGTACCGTGACGACGTGTTCGCACTGCGGTGATCCGGTGCCCCGTTTTCAAAACAACCCAGCAGTGCGCGGATAGCGAAAACCAATGGCTTTACTGACACGACTTGCCGGAGCCCTCGCATTCGTCGCGATGGCTCAATCGGCGGAAGCGCAAACCCCTCAATCGTCTGTGATGGAGATACCACCGCGTTTCATCGCCAGCGCATATGCTGCGGCTCAAGATGGGTTTGACTCCACGGAGTACATGGACGCCATCAGCAGAACCGACATTGGAGCATTGCGTGAGCTCGTGGCGCCGACGGATTGGCCCAACATATATGACTACGCGACGTTCCGAGGCGAACTTGCTGTTCGACAGCGGATCTACAGATTTTCAGCTAGGAATCCGGATTATGTCGGTATTGATCCGAGCAGAATCGACATGCTTACGCTTTTTGGAAGTCCGAACCTTGCCCTTCAAAGTTGGAGCATGGTTGATGAAGGCAGCGCTTTGGCTGTTTTTGAAAACTCGCTTGTCAAACCAGGGCGGTCGTTGCTCGAAGACGACCTCATGGAGGTTGAGAGAGGACCAACGGGCAACCGCCATGATTTCTTCGTTAGACGAGATAGAAACAACGTGATCGCTGCCCAATCGAGATTTTTCCTAGGCGATCGCTGGCGCGAATTTACGAATGATCCGGACTACACGCATTTTTCTAATGCCTATCTCGCGATGATCGATGCTGCAGAAAAAATGGTTCCGGAGGGTGCGACAATCGTAGAATTGTCGATACGCAGTTGGGGAAACCGCACGCCCTACTTGCTTCGGGCGTCATTTCCGCAGAGTGTTACCGATCCTTTGGACGCATATAGCCAGCCGTTAACGCCGCTGTTTGGCTTTGCGGTCGTCGATTGGCGAACCTCTGAGGCCGACTATGGCGCAACGCTCGCAATCAACCATTTTGATGCATGCGATGCAGCCTCCGAATTCGCCATAGATCTCAATGAGAGATGGGATGCGCGTCCGAGCGATAGCAGCAGACGTTATGGCTACGACCTGACTTGGCAAGAACCTTTCCAGACGCTGGAGCTAATGACTACAGGAGCGAGCTACTGCAGCACCGTGGCTTCGACGACGCTGGAGAGCTACCCGCTTACTACGGAAAGTCATTCTAGGTACTTGCCTGAGAATTTTGTCTACCGAGCAGTGAACAAGCTCCTGTTTGATGAGTTCACACCAAGGGCGGGCAAGCATAGCCTATTTTCGCTGCAGTGGTAGACGGCACGTGCGATGATGAGCAAGGTTTGCAGACAAATGGCGCGTGAAATGCTGTCACTCGGGACGAAATGGAAGTAGTACATCGTTTTCAGACCTCCTATCCATCTGGGTTTTTGACATTTGCAGGTTGCCGGGAGGATCAGGTAGAGGAATTTCAGCGACATGAACTGTATCTAGAGTGCGGCCAACTGAACTAGGAACAACCAACGCAAAAGAGACTTGTTATTGGCGTGCAATCGGACGCTATCCAACAAGCCCGACATGGCGGTTGGATGCGCGCTATCGGCACCAGCACCCTCATAAATCGCCTCATTTACGCTACGTTTTGCAGCGTTAACGACGAAATCCTGCCTTCTTGTAACCATGTTGCAGCATTAGGCTTGCAAAAGTTAACGCGCAGCGGAAAAAGCAAGCAATTCAAGTGAATGATGGCTGCGATTAATTGGGCATTCACGTGGATCTTGTAGGGTCGCCGATGGGCGCCAAAAGTGAATGAGTGATAAGGCCGAACAAGACTGGCCAGGCAGAGCAAGTATTCGATGGCAGGAACCAGCCGCAAATGACAATCCTGACGCTTGATTGGTCGACAATCGACATCGACGGCAGCAATACCGTGTCCGGTTCCGGCGCGAGTATTGACATTGATGTCGCGACTCCCACCAACAATGGGACGGCCTGGGCGTTGGGCACCATCGCAGGTGAGCAGGTTCTGGTCGCCTCGCAGGTGGATGAGCCTGTCACGCTGGATGTCGCTTTTGATGACCCGGTCGAGAATGTGCAGTTTGAGCTTCTGGATGTCGATGCAGGCACCTGGGATGATCAGATCACAGTCATCGCGCTTGATGCCAATGGCGATGCGGTGCCCGTCAGTTTTACCGATCTTGCGTTTCACCACAGCGTCGCCGGAAACACGCTCAGTTCCGATGGCAATGTCTCGCCAGGGATCGAAGGGTCCGGTGCGCCGGACAGCGTGACTGTTACTATTCCTGGGCCGATTGTAAGCCTGCAGGTTATCTACGACAACGGTCCAGACGCGGCGCAATCAGGTGTCGTAGGTGTCGGCGATATCACGTTCAGTACCGTGGAACTCGACGGCTATGTCGAAGGCACCTCTGGCGCTGACACGATCAACACCGGTTATCCGGATGACCCGGATGGTGACCGTATCAATGCCAACGACGCAGTCTTGCCCGGCGAGGGCGGCAACGACGATATCGTCATCGCCGGTGGCGGAGCCGATTTCGTTTCGTCGGGCGGTGGCGCGGATACCATCTTTGGCGGTGAGGGTGCGGATGACCTGCGCGGCGGCAATGGCGCCGACATCATCTATGGCGATGCACCGGACTTCGATGGCCCGCTCGACCTCGATCAGTTGAGCGTGGGCGACGTCGTCGATCAGCAGTTCATTACGGACGGCGTGCGCATCTCCAGCGTAAATCCCGACAACCCGGTGATGATCTTTGATTCCGCCAATCCTACTGGCGGTGATTTCGACCTTTCGGTGCCCGGCGTGGGCAACATTCTGATCCTTTCGGAGGATGGTGACACTTCCGACCCTGACGACAACCTGACTGGCGGAACCTTTGTTTTCGAATTTGCGGGTCCCGCCACCGTCAATAGCCTTGATGTCATTGATACGTCGAGCGGCGGTGAAATCCGCCTTTACGATGAAGACGGCACGCTGATCGCTGAGATTGACCTGCCGGTGGGTGACGACAACACACTGCTGTCACAGGCGATTGACACATCCGGTGTCACACGCATGGAAGTGGAGCTTTTTGGCACCGGCGCGCTGACCAATATCGACTATACGATCGTCAATGACGCGACTGGCAATAATGATGATATCCGGGGTGGGGGTGGGTCCGACACTCTATTCGGGCAGGCGGGTGATGACACGATCCGCGGCGGGTCAGGGAATGACACGATCACTGGCGGCGCGGGTGCCGATACGCTGCTTGGGAATGCGGGTTCTGATACGTTTCTTGGCGGTACCGGTGGGGATGTCGTCACGGGCGGTGAAGATGCCGATGGCACTGATGTCGATATCCTTGACCTGACGGGCGCTGACGTCGACTTCATTACCTATGACCCGCTGGACCCGGAAGCGGGGGTGGTCACCTTCATCGATGGGTCCACAATGACGTTTTCGCAGATCGAGAATGTCATTCCTTGTTTCACGCCGGGGACGATGGTTGCCACGCCAAAAGGCGAACAACCTGTCGAAACGCTTAAGGCGGGCGATCGCGTTTTGACCCGCGATAATGGCATCCAGCACATCACATGGGCGGGCAAGAAAGAGCTGAAACTCGATGATCTGAAGCTCAGCCCCAACCTAATGCCCATCATCATCCGGAAGGGCGCTTTGGGGGACGATCTGCCGGAACGTGACATGATCGTCTCACCCAATCATCGTGTGCTGATCGTGTCGGATATGGCCAAGCTTTATTTTGGAGAAAGTGAAGTGCTGATGACGGCCAAACACATGACAAGGATGGAAGGCGTCGAGGTGATGAACGCACCGCAAGCCACCTACATCCATTTCATGTGCCAAAATCACGAGATTGTTCTGTCGGACGGTGCGTGGACGGAAAGCTTTCAACCTGGTGACTACTCGCTGCAGGGCGTCGATGCAGACCAGCGAAAAGAACTTTTCTTGCTGTTCCCGGAACTTGCCACCAAAGAAGGTTTGCGCAACTACCGCGCCGCGCGGCGCACGGTCAAAAAGAAAGAGTCGCGTCTATTTTTCCGCAAGTGACGCGCGCCAGGCGGCCCATTCCTCTGGCGTATCAAGGTCTAACCGGGCGCGGTCATCTTCAAAACGCACGAGAAAGGTCTGTGCTCGGAGCGGGTTGACCAGTGCCTCACCGCCAGTATCACCGGTCAGTTTTGCAAAATTCGCGCGCAGCGATGCATCAAATATGATGGGATGGCCGGGTTTGCCGGTCGCCGTTGCCCCGCGCCAGATCAGCTGATCGGGCTCATCTTCTCGCGCTTTGAAAACGCGTTCCAGATCCTCTGTTTCCAATGCGACCAGATCGCCTAGAAACATCATGAAAGCCCCGGCTTCCGGCAGTTTTGCAACCGCACCCCGCATCGTGCCTGACATGCCTTCGGTTGCTTCGGGGATCGTCAGCAGCATAACATCCAGATCAGCGATTGCAGCCGCACGGGCATCGCTGGCCGGGGCAAGGGCGACGTAGACCGGATGGCCGGTGCGAAGTGCGCGTTGTGCCTGTAACCGCAAAAGCGGTTCGCCCCGGACCTCTTCCAACAATTTGTCCCCGCCGCGCATCCGGCTGGATGTGCCTGCGGCGAGGATCAGGATCGGGATCACCCGCGCATGGCCGTCATGTCAGGGTCAAAGAGGTGGGTCGTGACACGGGTGGCCTTGTGCCGTTTGCCCATGATCTCAATCTCTGCCACCAGATCGTCGCTGGCGTGTTCACGCGGGACAAGCGCCATGGCGATGGATTTGTCCGCATGGTGCGAATAGCCGCCTGAGGTGCAGAAGCCCGCGACCTGATCATTGATGAAGACCGGTTCATAGGCCACGACATCGGCGTCATCCGCATCAACCTCAAAACTGACCAGCGTGCGGGCAGGGGGATTGACCCGCTCTTCCTCTGCCGCCGCGCGCCCGATGAAATCGGTGTTTTTCTTGAAGCTGATAAAGCGGTCCATGCCGGTCTCAGCCGCAGTGTAATCGGGCGAGAATTCCGACAGCCAGGAGCCAAAGAAGCGATCAAGCCGCAGTGACATCATCGCACGCATCCCGAAAGGCGTGATGCCCATGGGTTGGCCGGCCTCCCACAGTGTCTGCCAGAGTTGGCGTTGATCCATCGGGTCGCAGAAGATCTCGAAGCCCAGATCGCCAGTGTAGCTCACGCGCTGGACGATGCAGGCGACCTGACCGACGGTCATGCGGCGGACATCGAGGAATTTCATGGAGGCGACATCATCCCGCGTGCAGGCGGCCAGGAGGTCGCGCGCCTTGGGTCCCGCGATCTGGAAACCGTTGCGTTTGTCCGAGATGTTTTCGACACGCGCATCATCCGCCGCGTTCTGGAGGAACCAGCGGTGGTGGATTTCCTGCGCGCCATAGCTGGCGGTGAGCTGGAACTCGGTTTCTGAGAGGCAAGAGACGGTGAAATCGCCCCAAAGCCGTCCTTTGGGGGATAGCATTGGGGTCAGCGACATGCGGCCCGGTTGTGGGATGCGGCCTGCCATGATCCGGTCAAGCCAGGCGCGGGCGCCGGAACCGGTCACGCTGAATTTGCCGAAATTCTGGACCTCGTTGATGCCGACCCCAGCGCGGACCGCCTGCACCTCACGCCGCGTGGCGTTCCAGGCGTCGGATCTGCGGAAGGTTGGCGTTTCGTAGGTCGGGTCGCCATCTTTGGCGAAGTAGTTGGGCACTTCCAGCCCGAATTGGTGCCCCCATACAGCACCCAACCCGGTGAAGATGTCATACATCGGCGTCGTGCGATGGGGCCTTGCGGCGGGCAGTTCTTCATTGGGATAGCTGACCGAGAAACGGGTTTGATAGTTCTCGATCACCTTGGGCCGTGTATAGCCGGGCGTGATCCACTTGCCGTAGCGGGCGACGTCGAGTGCTGTCACGTCCCGTTCGCATTCGCCTTCGATCATCCATTGCGCCAGCATGAGCCCGACGCCGCCACCCTGGCTGAACCCGGCCATGACACCGCAGGCCGACCAGTAGTTCTGGACGCCGGGTACAGGGCCGACGAGCGGGTTGCCGTCGGGCGCGAAGGTGAAGGGGCCGTGGATCACGGATTTCACGCCAGCGCTTTCCAGCACGGGGAAGCGGTTATAGGCGAAGGCGATTGAGTCCTCGATCTTGTCGTAGTCATCGGGCAAAAGCTCATGCCCGAAATCCCAAGGTGTCCCGTCGACAGCCCAGGGGCGGCAGGGCTTCTCGTAGAAGCCGATGCACAGGCCGCGCCCCTCTTGTCGAAGATAGCTTTCCCCACCGGGGTCGATCACATGGGGGTGTTCGCTATCGCGGTTGTAGATCTCGGGGATGTCATCGGTGACGAGATACTGATGCTCCATCGGGTGCAGCGGCACATAGATGCCTGCCATCGCCGCCACTTCGCGGGCCCAGAGGCCGCCGGCATTCACCACATGCTCGGCATGGATCGTCCCTTTTTCGGTCACAACATCCCAAGTGCCATCGGGGCGCTGATTGGTCTCGGTCACTTTGCAATGGGTCTCAATCGTCGCGCCGCCCATCCGCGCGGCCTTGGCATAGGCATGCGTGGTTCCGGACGGATCAAGATGGCCATCAAGCGGGTCGTAAAGCGCGCCGACGATACCGTCGAGATTGGTGATCGGTGCCAGTTTCGCAATCTCGTCCGGGCCAAGGATTTCGGTATCAAGGCCCATATAGCGATGCTTGGCCCGCTCAGCGACGAGCATGTCAAACCGGTCCTGATTATCCGCAAGCGTCACACCACCTGAATGGTGCAGGCCGCAGGACATGCCTGTGATCTCTTCGAGCTCTTTATAGAGCTTGATGGTGTAGCCCTGCAAAGCGGCCATATTGGTGTCGCCGTTGAGCGTATGAAAGCCGCCCGCGGCGTGCCAGGTTGAGCCAGATGTCAGCTCCGATCGCTCAACCAGCATGACGTCCGACCAGCCGAGCTTGGTCAGATGATAAAGAACTGAGGCGCCGACAACGCCTCCGCCAATGACGGCAACACGGGTGGTGGTCTGCATGAAATCTACTCCGGCTTCTCACGCGCTAGAATGCCGTGCAGAGACCCTGTTGCACCGCCACCGCGCGACATTTGATGTCGCAAATGCACGCGGCAGCAGATGTCCTTAAGGAATAATCCGGGTGTACTTCGTACCTTCCACCGTTGCGCCCAGCCGCAGCCCGGTTTGTCCAAAGACGACGGCGATCACTGGCGACAGAGATGTCGTTGTGTCGGCCCGTAACATCTCACTTTGGTTATTTGCCGCATATTCGATATCGGCCCCCGCTACCCAGCCGGGCGATTGACGGAACTCAAGCAAGGCTTCCGGCGTCATAAAAAACAGAACATGGCTGAACTGTTGCGCCCCGATCTGCAGGCCCGCGCTGCCGGAGGTGGCAGAGTAATAATCGACCGTCGAAGGCCCGACACGCAATGCGCCGCGCCCATAAGAGCCGCCAAGGCCAAGGCCTACCTCGGTCACCAGCGGCATCACGAGCATGCCAGCCGCGCGGTTCGTTAGATCGCGGGTGCCGGGATACTGCTCGTACATCCCATCCAGAGTGCTGTCGACACGCGCGTCAATTGTCGCGGCCCCGCTGCCGCCAATGCCGTTGCCACATGCCGCAAGTGTCGATGCAGCAAGCGCACCAAGCGCGAAACCGCGCCGTGAGAAATTATTCATAATGTACCGCCTTATAGCCTGTCATGAAGACGTTTGCCGTCTTTTATGTGCCTAGTATATGCCAACAAACAAAGGGTGTCACGCGGAAGGTTGGACCAAATCGCGGGTTGCCCCGTGGAATTTGGAAACGATCGGACAGTACCGTGCTACCTCATCCGCGCTGGGAGATCACCGAGGGTTCAAACTGTGGGATTGCGAGACGGCGATCAATCTTCGCTCAGCGTCATCATTATTGTATCAACGATCTTTTGCCCGCCCTGCGACGAAGGCTCGATTGGCGACATTTCGGAAAAGTCTCCCTCCTCGGTACATGCCAAGTCCAATCGGATCACCGGCACGTTTCGAGCCCTTGCTAGTCGCTGGATTAGCGAATTGAAGGCTCCGATAGCTGATGGCGCATAGTCTCGCATTTCCGGCTCAGTGAAGGGTATGCTCGTGTAAATCGTGCAGGCACTTATCGGAAGACCGCGCGCCGAAACTTCATCAAGCATCCAGCCATAAGCAATTTCAAAATCAGCAAGTGGCGCCGCAATGAGGTCTTGCAGTTTTGCCCCTAGTGCGACCTGGGCAATAAGGTGACGGAATTTCATGAGATCATTGCCGCCAATGCTCACGATTATGTCCGTGACGTGCGTTGGCACTCTTTCAAGCTGGTTGGGAATATCCTCAATACAGTCACCATCGACAGCGACCTTGAAGGCAGACCATGTTGCTGGAATGGATCGACGCAGTTGTTCAATAACCCCCGGTTCGCCGGGAACATAAGCGTCATTATCAAAGATTGAATCACCCATCAGGCAAATATGCTTATCAGTCATTGATTGTTCTCTGCTTTGAACTCGCGGTGTCGCCAGTTATTTGATGATCGAAAACACTTCAGTATTTGTCTTGATAGTGGGCCAAAATATCTTCTTTATGAACCAGACCGAGCGTGATCTTTCCCGATTTGCGTGGTCCGCTGCTAGCCATCTAGTAACTTGGCCATTTCAGGTGCGAAATAAGTAAGGATTCCGTCACAACCCGCGCGTTTGAAGGCGAGCAGGCTTTCCATCATGACCTTTTCGCCATCGAGCCAGCCATTGGCGGCCGCCGCCTGTAGCATCGCGTATTCACCACTGACCTGATAGGCGTAGGTTGGCACACCGAAGGTTTCTTTCACGCGCCTGCAGATATCAAGGTAAGGCATGCCTGGTTTGACCATGATCATATCGGCTCCTTCGTTCAGGTCGCGTTCAACAAGACGCAGCGCCTCGTCCGAATTGCCGGGATCCATCTGGTAGGTTTTCTTGTCTCCGGTCAGAGCGGTGGATGCGCCCACCGCGTCGCGGAACGGCCCATAAAAGGCCGAGGCGTATTTGGCCGTGTAGCTGAGGATCGTGACGTTTTGATGCCCTTCGGCCTCAAGAGAATTGCGGATCGCTCCGATCCTGCCGTCCATCATGTCGGAGGGGCCAAGTATGTCCGCGCCCGCCTCGGCCTGCGCCAGGGCCATTTTGACAAGCGCCGCCACGGTACGGTCGTTTACGATCTCGCCGTCTTCGACAAAACCGTCATGGCCGTTGATATTGTAGGGGTCGAGCGCGATGTCGGTCATCACGGCAATATCGGGGGCGGCATCCTTGATCGCGCGGATCGCCTGATTGCTCAGGTTTTCGGGATCCCAGGCCATTGCACAATCCTCAGTCCGTGCGTCCATTCCCGTGTAAGGGAAGATGCAAATGGCCGGGATGCCGAGGTTCTGCGCCTCAACTGCCGCCTTTGCGACTCGATCTACCGTGCGCCGCACCACACCCGGCATTGATGGCACCGGCGTTTCATCGTCGCGACCTTCCATGACGAAGACCGGCCAAATCAAATCATCCACTGTCAAGGTATGCTGGCGAGACAACGCACGCAGAGCAGGGGTCGCGCGCATCCGCCGCAGGCGTGTTGCAGGGAAGGGAGCCAGGGTCGGTTTCATCTTATCGTCACCTTTTTGCGTCGGCTTCTTGCTGGCATGGATTTTGCAGCATCACAAGTCTGGGCAAGGCAGGTGCGGAACGTTAGTGTCCGCCAAATCCCGAGAACGACACGAGAAACACATTGCCCGTGACAGATTCCATCCTTGCGATCCTGGACCTGCATACTTTCTCCAACATCTGGTACTGGCTGGCGGTGGCGGTCACCTGGGCCGTGGTCAGCCATTGGGTTCTGGGCATCCCCTTTGATCTGATCATTCGCGCGCGACGCTCTATGCCGGGGGCGGTTGATGATCTGCAAACACTCTTCGATTTTCACGTACGCCGCTTCATCATGATTGAGGACATGGCTGGTATTCCGATCATAGCGCTTTCGACATTTGTCCTGACCGGATTGGCGATGACCGGTTTTTATTATGAGGTCGAGATGGCGCAGGGCATCTTCCTGATTGGTTTTCCGCTCACTATCGTCGGTGCGATCTGTCAGCATGCCTGTAGGCGTTACGAGCAGCACCCCCCAGCACCTGAAGATCTCGTGAAGGAACTGTTACGCCTACGCATCATTATTCAGGTCGTCGCCATGATCGCGATCTTTTTCACGGCCATCTACGGGATGTATTACAACCTCTCGGTCCCAGATGATTTCCTGAATGGTTGACACCGGCAGCGCGCATTGTAGGTGAGCGCGCATGTCCCCTACCAACCATATCACCGTCAGCGGCGCGCCCGAGGGCTATGACGCGCAACTGATTCTGCGCGAGCTTGCGAAGGGTGCGCCCGTCCTGCATGTCGCGCGCGATGACAAACGTCTTGCCGCGATGCAGGCCGCTTTACGGTTTTTTGCACCCGACGTCCCGGTATTTGTCTTTCCCGCGTGGGATTGTCTGCCTTATGACCGGGTGTCGCCCAATGCGGACATCTCGGCTGCGCGGATGGCGACGCTCGCTGCTTTGGTGCATGGCATGCCAGAGCATTTTATTCTGCTGACGTCCTTATCGGCAGCAACCCAGCGTGTACCAGAACGGGCGCTGCTGCGCGAAGCTGCCTTTCGCGCCAGGGTCGGCAATCGTATCGACGAGGAAGCGCTGCGCAACTTCCTCGTCCGCATGGGCTTCACCCAAAGCCCCACGGTGATGGAGCCTGGGGATTATGCTGTCCGCGGTGGGATCATCGATATCTTCCCACCCGGCGAAAGCGGGCCGGTCCGGCTGGATCTTTTTGGTGACGTGCTCGACGGCGCGCGGCGGTTTGATCCGGCAACGCAGCGGACGACCGAGAAGCTCTCTGACATTGAGCTGGCGCCGGTATCCGAAGTGGTCCTCGATGAGGCTGCGATCACCCGATTTCGACAGAATTACCGGATCGAGTTTGGCGCGGCGGGCACCGACGATCCGCTTTATGAGGCGGTGAGTGCGGGGCGTAAGCATGCGGGCATCGAACACTGGCTGGGCTTCTTTCAGGACGATCTGGAGACGCTTTTTGACTACCTGCCAAATGCGACGGTGACGCTGGACGATCAGACCGGCCCATCGCGCATTGCGCGGTGGGACAGTATCACCGACCAATACGAAACCCGGATGCATGCGCTGGAACAAAAGGGGCGGATGGATACCGTCTATAAGCCCGCGCCGCCGCAGCTTTTGTATCTGGATGATGATGCCTGGAATGCGGCGGTAGCGGGCCACCGGGTTCTGCAATTTGCACCACTCAAACAGGCGACCGGGCCGGGTGTGACGGATGCTGGTGGCCGGATTGGCCGCGATTTTGCGCCGGAGCGCCAGCAGGAACAGATCAGCCTTTTCAAAAGTTTGGTGGATCATGTGAAAGTGCGGCTGGCCGATGGGCCGGTGGTGATCGCGTCCTATTCGGAAGGTGCGCGGGAGCGGCTGGAAGGGCTGATCGCTGATGAGGGGATCGCGGAGGCGATTGCCGTGCCCGATTTTACCCGCGTCGGCAAACGCGGCTTGCATCTTGCCGTCTGGCCCCTGGATCATGGGTTTGAGGCTCCCGGCCTCACGGTGATTTCCGAGCAGGACGTTCTGGGCGACCGGTTGATCCGGCAGACCAAGCGCAAACGCCGCGCCGAGAATTTCCTGAGCGAGGCCAATAGTTTGGCCCCCGGTGATCTGGTTGTGCACGTCGATCACGGCGTCGGCCGGTTCAAGGGGATGGAGGTTGTGACGGCTCTGGGTGCGGCGCATGAATGCCTGCTCTTGGAATATGCGGAGGACGCGAAGCTCTATCTGCCCGTTGAGAATATCGAGCTTTTGTCGAAGTTTGGGCATGAGACGGGGTTGCTGGACCGGTTGGGCGGTGGGGCCTGGCAGGCGAAGAAGGCGAAGCTGAAGGAGCGGATCCGACAGATCGCCGAAAGGTTGATCCGGGTTGCGGCAGAGCGGGAGTTGCGCACGGCGCCTGCACTCGATCCGCCGGACGGGATGTGGGACCAGTTCCTCGCGCGCTTTCCTTATGCTGAGACAGATGACCAGCTTGCGGCGATTGAGGATGTGCTAACGGATATGGCTGCAGGCAAGCCGATGGACCGGTTGATCTGCGGTGATGTGGGCTTTGGCAAGACCGAAGTGGCCATCCGCGCGGCCTTTGTCGCCGCTTTGTCAGGCGTGCAGGTGGCGATTATCGCGCCAACGACTTTGCTGGCGCGGCAACACTACCAGAATTTCGCGGAGCGATTTCGGGGGTTTCCAGTGAATGTGCGGCCCTTGTCGCGGTTTGTGTCTTCCGGTGAGGCCACGAAAACGCGCGAAGGGCTGGCGAAGGGTGACGTTGATATTGTTGTGGGCACCCATGCGCTGCTCGCGAAGGGCGTGCGGTTCAAGAACCTTGGCCTGTTAGTGATTGATGAGGAACAGAAATTCGGCGTTCAGCACAAGGAACGGCTGAAGCAGCTTCGCACCGATGTGCATGTGCTGACACTGACCGCAACGCCGATTCCGCGCACGCTGCAACTCTCGCTCTCCGGTGTCCGGGACCTGTCGATCATCGGCACGCCGCCCATCGACCGGCTCGCGATCCGCACCTATGTGAGCGAGTTCGACACGATCACTGTGCGCGAAGCGCTCCTGCGTGAACATTATCGCGGCGGGCAGTCCTTCCTTGTCGTGCCCCGCATCGCCGATATGCCGGAGATGGAGGCGTTCCTACGCGATCAGGTGCCGGAGGTGACTTACATCACCGCAACGGGCCAGATGGCGGCGGGGGAACTGGATGACCGGATGAATGCCTTCTATGATGGCAAGTACGATGTTTTGCTGGCCACGACGATTGTGGAAAGTGGCCTCGATATCCCCACCGCGAATACGATGATCGTGTGGCGCGCGGATATGTTCGGCCTCAGCCAGCTTTACCAGATCCGGGGCCGGGTCGGGCGGTCGAAGACGCGCGCTTATGCCTATTTGACGACGAAACCACGCCAGAAACTCACTGATACCGCGCAGAAGCGCCTTCGCGTATTGGGCTCGATCGATACGCTGGGGGCTGGCTTCACGCTTGCCTCCCAAGACCTCGACATTCGTGGTGCGGGGAACCTTTTGGGCGAAGAACAATCGGGGCAGATGCGTGAGGTTGGCTATGAGCTTTACCAGCAGATGCTGGAAGAGCAGATTGCCGCGATCAAATCGGGTGCCGCTGAGGGCATTATCGATGATGGGCAATGGGCGCCGCAGATCAATCTGGGTGTGCCAGTCCTGATCCCCGAAGACTACGTGCCCGATCTGGATGTGCGGCTGGGGCTCTACCGGCGGCTCTCGGAACTGACAACCAAAGTCGAGTTGGAGGGTTTTGCCGCCGAGTTGATCGACCGTTTCGGTAAACTGCCGAAAGAGGTCAACACCTTGATGCTCGTCGTGCGCATCAAGGCGATGTGCAAGCGGGCCGGGATCGCGAAACTGGATGCCGGGCCAAAGGGGGCGACGATCCAGTTCCACAACGACAAATTCGCCTCGCCCAAGGGCCTCGTGGAGTTCATCGAGGCGCAAAAGGGCCTGGCCAAGGTCAAGGACAACAAGATCGTTGTGCGCCGCGACTGGGGCAAGGAACGCGACAAGATCCAGGGCGCGTTCAACATCGCGCGGGACCTGGCCCAGAAATTGGCCGAGGAGAAGAAGGCAAAGGTAGGCTAGGGCGCGTCGCCGGGTCGTCTGATCTGGGATGTCAGCCACCAGGCAAGGCTCGCTGAGATGAGTATGCCAATGGCCATCGGCATCGGTGTGCCGTCAAACATGATGGCAATCGGTGCCGCCAGCAGCACACCGCCGATTGTCGCGACCGCTGCGATGATCGAGGCCGCGAGACCCGCGATATGCCCCATCTCTTCCATCGCGAGGGCGTTGAGGTTGCCGATGGTGAGGCCAGCCTGAAAGAAGTTACCGGTCACCCAGATCACGTAGGTCCCAAAAGCAAGCCAATAAGGGCCGTTTGCGGCGGTGATCACAATCATCAACAAGGTCAGCATGACCTGAACAGCAAACATCGCCTTGATGATTGCCCGCATACCGAGGCGCACAACAATCCGCGCATTCAGCACGCTGGCCGATGCTGAGACAATGGCGATACCGCCAAACCAAAGATGAAAGCGCGCGCCTTGATCAAATGTGATGTCAAAAACCTGCTGGGTGGAAGACAGGACCGTGAACAGCATCCCGAATGTCAGCGTCTGTACGAAGATCGACAGTCGCGCAGTGCGGTGGGCAAACATCTCATAGGTGGCGGCCGTCAACGCGCGGATGCTGAGCGGGCGGCGATTTGCGGGGAGCAGCGTCTCCGGTTGACGGATCATCAGCCAGAGCAGGGTCGCAAAGGAAAACAGTATGAAGGCCGCGAAAATCGCGCGCCATCCGAACCCGAGCATGATGTAGTGCCCAATGGTCGGGGCAAGCGCCGGGATCAGCGCGAAGACCATCATCACGAATGACAGGATGCGCGCCATCTGGGGCCCGCCGTAAAGGTCGCGGATCAGGGCCATCGCCACCACTCTTGGTCCTGCCGCACCCAGACCCTGCACGACGCGCGCAGCCAGCATCACTTCAAGTGTCGATGACGCCCAAGCGACCGCGCAGGCTGCGATGTAGACGATGGCACCACCAACCATCACGGGTTTGCGGCCAAATGCATCTGACAGGGGGCCGGTAAAGAATGTGCCCACGCCCATCCCCAGCACGAAGCTGGTGATGATGAGCTGTGCGTTGTTGAGGTTGTCGGGTGACAGCGCCTCTCCAATTTCGGGCAAGGCGGGCAGCATCGCGTCGATGGAGAACGCCACCGTCGCCGCCAGCATCGCCATCAGGGCAATGAATTCGGTCTGGGGCAGGCGTCTGATCTGTGCTGTTTCGGCGGGGATATCCGTCATTCCGCCGCCGCGATCTGGTCCTTGATCTCGTTGATCACGCCGACCCACATCTCTGGCGGTTGCGCGCCGGGGACGGCATGTTTGCCCGCCACGATGAAAGTCGGCACGGACCCCACACCCATTTTGCGGCTATGGGCATCGCGGGCGCGGATGTCGTTGGTGTCGGCGTCAGAGGCGAGGAGTTTGGCGACCATGGCAGCATCCATCTCGGCCGTGTCAGCAATGTCGGCGAGCACCTCGTGCTCGCCGATATCACGGCCATCGACGAAATAGGCTTTGAAGAGCAGATCGACCACCAGCGATTGGCGCTGCTCAATCCCGGCCCAGTGGATCAGGCGGTGGGCATCGATTGTGTTGGGCGTCTTTTTGATGGCGTCGAAATTGATGTGGGCGCCGGATTTCTCGGCATGTTCAACGACCGGGGCGTAGGCGCGCACGGCGCCTTCCTTGCCGCCGAACTTGCCCTCAAGATACGCTTTGCGGTCCATGCCACCGGCGGGCATGTCGGGGTTCAGCTGGAACGGGTGCCATTCGATGGTGAAGGGGTGATCGGGGATCTCGGCCAGCGCCTTGTCCAGATTGGTCTTGCCGATATAGCACCAGGGGCAGATCGGGTCGGAGATGATATCAAGCTTGACCATGTGCAGTCTCCCATTCCTGACGCAGGACGCGCCTGAGCAGTTTGTTGTTGGCCCCGCGTGGCAGGGCCTCTTTGGCGACGTAGATGCGCGGACATTTGTAACCGGCAAGCTGCCCGCGCATGAAGGCGTCCAACCTGTCCTCGTCTATCACGTCTGACGCCACATAAAAGGCCGCGATGAGCGTGGTATCTGCGCGCAATTGCACAGCGCAGGCTGCGGCTTGGGTGATTGCGGGATGGGCGGTCAGTGCGTCTTCGACCTCCACCGGGCTGACACGGTAACCGCCTGCATTCATCATGTCATCCGCGCGGCCCGCATAGGTGATCGCCCCGTCATCGGCCATGATGCCGATATCGCCCGTCATGAACCAATCGCCCTGAAACCGCGCCGCAGTCTCGTCGGGGGCTTTGTGATAGCCCAGCATCAGGCCGGGATCATCGCGGTGGATGGCAATGGTGCCGGGCGTCCCGCGTGGCACGGGGCCGTCTTCGCCGATCAGCGCCACTTTGCGCCCGTCCTGCGGATAGCCTGTGGCGCCCTTTGGTGCGGGGCGGGCAGGGGCGCCGGAGATGAAGGTGGAGCATTCCGACATCCCGAACGCCTCATAAACCGGTGTGCCGGTCTTTTCGGTCCATTCGGCGGCGAGAACAGAGGCCAGTTTCTCGCCCGCTGACAATCCGTGGCGCAGATGCGGGAGCTCTTGGAAGGGGTGCTTGAGGAGTCGCCGGTAAACACCTGGTGCGGCAGCGAAAAGCGTGGCTTTCTCTGTCGCTAGCAGGTCACTTAAGGCTTCGATCTCGGTGCCTTCGGATGGGATCAGAGCGGTGGCGCCAACCGACCACGGGTCCATCAGGCCGGTGCCGAGCGTATAGGTCCAGTTGAACGCCCCTGCATGGAGCAGGCGATCATCTGCGCGCAGGCCGTACCAGCCGTCCCACATCATCTGGCGCGCCGAGATTGCGCGATGAGCATGCATAACTGCTCTCGGCTGGCCGGATGTCCCGGACGTGAAGACGATATAGGCGGGTCGGTTTGGGTCGCCCATCACGTACTCTGCTGGGGGCAGGTGCCAGAACTGTCGCAACGCCTCTGCGTCTAGCGTTCGGCCCGGAGCAGCGGGCATGTCAGCGGCGCGGATGGTTAGGGTTGGTCCGATCATCGCGCTGATCCGGGCGATTTCTGGTGCCGTCAATTGCGCTGAGACGGGCACAGGGATGATGCCAACGGCTATTGCACCGAGATAGGTAATGGGGAATTCGGGGCGGTTTCCTAGTTGCATCAGGAGGAAATCGCCGGGGCGCAGGCCTTGTTGCAACAGCCCTGTTGCCGTGCCCAAGACGGCTGATTTTATCTGCGTATAAGTGAAGTCTTGCGCGTTTTCGCCGATGATCCGCAATGCCGTCTTTGCACCCAAACGATCCGCGTGCTGTAGTACATAGGTCGCCATATTGAAGGCGGGCGGCGGCGGTGGAAAGGGGGTGGGATCGGTGACGGAAAGCATGGCCCTCCGCTATGCTGCCGGGCGCGAAGTTGCAAGATTGCGAAGGGCCGCGTATGAGGTCGCTCATGGCTGAAAGTGACCCCAAGAACCTGATCCGCATCGCCCACGAGAATGGGAGTAGCGGCGTGGCCCAGCCCATTGATCTGGGCGCACGCGTGCGTGAGTTGCGCAAGGCCCGCGACTGGACGCTGGAACAGGCGGCCCAGCAGGCGGGGCTGGCCCGGTCGACCTTGTCCAAGATCGAAAATGGGCAGATGTCGCCGACCTATGACGCGCTGAAAAAGCTTGCCGTGGGGCTGGAGATTTCGGTGCCACAGCTTTTTACGCCACCCTCGAAGGGGCAGGTGAATGGCCGCATGGCGGTGACGAAATCGGGCGAGGCGACCCAGCAGATCACAACAACCTATGAGCATGACCTGCTGGCAAGTGCGCTGACCGCCAAGAAGATGCTCCCTTATCGCACCCGGGTCCGCGCCCGGACACTCGAGGATTTCGACGGCTGGGTGCGCCATGACGGTGAGGAGTTTCTGTTCGTGCTGACGGGCCGTGTGCGGCTTTATACCGAGTTCTATGAGCCGGTCGAACTGGGCCGTGGTGACAGCGCCTATTACGATGCCGCGATGGGCCACAATGTGGTGTCCATCAGTCAGGAAGACGCGACGATCCTGTGGGTGACGTCGCTGGTTTGAGCATGGGCCAGGGTTTCTTCAGACTGCTGAACTGGAATTTGCCGCTGAGCGCTTCGTTTATTTTTGTTGCGACGTCGAGTGATGCAGAGCGCCTGCATCCCTGTCATCTCTTTAAAACTGGGACAGAGTTTGTCACGCAGACGCTGTATATGCCGCTCGAGGATGTGCGGCATACGTTGACCATCCCCGAGGTTTACTTCGAGGATGCTTTTGATCGGGTCGATGGCTCAGAGCATCGCGCGCAACTTTTTCGGGTCATGATCGACGATTTTACGCCTGTGACACGGCGGGATACGGCGAAACTAATAAAGTCACCTCAGCCCAATTATTTTGATTTCGTTCTGCAAGACGTCATTGCTCTGCCTCATTCTCTTCGCGTCGCGGCAGAAAGCATGGCGACAGGCGACGGGCGCGACATGTCGGCGTACAAGGAAGAAAGGACAGACTTCGGGCTTTTAGCACTGCTACCACGTTCCGGACAAGAACGGTTTAGAGAAGTATTCGTCGCCAGAGAAGAAAGCGGTGAACTTATTGCTGTCTTTAATTGCTCTAACAACCCCACTTTCGTGAACCAAGGTTGTAATCAAAGCTTCCGTTCAAACGGAGTTGACGTGCAAATGACCTATCGGCGGATTCATCTGGATAACTGGCGCGAGCTTCAAGACTCAGTTTCAGATTTCCTTTTCTGCGCTCTCACGCAGTAGCTCAAGTGGTGGCCCCAACTCCCTAAGCACCCTTCGGAAAGAGCCGTGGAAGCACCAGCGTTGCCACCCCGACACCGACAATCTGCATCACGATGAACATCGGGATATGCGCCGGGTTGATGCCGGCAAATGTGTCGCTGAACCCGCGCGCGATGGTGACGGCGGGGTTGGCGAAGCTGGTGGAGGATGTGAACCAATAAGCGCCGGTGATGTAGAGCGCGACGAGGGTCGGGACCGCGTCGGGCTTGTTCTTGATCCCGCCGAAAATCACGAAAAGCAGGCCGAATGTGGCGAGGATTTCGGAGAACCATTGCGCCACGCCAGTGCGATCTGTGGTTGAGGCCTGCAGGAATTGGAGGTCGAACATGATATGGCAGGCCCAGACGCCAAGGATGCCGCCGATGATCTGGACGGGGATATAGGCTGCGGCCTCGCCGGGAGTGATATCTTTGCGGATCAGAAAGGCGAGTGTGACGGCAGGGTTGAAATGCGCGCCGGAGATGGGGCCGAGCGTTGTGATGATGAAATAGAGCGTGCAGCCTGTGGCAATCGCGTTGGCGAGGAGAGCAATGGCGACGTTGCCGCCTGCCAGCGCCTCGCCCATGATGCCCGATCCCACGACACCGATCAGCAGGAATGCGGTCCCAATACCCTCTGCCAGCAGCTTTTGCATCAGGATTGTCCGATCTTGTTCAAAGCGGCCTGCAATTCAGCCTGCGCCATATCTTCGAATGGCAGGGCCAAAAGTGCCTGCGCCCGCGCGCCGAGTAACCGATAGGCCTCGGCAAAAGCTTCTGGTTGATCGTCGGGTGCCGCCGCTGCCGGGTCCTCAACACCCCAATGGGCGCGCACGGGCGCGCCGGGCCAGTAGGGGCATTTTTCCGCCGCAGCAGAACCGCAGACGGTGATCACGGCGTCCATGACGGGTGCATCGGGTTTGGCGTAATCATCCCAGCTTTGTGAGGTCAGGCCATCTGTCGGAAAACCTTCCTTGGTGAGCAACTTGATGGATTGGGGATGCACTTGCCCTGCTGGTTTCGACCCTGCCGACCAAGCCTTGATCCGGCCGTCAGAGCGATGTGTCAGGATCGATTCAAGCAGGATAGAGCGGGCCGAATTGCCGGTACACAAAACAAGGATATTCATCGGGGCCTTCCAGACTTTCAGATCCGCCTAGGCCCGCAATGTAACAAAACGATGACAGGCCACATCATTCCGCGTACCACCAGACATCCGGCTGCCAGCCCGGCCAGTCCCCGAAAATCGGAATGTAATCAGGGTATTGCAGCTCCTTGGCATGGGCGACGCGGCTGATATTCCACTGATAAATCGGGATGACATAGCGGCCCGTTGTCAGGATTCTGTCGAGCGCTTTGACAGACGCCACAAAGTCATCCTGGCTTTCGGACGTCAGAAGCTGCCCAATCATCGCGTCCACGGCAGGTGACTTGACGCCCATCAGGTTGCGCCCGCCAATCTGGTCGGCATTTTCCGACCCGTAATACCCGTACTGCTCGTTCCCGGGCGACAGCGACACGCCACGACGGTAGTAGGTCATGTCGAAATCGTAGGCATCGGTGCGTTCCTTGAACTGGGCGCTGTCGGCGACGCTCACCAGTGGAGTCACGCCAATCCGTGCGAGCGATTCCACGAACATGTCGATGATCGCCTGATTTTCGGAGCTTCCTTGCGGCAGCAGGATCTCGAACGTGAAAGCGGTCCCATTGGCGTCGCGCATCACGCCATCCTGCACAGTCCACCCGGCGGCCTCCATCTGTTCAAGTGCTGCAGCGGTGCCGGCGCGGTTTCGCTCGGACCCGTCAGCGACCGGCAGGCTGTAGCCCTCAAGCGCACCGGGCAGCAGATCGGCCGTGAAGGGTTCCAGAAACTCCCGCACGCGGCCCTCTGCCGGGCCGTTGGACATGCCAAGGGGCGAGTTTGACCAGTAGGAGGTGATGCGCGGCTGCGCGCTGCCGGTCATTGCCTCATTGATGAATTCGAAGTTGAAGACATGCATCATCGCGTCACGCACGCGCCAATCGCTGAACTGATCACGGCGGGTGTTCATCACAAACCCGGTCATTCCAGAGGGGCGCTCATGCGGCAGGATCGACAGGACTACATCGCCGTCCTGCACGGCGGGGAAGTTGTACTGGCTTTCCCAGCGGGCCACGTTGAATTCGCGGTTGGAATTCACTTCGCCGACCTTGAAGGCCTCAAACGCGGCCGTTTCATCGCCGAAGAACTCAAGGCGGACTTCGTCGATGTTATGCGTCCCGCGCCGGAACGGCACATCCTCGCCCCAATAGTCGGGGTTGCGGCGCAGGGAGACAAAGCGCCCGGGCTCAAAATCCTCGATCACGTAAGGGGCAGAGGTGATGGGCACGATCTCGGTCGTGCTTTCGGCGAAATCCACGCCGTCCCACTGTGCTTTTTTCAGGATCGGGCGCATTCCCGCGAGCAGTGCTAGTTCGCGGTCTGCGGTGTTGAAGGTAAAGCGCACCGTGCGCTCACCCACCTGTTCCAGGCTTTCGATTTTCGACCAGAAACCAAGGTAGCGTGGATGCCCGACGGTGCCCAAAGTCTCGTATGACCACATCACATCCTCGACCGTCACAGGGCTGCCATCCGAGAAGGCGGCACCCTCGCGTAGTGTGAATTCCACCCATTGGCGGTTAGGGCCGGTTTCGACCGATTCGGCCAAAACACCATAGAGCGAAAAGGGTTCGTCCAGTGACCGGCCCATGAAGCTTTCGCCGAGGAAAAAACGGAGCTGCCATGGCACCGAGCCTTTGCGGATGAAAGGGTTCAGACTGTCAAAGCTGCCAACCTCAGCCGTGACGATCTGCCCGCCTGTTGGCGCATCCGGGTTGGCATAGGGCAGAGACACAAAATCCGGTGGAAGGGCGGGGTCGCCATACATAGCTATGCCATGCTGTGGTTCTGCTACCGTGATCTTACCTGCCATGCCAATCGCAACGGCCAATGCGGCCCTGCGCGCGATTTTGCCGAAATTCATGCCCATTTTTTGGCGCCCCCATTGTTTGTTAATTGGTTAACACCGGATCGTAGTGAGGGATTTCAACCTTTTCAAACTTTTAGCTTGGACGCGCGCAAGTGATTGCTTATAAAGATGTCACTGCTCGATAGGTTTCTTGCCTGTATGAAACCTGCCTCAATAACTTTACGCCCGCCTTGTGCGGGCGTTTTTTTATTGCGCATCGGGCTTCCGGGTGGCGTTCGCATCTGCAGCATATAGACTGAGTCGCGAGTGTGCAGAATCGGAGCCAAATCATGTCGCTTGCAGGAAAAACCGCCGTCATCACCGGATCAAATTCAGGCATTGGCCTTGGTGTAGCCAAAGAAATGGCGAAGGCGGGGGCGGATGTCGTCCTGAACTCGTTTACCGACCGCGAAGAAGACCACGCACTGGCGGCTGAAATCGCGCAGGAGACGGGCGTTAGCGCAAAATATGTGCAGGCGGATATGTCGAAGGCCGAGGATTGTCGGCAGCTGATCGTCGATGCGGGTGGTTGCGATATCCTGATCAACAATGCCGGTGTCCAGCATGTGTCCCCGATCCAGGATTTTCCGACCGAAAAGTGGGACGCGATCATTGCGATCAACCTGACGTCGGCCTTTCACACGATTGCCGCTGCAGTGACGGGCATGCGTGAGAAGGGCTACGGCCGGATCATCAATATCGCCTCGGCCCATGGCCTAACTGCGTCGCCCTACAAATCGGCTTATGTGGCTGCAAAGCATGGGATTGTGGGGCTGACCAAGACAATCGGTCTGGAAACGGCGCAAGAGCCGATCACCTGCAACGCGATCTGCCCGGGTTACGTGCTGACCCCGTTGGTTGAGGCGCAGATCCCTGACACGATGAAAGAATACAACATGTCGCGTGAGGATGTGATCAAGAACGTGATGTTGGAGCGCCAGCCCTCAAAGGAGTTTGCGACTGTCGAGCAATTGGGTGGTACGGCGGTTTATCTTTGTTCTGATGCCGCCGCACAGGTGACCGGGACGACAATCAGCGTTGACGGGGGTTGGACCGCGCTCTGATCGCAAAAGGGGCTGACGATGATGAAAAAGATCAATCTCGCCTTGCAAGGTGGCGGCGCGCACGGGGCGTTTACCTGGGGCGTTCTCTGTCGGCTTCTTCATGAAGAAGACATCGAAATCACAGCTATTTCAGGCACTTCGGCGGGGGCGTTAAACGCTGCAGCGCTGAAATCCGGCTGGGTCGCGAATGGCCGCGAGGGCGCGCTGGAAAACCTCGAATGGCTTTGGGCGCAGGTTGGGGCCATCACAGATGAGCGGTTGTCCGAATGGGTGTCATCACTCGCGCCCACAGCCCATGTTTGGGCGCAGGCGATGAAGTATTCGCCCGCCTATAATGTCTTTGACATGACGTCGCGGATGTTTTCGCCTTATGTCTACGGCCCCACGATGCGTAATCCGCTGGAGCGGATTGTGTCGGAGTTTCATTATGACGCGGTTTGCGCAAACTACGGACCCCGTCTGAATATCTGTGCGACCAATGTGCGCAGCGGCAAGATCCGGGTCTTTAGCGGGGATGAGATTTCGCCAGATGTGATTCTCGCTTCGGCCTGTCTGCCGAGCCTTTTTCAGGCGGTGGAGTTCACGGACCCGAAAACGGGACAGACGGAGGCGTTCTGGGACGGTGGATATACCGGAAACCCGGCACTTTTCCCTTTGTTTCACAATGATTTACCGGACGACATTCTGATTGTAAATATCAACCCGCTGCACCGTGATGAGCTGCCGACGGACAGCCAATCGATCCAGAACCGGATCAATGAGATCAGCTTTAACTCATCGCTGTTCCGCGAATTGCGGGCGATTGAGTTTGTGAAGCGCTTGCTGAGCGACGGATCGATCAAGCGCGGGACGATGAAGGATGTGCTCGTCCATATGATCGCCGATGATGGTCTGATGAATGAATTGAACGTGGCGACCAAGACGATCCCCAATGCGGTTGTGCTCGCCCGGCTGAAAGAGGCGGGAGAGGCGGCAGCGGATGCTTTCCTGAAGTCTCACAAGAAAGACATCGGCAAGCGCAGTTCCGTCAACCTGACAGAGATGTTCAACTAGGTGCTACTCTGCCGCCGTGGGCAGTGCCTCGACCTCTTTGCCATTCCCGTTGGGATAGACGAGCCCGGCAGAGATGACGAGTTTCGCCGCATCCTCGACACTCATATCAAGCGGTTTGATATCGCGTAGCGGTAGGAACAATAGAAAGCCGGATGTTGGGTTGGGTGTTGTTGGCAGAAACACGGTGACCACAGGCTCTCCATCGGACAGCTTTGCATCAATCTCACCCTTGGCATTGGTTGATATGAACGCAATCGCCCAGATCCCCTTGCGCGGATATTCGACAAGGCAAGCCGTATCGAACGACGTATCGCGCTGCGAAAAGACGGTTTCGGCGATCTGTTTGGCTGCGTTATAAACCGACCGGACAACGGGCGTGCGATCCACCAGACGCTCCCCGATACCAAGAAATGACCGCCCAATGATGCCTTTGCCGATCCAGCCCACGATAATGGTGAATAGAAGGAAGATGACAACACCGACGCCGCGCACATTGACGGTGATACGATCTTCGCCCTCTAGCCCCAGGATACGATTGACCAATTCACCGGGTTGATAGGCATCCGGCACAAAGGGCCAGACCCAGCTATCTACCCAGCCTACAACTGTCCAGATCAGCCAGAGTGTCAGGCCAATTGGCGCAACGATGATGACACCTGCAATGAAATTCCCGCGCAGTCGCGCCAGAATACCTGGCCGCGCGCGGCGTTTGATCTCGTCTTGGCTTGGATTACTCATACGTTCTTCGGCCCTGATTGTTAACGCACATCTAGGCGCTGCACCTTGCGGTCACAAGCGTAAGCGTCAGTGCGTCACAGCGATTTGCATAAGGCGATGGCGATTTGTGCAGCAAGCCGCGCATTGTTGCGCACAAGGGCGATATTCGCCTTCAGCGACCGACCTTCGGTGAGGTCAAAGATACGACCCAACAGGAACGGCGTGACTTCCTTCGCTGTTATCTCTTGCGCCTCTGCCTCGCCAAGGGCCTGGTCGATGATCGGAGCAAGCGTTGCCATCGGGATCTCGTCGGCAACGGGAATCGGGTTTGTCACCAACTGTCCACCTTTGAGGCCCATGGCTGCACGCATCTGATGCGCTTTGGCGATGTCCGTTGCGTGATCCATGCGCAGCGGCGCGGCCATGTCTGATTTTGCGGACCAAAATGCCGGGAGAACGTCCTGCCCGTAAGTGATGACGGGCACGCCGAGCGTTTCGAGCACTTCAAAGGTTTTGGGCAGATCGAGAATCGCCTTCGCCCCTGCAGCCACCACCGTCACGGGCGTTTGTGCCAGTTCCCGCAGGTCGGCTGAGATATCAAAGCTTTGTTCCGCCCCGCGATGCACCCCGCCAATGCCCCCGGTGGCAAAAACCGCGATGCCTGCCAGATGCGCTGAAATCATCGTGGCGGCCACAGTTGTTGCCCCGGTGCCGCCGGTTGCAATGCAGGCCGCGAGATCGGCGCGCGAGAGTTTGGCCACATCCTGTGCCTGTCCAAGGGCGTCTAGCTCTGACGCTTCCAACCCCACATGCAATTGGCCCGCGATGACGGCGATAGTGGCCGGTGTTGCACCTGCCGCACGAATATCGGCCTCAACCAGCCGCGCGGTTTCGACATTTTGCGGAAAGGGCATGCCGTGGGTGATGATCGTGCTTTCGAGTGCGACAATCGGTGCGCCCGTGTCTCGCGCCGCGGCGACCTCTGCACTAAAGGTGATGGGGATCATAAAGGGTTCTCTCCGGAGACGTAGGTTGCGGCGGCGTCAAGCGCCCGGGTGAGTGCGGCCGCACGGTCCATCTCTTGGGCTTCCGAGGCGATATGGGCGGCCATGAAGGTGTCGCCCGCGCCAGTCACGCGGGTGACCATGACGGCAGGTGGGGTTTGCGTGATGATGTCGCCTTCGGTGCCTTCGGCGGCAGCATTGCCACCATCGGTGACCAGAACGCGATAGGCCCCGCGCGCGATCAGGCCTGCCGCGCCGCTTGTGGCGTCATTGAAGGTTGTCTGGCATAGCAGCCCCGCCTCTTCGAGATTCACGTAAAGCGTGGCGGAGGGGTGGTTGATCAGTGCAAGCAAGCGTTCCGCCTTGCCCGGAGAGGCTGGAGCGACCCGCAGGTCTGCGGCGGCGAAGAGGGGGGAGGTCGCGATTGTCTGCAAGAGTTCCTCGGTCAGGTTACCGTCAAGCGCCACGGGGCCGGCAAAAGGTTGCTCCACACAGCCAAGCGCGCCGTTTTCGAGTGCGCGGAGGATTTTTGCGCCTGCCGCCTCCAGTGAGTGGGCATCGGCAATCGCGGCGATCAGGCCATTTGCGCCCTCGACCGCCATGTAGACATCCGTCGGCAGGTCTTCGGAGCGGTAGACGTGATCGCAGATCATGCCCATACGCTTGGCTTCGGCAATCAGCTCATTGCCCTCGGCGTCCTTACCAATGGCGCTGAGCAGGGCAGGGGTCATGCCGAAACGGCGCAAGGTCATCGCGATATTCATCGCCACACCGCCCGGCAGCCGCGTGATACGTCCCGGCACGTCCGACCCCACACGCATATGACTCGCCGACCGCCCGATCACATCCCAAAGGACCGAGCCGATGCAGAGTATATCAGGCGTCTTTGTCATGACCGCCTTGTGCTGCAGCCGCAGCCTAGGTGCAAGCTACTCCGGCACGGCAAATGTCAGATTGGCCCAAAGCGTTTGCCAGACTGCGCCCGTCCGTTCAGCCACGTCCGTGCTTGGCGCGCGCAGAACGACCGCGTCCACCATATAAGCGTGGCCCGGCATTACCGGAAAAGTGGCAACGCCATTTGCATCGGTGCGGTAGAGCGTGATGTCGACAGCGCCGCCAGGAGCCCTCGCAAACACCTCAACCTGTTCGTTGGCGCGGACGTCATTGAGATAATGAAGCTGGACCCTAAACCCATCTGACAGATCGTCCGTGTAGGGGTTTGTGAGTGCCACGATCTCGGTCTCAAGCCCAACGCGGCGGTCAGCACCCGCGCCATCTCCGACGCCGATCAGGGATTTGGAGTAGCGCGAGTAGACTTCCGTAAAATCCGTGATCGGTAAGTCGCGCGCATCGTGTTGTTCGCGGACATTGCCCAAATCCTTGTGGTCGACAAACCGTTGAAACTTCCGCCAGTTTTCGTAATCCACCGTTGCGTTGCGGGCCTGGTATGCGACGACATGCAGACCATCCGTCAACGGATCTTGATTAAGCGCAGGAATATCACCGCGCCGACCTTGCACGCGGGCCCCATCCGCGCCAGCGAAGAGGACGAAATTGACGAAATTACCCGGCAGATAAGGAATGGTGACACCCCTAAACTCTTCGCCATTGACAAGATCAGCCTCAAGTTTACCGTCCGCGGGAATCTGGTAGGCCTTGGGCTCAATCCAGAATTCATGGGCCATCAGGGGCTGGCAGATCAGACATAAGATGAATGCAAGAACGCGCATGAGTACTCCCTATTTTGATCGGATCAGAGTGGCCTTCCTTCGCCTGTTGTCAAGCGTGATGGCGATCTGGATCACGACGCTGTCAGCGGCACAGGCGCATGAGGTCCTGCCATCCATCGCGGATATGCGTGTGGTGGGTGACCGTGTGGTTTTCGAGGTGCGCGCGAATGTCGAGAGCTTTGTTGCAGGGGTGGATCTGGCCGAAGCCGCAAACACCAATGACGCTGCCCAGGCCGAAATGTATGATGCCTTGCGCGCTTTGGAGCCGGGTGAGTTGCAAGCCAAGTTTGAGGCGTTTTGGCCGGAAATGGCCGAACGGATCACATTGTCTGCGGATGGGATCACCCTCTTGCCGGTGCTTGACCGCATCATCGTCGAACCGGTCGGGAATGTGGAGCTTGTGCGCAGTTCCGTGCTTCAGTTCAGTGCCGAATTACCGGACGGTGCGATCAGTGTGCAGATGGGCTGGGCTCCGGAATTTGGTGTTCTCGTGTTGCGTCAGATGGATGTGCCTGCGCCTTATGACGGCTATCTGGTGCCCGGTGCTATCTCTGACCCAATCCTCCTGGCGGGCAGTGGTCAGACGAGCGGGTGGGGCACTTTTGTGGACTACATCCCGGTTGGATTTGACCACATCCTGCCCAAAGGCCTTGATCACGTTCTGTTTGTGCTGGGGCTGTTCTTTCTGTCGACGCAACTGCGTCCGCTGGTGATCCAGATCTCGCTCTTCACGCTGGCGCATACGATCACGCTGGCACTTGCCGCATTGGGCTATGTCAATGTCCCGGCCAACATCGTCGAGCCACTGATCGCCGCGTCAATCGTATTTGTCGCGGTCGAGAATATCTGGGCGAAGGGGATCAGCCGCTGGCGGCCTTATATCATCTTTGCATTCGGCCTGCTGCATGGCCTTGGCTTTGCATCCGTCCTGCAGGAATTCGGCCTGCCGGGGCCAACTTTTGTCGCGGCACTCATTGGCTTCAACATTGGTGTCGAGATCGGCCAGCTTGCCGTCATCGCGATCATGTTCCTGTGTGTCTGGCAGGCCTTGCGGATCGATGAAGGTGAGAATGAAGTCAATCAGGGCTTTGCGCTTTACGCGGTGCTTCTGGTGATTGCAATTGCACTGGCCGTTCTGAACCCAACTGGCTTGCAGGCCGCGCTGGAAGGGCCGGTCTGGCTTTTTGCGGTGCCGCTTGCGCTGATCTTCGCGCTTTCCATCATGTCGATCCAATTCCGCGATCAGGTCGATGCCTATCGCCGGTTCGTGGCCATTCCCTGTTCGCTGGCCATCGCCTTTATAGGGGCCTATTGGGTTATTGAGCGGGTTTTCCTTTAACCCCCTTGCCAGCGGACCAAACCCCCGCTATAGCGCGCGCACTTAATCCCGCAGGCGGGGGCGGGCCCAATGGGGAGACATCCCAAAGGGTCCACCGGTTGGCAAAACGCTGATCCCCCGCTGAGGCTTGAAACCGGAAAAGGAAAACGGACATGGCTCTTCCCGAGTTCACCATGCGTCAGTTGTTGGAAGCTGGCGTTCATTTTGGTCACCAGACCGCCCGCTGGAACCCCAAGATGTCGCAATACATCTACGGTTCGCGCAACGGCATCCACATCATGGACCTGACACAGACTGTGCCCCTGCTTGATCAGGCGCTGCAGGTCATTCGCGACACTGTTGCCAAAGGCGGTCGCGTGCTCTTTGTCGGCACCAAGCGTCAGGCGTCAAAGCCGATCATGGAAGCGGCAGAGAAATCCGCGCAGTTCTACATGAACCACCGCTGGCTGGGCGGCACGCTGACCAACTGGCAGACTGTTTCGCAGTCGATCAACCGCCTGAAGGCCATTGACGAAGCGGCTGAGACAGGCTTTGGCGGTCTTACCAAGAAAGAACGTCTTGGCATGGAGCGTGAGCAGGGCAAATTGCAAGCCTCGCTGGGTGGTATCCGCGAGATGGGTGGCGTGCCTGATCTTTTGTTCGTCATCGACGTGAACAAGGAAGACCTCGCCATCGCAGAAGCCAAAAAGCTGGGCATTCCTGTTGTCGCCGTGGTTGACACCAATTGCTCGCCCGAAGGTGTGGATTACATCATCCCCGGCAATGACGACGCGGCCCGCGCGATTGCGCTTTACACAGACCTGGCAGCCCGCGCGGCGCTGGACGGTATGACCGCACAACTGGGTGCGGCTGGCGTCGATATGGGTGCGATGGAAGAACTGGCCGAGGAAGTGATCGCCGAAGAGGCACCTGCCGCGCCAGAAGCCGAAGAAGCGACCGCTTCTTAAGCGCTGTCACAAAACAGTCGGGTGGGCGCGTTACGCCCCACCCGCTACAAGACGAAATTCCGCTTCAAGGAGAAGTAAAATGGCAATCACCGCTGCATTGGTGAAAGAGCTGCGCGACAGCACAGGCGCA
This sequence comes from Cognatiyoonia sp. IB215446, assembly GCF_033963825.1. Lineage (NCBI taxonomy): Bacteria > Pseudomonadati > Pseudomonadota > Alphaproteobacteria > Rhodobacterales > Paracoccaceae > Cognatiyoonia > Cognatiyoonia sp. IB215446. Next base: position 1,174,939 of record NZ_JAXBMD010000002.1, on the reverse strand, counting down.
GGCATGATGGATGCCAAAAAGGCATTGACCGAAAGCAATGGCGATATGGAAGCGGCCGTGGACTGGTTGCGGACAAAGGGCCTTGCGAAAGCGGCCAAGAAATCGGGCCGCACGGCTGCTGAAGGTCTGGTCGCTGTTGCTGTTGACGGCGGCAAGGGTGTCGCTGTTGAGGTGAACTCTGAAACCGACTTTGTTGCCAAGAATGCTGATTTCCAAAAGATGGTCTCCGGCATTGCGCAGACGGCGCTGGGTGTTGGCGATGTCGATGCGCTCAAAGCGGCTGACATGGGTGGCAAAACGGTTGAGCAGACTGTGACCGATGCCGTTGCCGTGATCGGGGAAAACATGTCGGTCCGCCGGATGGCTGGGATCGAAGGCGACAGCGTGGTGAACTACGTCCACAACGCTGCTGCCGATGGCATGGGCAATATCGGCGTGCTGGTGGCAATGAAGGGCGACAATGCCGGTTTTGGCCGTCAGGTTGCGATGCATATCGCCGCGGCCAACCCTGCGTCGCTGTCCGAAGCGGATCTCGACCCAGCGGTTGTCGAAAAAGAAAAGCAGGTCCAAATGGACATTGCACGTGAAAGCGGCAAGCCCGAAGCGGTCATCGAAAAGATGATCATCGGTCGAATGAAGAAATATATGGCCGAAGTGACGCTCTTGAATCAGCAATTCGTCGTGAACCCTGATCTGACCGTTGCCAAGGCCGCCGAAGAGGCAGGCGTCGAGATCACCGGTTACGTGCGTCTGGCCGTGGGTGAAGGCATCGAAAAGGTCGAAGAAGACTTCGCCGCAGAGGTCGCCAAACTGGGCGGCTGATCGCCCGCCACATGATCAAAAGTCAAAGGCCGCCGTCGGGACAGACAGGCGGCCTTTTTCTTGAGGAGAAGCGACACCATGCCCGGAAGACTGCATGGTGCCGCGATGCCAAATATGCCGCCCCAATTTCGGGACGAGGGCACGGCATATGGACATGGTGCTGACACCTCAAGTCAAACCCAAAGTGCCAGCGTCCGGTTACCCGGTGCGCCATCAGAGCCTTGTAATCGCAAGGATTAATGAGCGCTGTTCCCAGGCCTAAGGCCACCACTCACGGAACATGTGCAAAGTGCCATTTAACCCTACGTTAAGAAAGTCAGGGAAACCTGACCTTCGCGCAACCATGTGATTTTTGCCGTAAGGTCAAAGGTAACAAGATTGCGTCAAAGGTCGGCATCCACCACGAACATCTGGTTGTAAAACGCTGCTTTCAGCACCGCCTGCGCGGTGGTTTCGACATCCAAAGCCTCGCGTGCCAGACGCAGGTGTTTCTCCACCGTTGCGGGGGTCAGCTCCAACAGAACGGCGATGTCCTGTGTCGTCTTGCCGTCACCGACCCATTGCAGGACTTCGCGCTGGCGCTTGGTCAGATGCCGCTCACCGGAATAGGGCAGGGTAAGCAGTTTCAGATGCATCACGTTGTTCATCACGATGATCGCGTCACCGTGCTTGGCCCATGTCTGCTCAACCTGATCCTGGGTCACGCCCGCACGTGCTGTCAGCGCAATCGCGCCCTTCGTCCGCTCTGAGATCGAGCGAAAGCTGATCGTATAGCCCGCGGTGACGTCCATCTCGCGATTGAAATCCATCACCCGCTTTTCGCTTTGTGTCAGATTATCGATGCGGTTCATGTCCATCATCCAGCGCCAGGAACAGGCGCCGTCATTGGCCAGTGCCCAGTTCAACATCGGTGCGTGGAAATAAAGACCTTCGTCAAAAAAGACCTTCATATATTCCTGGCTCTGCGTGGACAGAAGCACCCAATCTTGTGGATCGCCCAGCGAACTTGACGTGCGATAACGCGTGAAGCCATACATCAGGCGATCAAAGCCATACTGGCTCATCTGCTTGGTGTGTACGTCCCACAATTCCTCAACGCTGCGCGCGTTTGTCAGCCGATCAAGCTGTGTAATCAATTCGGTCATCAACCTTCCCCCAGATAGGTCAACAAGGCATCCATGGCCAATGGATAGCCGGCTGCCCCAAAACCGCAAATCTGCCCAATCGCAACAGGGGCGATATATGATTTATGGCGAAAGTCTTCGCGCGCGTGAATGTTGGACAGATGCAACTCAACCACCGGCACCATCGCCGAAGAAATCGCATCCATCAAGGCAATCGATGTGTGTGTGAAGGCGCCTGCGTTCAGGATAATGCCCGCATACTTGCCGCGTGCCGCATGGATGGCGTCGATCAGTGCACCTTCGTGATTGCTTTGTTCAAAGGCAAGCGTCACGCCAAGGGCTTCGGCACGTTTGACACACATCTCCTCAATGTCAGCCAGCGTTGTCGGGCCATAGACTTCCGGTTGGCGCGTGCCTAACAGGTTCAGGTTAGGCCCATTCAGGATCAGTATCGCATGTGTCATGCTGTCCCTCTAACATCTTTGACTATTTGATCAAAATGGAATTGTCGGCTCATTCCTTTGAGCGGGTCACCGCCAGTTCGCGTTCAAAAGGGTGCTGAAAAAGCTGCGCGCTGTTTCAGCGATAGATACTTGCGCGGCCGGTGTAATGATGGCTTCTTCGGCATCGAACCCGAGGTGACGGCAAAGCTCTGATGCGTCTTGTTGCGATCACAACTATGCGGAACGAAGCGCCCTTCATCCTTGAATGGCTGGCCTATCATCAAGAAATCGGCGTCACGGATTTCCTGATCTTCAGCAATGATTGTGATGATGGGACTGACCAGATGCTGGATCGGTTGACGGCTCTGGGCCACGTCCATCACGAGCGCAACCGCGCGGGGGGTAAGAAATCCGTCCAGTGGCGGGCGTTGAACAAGGCCAAGAACCACGCGGTCGTCAAAGCTGCGGAATGGATCTATGTCACGGATGTCGATGAGTTTCTGTGCATTCATGCCGGGGACGGGCGCATCGCTGACCTGATTGCCGCTTGCCCAAAGGCGGACGGCTTTGCCTTGCCCTGGCGGATGTTTGGCAATGCCGGTATCCGCGATTTTATGGATGCACCGATCCTGACGCAGTTTACCCAGGCCGCGCCGGACCGGTTGCTCTGGCCATGGCGCGCGGTGCAGTTTAAATCGCTTTACCGCGCGGATGCGCGTTATGACCGGCTGGGTGTGCATCGGCCCAAACTGACTGAAGATGCGGATTGGGGGCATTGGGTGGACGGCAATGGCCGTCGTCTGCCTGACATACCCGGCACGGTGCAGCTGACGACCGCGCCGCGCTATGGGCTGGCGCAGATTAACCATTATGCGCTGGGATCGATGGAGAGTTTTTTGGTCAAAGTGGCCCGTGGAAAACCCAACCACGAAAGCGATCCGATCGACTTGGCCTATTGGTCAGACCGCAACCTGAATAGTGTGGAAGACAGACGCATCCTGCGCCATCAAAAGGCGGTCGCGGCGCGTGTTGAGGCCCTGAAATCGGACCCCGAAATTGCGGAGTTGCATGAAGAAGGGGTGGCGTGGCGAAAGGCGCGGATCGCCGAACTGATGACCCATTCGGACAGCTTCTATCTTTTTTCGAGGCTTCAACAGATGCCGGACACGCGTGTCCTGCCCATGTCGCAGCAACGGGCACTACTACAGGGGCTGGGTGTCATGCGCACAGCAGAAAAGGCGCGCAGAGAAGAGTGCTAATGCGCCGTCTCGCCGGCCAGTTCGACGGTAAAAAACCAGTCTTCCTCGGGGTTTCGGGCGAGCACTTCATCCGGGATTACGTCTGGGCCGGAGAGAAAGACATTCGCGCCGAAATGGCTGTGCAGGCGCGACAAAGTTCGTAAGCGCTCAGCCGTCAAAGTCTCATAGAGTTGGGCGTAATCGGGCTGCTTCTTGAGTTCTTCGATGCGCCCGCGATGCCAGGCGACCGCCTCATGATGTGCCGCGGTAATGTCGGGGTCCGCCATCAGCCGCGCCAATTCCGCCTGCATCATCGGTAGGCGCTTCTGGATCGACTGATCCTCCTCGGCATTGTTGTTCATCCGAAACCAATAGGCGAGGCCCTGATCGCGATCCACGTGGTTCACGCGGCCACGGTCGCGCTTGACCAGAAAACTCTCGGCTGAGCGGACGGCATAGTGGTTCAGTTGGACGAGATCGTAACCATACGTCTCGGTCGTCGAACGCCAGCCGTTACGATACATGCCACGGGGCAGGGACCGACCCGACCCGTTGACCCAGTTGATCATCTCCCAAAGCTGCGGGTTGAGCCCCTTGGGCCGGTGCACGCCCAGCTTCTTAAAGATGCCGTTATTCTCAAACAGCGTCTTAAAGCCCCAGGCCTGATGCGGTTTTCGAGCAAGCTCTGGCGCGCAACGGGTGAATTGTTCGGTGACGGGTCTGTCTGCGTAGGCGTGCCGATCCGCATTGCCAAAAAGGCGCCACGTCATCGCGATCATGTTGGCATCGGGCACCGCATCAAAAAGCGCCCGCAGCGTGCCGTTGCCGGTCTTGATATTCACAAACTCATCGACATCGATGCAGATGACCCATTTCGCATCGCGGATCAGCGGCTCATCTTCGGCAGCCTGAAGGGCGGCATGCTGTGGTCTAAGGTCCATTTGCCGGTAGGGATTCTCGCGATGCTGCACCAGACCCTTTTGCATCAGCATTCGCAGCATCGTGTCGGTGCCGTCGCTGCAATCATTGGTGTAGACCAGAAAGTCGTCGAACCCGATGGCGCGATGATAAGCCAGCCATTCAAGGATGAACGGCCCTTCATTCTTCATCGTGGTCACAATTGCGCTGCGATCGTTTTGTACTTCCAATGGCGCGACTTCAGGCACGCGGACCGGGTCGTGTTTGAAGTAATCCTTTGCCTGCACCAAAAGGACGTCATCTTCGACTAGTGACGTCTTCGGCACGATCTTTGAGATACTGTCGGTCGGGTGGCGCAGCGCCATATGCCGATAGAAGCCTGTCCGTTGGGCACGATCAGGTACCGCATTGCCGACCCGCACCATGCGCCAGACAGCCGCTTCAGGAGCTTTGGCTGGTGCGATACACCAGCGCATGCGTCCACTGCGTGCATCAAATTGTACGCAGATATGATCGGCAAAGCGCGTAGGCTGGTTTGAACGCACACGCCAAGGGTAGCAATGGCGCCCGGACAGGGTGATCAAGCCGCCGTTGGCGGCAACGGCAAGATCAAAAACCGATGTCTCAGAGGCGGTGATCAGATCATGCACGTCGATATTGGCAACGGCCCGCGCTTGGGCCAGAAACCGCATCCGTGCGATCTCATACCAGGTTAGCGCGCCGAGCGGTGCGCTCCACGGATCGGGGGCAGGGACCTGCATGCGGTCCTTTCCTGGTGCTTCCGGGACGCAGAAAGGATGCGCCTCTGGCGGGAAGCCGGGCTTGCCAAGCGCTAGGTTGCTAGTGAACAGTACGACGGGAAGATCTGGCAGATCCCGTTTCAGATCTGCAGCGAAACTGGGATCGCTGCCGGGTGCCGCACGATCCAATAGGACCGCACCGGCAAGGTCGTGGTGCTCTGCGTGATAATGCAGCCACTCCAAAACGGTTGCCGCATCCTCGCCATTGCGTTCGGCCAAGATGGCGTTGCGGCCTTCAAAAAGCGGGAGTTCGGTTTCAGCGGCGGTTAAGGTAACGCTTTCGCCATCAATAAGAAAACGCGGCGGATCAGAGCCTTCCATTGCGAAAGTGAGAACGGGCGCGCCAACGACTGACCTAACATCCGTAGGTGTTGCGTTGATCGGAGCGATGAGACTGGGGTCCGTACCTGCATCGCAAAATAAAGTGACGTGTCGATCATCACCAACATGCTCAACCACGTCGATGATGCGCACCCGACCAATCTCTCGACCGGCGAGCCTGCGTTGGATCAGCTTGCCTGGCAATAGAGCCCCCTCGGCTTGCAAGTGGCGCTGAGACGCGTCTGCATCGATCCGACGGTCATCTTGCCTCCTTCGTCATTGGCACATACGGTTGCGCGAAGGCGGCCATATGATGCGTGTTTGTGCTTGCACGGGCAGTTTAAGTGGTCAAGACCGCGAATGCACATCGCGAAGGCATGCAGGTCAACGGTTTGCGCGGGCAGGGCGTGGCGACAAGGGAAATCGAATGACGCGGATGCGCGAAGTCGGCACACTTTGGATCGGGGGTCCGCTGAGCTGGATGGAGCAGCTTTGCCTGAAATCCTTTGTCGATCAGGGCCAGAAAACCACACTCTTTTCCTTTGAGGATATCCCAAATGTGCCCGCCGGTGTCATACGTCGGGACGGGCGCGAGATCATCGATACAGATGACTTCATCAAGTATGAGCAAAAGAACAGCTACGCGCTATTTGCGGACCTTTTTCGCCTGCACATGATCCACAAAAATCCGGGGATGATCTGGATCGACACGGATGTCTATTGTCATCGGCCAATGGACTACGAGAGCGACTACGTTTTCGGCTACGAATTGCCCGGATCGCACCGCGTCAATAATGCGGTGCTGGGCCTGCCTGCAGATAGCGTGCTTCTGGCAGAGATGCTGGAATTCACCTCCGACCGCTATGCGATTGCGCCATTCTTGCCGAAGAAACGGCAAGAGAACATGCGCAAGGCCGCTGAGAAGGGCGCGCCGGTTCATGTCACGCAGCAGCCATGGGGTGTGTGGGGCCCCTTGATGGTCACGCATTACGTCCATGAACTCGGCCTTGCCGATCATGTCCAACCGCTCAACGCGTTCTATCCGATTACCTTTCGCGATCGGCTGAAGTTTCTGCGCCGCGCAAGGATCGCCGAAGGGCTGATCACGGATGAGACAACAGCCTTGCATCTTTGGGCCTCGAATAAGCGGCAATTAGGCAATCTTCACAATGGGTTGCCGCCGCATGGGAGTTACCTCGACAAACTGGTGAAAGCCCATGGGATCAACCCGCACCTGGCGCCAATCAAGGGGCGTGGGAACACAACTTTCGATGGCGCGCTTATTGACGAACTCGACATCGACGAAGTGACAGTAGCCGCTGATCTTTCTGGTGGCGCACGTACTTTCATGCTGGCCTTGCATCATAAATTTGACTGCGAGCTGCAGCTCATCAACACCAACAGGCACGGCAAGTTGACTGATGAAGAGCAGCCTTGGATCGCTGATTACAAGGCCTTCCTGATTGATCACGATGTTGATCCCGGCGCCATCAAGGTCATCCGGAGCGCCAAGGATTTGCGGAAAGTCGACGTGTTGTGCAATCTCACAGGCTTTGGAGATCGTTACAAACCGGGCTTTCTTGCGCCATTTCTGGATGCCTGTTTGCATGCCGACAGCCGTCTGTTCATGGATATCCGCAAGGGCTCTGGTGCGTTTCCGTTCCTGCGCGATTACGGCGCAGCCACGCAGCTGTCGACGCGCGAGGAAGACGGCAAAAGCATCACCCGCGTCAGCGTGACGCCCAAGCCGCCGGCTGAGGCCGACAATGCCGACGATTGGGGGCAGATCGCTACCACCCTAGCGGGGTCAGAGGGGTGGTATCGCGAGGGGACGAACGGCCACAGCCTTTTGTTCACCCCACGCAGTCGCGACACGCTTGTGGTCACGTTTGACAATCTCGACATCACTATGACCAAGCGGACCGACAGGCGTCCTTGGGGCTATAACTTCATTAAGGAACAGGGCTGGTCGATGCTGGGCGTCTTGGCGGGCGGCTGGACTTGGTATCGTGAGCCCTGGGTTTATGACCAGTTTGATGAGCTAAAGGAAAGCGGATTTTTCAAAGGGTTTCAGCGTGTTGTGTTTTATGGTGCATCCATGGGCGGCTACGCCGCATGCGCGTTTTCGCCCGCTGCACCGGGCTGCGATGTTGTCGCGATTTCCCCGCAATCAACCGTCGATAAATCCGTGGTACCCTGGGAGACGCGCTACAAAACCGTTTGGGATCGTGATTTTTCCGGCAGATATGGTGATGCGGCTCAGGTCAGCCACGGGGCGCGCAAGGTTTCAATCCTGTATGACCCATATGAGCCGCTTGATGCGCAGCATGCCGCCCGTTTCAAGCATCTCAACGTCGTGCATTTGCGTGCGCCTCTTCTGGGGCATCGGTTGGGCAGTTCGCTGAACCAGATGGGCATCCTGTCGCCGATCATTCTGGGTGCCCTGGATGGTACATTGACGGAACAGGACTATTACCGGCTGCTCCGCGCCCGACGCGCCTCGCCGCGTTATCAGCGTGAGCTTTTTCAGCGCACCTTGGCACGCGGACATCGGACACTCGCACGGTCCCTCGGTCAGTTCATTCTGTCAAAGAACCCTAATCGAGCCGTCAGACGCGGCTTGCAGGGTCTCTGATGCAACGATCAAAGGCACCAATCACGTGACAACGTATGCTCAGCGACTTTGCTCGGAAAACAATGTCCGCTTCTCGCAGACCTTTCGCTATCAATACATTGTCGGCGCCAGCAAAACAGACTTGCCGGGTTTTACGTCCACAGCTGTAGGACGGTATTGGGTTGGGTCGGGTGAGGGGCTTCGGTGCAGGACGCTCACAGACAGTGCTGGGGTCGCATTTGGGCTATGTCTGGGCATTGCAATTGATCATGATGGGAAAACACCTGAAGAGGTCTTTAGTGCAGGTTTCGACAGCGCATCAGCCGATGCCTTGCGAAAACTCGAGCAGTATCTGGAGTGTCTCGCCGGGCGCTACGCCATTATCTCGCATCTCAACGGTAAGACCTATTTTCACTGCGATCCAGTTGGAATGATTGGCGCTGTTTATGCGCCAGAGACGGGTCGCATCGCATCAAGTACCTTTCTCTGCATCGACCGCCCGCCGATTTGGCATCCGCTCTACAACCGCGATGAGATTGAGGCGGGCGAGGGCACTTATGGTCTGAACCACACATCCGACGCCCATGTGTTTCGCCTGAATGCAAGCCATAGAATGGAGCTTGATACGTTTCGGACCGAACGTTTCTGGCCGCCCAAGCAAGCTGCGTTTGTAGCTGATGATGCGCATTACGGCGCAATCTACGATGAAATGATCATTGCGACGCGCAGGATCATGACGCGTATGACTACACTTGGTGAAACCTCGCTACCGCTATCTGGCGGCAATGACAGCCGGCTGCTTATGGCGCAGGCCGATGACGATACCTTGCGCGATATCACTCAGGTTTTTTCCCATATCAACACATATGCTAATCGTCGTGATGCGCATGTGGCAGCGATCTTGTGCAGGGCAAAGAACCGCCCTTTCGAAGTCCATGACCGAAAGAAAGTATCTGTGCCGCGGTATGTTCGGCGCCTGGCCGAACGGCGCTATCGGATCGGATCAGGCACTATGGCCGTTGTTCCCAAAGAGATCGAAAACGGATTGTTCCTAAGTGTCCGCGAGAACGCCATCGTGATGCGTGGACACCAGACCAACATCATGCGTGGTCAGTACCTTGTCACCGCGGACCCGCAGGAATGGCGCAAGCCACGTTGGCAGATCAGGATGATGCAGCTTGTTGGCAAGGGCAAATTCAACGGGGAAGTTGCAGCGAGGTTTATGCCCGATTTTCAACGCTGTTACGATGATCTGCCGGAAAACGCTCTCGTGCGATCAGCTGATTTTATCTTCTTTGAAACGCTCGTTCCGGCTGCGCTTGGCACGCTTTTCCCCGGACAGGACCACGCGTTCTATCTATCGCCATTCAACAGCCGCCGTCTGGTCCAGTTGTCGATGCAACCGGATACGCAATACCGCATGCGCAACGCGCCGACAACAGATGTCCTGCTGCGCGCCGACCCGGTTCTTGCCGCATTGTCATTTGCCTACGAATTGCCGGCGGACCTTAAAGAGACGCAAGAGACGTTCGAAAGACGCCGCAAGCGGGTCCAGGCCGGATTGCGGCGGTATGCTGAGATCTTTGGCGAAAGAGCGCCGGAAGAGGAGGCGATGGTATTGCCGTTATCCGAAAGTGCAGAGGATGAGTAACCTTTGTGGGGGATTGCTGCGGCGTATTATGTCGCGTAGGACGCTCAGAACACTTTAGACAGGACCTACAACGAATGAAGATCGCTGTTGCCGGGTTGGGCTATGTCGGTTTGTCGAACGCCATCTTGCTGGCGCAACACAACGAAGTCATCGCCATTGATATCGATGAAAGCCGCGTGAAGGCCGTCAATGATCGCCAGTTGCCTATCGAAGACGCCCTAATGAGCGAGTTTTTCGCGACACGCACCCTCGATCTGCGGGCCACAACCGACCCTGCGGAGGCTTATGCGGGCGCAGATTTTGTTATTGTGGCCACACCCACGAATTACGACCCGAAGACCAACCTCTTTGACACGCGTAGCGTTGAGGCAGTGATCGCCGAAACACGCAAGCGGGCCCCTGAGGCCTGCATCATCATCAAATCAACAACGCCGGTTGGCTTTACATCCAACCTCAAGGCCGAGCTTGGTTATGATCAGATCATCTTCTCTCCTGAATTTCTACGTGAAGGCAAAGCCTTAGAAGACAACCTTCACCCATCCCGGATCATCGTCGGCGCGCATACCGATAATGGACGTGCGTTTGCTGATTTGCTGGTGCAAGGTGCCGTCAAGAAAGACATGCCGGTCCTTTTCACCAAATCGATCGAGGCTGAAGCGATCAAGCTTTTCTCGAACACGTATCTTGCGATGCGTGTGGCATATTTCAACGAGCTCGACAGCTACGCCATCGCGCATAACCTCGATGCGCGTGAGGTGATCGATGGCGTGAGTCTCGACCCTCGGATCGGGTCGCATTACAACAACCCGTCTTTCGGCTACGGTGGCTACTGCCTGCCCAAGGACACCAAGCAGCTTCTGTCGAATTACGAGCAGGTGCCGCAGAACCTGATCGCGGCAATCGTTCAGTCCAATCGGACTCGTAAGGACTTTATCGCGGATCAGATCATCGCAAAAAACCCAAAAGTTGTAGGCGTTTATCGGCTTGTCATGAAAGCAGGCTCCGACAATTTCCGCGACAGTTCCGTGCAGGGGATCATGAAACGGATCAAAGCCAAGGGGATCACTTGTATCGTCTACGAACCTGTTCTGGAAGACGAACACTTCTTTCACAGCCGCGTGGAGCGCGATCTTGAAGCCTTCAAGGCCGAGGCAGACCTGATCCTCGCTAACCGGTTGACCGATGAGATCAACGATGTCGCCGCAAAGGTCTATACGCGCGATCTCTTCGAGGTGGATTGATGGAAGATAAAGCAATACTTGTGACCGGCGCCGCAGGCTTCATTGGCTTTCACCTGAGCCAGATGTTGCTGGGGCAGGGGGGGCGTGTGATCGGACTTGATAATCACAATGATTACTATGATCCCGCGCTGAAGGCTGCGCGTGAGGCGCAGCTGATCTCGGACGAAAATTATGTCAGCATCAAAGGCGGCGTCGAAGATCCGGGCCTGTTAATGGGCCTTTTCGAGACGTACCGACCCGACTATGTCATCCACCTGGCTGGCCAGGCAGGCGTCCGCTACTCCATCGAAAATCCAAGAAGTTACACGCAAGCCAATCTCGTAGGCTCGTTTGAATTGCTAGAAGCTGCCCGCGCTTTTCCTCCCGCGCATCTGCTGATGGCATCAACCAGTTCTGTCTACGGCGCCAACACACAGATGCCGTATCGTGAGACTGATAAGGTCGATCTGCCGATGTCGTATTACGCAGCCACGAAAAAGGCGACTGAGGCGATGTCGCATAGCTATGCCCATCTTTTCGACATCCCAATCACAATGTTCCGCTTCTTCACCGTTTACGGGCCGTGGGGACGCCCAGACATGGCGCCACATCTGTTCACGCAAGCCATCCTGGATGGCAAACCTATCAAGGTGTTCAACAACGGTGATATGATGCGTGATTTTACGTACGTGACCGACCTTGTCCGCGCCATCGTGATGCTTTGCCACGCGGTCCCTGAAGCTACAGCAAAAGAAAGCAGAGACGCTTCCCAATCGCCGGTTGCGCCATGGCGCGTGGTCAATATCGGAAATGGCGCGCCTGTACAGCTTATGGCCTTCATCAACGCCATTGAGCAAGCCTGTGGCAAGACTGCAGAAAAGACGATGCTTCCTATGCAGCCAGGAGACGTGCCAGCTACATGGGCGGACACGTCGTTACTGCAAGATCTGACAGGCTATGCACCAAAAACTGACGTCAATGAAGGCGTTGAGTCCTATGTCGCTTGGCATCGCGCATATTATGACGGTTACAACGACCTATCCTCTAATTGGCGCGGTATTTGACATAATACTGATTATGCGCCTAATCTAGAGTTTAGTTTCCAAATGTCGGAGTCCGCAAATGATGGGACTGAATTAACGGGATTGGATTTGCCTGTTTTTCAACGACTTAGCTTTGAGGCTAATCACGCTTGAAAACGGTCAACGAAATCGTTCTAAGCCACTGCCTTGGACGGCAACTCATCCCAAGTTCGACCATCAAGCATTCGACCAGTCTTCTTTTTGTTTACGCCGCCCCATTGCTTAAAATGGAAGGCAACACAGCTCTCAACGCATTGATCTCGAATTGAGCGCACCCAAGCCGGGTCCATGTATCTTGCACCCGGCCCGCTCTCTCCACCGGCAATAGCCCAGTCGATACTCGTCAGGTTCATCTCCCCCACATCACCAACAAGAGGCTCCAGAGACAGAAACTTCACTTGGGCACCAGATGAACGCAGGTTATCAATTCTGTAGGTGTAATCGGAGTTGCCGAAAATTGCTGCAACTACAAATCTTGGATTGCATCGAACGCGCTATTGGCGCACAAAGCGAGCCTTCGCTGCAAACGCGCCAATATCCGCTATCGTGGGCCATAGTCGGCTGTAGTTCCGCCGTCTTTCAGCCGTCGGCCTTTGTTCCCCGCCTGAACCATAGAAGTGCCAGTGCCGTAGCCGCAACGATGGGCAGAGAAGCGAGCGTAAGCGTTACCCATCCAAAGCCCGCAACAACAGCGCCCGAGGCGAAGGCCGCTACGGCAGACGCGAGCGCGATGGCGGTATCGTTGATGCCCTGCACGGCGGCGCGTTCCTCAGGTGCGAGTGCATCGGACAGCATACTAGTTGCGCCAATGAAACCAAAGTTCCAACCGACGCCCAGGACAATGAGCGAGACGTAAAAGTGACCGAGCGTCAGACCCGACGCCGCGATTACCGCTGCGACGGCGAGCAAAGCCAGCCCCAGATAGATTATGGCCGATGCGCCGAACCGCTTGATGAGAAAGCCCGTCACGAAGCTCGGCGCGAACATGGCAACGACGTGCCAGCCAACGACCTGCGCACCAGTGGTTGCGTCGAAGCCGCAGCCAACCATGACGATTGGCGTGGGCACCATCAGCAGCACCATGACCCCCTGCGAGATCGCGCCCGCGAAGATGGGGACGGCGACCGTTCGGCGGCGCAGGACTGCAAGCACGTCCAGCCTGTCTGACGAGCCAGACGCAGAGGCGGGCGCTGCACCCAGCCCACGGAGGAACAACAGCGGCAATACCCCAAGGATGGCGAGACCGATGATCGCGCCATAAGCTCCAGCGAAGGGGATCGGCACGAGCGCGTCTTGCGCACGGGCGAAGACCTCCGGTCCGACCAACGCAGCAATCAAACCCGACGTGAGCATCAGCGAGATAGCCACTGATCGCCACCGTTCAGGTACAACCTCGGCGGCGGCGAAGCGGAAGAACTGGAAGCAGGCGAGCGCCGCGCCCAAAAGGAAATGCCCTACCAACAGCAGCACGAAGTTGCCCTGCACCATTGCCCAGAGCCCCGCCGCCCCACCGACGGCGGCGGAGAAGGCGCCGAGGACGAAGCCCGCCTGCCGTCCGTAGCGCCCCATGAAAAGCGAGAACGGTGCGGCGGCGAAGAGTCCGGCGAGCGTCGAGACGGAGGTCGGAAGCGTGGCGAGGCTTTCGGCGGGTGCGAGGATTAACCCCGCCAGCCCACCGAGAACGATCATCATCGGTAGTGCAGTTCCGAGGACCGCGTTGGCCCCCAGCAGCAAACCGAAGTTGACAAAGCCCGGCTCTGTCTCCCGCTCCACAATCGTCATTCGTCGCCCCTCTCATATGTCAGCGTCGGTGCGCTAAGATTCGAGGAACATTTAGCTCACATGACGTCCATTTCTCCTGAGCATACCTTTGTTAGTGTCTAGCGACTTGGAACGTGCGAAGGAAACCAGCCAACCGCTGCAAAGACGTCCTATCTGCGCTGCGGAGCATGCCGATTGCAGTCCTGGTGCCTTAGCGTCCAACCAATCCCGGAAAATGACGTCCTTCGGAAGTCAGGACCTTGATGAAGACACATTCTTTTTCGTCCGCAATCTGCGTAAGGATGAAGCCAAACACTTGTCCTAAGAGTTCCTCTGTTGTTCTTTCGAAGGTTGCGCCATGCGCGCCGATGCTGTCCATGGTCGCCGCAAGGCGACTTTCGGCTGCCTCCAAATACTGTTTCCTTCGAGTCAAAGCAGCAATAAATGGTCCCCTTCGCGATGTCGGCCACGGCAGCAATGTCGTCAAGCGGTGTCGCTGCAAAGCCCTTCTCGATTCAGAGCGATGTAGCTGCGTCCGTAATTTCGCCAGGACGCGCGTCTTTCCGCCGTCGGCGCTTTTTCTTCTGCCGAGGAACACTCTCACCTTGCATCACATCTCTGGTAGCACATATTAATGACCGAATAGTCATTAATCGCGGCTTCTTTCTACCTAAAAGGGGAACGCAACAGATGAGTAAGGACAGCACCTTAGAACGGAAAATCAGCGGCGCCGGGCATGTTGGGCGATTGGCCGGGTGCTTGGCGATTGCATCGCTATGCGCCCCATCCATCGCGGCTCAGGAAGCGAGAATGCTCGCCGATGGCACCGACTGGACAACGACCAGCGAAAAAGAGCCGAGCTGTGAAGTTGTGGTGTTTCCCGATGGCAGCGGTCGGATGAATGCATGCGGCCTGTCGCTTGGAATGTCCTGGACCCCTCAGGGCGGTAAACTTTGCATCACGGCGCGCTTCCGACGCACACAATGCGCTGATCTCGTCAAGACCGCCCAGGGTATTCGCGCCGAGCGAGATGGCGGAACCATCTTTACGCTCTCCCGATGATTGAGGTGATTGATGACGAACTCTCTTGAGAGCACAGACGCACAGGTTGTCGACCTTCCTCTCGAAGATGCAGGTACGAGGCAGAAGAAACCCACTCACGAGACTGCCTCAGCCCCCGACCGTCCGGTGTCCCCCTCGCCGGTGGTCGGGGGTTCAGTTATCGGTGTCTTCCGTCGCATCGTGCCACTTCTCCTCGCGTTTCTGATCGGGGCTATTGTCGGGCTTTACTTCCAACCCCCCGGTCTTCAGGCCTTCTTTCGCCTTACCGGGTTGGAGCCTGGCGGTGGAACGGACACACCAATCGCCCAGGCGATCGACACCGTTCGGGAACAGTCAGAGGTATCCGTTGTGTCAGAGGGCGATGTCGTGGCCCTTGGGCGGATCATTCCGCGCGACGATATTGTCACGCTTGCCTTGCCCTTCGGGGCTGGGGACGCGCGTATTCAGGAATTGCGCGCACGACCCGGCGACACTGTTTCCCAAGGCGAGGTCGTGGCAGTGCTAGACAACCTTTCAACGCTGGAAAGTGCCGTGGCGTCCGCACGAGTTTCTCTCGAAGTTCAGAACGCCGCACTCAACCAGGCCCGTGTGTCCATCGCGGCAAGCCGAGAGGAAGCGCGGGCCGAGTTGGAGCGCGCCGAAGCAACTGCGCGAGAGGCGCAATCCGCGCTGACCAGAACGCGGGGACTGTTTGACCGGGGCGTCACGACAAGCAGCGTCCTTGAAGAAGCCGATACACGCGCTGCTCAAACCGCTCGCGATGTTGAACGTGCGCGCGTGACACTGTCGCGCTTTGCCGGCGATATCGAGGATCAGGTGGATGTCGCGCTTGCGCGGGCGAACGTGCGTGCAGCCGAAGCCGAAGTGACTCGCGCCGAGCGCGACGTTGACCGCGCTTCTGTCCGCGCACCGATTGCGGGCACCGTTCTGGATGTGAACGTGAGCATAGGCGAACGGCCAGGCAGCGACGGCATCCTTGATCTTGGGAATACGGACGTCATGACCGTCGAGGCGGAGGTCTATCAGACACTGATTGGGCGCGTCGCCATCGGTGACCCCGTGACCGTTTTTGCCGATGCCTTCGAGCAGGAACTGACAGGCACAGTGACAGCCATTGGTCTTGAAATCGGACGGCAATCCATCACCTCGGACGACCCGGCGGCCAACACGGATGCGCGCGTGGTGGATGTGCTTGTGACGCTGGATGACGAAAGCACCGCTGCCGCGCGGCGCTATACCAACCTTGAAGTGTTGGTCAGGATTGATGCGGGGCGGCAGGAATGATTGCTGCCCCGACTCGCCTGATTTCGGCCCTGACCGGGCGGTTGCCGATTGGCTGGCTTCAACTGAGCCACAGCCGCGGCAAGATGATTGCAGCCATCTCGGGCGTTGCTTTCGCCGACATCCTCGTTTTCGTGCAGTTGGGCATTCTCGGCGCTCTCAACCAATCGACCATCGCGCCGTACGATCTGTTTCGCGCGGATATCATAATTTCATCGGCGGACGCGAACACGCTGACCGACGGCTCCAACGTGGCACGGTCGCGCATGTTTCAAGCACTTGGCGTGCCCGGAGTTAAGGACGCCACACCGCTCTATCTCGCGAACCTCGAATGGCAGCGTGAGGACGGCGACTCGTCGACACTCCAGACCTTCGGCATATCCCCGGACAAACCGGAGTTTACCGCTCCTGATGTGGCAGACCAGATTGCGGAGTTGCGACTCGAAGATCGTGTGCTACTGGACCGACAAACACGAGGCCTGCCCGCTGGCGCCCTCGACCATGTCTCAAGCCAGACACCATATTCTCTAGAATTGAATGGCACGTCCGTCTGGGCGGTCGGAACGCTTGAAGTCGGCGGTGGTTTCTCGGCGGACGGCACGCTTTATGTTTCAGACCAGACGTTCCTTGAACTCTTCGGCAACCGCGCGTCAGGCGCACCGAACCACATTCTTGTGTCGGTCGACGACGGCATCGACCCGGCGGTTGTGGTTGAACGCCTCCGCGAGGCCCTTCCGACGGAATCCGTCAAGGTAGCGCAGAAGGCAGAAGCGGCCGCCGCCGATCTGGCCTATCAGACCACCGAACGTCCGACCGGCGTGATCTTCGGCTTCGGCGTCGCCATTGGAATCGTGGTGGGGCTGGTCATCGTCTACCAGGTCCTCAGCACCGACGTTGCAGACCACCTGCGCGAGTACGCGACGTTCAAGGCGATCGGCTATCCGCAGCGCTTTTTTCTCGGCATCGTGCTGGAAGAAGCCGTCATTCTAGCGCTGTTCGGTTTCATTCCAGCCGTCGCAATCGCCGTGGGCCTCTACGCAGCCATGTCGGCGGCGACGGGACTTCCGTTGTCGATGGATGTGGCGCGCGCGATGTCGGTCCTCATCGGCACATTGGCCGCATGCGCCTTGTCGGGGGCGCTGGCAACGCGGCGGCTGGCCTCGGCTGATCCGGCAGACCTGTTCTAATGCCATGGGATAACACGGCAACCGTGTCAGAAGCCCCCATCGTCGCTGAGGGCCTCAACCACTGGTTCGGCACCGGCGAAGCGCGCAAGCAGGCGATCTTCGATGTCTCGATGGAAGTAGCGAAAGGCAGCCTAACGATCCTCATGGGGCCATCCGGATCCGGCAAAACGACGGTGCTGACCCTGATGGGATGTTTGCGCAATGTACAGCACGGATCGGTCAGGCTGCTTGGGTCGGAGCTAAACGGCGCATCCGAGGCCCACCAGGTACAACTGCGCCAGAGGCTTGGGTTCATTTTCCAGGCGCACAATTTGCATGAAAGCCTCACGGCAGAGCAGAATGTGCTGATGGGCCTTCAGGTGCATGGCCGGGGCGACCCGACGCGCCAAAGGATGGCCGCACAGCACATGTTGCGCCTGGTGGGGCTGGAGGACCGCGTGAGCTATCTTCCGGGCAACCTCTCCGGTGGGCAGAAACAGCGTGTGGCAGTCGCGCGTGCCCTCGTGTCAAATCCCGCCATCGTCTTCGCCGACGAACCGACGGCTGCACTAGACAAGGAGTCCGGTGCCAATGTCGTGCGAATGCTCAAGGAGCTGGGACACCAGCGTGGCACAACGACCGTCATGGTAACCCACGACAATCGTATCCTCGATATGGCGGACCGGATCGTGACTTTGGAGGAAGGCCGGATCGTGTCAGACCGTAAAGGAAACGGGTGACGCGGGCCGGCCCCATCTTGCTGGCGATACTTGTCTTTATCTCTGCCATCGCACTCTTAGCCGTCGTCATACACTGGTGATGAACCTTGACCCCAGTCTATGCGCATCATTGTCGTCTTGTCGTCCTTAGGCAGTAGTCGAATTCAGTATTCAACGAAGTTGCAAATCAAGGACAGTAAGCTCCCCGGTGATAGATTCGTCTCACAAAAGGAAACAGTAAATCTCTTCGGCGAATTATCGCAAGCCGCTTGGGCATGCTTTCGCCTGATAATGTATACGCCGTTGATTACGTTAGGCCGGTTTTGTAGGCGTGAAGTTAGGACTTCAAATTTCATGTGACTCACACGGCTGAACAACTCCTCAGACCTGTGTGAATCCACGTCGACGATTACGCCCGAGCCCGCCATTGGCGGAAAACGAGGAACGATGGAGAAGCATAATATGTATATGGACAGCGCGAACGGGGGCATGGGCACAGATAGTGTTCTTGCAGGTGGCCAGACCTATGCCGTCGGCTCTATGGAGATAATCACGGGCTTTGATCCGTCAAAGGACGTGTTCGACCTCGGCACGGATTCAATCCACAACCAGATCGGCGTCGATACAGCCGACGGTTTTGCCATGATCCACATGTTCGACAGCAGCAAATCAACGCTGCTTGAGGGCGTGTATCTCAAGGACCTGACGGCAGGCAACTTCGCTCCGATCGCGGACGCGCATCTGCAGCAGGACCTTAGTGCGTCCCTGGCCTTTGAAAACGGCACGGGCCTTGTGCGCGAGAACACGGTCTATGTCCGCTCGCACGAAGCGGGTCTGGTTGAGACCGTTGATTTCAACCCCGCCACTGACAAGATCAGCATGTTCTACCTAAGCGTCCGTGGGGATCAGGGGCTGAACTTTGTGGCCGAAGATACGGCAGAAGGCGCGCGCTTCTACAGCCCGATCACGGGTCAAAGCCTGACCTTGCGCAACGTGTCGATGAGCGAACTGACGAGCGACCATTTCGAATGGCGCGCCAACCAGATCGAGGACAATGTGGCCGGACGGATGGGTCTGACGGACCAGATCGACGGGTTCACCTACGAAAACATCTATAGCGGCAAGAGCGTCCCGATGGCCGGTCTGGTCGATCGGGCACCTTATCACAGCCAGCCGGACTACACAGGCACGCCAATCGGCCAGGGTAACGGTAACGACAGCGGCGGTGGCGATATGGGTGGTGGAGATAACGGCGGCGATACGGGCGATGGGGACGCCGGCGCCCCGATCAACGTCACAGTGACAGGTGGTTCGGTGACCGAGGGTGATCCGGGCATGCCCCATATGCATGGCGATGGAACATCCCATGTGCATGATGATGGCCACAAATACATTGTCTTCAGTGTCTCGCTTGATGCGCCCGCCACATCCGCAATCTCTCTGAACTACACGACCGCTGACGGCCTGGCGGTAGCTGACACTACCAACAGCACCGCCTGGGACTATCATGAAACCAAGGGTACGCTGGTCTTCGCACCCGGCGAGCAGACGAAATCTGTTCCGGTTGCCGTCCATCCCGACACGCTTGTCGAGTTGACTGAAACCTTCACTTTCCAGATATCTGGCGACAATATCACCGGCGATCTGGTCGCAACAGGGATCATCTTCGACAACGACACCGCAGATTCCGGCGGCGGTGACATGGGAGGTGGCGATATGGGCGATGGCGCAAGCGCCGTTGCGTTCGACACCAGCAATCAGTGGGATGGTGGGTTCGTTGCCGCAGGGACATTCACACCGGATGCAGCCACTAATGGGTGGACAATCACCTTCACATCCACGGCAGAGATTACAAATATCTGGAACGCTGAGATCGTGAGCAAGGAAGGCAATGTCTACACGATCCAGAACGTTGATTATAACGCTAGCGTTGCTGCGGGTCAGGAAATCTCATTCGGGTTCCAGGCCGCAGGCAATGACGCCACCATCGCAGATGTGACAGTCAACGGAGAGGCTGTTGACACAGGCGGTGATATGGGCGGTGGCGATATGGGGGGTGATACCGGCGGCGACATGGGCGGCGACACTGGCGGCGGCTATGACGGTGGCGGCGACACTGGGGGTGGCAACACCGGCGGCGGCAATACTGGCGGTGGCAATACCGGTGGTGTTACAGTTGGCGGTGGCCAGACTTATGCCGTCGGCTCAACCGATGTGATCACCGGCTTTGATCCGTCAAAGGACGTGTTCGACCTCGGCACGGATTCAATCCACAACCAGATCGGCGTCGATACAGCCGACGGTTTTGCCATGATCCACATGTTCGACAGCAGCAAATCAACGCTGCTTGAGGGCGTGTATCTCAAGGACCTGACGGCAGGCAACTTCGCTCCGATCGCGGACGCGCATCTGCAGCAGGACCTTAGTGCGTCCCTGGCCTTTGAAAACGGCACGGGCCTTGTGCGCGAGAACACGGTCTATGTCCGCTCGCACGAAGCGGGTCTGGTTGAGACCGTTGATTTCAACCCCGCCACTGACAAGATCAGCATGTTCTACCTAAGCGTCCGTGGGGATCAGGGGCTGAACTTTGTGGCCGAAGATACGGCAGAAGGCGCGCGCTTCTACAGCCCGATCACGGGTCAAAGCCTGACCTTGCGCAACGTGTCGATGAGCGAACTGACGAGCGACCATTTCGAATGGCGCGCCAACCAGATCGAGGACAATGTGGCCGGACGGATGGGTCTGACGGACCAGATCGACGGGTTCACCTACGAAAACATCTATAGCGGCAAGAGCGTCCCGATGGCCGGTCTGGTCGATCGGGCACCTTATCACAGCCAGCCGGACTACACAGGCACGCCAATCGGCCAGGGTAACGGTAACGACAGCGGCGGTGGCGATATGGGTGGTGGAGATAACGGCGGCGATACGGGCGATGGGGACGCCGGCGCCCCGATCAACGTCACAGTGACAGGTGGTTCGGTGACCGAGGGTGATCCGGGCATGCCCCATATGCATGGCGATGGAACATCCCATGTGCATGATGATGGCCACAAATACATTGTCTTCAGTGTCTCGCTTGATGCCCCGGCATCAGAAGAGGTGACGCTGACCTATGCGACAGCCGATGGCACCGCAGTGGCCGATACCACTAACATAACGGCTTGGGATTATCACGAAGCAAGCGGAACACTGGTTTTTGCGCCGGGCGAACAGACCAAGACAGTGACGGTGGCCGTGCATCCGGATACCCTGGTGGAGGGGGATGAAACCTTCACGCTGACTGTGGCGGGTGACAATATCACAGGTAGCCTGACCGCAACTGGTACAATCATCGACAACGATACCGCAGATACCGGCGGTGACGGTGGCATGGATGGCGGCGGCGACATGGGTGGTGGCGATATGGGCGGTTCAAGCGACACCGTCGCCTTTGATACCAGCAACCAATGGAATGGTGGTTTTGTGGCCGAGGCGACCTTTACACCCGACGCGGCCACAAACGGCTGGACCATCACCTTCACCTCAACCGCAGAGATCACCAATATCTGGAATGCAGAGATTGTAAGCAAAGACGGCGATGTCTACACGGTCAAGAACGCGTCCTATAATGCTGATGTTGCCGCTGGTCAGGAAATCTCGTTTGGTTTCCAGGCGGCAGGTAACGACGCGACAATCTCAGGCGTCACCGTCAATGGTCAGCCCGTTGATACCGGTGGTGACACTGGTGGCGATACGGGCAGTGACACTGGCGGAGATACGGGTGGCGACGCAGGTGGTGACACAGGCGGAGACGCTGGGGGTGGGAACACCGGTGGTGACACTGGCGGTGGCAATACTGGTGGCGGCAACACGCCCGGTGGCGGTGACGTCCTAAATGGACCGCTGTCAACCGTTGGCACTGACATCGTGGATGCGGACGGCTTGAAGGTCGACCTCAAAGGTGTCAACTGGTTCGGCTTTGAAACTGATATCAGCATGCTGCACGGCCTCTGGGCTCGCAACATGGAAGAGATGCTGGATGATATTGAGGCCTTTGGCTTTAACATGATCCGGCTGCCTTTCGCGGGTGAACTCGCACTGACCGACGCCACACCAACCGGTATCAACACCGGCGAAAACCCGGCATTGGCCGGCATGTCATCGCTCGATGTGATGGCTGAATTCCTCGATGCCGCAGCAGAGCGTGGTATCGGTGTCTTGCTTGACATGCACCGTCAGACACCCGGCAACGGGCCTGAAGGTGGCGGGCGCCTTGTCGATGTTGATGCCTTTATGGCGCAATGGGCCGCAATGGCCGAAAAATTCGGTGATCATCCAGCCGTCATTGGCTTTGACCTGCTGAACGAACCGCACGGGTATAGCTGGGACGAATGGGCACCTATCGCCGAGCAAGTCGGGAACATGCTGCTGGAAAGCAACCCCGATGAGTTGATCATCGTCGAAGGTGTCGAAACCTATCAAGGTGAAAGCCACTGGTGGGGCGGTAATCTTAAAGGCGTGGCTGATCGTCCGATTGAGCTCAACGCGGACAACAAGCTCGTCTATTCACCGCATGAATATGCGACATCGGTGTTTGAACAGCCTTACTTCACCGAAGCAGGCTATGACGCGGAAACGACTCTCCCGCAAATCTTCAGCGAAAACTGGGGCTTTATCGAAGAACAGGGCATTGCACCGGTGCTTTTGGGTGAATTTGGGTCGAAGTTTGAAAACCAGACAGACAAAGACTGGGGTCCGGTTCTCGCCGAATATCTGTTGGAAAACGATATCGACTGGGCCATGTGGTCATGGAATCCGAATTCCGGTGACACTGGCGGGGTGGTCAAGGACGATTGGGAAACACCGCGGGAAGAGGCATTCACCTACCTTCTGGACATGCTCTTGGGCGAGGGTAACGAAGCGATGCCTGCTCAAAGGGTTGTTTTTGATCCCATGGCTGATCCGGCTGCCGATATCATGAATGACATGCTGATGGTGCCCGAGGACATGATGGGCTTCTAGGGTCAGGGTTCGTCACCAATACATGACGTGGCTGCAGGTGCGATTGCAGAGAGAAAGGCCTTTGGCAGGCTGTCGAGCAACGCCCGCCCGCCGATGTCATCGCTGACCTGCCCGGTGGTGACGAAGAAATAGCAATGTCCGCCTTGGGCGCCCCTGCCCTTCACCACGCTGTCAATGAGTGTCGGCATTCAGGACTTTCGGACTGGAACACGTCGGGCAAGTGAGCCTTAAAAGCGTAATTTACCAAGACACTGAATTCCTGGCCAAGACAGTCCCATTAATCAGACGATCCGACAGATTTTGTTGGCGTTCGCAAATGATGAGACTGAATTGATGGAATACGACGCGCCTCTTGCAAAGGCATAATCAGGTGATCGCTGCAGCGCATGAGGGCGCCTTTGCTTAACGGTACACGCTAGGTACTACGCAGCCGCTCTTAGCCTGTGATCCCTTCGATCTGCGGAAGTGGATTTGGTGACGTCACATTCTCAGGTCGCCGCTTTTCATAGAAAGCATTTCCACCCGTCGTTAGGACGTAGTGAATGTTGTTGAAGTCAGCATCATACCACGCAGCGTGAAAGAACTTTGCGTCCGCGATATTTGGGTGCTTTTCGCCGCCAAGCACAGCAATCGCCGAGGCTTCCGCCAAGGCTTGGCCCGAGCCGTTCATTGCCTTGGTCATCACACCCGGCGCAAACTGGTTTCTCTGGCTGACGACATCACAAACTGTGTTCGGGAAATCATCGGATTGCACCCGGTTCATTACGACACTGCCGACAGCGATCATGCCATCGCGGCTTGAGCGGTTCGACTCGAAATACATGGCGCGGGCCATACAATCGATGTCTGCCGCAGAGGCAAGCCCCCTACCCGACTGCGACTGACGTGTGCAACCGGTAAGGCTACAGGCGAACACCAACATCAAGGTCATGAGCTGCTTTGACGTAAAATACTGCATCTGTAATCAAGTTTCTTGATTGTTCTCTAAGATCAGTCTGTAGCGCGAGGCTGCGGTGAGCAAGGCAAACTATGATCTCATTCGTGCTTTTGCCTATGTTGCCCGGCGTTGCAGGTCTCGCCCACCCTATACCTCAAGGCCGGTTTCGAGCTCGAATCCTGTACAAAACAACGTCCAGTGATTTGAAAATGTTAAGTTGTTGTTTTCGCTACTGTCGGTAATCTCATCAATAGGAAGAACCGCCAAATTGGCTCCACCACTGCCCCCTGCCTTTGGTCATATTTCTGTTCTGGCCCGTGCTGGTAACATTGCGCCAGCTAGGGAGGCCTCAATGACATTCATCAAATCCATCAGCGCCGCAGCAATTGCGGTTTGTGTCGCAACCGTCGGTCTGGCCGATACGCCAACGCTGGGTATTGCAGTCTTGAAGTTCGGAACCGTGAACTGGGAACTCAACACCATCCAACATCATGAACTGGATGCTGCGAATGGGTTCGATCTGGAAGTCCAGGGTGTGGCGGGTGGATCGGCTGCCAAGGTCGCCTTTCAAGGTGGCGAAGCTGATGTCATTGTCTCGGATTGGCTATGGGTCGCGAGGCAGCGCGCGGCGGGCCGGGACTATGTTTTCATCCCCTACTCCAAGGCTGTGGGTGGCATTATGGTGCCTGAAGACAGTCCGGCGCAGCATATCTCAGACCTTGCCGGTACGCAGATCGGTATCGCCGGTGGCCCCTTGGACAAGAGCTGGCTGATCCTGCAGGCTTATGCTGAAAAGAACCACAACATGGACCTGGCTTCAGAAACGGAACAGGTTTTTGGCGCCCCGCCATTGATCTTTGGTTCTGCCATGTCCGGAGAAGTGGGTGCCGCGATCAATTTCTGGCATTTCGGGGCCAAGATGAATGCAGCTGGGATGCGAACGCTGATTGACGTGTCAGAGGCTGCATCTGATTTGGGACTTGATCCCGAAACGCCACTTTTGGGCTATGTCGTGAGGGGCGAGTTGATGCGAGACAATCCTGAACTGGTCAATGGATTTGCCGCAGCTTCCCGCGCGGCCAAGGATTTGCTGGCCGTGGACGATGCCGAATGGGATCGCTTGCGCCCTAACATGAATGCGGACACCGATGCGCAATTTGCAGCTCTCGTCGCGGGCTTCCGCGCGGGCATTCCGGCAGACGGACCTATCGATGAAGCAGCGGCTGGCCGTATGCTGGAGTTGATGTATAGCCTCGGCGGCGCAGAGCTGCTCGGCGACGCGACCGCGTTGCCGGAGGGAACATTCCTGCAAAACGGAAGCTAGCGTGGCGCTAATCGACACGGTTCAGATGACGCATCAGGAAGCCGGTCGACAACCCCCGGTTCTTGATCTGCAGCTTGCGTCATTGGCCTACGAAGATGAGGTTGTTCTGCATGATATCAGCCTGACAGTCCCGCGTGGCCAAACGCTTGCCCTCGTCGGGCCGTCCGGTATCGGAAAGTCTTCGTTATTGCGCATTTTTGCCGGGCTGGAACAATCCTTTGCGGGACACTGCCGGATCGATGGCAAAGTCGCGATGGTCTTTCAGGAACCAACATTGCTGCCCTGGCGCAGCGTACGTGACAACGTCACGATCCCGACTGGTGTTTCTGGCACCGCCGCGGACGCTCTACTGGCGGACGTTGGCTTGGCTGATCGCGCCGACACGTTTCCCAATAGGCTGTCACTGGGCCAGCAGCGGCGGCTGGCATTGGCGAGAGCATTTGCCGTCCATCCGGATCTTTTGTTGCTTGATGAACCCTTCGTATCACTTGACCCTGCCCTCACGAACGACATGATGACGTTGTTCGCGCGACTGCGTGACACCTACCCCGTCACAACCATTCTGGTGACGCATGTCGAAGAAGAGGCGCGCAAGTTGGCGGATCGTATCGTCGCGCTCTCGGGTGCACCGGCACGCATTACCAGCGACTTCATGAACAATGCCTAGAAGACCGGAGCGTATTTCCAGTTGTCCGCATCGGGGGTGACTTCATCCAGATCGTAATCTGCAGCCTCCAGCCGACGGGCGATGGGTAGCCCCTCTTGTGCGGCCTCGGCTACAAGTTGGCGACCGCGCGCTTCGTCCTTTTCGACCCCATGACCGCGCAGCAGATCAAGACCGTAGTTGAACTTGCCGACCGGATCACCCAGCGCTGCTGCACGGCGGTCCCATTCTGCGGCGGCATCAGGGTCGTATTCTGCGCCTAGCCCATTATTGTCGAGCTGGCTCATCCAGGTCATCGCCCCGGTATAGCCGTCCTCGGCACAGTTCAAAAACAGGGTTCGTGCGGCATCGTGGTCGCCGGATTTTGTCAACGCATACCCCATTGAGCACAGCACCATGCCCGTCTCGCCGTCTTCGGCGCGTTCAACGAAGCGTTGCCATGTCATCTCATCGGGGTTTGTCGTCCCATATTGGGACGGATCGTCGGCAAATGCGGGCGTGGCCAAAAGGGCGATTAGTGGTGCAATGTATCTCATGAAGCATGCTTAGCACAGCGTCAGTGCAAAATCAGCCGATCAATGGTCATAGAAAAGGTCAGCCTTTGCGACGTATTCCCGTGCCTTCCGGGCTGTATCCCCAAAGTGCAGCCGTTGTGAACACACATGCGGCCAGAACAGTCCAGCCGAGTGCCGGTCCGTTAAACTGGAGATAGAGCGCGAAACGGATCAACTCCACAGCATGCGTAAACGGATTGAGAGCGCAGATATCGTGAAGCAGCTCTGACGATTCAGCCATTTTCCAGAGTGGGTAAAGCGCGGATGACATGAAGAACATGGGGAAGATCACGAAGTTCATCACACCTGCGAAGTTCTCCAACTGTTTGATAAAGCTGGACAAGAGCAAGCCAAGCGCCCCCAGCATCAGCCCGGCCACTGCCAAAGCGGGCAACGCAGCGACATAGCCGAGGGCGGGCATGGCGATGCCGAACGCGGCAGCAATGGCGAGAAATGCATAAACCTGGAGGATCGAGATGGCAGTGGCCCCAAGGAGCTTGCACATCAAGAGCCACCAGCGGGGCAAGGGACTAGTCAAAAGTAGCTTCATTGAACCCATTTCACGGTCGTAGATGAGGCTGAGTGACGATTGCATGCCGTTAAACAGCAAGATCATCCCGCAGAGACCGGGGACGATGTAGGTCTCGTAGGTGACGTAGGTCTGGTAGGGTGGGATGATTGAGAGGCCAAGTGCCGCGCGGAACCCGGCGGCGAAGACCAAGAGCCAGACAAGCGGGCGAACCAGTGCTGCCACAAACCGTTCGCGTTGATGGATGAACCGCAACGCCTCGCGTGTGACGATGGCGATCAAGGCGGGGAGGTAGCCGTTCATGCGGCCTCGGATGTCATGGCGAGGAATGCCTCTTGCAAGGAGGTGTCTCCGCTCACGTCGTGCGCCAGCCCGTCTGCCAGTACCTTGGCCCGATGCAGGATCACGAGCCGGTCATCGGGCCGCACCTCATCCGCCAGATGCGTGGCCCACAGGATCGTGGTGCCGTCGTCGGCCAGGCCATGCACATGATCTGTGATGGCCGCGCGAGAGGCGGCATCGAGACCCACTGTTGGCTCATCCAGCAACAGCACCGCCGGATCATGCAGCAAAGCGCGCGCAATCTCGGTACGTCGGCGGTGACCGCCATTCAGGGTGCGTGCCTTTTCGCGCGCCCGGTCCGCGATATGCAGCCGCTCCAGCACCTGATCGATCCGCTGCGCGCGGTTGCGTCCCGAAAGTCCG
Source organism: Cognatiyoonia sp. IB215446 (assembly GCF_033963825.1). NCBI lineage: Bacteria > Pseudomonadati > Pseudomonadota > Alphaproteobacteria > Rhodobacterales > Paracoccaceae > Cognatiyoonia > Cognatiyoonia sp. IB215446. The sequence continues at coordinate 1,147,000 of NZ_JAXBMD010000002.1, read as the reverse complement.
TGCAGGGCGGCAAAGTAGCTCAGGTTCTGGCGCACGGTCAGATCAAGGTCGAGAGTGGGTTGTTGAAAGACGATCCCTAACTTGGCGAGCGCGGCCCTCGGTGCTCTGGCCAGATCATGGCCCGCAATCTCAATCCGCCCGCGCGGAGCGACGAATAATCGTGTCAGCAGGTTAAAGAGCGTTGATTTACCGGCACCATTTGGGCCGAGCAGAGCACAGAACGCGCCCGGTGCCACATCAAAGCTCACCCCATCCAATGCCATTTTCGCGCCGTAGCTGTAAGTCAGATCTGCGACGCGAATGCCGGTCATTCGATAGTGATCTCAAGCCGTTGAGTCTCGCCTGTCGTGCCGGGAATTTTGATGTAGTAGGCTCCGGGTTTGATCGCGATAAACCCGATCTCCATCTCGCCCGCTTCGTCAAATTCGACGCTATCGAGGCCAAGGGGGCGGATTTCGAGGCCTTCGACGACGATCTCATCGATCCAGATCGCACGGAAGAATTCGGGGCCGACAAGGGCAAGTTCTTGACTGCCATCGCCCTGAATTTCGAACTCATAGTAGGTGCCGGATTTCAGCTCCCAAGGCGCGCCGGAAAGCGGTTCCCCGGCAGACAGAATGATGGGCGGCAAGTCTTCCTTGTTTCCGCCCGAGAGAAGGCCAGCCGCGCCAAAGCCGGTATCGTCATCATCCGCCAGAAGTGGTGTCGCCGCGAGGGCGAGCATTGCGGCAATTGCTGTGATTTTCATGTCTTTTCCTTACTCTGTCGGACGATAGGCGGCGCCCCAGGGGAAGCGGCCAACCTTGATTGTTTTAATGGGCGTGCGGGAGGCGACATCGATCACGGTCACATCGCCTGACACACCATTGGTGGTGAAAAGCTGCGTTTTGTCGCCGTTGAAATCCATGTGCCAGACACGACGCCCAACGAGGATGTAGTCTTCGACCTCAAAGGTTTCGGTATTCACAGCGGCGATATGATTGGACGGGCCAAGCGCCACAAAGGCGGTCTTTTCGTCCGCTGTCAGCTCAAACCCCACGGGCTGCACCCGGTCGGGATGCACGCCCTGCACATTAAAGTCGATCTTCGCGATCTCGGACTGATCTGCGACATTGAAGACCGTGATGGTCCCGCCGATCTCGGAACTGACCCAAAGCTGTGTGCCGCCTGCCACGAATTCGGCGTGGCGCGGACGGCTGTCAACGAGTGTATTGGCGAACAGCTCCTGCGTTTCGGTGTCGATCCAATGGGCCATATTGGTCGTCTCGGACGTCGTGATGGCGATCGTGCCATCGGGGGAGACGGCCATGCCTTCCGGCTCAATCCCCACGTCAATCTGCGCGATCACACGGCGGGTTTCGGTGTCGACGACCGTGGTGATCGCGTCATCCTCGTTGGCGATGTAAAGGTGCCGGTCGTTGGGGTGCAGGACGAATTGCTCCGGGTCCTCGCCCGATGGCAGGTCATGCAGGATTTCGCCCGTATCCGGGTCCATCACTTGCACCGCGTTGCTGTCAGACGCGCAGATGTAAAGCACGCTGTAATCCTTGGAAAACGTGATCCCGCGCGGGCGTTCACCGGTCGGATAGGTCTGGATCACCTCCAGCGTTTCGGTCGAGATGACCGAGACGGTGTCGTCCTTTTCATTGGTCACCCAAATCTCACCCGCGAGTGCCGGGGATGCCAATAGTGTCGTTGCAAGCAGAGCGGTGCGGATCATTGAAAAGCCTCACAATTGCTTTCGGGCCGGTCGAGCCCGAGGGTGTCGAGTTCGTTGGTCTGGTGCAGAAACCCCTCAAGCGGGGCTTGCGCGACCAATGCGCGGGGATGGGCGATAGCGATGGGCTGGCGAAGCTGCCCGTTCCAGTCGCGATAGGTCAGCGGACGCCCCTTGAATCCGGCGAGTTCAAATTCACCCGACAGGATGTAATCGCGCAAGGTCGCGAGATCGGCGGCATTGGTGCGCGTCACGGCCTCACCCAACGATCGGACTGCTGCCCAGGCCGCATAATCCTGACTGGTCATGTTGCGGCCATGCGCCTCTTCAAACCGGTTTTGCAGTTGCGCGGCACCCCATTGTTCGATGACTGATGACCAGGTGATGGCCGTCAGCCCTTCGGACCCCGCAACGGGGCGGGCCTGCCACGTATTGTAAAGAATATAGCGTCCGAAATCCTGTAGCTCATCGGCGACGACCAACACATCGTAGTCACCAAAGTCTTGCGTAAAGAGCGGCACCTCTTGCGCGGCGGCCCGGCGCATATCTGCGTCAAAGGCCCAGGTTTTCTCGGCGTCGAGTTCCAGGCCGAACTTCGTAAGGCTTGCCCGCAGTGCATCGGCATAAGCCAGGTCCCTTGGATGCGTGCCTGCGATCATGACCAGATCGCCCCAGCGCTTTTTGACAAACATCTGCGCCAATGCATCGGTGCGCATCGCGTCAGAGGGCAGCGTGTGCAGCACATTCGCGCGGCAAGCCTCATTGCGCAGTGCAGCATCGCCAGCAGCCGCATTAAAAAGCAGCGCATCTTGCGCTTCTGGCAGATCGGCAATCGCCAAAAGCGTGTCGGCAGGCGCATCCAGAATGACAAAGGATGTCTGGGACAACAGATCAGCGGCGGCGGCAAGCGGGTCATCCCCCTCCTCCAGAATCACCTCGCTGATCGCGTAAGTATGACCCAGAAAACGACCGGTTGTGGTATTGTCTTCAAGGCCCGTCAACGCACCGGCGAGCCCGATATCTTCGGGCTCTGGATCAAGGTTGGACAGCGTGGGCGGTTGCTGCTCAAACACCGACAAGTAGCCGATATTCAACGCAACGTCGGCCCGCGCGGTCGTCCCGAAGCACGCCACAAACGCGGTCGTTATTAGAAAATTCCTCCCCATAGATAAGAGGTTAACAAGGGCTTAACCGGGAGTTGAATACGACCTTGGTCTTGGTTTGCGGGCATACACAACCAAGGTCCAATATCACCGGCGCGCGCCGCCTGTCTAAGATATTGTAAACAAGGAATTGACCCGTTTGGAGACTGGACCGATGACCACACCAACCCTGCGACATGGCCTGACGATTGCCGCCCTTCTGGCGACGGCAACCTTTGTAAATGCCCATGGTGATGTGGCCCCGCAAGCCGTGGATACGAGCGGTTTGCCGGAAACGGGTGATGAATGGCTGTTCGAAAACCCCTACCGTGCAGAGACTGCGGGGGAAGAGGTATGGCTGCGCGCGCTTGAAATTGGCGCGTCTGGTTACAACCAGAATTGCGCAAGATGTCATGGGCTAGAGGTCGTCTCAGGCGGGCTCGCCCCTGATCTGCGGCTCTTGCAGGCTGCCGACTATGACGATGAATGGTATCTGGAGCGGTATCGGAACGGCTTTACCCAGAACGGTATCACCAAAATGCCGGCCTTCGGTGATCTGCTTGGCCAGGATGCTGCCTGGGCCATTCGCACTTATATCGAAACCCGCCCCGACGATGAGGTCATGAGCCAGTTCACCGGCGAGCTTGCCAGTTTGCGTGACCAGCTTGAGATGTATGCCAAAGACGCGTCCGGTGCGGACGCCGAGGCGCTGAAAGCCCGGCTGAGCGAAATTGCTTCGGAAATTCCCACGATCTCTGGCGCGCCGGTGGCTGACAGTGTGGCTTTCCGCGCGGCAAATCTGATCGATGGCACGCCGGCGGCCTATGCGGCTGCGGCGGAGACGCTGACGATTGGCCTTTCCGCAGCGCAATAGGGGGCAGCATTGATCCTACGGTCGTTGTGTTTGACGCTGGCCCTTTTCTCAGCCGGTAAGGCCCATGCCGATGATCCCTGCGCGGACTATACCCCACAACAGCGACCGCAGAATGTGGGCCGCGATATTGTTGGGCAGGAGTTGGACAAGATCCAGGATCAGGGCCACATGCTCTTTGCTGTTTACGAAGACTTCCCGCCTTATTCGTGGGAGGAAGGTGGCCAGCCTCGCGGCGTGGATATTGAGATTGCCCGGATCATTGCCGAGGATCTGGGTGTTGAAGCGCGTTTCAACTTCGTCGATGCGGGCGAAAACCTGGAAGCCGACCTGCGGAATAACATCTGGAAAGGGCCGCTGATTAGCGGGCGCGTCGCAAATGTGATGATGCGCGTGCCTTACGATTCCAGTTTTAAGTGCAGAGTCGAACAGGTGGTCTTTACCGGTCAATACGCCGCCGAGTCCATCGCCATCGCTTATGACAAGGCCAGCTATCCCGAGGAAAAGCCCGTCCCGGCCTATTTCCGCTTTGACACTGTCGCAGTGGAAAACGATTCCATCGCCGACTTCTATTTGTCGTCGTTCGCGGGTGGGCAGATGGCGGGCAATATCCAGCACTATACGACAATGGCGGATGCCATGACGGCGCTGAACAGCGGCGAGGTGATGGCCGCCATGGGCCCACTGAGCCAGATTGAATATGGCCTCTCGGATAGCAGCGACGTGCATCAGCCACCGCTCGCGGGCTTCGCGGTCAGCAAATGGACGCTGGGTGTTGCGGTGAACTTTCGTTACCGCCCCCTGTCCTACGCAGTCGACGACGCGATCAATTATGCCCTACAGGACGGACGCATTGCTGCAATCTACGCCGATTATGGGCTGAGTTTTCAAGAGCCTGAAAGATAGCAAAGACTAAGCCCTTGGTCGCATATCGCGATCCATCGCAGACACCTAGTCTGCTTAAGGAAATGAAACGGACAAAGCCATGAACCTGACTGGAAGCCGCACCATAAACGCCGATATCGCCACCGTTTGGGACGGTCTTTTGGACCCCGAAGTGCTCAAGGAATGTGTGCCTGGATGTACCGAAATGACGGGGTCATCCAAGGACGGGTTTGAAGCGGTCGTGACGCAAAAGGTTGGACCGGTGAAGGCGACCTTCAAAGGTGCCGTGCAGCTGAGCGATCAGGTGGAACATCAAAGCCTGACCATTACCGGCGAGGGCAAAGGTGGTCCGGCAGGTTTTGCCAAAGGAGGGGCCGATGTGCGGCTGACAGCACAAGGCGACACGACAGTGCTTGAATATGATGTCGAGGCAAAGGTGGGCGGCAAACTTGCTCAGCTTGGTTCGCGCATCATCGACGGCTTTGCCAAGAAGATGGCCGATCAGTTCTTCGCCAACTTTCAGGAGGCCGTTGAGCCACCCGGTGAGGATGATGAAGCAGACACTGAAGAGACCAAGAAAAAAGGGTGGTTCAGCAAGCTGAGACGCGCCTGAACCGCCAATCAGTTTATCCAAAGGGAGGAAGGGATGACGAAAGTAACAATGACCGTAAACGGCAAGGCTGTTTCCGGTGAGGTTGAGGGGCGCACGCTGTTGTCGACCTTCCTGCGGGAAGACCTGCGTCTGACCGGCACACATATCGGCTGCGACACCTCGCAATGCGGCGCCTGCGTGGTGCATGTAAATGGTCAGGCCGTGAAGGCCTGCGCGATGTTCGCGATTGAGGCCGATGGCACCGATGTGGGGACTATTGAGGGACAGGCGAATGCCGATGGCTCGCTCAATGTGATCCAGCAGGCCTTTCAGGATCATCATGGTCTGCAATGCGGATTTTGCACGCCCGGCATGGTCATGTCGGCGGCCGCCCTGCTGAAGGACAATCCCAAGCCGAGTGAGGGCGAAATTCGCGAATACCTCGAAGGCAATATCTGTCGCTGCACGGGCTACCACAACATCGTGAAGGCCATCATGGCGGCATCCGGTCAGGATGTTTCCGCCATTGCCGCCGAGTAACCAAATTTTTCAAAAAATTTGGGGCCAATTTTTCGATGAAAAATTGCCGTCCCAAGAGGGAGAAGCATAAATGCCCAAAGACACCGGAATTGGCGCGGCCACCACGCGCCGCGAAGATGTCCGCTTTCTGACCGGCCGCGGCCAGTATACGGACGACATTCAGACGCAAGGCGAATGCGCTGCGGTCTTCGCCAGATCAACCATTGCCAATGGTCGGATTAAATCTGTTGATACGTCCGTCGCCGCCGCAATGCCGGGCGTGCTCGCTATTTTCACCGGCGAAGACTTCGCCGAGGTGGGAGGTAACCCTGCCGGCTGGCTCATCAACAGCCGCGACGGCACGCCAATGCATGAGCCCAAGCGCCCAGTGCTGGCGCATGGCAAGGTCCGCCATGTGGGCGACGCTTATGCCGCAGTCATCGCTGAAACCGTTGCACAAGCGCGTGACGCGGTTGAGGCGATTGAGGCTGATATCGAGGAACTACCCGCTATCGTGGATATGAAAGACGCGCTGGTTAGCGATAACTATGTGCATGATGAAATCGGCACAAACCAATGCTTCGATTGGGGGTGGATCGAAGACAACCGCGCCGCCACCGATGAGGCGATCAAGAACGCGCATCACGTCACCACGCTGGAATTGGTGAATAACCGTCTGGTTCCTAACGCGATGGAGCCGCGCTGCTCGATTGGCCATTACAACCCCGGCACGGATGAATACACGCTGCACACAACCAGTCAGAACCCGCACCTCACGCGGCTTTTGATTAGTGCCTTTGTGATGGGGATCCCGGAGAACAAACTGACGGTGATTGCGCCCGATGTGGGTGGTGGTTTCGGTTCCAAAATCTACCATTACGGGGAAGAGGCGCTGGTGCTGGCTGCGGCCAAGAAACTAGGCCGCACCGTCAAATGGACCGCCGACCGAACCGAGGCCTTCCTAACCGACGCCCATGGCCGCGACCACGTGACCAAGATCGAATTGGCGCTGGATGCCGAAGGTAATTTCCTCGCCTTCCGGACCGAGACCATGGCGAATGTGGGGGCCTATCTGTCGAACTTCTCGACTGCCACACCCACCTTCCTGCATGGCACGCTGATGGCCGGGAACTACACCGTGCCGCTGGTCTACGTGAATGTGAAGGCGGTCTTCACCAACACCGCCCCCGTCGACGCCTATCGCGGCGCGGGTCGGCCGGAGGCCACATTCTCGCTCGAACGGGTCATCGACAAGGCCGCGCGTGAAATCGGGATGGATCCGATCGAACTGCGTCGGAAGAACTTTGTGAAGCCGGACCAGTATCCTTTCGCCTCTGCTGCGGGTCTTGAATATGACAGCGGCAACTATGACGCCCTGATGGACCAGATGGAGAAGGTGGCCGACAAGGCGGGCTTTGAAGCGCGGCGCAAGGAATCCGAGGCCAAGGGCCTGCTGCGCGGCTTTGGTGTGAATGCGTATATCGAGGCTTGCGGCATTGCCCCGTCGAACCTTGTGGGTGTGCTCGGCTCACGCGTGGGCCTTTACGATGCAGCGACGGTACGTGTGAACGCCACCGGCAACCTGTCAGTGATGGTCGGCGCACACAGCCATGGGCAGGGCCACGAGACGGTCTTCCCACAGGTCGTGGCAGAGATGCTGGGGATTGATGCCGAAAGCGTCGATATTGTGCACGGCGACACGTCCAAGATCCCCTTCGGCATGGGCACCTACGGCTCCCGCTCGCTGGCAGTCTGCGGCTCTGCCGTGGTGCGAGCGACTGAGAAGATCATCAACAAGGCCAAGAAGATCGCCGCCCATATGCTGGAAGCGTCCGACGAGGATATCACCCTCAACGATGGTGTCTTTAGCGTTGCGGGTACGGACAAGTCGGTCAGCTTCGGTGAGGTCGCTTTGAAAGCCTACATCCCCCACGAATTCCCGCTTGAAGATATCGAGCCGGGGCTGGAAGAGACGGCATTCTACGATCCGGCGAACTTCACTTACCCGTCGGGGGCCTATTGCTGCGAAGTTGAAGTAGATCCCGAAACCGGCAAGGTCCGCGTGGACCGGATGACCGCCGTTGATGATTTCGGCAATGTGATCAACCCGATGGTGGTGACCGGTCAGGTCCATGGCGGGCTTGGTCAGGGGATCGGCCAGGCGCTGGTCGAGAACACGACTTACGACGAAAACGGACAGCTCCTGTCGGCCAGCTACATGGATTACACCATGCCACGCGCAGACGATCTGCCTTTCTACATCGTTGATCACAGCAAGGGAAATCCCTGCACGCACAATCCCTTGGGTGTGAAAGGCTGTGGCGAGGCGGGGGCCATCGGCTCACCACCTACCGTGGTCAACGCCGTAATCGACGCCCTGCAATCGGGCGGCAAAAACGTCACCCATATCGACATGCCGATGACCTCGCACCGCGTGTGGTCGGCCATGAACAACGCTTAAGAAAGGAGAGCGGACATGTATGCATTTGACATTGAACGCCCGGCCTCTGTGGCCGATGCCGTTGCCGCTTTGGGAGCCGAGGACGCGCAGGCATTGGGAGGTGGGCAAACGCTGATCCCCACTTTGAAACAACGGTTGGCGGCACCTTCGAAACTCGTTTCGCTCGGCGCAGTGAGCGAGATGCACGGCGTCACCTCTGAAGGGGGCAACATTCGCATCGGCGGGGCGACGACCCATGCCACAGTGGCCGCACAGGTTGGAGGCACATACCCTGCCCTCGCCGACCTCGCAGCCAATATCGGCGATCCTGCGGTGCGCAATCGCGGGACCATCGGAGGCTCACTGGCCAATAACGACCCAGCTGCTTGCTATCCGGCGGCAGCGCTAGGATCGGGTGCGACGGTCATCACCAACACGCGGCAAATCGCGGCGGATGACTATTTCCAGGGCATGTTTACCACGGCGCTGGACGAAGGTGAGATCATCACCGCCGTCTCCTTCCCCGTACCCGAAAAGGCGAATTATCAGAAATTCGTTCAGCCTGCTTCGCGCTTTGCGCTCGTCGGCGTCTTTGTTGCGAAGTACAGCGATGGCGTCCGAGTCGCGGTCACGGGTGCTTCGAATGACGGCGTATTTCGCTGGACGGCCGCGGAAGAGGCGCTTTCAAGCGACTTCACCGCAAATGCAATCGCGGGGCTGAGCGTGCCAGCCGATAACCTGATCAGCGATCTGCATGGCAGCGCCGAATACCGGGCGCATCTGGGCAAGGTGATGACAGGTCGCGCAGTGACGGCAGCATCATAACAAGACGGGGCGTCGCGATCCGCGGCGCCCCTTGATTGACCACCAGTACTTCGCGATTAGAGGCTGGTCAGATTTCCCTCAAAATCCACAAGTGTAATCCGCTTCACACGTGGTGTTGTGCGGACCTGTTCGATCATTTGACGCGGCGCGAGACACAAGGCCGTTGAGAGGCAGTCGGCGAGCGTCGCGTTATCGGCTTCGACCGAGACGGTTGACCAGTGCGGATGTGCTTTAGGATGTAGGATATGCCCCTCGTCACCGAGCGCCATTGCGGACGGGCTGGACGTCGCAATCGCGCCACGGCGCAGTGTACGCATACCCAACTGGCCATGTTGCGGATCGCTGATCCCCAGCCGCCACGTCCCGCCAATGGCACGATATTCGCCGATATTGACGAGCACGTCAGTGAGACCCGAGGCCGACAGATGCTCTGTCACCAAATCCGTCGCAAAACCCTGGGCAATGCCGTTGAAGGTCAGCGCCTGACCTGCACCAAGCTGGATGCGGCTCGCATCCCATTGCACCCTATTCCAACCGACTAGAGAACGTGCCGGTGCGACGTCTCCGTCACCGGCCAATGCACGCCATAACGGCTGCACGCTAGGATCAAACAGCCCGTCTGTCAGGTCATGGGCGCGGTCTGCGTCAGCTAGAAGCGCTGTAAACCGCTCTGGGGGATTGTCCAGAACTCCCTCGTTGTTCAGCCGAACCACTGCCGAAGAGGGGTCGTAGAGGCTGAACAATTGCTCAACTTCACTCAGCAGTGCGCGCATCTGTGCAAGGACCGCCACCGAAGCACCGCGCGCGCCTCTGATCTTCAGGCTCACATCTGCCCCCAGGGCGCGGCCTTGCCAAGAATGCACCCCTGCCCAGGCCGGCGTGGCCAGCATAGCAGCACTGATTGAGAGAAAACGTCGACGATTCATGCGCATCACGCGACCGCTTTCTGCAAGGTGCGTCCATTCTTGCTGGCAAGGATCAGTGGCACGCATTGCTTAGCGCTATCGTGGATCGTCACGCAATCAAGACACTGGAAGCATTCGGAATACTGGATTTCGCCCGTTTTCTTGATCGCGCCATAGCTGCATTTGACATTGCATAGTTGGCAAGGTGATCCGCATTCCGCGCGCCGCGCGATCCAGTCGCGCCCACGGAGAAGCCCCCCAATCGCCATCACGGCGCCCAATGGGCAGACATAGCGACAGAAGCCTTTGAAGAGGACCATCGACAATAAGAGCAGGCCCACGGCATAGGCCAAATAATACCACTCGCGAATAAAGAAGGTGGTAATGGCGGTCTTGAACGGTTCCACCTCGATTGCTTTGTCGAGACGTGCCGGCGCGGTGAAAACCAGTATGACCAGCGCAGCAAGCACAACATATTTCAGCAATTTCAAGCGATTGTCCCAGGCCGCAGACGGTTCAATCTGCGGCAAACGCAGGAAACGACCAATATGATGTGTGAATTCCTGTAAGGCACCAAACGGACAGAGCCAGCCGCAAAAGAGGCCCCTGCCCCACAGCACGAAACCGACGATTGTGACAGCCCAAAGGAGGAGCGAGAATGGATCGTATAGAAGAAACGCAAAACTGCCCCCTTCAAACGCGGTGCGGATCACCGCCAATGGCGTCGCAATCGACAGCTGCCCTTGTCCCCACCAACCAATAAAGCCGGTCACAAAAGCAAGGACCAAAAGCCGGATCGGCGTAAAGTGTTTATGTCCGGCAAGTCGGTTCAATCGCAGGCCGAGCAGTGCAATCAGACCAATAAGAAAGGCACCCAGGATCGCCAGATCCGTCAAACGGTTCAATAACGCATCCAGCCATGCGGGCCTTGGTGCGACCAATTCTGGGCGCATGAAGAACCGTGGGTCCGTTGCAAGCGTGGTGCCAATGGTCACCGATCCGATCTGCGGCTGAAACATCCCATGCTCGCGGAGCGCGGCGACATTCAACGACCACTCCGCTGTCGGATCAAACCCCAACCGGCGATCCGTCCGCAGGATCATCGCTGAGCCATAATGAAGCGTATCCGGCAAGTCAGGATGCAGCTGGATAAAGATATCCGCATCCCGCAGCGCAATCGGAAATCCCCCCTGTTCTGCACTGATAAGATCGGGTGACGTGTTGCGGACAAAGTCATCTGTCACGAGCCCATGCCGCGCAGTTTCAATGACCAGCACAGGTTCGTCCGTCGTCGCAATCGCCATGAAATCCTGCAGCTCTGCGAATGTCGACGGGGACAAGACCGCCTGCGCAATCGCAGGTGGGCCGATATCAACAACCCAGAGGTCAAGATATGTCCCATCGGGATCGGCTTGCGCTTCCGGGTCGTCAAATTCCCAGAGCGTTCCGGCAAACTCTGCATCGATCTCGGCATTTGTTACGGCACGGTGCGCAACCAACCCCTGTTCGACCAGATCAGCCCAGGACAAATCCTCGCGATAATCCATATCAGGAAAGGCTGGCGGGCCTGTGGCAACACCGCTCATCTTCTCACGGGCGACTTTCAGCGTTGCGGCCAGAATGCTTTCGTGAGCGATGCGGACCGAGGCCGTGGCCTTGGTCACGCCATCCAGATAGACCAAAGATGATCCGTCGCTCCCGCTGCCATAGGGCGTGCCGACCACCAGATTGTCAGAAATCGAGTGTCCGCGATACTGCTCAAAGAACTTGTGAAACGGCGCCTCGCCCAGGCCGGAGACAAATATCGGTTCATTGTGGGAAATCAGCTTCACATCCAGAAAGCGACCATCAAGATCGAGCACAACAAGCATGTTGATCGCAGCACCCGAAAACCCCGGTAACGGGGCCATCGGTTCAGTTTCGAAGACAAAGCCAGCCTCTGCGCCACCTGAATTCAAAAGCTGCCAGACACCTTCATCGTTGAGCCGTTCACCCAACGACATTGGCGGCACGATGAAGGGTGCCAATGCGTCACGATCCAACGGCGCAGCAAGGCTTGCCGCGGCGTGAACGACCAGCAGAACAAAACCCAAGCAAACTTTGAGTACGCGCATGGTGTAACTCTATGCGGGGGTCGCACCTTGTCCTATGCGACTTAGGTATGAGACGGGTGATTTGGCGTTGGGGTCGCAAAAGATTTCATGACAGGATGTCGTCATGACGTCCACCACGCCCCAATTGAACGGTGTTATCACCACGATCTCCCTGATCGGATTGATCGTTTTCTGGACCGTCCTAGCTTGGCTCAAGGCCGATCCAACCGTATTACCAACGCCTTTGGAGGTCTGGCACATCGCCCGGGCAGAAGCCGCATCTGGTGAATTGGCGCGCCACATGATCGCAACGATCTGGCGTGTGGCGGCGGCATTTGGGTTGGCGATGACACTGGGCCTGATCATCGGTTTTGCGATGGGACGCAACAAGACACTGGATCGCTGGTTCGGGGCGTGGCTGGTCGTGTTTCTGAACATCCCGGCGCTTGTTGTGATTGTCTTGTGCTATCTTTGGATCGGGTTGAACGAGACGGCTGCTATCGTAGCTGTAGCACTCAACAAGACGGCGATGGTTGCAGTTACGATCCGGGAAGGCACCCGCGCCCTAGATCCACAGCTTGAAGATATGGCCCATTCATTTGGAATGAAACGCGGCACGCATTTTCGGCACGTGGTTTTGCCGCAGCTTTGGCCCTTCATCGCATCAAGCACTCGAAACGGGCTGGCAATTATCTGGAAAATCGTTCTGGTGGTCGAGTTTCTGGGGCGCAGTGACGGGATTGGCTTTCAGATCCATCTTTACTTTCAGCTCTTCGAGATTGGCTATGTCATGGCCTATGCGTTCAGCTTTGTCCTGTTCATCCTCGCCCTGGAATGGACAGTCATCAATCTGTTTGAAAAACGCGCCACGAAATGGCGCCTCGCCCCTGGACAGATCTGAGCAGCGGTTATTGCCCAGCCAAAACGGTGTAGGGCCCTTCCAAACACCGCACGCTGGACAGAAAGCGAAGCAGTTTTTCCTTGTCGACGGGCTTGGTCAACAAACGCAAGGACATATCTCCGCACGCTTGCTGTAACTCCCTGCTGCGGTCAGCTGAAATCACAGCCGCAGGGACTTCCCCGTAACGCATGAACAGCTCTCGATAAAGGTCTATGCCCGACGGCCCCGGTCCCAGCTGATAATCCAAGAGCAAAACATCGGGGACCAATTGTATCTCACCCAGCAAATCCAGCGCGTCGCTTGCACTCTGCGCCATAAGCACTTCGGCACCATGGCTTTCGATCATCATGCTTATCGCGTTCGCAAGCGGCATATCGTTTTCGACCAGCAGAACGATCATGCCGTCCAATGCGTTACCCCAGTCCGCGCTGACTTTAGGCAATGGTCGGCCATCAGGTTGTTTTGCCGAGGCCAGCGGCATATTCAGCGAAAAGCAACTGCCATGACCAACGCGGGACCAGAGGCTCAGGTCATGCCCCAGCCCTTTTGCAGCACGTTCCACGATTGCCAGCCCGAGCCCAAGGCCGTCATTGCTTTTGTGCTGATCCAGTCGTGCGAATTCCTGAAAAATCGTGGCACGGTCATTGTCTGCAATGCCGGGTCCGGTATCCCAAACCTCAACCCGTGCAGAGCCACCATTGCGACGGACGCCGACGATCACGCGACCTGTGGGCGTATACTTTACAGCGTTCCCAATCAGATTCTGCAAAATCCGGCGCAGGTAGCCGGGGTCGCTGACCACATGCAGGCTGCTATCCACGATTGTCAGATCCAAACCTTTGGCCCGGGCCACCGGCGTCAACTCATCCCGCAAAGGTGACAGCACCGCGGCAAGCGGGACGGCACGCATATCGAAAACGGCCTTGCCAGCATCAAGTTTCGAGATATCGAGTAGCGCTTCGATAATGTTCTCCACACCCAAAAGGGCATTTTGGGCCTTGCCGAGAACGGCCAATGCTCCGTCATCCTGCAACTGATCCGACAGCGACGACATAAAGAGTTTTGCTGCCGATAGCGGCTGCAACAAATCATGGCTGGCTGCTGCAACAAAACGGGATTTGGACGCATTGGCGCGTTCCGCCTCGGCCAGAGCCTCGCCAAGCTCTTCGGTGCGTTCGATCACGCCACGCTCAAGCGTCTCGTTCATCTTTGAGAGCGCCCGTGCCGCTTCCCGTTCTGACGTCACATCTGTGAAGCTGATAACAAAGCCACGATCCGGCATCTCTTGTCCGAAGATACTGAGTGTCTGGAAATCACCACGGGTGACTTCGAAAGCGATCCGGCCCCGGCGTGTACGCCGATTTGCCCATTTCAAAAGACGATCAGGATCAAAATCACCATGAAAGGTCAGATCGCTCTCAATCCTCTGAAGCAAATCGGAAAACGGAAGCCCGTGGATCGACGGTTTCGGAGACAATGACAGGATCTTGTTCATTGTCTTGTTCCAGCCGACCAAACGGTTGTTGTGATCGAAGATACAGACCCCCTGATTGAGGTGATCCAGTGTTGCCTGCAGGATCCTCGCCTGCTGATCGAGCATCTTGTCGCGTTCTTCGCGCTCGGAACGCATCATCTCGGTTACATCGGTCTGCAGGATGACGGTTCCACCGCGAGCGGTACGATGCTCACTGATTTGCAACCAGCGGTTCCACATCAATCTGACATTAAAGACAACGTGATCCAGACTGTGGCGCGACAACCGTCGTTTGGCCCAGTCCGCTTGGGTTTCGCCTTCGGGGATCGCCAGATGATCGCTCTGCGACACAAGCTCCACATAGTTGGCAAAGGTGAGGCCTTCGACCAGGTGGTCCTTGATGTCAGAGATGTCGCGACAGAAACGGCTATTGAAAAGCACCAGCTTTTCATCCGGGTCAAAGAGCGCAAAGCCTTCGTCAATCGTTTCGATGGCTTCAGTCAGATTAGACCTTGTACGTTCCGTTTCGGCATTGGCCTGTTCCAGCTGCGCGTTGGATTCCTGCAAGAGATCCAATGTGCGTTCCAGCTCTTTGGTGCGTTCCCTGACTTGGGTCTCGAGCAAAGCGGCTCGTTCGAATTGCTGGTAGGCCAGGCCGGATTGATCGTTCTTTTGTTCGACGCGCCGCATCAGAGATTGTGTGATCTGCAGCAGTTTTTCATTCTGCCGCTCGATCGTGTCATTCTCGTTGATGATCGACATAAGCCTAGCCTGCATCCTTCCGATAGAACGCGACGCCCGTCATTGTCTGGTTCACATGTAACGGACCTATCTGTTCACCATAAGTCGAAAACCCGGTCACGTTGTAGCGTGACATAACGTCCGACAATTCGCGCGTCATTTGCATCTGCTCGGCCTCGATCCGCCGCAGAATGCAGTCGCAGGCAATGATGTCGCTGAAGCTGGCCCTTTGCGCCAATCGTTCCATCTGATCGCGCAAATGGGTGGCCATATTGGCAGGCTCCGCAATGGTCAGCACCATGCCTTCATCAATGGCCGAAAAGAATACGAGCTCGCCTGCTTCGTTGACTTGCTGGATCGCGCGCACGTGGTGGTCGCCGCCAATCCGCACGACAACGGGATGCGAGGCAAATATGAATCTGTCGAGCTGATCGGGATCCTTGCCAACAAGCCGCGCGTATTCGCGTGCAGCTGGTTCGGCATTGATCGATTTGACGATCCGCCGTTCAGGATCGGCATCCGTGACAACCATCTGCGTTTCTGTCGGCACCAGATGATCAAGGCTAAAGACCTCGGTCTCATGAACGCTGCGGATCAGGTTCAGAACAGCCCCGTTCGTCATGATCCGGCCATTCAGTGAGACCATTGTCGTCCGAAAATCTGTGCCATCGCCCGCTGATGCCCCAAAAAGCGGCATATTGCGCAGCGCAGGTGAAATCGTTGTCGTCAGCGTGTCTTCGCGCAGGGAAAGCCCGTCGACGATCAGGAATGCAAAACCATTCTCCATCTCCGGGCTGCGTTCTTGTAATGCGACACGCTCTTGCGCGACCCGATCCATTTCCAATTCTGGCTGAAACTGATCGAGGTCACTGATTGCCAGCGAGGTTGATGCGAATTCGGAGCGGAGAAATCCAACCGCGACGATCAAACCTTCATCATAGCCTAAAGCACCGATTTCACCGGCGGTCGTACAAGCTACCACATCCGTATCAGGATAGAGTTTTTCGGCCTCTGCAACCACGGCCCTGAAGTCTGCTTGTGGTGTAACAAACAGAAAAAGCAGCACCAGCGCGTCTGTCCCGAGCTGTGCACGCAAAGCCGAAATGGGCGCAGTTGTCCCGCACCGCACCTGCCCCTTACAAAGCAGGCCAATCGGCGACGTTACCGTCGTCCTCATCCCGATATTTCCTCCCACCGCGAGAGGATAGGATGGCTAGTTTGAATTTGGCAAGGTGTTAAAATAGCGCGCCTCTTGCGCGACTAAAACCGCCTGCGTGCGACGCTGGACACCCAGCTTGCGCATGATAGCGGTGACATGCGCCTTGACCGTTCCTTCGGCAATCGAAAGGTCATAGGCGATCTGCTTGTTCAGCTTGCCTTCGCAGATCAATTCCAGAATGCGCCCCTGCTGATTTGTGAGCGAAGAAAGCCGTGCCATGATCTGTGCATGGTCGTCATCATTCTCTGCCTCCACGAAACCAGAAGGTTTGTAGACGCCTTCATTTGCAATCTCGGCCAGCGCTTCTTTGAACACGGCCCTTCCGGAATGCTTGGGGACAAAACCCGATGCGCCAGCAGCAATAGCACCGTTGATAATTGCATTATCCGTTACGGAAGAGACGATCAGAACGGGTGACTTGTCGGCACAGCGTTTGATACGGATCAGACCGTCAAGGCCGCTCACATCTGGCAGGTTCAGGTCCAACAAGATCAAGGCTGGCGCCGACGCGCCGTCAAGGATGCGCAGCCCGGCTTCCATGCAATCCGCCGTCTTAACATCACTGAATTCGCCCAAGGCTCGCAGTGTCAATTCAAGCGCATCGCAAAAGAGCGGGTGATCGTCGATGATCAGGGCCCAGCCCATTGATTGCTTGGCTAGTTGTACTTCTGCTGGCCGGTGTTCAACGGTGTCCATGCTCTGACCATAGCCATCGCGTGCCCATGCGCCAATTCGCCAAAAGTCTTATATGCGAAAAAGACGCATCCCCTTTCGGAGATGCGCCTATTGGCCGTCTATCGGGAGAACTCAGTTCGCGGCCAGTTGTTGCGGCAGGCGGAAAGTCCAGAGCAGACCACCCTGATTGAGATAGTTGACCGCACTTGCGACCTCACCACCCCAAAGCGGGACGGCACCACCCCAACCTGAAATCACAGACACATATTGCTCGCCATCCTGTTCCCAGGTGATGGGCTGTCCGACGATGCCGGAGCCGGTCTGGAAGGACCAAAGCACCTCGCCCGTCATGTCATCAAAAGCGATGAACTCACCCTCTGGCGTGCCCGTGAAGACAAGGCCGCCTGCCGTGGTCATCACGCCACCCCAAAGCGGTGCGGGGTTCTGATGTTCCCAGACGACCTCGCCCGTGTCGGGATCAATCGCTTTAAGGCTGCCGATATGATCTTCGTAGTTTGGCTTGATCGTGAAGCCGGAGCCCAGATAGGCCGCACCTTGCTTGTAGGTGATGGGCTCATTCCAGATATCCATGCCCCATTCATTCGAGGGAACATAGAACAGGCCCGTATCTGGCGAATGGGCCATCGGCATCCAGTTCTTGCCGCCGAGGAAGGATGGTGAAGAGAACACCACTTCACCTCGGTTGCCATCAGCAGCTTCGGCCGGGTCGCCGGGGCGATTATCCTCGACAAAGATCGGGCGCCCGTTTTCATCGATGCCCTCGGCCCAGCTGATGTCTTTGACGAAGGGATATGCATTCACAAATGCGCCGTCCTCACGGTTAAGCACGTAGAAGAACCCATTCCGGTCCGCCGTGGCAAAGCGGTCATTGCCTTCGCGGTCGGTATACGCGACGACCTCATTCACACCGTCATAGTCCCACCCTTCGCGCGGGGTGGTCTGGAAGTGCCACTTGATTTCACCATTGGCGGGATCGATCCCGAGGCGCGATGCTGCATAAAGGTTGTCGCCCGCATTGTCATCAACCGGTTGGCCCGCATTGCGCAAATGGCTGTTCCAAGGGGCGGGGTTGCCGGTGCCGAAGACAAGGGTGTCGGTGTCAGCATCATAAGAGCCGCCGAGCCAGGTGGCACCACCGCCGGTTTTCCACATATCGCCCGGCCAGGTCGCATTCAGTGTGCCGGTCATAGTGCTTTCTTCGCCGTTCAGCGTGCCCATATGCCCTTCGATCACGGGGCGGGTCCAAACAAGGTCGCCGGTTTCAGCGTCACGTGCCTGCACTTCACCGACAATCCCGAACTCACCGCCTGAATTGCCAGTGACGACCAACCCGTTCACGATAAGCGGCGCCGCAGTGTAACTATAGCCCGCACGATAATCCGCGATCCGCTTGTTCCAGACCACATCGCCAGTATCCTTGTTCAGCGCCACAATCCGGGCATCGAGCGTGCCGAAATAGACGTTGTCACCAAAGATGGCGGCACCGCGGTTCACCACATCACAGCAGGGCAGGATACCTTCAGGCAGGCGTGCATCATATTGCCAGATCTCGCGGCCCGTTTTCACATCTATCGCGAAAAGGCGGCTGTAAGAGCCGGTGATATACATGACCCCTTCATGAACAAGCGGTTGCGTTTCCTGCCCGCGCTGTTTCTCACCGCCCAGCGAAAAGGCCCAGGCCGGAACCAGATTTTGGACATTGTCGCGGTTCAGCGTGTCCAGCGGTGAATAGCGCTGCAGATGACGTCCCATCCCGTTCGTCAAAACGTCCCCGGTCGAGGCCGTGTCGTTCAACAGCATCTCTTCTGTGACCTGCGCCTGCGCAACAGGTGCCGCAGCGATCGCGGCAGCCACGGCTAATGCGAACCCTCTCATATCTGGTTCCTCCCATTTCCCAATTAAGATCGTGTGCGCCCACGCAGCCGCATGGACTGATCCGGCTACAGTATTCGCGAAAAAGCTTGGGTCGTGATATTGAACCTTCGTCGTACGACTATGTTTGACTTGACGAATGTCAGGAAATCGCGTGATCGATAGCCTCCCGCAAATGACAAACGACGCCCTGGTCCCAAGCCGCCGCTCCGTCGGATCAGATCGAAATCTGGCCTGCAATGCGACGGAGAAACAAACTCCGTCTTGCGTGCCACGTGTCAGAGGCGGCTCTCGCCCACCGGAACTCTGACCCACACCTCGACCCTGCGATTGCTCGCACGTCCCTCTTCGGTCTCGTTGCAGTCGAGGGGCATCTGTTCGCCAAAGCTGGGGGATCGAATACCTGGAACATCATAGGATTTGCCGGAAAGCTCGCTCTCAGGAACCGTTTGGACGGTGTCCACCGCCATTTCTGTTGGCTACTTTCCGGAAGTGGCAGGCGCAAATTTAGGGCCTTATGGGACCGAAATTGATGATGATCTGGGCCCATTTTGTTGGGTGGACCCATGCGGCGTTGAGTACCGTCGTAGCACTTGTTGTCGACGTTCTCTGACGGCGATCTTGGCTGGCTTGATCCCTACCTTTCTCAGCTAATCCTGCAGTGCTGCCGCGACGAACTCTGAGCTATTATCCGAGCGGACGCAGTGGGCTTCCTGTGGCGCAACAGTGAAGGATACTCCAGGGACGGATGCAATGAGTAGTTCTACCAGCACCATCCCGAACGTCACGTCGTTGCATGCCGCGTGGCTACCGCGGACACAAACGCGTGTATATCAGCGCGCCGAGTTCGGCCACTGGGAGAGAGACCTGGTGATGTTCCGCAAAGAGCATGGAAAGGTGAACGTCACGTCTCTGGTCGAGCGCGTCAGCCCGTACGCCATCGTTCGGCGCGATGAAGATCGCCAGTCCAAACCCATCATGGAAGCGCTGATCCAGGGTCTGGCTCCCCTACCCCCTACGGACGGCAATCCATCACCTTTGATTGAGGCACCGAGTTCTCCGCCTGGAAGCATCTCAAAGCTGGAGTTGAAGCGGACGCGTGGTTCTGTGATCCACAAGCGCCGTATCAAAAAACGCACCGTAGAGAATACGAAAACAGGCTGCGGAAGCTTATGCCTCTATCAACCGAACCGATTGCGCTGATAAATCGACATTTGAGGTCGATTTTCCATCGCCTCAATTCCACTCCGCGCAGACGCCTATGCTATCACATCTCCGCCGAGGTCTTTGAGTCGAAGCTGTTGGAAATCCAGAACCCATTGGGATGCAACGACATATAAGAATTACACTTCAGCGTGCGTTCGCAAGGCTCCAACGTTGTTGGATTGCCAAAATGTTCGGACCAATTGTATGGGACTCGTATCTCCACACTCCCGACCTTTCGTGGGATAGATTCTTCTTAGTCGGTGGTGGTTTGTGATATTGAGGACATTCGCGGTGCTCAACTTTTTGTACTATTCGATGATTGTGGCTTTCTTTACGCATGAACTCGATGCCGTGAAACGTCACGAGTAGCGTGTTTTGCCATTGCTGCACGCATTGCCCGAAAGGTTGGCCAAACACGTCTTCATCTGGCTTCATGTCCCGCGATTTGCCATGCTTTTTTGGGGAGGCGACGGCGATCACGACAGCGCGACACGGGTGGGACCTGTTGTGTTCAGCATTATTCACGTGGTGCTTCATTTTGTTTTTTGCAGGCATCCAGCGTATGAGTTCAACAACCCTCGTTCGCGGGTTCTCATCTTACTGACCGGTATTTTGGGCGCGATCTATCTTATCGTCCTATGTCCTAAGCATTGCTTAAACACATCTGTTGTTAGCCAGCGACTGGAAAACCGACATTGTTGCGCGCTGAATCATCCGTCATTGTCGCGCAGAGATGAAGTTGGCCATCAGACGGAAGGCGCCAGGAACAAGATTTTCCATCTGGTGATGGAGGATCAAGGAAGTGTGGATGTGCCGACCCTTGCCGATATCAGCGACAAGGAGTGCGCCTGTCAGGGGGTCTTCCCCAGGATCTGACATCGACAGGAGCGGTGTATAGGCCGGGTCCCAGCTGTTGGCGAAGTAGAGGCCACGCTCCTTCACCCAACCGTCCCAGTCGGCGGCGCCAATGAGATTTGGCGCGGACAGAATCGGGTGATCTTTCAGTTGCGTGACGGTCGCTGTTTCATCTGTGACGCGCCACCGCAGAGAGGGTTGACCAATCTCCAGCCGTTTGGGCGGCACGGTGTCCGGGTCCCAGTTGTCCCAAGGCCTATGGTAAAGCGTGACCAGTGTTCCGCCGGCTTCGGTCCAGCGGTGTAGTGCGGGAACTGCATCGATCAGCCCCGGGCGGAACCGCATCGCGAATATGCCGATGACGATAGCGTCATATGTGGCAAGCGTTGCTTCGCTGGCCAGATCGTCGTCGGTGAGCGGTGTCACATCCACACCCATGGCGCCGAGCCACTCACCAACCCGGTCATTGCCTGCGCCGACATAGCCGACCCTGCCTGCTGGCAACGCAACATCAAAGACGCCAATGGTGACCTCGGCGCGTTGCGTGCAGGCTGTCTGGGCAACGTGATCATGTTCGATCAGGCGGACGGTCTCTGCTGGTTTGCCGTTGACGCGGGCTTCGACGCGGTACAACCCCGCCTCAACGTCTTCTGGCACGGTTATGGCGAAGCCCGCCGCGTTTCGCTCCGCCGCCCATCCCGAAGGAAGCGCCAGATCGATGGTCGCGTCCGCTGGTGAGAGGTCTGAAACGGCGAGCATGATGGTGCGGTTCGGCGCGTTGATGTTCAGGATGCTGGCTGACGGGGTTAGCGACACGCGTTCGCGCGGAATGACAACAAGCTCATTCTCACATGCGACCGGGACCGTGATCTTGGTGCCGTGATGCGCAATGGTGACATCCAGGTGCGGGGCGGCCGGAGCAATTGGATCGTAGAACGTGCGATACGGATTGCTGACAGGCGTCTCAGCACCAAGAACGATCTCGTCACCTATCGACGTCCAGCCATCCGGAAGGTTGAGGGTCGTTTCGACCGTGTCTGCCGTGCCGGGATCAATCTCGGTTGTCAGCTTAACCGCGCTCCCAGCCTCAGCAAAAGCAGCGCTTGTGCGCGCCCGCGCCTCGACGCCCAGTGCAAGGCGTATGACTTGCGCCAATTGGATCAGCTTGGCCTCTAGTCGGTGACTGATCTCTTGCGAAAGTGCGACGGGGCACGCCGCATGGGCTGTGCGGACATGGGTGACCGCTTCGGCAGCGTAGTCCACCACACGCGAAAAATGAGGGAAGCTTTCAACAGCAGCATCTATTGCCGATTGCGCGCCGTGGAGCGCGTCGGTGATGGGTTCGGCCCCCGGAAGTGCGGCCAGATCGCCGACTGCGCGCGGGATCCCGGTCCAGATGGCTTCGTCCGGACCATCCACATGACTTTCCGCCAAATGCAGCGGCCAGTCATGGCCCGGCCCGGCAGATTTCCAACGGCCCATGCCTTGTGTTCGGTGATATGCGCGCGATTGCTCTCCAATCCGGTTCCAGCTCCACCCTGTCATGAGTTCGCGATCTTGTCCGGGGATCGTCATCGTCGCAGGTGGTGGCGGAAGGTCGTCGTCATAGGATTGTCCGGCCCCTGACCAGGCAGGCAGATACAGCTTTTTGACCTGCCAGATTGGCAAGTTCGTGGGGTACGCTGGGTCGGCAGCCGCAGCCATGACGGCGTGGGCCGCCTCTGTCATAGCGCGGTGATGGCCGTGCTGGCCCGGTACGTCGAGGAAGGTAGGACAGATGATGTCCGGTTTCTCCGTCCGGACGATCTCGACAAACCGCTGGATCGTGCGGTCGCGCCCCCATCGACCCAGTGTTTCTTGTCCACTTTTTGAGAATCCAAAGTCGGTGATCGTGTCGTCAGGATGGGTCGAATGCCAATACATCCGCATGCCGAGGATACCGCACGCACGCTCCATCTCGCGCGTGCGGAGTGCACCAAGGTTGCTACCAGCCTCGGTGCCGATATCGTTCTGGCCACCTTCACCGCGCGTCGAGCAGGCGTAGGAGATGTTGATGCCGTCCCGGAATGCCAGGGCAGCAAGCATGCCCGATATTTCGTCATCGGGGTGCGCGCCGGTCTGCATGAAGCGCACGACCGAGGTCAGCGGGCGGAGCGCCCACCAGAGTTCCATCAGCCGGGGCCGGGCACGGTCGTGCGCAATGAGGGTCTGGTCGGCGGTCTGCATGAGCGGTGTCCTCTATCGGGCGACGGCAGCGATGCGCGGGGTGAATGCGCGGTTGATGACTAATGCGCCAGCGCCAAGCGTGCCCGTCATGCGGCCTGAAGCACCGCGCAGAAGACGGTCGGTCATTCGTCCGGGTCGGTTCGAGACCGAGCGTTCAGCCAGCTTCACCGAACCGATCAGGTGATCAAAGATTGCGTCCGGCATTGCACCGCCGAGGATCACGGCGTCGGGGTCAAACATGTTCTCGATGATCGTAATTGCGTGAGAGAGTGGTTCGGCGGCAGCGTCCAGCCACGTCATCAAAGCGGCGTTGCGCGCGGCATAGGCTTCGGCCAGCCCGTCGCTGCTCGTGATGTCGAAACCCGCACTTGCGAGGTGCTTTTGCACTGCCAATCGACTGAGCGCCGCCTCTAGCGGGACGGCCCGACCGTTCGAAGTCACGGGAATGTGGCCGATCTCACCGGCATTGCCAAACGCGCCTCTCACCAGGCGCCCCTCTTGAATAAGGCCGAGGCCGAGACCATTGCCAAAATAAAGACATGCAAAGGTGTCAAACCCGCGGGCCACGCCAGCAACCAGTTCGGCAACAGCGGCAGCGTTAGCGTCATTTTCGACAACGACAGGGGTGCTCAGGGCCTCGGTGAACCAGTCGGTGGGTGAGACGTCGTGGAAAATCGAAAGTTCGGAACCCGTACCACTCAAACCCGTTCGTCCGAACGGACCCGGCATAACAATACCCACCCCGAGAACCTTGGATGCGGGGAGGTCGGCCTCTTCTATTATGGCCGATTTGGCTGCAACCACGGCTTCGGTGACGCCGTCCAGGTCGTGTGCGGCTAAGGTTCGGCGCAGCGAGGCCGCGGGCGTGCCGCAGAGATCGAGAACGGTCGCGAAGATTGCGTCGGGGCGAATTTCGATGCCGATGGCGTACCCGCCAACGGGATTTAAGCCATATTGGACAGGGGGTTGGCCGCGTGTCGTTGCCTTGCGACCCTGTTCGGAAATCAACCCATCAGACAAAAGGTCCGATATAATATTGGACACGGCTTGCGTCGAAAGCCCGGAGCCCCGCGCGATCTCGGCCCGCCCGATCTGTCCTGCTTGCCGGACTCGATCCAGTACCATCTGTCGGTTGTGGCTGCGTGCACGCTCTGCATTGGCACCAACGGTTTCGGTCGAGATGGACATGATTGGCAATTAACTCAACTTACTTGATGATTCAACACCGCTGGGCTAGCGTTGGGGTATTCGCGGCTCGTCTCCGCGTAAGTCTGGCGTCAGGCCAGCAATAAAAACCAGGGAGTCCCGACATGAAATTCACTAGTTTGAAGGCGATGGCATTTGCGACGGCAACCAGTGCGTTGGCGCTTGTGTCATCTGCGGCCAATGCCGAGGTTGAGATTGAATACTGGCAGTATTTCTTTGATGCCCGCGTGGAAGCGATGGAACAGCTGATCGAAAACTTCGAAGCTGAGAACCCGGACATAACGGTCACGATGACCCATTTCCCCTACGCCGACTATCGCACCAAGGTCGCTGCGGCGATCCCGGCAGGCGAAGGCCCGGACGTGGTACAGCTCTTTTACGGCTGGCTGAATGATTACAAGGCTGCGAGCCTGATCCAGCCGCTCCCGGCGGATGCGTTCCCGGCAGACCAGATCGATTCAGAGTTCTTCCCGATGGTCTCGGCCATGCGCGAAGGTGACAATTACTGGGCGCTACCGACTGCCGTGCGCTCGCTCGCGCTTTTCTACAATACGCGTCTTTTTGAAGAAGCCGGGATCGACGGCCCGCCAGAGACGTTGGACGAAATGCTTGAGATCGGTGCGCAACTGACCGAGAGGGATGGCGCCGGCAATATCACGCTGGCTGGCCTGACTATGGGTATGACCGCGCAGGATCACCACTGGTTCCGTGAAGGTTTGGTCCGCCAGTTCGGCGGTGAGCCTTACCTGGATGACTATCGGACGGTGAACTACAATACACCCGAAGGCATTGAGGCAATGGAATTCTACGTTGGGCTCGGCGAAGAGGGCGGAATTGGCGCCATCGGGTTCATGGAAGAACCCCAAGCGGCGTTCAAAGCTGGCCGTGCAGGCATGCATATTGACGGATCTTTCAGGATCGGGTCGCTCAACAACACGCGGGGTCTTGAATGGGGCGTGACCGAGCTGCCAGCAACAGCGGACGGCATGCGGTCGAACTATTCGTCCTATTGGGTCAATGCGATCACGACAAAAGCTGAAGATGAAAAATACGAAGCGGCCGTGAAGTTCATGCAATACATTACATCGGATGAGGCCATGCAGATCTGGCTTGATGTGGTAGGTGAGCTTCCGGCAAAGCCTTCTGTTGGTTTAACCGAAGCCAATGCAAGCAACGAAACCTTCGGCCCGTTCATCCGCGGTTTGGAATATGCCAATACGACGAAGTTCGTGAACGAAAGTGCACAGCGCCAGTTTCTAATCGACGCAGTTGAGCGTGTGAAGCTTGAAGGCATGTCGGTGGCCGATTCAGTCGCCATTGCTGCAGAGGCAGAGCAGGAACTGCTCGACGATTTCTACGCGTCTAACTGATAGATCGGGGCGTGGACATCCGCGCCCCTTCTCCCTGGCAGGGCTGATGTACCGTAACCTTACCATTCGACAAAAGCAGATTGTCTGGGCATGGGCATTCCTTGCTGTGCCCGTCATCTTCTATGCGGTGATCCGGTTCTATCCGACCGCTAATGCGATGGTGATCTCGTTTCAGGACTGGAACCTTCTGGGCACCCGCGAATGGGCAGGTTGGGAAAATTACATCAAGCTCTGGAACGATCCGGACTTCTGGCAGGTTTTTCGAAATACATTCGTCTACCTGATCCTTGGCACGCCGATCAGCCTCGTGATTTCGTTCCTTATCGCTTACCATCTCGATAAGACGCGCTTCATGCATGGCTTTATTCGGATGCTCTATTTCCTGCCATTTATGACAAGCGCGGTGGCGATGGCCTGGGTCTGGCGGTGGTTTTACCAGCCGGTGCCCACCGGGCTCTTCAATAATTTCCTGGCGCAGTTCGGCATTCCGCAGATTGAATTCCTGCGCTCCACGACAAATGCACTCCCTTCAATTCTGGCGCCTGCCGTATGGGCCGGGCTCGGTTTTCAGATCATCATCTTCATGGCCGGGTTACGTGCCATTCCGCAGAGCTACTATGAGGCTGCACGCATCGATGGGGTGTCAAAAACGGCAACACTTTTCGAGATCACGATCCCCCTTCTGAAACCGACGATCGTTTTTCTGGTAGTCTTCTCATCCATCGGATTTCTCAGGATTTTCGATCAAGTCTTCAACATGACAACCAATGATCCCGGCGGACCGCTCAACTCGACGAAACCGCTGGTCCTCGCCATCTATCAGAGCGCGTTCACGGATTTTGACATGGGATATGCGGCGGCGCAGACCGTCGTCCTGTTCCTGATCCTGCTCCTCGTCTCGCTCTTCCAACTGTGGCTAATGAAGGATCGCTGATGGCCGCTGTTGACGATATCCGCGCTTCCTCGGAAACACTTGTCGCCGCGCGGACGATCCGCACGAAGGGCAATTGGGGCCAGTTTATCCGTTGGCTCCTTCTTTTCCTTGGCGGCATCGCGATGGTCATGCCAATCGTCTATATGCTGTCGACGTCGATGAAGTGGCCGCACGAAATCTATGACGTCACGCTCATCCCAAACGAGCCGCATTTTGAGAACTACACTTACGTCCTGGAGGACGGGCGCTTTTACGGCTGGTTCCTCAATTCGCTTATCATCGCCATCATCACAACGGTTTCGGCAGTGCTGTTTGACAGCCTGATCGGGTACACGCTTTGTAAGTTCCGCTTCCCGGGTCGCTATATCGTTTTCATCGCAATCCTCTCGACCTTGATGATCCCGACAGAAATGCTGGTGATCCCTTGGTATCTGATGAGCCAGCAGTTCGGGTGGCTCGACACGTATTGGGGCATCATGTTTCCTGGGCTCATGACAGCCTTCGGTACGTTCCTGATGAAGCAGTTCTTCGAAACCGTGCCAGATGACTTCATCGAAGCCGCCCGGATCGACGGGCTGAATGAGCTTCAAATCTGGTGGACTGTGGCGATGCCGCTCGTGAAGCCCGCGTTGGCGGCACTGGCCATTTTCGTCTTCCTGGGCAACTGGACCGCCTTCATCTGGCCACTGATCGTGACCAACAGTTGGGAGATGTACACCCTTCCAGTTGGCCTTTCGACCTTTGCAGATGAAGCCGATGTGCAATGGGAGCTTGTGATGACAGGAGCTGCGATCTCGACCATTCCAACGCTGATCGTCTTCCTGATCTTCCAGCGCTTTATTATCCGAGGTGTCGTGATGGCGGGGCTCAAAGGATGACCTCTATGGTTGAGATATCTGCCCTAGATCACGTTCACCTTTACGTGGCCGATCCTGAGGCAGCAGCAGCGTGGTATTGTCGGGTCCTCGGCCTTCAGGTTCTGCCAAGCTCCAAGCGCCTGAATGGCGGAAAGTACATGGCCACACCGCGCGGGCAGTATTGCGCCACGATATTCTCAGGCAAACCACCATCGGACGGCGATCACACCACCGCGTTCCGGGTGATGGGCCGTGTTTTCATGGATTTTGGGGAACAGCTTCCCCACGCCGATGTGTCCGGACGCTCCGGCGAGCTTCTTCAGGCGACCGACGCGGCGGACCATGATCTGGCGTTTTCCTACTATTTCCAGGACCCCGACGGAAACCATCTTGAACTGACGACCTATGATCATGGGCCCGTCCGGACGTGGCTGAAATCCAAGGGGCGGCACCAAGCATGACGGACAAGTCTGTATTTCCCGATCCGGTCTACCGGGACACGGTTCTGGCACCACTCTTCGAAGGGGTGAAGGCGAACTACGCGGCAGGCATGGCATCGATCAATAGGGCGCATTTGGTGATGCTGGCCGAGACGGGCATCTTGCCGCCGACAGATGCCGCAAAACTGGCCAAGACACTTGCGGCCATTGAGGCCGATGTTGATATCGAGGCCCTGACCTATACCGGCGAACACGAAGATTACTTCTTCCTTGTCGAAGCGGAGCTTCGCGCGCGGTTAGGCGATCTTGGGGGTTCGCTCCACACCGCACGATCCCGCAACGACATGGATCACACGCTCTTCAAACTAGCCCTCCGTCAGCGCGTTGCTGCTTTAATTGACGAACTGCATGCCCTCGCCGATGCGCTCATCCAAAAGGCGCGCAAGGAAGCCGACACGCTGATCGTAGCGTATACCCACGGCCAGCCTGCACAGCCGACGACCTTCGGGCACTATCTGGGCGCAATCATCGAAGTCATCCTCCGCGACGCTCAGCGTCTGGATGCAGAGGCCAATGGCCTTGAGCACTGCCCAATGGGGGCCGCGGCCATTACGACCTCTGGCTTCCCGATTGATCGTCAGCGCGTCGCTGACCTGCTCGGCTTCGAAGAACCGCTTTTGAATTCTTACGGCTGTATCGCTTCGGTCGACTACGTCACCGGCCTTTATTCATCGATCAAGCTGATCTTCATCCACCTTGGCCGCTTGATCCAGGACCTGCAATTCTGGTCTGCTTTCGAAGTGGGCCAGATTTACGTCCCCAACAGCCTGGTCCAGATCAGCTCGATCATGCCGCAAAAGCGCAACCCTGTGCCCATCGAGCATCTGCGCCACATGGCCTCGGTTACCGTCGGGCGCTGCGACATGGTTGTTGGTACAATGCACAACACCCCCTTCACAGACATGAATGACAGCGAAGGTGAAGTGCAGCAGGCGGGTTATGCTGCCTTTGAGAGCGGCAGTCGCGTGCTCCGACTTCTGACGAAATTCCTGCCGGCCTGCCGGATCAATGCAGAGCGCGTCTCTCGCACTACAGATGCGGCGTGCATCACCATTACGGAACTTGCGGACACGCTGGTGCGTGATGAAGGCTTGAGCTTTCGACAGGCCCACGAAATTGCGGCCACCGTAGCCAAGGCAGTGATCAAAGAAGAAGTGCCGCTTGGTTCTGTCTCTGGCTACAGCGCCTTTCAAGCGGCGTTCGCAGATGCCACCGGGCGCACGCCAACAATGGATGAGGCGGCATTCAAGGCGACCGTCGCCGCAAATACTTTCGTTGCGCGGCGTGACCGACCCGGAGGGCCAGCCAAGGCGGCACTTCTTCCAGCGCTCGACGGTTACGCAGCGACGCTCGCCGACCTTGTCGCCCGGCAAAACGCACGCAAGACACGGCATGCGACGGCAGAGAAGAAACTGAACGCGGCCTTCGCGGACGTGATGGGGACCTGAAGATGTCGAACCTCAAGCTCAGCAAATTGGTCAAAACCTACGGCCAGACCGAGGTGCTCCACAGGATCGACCTCGATATTCAGGATGGGGAATTCGTCGTGCTTGTTGGTCCGTCGGGCTGTGGCAAATCCACGACACTCCGCCTGATTGCGGGGCTCGAAGAGGTGACCAGCGGCTCGATCGAGATTGGTGGCAAAGTGGTCAACAACCTCGAGCCCAAGGAACGCGACATCGCGATGGTGTTCCAGAACTACGCCATCTATCCGCATATGACGGTACGCAAGAACATCGGTTTCGGGCTGCGTTCCTCAAAGCTGCCCCGCGCAGAGAAGGAAAAGCGCATCGATGAGATCGCTGAGATCCTTGGCATGACCGACCTTCTTGACCGGAAACCCGGCCAATTGTCGGGTGGCCAGCGGCAGCGGGTCGCCATTGGCCGCGCCATGGTCCGCGACCCGGCCGTCTTCCTCTTTGATGAGCCGCTCTCCAACCTGGACGCACAGTTGCGCACCCAGATGCGACTGGAGATAAAGAAACTCCACCAACGCGTCGGCGCAACCATCGTTTTTGTCACCCATGACCAGGTCGAGGCCATGACGATGGCTGACCGGATCGTCATCATGAAAGACGGCTACATCCAGCAGATTGGCACCCCCTCAGAGGTTTATCACGCGCCTGCCAATACCTTCGTTGCAGGCTTTATCGGGTCGCCAGCGATGAACATGATCCCGGCCACCGTATCGGGTGGCGCCATCCAGATTGATGGCGGGTCACGGATCGATCTCGGCACGCAGATCAGCGACCACCGCAAGGTTATGCTGGGCATCCGACCGGAGGACCTCGCGCCCGTCGACGGTCCGGCCTTCATAACCGGCTCCGTCAATGTCCGCGAACCGCTCGGACACGAGACGCTGATCCATGTCGGCACGTCCCATGGCGACATTATAGCGAAGGCCGATGGCCGCACGCCACCCGAACTTGGCAATACCGTCAATCTGGGTGCCGAGACGCAAAACATACACATCTTTGATCCCGATAGCGGGGCGGCGCTTCGGTGAGCATGAGCCACGAAAACCCACCAGTATTGTCGGTCGGTCGCCTGTATTGCGACTTGATCTTTACCGGGCTGCCCAGAATGCCGACCCTCGGCACCGAAGTGTTCACCGATGGGTTTGGCGCCCATGCTGGTGGCGGGGCCTTCATTACGGCTGCACATCTGGCACAACTCGGACACAGGTCGTCACTTGCTGCGATGCTGCCGGCGTCGCCTTTTGGTGAACTTATGCGACCTGACCTAACCGCGTCCCAGATTGATCTGTCCCTATGCGCCCCACTACCGGCCAGCGAAGGCCCCCAGATCACCATCGCCATGGCCAAGGGCGAGGATCGGTCTTTTCTCACCCGCCGGGCTGGGGGCGCTTTCCCTAAGATACGCGTCGACGATATTGCCAAGTACCGCTTCAAACACATCCATATCGGCGAAATCACCAGCCTGATCGCTGATCCGGAAATACTGAAAGTGGCCCGATCACTTGATGCGACCGTTTCGGCCGATTGTGGTTGGGACGACGACTTTACAGCCGACGCGCTTCAGCCATTCGTCGGCATGCTGGATGTGTTTCTTCCTAACGAGGCTGAAATGAAGGTCCTTCAAAGCTCGGGCCTGAGTGATCGGATGGGCGCCATTACAGTCGTCAAACGCGGCTCTGCAGGGGCGACATTGCTCTCGTCAGACCAGACGCTGACCGCACCGGCCATCAAAGTGGATGTCGAAGACACAACCGGCGCAGGGGACGCTTTCAACGCGGGCTTCTTGTCGCGATGGCTGAATGGCGCTTCACTCCAAACCTGTCTTGAGGCGGGCAATGAACGCGGTGCCGTCGCCGTCACGACGCGGGGTGGCTTCTCTGCAGTGGCCACGCCGGTCTCCGAGTTGGATATCGCCCGAGAATGACCCAAAGTGCCACGACCCAAATGGCCCGGGAGATCGATGAGATGCCCGACGCAGCGCGACGCCTCGCCACGCCCCAGGCCAGATCAAAAAGCCAAGAAATCGCCGCAGCACTGCGCGAACTCAAACCCAATACTGTTATTACGGTCGCGCGCGGTTCGTCCGATCACGCAGCCAACTATCTGAGCTACGCGATCCAATCGGTTCTGGGCCTTCCGGTTGCCTCAATCGGCCCCTCAATCCATTCGGTTTATGGCAAAGAGCTGAAGATGAAGGGGCTTGCAGCACTCGCCATTAGCCAATCTGGCGGGAGCGAAGATATCGCGGCGCTTTGCCGGTCGCTAGCCAGGAACGGCGGGCATGTGGTCACCCTAACAAATACGCCGAAGAGCCCGCTGGCGTTGGCCGCACAAGACGTGATCGATATTCTTGCGGGGTCTGAGCACGCTGTTGCTGCGACGAAGAGCTTCTTCAACTCCACTATTGCTGGTCTTTGGCTGATTGCTGATTGGGCCGACGACCATGACCTTGCCGCGGCGCTTTACCGGCTTCCCGATTGCATGAAGGAAGACATCGAAATACCTGCTCTGGACGAGGTGCAGCAGGCACTGCGCGAAACTCAACAAACAACGATCATCGCGCGGGGTGCGGCTCTGGGATTGGCGCACGAATTCGCTTTGAAGCTGGTCGAGACATGCGAAATTCATGCAGCCTCTTACAGTGGCGCCGAGGTCTTGCATGGGCCAAGTGCTGTGCTGCGCGACGGCTATCCAGTCATCGCCTTGTCTACACCGGATGAGAAGGGCATAGAGCAGGTCTTGGAACGTCTGCCGGTGCAGGGCGCGCGAGTCATAACCCTAACGACACCTCCCGCTACCGGTCATTGGCTCGTTGACCCGCTTTTCAGCGTCCAGCCATTCTATCGTCTTGCAGAGAGGCTTTCGGTGAGCCTCGGCCTCGATCCTGATAATCCCCCACATCTGCGCAAGGTAACCAAGACACTCTAGATGATGGGTTGTGGTGACCCAAGTCGAGATGATGCAGTCGGTTCACTATTGAGAAACTTGGCTTTCTTGCTCTCAAGAGAAATCTCATAGGCCCCTCGGTTCTTACGCGTCGGTGAATGCTAACCCGTAGCAAAAAAATCCTTTTTTATATGGGCTTACAGGCCGCTTCATAGTCTAATCAGACCATGTAGCGCAGTAGTAAATGTGTGTCTATATTTGCCGTCTAGGAACACGAACGAGACGGGCGTTGGTTGTTTATCAACATCCAGCGCTTCAACAACAGAGCAGATCCTCAAAATATGCAATTGTTAGGCCTCGCCTGTTATCCGTTCAATCTGTGGCGGTGGGTTTGGCGATGTCACATTCTCAGGTCTCCGTTTTTCGTGAACGGCATTTCCACCAGCCGTCAGCAAGTAATGGATGTTGTTCAAGTCGGCATCATATCAAACCGCATGAAATAACGTCACCCCGCGATATTCGGGTGCCTTTCACCGGCCAACACTGCGATGGCCGAGGCTTACCACAAATATTCAGGATGACGGCATCGATATCACCGACAATTTCACAGCGGCGGTGATTTTGATGCCGTGTGCACTCGCGGCGAAAAACCCGAATTCGCTGATCGGGCTCTGGCATCGTTTGCCATTAATACTCCTAACAGAATTACTTCGAAAGCTTAGATAAGATTCTGATCGTTCACAAAGACACCAAAGCTAGCGACCAATAACCAGCTCAGCCATGAGCCCACCAAGCTTCGCGCTTTGTCCAAGCCGCAGGACACCGCCATGGGTCCGCGCGACATCCGCCACGATCGAAAGACCCAGGCCGACACCGCTTCCTTTGTCCTGATTGCGGGCCGGATCTAGGCGCACAAATGGGCTGATCGCGTCTTCACGTTGTTCGGGCGGGATACCGGGCCCATCATCCTCGACCCAGAACCGTACCGCACGGTCCGTCACGCTAAGTCCGATCTCGGCCTTTGTCCCGTAGCGCAATGCGTTGTTGATCAAGTTGTCAAGCGCCCTTCTTAGTGCCAAGGGACGCATGCGTATTGGGTCATGAGATCCCTCGACCCCACCACAGGTCACGTCTTGCCCAGTGCGGCGTGCATCCTCCAAAACTGCGGTCACCAGATCAGCGGGTACGATGGTTTCCAACCCATCGCTTGCATCACTACGCGCAAAATCAAGGAACCCGTCAAGCAGACGCTGCATGTCATCGACATCGCGGATCATCGGGGCGACATCCGCGTCCTCCATCATTGACAAGCCGAGCCGCAAACGCGTCAGAGGCGTGCGCAGATCATGACTAACGCCTGAAAGCATTAGCGTGCGGCTCTGCGCCTGCCGTTCGAGCCGGTTACGCATATCCAGAAACGCCATGCCAGCAGCACGCACCTCGACTGCGCCCGTCGGCGTAAACTGGGTGATCCGGCCTTTCCCGTAATCCGCCGCCGCGGTCGCAAGGCGCTTGATCGGGCGTAACTGGTTTCGTAGGAACACATAAGCCACAGCCGTCATGAGTGCGCCAAGAACTACCATGATAACCAACAATTGGTGCGGGTTGGAGGCAGATACGCGTCTGCGCGAAAAGTCCATCTTAAAAGGACCGTGCCGCGTGTCGACCCAGACAACCACGCGCCTGCGGTCCTCGAGCGAGATCGCTAGGATATTCGCGATTCCGGAGCGCATGTTGCTAATAACTCCATTGCCGGTCAGATCGACAAACGGCTTGATATCAACAGGTGAAACATCATTGGCCGGCAAATCGGTCAGAATTTCCAGCGGTGCGTCAATCCTTGAGATTGCGTCCCTGGCCTCTTGCAAATCACGTGCATCATTCGCTGTGTCGATCAGGAAGCGCAGCTCAATATTGACAGCGCTTGTCATCAGCCGTGTCACCCCGTCAAAGTGGCGCTGAATAAACACAACCGAGACCAGCAATTGCAAAAAGATCACCGGCAATATGAGGATCAGCGCAGCCCGCGCATAGATCCCCCGCGGCATCGTGTTTTTGAGCCAGCGAAAAAACATGGCCCCACGCTAACGGGCCGCGCTGAAAACAGGAAGCCACTATCATGATCGATCCGGCGCCCTACCCGGTTGGCGTGCCAATACATTTGGCGTGCAATCTTCATTGCGTGTTGGCCCCCAATCCATCACCGATGACGCATTGGGGAACCAATACGTATCTCGTCGGCGAAACGGCACTTGTCATCATCGACCCTGGTCCGGAAGATATGCGGCATCTGGATGCCTTGCTGGCCGCTATTGCAGGCCGTTCGGTCACCCACATTCTCGTCACGCATAGTCATTTGGACCATTCACCACTTGCCCACCATCTGGCTGACGCCGTTCAAGCACCGGTTCTGGCTTTTGGCGATGCGAAGGCCGGACGCAGCGATGTCATGTCGCGCCTTGCCGCCTCGGATCTTATCGGTGGCGGCGAGGGAATTGACACGAGATTTGTGCCAGATCATCCACTGCCGGATCAGGCGATTATCCGTGGGCCATGGGGCGCGATTCGAGCGCTACATACGCCGGGTCATATTGGCAATCACCTTTGCTTCCAATGGGGGCAGTTCGTCTTCACCGGTGACCACGTGATGGGATGGGCGAGTTCCCTGGTGTCGCCTCCAGACGGTGATCTGACCGATTTTATGCAGTCCTGCGAAAAGCTTAGCGCCATTGATGCGACAACCTATTTCCCAGCGCATGGCCCCGCAATCACCGAACCCAAAGAACGATTGGCCTGGCTTGTGAGGCATCGTTTGGCCCGGCAGGCGCAGATCCTTGATCAACTCGGGTCTAACGACCTGACAGTCAGTGCACTGACCCGGCGGATTTATGCGGACGTGGCACCCACCTTGCTTCCTGCCGCCGAAAGGAATGTCTTCGCGCATTTGGTTGACCTGACCGAACGGGGCATCATTGCAGCTCATCCGGCCCTTGCAATCACAGCGACATATTATCGTCTTGGAAGGCCATGACGGAAAGCGGAAATTCTCGCTCAAACCCTCTGGACGGCGCGGATTCACATTGCTATACGCCCGTCATATTCCGGCGTAGCTCAGCGGTAGAGCAGTTGACTGTTAATCAATTGGTCGTAGGTTCGATCCCTACCGCCGGAGCCAAAATCTTCTAGAGATAACAAAACGATCAAGGTCTCTTATGCGAACGGCTTCTGTCGTTTCGAGCAGGCTCTACAACAATCCGAGCTGCGAAAGGTCAAAAACAGACGCCCGCGTTTGTCTTAGCGAAGGCCAAAACCAGGACTTCCCCGTTATACATTCGGTCAGCAAAGAGTGGTTGTGATGACATACTCCGACACAATCTAAAAGGCGCATGTTCCGGTCGCTTTCGACCGGTGGCGACGGGAACCGTCACAGACCTTCATGCAATACTTTCGCTAACTTGGGACAGACACCGAAATCATGGCTACCGAAAACCTAGAGCCTATGGGGCACTCACTAAAAGCGAAGCAAATCGGCCAACTGGTTTGCTGGCAGGTTGCGCGCACGGGTAACCCATCGGAACGAGAACTGCTGGCCTGAGCTATGGCTGGTGCAATCAATAGTGATTGATTAACTTAACCATCACATAAACCGACCGAAGAACGCGGAGGCCCAGATAGTGGTCAGAGTTTGGTTTGCTTAGCTAGGGAAGCAAGATGAAAGTCGTTCTGCACGTCGGTATGACGAAAACAGGATCCACGTCGATCCAACATGTGCTCGCTGAGAATCGCGAAGCACTGAAAGCCAAACGGGTCTCCTTTACACAGACTATGGGAGTCAAGGGCAGCCAATTCCATCTTTACATGCGGAACTGCTTTGAAAAACCCGACATGCTTAAGGTTGTGCCGGAGCGCTATCATCGCTGGGGGCCGCACGACGCCCTTGCTGCGCGCGAGTTTGATCAGCGGTTTGCAAATGAGATTGAGGGCACCGACACGACGATCATCTCGTCAGAGGTATTGTGGGAGTGGTGCAACTCAGACGTCGCCGTTCAAAGCATTGTCGGTTATCTCCGGAAGTGGTTCGATCAAGTCAACGTTGTAGTTTACCTTAGGCGCCAAGATCTTCACTTGACCAGCATGTGGACACAAGTCATTCGAACTGGACAAAGCCTTAGTTTTGACTCTTTCGAGGAAAGGGAAACGCTAAGCGGTTACCACAACTACAGTGATCGCCTCGGTCTGTGGGCCAACGCTATAGGTAGTGCCAGCATAACCGTTTGCCCGTTCGAGAGAGGTCAGTTGTTTGAAAGCGACGTCGTTCGTGACTTTTTGAAACGAACGGAGATCAAGCTTGAAGGGCGTGATCACTTTGAGAAACGGAATCAACGCGTGAGCGCGGAAGTCGCTGCTTATCTACGAGACTTGAATGAGGCAGCGCAGCACATTGACGCGGAAGGTAGCCTGACGCGGATTCGTAAGCGACAAATGCACATCATGCAGGCTTTTTCTAAGAACTGCCCGGTCGTGGCGCTATCGGAACGTCGGGCAAGAACCATTATCGAACGCTACGAGCAACAAAACCAACATGTCGCTCGCGAATATCTTGGAAGAGATGACGGTGTTCTGTTTCGTGATCCTATTGACACCAATCTGACAGACTTTTTCGGATCCATTGAGCCCAAACGCGCTGCTGAATTGGCCTGTTTGTTGATGGTCGGTACTGAGGAGTTAACTCAGCAAGAAAAGCAGAAGCTGGCCAAACTTGCTGCAGATAGAAAGAAGCTAAAGGCTCGTGTGGCGGACTTACAATATCAGCTTAAGGACATCAGACAGGTAAATCAAAATCTCCGAGCGAAGTTGGCTAGCTTGGCAGAGAAGGACTGCTGAACTGCATGATCTTTTTATGGCGTGCTGCCTGCTTCGTAGAAGGCAAGTTAATCCTCTTTTAGCTCGCGCTTCGGAGACCATGGGGCTTAGACGATTTAGAGCCCATATCTGGCATGTGCTCGAGTGCATATGAAAGCCAGCTTTGCAGATGACGGCGCGGGGAGCCTCGTATGACCTATAGACCAGACGGTAACTCAAAGGTTCGGTATTATCCGCTGCAAATAAAGATCATCAGACTGACCCTTGTAGACCAGATCTCTACGTCTCCAAAACAAGGCTTCGAATGCCAAAAGCACCTTACCATTCAATGCATCAGAGGGGTTTCACGGTCAAATCAGTGAAGTGGCGGACACTGGGGGAGAAAGTTCGAACCCCTCAGACACGCTATTTGAGACATTAGCAGAATGGGAAGAACAACTCAAACATATTGATAAGAAAGAGTTTTCCGATGGTCCGGAGGTGGGGCCATGAGTGAGTTCAAGGATATTGCAACGCAAGGGATACTGCGACTTACACCCGAATTGCGTACTGCAACGCAGCAAAGTGCAACGCAGCAAAAGAAAGCTCCGGCACCCTTTTCTATCCGTTTTGCGTTCGAAGAACGTGCCAAGCTTGAGAAAGCAGCGGCGGGTATGCCTCTTGGGAAATACATTCGGCAAAAGCTCTTCGACGGCGAACTGACACCGCGCCGTGTGCGTGGTCACAAACCTATCAAAGACCATACAGAACTAGCGCGCGTGCTTGGAGCCTTGGGCCAGTCGCGCCTTTCTAGCAATCTCAACCAGATCGCGAAAGCCGCAAACCTTGGCGCGTTGCCTGTCACGCCTGAGCTGGAGGAAGAACTGATTGAGGCCTGCCAAGCAATCCGTTCTATGCGGTCCGACTTAATGCGGGCTTTAGGATTCCCTTCGGCCAGCCTTTGTTGAGTTCGTGGGTCATCACTCAGCAGCTGGTCAATTTCGTCTGCTATCTCTTCGGCTGTCTTCCTACCGCGAGACAACGCTTGCTGCTTTGAAATGAACCCTGTTGGGTCCTCACCCATCCGCAGGGAAATCACTTTGATGGCTTTCCCAACTGCAAAACCTATCTCCTGCGGCGTCCAAAAGCTCTTTGAAAATCCAGACGTATGTATCGAGACAAATGCGTCCATCGTGTGCAGCGCCCGCTCGATCTCGTTTTGCCATTCCAGAGTTGGATGAATATCTTCATGAGCGACAAAGCCAGATATGCCGTACTTGGCAAGACAGTCTTTCAATCTGGTCGCCTTCAGTTTTTCCGCCGCTACATGGCTAATGAACAAACGGAATTCTTGTGTCTTTTGCCAGTTTCTCGGAGGCTCAAAATGTTGGCCTGTACTAGTGATCTCAAGCAAATCTAACTCGCCTGCAATCTTGATGATCAACTCGTCATCCAATCCAGACAACACATTTTTTGAGTATACCCATTTGCTGTTCCGCTCCGCGTTTTCCGGTCGAGTAATCTGAAACTCAGCAAGGAATGCGTCAATTTCGCTGAAAGTGAACCTGCTTTGGAGCTCACGTCCAATCTTGTCTAACAGTGCCAGCTTGTCCGATACCCGCATAGAGCCTCACCTTCCCGTCACGGTAGTTATGCGCTGCACCACATCCGTGGCCAATTTGGCCTGACCTTCACCATTGTTCAGATAGGTGATGCATCGCAACGCCCTTAAGTCGAACGGCACGTCATCCATTGACTGTGTAATTAGGATGACTTCCTTGCCCAAAGTATGTGCGATCCCGGCTTCATAGAATACGTTTGGATTTTTGCCTGATAGGTCACAAACGACCACTTGAGATGTACAAATCAACTCAACGATATCTTGCATGATGTGGCTGTGTTGCCAAAAGTTGTCGGCTCGGCGGCATTCGAAACCCGCGCTCTCAATGGCTTTCCTAAGTGCCTGATGCACCCCATCGAAACCACCAAACGGCATCATCAAAGAAACAAGGCGGGGATTGACGGGGCTTTCACTGAGGTTAAACACCGTTGGTGCGGGCACGCTGTCAAACCGGTTCTTGAGCAAAGTATATCCGAGATCGG
Organism: Cognatiyoonia sp. IB215446; assembly: GCF_033963825.1. Taxonomy (NCBI): domain Bacteria; kingdom Pseudomonadati; phylum Pseudomonadota; class Alphaproteobacteria; order Rhodobacterales; family Paracoccaceae; genus Cognatiyoonia; species Cognatiyoonia sp. IB215446. Next base: position 1,107,645 of record NZ_JAXBMD010000002.1, on the reverse strand, counting down.
CATTCTTGATTGCCCAATGATTTCTTGAGAATTCCCAATCTGCCATTTGCAGTTCTGCAGACAGCTCATAAATTTCGGCGTTGGTCAGAGGCGGCACATCAGGATCAAAAGCGTACTGAAAACGCAGTTCTCTCCCTACCAAATCAACTCTGGATAGCCATCCCAAACGCGCAACCTCATCCCCTATGCCCTCCTCCATAAAAAGAGTCGGGAGGCGACACAGACGAGTGAAGTCGATATTACCATTTGGTCGAAACTCATCTCGAATCCAGTCTTCTGTGTATTCAAATATCCGGCTCGCAGCGAGGACGTCTTGGCGGTTGTGTCGCGTTCCTCCAGCAACAATCAGGTTGAACATTTTTACCTTAATCCCCTGGCGGATACATCTGTGATGTGTGCAACACGCGGTCAATGCCGATGTGATGCTCCTTATACAAGACTACAAATCGTATGGCGGCAATGCCAACATCTTGAGGTAAGGACCGCATATTGCATTCTTCGTCATATGTGGCTGAGCGAAAACGACTGAAAGACGCATAAGCCCTTGCATGTAAGTTTCACTTCTCTGACCAGAATGACTGTCCGCTTTGGGCTGGGCACTGGTCAACCGACCAAATCCTTCGGAAGCCCATGCAGAACCCAAATCACGTCCGCGGCGCATCGCAGGATTGTCCGAGCTAGGATCGCATCTCAAGCTTTTCTAGCTATTTAACAGGTCTCAGGCATGCAGATGATCCTTTGGCAGCGGTCGACGCAGTTTTGTTTGCACCTACGATCGTCGTCTGCGCACCCAGTTATGCATGCTCGATAGCACCCAATGTCTACTTCCACCTTGAGTACTGAGGTCCCGGATGCATCCAGAAAGTCCGACAACAAATCGGAACAACTCCCCATCTCTCCGTCTAACACTGCAACGCATTGCATAGTTTCAAATTTGTTTTCTTCCGCTGTTTGGGCCTGCAAGCCGGTAGTCTGGCTTATGAATACGAGGATTAATGAAATCCGCTTGATAAAGTTTGTCATGGCGCTTCTCAATTGCTGCAAAGATGGTCATTCCAATGCACGTTCGGCGTCCCCATTATGACATCTTTTCAGCGTTCTCGCGAGTCTTTGTGACGATGGGGATGGTGGAGTAACTCTCGAGATGCGTCGCACCACGCCCGAAAGCGGAACTTCGGTCTAGTTAACCGGCGTCAGCTCCATCCGCCGATCACGCCACCAGTCTGGCCAATCGAAAGTCTGGTTTGGGCTGCACCCGGGCATCCGACCAAGTCCGTCAGATGTCAGGAGCGAGCCCTACATGTCGAATGCTGCGCAAGGTACCAAAGGCAACTTTCATGGTGTAACTGAGCTTTGGATGAGACATCTTAAATGAAGACTGGATAGAGCTATGGATTGGAATACCCTACCTGATGACGTAATCGAATGGGTTCGTCTCATTATGCGAGCATGCAATGATGACGTTACCGAGCGTGTGGTCAACCAGCCCAACATTCGTGAACCGTCTCTCGATGATGCCTTCATTAACAAGGTGTCTCAGTTTGCAGCTCCAAAGGCACTGCCTTCTGGGGCAGTTGTAATGCTTGAAATCCACAATATTGGTGGTCTTCGTCAATTTGATAAGTGGGAGCTGGCGGACATTGCGTTTGTCGTTCACGTGTCAATGTTTGGGAAACTATTGGATCAAAAGATCGGCCTCTTACAGTCTAAGCGCCTTTACCCAGAAAATTGCGATGTCGACGATGATGATCCAGTTTCTTTTCGTTTGGGCCTTAATGGGCTTATCGAGCCGCGATCTGGTAACGCTTTGTCTAAGCTGCAGAGAAAATACGAATTTCTTGAGGACTCCAGATACCAAGCAATTCGCAACCCGGACAAACAGCTACAGCGGATCAAGCACTTTCACGAACAGTTTAAAGAGGCAATCTTTTATCTTCTATACAATCCAAGTGAAGTTCCCTTCCAGACAAGCCTACCAGCCTCAACTTACCAATCCGTCAGCTTTCCCCCTGTGGGGGCAAGAGTCGTAAGAAGTTCTGCAATCGACGACGCGTTAACCGCCGACGCGGACGACACGAAAGGTCCGTCTATCAGCTCAGTCAAGAAGGCTTCTGGAACAGAATATTGGCGTCTGGAGCATTGGGTCGCTGATTTATTGATGCGCTGTAAGGTTGGTCGTCGTTACACACAAGAGGACACAGACTTGATTGATCGTTTAATTCGTCGACGTTCAGGGCCGATAGGAGCCGCGATCCGCGTTAATATTGATCTGCCAGAAGGCTAGGGAAAACATAGCGACATATTTTGCGGACATTCAAATGCTCATGGTCAACGGCATGTTGCCCGCTATTCGACCAGTGCAGCCCGTAGATCCTATGTCCGGTTTGGGCTGGCCCCCGTCATCCGATCAAAACAGTCAGTTGTTGGCAGCGAGCCCAAGTTGACCGATCTTCACTCGAACACCGAGTTTTTCAACACAATCAGCCCAAAGCAGACACGATTGCCACATCTTGATCCAAGTCGTAATTTATACCTTGGTATTGTGTCACTCAGCACAACCTGTGAAGCAACCTTGGAGCTCGGCATGTTTAACTATTTGTTAAAATCTGCTGTTAGGTCGGCAATTCGGGCTGCTGAGCGAAGCTACAACACTCCGGAGCGAAAAGGTGCCAGAGGCGAGCGCCAGGTGCACAATGCGCTCTCCTCTATTCTAGATGAAGATGAGTATCGGGTCTTGTCTGACTTGATCCTGCCAATCGCAAGCGGAACGACCCAACTGGATCACCTTATACTATCGCGCTTCGGGATTTTCGTGATCGAGACCAAGAATATGTCTGGTTGGATTTTTGGTGGTGCTGACCAGCAGAAATGGACGCAAGTGCAGAAAGGTGGCAAACGCCGTAGCTTCCAAAACCCACTACGGCAGAACTATGCTCACGTTAAAGCCGTGCAAAGCATCTTGGACATCGACCTAACGTCGCTGCACAATTTTGTTGTCTTTACTGGCACTGCCGAACCTAAGACCGAAATGCCAGAAAACGTCGCTTGGGGACTGCGCGCGCTCGGAAAGCTTATCTCAGCTCGAAGACAGCTCGTCTTCTCGGACTTCCAATTGAACGCTTTTGCCGAAAAGCTGCTAGGTGAGGCACTGGAGAGCAACAGAGCCAGTCGCGCACAGCACTTGCAAAATCTTGAAAAGAAAACTGCGGCCAAAAACGTCGCACATTCGTCAGTGAACTCAAACCCAAAAAGCCAAACCCTATGTCCGAAATGTGGAGGCGAAATGGTACAACGCGCAAACCGCAAGACGGGCGACACTTTTTGGGGATGTACGAAGTTCCCTAAGTGCCGTGGTACGCGAAAGGTAACCTGATATTCTACCTGCCCCAGAGAGCTCATCTTGTGCGATAAGCGAGCATCGACCAAATTTGGCGCGCTGTCATTGTTGTCTGTGTCGCAGATGGTGCGTTGCGTATGCGACCGCACCATCGTGTTGGTTAGTCCGCTGACCTTCCGAACGCACTCGGAATGCAACGCCCGCAAAGGGCTGGCATGGGTCATCCGAGCAAAGGCGTCGGATGTCGGCAGCGAGCCCATTTTGACAGGTGCTGCGCTGCCCACCAACGCAGGTGATGCGCAGAAAGCGGACTTTGCAAAGTTGAATGGACTGGCACAAGTTGCAGTTCTTGAGGCCGGTAAAACAGGAACTCTGGACGATACGAGTTAGATGAAGGAGGAGTTTTACAAATTACATTTGGCCCTCAAGAAGGTTGAGAGTGATGCAACCGCTTGGCGCGATGTCTGCGATGCAGTTTCAGATTGTTTTGGCGCTGTGGGTACAATCATCATGGGGCACGACCCTGATTTCAGAGGCGTGTGGTTGTTTCAGTCGAAAACCCTGGAGACTGTGACTAACGCATATGTCGCCAACGGGTGGCAATATAGGGACCTGCGACAGAAGCTGATCCCTAAACTGCGGGTAGATTACTTCGCATGCGATGATGATCTTGGTGATCGCCGGTCGCTAATGAAGCTCCCCTACTTCCGTGATTTTCTTGGTTCCAGAGGACTTGGGTACGGAGCAATAATAGGCCTGAAGATTCAAGACAACATCTTCGGACTGTCGATGCAGTTTCAGCCTGATCGACATTCGATCACGGCCAAAGAGAAACAACTCGCTTCTGAGGTCCGACAGATGGTTGCCGCAACCGCTGAACTACTTGCTAGCAAGGCCGAACATCAGTTTCTTAGCTTGATCGAGATGATGTCACAAACAGTTGATGAACTCGCCGTCTTTAATGTGACGGGTCGCGCGACTTTTTCCTCAAAGGTGCCCTTAGATCAGTTCGATCCGTCTGCATGGCCCATGGATGAGATCAAGGCTGCATGTTCGGCTAATCCTGCTTCATATGGGCCGAAACATGTTGTGATGGAGCAATCTGGCCTGACGCGCCGCTTCAACATCCTGCAGCTACCATCGTCACTTCGTCACTTCTTTACGGAGGACAAGGTGATCGTTCTTGCCATTGACACAGCAGCGACTTCTGAAAGTAGGCGGAGCCAACTCAGTGCCCTGTATCAACTTACGGAATCTGAATTAGCATGCACCGAACTTCTCGCCGCAGGGAACTCTGCTGATGAAATTGCCAGTACTTTGGGTTTAAGGACTTCAACCATTCGGCAGCGGCTGAAAGGCATTCTGAGCAAAACTGGTACATCTTCACAGGCAAAACTAGTCTCGCTCTTTTTTCAACTATGAAACTACCATTTGGTAGTTGGCAATACGTATCAAACCTCAAATTATCTCAGGCGGGGCGTCAGTGAAAGTTTGATGCGGTATGATTTCGATACTCCTGCGATGAGTAAGAGAGGCTCGCGTGCATAGGCAACCGAATTATTGGTATACTTTTAACGACCGAAAGGTGCAAAATGACCCGTGATATCATAGTAGCTGTCGTTTCATCTGTATCGACGGCGATAATTCTTTTCTCAGGCGGTCAGGCTTTCGATCTTTTCAAGGTCGAACTCGATGACGCGATAGCGGTTGAGGTAGGACAACAGATATTGACAGACCCACTTCTGTCGCGAAGACTTGTCACAACGCTTCGAACGGAAGAGGCTTTCATCGGACCAGAAGGGAGACAAGGACCGGCTGGACCACCGTGGTTTCCACGCGGCGCGATAGTTCCTTATGAACGAAATGCTCAATGCCCTGATGGCAGCTCACGTATTGCTAACGTCAACCTTCAACTTCGACGTAACCAACCAGGCTATGATGATGCCGTGGCACTATCTATTGAAAATAGTCGCGACGATATCGGTGGAAGTTGGGATGCTCGTGTCTACAAGTTCTGCTATTTTCAATGACTTCCAAGAAAGGTCCAGAATGATCGAAGTCGCTTTGAATTCTGCTGTTGTGGCGTTCGGAGCAAGGTCCGCTTCGGGCTGACGAGGATCATCCGACCAAAACCGTCAGATGTCAGCACCGAGCCCAAAGTGCATGATGCTGCGCTGTGCGTGAATGTCCGATCAGAGTGTTTGAGCGCAACCTATCGCACTGAAAGTCAGTTGTATCTAGCGCTTGGCACTTGTTTGTGTAACCGTAATACTGGACCAGAGGGTCGATTGGTTTGTGTGAACTGGAGAACAATGTGTTTGGATGGCTCCGCCGAAAGAAAAGTGATTTGCCCGACCCAAGACAAATCGAAGAGCCGAAAGACTTCGGCGAATTTCTTCTCTTTGCTCAGTACAATATCGAAAGCTATCTGCAGGATTTTCTTAAGGGCACGATGAACAAGCACAGCTCTGAGATCAACTCGACCGCCGTGAAAATTTATTCCCTGGCCGTTGTAGGGTGCGGATGTGCTCGTTCGGCAACAAGCGAGAAGCAAAGAGAGTTCGAAAAGTTTAGAGGTTTGATACTTGGGACAGTAGATGCAGGTCCGCACGCGTCTGAGCGAGACGCCGTCCTTGAACAGAACTTTCAGGAGTGCCTTGCCCAATACACTGACTATGCAAGAAGGTTTCCTAGAGACGGTGACGAGAACATTTCACAGAGCCTTGTTGACCACTTTGCTAGGTTCGTTACGGGCGAAAGAGTCAGCCCATTCGACATGCTAATGGCCTCTATGGAGTTTTGTCGGGTGCTCGACATGACCATTGCTGCTGAAAACATGGCGCGGGATCTACCTCTAAAGGGCCAAAAGTGAAGCAAGTGGATCAGTCCTTTGCATTAGACAGTCTGGAATTGAATTCTTCATCAGACTCCCAAAATGTCTTGATCGGCATGGTTCTTGGGTTCAGTCTGTCGTGCAGTTCGTAGTACTCACGCCGCTGCTTTCCTTGCTCTAGCCCAGACCATTGTTCTTCTCGAACAAAGGCATTCTCATTTTCACTGTAGTGAAGATTGTCCAACTCTTTTGCGGTCTGCTTTAGATCTAATGGGAAGCTAGAAAAGGACATGATCGAGAGATTTAACATCGAAGGTTTGAAAGCTATCGAAGTCAAGGGGCGCTCAACGACATCCTTTTCTATCGGGGGCGGATTGTTTTTATCAAGAATAATCAAAGGATAGAGTTTTCCGATATCTGTATCTACATCTTCGAGTGTCCGCCGAATGGTCCAATCGAACCCAAGCACTCGACTGCAAACTTGCGCCGCATGTGGTTCAAGCGAGGGGGCAACGGTTTGTAAGAGAAAGAAATATTCATTCTTGATGTTTTCTAAGCTGGTCCAGAAGTTCCGTTGGATGGTCTTCAAGTCATCGATATCTTCGTAGCTCAATTCTTGATTCTCACGGATAGCATTGGTCTTTTCGTCCATGTGTTTGATGTATTCTTGCGCATGAAGATGCAGCATGCTGCCGTATCTTAGAGTGGACTCGTAAAACAGTATCTTGAATGGACTCCACGTCATACGATCTTTTGTCTGGTCACGCTTCCTAAGCCAACGAGTGAGAAAAAAGACTTCGATGACAGTGATAACCACTGCGACAAAGACTGGATAAACATATGCTGTAAACATCGAAGTAATCCCCAAATTTCGCTGGCGCTATATTGCTCGGACGCAATCTGTATACAAAGCTTGAAATTGACAAATTCAGATTGAGGCTTGCAGGGCCTAGTCGCTCCAACCAGCGAAAAATCCGCTTGTGCTGCAACCACCCGGAAGCTGACTTTGGCGCAGGTGCAGCGAAAGCTCACCAAGTCCCGCTGATCGTTCGATCAAGCCGCAACAGGCAAGGGTCCGCTTCGGGGCTACCCGGCATCTGAACAAGTCACCCGTCTAGCAGCGAGCACATCGAGGGCTGCTGATTTCGGACAATACAAAAAGAATGGGCAGATTAACTGCTTCAGCTCCAGGCCGGGTCAGGCACCGCAATTGGTTCGCTAGGATGTATCTTTCCCAGCTAAGTTGTTCAGGTGCTCTATGAAGCCTTGGTCAATCTGCGGCGCATCCCACTTATCGGTAGATGCATCGTAGGCAGCGAGTAGCTTGATGAACCCGGGCTCTTCCGTGCGCATGAGGCAGGTATAGAGCCGATCTACGACGCATTTCATGAGGCGCTTCATTTCTTCGTCGCTGATGCGTGAGACATCGATCCAGGGGACTTCGGTGCCTTCGGCATCAATCACCCGCACATCTGAGAAGTCGCCTGATTTCGTCTTCGGCACTCGCCCGGAATGGTAGTCCTCGAGAACAGTATTGCGCACGCAGTTAATGGCCAGCCGCTTTGCGAACTGGGCCATCGCTCCGTCTGTTGAAGTGTCTTTCATGCCTATACCCTTCCCTAAGCATATAATATCATGAAGTAATCTTATGCCGTAGTCGTTTCTTGGCGTTACTACTGCTCGCGCTTGATTGCGCGCGTGAGTGACCAAGGTGCCATGTCAAATGCGGCTGCGACTTTGTTAACCGGTGTTCCACTTCCAATTCGTGCAATGGCATCATCAAGCTGCGCGGTTGAAAGCTTCGGCGGGCGCCCGACATGCTTGCCGCGCGCCTTGGCTGCTGCCATGCCTTCTTTCGTGCGAGAGGACAGCATACGTCTCTCAAACTCTGCTAAGGCGGAAACAACTGTATAGATCAACATACCGCCCGGGGTATTGGTATCGATGTTGAGATTGACAATCTCCAAGTGGATACCACGCTCTTTTAGCTTCTCGACTTCGATGAGCGCATCCACAACCGAACGAAAGGCACGGTCCAGGTCCCAAACCACCAGACCATCACCAGGATTGAGGCGTGCAATCACCTCTTCATACACCGGACGCTTGGTGTTTGCGGCTGAGGCATATTCAACAAACAGTTCATCACAAACAAACCTCAAACCATCAATCTGTCTGTCTGGCTTCTGGTCGGCGGTCGAGACCCGCAAGTATCCCAGCTTTTTCATTTGATGTCTTTCTGCACATCCGTGGTTCAACCAAAGGAACCCCTTTCGTGCGTTGGTCCGGACTCAGAGATCGTGCTCTGTCCAAGAGCCGCAATTCCATGTTTTCCGGGTAATGACTCATTGTAGCAGATCGCAACCTGCGATACAAATTTATTCAACAAAAACCGTCCCTTATGTTGAAGGTGAACAGGTTTGTTATGCGGCGCACTCAGACGCTCAAGGCGGGCGTTCTGGGCTTTGCGCTGGGTTTTGGCGGCGGTGCTGCAGCCCAGGATTTTACCGCCGGGAAAGTCGCGCTCGAGATGGAAGCGGGAGAACAATTCAGCTTCGTCGCGGGGATGATCGAAGGCATGGCCCATGCTCGTTTGCGAGCCGATGGCAATGCATCCGATGGTATGGCCTGTATCTATGCGTGGTTCTATGAAGATGAGAGCGCCTACGACAACATCCTTGCCGCCTTTGTAAGGTTTGAAGATCGCACACCGGGTGCGGTGCTTGACGCCCTCATTCAACGGAGATGCGGGGCATGATGGCAGATTTTGACACAGCAGTTTATGTGGCCGAACAGGCCGAAGCAGTCAGAGAGGCAAAGCTGGAAGAAGCAGCTTTCCGGCGGGTGGATGAGCGGATCGCGAAAAAAGAAGAAGACCGGGAAGAGGCCCGCGCCGATGCAGATCGGTTGCTGGGCGTCATTGTCGCGACCCAGAGCCTAGATCAAGTGGAACGCAGGCGACGTCTTGAAGACCGCCTCGACGCTCATCAGAGCGCCGTTGTCGATGCCTTGCTGGATAACCAACGCCGTCTTGATGAGATGAATGAGCGGTTGGATGTCCTGCTCGAAGAGGCATATGAACTGCCTGATGGACGCAAGGTGTTCAAATCCGAGGATGGGATTTCGGTTTATGACGCAGATGGCAATCAGATCGACGACGCTGAGATCGATCCAGATGTCATTCCCGAGGGCCATCCGTCATGGGAGACATACAGGGCAGCGCGGGAAGAACGCATTACGCTGGAAGAAGAACGCGCCGAATTGACGGATTATCAAGAGAAGCTTGATGAGGCTGACGCCCTGATCCGGCGCGGCGACCTCGCCGAAGATGACTTCGCAGAACTGGACAGCCTGCTGAACGATGACGTGCCGGACGCGCTACGCCCAACACTGCTCGAATCTGACCCAAGTTATCGTTCAGCCGTGATATCGTCTGAGTATGATGTATCGCTTGATGTCAGCGATTTTGTTGTCCCCGCGACCAGCATGAAAAACGGAATGTAAATAAGGCAGTTCTGCAACTCGGACAAGCTGAGTTCTACGGGCAGCGACTCCGCTGTAGTAGCTGTCAAACCGCCGTCAGGTCATTCAGAAGATGAAGGCGCGTGTTGAGAAAGGCTACTACGTCTGGAACGTGCCGCCACGCGGCTACTGGTATGAAACCAAGCGCGGCGAAGGACGGGTTCTAGTACGGGATGAACCGTTGGCCTCAATCATTCAGGAGGCTCTAGAGGGCTTTGCGACTGGGCGGTTTGAGACCCAGGTCGAAGTGAAGCGGTTTTTGGAAAGCAAGCCTGATTATCCAAAGTGCCGATCAAACGGACATGTCCGCAATCAGCACGTCAATGATATGCTCACGAACGTCACCTATGCGGGATATGTCGAGGCCAAGTGCTGGGATGTTCCCCTGCGAGAGGGACAGCACGAAGGCCTGATCTCGCTTGCAACCTTCGAGAAAATCCAGGAACGCCTCAAAGCGAAAGCCAAGGCCCCAGCGCGGAAAGATATCAGCGAAGACTTTCCGCTGCGCGGCTTTATCCTTTGCGATGACTGTGATCATCCGCTGACAGCCTGCTGGTCGAAATCCAAAACTGGCAAACGCCACCCTTATTACATGTGCGCTCAAAAGGGGTGCGAGAGTTATCGTAAGTCTATACGTCGTGATCAGCTGGAAGGTGACTTTGAGGCTTTGCTGCAAAATCTAACGCCAGCAAAAGGCGTTTTCGAGATCGCCAAGGCGATGTTTGCCGATGCCTGGAACCAACGCCTTGAACATTTGAACCAAGCTGCTGAAACACTACAGCGGAGGCTCAGCGAGATTGAAACGAAGATCGGGAGCCTGCTGGAGCGCATTCTGGATGCGTCGAACTCGCGTGTTATCTCGGCCTATGAAGAGAAGATCAGCGAGCTGGAACGGCAGAAGCTGCTAACGCAGGATCAGGTCGAACAAAGCAACGCTCAAAAGTACCCATTCGAGGAGTCGTTCGAACTCGCCTGTAAGCTCTTGGCAAATCCCTATAAGCTTTGGAAAAACAATGACTTAGGCAGCATCATCACAAAGCGCGTGGTGCTTCGCCTAGTGTTTTTGGAGGGTTTGGCGTATTCCAGAAAAGAGGGCGTTCGAACCCCGCAAGTATCTGAACCATTTAGGTTTTTTCAGGATTTTAGCCAAAATGGCGAAATGGCGGACAGACAGGGATTCGAACCCTGGAGACGGTCTCCCGCCTACACACTTTCCAGGCGTGCGCCTTCGACCACTCGGCCACCTGTCCGTGCCGGGCGGTTTAGCGCGCCCTGCCCCCATTTTGCAAGACCCCAACATATGTTTGTGACTGTGGTTTACGCCGCACGTGCAGCACCCGTATAACAGGCTTATCCTGTCAAAGAGCAATTCGCGCCATGCTGCATGATCCACCCAAGGCCAATAGCCCCGAACGTCGCTCTGACGTGGCCCGGTTGCAGACCGGCGCGTTGGTCATCATTGCCTTTGCGGTGGTCTTGTTTTTGCTGGTGCAGGCACGCTTCATTCTGATCTCGCTGGCCACGGCAATCATCCTTTTCAGCCTGACAAGTGACGTGATCAGCTTTATTGCCCGCCAGCGGATTGGCCCGTTTCGTATTCCCAATACCCTGGCAAGTATCGCCGCAATGGTGCTGATTTCAGCGGCGCTTTTGACGCTCACGTCGATATTGCTGGCGCAGGTCAACACTGTCCTCGTGACCACCCTGTCCTACACCGAACAAGCCCCATCGGCCATTGCGTCGCTGTTTACCTGGCTGGGCCCGGACAGCGAGCAAGCCATATTCAATGCAATGCGCTCCTTTGATGTGTCGAGCTATCTACGCACGGCTGCCGGACAAGCCAGCGGGATGACGCAGGCCACCGTGCTGATCATCCTCTTTGTCGGTTTTCTCTTTGCGGAGCGGATCTGGTTCGAGACCAAGTTGCAGAACTTTGTCGGCGACCCCGAACAAGCCAAACGCATCGGTAAGATCATCCAATCGATCATCCACCGCGTGAACTACTACCTGCTGGTCAAGACCGTGATCAGCCTGGTCACCGGGGCGATGATCTATGTCGTCGCGCGCTTCTTCGAATTGGAGCTGGCCGCGGCTATCGGGATCATCACCTTTGTGCTGAACTTCATCCCCAATATCGGTTCAATTGTTGCAACGGCTTTGATCGCGCTAATCGCGCATGTGCAATTGGGTGATCCTGCGACGACCGCGATGATCTTTACCATTGCCGGCATCATTCAGTTTGTGAATGGCAGTGTCATTGATCCGATGCTGATGGGCCGCGCCTTACGGCTGTCGTCATTCGGCATTATTCTGTCCCTGGCTTTCTGGGGGGCAGTCTGGGGCATTCCCGGCATGTTCCTGTCGGTGCCGATCATGGTGATGCTGCTGGTGGTCTGCAGCCATGTTCCCGGCTTGCGCCCCTTCGCGATCCTTTTATCACGCGAGGGACTGCCAGAGTCCGAGCGGATGCTGGACCAGGCGCCTCGCGATCTCTTAATGCAGGATCAGTACAAGGACTAGTCCGTCGCCGGTTTGCCGGCCAAGGGCTGACGCGCGTAGTACGTCACGTCTTCGGTAAAATACTGATAGCTATCCGCGTTCTCGATCGCGCGGCGCGGGTAATCCACGGCCATCTGGCTGCATTCGCTGCGGGAATAGCAGTGATCCCACGTATCTGCGACTTCGAGGAAATGAGAGATTTCATGCACCATCGTGCCTTCGCGCGTGCCATTGTCGCTGCGCCGTTCGCCGGGTCGCAATGCCGTCAGTGGCGGCAATTGAAAGAATGGCGGGCAGACATGGACCTCGAACGGGCGATGCGGATAGACCCAGGCGTATTCGCCCGCGCTACAGCTGGGATCGGTGGCGCGATGGCACTCCGTTGTGACACCACCGCTACGGATCGCGGTGATGACGGATTTGAGTGTGGCACGCACAACCTCGGCATTAGCGTCCGAATAGTCACCAAACCACCGGCGATATTCAGGCGTGTCCCCGACCCGCGCTGCTGCAACGAGCGTGAGGTCCTTGGCATTGCGCAGCGCATCGTTGACGATGCGCGCCTCATCCTTACCGCAATCGATAAGGGATTGCGCCATTGCGGGCCGTGCCAGCCCAAGCATCAAGATCACAAGAAGACCGAACCGTACCATCGCCCTACTCCAAATGCAGATAGACGCGCCGGTTCTGGCGGCCTTTCTTTTCGATCTTGCCAAGTCGGATCTGACCAATCTCATCGGTGTTTGCCACATGCGTGCCGCCGCAGGGCTGCAGGTCAGCGGTTTCAGCGCCTACGCCAATACGGATCAGGCGGATTTTTCCGCTGCCCCGTGGCGGCTGCACCGACATCGTTTTCACGAGGTCCGGCTGCGCATCCAGCTCTGCATCCGTGATCCATTCTTCGCGCACATCCATGTTGCAGGCGATCAGCCGGTTAAGATCGGCGGCAAGCACCTCTTTATCCTCGGGCGCATCGGGCATGTCAAAATCGAGCCTGCCTTTTTCGGTGCTGATCGCCCCGCCCGATACCGGCAGCGGGATCACCACCGACAGAAGATGCAGCGCGGTATGAACGCGCATATGCCTGTAGCGCCGGTCCCAGTTCAGCTTTTGGGTGACCTCAGCACCAATAGGCGGCAAGGGCGATGGTGTGGCAGGCAGATGCACCACGTCGTCCCCCTCGCCTTTCACGGTTGTGGCGATTTCCAGTGTTCCGCCATCCCACGACAATGTCCCGCTATCGCCCGGCTGCCCGCCGGAGGTCGGATAAAACAGCGTCTGATCCAGGATAACGCCCCCTTCCGAGGTGATCGCGGTGACTGTCGCTGGCGCCTCTCGCAGATAGGCATCTTGCCGGAACAAGAGTTCGGTCACGCGGTTTCTCCTTTCAGGGCTTCGGGGTTGCGCAGCCAAATATCACGCTGGGCAAAGGGAATCTCAATGCCCGCAGCGGCGAATTCTTTGGCAATGGCGTGATTCATTTCCGACTTCACGGTGAGTACATAGTTCACATCGCGCAAGATCGCGCGGATTTCGAAATCGAGCGAATCCGCGCCAAATCCCTGAAACAGAACCGCTGGCGGCGGGGTCATGACCACTTGCGGATGCGCCTCGGCAATGCCACGCAAAATCTCGGTGACCTTGTCCACGTCAGAGCCATAGGCGACACCTACCGGCACGATCACGCGCCCTACCAGATTGCCCCGGGTCCAGTTAGTCACCTGCCCGCTGACAAGATCCGCATTGGGGACAATCACATCAGTCCGATCAAAGGTCTCAATCCGCGTGGACCGGACTGAGATTGCGCGCACATAGCCCATCTGCCCGCCCACCTCGATCCAATCGCCTTCGCTGACCGGGCGTTCGATCAACAGGATGATGCCAGAGACGAAGTTCGAGACGATGTTTTGTAGACCAAAGCCGATCCCGACGGACAATGCACCGGCGACAAGAGCAATGTTTGACAGATCAATCCCCGCACTAGTGATCGCGATGATCGCCGCAAGGATAATCCCGACATAGCCAAAGCCTGCCACGATGGCGTTCTGTCCGCCGATATCAAGACGCGTGCGCGGCATCACGGAGCGGCGCAATGTCCCTTGAATGAACCGCGTCAGCAGATAACCAATGGCAAAAACGAGGATGAACGCCAGGAAATCTGTCGGCGAAATGCGCGTCTCACCCAAGGCAAAGCCTTCGCGAAAGCGTGTCCAGATCTCGATGAGGTCGTCAACCCGGACACCCCAGATCAGCGCGAAAACAGGTAAGCTGATCAAGTAGATCACAAAACTCAGAAAGACGGGCAGAAGTGCAGCAAAACCCTTGGCCGCTTCGTCCGTGGCACGTGGCGTTGTCACATCCTGCAGTACTCGCTGGACCAGCAACACCACGCCCGCCAACCCAAGCGACGACAGCGCCGGGATCAGCAAAGCCGCCCCCGCAGCACCAAAGCCAAAGGCAGCGGCAACAGGCGCTGCAACTGCAGCAATCGTGCAAAACCGCCCTATCAGCCCACGCACACGGCCTTCTGAGACGATTTCGCCCGGAATAGGTTCAGGCTTTGTCCGTAGCACAGAACCAAAGCGCCACAACAGAACACCCATGATTACCATCAACGGCCAATCAATGGCTGCGCGTGGGCCCGGATCGATATCCATCGTTTGCAGCGCGTTCGACATCAGTGCCCAAAGGGCAAGCATCCATCCGAGGGCCAATGAATAGCGCCGTCCAGATGCGCGCGTGCGGATGTCATGACCTAAGTAACCCGCATCCGCCCCGACGGGGAAAATCAACCGGCTCAACCACCAGGCAAAGAGCACGACGAACCCTGCCTCAGGCAGTGCCTCGACCACATCATCTCCTCGCAGACCAAAGATGTCGAGCGTGGTCAAAGCCTCCGACAACGCCACAAGCCCAATGGTGGGGATGAGCAATTGGGCCAAAGACAGGATGAAGAGCCAGACAGGCGCAAACCGGCGATTGTCCCGGCGCACCTGCTGGCGCCATGCAGTCAGACGCCGTCGAAACAGGCCTAGACAGGCAAGGGCCACCAGAAAGAGAAGGATCGCCCTTGGCAATCCCGCGATCAGGCGGCCCGCGCCCCATTGCTGTTCGGTACGTGCGCTGGTTTCGACACCGATCACCTGCACCAGATCCCACAACGCCGCTACAGCCCCCGCCGCATGCGCGGGGTTTAGTGGTGTTGGCCCACGCTCGGTGAGAGCCGCTGTCTGACGTTGCAAAAGTTGTGCATCGAACTCGCCGATCAGCCCGTTCGCACGCGCATAGGCTTCCTCGGCCAGAAGGCGTGGCGCGATCAGTTCCTGCAGCTGCGCCTCCAACGCCGCACGGCGCTGCCCGATCAGCTCGGACTCCTCACCACTATCCGGCACCGCACCCAAAGCGGCCAGTTGCGCCTCAACCGTCGCAATGCGGCCCGCATTAATCGACGTGCGCGCGAGGAAGATGTCGCGCCAGGAAACCAGTTCAGCTCGCAAACGATTGAGTGCAAATTCCGAGGCGTCGTCGCGCGCGGCGAGTTGCTCGGCACGCTGGGCGATGCGTTCCCAACTCGCCTCCTCCTCCGCGGTTTCAACGCCAGGTTCCGTTGCTGTTTGCGCAGCGACGCCAACAGGTGCAAGACATAGCAACCACGAGGCTACCAGCGCTGCGAAAACGCGCAGGATCATACGTTTTCAAAAACCGTGGGCACGTCTTTGTCCGCCTCTAACCACGCAGGCACGGGCAAGCCTTTAGAGCGCAGAAAGTCAGGGTTGTAGACCTTTGACTGATACCGGGTGCCATAATCGCATAGGATCGTCACAATCGTATGGCCCGGCCCCATGTCACGGGCGAGCCTGATGGCACCCGCGATGTTGATGCCGGTGGAGCCCCCCATGCAAAGCCCTTCATCAGCCAGCAGGTCAAAGACAATCAGCAGCGCCTCGGCATCCGGAATCTTGTAGGCAAAATCAGGTGTGAAACCTTCGAGATTTGCTGTGATCCGCCCCTGCCCGATCCCCTCGCTGATCGAGTCTCCGGCTGGCGGCACCTCATTGGTGAAAAGCTTGTAAAGGCCCGACCCGTCCGGGTCAGACAGGGCGACCTTCACACCCTTGGGCTGCAGAACAGTCGCCACCCCCGCAAGCGTCC
Source organism: Cognatiyoonia sp. IB215446 (assembly GCF_033963825.1). Classification (NCBI taxonomy): domain Bacteria; kingdom Pseudomonadati; phylum Pseudomonadota; class Alphaproteobacteria; order Rhodobacterales; family Paracoccaceae; genus Cognatiyoonia; species Cognatiyoonia sp. IB215446. The sequence goes on along the minus strand of NZ_JAXBMD010000002.1, from coordinate 1,091,305 downwards.
CGCCAGAACCACACGCACACGTAAAGCCGTCAACCTTCCCATCCGTCTGCTCCCAAATCTCAGGACCGGTCGTTTCGATATGTGCCTGTCTGTTCGCGACATTGTCGAACTGATTGGCCCAGACCGCGCCATTCGGTTCGGTTTTGTTGAGCTCTGCCGCCAAGCGGGCGGAGTATTTGACGTAATTGTTGGGGTTTGCGTAAGGGACGGCGGGAACTTCAACCAGATGTGCGCCGGCAACACGCAGCATGTCTTTCTTCTCCTGACTCTGCGTCTCCGGGATCACGATCACCGTCTTGAAACCCATGGAGGCTCCAACCAACGTGAGGCCGATGCCGGTGTTGCCCGCTGTGCCCTCAACAATCGTCCCGCCCGGTTTCAGATCACCGCGTTCAATCGCATCCTTGATCATAAAAAGCGCTGCACGATCCTTGACCGATTGGCCGGGGTTCAGGAACTCTGCTTTACCCAGAATAGTGCAACCCGTCGCCTCGGACGCGGCGCGCAGTTTGATCAGGGGGGTATTGCCAACAGCGTCGACAAGGTCTTGTCGGATAGTCATCTGCGCGCCTTTCATTGTCTGGTCTTCTGTGTAGGACCGGACCAGAGCGACATCAAGTCAGGCTGCGCAAACGGTCGCGATGACGCGCGAGCCAGTAGAGCAGATAGAAGAGCGGGCCGGTGCCGATCTCGCCGGTATCAAGCAGGTCCATCGCGGCATCGAATGACATCGGATGCACACGTATGTCCTCGTGTTCGCCCGGTATGCCGCCAAAGTAAGGCTGGTCCATCGGCAGATCGCAGAGACCGACATAGGTGTAGTAGTAATCCGTGCTGGCCCCCGGCGAGGGGTAGAACGATCCCGTATGTTCCACATGAGTTAGCGTCACGCCCGCCTCTTCGACCGCTTCACGGCGCGCGGCATCCTCTGGGGTTTCGCGCGCATCAACAATCCCCGCCACGGGTTCGAGCATCCAGGGGTTTGGATCATGCCGCATAACTGGTCCCATGCGCAATTGCTCGACCATTATCACACGGTCGCGGACCGGGTCGTAGGGGAGCAGGACCGCCGCATCGACGCCCATGAAGATCTCACGCGACAACAACGGGCTTTGTCCGCCTTGAAACTGCTTGTGGGTCACCTCAAAGGGTTGGTAGCGAAAAAAGGTACCATTTGGCGGGTACATATGCGCGATACTGATGTCACCATCTTCCGGGGTGTATCGATGTGTCGCCGGCCCGGCAGTTGCACGGTGTTTGGACCATGCCCGGTTCTCAATCATTGGCCACATGGCGCGCAACGTGATTTGGTCCGGCAGTGGATTGTGGGAAAAAAGCTCTCTTGCAGCTAGAACCGTAGGAGCCTCATGCTGAGCGCACCAACCAGTGAAGGACCAGTCCCCATCGCTCTCTAGCGCCGCATCCGGCATGTAGCAGGCAACATTCCGCTGTCCCTCTTCGGTGGTCACGATTACGGAACACCTGTGATAGCCAAAGGCCCCTTCAAAAAGATCAAGCCGCGCAATTTGATTAGCACTCAGCCCGGCAAAGACGACGCCCTTGGCGGCGGCGCCCTTTAGCGGACGGATCAAAGGCACGACGTGATCTTGCAGGCGAAAGACGCCGTAATCGGCCAGTTGCGCCGGCTCTGTTGCTGGAACGGAGCCGCCTGCCACCGCCTGCATCAGCGTGGTTGATTGCAGGGTTCCGTAGATGAATAAATCCATCTGCGTCAGGGATACTTTTTGCCGAAATACTCTGCGACGAGTGCACAGATGATACCGCCGAAAATCAGCGTCGCAAGAAAGGTTACATCAAGGAATTGCACCGCATGTTCGATCATCAACTCAAACATCCCTACCAGCGCGTCCATCGGGCCATCATACCGGTTGCGCAAAGCGTTTGAAATCATCTGATTGCCGCCGAGGGCAAACACCACGCAAAATGAAAACGCGCCGATTGTGGTCAGGCCATTACTGACGGCATTGACATATCCCTTACCCGTCCGGCTGCCACAGACCGTCCAACCGATAAACAATCCAAAGGCAGCACACATCGGCAAAAGATATGCAGGCGGCCGTTCTTCGGGAAAGAACGGGGCCATGATGCCGCCAATATACCAGCCGAACAGGGCAAAGATGACAGCACCTGCAAGACGTCCGGCGGTGGGCATAAGGTCAGTCCTTGTCTCGGGTCCGTGGACGGCGTGTCAGGTGCCGCGGCTCACGGTGATCTGCGTTACATCGCAGTTTCGGCTATCAAATGTCGCCGCACAAGAGGTCAGATAAAAATCCCACATGCGCTTGAAGCGTTCATCAAAGCCCAAGGCCGCCACCTGATCCCACTTTTCATTGAACGTGTCGTACCAACGGCGCAGGGTCAGGCCGTAGCTGGAGCCAAATTCGACAGAGCCTGCGACATTTAATCCAGCCTTTTCAATCTCTTGGCGCAGGATGGCAGGACCGGGCAGCATCCCGCCGGGGAAGATGTATTTCTGGATGAAATCGACACCCTTGCGATATCCTTCCCAGCGTTCATCTTTGACCGTGATGATCTGGAGTGTTGCGTTCTTGCCCGGTTTCAGGCATTCCCGCACGGTTTTGAAATAGGTTGGCCAGTACTTCTCGCCCACAGCCTCGAACATCTCGATACTGGCAATGCCGTCATAGCGGCCCTTCTCATCCCGGTAGTCCTGCATCTTGATCTCAACCATATCGGACAGCCCCGCGCGGGCAATGCGTTCAATGGCATAGTCGTGCTGTTCCCGGCTGATTGTCAGGCCGGTCACCTTGATCCCGCGCTCTTTGGCGGCGTATTCTGCAAAGCCGCCCCAGCCGCAGCCGATCTCAAGCACATGATCACCGGGCTTTGCGCCCATCTGGTCAACCATACTGGCATATTTTGCCTTTTGTGCGGCTTCGGTGCTTTCCTGACCAGTCTCAAAGATGGCCGAAGAGTAGGTCATCGTGTCGTCCAGCCACAGACCGTAGAACTCATTGCCCAGATCGTAATGGTAGCTGATGTTTTTCTTCGCCTGCTTTTTGGAGTTGCGCTGCATCCAGAAGCGCAGTCGCTCATAGGCGCGGACCAATCGCTGCGCCGGAAAACCGTCATAGATGTGGTCGGCATCGTCGTGGATAAAGTCCATGACGGCCATCAGATCAGGCGTGGTCCACCAGCCATCAAGATAAGCCTCGGAAAAACCCATATCTCCTTCGCGGATCGTACGCGCGAATAGGTCATCGTTATGCACATGCACTTCGGCGACATGGCCCGGCTTTGGCCCCTCCGCGCGGAATTTGCGCCCATCGGGCAGCACCAGGTCCACGCGCCCCTTGTTAAGGTGTTTGATCTGCTCAAACACCTGCGCAAAGTAACGTGGCAGGGCCGTTTGCCCTTCAGTACTGGTCAAGATCATGTGTGTTCCTGTCGTCATATCGTTCTTATGCGGGGTTGACCCGCTTTGTTCATGTTGAGGTTACCTATAGATACGGCGAAGTCACGGAAAACGTTCAAATTTTATTTGATCACTCCGTGAAGCCTTAGAAATCACGGGCTTCGTAAGCTGCAAGCGCACGCTTGCGGCCCACATCAGCAGCGACAACCGGATCAGGATAGCGGTCGTCCGGCGTCATGCCCCAATGCCGAGGGATCATCTGAAAATAGGATAACGCCGGATCAGACGGTGTTCTGGTCCCTTCCGCGATCCAGCGTTTAACATAAGCCCGGTCCTTGTCGAACTTGTCGAGCTGCGTGACCGGATTGAACACCCGGAAATATGGCGTCGCATCTGGGCCAGAGCCTGCTGACCATTGCCAGCCCATTGCATTGCTGCAGGGATCCCAATCGATGAGGCAATCTGCGAACCAGTCCATCCCGATCTTCCAATGGCTGAGCAGATGTTTGGTGAGGTATGATGCGACAATCATCCGTCCGCGATTATGCATCGTGCCTGTCACATACATCTCGCGCATTGCAGCATCGACAAAGCGGATGCCTGTTCGTCCGCGCTTCCAAGCAGTGACCTCCGGCGTCTCATCAGTATTCCACGGGAAGGCATCCCAATCCTCTTTCCAGTTGTCGCTAACGATCCGGGGTGTGAAATGCGCGAGGTGATAGGCGAACTCGCGCCAGACCAGTTCCTTGAGGAACACTTCCGCATCCGTCTTGCCCTCATGCAGCGCACGCATCCCCGCATGCCAGCAGACACGCGGGCTGATCTCGCCATAGGTCAGATTTTCAGAAAGACGGGATGTGCCAGACACCGCCGGTAAATCCCGGTTCTTGACATAGGAGTGGACATTCCTTGCGATAAAGGCGTCGAGCCGCGCGGTTGCCGCATTTTCACCCACCCTGCAGTGGCGCATCAGATGCTCGGCACCGCGCTGCATCGCGGCGCCCATGTGCCAATCCGTCAGATCGTCCGAAGCTGGCCAGCCTTCAGGTGCGGGGATGCGACCGGGTGTGGGCAAGGCCGGTGCCACCTCCCTGCCCCGCACGGCGTTCCACATGGGCGTGTAGACCTTGTAGAAGCCACCCGTTTTCGTCTGCACCGTCCAAGGTTCAAAAAGCAGATGACCGGCAAAGCTTTGCACATCCAGTCCATCCGCTTTTAGCGCCGCCTTGACGTCGACATCGCGCGCCTTGCTCGCAGGATCATATAGCCGCGACCAATAGACCGCTCCGGCACCGGTTTCCTTGACCAATGCACGCAAGGTGGCAAGTGCAGTCCCCTTCCGGAGGACGAGCTTGCTTCCCTGCTCGCCCAGCACCTTTTGCAGATGCGCGACGGCCAAGCCGAGCCGCATCTTCGGCGCACCCCCCAAGTCAGCCACTTGATCATCGTGAATGAAAACCGGGATGACGGGCCGCCCTGTCGCGCAGGCAGCGGTTAGTGCCTCATGATCGCTCATTCGCAGGTCGCGCCGGAACCACAGGATGATCGGGGAATTGCTCATCAGACCTCCATACGGAGACGTCATGCCCCGCTTACCGCCCAGCACCTAGCGCGCCGATCCACGCGTCAAGAAAGTAGTGCAAAAGCAAAGGCCCCGCCGCTTGCGCGAACGGGGCCGTTGTTTGTTAGTGACGCCCTACTCAGCAGGCGTTGCGACCGCATCCACGGTCACCGAAGGCACACCTGCCGCAGCGCGGCGACCATCGTTCCAGATGGCCTTGATCAATGCCAAACACATCAGCGCCATCACGATGGAGAATGGCAAGGCCCCGATCACCATCGCGGTCTGGATCGCCCCCGTGCCGCCCGAGAGCAGCAAGCCCCCGACCACAAGTGCCAAGGCCGCACCCCAGAACATGATGTGAGGCCGTGCCTTTGGCCCTTCATCACCGGCCGCATTGATCGTGTTCACGATCAGGACAGCCGAGTCAGCCGAAGTGACTAGGAACGTCATCAACAAGACCACGATCATCACGGCCATACCCCATGCCAGCCATTCGCTGATCGGGGCCAGCATGAATTCGGTCATGGCAAAGATCTTGTCGCCATTGCCCGCATTCAGGATCACGCCATTCGCGTCTCCGTTCAGTTCCAGATCCACGGCTGTGCCACCTGCCCAGGCAAACCAGACAAAGCACATCAGGGCCGGTACGATCATTGCGCCGAGCACAAACTCACGGATCGTCCGCCCACGCGAAATCCGCGCAAGGAACAGGCCCACAAAGGGTGCGAAAGCGATCCACCAGGCCCAGTAGAACACCGGCCACCAGCCCTGCCAAGTGGTCAGGCGGTTCTCCAACGTGCCGTCGAATACGGCAGCGATGTCCGCTTCGGACACGGCAATACCATTCTCTGTCATCGAGGCGGTCACGCCCTCAACCGATGCACCAGGGCTAGAGAGCGCTGACAGAACCGATTGCGCATCAGCGGCTGGCAGGTTCTGGATCGCAGCGGGTGCGGTGGCAACAAAGGCATCAAGCCCCACACCGGAATAGACCTGGAATGACAGGCCCGGGAACGCGACCAGGTAATCCCAGATGCCCACAAAGAACGCGGACGCCCCGAACCATGTCGCCCCGAACATGATGAAGAAACCAAGCAATATGATCGAGAGGACCATGTTGATGTTGGACAACCATTTGATGCCCTTGCCCACACCAGAAAGGGCAGACAGCGTCGACGCCCCCATGATAACAAGCAAGGCCACAACGATGCCAAGCGTATTCACAGTGCCGCCGATGTTGGCTCCGGCGGCATCCACCGCTCCAGCAGGATGGACCAGTCCGCCAATGCCGATCCGTGTCAGGCCTGCAACAAATTGATCAACACCAAAGCCCAGCGTCTGCGCGACGCCAAGGATCGTTGCAACCACCGCCACGATATCAATGATGTTACCCAATGTGCCCGACAAAGCCTTGCCAAAAAGCGGTGTCAGCGATGACCGGATGGTCAGAGGCAGACCACGGCGGTAGCTGAAAAACGCCAGTGCAAGACCGGCAATGGCGTAGCAGGCCCAGGCACCCAAACCCCAATGCATGTAGGACCAAATATAGGCGGTCCGCACGTTGTCCTCTCCAAGCGGCGTCGTGATACCCGCAATCGTCGATGGGTTCTGCCCGAAATGCGCAACCGGCTCTGCCACCGCCCATGTCAGCATCCCCACGCCAATCCCTGCGCCAAACATCATTGAGAACCAGGAAAAGTTCGAAAACTCCGGCTCTTCCCCGTCCGCGCCAAGTTTCAGTTTGCCACCCGCGGGCCAAAGGGCAAGGCCCAGACAAACCACGACGAATGCCGCGACGACCCAGATATACCACGCCGCAAACTGCGCCAGAATGGCGGAGTTCCAGTCACCGAGGATCCGCCCCGCTTGAAGCGGCCAAAAGATGCACCAGACCACCAGAACACTGATGATAATCTTACTGACGACCGTCACATTTACGCTGAACCCACGATAAAAGCCGCTATCTGCGGTCCTTATCGGCAGATCCGATAGAGGAGGTTGAATGGCCATAATTGTTTCCCTGTTGGCTGTTTTATGACAGAACTATAACAGGAAGACGCGACAAAATAACCCGGATTTGCGCCGCGTTTGTCGCATGAAACGACGCTGCAACTGCACGATTTCTTTTGCAATCGCAGCATTTTGGCACTGTGAGAGGAGCACATTTTACACCTGCTTTCAAATGCGCAGGCGCCTCTTCAGAATACGCAAACTGGAAACAATTCCGCGCTACGCGTTCACGTCAACGACAACGCGGCCTTTGACCTGACCCTTCAGAATACCACGCCCAAGGTCGGGCAAATCTCCCAAAGTCGCGGGATGGATCATAGCGTCGAGCTTGTCCATCGGCAGGTCCTGGGCGATCCGCTCCCACGCACGGACACGGTTCTCATAGGGTTGCATCACACTGTCGATGCCCAGCAGGTTCACGCCCCTTAGAAGGAACGGTATGACGGTTGCGGGCAAGCCTGCGCCACCGGCAAGGCCCACCGCCGCGACAGAGGCACCATACTGCATCTGGCCCAACAGGCGCGCGAGCATCTCGCCGCCCACGGCATCCACGCAGCCGCCCCACGTCTCCGCCTCAAGCGGGCGTTTTGTGGTTTCATTAAGCTCTTCACGCGCGACGATCTGCGTCGCTCCGAGTGATGTCAGATAATCGGCAGTTTCCGGGCGTCCTGTCACAGCGGCAACTTGATGGCCCAGCTTGGACAGGATCGCAGTCGCCACCGATCCAACACCACCCGCCGCACCCGTAACGAGCACCGGCCCATCCTTGATGCCATGGTCTTCCAGCGCCATCACCGCCAGCATCGCGGTAAAGCCCGCCGTACCCACCGCCATGGCGTGCCGTGTATCCAGACCGGCAGGCAGCGGCACCAACCAGTCGGCCTTTACCCGCGCCTTTTGGGCGTAACCACCCCAATGAACCTCACCTACGCGCCAGCCAGTCAACACCACCTTGTCGCCGGGCTTGTAGCGGTCATCGTCAGACGCCTCGACCGTTCCAGCAAAGTCGATCCCCGGCACATGGGGATAATTGCGGACAAGACCACCGCCCGGACCGATGCATAGCCCATCCTTGTAATTCACGGTGGAATACTCCACAGCCACGGTCACATCCCCTGCAGGCAATTGATCCAATCCAATTTCCTGCACCGCAGCGCTGGTTTTTCCGTCTTCGTTCTTTTCAACGACGAGTGCCTTGAACATCTTGTTCTCCTTGGTGGTCCACCACCTTCTTGGTTTTAAGCGTGCGTCCGCCGGATGTTCCGGAGCGGTCGATTGGGACTAGTGCCAGAAATTATCGTATACCGTTGCGCTGTTGACTCCGTCTTGGGTATGGACGTCCAGAACGGTCCCCTCGTCCCAATGGGTCATACGCACCATCCCGATCGCGACATTTGTGTTGTAATCCGGGGATTTCGCGGCAGAGGTCACCTGCCCCACGCGCTTGCCCTTGGCCATCAGCGGCCAGACGCGGTCACAAGGCGGAAGATCGCCATCAATCGCGATAGCACGGACCTGCTGCGTCGGGCCTTCCTTGGCCACACGCAACAGCGCATCGCGGCCCACGCAACCAATGGCCGTCTGCGTCGAGCAAAACCGCCCCAGCCCGCATTCATGCGGCGTGTTTTCGCGGGTCATATCATTGCCGTAGGAGAGAAGCCCGGCCTCAATCCGCTCAATCAGGTTGGGGCAGCCCGCATGAACATCCAGATCCCTCCCTGCTTCAAAGAGCGCGTTCCAGAGCGGCATCCCATTTTTGGTTCCATCCACATAAATCTCGAACCCGCCTTGCTTGGAATAGCCAGACCGCGCAATCGCCATGCTGACACCCTGAAAGTCGAACCAGCCAAAACGGAAAAACTTGGTCGCCCGAACTGCGTCGCCAAAAACACGCGACATCAGTTCATCCGCCTTTGGCCCTTGTACAGCGAGAGGTGAGATATCCGGCTCATCCACCAGCACGTCGAGACGATAGCCATAGGCCAACGCCTTGACCCACAACAGCAAATCACTATCGGCAATGGAAATCCACCACCGGTCCTCGGACAGCTTCAAGCCCACCGGATCATTGAGCATGCCGCCCGTTTCGTCAACAATCGGCACGTAAAAGCACTGCCCCGGCAGCATGCCGCGCAGATCGCGGGGCGTGAGCATTTGCATCAGGCGCGCCGCCTCCGGGCCGCGCAATTCTACCTGTCGCTCGACCGCGACATCCCAGACCTGCACCGCAGATTTCAGATGGTGATAATCTTCTTCCACACTGCGAAAAACCGTGGGCAACAACATGTGGTTATAGACGGTGTAGCCCTTGACGCCGGCGGCTTCGACACCTTCGGTGAACGGGGTGCGCCGGATGCGGCGGGATGGCGCGATGGTCGCCATCAGGCATCCTCCGGCATGAAGGGGATGTCAGTATCATTGGGCTTTTGCCCCGCCGCCGTGAGCATGGCGTGGACCTGACCGCGATGATGGGTCTGGTGGTTGAAAAGCTGCATGATGCAAATCGCTTTCGGCTTTGACATCTGCTTTTTCATCGCCCCCGAGTACCATTCCATATCACCAACCAGATCGACCGCATGCAGGCTTTGCGACCATAGTGTGATCCGCGCATCCATGCGAAACCGGTCTGCCGCCCAAACGGCAGGCGTCGGCGCCATCTCAAAACTGTCTTCGATGCTCATGGAGGGATCCGGGGCTTCGCCACCGTCGAAGCGGCTCATCCACAACATGTCGCCCCACAAGAGATGATTGAGCGTCCGCATGATCGAGCCGAAGAACGCCCCGCGATCGACATAGAGATCGTCATGGCTCATTTCCGGGATCATCTTGCGCAACCCATCATTCTGCCAGGCATTATAGCGCGCCATGGTCTGACAATACTCAGGCGTAATCATGGCTTGGGGCCTTTCCAGTCGATGGGGCAAATCTCGGCTGATTTGCCGCCGAAATCCCAGACGCGCCCATAGTCGCGCACGCGGGACTTTGTGCCTTGTGCTGCGATGATATCGGGACCCATCCAGTATTTGGAATTGGTGACCATGACCGGATGATCGGGGCTTGCACCCTTCATGGTCTCAATCTCGCCCTGGATCTTCCGCCCGATATAGATGCCGCGCTTGTCGCCATCGCGCACAATCTCGACCTTTTCGCGCTCCGCGCCGATGATCTCAGAGACCAGCATCGTGAAAAGACCGGTCGTGCCGCCTGCCACGCCGCTGAAAATCTTCAGGATGCCGTTATACGCCTTCTGTGTGCTACGCTCGTCCACATAAGCCGCAACCTTCCAGTTGCCCTCCGCCATGCGGCCCGGAATATCGACGAGCAGGCCCACATTCAGCCCATCGAGCGGCTCCCCCTCAAAATGCCCTTCATCAATGGCGATGGCCATCCAGGCATGGCAATGCCCTTCAGTCGGGGGATGCGCGCCAAGGCTGACGACGCAAGGACAGAAGACGGTGCAGGAACAATTCAGGAACAGCTCGCCCTTGATCGCCCATTCGGTCGGCTTCATCTTGCGGCGCAGCGGGTTGCTGTCCATCCGCTGATCAATCCGTTGCGAGATCGGCAATCGGTCACTGGGTGCGCGTGTCTTCTCTGCCATATCTCGTTCCTTTCTTCAGAAAACCGCCAACGCGACGCCAGCGCCGATCAGCGCGACCCCGGTTGGCTTGATGATCTTGTGCCCGATATCAGGCAACTTTTCGAACACCATCAGGAGCGTGGCGAGGCCCATCCACAAAAGGCTCATCACACCGCCGACAAATCCGAGCGCCATAAAGCCCCAGCAACAGACCACACAAAAAGCGCCCAAGCCCAGCCCCATGCGCAAGCCACCATAGAAACCCGTCTTCCAGTGGCCGAGGAAATAGGTCATGGGCGCATGGCACACGCCGTGGCAAACTTCCTTCACGCGAGTGAATTGGAAGGCTCCGACCGCGATCAACAGCGCCGCCGACAGCCAGGTTGGCCCAATGCCCAGCATGTTGATCACACCGCCGAAAAGCAGCGCGAGTTGCACGCCCGTGATCGCTGCGGCAAACGCAACCCAGACGATGAAATATCCCAGCAGCACGCCCAGCCAACCGGCCCGCGTGCCATCCGCACTGACCATCAACCGCTCATATGTCGTCAGGGTCGGCACCAGCGTCGGCAGCATCATCGCCGCCATCATGATCGCCCACATCGCAAACAAGGGACCGAACCGCGCCATGGGCATGTCCATTGGCATGCGCGGGTCCATATCCGCCATCGCCTGCCCCATCGGCCCCGGACGCCCGATCCAGTCCAGATCCATGTCCATCGCCATGACATACATCATCCACCACGCGGCCAGGATCGCGCCGAAAAACGCCAGCCAGAGCGATGAGCGGATCAAATGCGGCACCGGCGTCCTCCCAAACGCGACTCGAGACTTGCGCAATCATATGTCAGACGTTTAATTGTCTGACAAATGAAAATTGACCCCGCTAATCCTGCCGATCTGTCGGCACAAATCGCCAAGGCGATCCGCGATGCGATCATCTCTGGCGCCTTGCCCGTAGATGAGCGTTTGCCCTCCGAGGCGGAACTGGCCGAGCAATTTGACGTCTCGCGCCCCACCGTGCGCGAGGCGCTCAAACGTCTGGCCGCGCAATCGCTGATCCGCACGCAGCGCGGTGCTACCGGTGGCGCCTTCGTAAACCGGCTGCGGTTCGAGGATGCATACGGACAGCAAATCACGACCTCGACCCTGCTTTTGTCGATGAACGATGTGAGCTTTGCGACGGCATGCGAGGCGCGCTACGCGCTCGAACGGGCCTGTGCCCCGCTTTCAGCCGCGCGACGCACCGCCGACCATCTCGCCACCATGCGGGCCGAAGCGCATCGGCAGTCGCAGCCGGGCTTGACGGATGAAGCCTTCTGCGCCTCTGACGTGGCCTTTCACCGCGCGCTGGTGGATGCTGCTGGCAACCCGGTTCTATCTTACCAACTGGCGGGTGCTGTTGAGGCCATGCAGCCCTTGATGAACATGATCACCTTCAGCGCCCGTGATCGCGAACGCATCATCGCGCTTCACACCGCCATCGCCGACGCGATTGAGGCGCAGGACAGTGCGCAAGCTGATGAAAATCTCGCCAATCTGGCCGCATATACCCAGGAATTGGCTCAGGATGTCATCGCAAAGCGCGCGGCGAAAGCACGCGAGAAATGACCCTTGCCGTTGCCCCGGCCCGCCCCTAATTTTCGCTGCAAAGTTCAATCGGGAGAACCAGCCATGAAATTCACCACGCTTTTGGGCGCTGCCTCAGCCACGGCGCTTGCCACAGCCGCGGCGGCACAGGACGCAGAGCTGCTCGTCTTTGATTATTCGGGTTTCGAAGACCCCGCCTTTCATCAGGATTACGTCGAAAAGCACGGGGACAGCCCGACTTTTGCATTCTTCGGGGATGAGGATGAGGCGTTTCAGAAAATCCGCGCGGGATTTGAGGCCGATGTTGCCCATATCTGCGCGGGGTCCGTCACACGCTGGACCGATAGCGGGATTATTGAGCCGTGGGATACTTCCCGCATCCCGGCCTATGGTGACCTCGACAGCAATCTGACGGGGGAAGATATCGGCGGCGGTGCCACCTACTTCATCCCCGTCGATTTTGGCTCGACCGCGATTGCTTACAATCCTGACGAGGTCCCAGCCGAGGACGTAGCCACGCTCGACGTCTTCAAGAACCCCGTCTATGCGGGCCGCCTCACGCTGCCTGACAATGTCGATGACGCCTATGCGCTCGCCTATCTCGCAACAGGAGTGGACAACTGGGCGACCGCGACCGATGCGGAGTTTGAAGCCGCCTCCAACTGGCTGCGCGAGGTACATCCGAACCTGCGCACATACTGGACCGACCCGGCTGAACTGGCGCAGCTGATGTCTTCAGGCGAAATCCTGGTCAGCTGGGCCTGGAACGAGACTTATCCGACCATGAAGGATGAGGGTCGCCCCATCGGATTCCAACGCGAAGCAGCGGAAGGATCATCGCTATGGCTCTGTGGTTATGTGAACCTCGTCGATGGTCAGGGGGTTGAGGACAAGGCCTATGATTACATCAACGCGATGCTCGCCGAATCTTCGGTCGTGCCGTTGCTTGAGGCAGGCTATGGCTCTTCCAACGCCGCAGCCCTGACAGGCGTGCTGACCGAGGAAGACCTGGAAGCCGCCGGTTTGGGCGTCATCGACGTGCCGGTCCTCGCGCAGTTGCCGATGAGTAATGAGATGCGTGAGCGGCAGGCCGAGACGTTCGAGCTGATCAAAGCCGGGTTCTAAGCATTCCGCGATACAGATTGACCGGGCGGTGTCTTTCACCGCCCGTTTTCTTTGTGACGTCCGATTTGGCCCTGTCATCGCAACCAACTGATCTGCATCAAAGCGACGCAGGGATGCTGCACTACTCTCCGCTTGAATAACAGGAGAACATGATGCCAGCTGCCACGAACAAAACCGATCTTCGCGCCGTCACCGAAAAGGATTTTGCGAAACTTGCCAAATTGTTAGAGGGCATTGATGAGGCGACCGCCTATATCCCTCATGACGATACCACCATCAAGGATGTGGTCGGTCACAGGGCCCATTGGACCGAGATTTTCTTTGACTGGTACAATGACGGAAAGGCCGGAAAACCGGTGTACATGCCCGCCAAAGGGTATAAATGGAACGAGTTGAAACGCTACAACGCGGATCTGCGGAAACGCCAAGCCGATCTGTCCTGGGAAGACGTGCAAAAGATGCTGCATGACAGCCACAAGAAGCTGATCGATTTCATCGACACGCACAGCGATGCGGAGCTCTATGGCGGGCCGATGCCAGGCGGCGGCAATAACAAATGGACAACGGGCCGCTTCGCCGAGGCATCCGGGCCCAGCCATTACCGCTCTGCCGCGAAATACATCCGCGCCGTGATCCGGGCCAACACATGATACTCCGCGGGATCATCACAACGATCCTGCTTGTGGCGCTGACGCTTGTCAGTTTCGGCCACCAGACCCTGTCGCCGCAGACCGAGGCGCAAGTCGATGCCTACATTCTGGCGGGCGGCGATTGGTCGGATTTGTGCGGTGAAGGCGAAGACCCCCTCGCCCATGCGAGCAAATGCATGGCCTGCCTTATCGCACAGGCCTGCGCGCTGCCCGCACCTGCTGCGAACGCTACACAACTCTCGGCCAGTACGCCTGTGCGCTGGACACTTGCCGTGGAAACGGCCGTTCTGGCCGCTCCGCCTTCCTCCCATCCAGCACGGGCGCCGCCTTTCGTCTGATCTGAACGCACATCAAAATATCAGATCATCGCCGCAGCTCCGCCTGCGCGCAAAGCGAAAGACAAACCTATGAAAATGACGAAACTGGCCGCACTGGCCTTCCTCACCGCAATCGGAACCGCCGCTTCTGCTGACATGCAAATCGCCGATATCCGCGCCTTTGAAACTGCTCCAACAGCAATGGCAGGCGGCGGCTTCATGCAGATTACCAATACCGGCACCACCGATGATCGCCTTGTGGCGGTTGAGGCTGACTTTCCCCGCGTGGAACTTCATTCCCATGACTTCGACAGCGAAGGTATCGCACGCATGATCCACCTTGAAGACGGGATCGCAGTACCCGCCGGTGAGACCGTGACGTTGGAGCCCGGCGGCCTTCACGTGATGTTCATGGGGCTGCGCGGCAGCCCCCTTGTTGCTGGTGAAACTGTCGACGCCACGTTGATCTTTGAAGAAGCGGGGCCTGTCCCAGTGACCTTCGACATCGTGAAGCGCGACATGCAGCATGGGCATGGCCACAGCGAAGGCCACAATCACTAATTCACAAGGAGGCGGCATCAGCCCCCCTCGACACACCAAGGAGATTGCCGATGAAATCTGTTATCTTTGGCACCACAACACTGGCCGTCGCCGCGGGCCTCGGCATTTACGTCTGGCAGGCCCAGAACGCGACTGCGCACCCCTGCGGCGACACTGCCGTCGCCGGTGGCGCGATTGGTGGCCCGTTTGAGCTGATCTCGGAAACCGGCGAGACGGTGACCGATGCCGATGTTATCACCAAGCCCACACTGATCTATTTCGGCTATACGTTCTGCCCGGATGTCTGCCCGCTGGACACGATGCGCAACGCGCAAGCCGCTTATATGCTCGAAGACCAGGGGCTTGATATCGGGACCGTTTTTATCTCGGTCGATCCACCACGTGACACGGTTGAGGTCGTGCGTGACTTCACCGACAACTTCCACGAGGACATGATCGGGCTGACGGGCACACCGGAACAGGTCAAGGCTGCTTCACAGGCCTACAAGACCTATTACCGCGCGCAGGAAGGTGATCCGGAGTTCTATCTCGTCGATCATTCGACGCAAACCTACTTAGTGTTCCCCGAAACAGGCTTTGCGACCTTCTTTCGCCGTGACAACAGCCCTGAACAGGTGGCCGAAACCACGGCGTGTTTCATCGACCAGCTCGCCTAGCCTGAAGTGGCATGGCGTGATGCGCGATTTGTTGACCTAGATCAACTTGGCGGTTCTGGCATTCTGTCAAAACAGGCCAATGGATCATCTGACAAATCTTCGCAGACTCGGGCTGTTTGACGCCCGGGTCCCGCGCTACACCAGCTACCCGCCTGCCACAGCTTTTGACGCTCAGATCGGGGAAGAGTTTCAAAAGGATTGCCTGAAGCAACTCGACCCCGCGGAGCCTGTCTCTGTCTATATCCACATACCGTTTTGCGAACGGCTTTGTTGGTTCTGCGCCTGTCGCACCCAAGGAACCAGCACGCTGAAGCCCGTGGCGCATTACACGGAAGTCGTGAAGCAAGAACTGGCAATGCTGCGCGCCACGCTGCCCGATGGCGTTCGCATGGGGCAGATGCATTGGGGCGGCGGCACCCCCACAATCCTGCCGCCAGAAATGATCAAAGACCTCGCGGCGGCCGTGAAAGAGACGATCCCGCCTGCGGAGGATTTCAGCTTTTCGGTCGAGATCGACCCCACCCTCGTCGATCAGGTCAAGATCGACATGCTGGCAGCCATGGGCATGACACGGGCGAGCATCGGCATTCAGGACTTTGATCCAGAGGTACAAAGCGCCATCGGTCGCGAGCAGAGCTTCGCCGGCACACTGTCTTGCGTCGAGAGCCTGCGCGTAGCCGGGATACATTCGCTGAACACCGATCTGGTCTATGGCCTGCCCCATCAGACGGCGGAGCGGTTTGACGCAACCCTGGATCAGGTGCACCAGCTTGATCCTGACCGCGTGGCCCTCTTCGGCTACGCCCATGTGCCGACATTTTCAAAACGGCAAAAGCTGATCCCGAATGACGCCCTGCCTGATGAAGAGGCCCGCTATGCCCTCGCCCAACAGGCCGCGAAGCGCTTCAGCGAAGCCGGGTATCAGGCCATCGGGATCGATCATTTCGGCAAACCATCCGATGGCCTGACTAAGGCCGCAAATGCGGGGCATCTACGCCGCAATTTCCAGGGCTACACCGATGATACCTGCCCGGCGCTGATTGGCATCGGCGCATCCTCGATCTCGCAATTTGCGCAAGGCTATGTGCAGAACGCCGCAGCAACTGCCGCCTATAGCGCGCGGATTGAGGCGGGTAAACTGGCGGGGCATCGCGGCTATGCATTGACCCCCGCTGACCTTTTGCGTGCAGATGCGATCAATATGCTGATGTGCGATTTCGAGATCGACCTTTCCAAGCTCGGCGCTCATCCAAACGCCGAAGATCTTGTTGATGTGCATGCCAGCGTCGTAGGCGATTTCAAGGGCTACGTTGTCCAGGAATGGGACAAAATCCGCATTACCGAGGCAGGCCGCCCGCTCACACGGATCATCGCGCAGCGTTACG
Organism: Cognatiyoonia sp. IB215446; assembly: GCF_033963825.1. Lineage (NCBI taxonomy): Bacteria > Pseudomonadati > Pseudomonadota > Alphaproteobacteria > Rhodobacterales > Paracoccaceae > Cognatiyoonia > Cognatiyoonia sp. IB215446. The sequence continues at coordinate 1,074,470 of NZ_JAXBMD010000002.1, read as the reverse complement.
ACAGCTTCAGCGATATCGTGGCGCAATACTCACAGGCTTCATAAGCACCATTGAACTCGGCGCGGATCGCCCCATGTCGCAGGCGGCAGAACGAAGGGCCGCCTTATGGACATCATCAATATCATCTTTGCCTTGCTCAGCATCGGCCTCGGCTGCTTCGGCTGGCTCGCCCCGCGCTACACGATGGGCGCACTTGACCTGACGATGGGCGAGACGACAATGGGTGCCTCAGAAGTGCGCGCCTCCGTCGGGTGCCTTTTTGTGGGCATGGGGATCGGCGCGCTGATCCTCGGCAGTCCAGAGGCTTATGTGATGCTCGGCTTTTGCTGGAGCGGGGCGGCTTTTGGGCGGCTGACCTCGATTGTTCTGGACGGCAATTCGCAAAAAAAACTCGTCTATTTCCTGGTCGAAGCGGCAGTTGGCATTCCGGCAATCTGGCTCAATCTCTAGGCGGTTTGCGTAACGCAACCTTGCGAGGGCGCCGAACCTCGCTTATATCCAAAGGGTCCTTCGGGACTATGGACATAAACGCGCTCGTAATAAGCGGATCGGACCCGGGGGCGGTACCCGGCGGCTCCACCAACATCCTTCGTTTGAGGATCATGGGGCCGAAACAGGATCGACGAACGTCTAAAGGGGTTTGCTTTGTCTCGGTGAGATACCACCGTTATCGGTTCAAATAAGCTAGTTGCAAACGACAACAGAGCTCCAGTTGCCCTCGCTGCTTAAGCAGTGCGGAATACTGAAATCTAACTCCTCAGGTTTAGCGACCTGAGGCGGGGTTCGCAGGTACCTGGCAACAGAAACCTGCATTTTCTTTACATTGTTGCGCGATACACGGCCTATGGCAGACCATATTTTAAGCGCTTGCCATGTTGTGACTTGCAAACGTAAAGGTCCCTGCGCACCATGCGGTGATGAGGCTTTGTTGGTTCGCATTTTGTGTTGGTCTGGCCACGCTCCCCACCGTGGCGCGGGCCTGTGATACCGCCCTTGTCCTGACAATCGATGTCTCCAATTCCATTGATACGGCTGAATACCGGCTGCAGACCGACGGTCTGGCCGACGCGCTTGAAGACCCTGAAATCGTTGACACAATGGTCAGCGGCGGTGCCATGATCACCGTGGTGCAATGGTCGGGCGTCGACAAGCAGACGGTTTCCATTCCTTGGACGCAAGTGAACACCGCCCTTGATGCCCAATCGCTGGCCCGTCAGGCCCGGTTGATGGAGCGTGCATTTGTCCTCTCCGACACTGCTCCGGCTGAAGCAATCTACTATTCCTTGCGGCTTTTCGATCAAGTGCCGGAATGTCAGCGCCGAGTAATCGATGTCTCAGGCGATGGGACGCCCAATGGCGGCTCTGACGTGCGCACGGCCCGCAATGCCGCAGAGCGCGCCGGCGTCACGATCAACGGGATTGCAATTGAATCCATGGGGCTTGCCATCACGAACTTTTACCGTGGCGCCGTGATCACGCGCGACGGCTTCGTGATGACCGCCCGCACCCATCGCGAATACCCCACCACGATCCGCGCCAAGATCCTGCGTGAGCTGAGCCGGATATTTGGTTAGACTTGACCCCGGTTTCATGGTGGCCCATCAAGATGCCATGGGGTTTGCGACCGCCCCGTGAGGCTGGTGCCAAAGCATCGCATCCACTGAAAATTTCAGAAAGGATGCACCATGCCTGCATTTAACGAGATCACGCCAACCCAATTGATGCGCCTGATCGGCACACCGCAATGCCCGGTGATTGTTAACGTTTGCATCGATGAAGATTTTGAGGCCGATCCCTTCCTGATCCCAACCGCCTTTCGCCACCCGCACACGGATATTGCGGCCCTTTTGGATCTGCCTATGGATACCAAGATCGTCTGTGTCTGCCAGAAAGGCCGAAAACTGTCGCACGGTGTCGCGGCGCATTTGCGGACGCGCGGATATGAGGCGGAGGTGCTAGAAGGCGGCAATGAGGCGTGGCGGCGCACCGGGTTTCCGCGCATCCCCGCCCAAGCGATACCGGGTGACGTCTGGGTGACCCGCCACCGGCCAAAGATCGACCGTATCGCCTGCCCCTGGCTGATCCGGCGTTTTGTCGATGCCAAAGCCACGTTTCTTTTTGTGCCACCCGAAACCGTCCTCGATGTGGCCGACCGTTTTGGTGCGACCGCATTTGATGTCGGTGGCAGCGACTGGACCCATCAAGGTGAGAATTGCAGCTTTGACACCATGGTTCAGACATTCGCGCTGAGCCATCCGGCACTAGACGCTGTTGCCACGATTGTGCGCGGCGCAGATACCAACCGGCATGACCTTGCGCCCCAAGCCGCTGGTTTGCTTGCGATTTCTGTTGGGCTGTCACGAATGTTTCGTGAAGATGCCGCACAACTCGACGCAGGGATGGTGGTTTATGACGCGTTGTATCGGTGGGCCCGCGATGGGCAGAACGAAGGCCATGATTGGCCGGTGGGGCATGTCTGATGCATGCTGAACTGATCCGCGTTTTTGGGCGCATCGGGCTTATGTCCTTTGGCGGCCCTGCGGCTCAAATTGCCCTGATGCACAAAGAACTGGTCGAAAAGCGCGACTGGCTGACCGAAGAGCAGTACTTGCGCGCCCTCTCGTTCTGCATGTTGCTGCCGGGGCCGGAGGCGATGCAATTGGCCACCTACGCAGGCTGGAAAAAGGGCGGCATCTGGGGCGGGCTGATCGGCGGTGGCTTGTTTGTCTTGCCGGGGGCCATTGTGATCGCGGCACTTGCGCTCGCCTACGGTGCTTATGGCAACTTGCCTGTGGCCCAGGCTTTGTTTCTAGGGGTCAAGGCAACTGTTGTCTTCATCGTCATCGAGGCGTTGTTGAAAATCTCTAAACGCGCGCTGAAAACCAGCGCACATATCGCGTTGGCCGTCGGCGCCTTCATCGCGCTCTTTTTCTTTGCCCTACCCTTTCCGCTGGTCATTCTGGTCGGCGCTTTGATCGGTGCCTCCATGCAAAGCGGCGATGCCTCTGCCTCCTCCGGGCCGGGCGTCAGCTTGCGCGGCACGCTCCTGACCCTGGCCATTGGCGTGGCAATCTGGGCCGCGCCTTTTCTGTTCATCGCAACCAGCGGCAGCACGTTTCTGCGTGATATCGGCCTCTTTTTCTCGCTCCTCGCGGTCGTGACCTTTGGCGGCGCCTACGCGGTGCTTGCCTATATGACACAAGAGGTTGTCGTGTCCTATCAATGGCTGACAACCCCGCAGATGATGGATGCGCTGGGACTGGCCGAGACCACGCCCGGCCCGCTGATCCTCGTGACGCAATTCGTCGGCATGATCGCGGGCATGGCCCAGGGCGGGGTTGGTCTGGCGCTGATCGCAGGGGCACTGACCCTTTGGGTGACGTTCATCCCGTGCTTCATCTGGATCTTCGCCGGTGCCCCGCTGATCGACTGGCTCGACGGCAAACCGCGCCTGCGCGGCGCACTAGCGGGCATTACTGCCGCCGTGGTCGGCGTGATCGCCAATCTGTCACTTTGGTTCGCCGCCCATGTGTTCTTTGGCGAGGTTCGGACCATCGATACCGGCATTTTTCAGACGATCTGGCCCGCACTCAGCAGCATTCAGCCTCTTGCCGTCCTTCTCGCCATCATCTCAGGCATCCTGTTGCTGTGGCGTCACTGGCCGCTCCCCCTGGTACTGATCATTTCAGCGGCACTGAGCCTGCTGATTTCCTCCGCTCTGACGCTCAACTAACACCGGCCCTTTTCACCGGGGCCGAATCCCCTATGCTGTGAGTTGTGGGATTTGGGAAAGGACGACCGTGACCACCAGCACCATCGACTACGGAAACCTGATGCACCGTGCGATGCGCGGGCTCATCCAAGAGGTGCTGACACGGATCGAAAAAGACGGGCTGCCGGGCGCGCACCACTTTTTCATCACCTTTGATACAATGCACCCCGATGTGGAAATCGCCGATTGGCTCTCTGACCGTTATCCGGGCGAGATGACAGTCGTCATCCAGCACTGGTTCGACAATCTGAATGTTACCGATGAGGGGTTCACAATCACGCTGAATTTCGGCGACAATCCCGAAACGCTCTATATTCCTTACGATGCGATCAAGACATTCGTTGACCCATCGGTCGAGTTCGGCTTGCGGTTCGAGACGCAGGAAGATGAAGACGCCGCCATTGTCGAAATCGAAGAAGCGCCGATGGAAGAGATGGTCGAACCCGAGGAAACGCCACCCGAGGAACGCAAAGAGGCTGACGTGGTCAGCCTTGATCAATTCCGTAAGTAGGGTTTCCAGAGATCCTTACCATGACTGAGCCGGTTTATCTTTCTGTACGCCTACCCCTCAAGATCGGACCTATGGAGCGTTTTGAATTCTGGGAAGAGCCGCTGACAGAAATCCTGAAGGCAGAGGAATTGGGCGAGATCACCGGCGGTGGGACGATGATGGATCCCGAAGGTGACATCCTCTACTGCGATCTTGAGGTGGAATTGTCTGATCTTACCGATAAAACATTGGACAAGCTGCAAGACGCCATGACGCGCTTGAACGCGCCAAAATCGACGTCGTTCGTCACAGATGGCGGAACCGTTCTGCGCGAATTTGGCAGTATCTCGGTCGTGGGTATCGGGCTAAACGGTGCCGACCTACCCGACAGCGCCTATGAAGGTTTTGACCCCGACGATTTCAACGATGAAGTCGTCTCCAGCCTTGGTGAAGGATACGCGTATGGCGGTAGTCATGCCGGGGAGAAGTACACTTTCTTTTATTACCATGGCAGCGATGCCGATCACATGAAGACTCGGCTCACCGATATTGCGGCCCATAAACCGATTGGTGAAGGCGCGCAAATCACGCAGCTTGCCTGATATCTGACAGTCCAAGTGCGGGTGGATCGCCAAAAGCTGCTCTATTGCGGTTCACCCCGCCGCTGCCTATAGGTTTGGCACAACATGCCAAGGGGAGCGCAGATGACCGACACGCGTACAGAGACCGACAGTTTTGGCCCGCTTGAGGTGCAGGCAGACCGGTATTGGGGCGCGCAGACGCAACGGTCGATCATGAACTTCCCGATTGGATGGGAAAAACAGCCTGTTGCTATTGTCCGCGCGCTTGGCGTGATCAAACAGGCCTGTGCGATGGCCAACAAGGACCGTGGCAAGCTGGATGCGAAGCTGGCAGATGCGATGATTGAGGCGGCCGCGGAAGTTGTCGCGGGCAAGCTCGACGATCATTTCCCGCTGGTCGTCTGGCAAACCGGCTCTGGCACGCAATCGAACATGAACGCCAATGAGGTGATCAGCAACCGCGCCATTGAAATTCTGGGTGGCACCATCGGCTCGAAAGACCCAATTCACCCCAATGATCATTGCAATATGGGACAATCGTCCAACGACACGTTCCCCACCGCCATGCATATCGCCGTGGCAACCACGGCGCATGATGTCTTGCTGCCTGGACTCGCGAAACTGCACGCCGCGCTGGAGCAGAAACAGCAGGAATTCGACAAGATCATCAAGATCGGGCGCACCCACACCATGGACGCCACGCCACTGACGCTGGGTCAGGAATTCTCCGGCTACGTCCATCAGGTCGCCATGGGCATCCGCCGGATCAAAGCCGCCCTGCCCGCCATCTACGAACTCGCCCAAGGCGGCACCGCCGTCGGCACCGGGCTGAACACGCCCAAAGGATGGGGGGAAACCGTCGCGGAAAACATGGCCGAAATCACCGGCCTGCCCTTTGTCACCGCTCCCAACAAATTCGAAGCGCTCGCCGCCCACGACGCCCTCGTCGAAATGTCCGGCGCGCTCAAAACCGTCGCCGCATCGCTCTACAAAATCGCCGCTGACATCCGCATGCTCGGCTCCGGCCCGCGCTGCGGCCTGGGTGAACTGATGCTGCCGGAAAACGAACCCGGGTCGTCGATCATGCCGGGCAAAGTGAACCCCACCCAGGTCGAGGCGATCACGCAAGTCTGCGCCCATGTCATGGGCAACGACGCCGCCGTTGGGTTCGCCGGCAGCCAGGGACACTTCGAACTGAACGTCATGAAGCCGATGATGGCCTATAACGTCCTGCAATCCATGCAGTTGATCGGCGACGCGGCCAGCGCCTTTACCGACAATTGCGTGGTCGGGATCAAAGCCAATGAGGACCGGATCGAAAAGTTGATGCGGGAATCGCTGATGCTCGTCACCGCCCTGGCCCCGACCATCGGCTATGACAACGCGACAACGGTTGCCAAGACGGCGCATAAGAACGGCACGACGTTGAAAGAAGAGGCGATCAATCTCGGCTTTGTGGACGAGGAAACCTTTGAAAAGGTCGTTCGCCCCGAAGACATGATCGGACCGAAGTGAAGCCGATCAACCTCAACCAGGCGCGCAAGGCCCGTGCAAAGATGCGGGCAAAGGCACAAGCGGACCAGAACGCGATCCGCTTTGGACGCAGCAAGGCCGAAAAACAGCGCGACAAGGCTGAGGTGGAAAGGGCCAACAAGCGTCTTGATCTGCTGAAACGTGATGAGTGATCATCGGCGTCCGGTCAAACGGTCACTCACCATCCGCGGTCACCGGACCAGCGTGTCGCTTGAAGACATATTCTGGGATTCATTCCGCGCGATTGCCGCAAAAGACGGGAAAACGATCAACGGTCTTGCAGCCGAGATCGACGAAAGTCGCGGAGATATAGGTCTAGCGTCTGCCGTGCGGATTTACGTGTTCGAGAGAACGATCCGCGATCAGTCCTGAGAATAAAGCGCACCACGCAGGTTCGACAAACGCTCACGATCCTGCTTTTCGGTGTCATTCAGCTTTGCGGGCTTGACGGGCTTCGCCTCTGCCGCACGGCTTTTCTTGTCAAAGAGGCGCGCAACTTCATGACCTTCCAGTTTCTTCTTAGGCTGCACCTGCGTGCCAGCCTCGGCCTTCTTGCGACCAAAAAGGCCCGAAAGACTACGTTTCGAAGATCCAGGCAGTGAAATTGTCATTGGTTGCCCCCAACACGTCGTTCATGCAGCGATGGTATTTTGTGGCACAAAAAAGGCCACCTCGCAATCACGACCCCGTGTAAAGGGCGGCGGAAACCCGCGTAAGCACCCCATTTTTATGGCGTATTTGAGACAACCCTACCCAAAAGGGCAATTTTTCGCGTCACAATTGTATCATGATCGGTTTCTCAAATTGCTCTAAAAATGGGCGGTTAGGTCGATTGGCCTTTTCAAGGCGACATTCGCGGTATGATTCGGAGCCAGATGCCTTCACGCGACCGTACTGTCAGGTGTGCAACCGGTACGGGAGCGGGCCGTTCCGACAGCGAAAACTGAAAATGACGGAGGAGTGCGGCGAGCAGCACAACCCCTTCGATCATTGCAAATCCTGCGCCTGTGCAGACCCGCGGACCGGCGGAAAACGGAATAAAGGCGTGGCGGGCGCAGTCCCGACCATTGGCGGTCGTCCAACGCGTTGGGTCAAACGCATCGGGATTGTCCCAAAGACGGTTTTGCCGATGCAGGTGCCAGGGCGACAGCACAATCTGCGCCCCGCGCCGGATGGCACGATTGCGAAAATGCTCTGCCTTTGTCGCTTCGCGTACCATCATCGGGACAGGCGGGTAAAGGCGAAGCGTTTCGCGAAACACGTCGCGTGTCAGCGACAGCTTTGAAAGATCGGCAAAATCACCACCGAAGGCAATGGCCTCTTCCGCCAGTTTCTCCTGCCACTCGGGATAAAGCGCCAGAAGATAGAGCGCCCATGCCAGTGCGGATGCGCTTGTCTCATGCCCCGCCAAAAAGAAGATCGCAATCTGATCGACCATTTCATCCTGGCTGAAGGTCTCACCCGTCTCCGGGTCCTTCGTCGTCAGGATCTTCGTCGCCAAGTCATCCGGGGCCGCCACTTTGGCGATCAACGCTAGCCGCTCCTCCGTCAGCGTCGTGATCAGCGCCCGGATACTACGCGCCGTGGCGACCGTACCGGGCCGGAGAAAGCGCGGCATCCAGCGTGGACCGGGAATGAAAGCGGCGAGGTTCAGGATCGGCTGGCTACGCTGATAGCGCTTGAATTCAGCAAAGACCTTTGTGGCGGTTGCATCCTCAATCGGGATCGAAAAGAGTGTCCTAAAGATGACGTCGGCGGCGATATGGCTGGTCAGCGCCTCAATCTCTTGCGGAGTTTCTCCAGGGGCGATCCGTTCTACAGCCGCCTGCCCCGCCGCGACCATGCCCGGAAACGTATCCCGCAGCCGCCCACGTTCAAAAGCCGGATCGATGATCCGCCGCTGTCTTTCCCAAACCGCACCATTGGTCAGAAACACGCTGTTGCCCAGCAAAGGGCGCAACCCCGCGCCGATCCGGTCTGACTTTGGAAAGTCGGCCGGGCGGTCCTTGAGCACCGTTTTTATCAGATCCGTGTCGTTGATCAGATAACTGCGAAAGAACGGCGTGCGAAACTCGGCCATCCAGGCGCGGTAAAGCCGCGCTGGCTGTGCCGACAGGATGTCTTGGCGAAAAAGCCGCATGTAGCGCCAGAGCGAAACCTGATCCGGGCGCGATGCCGGTTTTGGCGGCAAAGGCGGCGTCACGGAATGATCGAGGTGTATTTGGACACAGCAATATCAATCCGAGAGGCCGACGGCTTTCTGCCCCGATATCGGTCAGCCAGCGTTTTGGGGCCTGCCGTGACTTGGAAATAGTCATAATCCTTGGGCTGGTCGAAGGCACACAGATACTGAAAATGTCGCCGAAAGAACCGCCAGCGGAGTGCCCGCCACCGCGCAGGCGACAGGCTTTGCGTGAAGGCGGCAGAGATCACCAGCGGCCATTTCTTGCCCGGCGGTGTCACACCCGTCACCGCCACCGGATCACAAAGCGCAAAACAGGCACCGTCGCCGGGAGCTGAGACATCGACCCAGGTCAGCGCCTCTTGCGTGGCGAGAAAGGCCAAATCAGTGCGCAGCCTGCGTGCCCTGGGCAGGAAAGACATCATCGGCACCACTTGCCCCAGTGACAAAAACGCAAGGCGCGGCCCTTCCTCCGGCACGCGGCCTTCACGGATGAGATCGGCGATGATTGAGATGGCCAGATGTGCGCCAGAGGAATGGCCGACGACCAGCACCTCATCGACATTGCCTTTCAACGCCTCGGCAATCTCATCCCCAAAGACTTTCATCCGAGCCTCTAGCTCGGAAGGGTTCGACCCCCAGAGCCGCGCCGAGAACGCGTAATCATGCATCAGGTAATATGCGAAAAGCTTGTTATCTCTTGCCTTGAACCAGCGCAAAAGCACAACGGCGACCGCTGCCCAGATGACATAGCTGAGGATCGTCGCGAACGTGCTGACGATGTTGAAAAGCAGCCCCCCGGTCAGACCGGTCAGCGCCAAGAGCCACATGAGCGCCGCTTCCACCCAACCGCCCAGCGTTGCACCCAGCCATAAGGCAAAGACAAGCTGCAGGGTCAGCATCGCGACTGGGTAAAGTGCGGCAATCACGGGCCCCTTGCGCATCCACATCAGCCGCCTGAGCGCACCGGTGACGGTGTAAATCCAAGCGGTCTGGATCAGTTGCCAATAGGTCGCCGGGATCGATTGCGCCATGCTGTCGCGCACGATGTCCGACCATACCAGCACATCTATGCGGGCGATGACCTCTTGCCCATCGATCCGCGCCTTTACCGCCCAGTAGAACTTGTCCTCAGCAGGGCCTGCATGCACCGAGATGTCATAGCCGCTGATCTCTGCCTGCGCGGCACTTTCCTTGCGATAAAGTTCGCGATAGCGCCGCGGGTGGATCGGGTCATAGCCGGGAATGTGGAACACCCGGCGCTGCTGCACCGGCATCGCATCATTGCTCATCGTCCCGTCCTACCCGATGTTCCCTTTGCGGCAGGTTAACCCAAAGCAATCAGGAGTTTAAGCGACAAGAGGCGGATTGCTCCGGGTGGCGTGACCTAGCCGATATAGGCGAGGGCCGGAAACTGCTCCAGCAGCCAGAAGCTGAACGCGGTGAATTGCCCGGTGACCATCATCAGGCCGACGGTCCAGAGAAGAAGACCCGAAGCACGCTCAATCCGGCTCAGATGCCGTTTCATCCAGGCCATCGGGCCTTTCATGCGCGGAAAGAATGCCGCGACCAGTAGAAACGGTATGCCCAGCCCAAGGGCGTAGACCGACATCAACACGGTGCCGCGCGCCACATCACCCTCGGAAAGAGCAAGGCTTAGAATGGCCGCGAGGATAGGACCCAGGCAAGGCGTCCAGCCGAAGGCAAAGGCGAGGCCGAGGATATAGGCGCCGAAAGCGGACCCGCCGCGATCGCCAGTCTCCATCCGCACCTCACGGTCCAGAAAACCGATGCGAAACACACCAATAAAATGCGCGCCAAAGATCATCACAACGATCCCGGCAATGGGCACGAACCACCCTTGCGCCTGCAACAGCACGCGACCCATGGTCGAGGCGGCGAGGCCCAGCAGCACGAAAATCGTGGATAGTCCCAGCACAAAGAAAAGTGCCGTGACTAAGACGCGACGACGGGCCGTTGCCGCCTCGTCCATCTCACTCACGGACACGCCGCCCATATAAGCCAGATAGGGCGGCACAATCGGCAGCACGCAGGGGCTCAGGAATGACAGGATGCCGGCCAGCACCGCGATCATCATCGCGGGCAGCAAAGTGGCATCAAGTATCAGGGCTGAATCCAGCATCGCGACTCCTTCGCACCTAACTAGGGGAGTTGGGTTAAGAGGTCACCCGCCATCTTGTCACAACTTGGTGGACAATCTGAAACATGGCCTCTACGTCCAAATCCATGACCTATGACGCCGAACTCGATGCCAAGGGCCTGCTCTGTCCCCTGCCCGTCCTCAAGGCCCGCAAGCGCTTGCAGGCGCTGCAATCTGGTCAGGTGTTGCGGATGGAGGCTGATGATCCGGCAGCCATTGTCGATGTGCCGCATTTCTGCACAGAAGCGGGCCATGAATTGATGGACATCGCCGATGCCGACACGGGCCAAGTCTATTTCATTCGCAAGGCCTGATCGAGGATCGCGTCAAACGCCGCATCCCCTCCGAAGCCAAGCGCAAGGGCGCGCGCGGTGTCAAAGTGGCTGGGCCACGTTTCCACGATGGCAGCGATCCGTTCATCAGGTTCAAAAGTGACAAGGTCCGCCACGGCATCCCCTGCTCTCGCTCGTAAGGCCGCCACCATGTCCTGCACCTTGATCTGCAGGCCCGGCGCGTTGAGCGCTCCAAAGCTGGGCCAATCCGCTTTGGCGACTTGAGCGGCGTGATGCAGAGCGTTTACCGCCACTTCGGGTGAAGCAATCCACATCTTGAGCGCCGGATTGACCGGGCAAATCGCGGTATCTCCGCCAAGCGGTTCGCGAATAATCGAGGAGACAAAGGACGATGCCGCCGCATTCGGTCTGCCGGGTCGCACAGTGATAGTTGGCAACCGCAAGGTGCGCGCGTCACACCAATCACGACGGCGATAATCGGCCATGACAAGTTCCACCATCGCCTTGGTCACGCCGTAGGTGCTACGGGGCTGCACAGGGCTCGCTTCGGTCAGCGGTTCTGTGACACCGTGCCCATAGACCGCGAGCGACGATGTCCCGATGACAAGCGTGTCCGGCCCAACGGCGCGGGCGGCAGCCAGAACGGCCTTTGTCCCGCCCAGATTCACGCGCATGGCCAGATCAAAATCCGCCTCGGACTGACTGCTGACAATCGCGGCGAGGTGGTAAATGACGGCGGTATCAGCGGGCATAGCCGCGAGAACGGCCTTTTCGTCGGCAATATCGACCGGCTGAAAGATGGCGCCTGGGATGTCTGGCACCGGCGCGCCAGACAGGTCCCACAGATGCAATGCCGGGTCCGTCAGATGCCGCCCATCGGGCAAGGTCAAACCGTCGTCCGCGATCTTGCGCGCGAGTGCGGCGCCCAGAAAGCCGCCCCCACCTGTGATGATGACAGAAGCCATTAGCGGCCTAGCGACCACCACCCTTTCCGTTTCGGCTTTGCCGGCTCCGCTTCAGCGGCCACAGGCTCCGGCGCGGGCTCTGCCGCGACAGGCGCTGCCTCTACCACCGCAACCTCTGCCGGTTCAGCAGGTGGTGCTTCAGGTGCCGATGCTTCAGGCTCCACAGCCGTATCTTTCGGCTTCGCACGGCTGCGGCGCTTGGGCTTGGGTTTCTCTTCTGCCGGGGCCGCCTCTGGCGTTTCTGCGGTTTCTTCAGCTACTTCGTCGACCTTCGGCTCCGCCTTCTTGCGGCTGCGTGTCCGCTTTTTGGGGGCCGGTTTATCTTCAGCAGGTTCCGCCGCAATCTCTGCAGTTTCGGTCGCGTCTTCTGTCTCAACTTCCGCCGCCACAGGTTCGGCTTTCTTGCGCCGAGTACGGGTGCGCTTCGGCTTTTCCTCTGGCGCTGGCGCATCGGTTTCTGGCTCGGCATCGGCGCTTACCGCCTCTGCCTCAGCCTCTTTCACCTGCTCGTCCTGGTTCTGATCGGCGGTCTCAACCTGCTGGTTTTCACCATTATTGCTACCACCCCGGCGGCGACGGCGACGGCGGCGTTTGCGCTTGGGCCGGTCCTCTTGCGCGGTATCGTCGTCAGTCACCTCGGCTGCGATCACATCGTCATCATCGTCGTCCATAGCAACGATTGAGGTCACAACGGGCGCGGCATCAGGTATGATCCGTGTCGCAGTCTTGAACTTTTCAATCGCGAAATCAGGCGAGACAAGCGTCGGATCGCATTCGATCCGGATCGACATGCCGTAGCGCCCTTCAATCTCGGCAATATGCTCACGCTTTCCGTTCATCAGGAAATTGGCAATGCCGATGGGGGCCTTGACCAGCACCTCTTTGGAGCGTCCGCGCACGCCTTCTTCCTCCAGGGAGCGCAGGATGGACAGGGCAACGTTGTCGTCCGAGCGCAATAGACCAGTCCCATGACAATGCGGGCACATCTGCGTCGTGGCTTCAAGCATGCCCGGACGCAGACGCTGGCGCGACATCTCCAAGAGACCAAAGCCTGAAATCCGGCCCACCTGAATGCGGGCGCGATCTGTTTTCAGCTTGTCCTTAAAGCGCTTTTCAACCGCGTTGTTGTTCTTACGCTCATCCATATCGATGAAGTCGATGACGATCAGACCCGCAAGGTCGCGTAAGCGCAATTGGCGCGCCACTTCGTCGGCGGCTTCCAAGTTCGTCTTCAGTGCCGTCTGCTCAATCGAGCCTTCCTTGGTCGCACGGCCAGAGTTCACGTCGATGGCCACCAAAGCCTCGGTGATGCCGATCACGATGTAACCGCCTGATGGAAGCTGGACCGTCGGGTTGAACATCGCCGAGAGATACCCCTCAACCTGATAACGAGCGTATAGCGGAAGCTGTTCGCTATAGAATTTCACGTTCTTGGCATGGGACGGCATGATCATTTTCATGAAGTCCTTGGCCGTCCGGTAGCCCTCTTCACCCGCGACGATCACCTCGTCGATCTCTTTGGAATAGAGATCGCGGATGGAGCGTTTGATCAGGTCACCCTCTTCGTAAATCTTCGCAGGTGCGATGGATTTGAGGGTCAGTTCGCGAATCTGTTCCCACATCCGCTGCAGGTATTCATAATCGCGCTTGATTTCGGCCTTTGTGCGCTGTGCGCCGGCCGTGCGAATGATCAGGCCCGCGCCATCGGGCACCGTCATGGCCGCCGCAATCTCTTTGAGCTTCTTGCGATCAGCCGCATTGGTGATCTTGCGGCTGATCCCGCCACCGCGCGCGGTGTTCGGCATCAGGACGCAATAGCGCCCGGCAAGCGACAGATAGGTCGTGAGGGCCGCGCCTTTGTTGCCGCGCTCTTCCTTGACGACCTGGATCAACAGGATCTGGCGAACCTTGATAACTTCTTGAATTTTATACCGTTTCGGGCGCGGCTTGCGGACGGGGCGTACCTCGTCAGTGTCGTCTTCTTCCGCGACGCTTTCGATATCGTCATCTTTGGCGTCGTCGCTGTCTTCAGCTTCGGCCTCAACCTCAGGCTGCTCGGCCTCATCAGCTGCAGGTTCATCCTCTGACACATCTTCATCAGCCGCAGGCGTTTCGACGGGCGTTTCCGCGACCAACTCCATGGGGGAGCTACCTTCGATCTCATCATCGAGATCGATGGTTTCCATCCCGGCAATGTCGCCTGATGTTTCCTCTTCCGGCGTTTCCACCTCTTCGGTGATGACCGCATCATCCGCCGTTGCGTCGGCCGCCTTCGTGCGGCTGCGACGGCGGCGCTTGGGCTTGGCCTTTTCCTCTTCCGCCTCGGCCTCGGCTTTCAGCGCCTCGGCATAGGCCTTTTCCTCGGCGATCAGCGCTTCGCGATCCGCCACGGGGATCTGATAGTAGTCGGGATGGATTTCCGAGAAGGCGAGAAAGCCATGGCGGTTGCCACCATAGTCCACAAAAGCAGCCTGAAGCGAGGGTTCGACCCGCGTCACCTTGGCCAGATAGATGTTCCCAGCAAGCTGTCGCTTGAACTGGCTTTCGAAATCAAATTCTTCGACTTTGTTCCCGTCGACCACAACAACGCGGGTTTCTTCCGCGTGGGTGGCATCGATTAGCATTTTCTTTGGCATGTTGTCCGTTCGCACATAAGCGCCGTCGCGCCCCTGGGGGCGCTGTGCTGCGCGTTATGTGTCTGATTAAGGCGATCTGCGCGTGGGCAAAGACGGGGCCCCTTGGGGCCGCAACGACTGTGCCTGTATCATGCGCGCTTTGCATCGCGTTTCTTCTCCGACCCCTCTTGAGGGGCCCATTCAAAGCCCGGTCGCTGCAAACACCTGCGACCAGAGCGTTCCACTGACCCTTGCGGGGTCAAATCAGCTGTTCAGTAGGATCAGTCATCGCTGACCGACAAAACAGAGAATCTCGATCGGATGTCATCGCACAACCAACGCACGAGCATCCGTATCACCTACATAAGGGAGGATGCCCCCCCGACACAAGTGGTCGTTTCTGGGGAGGCAAATCTTCGGATAACGGCTTGATCAAAGATAGTCGGACCGCTGCAATCCGTATTTCGCCATCTTTTCGTTCAACGTCCGGCGCGGCAGACAGAGTTCTTCCATCACAGACACGATAGAGCCTTTGTGCCGCCGCATCGTGTTGTCAATCAGCATACGCTCAAAAGCCTCAACAAACTCTTTCAATGGTTTGCCTTCGGTGGTCATGGCCGGTTTGGTTTCTTCGGTATCGGCCATCAGAAGCGACGCGATAGAGCCTGTGCCGCGACGGTTCTGCAAAACGGCACGTTCGGCCACATTAATCAGCTGGCGCACGTTGCCCGGCCACGGGGCCTGCAGCAATTGTGCCGCCTCTTGCGCGCTGACCTCTGGCGCGTCGCAGCCGTATTCGTCGGCAAATTGCTCGCTGAGCCGTGTGAAGAGCATCAGGATGTCCTCGCCACGTTGCCGTAACGGCGGAACGGTGATCCGCAAGGCCGCGAGGCGGTAGAACAGATCGGGGCGCAATACGCTTTCACAGGTTTTGTTCTGTTCCTGCAGGTTACAGATCGCGACGATGCGCGTCTCCGCCGGTGTTCCCTGATCGTTGATCGCCGTCAGAAGGCGGGCTTGCAGCGGATGGCTCAGCGCCTCAATATCTTCGAGCACCAGCGTCCCACCGCGCGCCTCTTCCATCGCAGGGATCGGTTCATCTTCTTTCGCTGGGCCAAAGATATGGCGTGCCAACGTTTCTTCGTCATAGGCAGAGCAGCTGAGCAGCACGAACTTCTTGTTAGCGCGCGCACCCACGGCGTGAAGTGCATGGGCAACCAGTGTCTTGCCAGTCCCGGTTTCACCCTCGACCAGCACATGGCCATCCGCCTGCCCCAGATCCAAGATATCTTCTTTCAGCCGCTCCATCGGGGCGGATTGGCCAATCAGCTTGCCCATCAACGCCGAACCGTCTGAGAGTTCCTTGCGTAGCGCACGATTATCAAGCGTCAAACGCCGCGCCTGCGTGGCCTTTTTGGCCAGTTCCGTCATGCGATCCGGGTTGAACGGTTTTTCAAGGAAATCGTAGGCACCAACCCTCATCGCCTCGACGGCCATGGGCACATCGCCGTGACCGGTGATCATGATCACGGGAAGCGAACTGTCGACACCTTTCAATTTCTTCAGAAACTGCATCCCGTCCATGCCGGGCATTTTGATGTCGCTGACCACGATACCGGGAAAGTCACTCCCCAAGCCCTTCAGCGCATCCTCCGCCGATGCATATGTTTCTGTGTCGAACCCAGACAACGCCAACCACTGACTGATCGATTGACGCATATCTTTTTCGTCATCGACAATTGCAATTTTCATTGCCTTGTTCATGGTCTTTTCCTCATTCTGCCGCGGCGACGTCCTGCCGCATCGTGGGCAGCTGCACCTCAAATATAGCCCCGCCATCAACCGCGTTACGCGCGGTCAGGCGCCCACCCAAATCGTTGACGATGCCAGAGGAGATGGCAAGCCCCAACCCGACGCCATCGCCAGGAGCCTTTGTGGTGTAGAAAGGCTCAAAAAGCTCGTTGAGATTTTCGATCCCCTCGCCATTGTCCCTGATCTGCAGGCTGACCGTGTCGCCCGCTGCCAGTAGGATCTCGACCGTCGGATTGTTGGCCCCTTTTGTGGCATCCAGGGCGTTCCGCAGGAGGTTGATAATCACCTGCTCCAGCCGTAGGCGATCGCCGAGGATCATCACCGGTTCATTGGGCAAGCTGCGAATAATATTCACCGACCGGGTCTTCAGCTGCGGCTCCATCATCGCAAGCGCGGTGGATACGGCGGCCCTAGTATCAACGGGTTCAAACGCATCTGCACCCTTGCGAGCGTAGGATTTCAACTGCCGCGTGATCGCCCCCATCCGCTCCAGCAGGTCATCGATCCGCTGAAAGGATGACAAGGCTTCATCGGGCCGCTGGCGCTGCAGCAAGAGCCGCGCGCCGGCAAGGTAGGTTTTCATGGCAGCCAGCGGCTGGTTCAATTCATGGCTCACAGCCGCCGACATCTCGCCCAAAGCGGCCAGTTTGGATGACTGCGCGATGGTCTGTTCGGCCACTTGGAGGGTCTTTTCAACCTTCTCGCGTTCGGCAATTTCCCGCTGCAGCCTGCGATTCAATGCGCGAAGCTCTGCTGACTCGCGCTGAAAGAAGACCAGACGCGAGGCTGTCTTGCGCGACGTAAACCAGAACAGACCCGCGAGCACGATGGCGAATCCCATCACCTCCAGCGCGAGGATGCCGTTCACCTGCTGCCGAACGGACGCGTAGGTTGTGAAACTTACCATCCGCCAGCCCTGATGCGGCACCCGCACCTCGCGCCGCAACACGGCTTCACCTTGCAGATAGGCATCCGCTGGCAACGCGGCCCAGCCTTGCGTCAGACGCAACGCGCGCTGAATGGCCGAGGGTGCCGATTGTCGGGCCAGCGCCTCTTCCTCGCCCAGGCCGCGCCAGCGCGGTTCGGTCGACATGATGATCGTGCCTTCGCTGTCCATCACAAAGACAGCATCCGACACGCCAGCCCAGCCGCGTTCCATCCGCGGCACATCGACCTCAACCATGATCACACCGCGAAACTCACCGTTCACCTCAACCCGGCGCGAATAGATAAAGCCGTAGCCACCATCTTCCTTACGGAAAGTGTTGTAAACGGTCTGATTGTTCCGCTGCGCATCGACGAAATACGGCGCATTGCGGTGCATCGCCCCAAGTTGATTGCGGTCTGTCGCTGCGACAGCACGGCCATCGCGATCAAGCAGTGTCAGCGATGCCGCACCAATCTCATCAACAAAGGACAAAAGGCGTGCCGTCGACAGCGAGTAATCATTGCTTTCCAGCGCATTCATCAGTTCCGGATCGCGCGATAGAAGCTGAGGAACGACCGAATTGCGCTGCAACTCACTCATCAAACCAGTCACATAAAGGGCAAGGCGCACCTCGGACCGGTTGCTGATGGTCTCAGTAAAGCGCTTGGTCAGAAGCTGGTTTGAGACGTAGATGACGATGACTGCAAACAGGCAAATGACGAGGATCGAGAGGCGCAGATACCAGCGCCCTTTTCCCCGTCGCAAACTGTATTTACCCAACTCTACCATGCACGCAGTCTAAGGCGTGGCCTGCATTGCAGCAAGAACGCAGATTATGCTTGGGCAAACTGTCCCAAAAGTCCGCGGAAAAGCGCCTGACCGTCGGTGCCGCCATGACCCGCATCCACCGCGCGTTCGGGATGGGGCATCAGGCCCAAAACCCGGCGGTTTTCAGACAGAAGGCCCGCGATATCGGCAAGCGATCCGTTTGGATTGTCCGTGTAGCGGAAAGCGATACGGTCCTCACCTTCAAGCGTGGCGAGCGTTTCTGCGTCAGCGGTGTAGTTCCCGTCATGGTGTGCCACCGGGAAGCCCACAATATCGCCCGCATTATATCCTTCGGTAAAGGCGCTTACCGAGGTTTCGACTTTTAAATCAACAGTTTTGCAGATGAACTTCAGACCCGCATTGCGCATCAGCGCACCCGGCAGCAAGCCCGTTTCTGTCAACACCTGAAATCCGTTGCAAACGCCGAGCGCATATCCCCCCCGCTCCACATGCGCCACTAGCGCCTTGCAGATCGGAGATTGCGCCGCAATCGCGCCGCAGCGCAGGTAATCGCCAAAGGAGAAACCTCCGGGCACGGCAACAAGGTCAACATTGTCCGACAAGGCCGCATCCTTGTGCCACACCATCGTGACATCGGCCCCAGCGGCTTTCAGCGCCACTGCCATGTCGCGGTCACAGTTCGAACCCGGAAAGACGATGACAGCCGCGCGCATCAGAGCATCTCCACCTGGTAGCTTTCGATGACCGTATTGGCGAGCAGCTTTTCACACATGTCCTTGACGGTGTCCTCTGTTGTCCCGTCCGCAAGGTCCAACTCAATCACCTTGCCTTGGCGCACACCAGAAACGCCCTCAAACCCTAGCGTGCCAAGCGCATGGCGCACAGCCTCCCCCTGCGGATCGAGCACACCGTTCTTCAGCATCACATGCACACGGGCTTTCATTTGCGGCATCCTTATTCAGTTGATGAGTGTGGGCTTTGCGGGCCGATGCGTGACATTTGACGGCATTACTCCCAGACGGCGGGCCACTTCGGTGTAGGCGTCGGATAGGCTGCCCAGATCACGGCGGAACACGTCCTTGTCGAGCTTTTGTCCCGTTTCGATATCCCACAAACGGCAGCTATCCGGGCTGATCTCGTCGGCTAGGATCAGGCGGGGAAACTCGTTGTCCCAGACGCGACCGACCTCGATCTTGAAATCAATGAGCTTGATGCCAACGCCAAACATCACACCTGACATCCAGTCATTCACGCGCAAGGCGAGGCTGACGATATCATCCAGATCCTGCTGGCTCGCCCAGCCGAAGGCGATGATATATTCTTCGGGCACCAACGGGTCGCCCAAACTGTCATCCTTGTAGGAAAACTCGACAATCGGACGTGGCAAAGCTGTGCCCTCTTCCATCCCCATCCGCTTGGCCATCGAACCGGCCGCGACATTGCGCACGATTACCTCCAGCGGGATGATCTCGACCTGGCGGATCAATTGTTCACGCATGTTCAGACGCTTGATGAAATGGGTTGGGATACCGATATTCGTGAGGCCGGTCATGAAGAACTCAGACAGGCGGTTGTTCAGCACACCCTTGCCTTCGATCACCGCCTTCTTTTCGGCGTTGTAGGCGGTGGCATCATCCTTGAAATACTGGACCAGAGTGCCCGGTTCGGGACCTTCGTAAAGAATCTTTGCCTTGCCTTCGTAAATCTTCTTGCGGCGTGCCATCACAACCCCTTAACCGATACGCAGGCCCGGTTTGGGTCGCGTCATGTGCGCGTCATAGTGCAAGCCCCCCTTGCGGGCAAGCACCAGCAGGGGCATATCAAAGATGACGTTTCTGCCAAAGAAGAGGGCTCCATGAACACCTTTGACGATCGCGAACATGCCTTTGAGGCGAAATTCGCCCATGATGCTGAAATGCAGTTCAAAGCCGAGGCCCGGCGCAACAAATTATTAGGCCTTTGGGCTGCAGGATTGCTGGGAAAATCGGGGGATGACGCCGATTCCTATGCGAAAGAGGTAATCAAGGCCGACTTTGAAGAAGCCGGGCATGAAGATGTTTATCGCAAGGTCGCTGGCGATCTTGGCGACAAGGCCGACGAGGCGACGATCCGCGCCAAGATGGCGGAGTTTCTTGTCGAAGCGAAAGAGCAATTGCTCAACGAACTCTAGATCTGCGCCCAACATCGTAAACCGGTTTGTGTTGCCGCAAGGTTTTCTTGCAGGCGGCTCATAATCGTCATGCATGCTTTGCCGTTGCAGCCAAGCGGCAGACATGCAAACGACCCCCCTACAATTGACCGGAGCAGACAGACCATGACCAACGCCCTTTCCGAACTTCTCAAAACACGCGATTGGTTGATGGCGGATGGTGCGACAGGTACGAACCTGTTCAATATGGGTCTGATGTCGGGCGACGCGCCAGAGCTTTGGAATGTCGATCATCCAGAGAAGATCCGCGCGCTCTACAAGGGTGCGGCTGATGCGGGCAGCGACATCTTTCTGACCAACAGTTTTGGCGCAAATGCATCGCGCCTGAAACTGCATGGTGCTGAGGGCCGTGTTTTCGAGCTCAATAAGGTTGCCGCCGAACTCGGGCGCGAGGTGGCTGATGCAGCCGGTCGGCCTATCGTCGTGGCCGGTTCGGTCGGCCCGACGGGCGAAATCATGGCGCCCATGGGTAGCCTGACACATGAACGCGCTGTTGAGATGTTTCACGAACAGGCCGAGGGGCTAAAAGCGGGCGGCGCCGATGTCCTGTGGGTTGAAACCATCAGCGCGGCCGAAGAATTTGTTGCCGCTGCCGAGGCCTTTGCCCTTGCCGGCATGCCCTGGTGCGGCACGATGAGCTTTGACACTGCAGGGCGGACGATGATGGGACTGACATCGGCGGATATGGTCAAAAAGATTGGGAAGATCACCCACCAACCCCTTGCTTTTGGCGCGAATTGTGGTGTTGGCGCATCGGACCTGTTGCGGACCGTTCTGGGCTTCACTGCCGCAGGGCCGGGCCTGCCAATCATCGCGAAAGGCAATGCAGGCATCCCCAAATACCACGACGGGCACATCCACTACGATGGCACACCTGAGCTGATGGCGGATTATGCGGTTCTTGCCCGCGACAGCGGTGCGACGATTATTGGCGGCTGCTGCGGGACAACGCCAGACCACCTGCGCGCGATGCGCGAGGCGCTGGAGACCCGTCCCAGAAGTCATGCGCCAACGCTTGATGTCATTGCCGCAGCACTGGGTGATTTTTCGTCTGCGTCGGACGGCACTGACGGGGCAGGCCCGGTAGCGACCCCACGGCGAGGACGCAGGCGGCGCGCCTGAAACAGCCGCCTGAGGGGGCGCTGCCCCCGCTGCCTACGGCAGCCCCCCGAGGTATTTTTGAACATGAGAAGCTCATGTTTACCCGCGCTTAACCAAAACACATCAGCCTGATCGGGCGGTACAGGCTGAGGAGCCGATGACCGCAACGTGAGAAGCCCCCGCGCAGGCCTTGCAGGCCAGTGTGGGGGTCATCTGTTTCTCATGTTCAACAAATACCTCCGCCGGAGGCTCCAGTTCTCTCAGCGGGCTCTGCGTTCAGAACAGCGAAAGCTGATCGCCCGGCTGCGGTGGTACGGCGAAGAGATTGGTTCGCAGGGGTGGCAAGGACCGGTCCAGTCCCAGCTTCCGCGCTGCCCGCTTGAAGCGCTGTTGCATCATCGCGGCCCATTGCCCCTGCCCGACCATCCGTGTCCCAAAACTGGGATCGTAGTCCTTGCCGCCATGCAATTCTCGCACGCGTCCCATTACGCGGGCGGCGCGATCAGGGTAGTGCTCGGTCAACCAATCGCGGAACAAAGTGGCCACTTCGCGCGGAAGTCGCAGGATGATCGAGGATGCCGCAACCGCGCCTCCCTCTGCCGCTGCTTCAAGTATCGCTTCCAGTTCATGATCTGTCAGCGCAGGTACGACGGGTGAAACCATCACGCGCACCGGAATGCCCGCATCCGTCAGACGCCGGATCGTCCGCAAGCGCGCGGCGGGTAGCGGCACGCGTGGCTCCATCACGCGGGAGGTCTTGGGATCGAGCGTTGTGACAGAGATACCAACACGAGTCAGGTCCTTGGCCGCCATCTCTGCCAGAATATCGATGTCCCGCTCGATCAAAGTCCCCTTTGTGACAATGCCGACGGGGTGATTGAAGTCGCGCAACACTTCGAGGATCTCGCGCATGATTTTACGCTCTTTCTCAATGGGTTGGTAAGGGTCGGTATTGGTGCCGATCCCGATCATTGCGGGTTTGTAACGCGGGTTGGACAACTCCGCCCGCAACCGCTCTGCCGCGTTCGGGCGCGCAATCAGCTTCGTCTCAAAATCGAGGCCCGGCGAATAGCCCAAAAAAGCGTGGCTTGGGCGCGCAAAGCAATAGATGCAGCCATGCTCACAACCGCGATAGGGATTGATCGAGCGGTCAAAGGACAGGTCAGGAGAGGTGTTGCGCGAAATGACCTTGCGCGCCTGCTCATCCCGGACTTCGGTCCGCAGGACTGGCAACTCCTCATCTTGCGCCCAACCGTCATCAACAGCCTCTACGCTGATCTGATCAAATCGGTTATGCGGGTTCGAACCAGCGGCCCGCCCAGGGGTGCGATGCGACTTTTGAACCGAATGTTCAGACATAATGTTTATTAGAACATTTCATGAACAAACACAATGCAAGTCGGTCGCGCATATGCGAATGTCGCTATTGTGCAGGTCGAAAGATG
This sequence comes from Cognatiyoonia sp. IB215446, assembly GCF_033963825.1. Taxonomy (NCBI): domain Bacteria; kingdom Pseudomonadati; phylum Pseudomonadota; class Alphaproteobacteria; order Rhodobacterales; family Paracoccaceae; genus Cognatiyoonia; species Cognatiyoonia sp. IB215446. The sequence continues at coordinate 1,051,594 of NZ_JAXBMD010000002.1, read as the reverse complement.
CAATCGGGCGCACTACTGTAAAAACAGCCGATTAATGAGGGTTTCCATGTCTGACGAAGAAGATGACATCATCCTGTCCGAACTGAACGACGAGGATCTCGTCGCGCAGATGTTCGACGACCTTTATGATGGCATGAAGGAAGAGATCGAGGAAGGGGTGAACATCCTGCTCGAACGCGGGTGGGAGCCTTACCGGATTCTGACAGAGGCTCTGGTCGGCGGTATGACAATTGTGGGTCATGACTTCCGCGACGGTATACTGTTCGTGCCCGAAGTGCTGCTCGCCGCGAATGCGATGAAGGGCGGCATGGCGATCCTCAAACCGCTGCTGGCTGAAACCGGTGCACCGCGTGTCGGCAAGATGGTGATCGGCACGGTCAAGGGTGACATCCACGATATCGGCAAAAACCTCGTGTCCATGATGATGGAAGGCGCGGGCTTTGAGGTTGTGGACCTCGGCATCAACAACGCTGTTGAGGCCTATCTGGAGGCGCTGGAGGCGGAGCAGCCGGATATCCTTGGCATGTCAGCCCTGCTCACAACCACGATGCCCTACATGAAGGTCGTGATTGATACGATGGTCGAGAAAGGGCTACGCGACGACTATGTCGTGCTGGTAGGTGGTGCGCCTTTGAATGAGGAATTTGGCAAAGCCATTGGGGCTGATGCTTATTGCCGCGACGCTGCTGTCGCCGTGGAGACGGCAAAGACATTCATGGCGCGCAAGCACAATCAGGGTGCGGCCATGGCCTGATATCTTCCAATGCGGGTCATTCATGCATATCTGATCTGCGAAGGAGACCAGCATGCCGCTCGACCGACTTGTCCTCATTATCGTTTGCGTTTTAGCCGCTGCCGGCATCACCGTCTATGGCGGTGTTCTGATTTTTGCGAGCACGCAGATGCCGCCACTGATCGGATTGGGCTTGCTGAGCGTCGTGGCGCTGGTCGCCTATATCGGCTGGCGCGTGGTGTCAGAGCGTTTGGGCAACAAAGAAGACGACCATTATGACCGGTTCAAAAACTAGTTTCTTGATCTGCACAACCGACACGGTGCCCGGGCGCGAAATCACACAAGTCATCGGTCTGGTGCGCGGATCAACGGTGCGGGCCAAGCATATCGGGACCGACATCGTCGCACGGTTGAAAACGGTCGTGGGCGGTGAAGTGTCGGGGTATTCCTCTCTCATGGCAGGCGCGCGAGAGCAGGCGCTCGACCGAATGGTCGCCGATGCGACAGCGATGGGCGCCAATGCCATCGTTGGCTGCCGCATGGAGACATCGGCCATCATGGAAGGCGCATCCGAGATCGTCGCCTACGGCACAGCCGTGAAACTGGTGTGATCAGCGACGCGGCACTAACGAAAGAAGGCCTCGCCCCTGATGGCCAAGGCCGGGTTTTGCTCATCGCCTGCGGGGCGCTGGCGCGCGAAATACTGGCGATCAAGGCAGCAAATGGGTGGGATCATCTGGACCTGCAATGCCTGCCCGCCATCCTGCATAATCACCCCGAACGGATCGTGCCTGCTGTACGCGAAGCCGTCACAGCCCACCGGAATGATTATGCGTCAGTGTTTGTCGTTTATGCCGATTGCGGCACGGGCGGATTGCTGCAAGCTGCTTGCGAAGAGATGGGCGTGGAGATGGTACCGGGACCGCACTGCTATTCATTCTTCGAAGGCAATGAGACCTTTGCCGCCCGGGACGAGATGACGGCCTTCTACCTCACCGATTTCCTTGTCCGTCAGTTTGACGCTTTCGTCTGGAAACCATTGGGCCTCGACCGGCACCCGGACCTGCGCGAGATGTATTTTGGCAACTATGATAAGCTCGTCTATCAGGCTCAGACCGAGGATGCCGCGCTGACTGAAAAGGCGGAGGAATGCGCGGAAAGGCTCGGTCTGGCGTTTGAACGCAGGTTTACCGGATACGGTGACCTGCCAGAGTCGCTAGCTAAGCTTTAAGCCGCAGCTGCCGTCTCGCGAATGCGTTCGACCATCGCCCGCAATCCGTTTGAGCGTTGGGCAGACAGGTGATCGTTCAGGCCCAGCCGGCCCAATTCCGCGGCGGCGTCTGTTTTGACCACCTCCGCCACAGGTTGTTCATTGTAAAGCGCGATCAGAACCGCAATCAGCCCGCGCACGATCATGGCGTCGCTTTCGCCGCGAAAGGTGAAAATACCATCCTTGATCTGCGGAACGAGCCAGACCTGGCTGGCGCAGCCATCCACCTTGGCCGCAGGCACGCGCAGTGCATCTTCCAAGGGCGGCATGGCCTTGCCCATGTCGATCACATGGCGATAACGGTCTTCCCAATCATCCAGGAATTCAAACGTGTCGACCAGTTCTTCAAAATCGGGGTTTGCCATCCGCGCCTCTTTGCCTTTGGCGGTGATGTAGGCGCATACCCGCCGCGCGTCCAGATTAAAGGGTGACGGTGACGACTTTCTGCCCTTTGACGGCGAGCCCCACCTGCCCTTCACAAAGCCGGATCGCATCCTGACCAAAGACCTCGCGCCGCCAGCCCTTCAGCGCGGGGACATCCCGGTCGCCGGCGGCAAGCGCATCGAGATCAGCGGAAGACGCAATTAGCTTTTGCGCCACGCCCTCATCATCGGTTTTGGATTTGAGAAGCACGCGCAGCATGTCGGCCAAGGCGGGGTTGACCTGCAGCTTGGCGCGGCTTTGGTCGGCTTGCGGCATATCCTCCGGGGCGACGGCGAGGCCCGCCTTGATACTGGCGATGATCCCCTCGGCAATGTCGCCTTTTCGGGCCTCGCGCAGCAAAAGGCGAGACCGGCCCAGATCCTGTTCGGTCTGCGGCTTGGTCGACGCAAGTTCGACCAGCGCATCATCCTTGAAAACCCGATTGCGGGGGATGTTCCGCTCTTGCGCATATGCCTCGCGAAAGCGCGCCAATTCGCGCACGATGGCCAGAAAGCGGCCCGACGTCGTGCGGGTCTTGATCCGGCGCCATGCCTCATCCGGGTCGGATTGATAGGTGGCGGGGTCCTTCAGCAGCGCCATTTCCTCGGCCACCCATTTCTTGCGCCCCGACTTCTGCAATCTGTCTGACAGATACTCGTAGATGTCGCGCAAGTGAGTCACGTCGGCCAAAGCGTATTTCGCCTGCGCCTCGGTCAGCGGACGTCGTGACCAATCGGTGAAACGCGAGGATTTGTCCAAACTGGATTTTGCGATCTTGCGCACAAGCGTCTCGTAACCCACCTGCTCTCCGAAACCGCAGACCATGGCGGCGACCTGCGTGTCAAAAAGAGGCTCCGGGATCACGCCTGCATCGACAAAGAAAATCTCAAGATCCTGACGCGCCGCATGAAACACCTTGACCACACCGACATCGCGAAAAAGGTCATAAAGCGGGGCGAGCGACAGCCCCTCCTCCAGCGGATCAACCAGAACCGCGTCTTCCCCCGTCTCATCCTGATAGGCCAGCTGGACAAGGCAGAGCTTTGAATAATAAGTCCGCTCGCGCAAAAACTCTGTATCGACAGTGACATAGGGACGTTTTGCAGCTTCAGCACAGAATGCGGCCAGCGCATCAGTCGTCGTGACTTTTTTCATTCTTGTTCCGTGACGCGTAGGGACCCCCGCCCAACCGTTAACGGTGGTTTAAGTGAAATTGCAGTGGAATAAAAGCCGGTCAGCGCGGAACGTCGCTTAGTGGCCGAGCAAGACCGGCGTTTTGTCCTCTGCTGCGAAGCGGCGCAGGACAGCAGGGTAAAGCTGATGCTCCAAAGGCAAGAGCCGTGCTGCAAGCGTTTCGGCCGTATCATCCGGGCGGATGTCAATCCGGGCCTGCCCCAGAATAGGACCATCATCGAGGGCGGCGGTGGCCTCGTGCACGGTGCATCCGTGGATCTTATCGCCTGCCGCCAGTGCGCGCGCGTGGGTTTCCAGCCCTTTGTATTTCGGCAAGAGCGACGGATGGATGTTGAGCATGCACCCTTCCCATTTGCTGACGAAATCCGCCGTGAGGATGCGCATAAAGCCGGCAAGACAGATGATATCGACTTTGGCAGTGACCAGAGCTTGATGCAGCGCGCCCTCAAATGCAGCGCGATCCTTCCCGAAGGGTTTGTGATCAATAGCAAACGTGGGGATATGCAAAGCCCGGGCCTTTGCCAGCCCCCCGGCCTGAGGATCATTGGAGATGACAAGTACGGGCCGGGCCGGATGATCGCCCGTCATCGATTGGGCGAGTGCAACCATGTTCGACCCGCTGCCCGAGATCAGGATCGCGACGCGTTTCGTCACAAAAGTGCGCCGTGATAGCGGATGTCGTCCCCTGCGCTCACGCGCCCGATCTCAAACACCTCTTCGCCTGATGCTTTGAAGGCGTCCATTGCTGCTGACTTCGCCTCTGGCGCGCAGATTATGGCGAACCCGACCCCGCAATTGAACGTTTTCAGCATCTCAGGCTCGGCAATACCGCCGGTTTTGGCAAGCCACGCAAAGATCGGCGGTAAGGTCCAGGCGTTCAGATCGATCTCTGCGGTCAGCCCTTCTGGCAAGATCCGCGGGAGATTTTCAGTAAGGCCACCGCCGGTGATGTGGGCGTAGGCGTGCACGGCTTGTGCATGATGCGCGGCGCTTGCAGGGCGGACGTAGATGCGGGTCGGTTGCAAGAGGGCTGCGCCCAGCGTTCCCGCACCCCAAGGACAATCGTCTTCCCAGCCTAAGCCCGACATTTCGACAATCCGGCGCACCAAGGAATAGCCGTTTGAATGGATGCCGTCCGATGCAACGCCAAGGATCACATCACCTTCCTGCACCTCTTTCGGCAGATGATTGCCCCGCTCCATCGCGCCGACGGCAAAGCCAGCGAGGTCAAAGTCGCCCGACTGATACATGCCGGGCATCTCGGCTGTTTCACCACCGATCAGGGCGCATTCAGCTTTCTCGCAACCCGCCGCGATGCCCTTGATCACCGCCTCGGCACTATCCAGATCCAATTTGCCAGTCGCAAAATAATCAAGGAAAAACAAGGGTTCCGCGCCCTGACAGATCAGGTCGTTGACACACATCGCCACCAGATCAATGCCAATACCGTCGACATTTCCGGTCTCAATCGCGATCCGCAGTTTCGTGCCAACACCGTCAGTCGCCGCCACAAGAACGGGATCGACATAGCCCGCCGCTTTTAGATCAAAAAGGCCACCAAAGCCCCCCAACCCCGCCATGACTCCCGACCGCTCTGTCCGCTTGGCGGCCGGTTTGATCCGCTCAACCAGCGCATTGCCTGCATCGATGTCCACGCCCGCGTCGGAATAGGTCAGGCCGTTTTTGGTCATGGGGCGTCTCCCGTCAGATTTGCGCCGGTCGTTACCGCATCGCTGTGGCAAAGGGAACAAGGATTTGCAGCCCCGACCGAATGCATATTCTGGCTTGACCACCCTGCAGCTTCTGACTACGCCAAGTGCCGGAGGGCCTGTAGCTCAATTGGTTAGAGCAGAGCGCTCATAACGCTTTGGTTGCGGGTTCAAGTCCTGCCGGGCCTACCACCTCCGTTTTTCGTATACAAATGCATACAGAAGACTTTTCGTACGCATTCCTTTACGCTATTGCAGCAAAAGGATCACCAGCGAGTGCGGAGCGCGGATATGTCGAAGATCAAGGTCGAAAACCCTATTGTTGAACTCGACGGGGACGAAATGACCCGCATCATGTGGGATTTCATCAAGCAAAAGCTGATCTTACCTTATCTGGATATCGACCTGCTCTATTATGACCTCGCGATGGAAGTGCGTGACGAGACGAACGACCAGATCACCATCGACGCGGCCGAAAAGATCAAAGAAGTCGGTGTGGGCGTCAAATGCGCGACGATTACGCCGGATGAGGCGCGGGTTGAGGAGTTTGGCCTCAAGAAGATGTGGCGCTCTCCAAACGGAACGATCCGCAACATTCTGGGCGGCGTGGTGTTCCGTGCACCCATCATATGCAAGAACGTTCCCCGGTTGGTTCCCGGATGGACCGACCCGATTGTGATTGGCCGCCACGCCTTTGGGGATCAGTACAAGGCGACCGACTTTCTGATGCCCGGTCCCGGCAAACTGACCATGAAGTTCGAAGGCGAAGACGGCACGATCATCGAAAAAGAGGTCTTTGACAGCCCGTCTGCCGGTGTTGCGATGGGGATGTATAACCTTGATGCCTCCATCATCGACTTCGCCCGTGCTTCCTTCAATTACGGCCTGAATCTGGGCTGGCCGGTTTATCTTTCGACCAAGAACACAATCCTCAAAGCCTATGACGGACGCTTCAAGGACCTGTTTGAGAAAGTGTTTGAGGAGGAATTCAAAGAGAAATTCGATGAATTGGGGATTGAGTACCAGCATCGCCTGATCGACGACATGGTCGCCTCGGCCATGAAATGGTCGGGCAAGTTTGTCTGGGCCTGCAAGAATTACGACGGCGACGTCCAATCAGACACGGTCGCCCAAGGCTTTGGGTCTTTGGGTCTGATGACGTCGCAGCTCATGACACCCGATGGCAAAATTGTTGAAGCTGAAGCCGCCCACGGCACCGTCACCCGTCACTATCGTCAGCATCAGGCAGGTCAGGCAACATCAACGAACTCCATCGCGTCCATCTTTGCATGGACCGGCGGGCTGAAGCATCGCGCTAAGCTCGACGACAACGCACAGCTCCAAGCCTTTGCCGAGACCTTGGAAAAGGTGATCGTCGACACGGTGGAAAGCGGTTTCATGACCAAGGATCTGGCCCTTCTTGTGGGCCCGGACCAAGGTTGGCTCACCACCGAAGGCTTCCTAGAGAAGATCGACGAAAACCTGAACGCTGCGATGTAAGGCTGAGTGGGCGGGGACCACCTTAATCGCCCTCGCCGCAGGCACCCTTCCTTAGGGTTCCTGATCAATCACGAATGTGCCAACGCCATCAAAGCTGTCAGCGCCGACATTAACATCGATATCGAGCACACCACCAAGCTCAACGGCATTTGGCCCATAAAAGGTTGCATCAATTGATGATCCGCCACCAGAACATCCGGTATCGCAGCTCAGAGACCCGTCAAAACCGTTCTCTGAAATGGCCAAGTTGTCAGCGGACAAATCGACATCCGTCGCCCCGTTCAATCGCCCATCCAGGTCTACGTCTGCATTTCCTGAGCCGGTAAAATCTACAACGACCGTGATCTGGCCTTCATAGTCGGTTTGCGTGTTCGACGACCCGTTCAGCGATCCGAAGGCGAGAAAATCACCGCTATATGTTGCTGTGCCACTTGTCCGGGCCGCAATTTGAGAGGGGTTCGTCTCAAACCCAAACACATAGGCCTGCTCGCCGTCAATACTGCCCGTACCGGCTGACACCTGAACTTCCAGTGCTGCAGCATATGTACCAGCACGGTCGGGTTCAAAGACGACCACTACGTTTTCACCTGTCGGCAGGGTCCCCGCGCCATTTGTAATGTCGACGCTTTGCCCAAAAATCTCAATACGACCATCAATATTGGCCGTACCACCATTAAAGAAGCCAGCGTCCAAGGTGATTGTCGCATCTTCAATACTGGGGCCATTGCCAGCCTGAAAACTGGCAGAGCGCATGGTTACGTCTGCACCTTCTGCGTCAGAGAGTTCTTGCCCGTTGGCACCGAAGTCTAAACCATTCGTACCGCTCGAAGAGCCACCGCCGCCGCCACTGCCACCGCCGCTGGATGAGCTGCCACCACCCCCCCCGCAGGCCGCGAGCGCAAGCATTCCAACCAGAACAACGGCTGACCTCAACAAGCTGATCTTCATCTAGACTTCCTATGGCTTCATTTTCATCGGTACCGGTATTGCAACTTTAGGGCCAAATGTTGACACGACGATAATGCGAGGCGCCGAACCGGTGATTTCTTGCCTGTCCCTGATGCCAGTTGAATACTCGTTTTGACCTACCGCCTTTAGGGGCTGGCCTTTGCTGCAATTGCACGCTATCCGCGCCGCAACTTACCCAAAAGGCTGCAGGCAATGGATATCCGCAATATCGCGATCATCGCGCATGTTGACCACGGCAAGACGACGCTGGTTGATGAACTCCTCAAACAATCGGGCGTTTTCCGCGACAATGAGGCGATCACCGAACGCGCGATGGACAGCAACGATATTGAACGTGAGCGGGGCATCACGATCCTTGCCAAATGCACATCAGTCGAATGGAAAGGGACCCGGATCAATATCGTCGACACGCCCGGCCACGCCGATTTCGGCGGCGAAGTGGAACGGATTCTGTCGATGGTGGATGGTGTCGTCCTGCTCGTCGATGCCGCGGAAGGTCCGATGCCGCAGACGAAATTTGTGACGTCAAAGGCGCTCGCTTTGGGTCTGCGCCCCATCGTTGTCGTCAACAAGGTCGACAAGCCGGATGGAGAGCCGGATAAGGCTATTGATGCGGTGTTTGACCTATTCGCCGCGTTGGATGCAACGGATGAGCAACTGGATTTCCCGGCGATGTATGCGTCCGGACGGTCAGGCTGGTGTGATGCGGAGCTTGATGGTCCGCGCGAGAACCTTGATGCGCTCTTTGATCTGATCGTCGACCATGTGCCGACACCGGCCCAGATTAGCCGCAAGGATGAACCGTTTCAGATGCTCGCGACGACCCTCTCGGCCGATCCGTTCATCGGGCGCATTCTGACGGGCCGGGTTGAGGCAGGCACGCTCAAGGCTGGCGATACGGTAAAGGCCCTGTCGCGCGAGGGCGACAAGATCGAGCAGTTCCGCGTCTCGAAAGTGCTCGCTTTCCGTGGATTAGCACAGCAACCGATTGATCTGGCCGAGGCAGGCGACATCGTCACTATCGCGGGCATGACCAAGGCAACGGTGGCCGACACCCTCTGCGATGTCAGTATCAATACACCGATCCCCGCGCAGCCGATTGACCCGCCAACCATCACAGTCACCTTTGGCATCAATGACAGCCCGCTGGCCGGTCGTGACGGCAAAAAGGTGCAATCCCGCGTCATCCGTGAGCGGTTGCTGAAAGAGGCTGAAGTCAACGTGGCCATCAAGATCGCCGATACGCCCGGCGGCGACGCGTTTGAGGTGTCGGGCCGTGGAGAGCTCCAGATGGGCGTGCTCATCGAAAACATGCGTCGGGAAGGCTTTGAGCTGTCGATTTCGCGCCCGCAGGTGATCTTTACCGAAGAAGCGGGTGAGCGCATGGAACCGGTCGAAGAGGTGACGATTGATGTGGACGACGAATATACCGGTGTTGTCGTCGAAAAACTGACCGGGCCCCGCAAGGGCGATCTGGTTGAGATGAAACCCGCCGGTGCAGGCAAAACGCGCATCATCGCGCATGTTCCGTCACGCGGGCTGATTGGCTATCACGGCGAGTTTCTGACGGATACGCGCGGCTCTGGCGTGCTGAACCGGCTCTTCCACGGCATGACGCCCTACAAGGGCAAGATCGACGGGCGTCGGCAAGGTGTGTTGATTTCGATGGAAAACGGCACTTCTGTCGCCTTTGCGCTTTGGAACCTTGAAGAGCGCGGCAAGATGTTCATTGGCGCGCAAGAGGCCGTGTATACCGGTATGATCATCGGGGAACATAGCCGCGAAAACGATCTTGAGGTGAACCCGCTGAAGGGCAAGAAGCTCACCAATATCCGCGCATCCGGCAGTGATGAAGCCGTGCGGCTCACCCCTCCCACAATCATGTCACTGGAGCAGGCGATTGCCTACATTGACAATGACGAACTGGTCGAAGTGACGCCCAACGCCGTGAGGCTGCGCAAACGCTATCTCGACCCGCATGAACGCAAGCGGCAAGCACGCGCTGGTTGAGCCAGGCAAAGTTTCATCGAAACTTTGGCAACAGACTTTCTGCGAAAGTCTGCCTACGCGGGCTTAACGACAGCGTCGGTGCTGATCCGTGCTGGCGTGATCACCGATGCATACCAACCGCCATGTCCGCGCATGGCATTATAGCCGCCCGATCCCAGTTCCGTTTCCATCCGGGAACAGGGCGGACATGGGCCTTGTAGGTCAATGATGGCATCGCCGATCTGCAGAGGTCCTTTGCGGATCGCAAGAAGGTTCAGCCCGGAAACGACGAGATTGCGTCGTAACTGTTCAGGTGCGATACGCGCATGTCCGGACAAGGCGGCGATGACTGGCAGATATTCTGCCTGAATCAGGGTCACGGCTCGTTTGCCTGCACGACCATGATCACCGACCAAACCAGCCTCCGTCAGCTCCGCTTCACTGACGATATTGAGCGGAGCGTGTCGCGCAGCGCGCAGACCAATCCATTCGAGGCGCCCCGGCACCGCGTGTCGCGCCATCATCTCGGCCAGCTGGCCTTTCACGCAAGCTCTTCGACGATACTCAATTCGCGCTGACTGGCCCCTTTGGCAAAACTCAGCGCCTCCTGATAAGCGTCCGAATAGTAGCAATCATGCGCCGCCTGCAAGCTGGAAAAGCGCGCAACCACATTACGGGGGCGATCTGGACCCTCCAACTGCTCATAAGCGCCGCCGCGTGCCAGAAAGACACCGCCATGATCGGCAATCGCGCCCGTCGCGCGTTTGGCATACTCGCCATAGGCCGCCTCGTCCGTGACCTTCACATGGGCAATCCAGAGTGCGCTCATGACAATTCCTCCAAGACTTTCTTTGCCGCAGCGAAAGCGCCCTCGGCGTTTTCCGCAGACGCTCCACCACCCTGCGCCATATCCGGGCGGCCCCCACCGCCCTTTCCGCCTAATTCCGGGGTCGCCGCACGCAAAATATCCACCGCCGATACCCGGCCCGTCATGTCGTCGGTTACGCCGACAGCCACTGCCGCCTTGCCGCCCGTATCGGCGATCAGCATCACAGCCCCGCTACCCATCTGCGCCTTGATCTCGTCAATGAGCGACGGCAGATCCTTGCCCGTCACGCCGCTGAGAACCTGCGCCTGAAACGCGACGCCATTGATGACCTCGGACGGTGTAGCCGCTTTCGCGCCGCCGCCCATCGCCATCTCACGACGTAACTGCGCAACCTCATTGGCGAGTGACCTGCGTTCTTCGAGAAGCGCCTTCACCCGGTCAGCAACTTCGGCAGCAGGCGCCTTGAGCGCTAGAGCCGCTTGTGACAGCCGGTGATCCTGCTGGCGCAGGTAGTCCAACGCCGCCTGCCCGGTCAGCGCCTCGATCCGGCGCACCCCTGCGCTGGAGGCACTGTCGCCCAGGGTCACAAAGGTGCCGATTTCACCCAATTGCCTGACATGCGTGCCACCGCAAAGCTCAAGCGAATAGGTGTGCCCGTCCGTGCCCTTACCCGACCCCTCCTTGCGGCCCATGGAGACGACGCGCACCTCATCACCATATTTCTCGCCAAAAAGCGCCTGCGCGCCCATTGCGCGCGCATCATCCGGTGTCATGATCCGTGTCTCGACGCTGCCGTTCTGGCGAATGACGGCATTTACGTCACGCTCGATCTGTTCAAGCTCTTCCAGCGATACGGCCTTGTTATGGCTGAAATCAAACCGCAACCGATCCGGCGCATTGAGCGACCCGCGCTGCACCACATGATCGCCCAGGGTTTCGCGCAATGCCTCGTTCAACAGATGGGTGGCAGAATGGTTCGCCTGAATCTGACTGCGCCGCTGGGGATCGACCCGCAAAGCAGCGCCCTGCCCTTTGCTGAGCGCCCCTTGCGTGACCTTGGCGAAATGCACATAGACATCAGTCACCTTCTTTGTGTCCGTGATCTCAGCGGTCCCGGTTTCGGTCGTCAGGATACCTGCATCGCCGACCTGACCGCCCGCCTCTGCATAAAACGGCGTCTGGTTCAGAACAATCTGTACGTCAGCCGCAGCCTCGTCAGTCAAAGCACCATCCACGACCAAAGCGACGATCTGACCCTCAGCCTCTAACGTGTCGTATCCCAGAAAGTCGGTGCTACCGCTGGCATCCGCGACATCAAACCAGATAGCGCTATCAGCAGCCTCGCCCGTACCGGACCATGCGGCGCGCGCCTTCGCTTTCTGCGCCGCCATCGCTGCGTCAAAACCATCAGTGTCGACAGCGCGCCCCTTTTCACGCAATGCATCCTGTGTCAGGTCGAGGGGGAAGCCATATGTGTCATAAAGCTTAAACGCCGCTTCGCCCGGCAAAGCCGCATCTTCGAGCAAGCCCGACAACTCATCTTCAAGCAGTTTCAGCCCACGGTCGAGCGTCTGCTTGAACCGCACCTCTTCGTTCAAGAGCGTCTCTTCGATCAGCTTCTGGCCCTGCCCCAGCTCCGGGTAAGCCGCGCCCATCTTCTGCACCAGCGCAGGGACGAGCCGATGCATCACCGGGTCCTTGCTGCCCAAAAGATGCGCATGCCGCATCGCGCGCCGCATGATCCGGCGCAGGACGTAGCCGCGCCCTTCATTGGACGGCAGCACGCCCTCAGCGATCAGGAAAGAGGTGGAGCGTAGATGGTCCGCGATCACCCGATGGTGGGTGTTGCCGTCGCCATCAGGATCGGTGGATGTCGCATCCGCAGACGCCTCAATCAGGGCGCGCATCAGGTCCGTGTCGTAATTGTCGTGCTTTCCCTGCAGCAATGCACCAATCCGCTCCAACCCCATGCCCGTATCAATCGACTGCATCGGGAGTGGCGTCATCGAGCCGTTGTCGAACTGCTCATCCTGCATGAACACGAGGTTCCAGATCTCGATGAACCTGTCACCGTCTTCCTCAGCTGATCCCGGAGGACCGCCCCAGATATGATCGCCGTGATCATAGAAAATCTCGGTGCAGGGTCCGCAAGGTCCCGTCGGCCCCATGCGCCAGAAGTTGTCATCTGTCGCGATGCGGATGATCCGGTCTTCTGGCACACCGATTTTCTTCCAAAGATCAAAGGCTTCGTCATCCGTGTGATAAACGGTCGTCAGCAAACGCGACGCATCAATTTCGAAATCTTTGGTGAGGAGCTCCCAAGCAAAAGGGATCGCTTCGGACTTGAAGTAGTCACCAAAGCTGAAATTCCCCAGCATTTCGAAAAACGTATGATGCCGGGCCGTGTAACCCACATTGTCGAGGTCATTGTGCTTGCCGCCAGCCCGCACACATTTCTGGCTTGTGGTCGCACGCTTGTAGTCGCGCGTCTCAACCCCGGTGAATAGGTTCTTGAACTGCACCATCCCTGAATTGGCGAACATCAGCGTCGGGTCGTTGCGCGGCACCAGCGGGCTGGAGGCCACGACCGCATGACCCTGCTTTTCAAAGTAGGACAGAAAGGTCGATCGGATGTCAGCAAGGCTGGTCATGGCAGGCTTTCGATGCGTTGTGTTTCACTGGCTGCGAGAAATAGCCTCGGCCCAAGGTGCTGTCCACAGCGCCTGACGAAAAAGGGTGCCGCGATTGCGACACCCCTTCCCAGGTATTCTATCACCATGTAGCGATGCAGTCGTTTCAGACAGCACCCAATGCGTATGTTCAGACCTCGACCAGATCATCATCGCCATCATCATGGCTGCCTTCGGGCAGGTCAAAATCGAGCCCGTGGGCCGCTCGGATTTTGTCCTCAATCTCCAAAGCCACCGACGGATTTTCTTTCAGGAACAGCTTGGAATTCTCACGCCCTTGTCCAATCCGCTCATCGCCGTAAGAGAACCAGGCGCCGGATTTCTCGACCACCCCGGCCTTGACGCCAAGGTCCAGAAGTTCGCCCATCTTCGAGATGCCTTCGCCATACATGATGTCGAATTCGACCTGCTTGAAGGGCGGTGCGACCTTGTTTTTCACCACTTTCACACGGGTTGCGTTTCCCACAACCTCGTCGCGATCCTTCAACGCACCGATACGGCGAATATCAAGGCGGACAGAGGCGTAGAATTTTAATGCATTACCGCCCGTTGTTGTCTCAGGCGAGCCAAACATGACGCCGATTTTCATCCGGATCTGGTTGATAAAGATCACCATGCAGCCGGAGCGGTTGATGGAGCCGGTAAGCTTGCGCATCGCCTGGCTCATCAGGCGGGCATGCACACCGACGCTGCTGTCGCCCATGTCACCTTCAAGCTCGGACTTCGGCGTCAATGCCGCAACTGAGTCGACGATCACCATGTTCACAGCACCGGAGCGGACCAGCGTATCGACAATCTCAAGCGCCTGCTCACCGGTGTCTGGCTGCGAAATCAGCAGTTCGTCCAGATTGACGCCCAGTTTCTTGGCGTAGGCCGGGTCCAGCGCGTGTTCCGCATCCACAAAAGCGCAGACACCGCCCTTTTTCTGCTCTTCGGCAATGGCATGCAGCGTCAGCGTGGTCTTTCCTGACGATTCTGGCCCGTAAATCTCAATAATCCGGCCCTTGGGCAGCCCACCAATCCCAAGCGCGATGTCCAGACCGAGCGAGCCGGTCGACGTCGCCTCGATATCCGCCTGCGGGTTATTCGCCCCCAGCTTCATGATCGAGCCTTTGCCGAATTGCCGCTCAATCTGCGCCAGCGCCGATTCCAGCGCCTTTTCCTTATCCGCAGTCTTCTTGTTATCCATTTTGAGGAGTTCTGCCGTTGCCATCTTTCCTGTCCTTATTTCATGCAGCCCGGCGGGCGGCAATCACTGCTTTGTTCTCATTGTGTTCTCAAACCTTAATGAGATCAAAACCAGAACATTGCAACATAAATTTTACACATTCACCTTCAGGCAAAACTGGTTAAAGATTGGTTTATCGGCGCGAAGCCGAACAGACAAAGACGAAGGGCACGCCATAAATGCTTGTTTTCTGGAAGGAAAATCTTGTCCTTTTGGCCGTGCCGAAAACAGGCTCAACGGCGCTTGAAGGCGCTTTGGCCCCCCGCGCCTCCATGGTCCTGCGCGACCCGCCGCATCTCAAACACGCGCCCTGCTATCGCTACAAACGATTCCTCAAGCCGTTTTTCGTGCAGGCGGGCGGGCAGAAACCGGAACTGATGGCCGTGGTGCGCAACCCGATTGACTGGCTCGGCAGTTGGTACCGCTACCGCACACGCCCCGATCTGATCGGCCATGAGAACTCCACGCGCGATGTTAGCTTTGATGAATTCTGCCTTGAATACTGCAAGGGCTCCCCCGCCCCCTTCGCCAATGTCGGATCACAGAACAAGTTCCTGCGGATCAACGACGGCGAAATCGGCGCGCAGCACCTTTTCCAATACGAGCAATGGGACAAGGTCATCGGCTATCTGGAAGAGCGTTTGGACCTAACGATCACGCTAAAGCAGAAGAACGTGTCGCCGAAGATGGAAATCGATATCTCGCCCGGAGTCGAAGCGAAACTGAGAGACAAGCGCGCTGCCGAGTTTGAAATCTGGGAAATGGGTCGACGATAGGCTTTCTCACATATTCAACACAGTTGGCCACCGCGCAAAGCCAGCAAAACGAGGCAATCATGACAATCCAAAGAATAAATGCCAGCGATGGAGCAACGCCATTTGGCGCTTATGCGCAGGCACTCGAAGTCGCAAATACGAGCCGGCGGGTCTATGTGAGCGGCCAAGCGCCCGTCACACCAGACGGTCATCTACCCGACACTTTCAAAGGCCAAGCAGAAGCAGTTTGGGACAACATCCTTGCGCAGCTACGTGCCGCAGGTATGGAAGCTGAGAACATTGTCAAAGCAACGACCTATTTGGCTGACCGGCAGTACAGAGACGAGAATCGAGATGTACGCATGGCCAAACTGAATGGACATACCTTTGCACTGACCGTCGTTCTCGCTGGCATGTTTGAGGAAGGGTGGCTGCTGGAAATAGACGCAATCGCGGAGAAATAAGGTCTCCTGCAAAGCATTGAAACAGACCGCAACCGATCAAAAACTTTACGTGTTTCGCCCATCAGATCACCGCAGTTTCAAGAAATTGCGCCGGAAATAACGTCTGACTTCGTTGTAAATGCAGAACCAACTCAACGGAGATGATCATGCAAAAGGCACTCACCCGTAACTTCACCGCAAGCGCGTTGATCGTGATGCTCCCCCTCTTGGCGCATGCACAAGACCGTACGCAGCCAATTCGCGACATCACTAAGATCAGTATTGACGAGCAGGCGCTGCGCAGCGCCGTGACCTCGCGAACCCTAACATGGCTGACGGGTACGCCGGCCAACAATGACCACATCTCGGTCGGTCGAGTTGCCAATTTCTTCGGTTTTGTAGGTATGCGCGTTGCGAGTGGTCACAGCCTGACCCGCAGCGCCGTTGCACGCGATGCATTGATCGTTCTGGATGACACGCAGCGCGCGGTCCTGTTTTCCTTGCTCGAAGCTGATGACGACGCCCTTCAACAAACGGCCCTTGCACGTATTGAAATGAATCGTGCCTTGGAAGGGCTGCTGAACAACCAAACAATCACACAAGAAGCTTTTCTTGAGCTCGGCCGCGCCTATGGCGAAAGCGAAGCTGAACTTGGGCGCGTCATCGGACAAGCCTTCGGTGATATTGCGCAAACACTCACACCAAGTCAGCAAGAGGCATTTCTTGCGATCCGTGCGGCACATGTATCTGGTCAGGCGGATCAGATAACCCCGCTGCGGATGCAGACCGGGCTTTCTCGCGATGAACGGCAGGACCTCGCAAACCTCGCCTCTCGCCTGCTCAGCTGGACAACTGGAACCACTGAATACAATGACTTTTTGGTGGTCGGAAAGCCAAGCCAGCACTTTGGGTTCGTGAGCTTACGGTCGACTTCGACGCATGGTATTAGCAGAGGCGAAGTGGCCAAAGATGTGTGGAACATCCTTACAACCGAACAGCAGAACATGCTTGATGCGGCTGTCGCCCACAACCTTGAAGCATTTGATGATCTACGGATTGTCAGATCTCAGCTTATGCGCGCGCTGGAGGCTGCTTTAGACGGCGATGTTATCCCAGCCAGTGAAGTCCGCCGTCTTGGAGCAGAGATGGGAATGATTGAGGCGCGCATGACATGGGCGCAAGCAAACGCAATTCTGCAAGTTCGCGACCACATGTCAGAAGCACAATTTGCCCAACTCAGCGCCCTACGTCCAAGTTAAGCCGCAGATCCCTGATCGTTATCGCGTCAGCGTCCTCTGCACCGCATCCTGCCAGCCTGCATAGCGACGCTCTCGCGTTCTTTCATCCATCTGTGGCTCAAATCGCCGATCAAGCGCCCAGCTCGTCCCGAAACCGGCTTGATCCGGATAGAGTCCAGCCTTCATTCCGGCGAGCCAGGCAGCGCCAAGTGCCGTGGTCTCCAGCACTTTGGGCCGATCCACGGGCGCGCCGATGATGTCGGAGAGGAACTGCATGGACCAGTCAGAGGCGCTCATCCCACCGTCGACCCGCAAGACGCCATCGGTATCAGAGCTTTGCCAGTCGCTTTTCATCGCCTCAAGCAGGTCGCGAGTCTGGAAACCGACGCTTTCGAGTGCGGCACGTGCGAACTCGGCGGGGCCGGAATTGCGGGTCAGGCCGTAGATGGCGCCGCGCGCCTCCGCATCCCAGTAGGGTGCACCTAGGCCGGTGAAGGCTGGAACCATGTAAAGCTCCTGCCCCGTATCCGCTGTTTCAGCGAGCGGTTGAGTTTCTTTCGCTTCGCGAATGATTTTCAGCCCGTCCCGCAGCCACTGCACCACGGCGCCCGCGATGAAAATGGACCCTTCGAGCGCGTAAGTCGGCTTGCCATCGAACTGGTAGGCGATGGTGCCAAGCAGGCGTTTCTGGCTTTCGACCAGCGTGTCGCCGGTGTTGAGCAGCGCGAAGCAGCCCGTGCCATAGGTGGATTTCAACATACCCGGTTGAAAGCAGGCTTGACCGATGGTGGCCGCCTGCTGATCCCCTGCCACACCCAGAATTGGGAGTTCCTTACCGAAGAGATCGGCGCGCGTGGTGCCGAAGTCAGCGGCACAATCGCGCACCTCCGGCAGCATCGCCATGGGGATGCCGAAACGCTCGCAAATCGTGGTGCTCCACTGCCCCTTGCGGATGTCATAAAGCATCGTGCGGGCGGCGTTGGTGGCATCGGTCGCATGCACCTTCCCGCCGGTCAGCTTCCAGATCAGGTAGCAATCGACGGTGCCAAAGATCAGATCGCCCGCCTCCGCCCGGGCCCTGGCACCTTCCACATTATTGAGGATGTAGTGCACTTTGGTGCCGGAAAAATATGGGTCTGCCAGCAGCCCGGTTTTCTTGGTGATCGTCGCCTCAAACCCTTGCTTGCGCAGTTCTTCGCAAAAGGGAGCGGTGCGCCGGTCTTGCCAGACGATGGCGTTGTGGATCGGCTCGCCCGTGGTCTTGTCCCAGACCAGCGTGGTTTCGCGCTGATTGGTGATGCCGATGGCGGCCACATCTGCGGCAGTGATCCCGGCCTTTTCGATGGCCCCACGGCAGGTGGAGGCAACCGAGGACCAGATGTCAGACGGGTCATGCTCCACCCAGCCTGATTGCGGAAAATGCTGTGTGAATTCTTCTTGCGCGATGGCCTTCACCTGCATCTTTTCGTCAAAGATGATCGCCCGGCTGGATGTGGTGCCCTGATCAATTGCCAGAATATGCGTCATGTCTCCCCCACTTTTTTGCTTTTGTTTCAAGCGGCCATGTGGGCGTCAAGGGCCGCGATCTGATCGGTGGTAAGGCGCAGGCCAAGTTTGGAGCGCCGCCAGACGATGTCTTCTGCGGTCCGTGCATATTCTTTCTCTATCAGCCATGTCACCTCGGCTTCCGTCAGCGTTGCGCCGAAATCCTCTCCCAGATCGGCGACGGACTTGGCTGTGCCGAGGATACTTGCCGCGTCCGTCCCATACCCATTGATCAGACGCTGCGCCCAGGCCTCAGTCAAAAACGGGTAAGCCGCTTGCAGATCGCGGACCAGACGGTCACGCTGACTGACAGGAAAATCGCCACCCGGCAGCGGCGCACGGTCCGTCCAGGGTGCTTCGCCCCCGATCAGAGGTGTCAGCTTCTTTAACGCGTTTTCCGCAAGTTTGCGATACGTTGTGATCTTGCCGCCAAAGATATTCAGCAGCGGCGCGCCATTCTCGTCGAGCGACAGCACATAGTCACGTGTCGCCGCCGTCGCTGATTTCGCGCCATCATCGTAAAGCGGGCGCACGCCGGAATAGGTCCACACTACATCATCGCGCGTGACAGGCTTGTCGAAATATTGCGAGGCGAAGGCGCAAAGATAATCCTGCTCTTCCTCGGTCGCGATGGGTTTCTCCTGCAGGTTCTCATGCTCGGCATCCGTGGTCCCGATCAGTGTGAAATCCGTCTCATACGGAATAGCAAAGATGATCCGCCCGTCTTCGCCCTGAAAGAAATAGCTTTTGTCGTGATCGAAAAGCTTCTTGGTCACGATATGACTGCCACGCACCAAACGGACGCTTTCGGACGTGTTGAGGCGGGCAACCTCGCGCACCACGTTTTCAACCCACGGGCCGCCCGCATTGACCAGCGCACGGGCCGTATAGGTCGTCTGGTCACCGCCTGCCTCTGTCACAATCTCCCAATGATCACTGGCACGGGTCGCGCCGACCACCTTGGTGCGGGTCATGATCTTGGCACCCCGTTCCTCCGCGTCGCGGGCGTTGAGGACGACAAGTCGTGAGTCCTCGATCCAGCAATCGGAGTATTCATAGGCGCGGCGGAACTTGTTCTTCAGCGGTTTGCCCACCGGTTTTGTCGTCAAATCAACGGTCCAGGTTCCGGGCAGGATCTGCCGCCCGCCCAAATTGTCGTAGAGAAACAGACCCAAACGGATCAACCAGGCGGGCCGACGCCCCTTCATCCAGGGCATCACTTTAGTCAGCAGTTTCGAGGTTGGCGTGTCATTCTCAAACCGCATATTCGGGTGATACGGCAGCACAAACCGCATCGGCCACGAGATGTGGGGCATGTTCCGCAACAGCACCTCGCGTTCGATCAGTGCCTTGCGGACAAGGCCGAACTCAAAGAACTCAAGATAGCGCAGGCCACCATGAAAGAGCTTGGTCGAGGCAGAAGACGTGGCCCAAGCCAGATCATTCATCTCGGCCAGCCCGACCTTCAGCCCCCTGCCCGCCGCATCCCGCGCGATCCCGCAGCCATTAATGCCGCCGCCGATAACAAAAACATCAAAATCCGTTTTCATGGCCATCCTCTTAGATTTGACGCCGTCTTACGCCCCTTCAATATTGCTGCAAGCCTTTCTGATTATGATGTTCGCATTTTCGAAAGCGAACGCTAACCGAATGCCTTCGCATCAATGAAGCAATGCACGGAGACTTGCCCAGTGTTCGCTTTGATAATAAAGCGAACACATGCAGACAAGCGAACGCCACCAACGCATCCGGATCCGGGCGCAGACAGACGGTAAGGTGCTGGCCACAACCCTTGCAAACGAACTTGGGGTGGCGGTGCAGACGATCCGCCGCGATCTGCGCCAGCTTTGCGCGACAGGCGTATTGGAGCGCGTGCATGGCGGCGCGGTTCTGCCCTCTGGCGTGCGCAACATTGGCTATGGCGACAGGCGCGCCTCCAACCGTGACGTGAAGGCCAGGATCGCCCGACGCGCGGCGCAACTGATCCCTGACAACGCCTCGCTTTTTCTGAACATCGGCACAACGACAGAGGCTGTGGCACAAGCGCTTCACGGACATCGCAATCTGATGGTGGTGACCAACAACCTCAACGTGGCAAACATTCTGGCGGGCAATCCCACTTGTGATGTTGTTGTCGCGGGTGGGTCTTTACGTCGCTCTGACGGTGGATTGGTTGGCGACCTGGCTGCACTGGCTATTGACCGGTTCAAAGTGGATTTCGCCGTGATCGGCACGTCAGCGATTGATTTGGGCGGTGACCTTTTGGACTTCGACCCCGAAGAGGTGCGAGTCAGTCAGCAAGTGATCAAAGCGGCGCGGGCGACGGTGCTGGTGGCTGACAGCACCAAGTTCACCCGCAAAGCGCCAGTCAAGATTGCCTCGCTCGCGCAGGTCGATCACTTCGTAACTGACAGGGTGCCTTCAGAGGCGTTGATCAACGCATGCGCCGATTGGAGCACGCGGATCGCCCTCGTCTAACGGACTTCGCCCGCTTGCTTGAGTCTTTTGCTCACTGACGTGGCGAGACCCGCTTTTACCAAACCGGTCTCGCCCATTCCCGCTCATGCGACGGGAAGCGCATCGGACGTGTATTGACCAGCAAAATCGCCAACAGGCGGGATTGGCTTGATCACGTCGATCAGAACGCCATTCGGGTCCTGCGTGATGAAATGGCGTTGGCCAAAGGCCTCATCGGTGAGCGTTTTCAGGATCGGCAGACTGGCATCTTTCAGGCGTGCAAACTCCGCATCGACATCCTCGACCTCGAAATTCAGGATGAGGCCGCTGCTCGTACCTCGCCCCACTTCAGGGATCGTCTCGTGGTCACCTTTCAGGATGGCGACGTTGACTTTCGGGTCCTCGCTTGATTGCAGATGGCAATACCAATCAGCCTCAAAACTGACATTGAAGCGGAAGTTGTCGACATAGAAGGCTTTGGTGGCCGCCACGTCGTCGGTCTGGATCACAGGGTAATACTGAGTCGATTTCATCTTGCTTCTCCCTTCTGGCTACATACATTCTGTTTGTATCTTATTCATAAACATACAGGCTGTATGTATGCAAGAAGAAAAGCGCACCCGCTCTAACAAATCGCGCACGGACGCAACACGCGCCGCGTTGATGAAGGCCGCAAGGGATTTGTTTTCTCAGAAGGGCTACGCCGAAACGTCAACACCGGAAGTGGTTAAGGCCGCGGGGGTGACGCGCGGCGCGCTTTACCACCACTTCGAAGACAAGGTGGATCTGTTCCGCGCAATCGTGACGGAGGAATATCAGAAGGTCGCCGCCGAGATCACCGCCTCGGCGAAGGATGATCCGAAAGATGCCATCGACGCGTTGCGCCAGGGCAGCCGGGGTTTTCTTGCGGCGATGAAGGATCACGGCCGCGTGCGGATCATGCTGCTGGATGGCCCGGCGGTGCTGGGACGTGCCGAGATTGACCGGATTGACCGGGAAACATCGGCAGATGCGTTGCGGCTGGGGCTAGAGGACGCCATGGAGGCCAAGCAGATGAAGACGCTCCCCGTTCAAGCGTTGACCGTGCAGCTTTCTGCACTGTTTGATCGTTCGGCACTTGCGATTTCTGAAGGTGAAGACCGGGACGCGCATCTGGAGATTCTGGATGCGATCTTTGAAACCCTAGCTTGAGTGCTAAGCGCCGCGAACGCAAAAGTCTTGGAAGACTTTTACCAAGATGATTCCAATAGTCGTGGTCAGCCCATGATCACTCTGTCGCACTTTTGAATCCAGTCGCCACCACAAATTTTTCCGAACTGTCCGCGCGTGACGCTGGCGGCTTCACATTGGCAACTTTCGCAAAGCGCTGTTTCAGAAGCTTCTGCAACTCCCCCTCGGCCCCGCCCGCAAGGACCTTGGCGACAAAGGTGCCGCCGTCTGTCAGAACGTCAAAGGCAAAATAAGCCGCCGCCTCACACAACCCGATGATGCGCAAATGATCGGTTTGTTTGTGACCTGACGAGGCTGCGGCCATGTCCGACATGACCACATCCGCATTGCCGCCCAGCCATGCCCGCACTTGCGCATCCGCGTCATCTTCCATGAAATCAAGCTGATGGATTTCCGCCCCCGCAATCGGCTCCACCTCTTGCAGATCGATCCCAAGCACAAAGCCCTGCGCCTTGCTCGTCCGTTCGCCCAACGCATTCACGCGTTTCACTGCGACCTGGCACCAGCCACCGGGCGCACAGCCAAGGTCGACCACACGGGCACCCGGCACCAGAAACCGGTACTTGTCGTCGAGTTCCAAGATCTTATAGGCCGCCCTGCCCCGATAGCCATCGGCCCGCGCACGCTTAACATATGGATCGTTCAACTGGCGCTGTAACCATTTGGTCGAACTCAGCTTGCGACCGCGCGCGGTGCGCACCTTCACGGTCAAGTCCCTTTGCCCTCGGCCAGATGTATTCTTCGATTTCCGTGCCATGCAAAGCCCCTAAAACGGCCTGTCTTCCAGCACACCATCCGCCGACATCTGCGCGTAAAGCAACCCTTCCCGCAGACCACGATCTGCCACAGACAGACGGTCGGTGGGCCAAAGCCGCATCAAGGCCTGCAGAATTGCTGAGCCTGACATGATCAGCGCCTGTCGGTCCTTGCCAATCCTTGGGTCATTTCGGCGGCCCGCAGGACCCAGCGCCAGATAGTCGCGAATGACGGTGTCAATCTGATCAGACGTCATCCGCAGCCCGTCCACCTTGGTCCGGTCGTAACGTTTGAGCCCCAGAAAGCTCGCCGCGACCGTTGTGACGGTGCCGCTTGTGCCGATGATCTGAAACCCTTCGCGTGCCTGTTCGGCGGCGTAAGGCGAGAATTCCTCAAGGTTCTCCTCAAAAAACCAACTCATCAGGGCAAAGCGGGCGGCGTCATCCTCCACATCCGAGAACTGATCACGCAACGTCGCCACGCCCAAGGGCACCGAAATCCAGTCCACCACCTTGGCCGCTGCAAAGGGCCCAGGGTCAGACTTGAACCCCGCATGCAGTCGCATGATCGCGCGCGGACGCTCGCGTTTCGGCACATTGGTCAGATCAATCCATACAAGCTCTGTCGAGCCACCGCCGATATCGACGACCAAGAGTTGCTCGGTATTCACGCTGACAAGAGGCGCGCAGGAAATCACGGCAAGCCGCGCCTCTTCCTCGGGCTTAATGATCTCAAGCTCCAGCCCCGTCTCGCGGCGAACCTGCGCTACGAAATTGTCGCCGTTCAGCGCGCGCCTGCAGGCCTCGGTCGCGACGAGACGCATGCGTTTCACCTTGTGGCGCTTCAGCTTCTCTCTGCAAATCCGCATAGCCGAGATGGTCCGGTTCATCGACGCCCGCGACAATTTACCCGTACTTTCAAGGCCATGGCCCAGCTGTACGGATTTCGAGAAGCTGTCCACCACATGAAACTGACTGCCCTTCGGCTGGGCAATCAACATCCGACAGCTATTTGTGCCCAGATCCAGTGCCGCATAAAGCTGCGCCGGATCGGGCGAGGTTGGCGCGAGGGTCTCAACCGCTTTGGGAAACGCGCCCGCACCTTTGGGACGCTTGGGCGCCATCTTTACGCCCTCCATTTCAAGTTAACTCTAAGCTAGGCTGCCAAGCGCCGACGCACAAGCCTTGTGCAAGCGGATTTGAAATCCCCACATATATGACATGAAGATTTTGCCGCCCGCAGCCTATAGCCGCTGGCCTGTAAGATCGGATAGCAAAGGCCCGTCGCGGATCGCATCTGCGATGTCGAAAACCGGCATAATGCGGCACATATCAGTGTTAGAACGGACGCTACAAAGCGCGAGAGGAATCAGATGCCCGAAGTTACAATCGTATATTGGCGCGACATCCCGGCGCAGGTGATCGTCGGGCGCGGCCGTCGCGGCACCAAACGCCCCCTGCCCGAGAGATTTGAACAGGCGATTGACCGGGCGGCAATGAAATCCGGCGCCGCTGAGTCCGATGATTACATGGCGGGCTTTCGCAAGGCTGAACCCATTGCAGTCGACGGTACGGAAACCGAGGCGGCTGACACGACAGTGATCCGGCTTGATAGCGAGTATGACCCGGACCGGATCAAGACCCTGATTGCCAATGATGGCTGGGCTTGAAGCCGCCCACCCTATTCCCTGCCCGCCTGACGGAGGCCTTTATGTCACTACTCTCATTCCGCAAAACCAAGGAAACACCCGACACAACGGTCAACCCGGAAGTCGAGGCGTTCTTGCAGGATTACTCGATTGAGGTGATGCCGCGCACGGCAGAGAAAGTGGACAGCTTTCGCGATCTCCTGCCCGAAGGCACCCGCGTCTACATCGCGCATATTGAGGGCACATCGATCGACGACATGGTCGCTACAGCCAAGCGTCTGGCGGCAGACGGCTATCAGGTGATGCCGCATTTTCCCGCACGCATCATCAAGGACAAGGCGACCCTCGCCGAGTGGATTGCGCAGTATCAGGGTGAGGCGGGCGTTGAGCAGGCACTGCTTTTGGCCGGTGGTGTGGCCAAACCGCACGGTGATTTCGACAGCTCCATGCAGCTTCTGGAAACCGGCCTTTTCGATCAGGCCGGGTTCAAACGTTTGCACGTCGCAGGCCACCCGGAAGGCAACAAGGACATCGACAAGGATGGCAGCGACACGAATGTGATGGCCGCCTTGCGCTGGAAACAGGCCTTTGCCGACAAAACCGATGCCGACATGGCCATCGTGACGCAATTTGCCTTTGATCCAGAGCCGCTGATCGCCTGGGCCGATGCGCTGCGCACGGCGGGTATCACAATCCCGGTCCATATCGGCATTGCTGGGCCCGCAAAGCTGCAAACGCTGATCAAATTTGCCATTGCCTGCGGCGTTGGCCCGTCGCTGAAGGTTTTGCAAAAGCGGGCGATGGACGTCTCAAAGCTGCTGCTGCCTTACGAGCCGAATGATGTGATCACAGCACTCGCCGCGCATAAAGCGGCACATCCCGACTTCAACATCAGCAATGTGCACTTCTTCCCGCTTGGCGGGATCAAGACCAATGCCAACTGGGCCATCGCCAATGGCGGTGCTGCCGCCGTTGCAGCCTCGCAAACCTGAAAGCCCCCTATATGACACGCACGATTGTCGAATCCAAAACCAAGACCGCGATCATCGGATTCGATGAGCCATTTTGTGTGATCGGGGAAAGGATCAACCCAACGGGCCGCAAGATCCTTGCCGCCGAGCTTGAACAGGGTGATTTCAGCCGGGTCGAGGCCGATGCTCTGGCGCAAGTTGCGGCCGGTGCCAATGTGCTTGATATCAATTCCGGTGCCGTCTTTTCAAACAAGATGGCCGAAGACCCGCGCTATGCGGATAACAACTTTGTTGAGCCGCCCTTGATGAAGGAAATGGTCGAGCGGGTGCAAGCTGTCACCGATATCCCCCTCTGCATCGACAGTTCCGTGCCCGGCGCGCTTGAGAATGGGCTGGAGGCTGCAGAAGGGCGCCCTTTGTTGAACTCAGTGACGGGCGAGGAAGAGCGGCTCGAACTGGTGTTGCCGTTGGTGAAGAAATACAACGTGCCGGTGGTTGCAATCTCAAACGACGATACCGGGATCAGCGAAGACCCTGATATACGCTTTGCCGTAGCGAAGAAGATCGTGGAGCGCGCAGCGGATTTCGGCATCCCGGCGCATGACATTGTGGTCGATCCACTGGTGATGCCAATCGGCGCGATGGACACTGCAGGTCAGCAGGTCTTTACCCTCGTCCGGCGCCTACGGGAGGAATTAGGCGTGAACACAACATGCGGCGCGTCGAATATCAGCTTTGGCTTGCCCAACCGTCACGGGATCAACAATGCTTTCCTGCCCATGGCGATGACAGCTGGCATGACAAGCGCGATCATGAACCCGATCGCCTTACCGATTGGCCTCAAGAAGATTGCCGAGAAGAAAGCCGAAATCGCCGCGGCGGGTGTGATTCTTCCTGATGGGATGGATGACGAGACATTCGTGACCCTCTTCGGTATGGGCTCGACCAAAGCGCGCGCGGGCAGCGAGATGGAGGCCATTCGCGCAGCCAATTATCTGACGAACAACGATGAGGGCGGCAGCGAATGGATCAAGTTCAACCGTGCGCCTGCCAAGGAAGGCGAAGGCCGCGAACGGCGCGGGCGCAGGCGGCGCGCGTAACCAGACTTTTTAGAAATATCTGCCCAAATTCGTTATCAAGGAATCTGCTAGGAAACCCGTCCGGCCAAACCGCGCAAAGCGCTGTTCAGAATCGCCAGATCGCCACCAACACCTAAGAATGTCACGCCTTTCTTGGCGTATTCCGCAAAGCGTCTCTCATCAAAGGTGATGATACCAGCGATTTTGCCTGCCTTAGTAGTACGCGCGATCAGATGATCAATCGCCTTTTCGACCTCTGGATGATCGGGCTGACCGGGATATCCCATATCGGCGGACAGGTCGGCAGGCCCGACGAACACCCCGTCAACACCGTCTACCGCTGCAATCGCGTCAATGTTTTCAACCGCCTTCGCGCTTTCCGCCTGAACAAGCAGGCACATCTGCGCATTCGCCGCATGTGGATAATCGGCAATTGACCCGAACCCGGATGCCCGCGCCAAGACGGCCCCCATACCACGGATGCCGTCCGGGGGATATCGCATCGCCCGCGCCATTTCTTCCGCTTTGGCTGCATCATCGACCATCGGGACAAGCACTGTCTGGCACCCCAAATCCAGCACCTGCTTGACCATCCAGACATCCGCATTGGTGATCCGGACAACCGCTTGTGTCCCGGTCAGTGCCAGCGCCTGCAATTGCGGCAGCATCTCGGTCAGGGTGTTTGGACCGTGTTCGCCGTCAATCAGGCACCAGTCGAAACCCGCCTGCCCTGCAATCTCGGCCAGGACCGCTGAGCCGGAGGTGAGCCACAGACCATGCTGTACCCTGCCGCTCTTCAAAGCAGTTTTGAGCGTGTTTTCCGCGACCTGCATAGCTCTATCGGTAATAAAGCGAATGACCGTTGTGGAAAATCTGCACCTTCGCAGGGTCTGCAGTGAATTTCAGGGTTTTGCCCCGGATATCCCGATGGATGCCTGCCAACTTCGCGATGACTGTATCCGTGTCGTGATCGCTGCTGGGCGGTTCAAAATAGATCTGCGTCACTTCACCCAGCGCTTCCACGATGCTGACCTTATCCGAGAACAGATAATCGTCACTTTCTGTCAGGATCATATCCTCGGGCCGGACCCCGATATTGACCTTGAGACCCACGTCAGACGCCTGCGTCGGCACCGCCGAATGCGCCACCGCGCCGCCTTCCAGTTTCACCGTCGTCTGTTCACCGGTCTCGACAATCTCACCGGCCAGCAGGTTCATCGCCGGGGAGCCGATAAACTGTGCGACAAATTCGTTCTCCGGCCGCTCATAAAGCTCCAGCGGCGTGCCCACCTGCGCGATGCCTTTGTTGGCCAATACCACAATCCGACTGGCCAGCGTCATCGCCTCCACCTGATCGTGCGTGACATAGATCATTGTGCTTTCAGGCATCGATTCCTTCAGCTGCGCAATCTCGATCCGGGTCGCGACGCGCAAAGCGGCATCGAGGTTCGAGAGCGGCTCATCGAAAAGATAAACCTTGGGGTCACGCACAATGGAGCGGCCAATCGCAACACGCTGCCGCTGCCCGCCCGAGAGCGCCTTGGGCAGGCGATCAAGATACTGATCCAATTGCAAAATCCTGGCGGCCTTGCTGACAGCTTCATCAATCTCGGCCTGGGATTTCTTTGCCAGTTTCAGCGCAAATGACATGTTATCGCGGACGGTCATATGGGGGTATAGCGCGTAGGACTGGAACACCATCGCAATACCGCGCTGTGCAGGCGGTACGTCATTGACCAAGTCCCCATCGATTTCTAGCGTCCCGCCCGTGATCTTTTCCAGCCCCGCAATCATCCGCAAAAGCGTCGATTTCCCGCAACCCGACGGCCCAACAAAGACGATCAGCTCACCCTGTTTGATGTCCAGATTGATGTTTTTCAGGACATCAACCGTGCCGCCATAGGTCTTGGCGACGTCCGTTAGTTTCAGATCAGCCATGTCTCACTCCCCTGATATTCATGACTTGAGCGCGAGGCAAACCTGCCAAGGCCCAAGATGCAGTCTCCCGTCTGCAGATGTATGTGCGCTGCCCAGTTCGGCGCCAATAGGCGTCCAAGTCCCCGCGGGCAGATCGAAATCCGATGGTGTTTCGCTCACGTTAAAGGCGCAGAAAATCGTCTGACTGCCTTCGGTTCGCGTGAAGTAGACGACATCGCCCTCGGCCTTCACGCCGTCATGGGCGCCGATGCTGACCGCCGGATGTGTGTGGCGAAAGGCGATGGCCTTGCGATAATGGTGCAAAAGCGCGCCCGGCTCATCCTCTTGTGCTGCGACCGACAAATGCAGATGTTCGGAGGCGACGGGCAGCCAGGGCTTGGTCGCTGAGAAACCGCCATTCTGGTTGCTGGGCTCCCACACCATTGGCGTGCGGCAGCCGTCGCGGCCCTTGAACTCCGGCCAGAATTCGATGCCGTAAGGATCTTGAAGGTCTTCAAAAGCCACATCGGCCTCTGGCAGCCCCAGCTCCTCACCCTGATAAATGCAGACCGAGCCGCGCAAGCACATGATCAGCGTGGCGAACATGCGTTGGGCTGCGGGGGGCAGGTCCCAGCGGCTCGCATGGCGGATCACGTCATGGTTCGAAAACGCCCAGCAGGCCCAGCCGTCGGCGGCCACTTCATCAACGCGGTTCATGACATGCACGATCCGTTCAGCGGTGGGTTGATCCTTGGCCAGAAACTCGAACGCGTAGCACATCTGCACCAGATCATCGCCGGCCGTGTATTCGCCCATAATTTCCAGCCCCAATTGGGCGTCACCCACCTCGCCCACGGCGGCGGCGCCATAAGGTTCCATCACCGCGCGCAGACGCGCAAGGAACTTCGTATTGTCGGGATGGTTCTTATCGTAGAGGTGCTCCTGGTGATTGTAGGGGTTCACCGATGGCGCGATGGTCGCGTTGCGACGCTCCGGCGGCAAGGCCGGGTTATCACGCAGCGCTGCGTCATGCATGTAGAAGTTGATCGTATCGAGGCGGAAACCGTCGCAACCCCGGTTCAGCCAAAAACGAGCGACGTCCAACAGCGCGTCCTGCACGGCGGGCTCATGGAAGTTCAGGTCCGGCTGCGAGACGAGGAAGTTGTGCAGATAGTATTGCTCCCGCCGCGTGTCCCACTGCCAGGCTGAGCCGCCAAAGATTGACAGCCAGTTGTTAGGCGGCGTGCCATCGGGCTTTGGGTCCGCCCAGACATACCAATTGGCTTTGTCGTTGGTGCGGTTCGCCCGGCTTTCTGCGAACCACAGATGCTGATCGCTGGTATGGCTGAGCACCAGATCGATCATCACTCGGATGCCCAACCGGTGGGCCGTTTCGACGACTGCATCGAAATCAGCCAGCGAGCCGAACATCGGATCGACATCGCAATAATCGCTCACGTCATAGCCGAAATCCTTCATCGGCGACATGAAGAAGGGTGAAATCCA
This sequence comes from Cognatiyoonia sp. IB215446, assembly GCF_033963825.1. Taxonomy (NCBI): domain Bacteria; kingdom Pseudomonadati; phylum Pseudomonadota; class Alphaproteobacteria; order Rhodobacterales; family Paracoccaceae; genus Cognatiyoonia; species Cognatiyoonia sp. IB215446. Next base: position 1,021,515 of record NZ_JAXBMD010000002.1, on the reverse strand, counting down.
GATCGCATCCACCCCAAGCGAGGCGATGTAAGGCAGGCGCTGCACGATGCCAAGCAGATCGCCCACCCCGTCGCCGTTGCTGTCCTGGAAGCTGCGCGGATAGATCTGATAGATCACCGCGCCGCGCCACCAATCCTTGTCGATGGCCGTCTCTGCAGTCGTGGCAAGATTGGCGTTCATGGCCGTTGTTCCTGTCTCATCGCAGTCTCGGACATGATCCGGGACCTCCGGTTGAGGTTGAGGTCCCGGGTCGTTGCCCGGGACTGCGTTTCACTTACTTCACCGAACCGGCCAAGAGGCCACGTACCAGATACTTTTGCATTGCAAAGAAGACCAGAAGCGGCACCGCGATCGACACGAAAGCGGAGGTCGCCAAGATCTCCCAATCGCCGCCGCGCGTGCCCAAAAGCTCCACAATCTGCTTGGTCATCACTGTCGTCTGACCCGACGCGTCGATGAGGAACACGAGCGCGACAAGCAGGTCATTCCAAGTCCACAGGAACTGGAAGATCGCGAAGGAGGCCAGTGCCGGGAAGCTGAGCGGCAGAATGATCTTCGTGAAGATCTGGAAATCCGTCGCCCCGTCCACCTTCGCGTTCTCGATAATGTCGCGCGGTAGCCCCACCATGTAGTTCCGCAACAGATAGATCGCGAGCGGCAGGCCAAAGCCCGTATGAGCAAGCCAGACCCCCAGATACCCTTTCCCGATGCCAATCGCGTTATGCAGCGACAAGAGCGGGATGAGCGCGAGTTGCAGTGGCACAACCAGCAGACCAACCACCGCCGCAATCAGCAATGCCCGCCCCGGGAAATCCATCCATGCCAGCGCATAGGCCGCAAATGCCGCGATCAGAATAGGGATGATTGTCGCCGGGATCACCACGGTCAGCGTGTTAAAGAACGCCTTGGCCATGCCTTCGGAATTATCCTCGTCAAACAGCACGAAGTTGTAGTTATCGAGCGTGAAATCAGGCGGCGTGGTCGCGTCGATAAAGACACGCTGCGCCCGGCCGCTGATCTGATCGTCATTGCCCTGCCAGACGTAAGTCCCATCGGCGTTCAGCGTGAAGCTTTCTCCGTCTCCCATGTCATACGTGTCACCGGGTGTGTTCTCCCCCAAACGGCGGCTTGATGTGGACCAACCGCTGATCTCACCTGCGAATGCTTCGTCGCCAAAGATATTCCCTCGGACAGCAAAGACACCGTTGCCCAGATCAACTCGGTTGTCATCCGGGTCAGCGGCCCGGATCTGCAGGGTTTGCTCCGCCGGGAACATCGCCGACCACCAGCCCGACGCGGTGATCTGATCCCCCGTCCGGAAGGACGACACAAAAAGACCCAGCGTCGGAAACAGCCACAGAAGAACCAGCAACACAACCGAGATATTCAGCGCCCATACCACAATGGGCTTTTGTCCAGCCATCGCATCCATCAGCGCATCTCCTTCCGGGCGTTGTAGACGTTCCAGACCAGGATGGGCGTCACCATCAGCATGATGATCATGGCCGCAGCCGACCCCATGCCCCAGTCATTCGCGCGGAACAATTTGTCGTACATGTAATTTGCCAGCACCTGCGTCTCCCACTGGCCGTTGGTCATCGCGAAGACGATGTCGAACACCTTCAGCGTGGCAATTGTAATCGTGGTCCAGACCACAACGATGGTCGACATGATCTGGGGGATTTTGATCTTGAAGAAGATCTGGAACGGGTTGGCGCCGTCAATGATCGCAGCCTCAACCGTCTCTTCCGGGATACCGCGCAAGGCGGCAGACAGGATCACCATGGCAAAACCGGTCTGGATCCAGATCAATACAATCATCAGGAAAAAGTTGTTCCAGAACGGGATCTGCAACCATTGCTGCGGCTCTGCCCCACCGAATGTCAGGTAAAGGTGGTTCAGAATACCGATCTGAGCCACATCTTCTGGCCGGGCTTCATAGACCAGTTTGAAGATCACAGCCGCACCCACAAACGAGATCGCCATCGGCATAAAGACGATGGATTTCGCGATGTTCCCCCAACTCAACCGGTCCGTCAGCTGCGCGGCGAGCAGCCCGAAACCTGTCGCCGCCGCAGGCACCACAATCAGCCACAAGACGTTGTTCCACATCGCCTCGACAAATTTTGGCTCGGCAAACATCTGCGTGTAATTCTCAAGCCCGACAAACGCGTATTCATTGCCCGGCAAACGCTCCAGAAAGCTCAGGCGCAATGTGGCGAACACCGGGTAGGCCAGATACAATCCCAAGGCGAAAATCGCAGGAAACAGAAAGATCCACGGTCGGATCATATTGGCGCGGTTGATGTTCCGCCCCGCATTCGGCCCTTTGGCCGGAAACAGCACTTTGTCCAGGAATAGGTTGGCGCCGTAAAAGTACCCGACGCAGCCACCGACACCCACAATAATCGTGACCAGTCCAAGCAATGCAGGATGCATGGTCTCCTCCCCGTGGCGATGAATTGCGGTTGAAACCGCTTATTGGCACGGACGATTGTCCGTCCGTGCCGTTGTCAAATCAAGCTCTTTGACTTGATTTCATCCGCTTACTTCAGCGCGTCCCAGCTGTTCTGAATCGCAGTCGTCACGGTTTCGGCGTCAGCACCGCCGACATAGTCAACCATGCCCGTCCAGAACGTGCCGGCACCAACAGCGCCCGGCATCAGGTCGGATGCGTCGAAGCGGAAAGTCGTTGCGTTCAGCAGGATTTCCCCCTGGCCCCGCAGGATTTCATCCTTGTACGTGTCAAGGTTCACGCCGGAATGCGGTGTCAGGAAACCCGTCTGCGCCATCATCACCTCGTGGGCGAGCGGCAGTTGCAGATACTCCATGAACTCCATCGTCGCATCGGACGCATTGGTCACAGCCATCAATGTGCCGCCACCCAGAACCGGGTTACCAAGGTCTTTTTCTGCGAAGGATGGGAAGTAAAAGAAATCTGCATCCTCGCCAGGCACAACATCGTCAGGGAAGAACGCAGTGGCGAAAGAGGCCTGGCGGTGCATGTAGCATTGTGGTGGCGACGAGAAGAGACCGGTTGGGCTGTCGCGGAAGTCAGTCGACCCGACAGCGGCAGAACCACCTGCAACCATGTCGTCATTCTTAGCGAACATGCCGAAGGTTTCGACAGCCTCAATAACCTTTGGATCGTTGAATGGGATGTCGTTGGTCACCCACTGATCATAGGTTTCGGGCGTCTGTGTGCGCAGCATGATGTCTTCGACCCAGTCAGTCGCAGGCCACCCCGTTGCAGGGCCGGAACCCAGACCGATGCACCAAGGCGTCTCACCATCTGCGATGATCTGTTCAGACAACGCGATCAGGTCCTCCATGCTCTCTGGCACTTCGTAATCGGCGTCCTCGAAATTCTCGGGGCTGTACCAGACCAGCGATTTGACGTTCACGTTGTAAAAGAAGCCATAGAACTGGTCATCACCGCTGGCATCCGCATAAGTGCCCAGATCCACCCAGGACTGACCGGCGGCGTAGTTGTCGGCGACCCAGGATGCCATGTCGTCACCCAATGGCGTCAGCAGACCTTGCGCGGCCATCGTCGCCGCCAGACCCGGTTGGGGGAAGACAGCTACGTTGGGGGCTGAACCGGCTTCGGCATCAATCACGATCTGCTGCTCGAACCCGTCTGAGCCGGTATAGGTGACGTTGGCACCGGTCGCATCAGCAAAATAGGCGATAGCCGACCGAAAGAAATCATCCTCGGGCGACAACCACGGGCCAAAGACCGTGACGGATTGCCCGCTGAGGTCAGGTGCGTTTGCAGCCCATTCATTGTAGCTGTCCCAGCTAAAATCGCCCTCTCCCGGCGCATAGACCAAATGGCCGTCCGCCTGAACGGTGCTCGCCATCAGACCAACCGCTGCCACGCTGGCATACAGTTTCGTTTTCATTGATCGTCCTCCCAATCGCACCCTTGCGGTATGCGTGACTTTATTTCTGCACGCTTCGCGCGCGGTTTGCCCATCTGGCGCAAAGGAATCATGTTCAAAGCGCTTTGGATGACGTTACAGTTGAGCATGTTGTCGGCCCTGTCAACACGCCAGTGCTTGGGAAAAAAGGCTTGGATTTTTCAAATCTGCGGTTTACTGAAACGATTACGGGGCCGAACTACAGCGGATTTGAGCCAAACCAGGCGGCAGAAAATGAAAGCGCTTTGAACGACTTTACGACAAGATGAACCTCAAAGAACTCTCGCAAAATCTGGGACTTAGCCAAACGACCGTGAGCCGTGCGCTTAACGGCTATCCCGAAGTGAGCCCAGCCACGCGCGCCCGTGTCGAAGAAGCCGCGAGAGCGTTCAACTACCGCCCAAGCAATCGCGCGAAAGGGTTGGCAACCGGCAAAGCGCTGGCCATCGGCCATGTCATACCGGTTTCAAACAAGCACGAGATGGTGAACCCGGTTTTTGGCGATTTCATCGCCGGTGCGGGCGAGACCTATTCGCGGCACGGCTATGAGATGATCCTCTCCATTGTTGACGATGAGGACGAAGAACAGGTCTATCGCGGTTTGAAATCACGCCGCGCGGTTGACGGGGTGATCGTGCATGGGCCGCGGATGGATGACCCCCGGATCGGCTTATTGCACGACCTGGGGCTGCCGTTTGCGGTGCATGGGCGCGCCTCGGGTGTCGGCCAGCCTTACACTTGGCTTGACGTGAATAATCGCAGCGCTTTTGCGCGTGCCACGGCCTTTCTCTACGATCTAGGCCACCGGCGCATTGCCCTGATCAACGGGCTTGAAATGATGGATTTCGCTCATCGGCGCCGTGACGGCTATGCGCATGCGCTGATCGAACGTGATCTGCCACTTGATCCGATGCTCATGCGTTCGGGCGAAATGACAGAGGATTTCGGTTACCGCTCGACCGCTGCAATGCTTGACGGTGGCGGCCCGCCCACAGCGATCTTGTGTTCGTCATTGATCAGTGCCCTTGGCGTGCGCCGGGCGATTGAGGAGCGCGGTTTGCGCATGGGTGTTGACGTCTCAGTCGTCACCCATGACGACGTGCTGTCTTATCTGCAAAATGGCGGCGACGTGCCGATCTTCACTGCAACGCGGTCGTCCGTACGCGAGGCGGGTCGACGCCTCGCCGCAATGCTGCTTGATCACGTGGCCAACCCGCTTTTGGCGCCGCAAAACCAGCTTCTCGAAGCCGAATTGATGGTCGGCCAATCCACGGGCCCTGCCCCAAGCTAAGGATCAACATGAACTTTCAACGCTCGGATTTCCCGGCTGGCTTTGTGTTCGGGGCGGCCACCGCTGCTTACCAGATCGAAGGGCATCAGTTTGGCGGCGCGGGCCCAACACATTGGGACACATTCGCCGCAGGTCCCGGCAATGTCGTGCGCGCAGAAGACGGTGCGATTGCCTGCGACCACTACCACCGCTTTGCCGAAGATCTGGACCTGATGAAAGAGGCAGGCTTTGACGCCTATCGCTTTTCCACGTCCTGGGCGCGGGTCATGCCGGACGGGCGCCAGATGAATGAAGAAGGGCTCGACTTCTATGACCGGCTTGTTGACGCGATGCTGGAACGCGGACTGCAGCCGTTTCAGACGCTTTATCATTGGGAGCTTCCTTCTGTCCTGGCCGACAAGGGCGGCTGGACCAATCGCGACACTTGCGCCTATTTCGGCGATTTCACTGATGTGATCACCGACCGGATTGGCGACCGCGTCAGCTCTGTCGCGACCATCAATGAGCCTTGGTGTGTCGCGTATCTGTCGCATTTTCTTGGTCATCACGCGCCCGGTCTGCGCGACATCCGCGCAGCAGCACGTGCGATGCACCACATCCTTCTGGCCCATGGCACAGCACTTGAACGCCTGCGCGCCAAAGGCATCTCAAACTGCGGTATTGTGCTGAATTTCGATCACACCGACCCGAAGGACGACAGTGCTGATGCAGTTCAGGCCGCTGCCACAACGGATGCCATCTTTAACCGCTGGTTTATCGAGGCAATCACCAAGGGCACGTATCCCAGCGAAGCGCTGGAAGGCTTCGCCCCGCATATGCCGGGCGGCTGGCAAGACGACATGGCGCTGATCAGCCAGCGCCTCGATTTTCTGGGTGTCAACTACTACACCCGCCACTTGCTCAGCGCCACTGCGAACAATGTGTGGCCGCACACCACCTCCGAAGAGGGGCCGGGCGCTAAGACCCAGATGGGGTGGGAGATTTATCCTGATGGCCTCAGGAGCTTTCTGACCCGGCTCGCCCGCGACTATGTGGGCGATCTGCCGATTTATGTGACCGAGAATGGCATGGCCTGGAATGATCACATTGAAGACGGCGCTGTCACTGATCAGACGCGCATCCAATTTATCGCCGATCACATGGCCGCAACAACTCAGGCGATTGCCGAAGGTGCCAATGTCCGGGGCTTTTTCTATTGGTCGCTTCTGGACAATTACGAATGGGCCTTTGGCTATGAAAAACGCTTTGGCCTGATCCACGTGGATTTCGAGACCTTGAAGCGCACCCCGAAAGCGTCTTATCACGCGCTCAAATCCGCCATCGCGCGTTAGGAAGACTATGGCTCATCCCGACAATCTTTATTCGCTCGTTGCCGATATCGGCGGCACCAATACGCGCGTGGCCCTGGCCCACGAGCGAGACATTGTCGAGGGCACGATCCGGCGCTTTCGCAACGCTGATTATCCCGGTCTCGAATCCGTTTTACGCCAGTACATCGCCGATGAAGGCAGTGTTGATCCCAAAGCGGCCTGCGTGGCCGTCGCTGGCCCCGTCCGCGACAGCCGTGCGACTCTCACCAATCTCGACTGGGCCATTGATAAAGAATCGCTCGCAAGGGCGACCCGTGCTGAAACAGTTGCGATCCTGAACGACCTGCAGGCGCAAGGGCATGCTTTGGGCTACATTGATCCGGCCAATATCCGCACCATTTTGCCTGGGCCTTCGGGTCAGCCAAATGCGGCGCGTTTGATGGTGGGCGTCGGCACTGGCTTTAACGCCGCCCCGGTCTTTGATCTTGAACAAGGCCGCGTTGTCCCGCCTTCCGAAAGTGGCCACGCCAACCTGCCCATTCGCAACGAGATGGAACTGCGCCTCTGCCAGTTTGTATCAACGGCGCATGGCTTTCCCGCCGTGGAGGATGTGCTTTCGGGACGCGGGCTTGAACGCGCCTATGCCTTTCTGGGGCAAGAGGACGGCGCGCCCCGCGAGGCAGCTGCCAAGGATATTATGGCGGCCTGTGCCGATGGCAGCGATCCGCGTGCGGTGGCGGCGGCACGGCTTTTCACGCGTATCTTGGGCACGGTCTGTGGGAACCTGTCGCTGATCCAACTGCCCTTTGGCGGGGTTTACTTGGTGGGCGGCGTCGCGCGCGCCTTCGCGCCGCATCTGGGGCAGTTTGGTTTCGCCGAAGCGTTCCGCGATAAGGGGCGTTTTGCGGGCTTCATGAGCAACTTCGCGGTCCATGTGGTTGAGGATGATTACGCGGCGTTGACTGGGTCCGCGTCACACCTGGTGGCCTTGCAAAGCTGACGCGCCGTTCGGCGACGTAACGAAGACGCCCTCGTCAATGCAACTGCCCGTGAACCGTCTGTGTCAAAGCGTTGAGTGAAAACGGCTTGGGCAGGAAGACCGAATTCGGGATCTGGGTTTGATCGTCGCCAAACGCATCCTCCGCGTAGCCTGACACGAAGACAACACGCGTGTCGGGGCGTTTCTTTAATGCCTGACGCACCCACGTTGGGCCATCCATGCCGGGCATGATCACATCGGTCACAAAGATATCGACCTTTAGCGCCTCGTCCGTCAGCATTTCCAACGCCGCCTCGGCACAATCCGCTTCAAGCACGGTATAGCCACGCAATCGCAACGCGCGCGAGGCAAACGCACGCACGGGTGCTTCATCTTCGACCAGCAGGACCACACCATCGCCTTTTACATTCATGGATTTGGCATCAGGCGGCGTGATTGGTACCGGTTCGGCCACGGGCACGCGATGGCTTGGGAACAAAAGCGAGAACTGCGTGCCCTTGCCCGGCTCGCTTTCGGCAAAGATGAAACCACCGGTCTGTTTCACGATCCCGTAGGCGGTTGAAAGGCCAAGACCAGTCCCCTCACCCGGGCGTTTGGTTGTCCAGAACGGCTCAAAAATCTTCTGCAGTTTTTCGGGTGCAATCCCGTGCCCCTCATCTATGACTTTGACGACAACATACTCGCCGGGTGGCACCTCGGCACGATCCTTGATCATCTGAGTTTTCAGCGTCAGGTTTTCGGTCACGACCTTGATGTCACCGGCGCCATCCATGGCATCGCGCGCATTCACCACAAGGTTCATGAAAACCTGTTCAAGCTGACGTTTGTCGGCCTTGATCTGTGCAAGTGCGGGGTCGTGATAGAGTGACAAGGTCACTTTCTCCCCCACCAGCCGGTTGAGAAGATGCGTCAGTTCCGACAACGTGTCGCGCAAGTCAATCACCTCTGGTTGCAGGTTCTGCTTCCGAGAAAACGCGAGCAGTTGTCCTACGAGGCTCGCGGCGCGGTTGGCGTTCTGATGGATCTGGATCAAGTCACCATAGTTCTGGTCGCCATCGTCATGGCGAAGTAGCAAGAGGTCACAATGGCCGGAAATGGCGGTCAACAGATTGTTAAAGTCGTGGGCCACGCCACCCGCAAGCTGACCAATGGCCTGCATCTTCTGGCTTTGCACAAACTGCGCCTCTAGCGTCTTCAGTTCGGTCACATCGTTCAAAACAGCGATCAGATGCGGGTCTCGCGCTCCGCCAGCGAGGTTCAGGGTGACCTGCACAAATGTATCCTGATTGTCGCCGCGTCCCCGCAGGAATTGCGAGGCCTGACCACCGCGCCCTTCTGAGGCTTCGCGCAGCCAATCGTTGATCGGGCGACCCAATCCATCCAGCATATCAGCCATGCGGCGGCCTTGCGTCGTTTCAAGATGCAGCAATTGACGCGCCTCGCGATTTGACGCAAGCACGAGGCCGTCAGACGCGATCTTTAAAAGCGGGACTGGCAAATCCTCAATCGCGTCCCAGCCCGCCTCAAGCTGGCGCGGGGCATCTGCGTTTTGCACATGCGGCAGCAAGAAGATATCGCGGGCGCCGTCTTGCCCATCAAGTTCGGCGATAAGGACGTTCTTGCGGCCCTCCGAGGCGGCAATCTGAAGTGTCTGACCTGTGCGGATTGGCGCGTCTTCAAAAACCTCGCTCAGAGTCTTGGGGCGACGCCCCAGCAAGCCGCGCGCGGCGGGGTTTAGACGAGTGATCGTGCCATTTGGCTCAGCATGTATCACAGGCAAAGGCGTCAGGTCAGGCGCTTGGATTGCAACGCCGTTCAATTCACCGAGATCATCGAGCCGCCACAGCAGGCGGTTATCACCAATCGCCGAGGCACTTAGCCGGAAATGACCCTGCCGCGTCACGATATCTTCCTTGCTCGCACCGCCCTGTCGGACTCGTGCAGACAAACGTCGCAGCACCGGATCGGGATTGGCCAGCATCTCGGCAAATACCTGGCCAAGGGATGCACCGATGCAATCGCCAAAACGCGCCGTCGCCACCTGATTGGCAAAGGAAATCCGCCCACCCGCATCGGTAAGAAAAACATTGTCCGCGTCATGTCTCATAAGCTGCCGAATGGTGGCATCAAGTCGCTGGCCCCAGACACGTGTCACCCAATCGCGCAACCAAAGCGCTATTGTCAGAAAGATCAGCGTGACGCCGCCGATCAGAAGCCCGATGCGAAATATGTCAAGATCCGTAAAGAAGGACAGGATAACAAACAGCCCGGCCACCGCCAACACCATGGCAAGCGGCGATAGAGAACGATCCTCCACCGCCTCCTCAGTCACGCTGAGCGTCTGGTCTTTTGGCACGATCAATCCTCGTTAAACAATCCCCCACGCATCTACCGTCGAAGGATTAACCAATGCTTAAGCATGTTCTATGCACAGGCGTCACAACAATCGTGGGTTGTTCTATTTTTGCACCAAAATACACAGAAAGAAACCATTACCGGCGTCGTTGGGCAAAAGCCTGTGTTGATCGGCGATTTGCCAGTTGGGATATGCTCGCAAAAAACCTCGCAGTTATTGTCTCGTTTTCGTCTCCCAAAACCGAGCAAATGGCGTAGGCAAGGCACCCTCCCGAAGCCGCAAGTGGGGCCGCCCTTGCAAGCACATCCACCTGCGTCTTCTGCAGCGCAGCAAGCCGCTCTTCGGTGAGGCGCCATTTCGCGTCAGACGTGCACCGCCATCTCCCACTGCCACTGCATGGCGGGTCACAAAACACGACATCAAAGGAGGCCTGCCCGACAAATTACTTTGTTGGTAGGCGGGTGATATTCACCTTGGCGCACCTTGCGCGCTCTGGCAGGTCCGTTATCCGTGCGGGTGCAATATCATGGGCAAACACCTCTGCATCTGGGTAAAGGTCCGCGAAGGCGAGCCATTTGCCCCCCCCGCTTGCGTTCATTTTTCTGGAAATCAGTCCTTACGAAGCACTGAGCAATAGAAGCCATCGCTTTCTGACAAAGGGGAGAAATGTTGTTCGACGATGGTCGAGAAATCAACGCTACGGGTCAAAAACTCCTTCATTTGGAGCTCATTCTCGCAGTCCAATAGTGAGCAGGTTGAATAGACAAGATGACCCCCAGGTTTTACGAGCTGGGCTGCGCGATCGAGGATTTCTTTCTGTGAAGTAAGAATTCGATCAAGCTTGTCGGGGGTCAGCAACCACTTCCCTTGTGGATCACGACGCCACGACCCGCTGCCCGAGCATGGTGCGTCAACTAGGACTGTGTCAAATCGTTGTTGAACATCGTCTATTTCTTCAAGAGTGATTCGACTGACGCGCACGTCAGCGCGTTTAGCCCTTTTGGGCAAATCCTTCATTCTGTGCTTTTCAATATCATGTGCAAAGAAAATTCCAGTTGTGCGTCCGGCTATGGCCAAAACCTTTCCACCGGCCCCGGCACAAAAATCCAGTAGCGTCTCGCCCTGTCCAAGCGGAACTAAATCCGCGACAGCCTGCGATGAAGCATCCTGCAGTTCGACAATGCCGTTTTGATAAGAAATCGAGTTTCTGATTCTTCTTGCTCCTTCCACGACCTGCAAGGCAGAGGGTGATAGGCCTAACGGCTCGGTTTCGACTCCCTCCTCAGCAAGCGAAGCAATGGCTGTGTCGCGGCTTAGTTTCTGAAGATTTACGCGAAGATGCACTGGCGCCCTGTCCCGCAAGGCGCGCGCGATGGATAGTGCTCGATCTCCGTGCGAACGTACTAGATAAGGCCAAAGCCAATCGGGAAAATCTGAAACCTCACTCAATTTAACTTGGGCAAGCTGATCGGAGGATAGCTCATCATTGCTGAGCTCTCTTGGTGCGTATCGATCCGCCCCGAAAACAGACTTTGGATCTTTTCCGCTTGCACGAACATAACCGAGCAAAAGCGCTCTTCCGGTCTCACCCCCGCCTAGTAATGCAAAACTCTGCCTTTTTCTTAATACATCGTAAACGATGTCACCGATGGCTGCTCTATCCTTTGAACCTGCGTATCGGTTCTTGCGCCCCCAGTCAGCCAAAGCACCGTCCGCTAGTTCACCCGCTTGGATGCGGTCTATCAAGTCGATGGCAGCGCCAATTCGTGCCGCCGGTGTCATGGAAGTCTATCTCGTATCATCGGTCTCGGTCACCAAAGCTACCGCCGGTGATGTTAAAGCTTCTTGTTCTTTGCTCCAACTCAACCTTTAACTTAGCCAATTCTTGCGCGAGCATGTGACGTTCAAACAACCAAGCTTGGGCTTCTGACGAGGCTTTTCTCAGTGCTGCTCAATGTCTCGAAATGAATCGTCCGCACCGACAACCAATCATAGATAATGTCTCGCAGATCGTGATGGCGGCTGTCTTTCAGAAAACGGTTTCTGGCCCATGTTGTTTGCAGAACCTTAGTTATAGACAGACGACATGGAGTATCTGGGCGGTCATGGATCATAACAACGTCCTATTGCGCGAGTTTTCAGTATTCGCCTCACCTGTCCCAGCTCCATTACTCAGGTTGTATCCATCAAGTCTTTTGACCTCGCATTTACAGCTACCGGCAGTGCGTCAAGGCTAACGGGATCGCAGTTTGTAGCGCGTCGGGCAAACGCGGGTCACTCCAGAAACACTCAACTGAATCCTCAAATGGTGCTAGGTTTGAGACAATCTGACTTTGACAGAATGCGCACACGCCGATGTTCACAGCCTTAGAAAGGAGCTCAAGTGCACCGCTAGTCGCCTCCTTGCGATCCTTCTTGACTGCAGCTGCGCTCCAATCGATGTAAGCAGGCCGCGTTGCACGCTCTGACGCCTCGTTGCCCCGTTATCTTCGAACAGAGCCCCTTTTGCTTAGCCCTATGACGAAGAGTCTCACGTGATAAGCATCGGCAGAGTTATCTCAGAACACTCAAAGTAGTCTGCAGATACTGCGTACTTTTCTCAGTTGAAAACGAAATCACTCTCGTCAATCAATCCGAAGGTGTTCTCAAGCCCAATGCTGCTGTTACCGTAGCCCACGATCGTTAACCCATCGCTGCGAGTGAGTATATTCAGATCAGCAAAGGTCAGGCCCGTCCCCTTGAAGCTGATCAGGTCAATGCCCTCCTCAAAGTCGGTGATGGTGTCTAGGCCATCACCTAAATCAAAGACAAATGTGTCAGCGCCTGTTCCGCCTGTGAGTGTATCGTTGTCAGTGCCGCCAATAATGATATCAGCGCCGGTCCCACCGGTTACCGCATCCGCGCCCGACCGACCGAACAGAACATCATCGCCACCATTTCCACTGATGGTGTCGTTGCCTATGAAACCATCAATCCAATCAGCTCCGTTTCCTCCCGACATTACATCATCAATGGCGTCACGAACCGCAAACTCATGCCATGCGTCACCGCTCAGCGCACCCTCAACGGCTTCAGACGTGTGACCCTGAAGCCGACCAACTTCGATGTAATGCGCGGTAGCAGCCTCAGGATCATATCCAAAAAGCGCTCTGACCTCCGCATAGTTCGCCAAGTATTGATCTGCGTCAAAAGTGATTTCACGACCCTCAGCACGCCCGTGGTTGATGTAGTGTCGCGCGCCAAGTTCTGCATCCGTGCCGAAAGCAGCCATTAACCCACTATATGAGGCGATGTAGCTGAGTGCATCAAATGTGACGTACCGCCCTGCAGCCGCACCGTGATCAGTGTAGTGGTTCCGGCCTGCGCTTGCATTTGCGCCAAATGCATCAATCAGATCATCATAGGACGCAATATACTGATATGGTGCCTGATAAGGGTTTGTAACGGGTGCGATGAGGTCTGCGCCGAACGAGTCGTGGCTGATCTGTGTCAGATCGACCAGGGTTCCATCTGCAAACTCAAGCGACTCGACACGACCGTTTGACAAACTCCAGTTGTAGATCGATATCACATCGGCGGTTTGCGGCAGACTGTCGGACGGGCTCGGACCATCTGCAACATAGATCTTCAGGGCCTTCCCATCTACCTGCAGTATCAGATCAGTGACTTCTATTCCTTCACCGAACTTTATTCGGTCACCCCCAGGACTATCGGGGTCGTTGCCCCTCGCGGAACTGCCGCTATCGCTTATCGTGTCCGCCCCATAGCCCCGTTTGTAAACATATGTATCATTGCCGCTACCGCCAACGAGTCTGTCATCGCCAAGACCGCCATCTAGCGTGTCTGCACCGTCGCCTCCCTTAAGCACATCGTCGCCATCAAGTCCCTCAAGAGCATCGTCTCCAGCTTGACCGTCAAGCATATTGTCGGCAGAGGAACCATAGATGTTGTCACCTGCCTGTGTGCCAATGTAGTTCTCAATTCCCAATAGTATTTCTACGGAGTTTCCCCAGGAACCACTGGAGTACAGCACACCTGTTTGTAAATTCACCTCTGTGTGGGTATTGAATACCGAGTTATCGAAAGTGTCGACGCCATCCCCACCATCTACCCAATCATCACCGGTGCCGCTGTAAACATAGTCATCGCCTGCACCGCCCTGTATCTTGTCGTCACCATTACCACCGGTCAAAATATCATTACCATCGCCGCCGAACAGGTGATCGCTGCCATCGCCACCTTCCAGACGGTCATTTCCCGCTTCACCGTAAAGATAATCGTTGCCAGTCAGGCCCTTCAGGGTCTCGTCGCCATCACCTCCCAGGATAACGTCCTTGTGCCGGGTGCCGTCGACAACTCCGTTCCCGTTATTGTCGCTGACAGTGGTTTGCGCGTAGATTTCATCATGAGACCACACAACACCATCCGCAAACGCGATCGCTTCGATGCCATGGCCATCATATGAACTGTGATGCTGGAACAGAACTTTGATCTGTTCGCCAGTCTGTAAAATGGTGACAATAAGGTCGTCCTGGCCTTCTTCGCGATGCAGGGACACACCGTCTGATGCAACATCCGTCAAACGAAGAGTGTCTGTCTCTGTGGCGGTCCAGCCTCTATCTTCGACGATATCGTTGCCGTCACCCATTGCCCAAACGTAGGTATCATTGCCGTTTGAACTCTGGTTTGAACTTGAGCCACCGCGCAGTGTGTCAACACCTGCACCACCAATCAGTGTGTCATCGCCGCCTTGACCGCTGAGGATCTGGTTGCCATCGCCTCCCAAGATAACATCGGTATGTCGGGTGCCACCGACGGCTCCACTCCCATTATCGTCGCTGACAATGGTTTGCGCGTAGATTTCATCATGAGACCACACAACACCATCCGCAAACGCGATCGCTTCGATGCCATGGCCATCATATGAACTGTGATGCTGGAACAGAACTTTGATCTGTTCGCCAGTCTGTAAAATGGTGACAATAAGGTCGTCCTGGCCTTCTTCGCGATGCAGGGACACACCGTCTGATGCAACATCCGTCAAACGAAGAGTGTCTGTCTCTGTGGCGGTCCAGCCTCTATCTTCGACGATATCGTTGCCGTCACCCATTGCCCAAACGTAGGTATCATTGCCGTTTGAACTCTGGTTTGAACTTGAGCCACCGCGCAGTGTGTCAACACCTGCACCACCAATCAGTGTGTCATCGCCGCCTTGACCGCTGAGAGTGTCATTGCCGCCGAGGCCATAGATCGTGTCTTCGAGTCCCCACCCATTGAGCGTATCTGCTGCATCCGTTCCGGTTGTAACGACTTCCGCAAGTGCTCCACCCAGGACTTCCACAAACACGCCGTCGCTAAAGGTGATGAACTCCACCCCATCGCCGTCACCGTTTGTGCCGACATCGAAACGATCAACCACGGTGATCACTTCGCTGCCGATCGTCACAAGCAGGTCATCGCCAGATTTTGAGAGCGCTGCACCATCAGACGCCACATCGGTCAGCCGCAGCGTATCCGTTTCGGCATCGGTCGCGCTGGTGTCCCGGATCGTATCGTTACCGTCACCCAATTGCCAAACATAGGTGTCGTTGCCTGTTCCACCATAAAGTGTGTCATCGTCTAAACCGCCATACAGCCAGTCGTCGCCACCTTGGCCGCGCAACACATCGTTACCTCCAAGTCCGCATATGTTGTCACGTGCAGACGACCCAACGAGTTGCATCTCAATCCCGTAGAGAGTCGCGACAATCGCTGTCTCTGCAACATCATCTTCATTTGTGCCCTCTAGGCGTGTCCGGCTGAATACATCCTCTCTGTCCCAGATCACACCATCAGCAAATACGATTTGCTCAATGCCTTCACCATTTCCGCTGAATTGATCAAACACTTCAACAATTTCGGTACCATTTATGGTGATATACAGGTCGTTGCGCGTTTCACCATCACTGCTGTTCTCGCGCCACAATTGGACATCGGCACTGTTCACGTCAGTAAACTGCAGACGGTCAACCTGCGTCAGGTCGGACGTCTCTTTTTCATTGATTTTGTCATCACCATCACCAACTGACCACACGTATGTATCGCCGCCATCACCGCCTTTGAGGGTGTCGTTTCCAATTCCACCGATGAGTACGTCATTGCCCGCTCCGGCATCCAACGTGTCGTTTCCGTCATGTCCGTAAATGTTGTCATCCGATGCCAGCCCGGTGATCGTGTTATTGCTGTCGTTGCCATCAATCGTCGTCCGTTCAATGATGTCCTGACGCGTCCAAACAACGCCATCCGCAAATTCGATCTTCTCGATGCCTTCTCCGGGCGCGCCAAATTGATCAAGAATGTCGATCTTCACGTCGCCGCTAGGATCGGAGACCATCAGATGCAGATCGTCCATTGCCGTGCTGCTGGAACGGTCACGCACGAGTGTGACCTCGGTCGAAAGAACATCCACCAATACCAACGTGTCAACGTCAGATGGCCGCTCAGGGGATTGATTTGATGTCTCTCTGATCGTGTCTGCACCATCCCCACGAGACCAGATGTAGGTATCGTCGCCCGCGCCACCGTTCAATTCGTCGTTGCCAGTGCCGCCGTCCAAAACATCATCGCCAGCATATCCTATAAGCGTGTCATTCCCTTCCAGGCCAAACAGATTGTCATCGTAGTTCTTCCCATCCACGGTGTTGTTTCCGGACGTGCCAAAAACCTTGGTTTGTTCGCGAATATCCTGAAGATGCCATTCGGTATTGTCTGAGAAGATGATCCGCTCAATGCCGCGACCGGGGTTGTCGTTGCTGAAATTGTCCTTGACCGTGATGGTCTCACCGGTCGCGCTGATCGTGATAACCAGTTGCGTGCTTCCATCTGCTCTGGTCAGTGTGACGTCAGAAGCGTCCACATCCTCTAGGATTAGTGTATCCTCATCGATCCAGGAGATACCATTGTCTTCAATGGTGTCGTTTCCGTCACCCTTCTTCCAGATGTAGGTATCGGAGCCTTCTTTGCCGCCATAGCGATCATCGCCAAGCCCACCGACTATAATGTCGCTGCCAGCCTTTCCCCACAGCGTATCATTGCCTTCTAGGCCGAGGATGTAGTCCTGGCCGCTGCCAGCTGTGATACTATCGTTTCCGGAGGTCCCTGTACTTGTCGTTACTGTTGGTGCCGCATTGACTAAATGCTCATTTCCGGTCTCGAGGTGCTCAGTGCTCTGCGCAAGTGAGGCCACGAACTGTTCTGCAGTAATGAGGCCACCCGAGATGTTGCTGACCCATAGATCCAGTTCCACCTGTGTTGGTGCGCGCCCGAGTGCATTCTGGAATGCCTGTGTGACAAGATTTGCACCGGACAGATCATGCAAGCTCGCCGATGACACACCTTGGATATCCCCCTCAACACCCATGAGGATGCCGACGATATCATCAGGCAACTTGTCACCTTCGAGCAGAAGTTCCGAGAGATAGCTGAGTTCCTGGGTCGTGGGGTCGCGGTCATAGACGACATCAACAAGGTTCGTAACCATCGCCTCGATATAGGCCTTATCGAGGCTGCGCTCGAACACGGCCGAATTCATGATCACATCAAAGTTGTTTGTGAGTAAGTGTGTATTGCCAACAACCGCATGTTCAACAGAATCTGCCAGCTCTAGCGCCACCTCTTCGCGCGACTTTGTGCCACTGGCGAGCGGTGCTAAATGGTCCTTTAATTCCACCATGCTTGGACTACGTCCAAAACTGTTCATGTACATCTGCGTGATGAACTCGGCATGGGACATCTCGCCGTAGCGGACGGTGTATTCACCTGACCCCATCAATTCGGCAATCAATGCGGACTTATCAAGCTGACCGTCATCGACCCAACGGACAAGGTCTTCGCTCTCGACGGTATCGAGACCACGATCAAGGACGGCATCATAGATGCTGGCAGCCTCATCAATCAGACGATCTTTCGCAGCAGCGTCAAGCCGAACCTCGCTTGTGTTTGTCACGCCATCTTCACGCCAGGTGAGATGCCAGGTTTCCACACCAAGGGCATCCACAGTGTGTTCGGCAATGCGATGTCCGTTTGCGTTACTGGCGATACCGTTGTTCCAGGTGTAGGTTCCATTATCCACGACTGAGCGCGTGGTCGTTTGCTCATTCCCTTGGCGCAGCACCGTCGTGGTCAGCCCATCGACTGAGGTCGTCGTGATAAACGTATTGTTCCGGATACCGGCCTCGTTAAACGCGGATTCGGTTTCCACGCGGGAACCATCAGAAGCAATAACGGTTTCAGACAGCTTATCTGCAATCCCGTTCCCGTCGTAATCCATCTCGCGCGTTGTTATACGCCCGTCAGCGCTGACGGTTTCTGCAACGCGCGAATGCAATTCGCCGTCCGCATGATACGTTTCCGTGATCGTCTCGCGACTGCCATCCGTGTTCAGGGTTGTGACCGAACTGGTTGTCCCGTCGATGTCCCCGTCGCCATCCATGTCAAATGTTGATGTGGATGACAGAGCGTCTGCGGCCGTCGTGGTGACTTCCTGATAGCCTCGCGTGCCCGCACCGAATGTCTCGGTGAAGGTTCTGACCATATTACCATTATCGGCATAGGAGATGTCTGTTGTGCGAGTGATATCGGTCGTACCATCGCCGTCTACGTCGAAGCTGTAGGCAGTGTGCATCCCGTTAGCTGCTGTGAAGCCGGTAACGCTGTCGCTGATCACACTATTGATCTGAATGTCTTTGTAAGTAGTGGTTGTGTTACCGCTCAGATCAATGACAGATTCCACCTGCTGATCGACAAAGCCATCGCCGTCCCGATCGATTGCGGTCACGCTGCTGCGCTCGTCAGCACTTAGCGTCTGGATTTCCGTCCGTTGCAGGTCATAGCCAGCGCCGTAGTGATGCGTCACGCTGGTGAACCCGCCATCCGGGCCACGTACAATCGAGGTACTGCGATCAAAGCTGCCGTCCCCGGAGTAATCGGTGACAGTTTCCGTGGTCAAGCCATCGCCACTGGTCTTGGACGTGACCTGGCCCAGGATATCAGACTCTTCATTGCGAGTCGTTTCAGAACGGACGATGTCGCCGTTACCACGATAGGTCGTTTCGACGTCGGTCTCATAATCAAAGAGGCCATCCCCGTCGAGATCGAGCGACATTGTCGATGACATGCCATCATCGCTCACGACATATTCTTCACGGCCTTCGAGCACGTGATGCTGTCCACGATGTTCCACACTGCGTGTCACCGTGCCGTCGGCGTGAATCGCCGAAGTCTCTACTGTGCGTAGATCAATTTCGCCGTCTGCGTTGCGATCTGTCAGGCGCGTTGTCGTCAGACCATCGGCGCTGGTGATCACCCGATAGGAGCTCTCCACCACGCCGCCGGTCGAAAGATACTCGGTGTTTGTGGTGCGTGTCCCATCGTCTGCCAACGTGGTAACAGACCGAAGGTCATCATTTCCATTGCCGTCGGTATCGTTCGTGGTCGTGATAGTGCGGCCATCAGCACTGGTCTGGACCTGTAGCGTTCCAATCGTCGAGCCATCAGCTGATGAGCGGGTCGTTGTTTGGGTTTGAATGCCGTTCGCTGCGAGATCCGTCTCGGATGACACGGTCAGATCTACCACGCCATCCTTATTGTAATCCTCGGTACGGATCACATCCCGACCATCAGCGCTTGCTATCGTTTGGCTTCGACTAATCTCGGTGCCATCGGCACCATAGGTCACCGCAACATCGCGAACACGACCATCGTCCAAATAGGTCTTAACAAAGAGCGTCTTTAGTTCATAAACGCCGTCACCATTTGCATCCGACAGTTTGGTAACCTTCGTTCCGGCTTCTCTAACATCCGTTCTGGACCGGCTTTGCAGTTCGCCATCAACGTCGTACTGCGACGTTGTAGTCGACAATCTGCCGTCATCAGCCTCCGTCGTCACGCTGACCTGATCAGCATTGCCATCGCCATTGATGTCCACGGACCGGGTCACATGACGCCCGTCATCGGAGGCTGTCGTTGTGGAGCCGCTGCGTAGGACACCCGCCGCGTCGCGCACTTCATTGGCGGTTGTTGTCCCGCCATCAACCTCGAGCGTTGTGGTTGTGGTGCTGATCAGATCATAGGTGCCATCGCCGTCGGTATCTGACGATTGCGTTACGATCAGCCCGTCATCGCTGGTCTCGGCGAGCGTCTGGCTGATCAGATCGCCGTTCTCGGCATGGGTTTGGGCCAGCGTCGAGATGCTGCCATCCGTGTGGAGCGTAGTTGTGGCGGTATTCTCACGTTCAAAGCTACCGTCGCCGTCCGCATCCGTCTGAGATGTGGTTGTCAGGCCATCATCGCTGTTTGTGCCAATGCTCTGACTGCGCAGGCTTCCGTCATTATTGCGCACCTCGCTCGTCTGCGTCCGGCCACCATCTGCCGTCAAAACCGTCGTGCTGGTCGTGGTGGTTTCCACCATGCCGTCCCCATCGGCATCCGTTGCGACGCTGCTTTCCAGACGATTTGCGCTGAGCGTCGTGACTTGCGTCGCGGCAACGGAGCCATCAGCATGCAGGCTGGTCTCTTCGATTATCCGCGACCCGTCGGCGGCCTGTGTCGAGACAACACGGCTGTCGATATGCCCATCCCCGTTCGCGTCCGTCTCTGTGGTCACAATGCGCCTGTCAGCACTCTCAGTTGACACGCTATGCGACAAGAGGGTGACGCCATCTCCAGCATAGGTAGAGCTTTCGCGCACAATTGTGCCGTCCGGATTGTTGGTCTGGTGTACCTCAGTGGTCCCGTCCAGGCTCCCGTCGCCATCTGTATCAAAGGTTGTGGTTGTGGCCAGACCATCAGCGCTGGTCACGGCCACGGCTTCGCTCCGCAGAGAGCCATCCTGATTGGTCGTCGTGATCGTCCGGGTCGCCTCACCGGCCCCGTTCACAACCGTGATGTCGCTGATATTGGTATCAATATCGCCATCGCCATCCGCATCCGTCGCTGTGGTGCTGGTCAGACCATCCGCGCTTGTGACAGAGGTAGACGTCGCATTCACCGACCCATCCGCATTGCGATCCCATGTGGTCGCGGTCCGGTCACCGGTCACGCCGTCGACCGTGACCTCACGCACCAGATCGGTTGCTTCAAAGACGCCGTTCTGATTGAGGTCAACGTAAGTCTCGGAACTTACCTTATCCGCACCCAGCGTCGTCTGCTGCATCCCGCGGATCGAGCCATCATTGTTGGTGGATGTGATGGTCTGGACACGGCTCCCATCGGGATTAATCACCGTCGCATCCACGGTGGTCACATCGATGTCACCATCGCCATCAAGGTCAGAGGTCGACGTCTTGGTCAGCGCATCCTCGGACTGCACATAGGTGGTCGCATTGCGCAGCGACCCATCGCCATTGGTCACCACCATCGTCGATGTGCTGCCCGTGGGGCCGGTCGTGATATCGGTATCCTCAACCGTATCCACCTGGCCGTCGCCATCCACATCGCGCGCGATTGTCTTGGTCTGGCCATCCGCGCTCACCGTCTCGGTCACAACCGAGCGGACCGAGCCGTCCTGGTTCAGCACCGTCACCGTCTCGGACCGGCTGCCATCGGGATTGACCACAATCGCGTGGGTCATCGTCACATCGGCGGCACCGTCCCCATCACTGTCGATGGCTTCCGTGCGGGTCATCCCATCGGCGGAGACAGCCTCGCCCACGCTCCGGATCACCGTGCCATCCTGGCCCTGATCTGTCGTGACAATCGTCATGCTGCCATCGGTGGCCGTCACCCGCACTTCGGTCTGGTCGAACCAGCCACCACCGGTCGAGTCCCGTTCAATCGTGATCGTGTTGCCGTCAGCACTGGTCGTCGTCACCGTCTGGTTCAGCAGGATCGCCGTCGCCGCCGCAGCCCCCAGCGAGTTCGTGACGGTCTTCACCTGCGACCCGTCCGGCTGCGTCACGGTATCAATCGTCTGCAGGCGATCCACAACGCCATCGCCGTTATCGTCATAGCTGTTGGCGATCTGCGTGCCGTCCGCGCTGACCACGGTCGTGTTCACAAAGGCAATCGACCCATCCGCGTCATAGCCCGTCGTCACCTCGGTCCGCGTGCCGTTCGCGTCAAAACTCTCCACCTGCTCCAACCGATGCCCATCGGCTTCGGCGATCAGCGTCACATCCGCCACCGTCCCGGTGGAGCCATCATCGCGTGTGAAGGTCGTCTGGCCGGTGATGACCGAGCCATCGGGCAGCTCGATATTGGTCGCATCCGGGGTCAGATCAATCGAGACAATGCCCAGCTCCGTCAGCGTCTTCGCCGTGGTCGAGCCATCCGCATTCGTCACCAACAGCTTGAAGTCGCCCCACGCATCATCCTGCGCGTCAAAAACGCCGTCGCCATTGCTGTCAAAGACAGAGGCAAGCGCCTCCATGTCGGAATTTGCCGTCGGGTCCCATTCTGTAAAGACATATTGGCGCTTTTCCGTGATCTCACCGAGATTGTCCGGGTCATAGAAAAGAACAGCATCCCCAGCGCCCGCCCACGATGTGCGGTTTTCGAATCCATCGCCCGTTGCGTCCATGTAGACGGAAGAGTTCGACAACTCCGTGATCTGTACGCCGTCGCCGTCAAGGTCGAAAAGGATAGGTGCCGATTTCAGCGCTTCTTTGACCGCTCGATCAATCGCTTCCTTATCAACTCTGTCCCTTCTATCGTCTCTATCGTTGTCCCTGTCATTTTTTCTGTCAGTCTTACTTTCACGCTTATCTCCGTCCCTGCTACCATTTCTGTTGTTATCCTCGTAGGCACCATCGTAGCCAAAACTACCGTCAAAACCTAAGACGTCGCCAATTGCGTTTACCGTACCTCTAACGCCGCCGCCGCTCGCAGCAATAGCATCATCAGCGCGTTCGAATGCATTTCTGCCGCCGTAGTCATTGTCCGGAACTCCCGGGAATTCAGCAGCGCGATTGGTTCCGAACCAAAAGTCATAGTTCTTAAGGGATTGAAGTTCCTGTTGAACAGTACGACCGTTGGGACCATATTCACGCAGTTGACCATCGGTAATCCACTGATCGTCGTGAAAATAGCCCGGTGTACCTCCGTCGTAGAAGAGATCGCCGTTGGCCTCATAAGCGCTCGGCCGTTGGGTTCCTTCGCGATCTGGGCCGGTGTCTATTCCCAACGCATCAAGCGCAGTGTTGATGGCTGTCGTAGCGAGCGTCCAAGCGTCTTTCGCAAAGTTAATAAAGGATTCACCAAACGAATTGTGCTCAAGTGTCCCCAACTGATCAAAACCTAAAGCGCGATCTACTAGAAGGTCTTCTAGCAAGCCGCCCAGCTCTGGGTCGATGTGGACGCGGATTTCGATAGGCAAAGTCTCGATGAAGGACTTGAAATCTAAGAGTTGCTCATAAGTCAACGTAGTGGTTTCATTAAGCATATACGCTATGTTCTGTGCTTTTTCGCTCAGCCCAGGAATAGCGCCCGGTTTATTCGCTATATACCAATCGTCTAGTAGATCTGTAATAAAGTTCGGATTAGCTGAGTGATTTTCCTCGAAGAGCTCACCATTCAATTCTCTCAGAATAGTTTTGGTCTCAAACTCTCCACTAGCAAAGAAACCACTACCTAAAGCACTCGTTGTACTTGAAAATCCAGTTGGCGCCTTGAACGCGCCGTGCATTATTGCTGCACTTGCGTCGCCAGCATCGGAGAATAATCCAATACCAGCCCTTTCCAAAGCTCGTGCACTATTCGAAATTGCACTAGCTGCGTGTTCTGGCGACATATTTTGCAAAGAAATATTGATGTCAACAACAGCAATTGGGACGTCGTCTTCAGCCATCTTCACACTCACTATTACCTAGTTTTTCCAATAAGACGAGAACGTAATCATTACTCTGCACAATGCTCGTTTGCTCAGTGACAATTCCAACAGCACAGTTCTGCCATGTTGCCTCACTACCCGCGATCTCGCATACGAAGAATTTCATGGTCTCGCCTCGTAGCCCCATGTCAATAGCCAGCTGCCCCTGACGAGAAGCAGTTGATATCGGATGTTCCAGCCAGTCGATTTGATTGTAAGCATCAGAGAAATCTGTCTGAGTTGGAACTCGATAGATAGATGTAATATCATCGTCCTTGGATACTCTCTCGCCGGTTGAAAGAGTAATATTGTACAGGGCCTCGCAAGTATTATCCGGAATCCAATCTGCTCGTAATGTGTATTGATATTTGTCAAAATACGAAGAAGGTACATCTGACTTAACCTGCGTCATAGCAAGGGATAGACTCACAAAGCAGGCTAGTCTGAAAACTTCATAATTGCTGAAAAGCACTCCATCACCTCCATCAAATCTCGATTCTTTGCCGTCCAGTAGGTTTGGACTGGGCTCCAGTTACAGCCCTCGCCTGGTCTCATGCGATAGTAGGATGAGGGCGACGCGTGATTTATCCAAATCTTTCATCAGAATAAGTAGCCTCTATTCAACAGAACAAGAAAAGACAAAATAGGCCGAGCGTACAATTCTGACGCGAACAAGTCTTGTTAACAATTCGTTAACGGCGACTTACCAAACTGTAAACCCTATTTTTGAGTTCATGTGTAAATCTGAACACACACCCAGATTGTCGCCACATTGACAACAATCCAGACCCGCTACACCGTCCGCCATATCAACGGCACATCTCCCACCCCCAAAACCCGTCCCAACCGCAACCTCGCCGCCCGCACCAACCAACACCCACTCGCCTCAGCAACGTGGTTCACATCCGCCACCGCCCCGACCGCACCATTATCTCGGTCAAAGGTCATGTGGCCGGTGGTGACCGCGCCATCAGACAGTTCGACAGGCTTCGCATCCGCCGTCAGATCAATCGGGACAATACCCAACTCCGCCAGCGTCTTCGCCGAGGTCGCGCAGTCGGCACGCATCACCATCAGGTGATTGATTTCGGAGACTGCGCGACTTCTCCGGACGGAGATCAACCGCTGCGCAACTGCCAAGCAGCCGTCGACTCTGATACCAGAAGAGTACAGATTCAAGAAAGCCAGGTAAGTTGTCGCCAAGTGAGCGGCGGGCGCGTCACACGTCAAGGACATGATCACGAATGGCGACCCGGTCCTTTGATCCGGCAAATCGGCTCGCCGAGATGCCTGCCTTGATATAGCCGATAATGGTGATCGCCGCAGCGATACGGGCACCGGGTATCATCGTTTAGCCGACGCGATAATTCGGACTTTCGCGTGTGATCTGCACATCATGCACATGGCTTTCCTTCAGCCCCGCACCAGTGATCTTCACGAAAGTGCAATTGCGCCGCATCTCATCAATTGTCGCGTTGCCGGTATAGCCCATCGCGGCGCGCAGGCCGCCCACAAGCTGATGCACCACCGCATGTGCCGAGCCCTTATAGGGCACCTGACCTTCGATCCCCTCAGGCACCAGCTTGTCGCTCGCCGCTTCTTTCTGGAAATACCTGTCCGCCGAGCCGCTGGCCATCGCACCAAGGCTGCCCATCCCGCGATAGGATTTGAACGACCGTCCTTGATACAGGATCACTTCGCCGGGACTTTCATCGGTCCCCGCGATCATCGAACCCACCATGGCGCAAGAGGCACCCGCTGCAATCGCCTTGGCAAAATCCCCGGAGAACTTAATACCGCCATCGGCAATCACAGGCACGTCCCCCGCCCCTTCGGCGCAATCCATGATGGCGGTCAGTTGCGGCACGCCCACGCCCGCGACCATGCGCGTAGTGCAGATGGAACCGGGACCGATCCCCACCTTCACAGCATCCGCACCCGCATCAATCAGCGCTTTGGCGGCTGTGCCCGTAGCGATGTTGCCGGCAACGATTTGCACCTCGTTTGAGAGCATCTTGGCCCGCTCAACTGCCTTCGCGACGCCTTCGGAATGGCCATGCGCCGTATCGATCACGATCATATCCACGCCCGCATCCACCAGCGCTTCGGCCCGTTCAAACCCGGCATCGCCAACACCAGAGGCAGCCGCAACGCGCAGACGCCCCAGAGCATCCTTACATGCCATCGGGTTCAGCACGGCCTGTTCACTGTCCTTCAGCGTCAAAAGCCCGGTCAGTTTGCCCTGCCCGTCCGTGATCAAGAGCTTTTCAATGCGGCGCGCCTGCATCAGCGAGCGTGCCTCGTCGAGATCGGCGGGCTCCGTCAGCATTGCGAGATCCTCGGACGTCATCATGACGCTGACCGGAGTGTCATCGTCCTGGGCAAAGCGCATGTCGCGGTTGGTCACGATCCCAACAACCTTGCCGTCGGCACCGACGACAGGGAAACCGGTGATCCGGTAGCGCTCCATCAACGCCTTCGCATCAGCCAGCGTCTGGTCCGGGCGCAAAGTCACCGGATTGTAGACCGTACCGGACACAAAGCGCTTCACGCGGCGGATTTCCTTGGCCTGCTCTTCGACGCTCAGGTTCTTGTGCACCACGCCAATGCCGCCAGCCTGCGCCATGGCAATCGCCATACGGCCCTCGGTCACCGTATCCATCGCGCTTGAAAGCAGCGGGATATTCATTGAGATGGATTTGGTGACTTTGGTGCGCGTATCCGCCGTCGACGGCAGCACATTCGACGCACCGGGGACTAGCAAAACATCATCAAAGGTAAGCGCCTCACGAATCTGCATCTTTGGGTCCCCCATGCGAGTATCGTTGGCACGTCCCTATTGCACGGAACTGCGGGCAGCAAAACCCCCAAGTGGCACATTTTGTGGATCATGCCGCTCAAACACCCATTGAGTGGGCTGCGTTAGCCTTCCTCTCGATCCCCCACAAAGCCCGCCATGCCCGGAAAAGGGGGCAGCCAATCTTCGCGGCGTGTGATCCAAAGCTCGTAAGTCGGCGCAAATATGTTCGGCTGATCGAAGGCCCCCAGATGCAACTCGATCTCGCCCGGACTGCGGGAAAACACCGACGAGCCGCAATCTGCGCAGAAGGCGCGGCCTTCGTACTCCCGAACGTCACCGGAAATCTGAACGGCATCAGGGGCATAGATCGCAGAAGCATGAAAAACCGCGCCGTGATGCTTGCGGCAGTCCATGCAATGACAGATGCCGACACGCAGCGGCTCGCCCTTTGCGACAAACCGGATGCGCCCGCAAAGGCAGCCGCCTGTTCGTTCTGTCATGCTATTCCTCCCTCGCCGCCCGCATTCACAGTACCAGCCACAGCGCTTCGACACGCGCCGCGCCCGTCGCTGCACATAATCATTATGACGGTATCGAGCCTTCCATTCGTCTGCGCCACCTTTATCTTGCAGGAAAACACATCAGGCGCGCGCATGAGCAACGATCCTTTGGTTATCTTCACGCCCTCCGGCAAGCGGGGGCATTTTCCTGTTGGCACGCCGGTTTTGACGGCTGCACGGCAATTGGGTGTCGATCTTGATAGCGTCTGCGGCGGGCGGGGCATCTGTTCGAAATGTCAGATCACGCCTTCTTACGGTGAGTTTTCCAAACATGGGGTCACCGTCGCTGACGACGCCCTGTCTGCATGGAACAGCGTTGAAGAACGCTATGACCAGAAACGCGGGCTGAAGGTGGGACGGCGGCTGGGCTGTCAGGCGACGATCCACTCCGACATCGTGATCGACGTGCCGCCCGAAAGTCAGGTCCACAAGCAAGTTGTGCGCAAGCGGGCCGAGGCGCGGGATATCACGATGAACCCGTCTACGCGGCTTTACTATGTTGAAGTGGCCGAGCCTGACATGCATGACCCGTCAGGCGATCTGGAACGGCTTGTCACCGCATTGCGGCGCGATTGGGATCTGCCGGATCTTGAGGCGGACCTGACAGTTCTGAAAAAGCTGCAACCGGCCCTCCGCAAAGGCGAGTGGAAGGTCACCGTTGCGGTGCATCTGGGCGACGCCGTTTTCTCCCCCCGCATCATCGACATCTGGCCCGGCTTCTATGACGGCACGATTTACGGCCTCGCCGTCGACCTTGGCTCCACCACCATTGCCGCCCATCTTTGCGATCTGCGATCGGGCGATGTCGTCGCCTCCTCCGGCATCATGAACCCCCAAATCCGGTTTGGCGAGGATTTGATGAGCCGGGTCAGCTACGGCATGATGAACCCGACCGGCTCGGATGAGATGACCAAGGCCGTGCGCGAGGGCATGAACGCGCTTTTCGTGCAGATCGCATCGGAGGCAGAGATTGACCGCAATCTGATCGTTGATGCGGTCTTTGTCTGTAACCCCGTCATGCACCACCTATTCCTGGGCATCGACGCTTATGAGTTGGGCCAAGCCCCCTTTGCGCTGGCCACATCCGAGGCGATTTCACTTCGCACGCAAGAGCTTGACCTGAACCTGCATCCGGCAGCGCGCGCCTACATCCTGCCCTGCATTGCAGGTCATGTAGGCGCCGATGCGGCAGCCGTTGCGCTCTCTGAGGCACCTGACAAGTCGGACGATCTGGTGCTGATCGTCGATGTAGGCACGAATGCCGAGATCATACTGGGCAATCGCGACAAGGTGCTCGCCTGTTCTTCGCCCACCGGCCCCGCCTTTGAGGGCGCGCAGATCAGCAGCGGCCAGCGCGCGGCTCCCGGTGCGATTGAGCATGTCGCGATTGACCCCGTGACCAAAACCCCCCGCTTTCAGGTCATTGGATGCGATCTGTGGTCGGATGAAGAGGGCTTTGTTGCCGCCATTGCTGGCACCGGGGTCACCGGCATCTGCGGCTCGGGCATCATCGAAGTGATTGCCGAGATGCGCATGACCGGGATTGTCGATGGGCCGGGGCTGATCGGCTCGGCCGAACAAACCGGATCGCCCAATTGCTTTGAAGATGGGCGCACCAATTCCTACCTGCTTTATGACGGCACTGCTGAGGGCGGCCCCAAGATCACCGTGACCAATACCGATATCCGGCAGATCCAGATGGCCAAGGCTGCACTCTATTCCGGCGCCCGGCTTCTGATGGACAAATTCGGCGTGGACAATGTCGACCGCGTCGTGCTCGCCGGTGCTTTTGGAGCGCATATCAGCCCAAAACACGCCATGGTGCTCGGCATGATCCCCGACGCCCCGTTGGAGAAGGTCACCAGCGCAGGCAACGCCGCTGGCACCGGCGCGCGGATCGCCCTGCTCAACACCGAGGCGCGCCAGGAAATTGAGGACGTGGTCCATAAGATCCACAAGATCGAAACCGCAATTGAACCACGGTTTCAGGAGCATTTCGTGAATGCTTCCGCCATGCCGAACGCCGTTGATCCATTTCCGACCCTGCGTGGCTTGGTCGAGCTTCCTGAGGTCCTGCACAACACCGGCGGCGGCGAGACCGGTGGGCGCCGCAGGCGGCGCCGCGCATGAGTGACCGCCCCGCCGATAACAGCGATCAACAAGCCTTCTGGTCCACCTCTGCCGGGAAAAACTGGATCGCGCATCAGAATGCGATGGATGCCCTACTCGCTCCGGTTCTTGATCTGGTGCTGGATCGTGCCGCGTTGCAACCGGGCGAGACTGTTCTTGATATTGGCTGCGGCGCGGGCACAAGCACGACCAAGGCCGCAGACCGCGTAGGGTCATCGGGATCAGCTCTAGGCCTTGACATCTCAAACGTTCTTCTCGCGCATGCGCAGGCACAATATGGCAACCGGGTCACGTTTGTTCTGGCCGACGCCCAGACCTATCCCTTTCATGACGCTGCATTCGACATCGTGATCTCGCGCTTTGGCGTGATGTTTTTCGCCGACAGCATCGCCGCCTTCCGCAACCTGGGGAAAGCCTTGCGGCCCGGCGGGCGCATGGTCTTTGCGGCCTGGGGACCTGCCCCACACAACCCGTGGTTCATGATACCGGCCCGCGCTGCGGCAGCGCAGCTGGGCCAGATGCCCAAGACGGATCGATCCCTGCCCGGCCCATTCGCGTTCGAGGATCAGGAGCGCGTCATCGATATCCTAACCAAGGCAGGCCTGACCGATATCCGGGCCGAAACCTGCCTGATCGATCTGACGCCACAAGGCAACGCCCTGGACGCGGCCCACCTTTGTTGTCAGATCGGACCAGCCGAGAAAGCGCTGCAGCATTTCGGCGCTAGCGACACCGATGCCGAGATAATTGCTGGCCAGATCGCCAAAGAGTTTGCGGCGATGCAAATGCGTATCCCCGCCAATATCAACTTATTCACGGCCACCAAGCCCTGAACGTTCGCGCGTGGATATTTTCCGCAAGGAAAACACGTTGACCATGACAGCCGCGCCGCGTATCCCTGCCTAGGCTGCGGGTATGGTGAAAAGGTATCACGAAAGCTTCCCAAGCTTCAGTTACGGGTTCGATTCCCGTTACCCGCTCCACCGTAAATATTTGATTTCAACATATGAAAACACCTTATGCTGGGCGTGTGCATTATGCCGAGATAGGCAAAACCTGGAACATCTGGCTAGATTGAAACATAGTCCCAGGGTTCTCGCAGAATAGGGTTCGGCGGAGCCGTGGAACTACCCATTCCAAATCAGATCTACTGGATTAGCGGCAGATGTGCTGGAAAGCGGGCGCGATTTATTACTCAGACCAGCGCTGACGTGATCAAAATCGGCATGCCATGATATCGCCGATTGCCATCTATGCCCATTTCTGCGGCAGACACAAACAGAGCCTGGAACTCTGGATGGGGCACTTTCGAAGCCCAAAAGCCCAATGCGCGCTTAGCTTTCGCCAATTTCAATCAGGTACCAGATACCGATCCACCAGAAGATAGATGGCGTATCAGCTTGAAACTCGTGGGTCTTCAGAAAGCCACGAAAGACTACCGAAAATGATCAAAAACCAAAATTACAAGGCGAACGAAAATAGCGTATGACAACCGGCTTAACTATTCCAATGGATGGTGTGATAGACTCGTTGATCGATATGTCTTCGCCCGACAAAAGGTACTCATACACTTTTTTGATATCCGTAGTTTAAGATCGTGCAAATTTAATTGCTCAATACTTGTAATCACAGGCTACAGCCAAACACGTTCAATAACTATCCAAGCGAATACTCCCGCATCGGTCGCGCAACTGCGCGCTAAGCATCCGGTGCTTGAGTGAGACTGCCCTCAAGAGTTAAGATGTTTCCAACACTTGAAATAGTGCCAATGGCACTCTGATGCACACAGGGTTATCCGGCTCAAAAACTAATGTGTCGTTGCCACCAAAAAACTGTATGACACGAGCATGCAAAGTACGAAGGCGACCGTCCACAAAGCATTGCTCCATCTGCATATGGACCTCAGAAAAGAAGCGATTGGTATGCATCAAGTGTAGCCTACGAAATCCAGATGTGCGGTTTCGATCTATTGGCACGGCTACTGAATGCCATGCGGACTTCCATAAAGGTCTAGAGTTTGATCACGGACCTTGCAAGACTAACTCGTCAATGACTTGAGGTACAAAGTGCTATTCAATGCGCCTTTATCGGACTTCTCATCACCGAAAAATTGAGAGCTCATGGTCAGTTTTACGGGAGTGAATGAAGGTGTTGACAATCTCTGCGCAACCGCAAAACATGGCTGTGATACTCAATCAGCCTTCGTTTTCTTCACGCGGAGACGGTTTCATGCGTGTATTCCTGTTATTTTGTTTTGCTCTCGGTCTCACAACCCCCAGTTTTTCATATGCCTGTCAGGGTATCCGATGTGTTGACAAGATCGAGCGTCTTTACATCCACCCAGACTGGGTTCGGATCGATATGCGCGGCGATGAGCGTCGATTAAACTGCGTCCCCGCCGAGGGTGTTTTTGTGCAACTCGACCGAAGCAATCCTGGTTTTGACAGTTTTTATGCTGCGCTCCTTTCGGCGAAGGCAGCAAACCTGACGGTGAACCTGCGTATCTACGAGAACACCAACCCATGTCGGTTTTTTTACGTGATGCTGGAGTAGTTCATGAGGTCGGTTCTTTACACTCTTTTGTGGCTAATCCTCGCGTCACCAGCCAATGCGGTATACGATGGGATTAGTGTGACTTCAGGGGAAGGGGTTGTGCGCTACACGACCACTGCAAACGGTGGTGGTACCTCACTCGGATCATGTACCGGCACAATCGTATATACATCTCAAACGCGTGGTGAAAGCTGGCTCTTGACCGCTGCCCATTGCTTCTTCCAAGTCAACAAAGATATCTTGGACGATTTTACATTAAGGAACCTACGGGATGCTTACCAGCAGACGCGCGTTAGCGGACCGTTCGTGATCTCAATAACATCGATCCCCGGCGCCACCGGTTTGGCGACGGATGTTTATCTTCATCCTTCGTGGGATCAAGATGATCCGGATTGGTTTGAGGATAACGACATCGCGCTTGTGCGGGTTGGCCGGTACATTCCAGTCCCGCTTGCGTCGGGGTCCATCGCCACTGAGTTTCGACGACTCATCTACGTCGGAAGCGATAACTACCTGGACGACCTCGAAGCAGAGAGAGGCTTTATGTCGCGTATAGCTTTCTGCGGCTTTGGCCTTGGATCCACGACCAGTCTTGCATGCGGGCTCGCAACAAATGCTGAGACACGCGAGGGCCATATCGAAATTGATGGATCGCGTTGGATCGGGCGCACATGCAGATTGGAGTGCGGCGACGACGACAACAGTGGCGGATCAAAGTTTCAACCGGGTGACAGCGGTGGGCCGTTATTTGTCCATAACCCTCGGCTATGCGCAATCGGGTCAGCGCCACAAAATGACAATCGACGGGTTGCCGAACTGATGGCACAAAACGGCGTCATCGTAGGTGTCGTCTCAGGCCCGGATGTGAAAAAGTTTGCGCGGCGCATCCTACGGCTGCCGGGGTATGCATTGTCTACAGGCGTCTTTTCTGCGCTTGCTGCGTTGCCCGCCTCACTTGAGCTTGATTCGATGGCTGGCGGCACCTTCGGACAGCGCAGCTGGATCGAGAGTATACCTGGAACGAATGACTTGATCCTTGTTGGAAACAACGAGTGTTACAATCGCGCATCAGCTCAGGAGCTTTGGGAACTGGCCGCAGCAAGATCACTGAGCGTGTCCCTTCCCGCTGTTATGCACGCGCTCCGCTAACGATCTTTGCGGTTATGAGATCATTCCGACAGGCTTCGCGACCGCACTTCAGTTCATCGCACCCACAGCAGTTCAAACATGGGCTCGCGGAGCAAACGATTTCCCTCCGAGCATTTGCACGGGTGCTCATGCACCAGATAGGCTATAGGATCGCATGGCAAGAACTTCGGGCCTGTGACTACAAGATGCCGAGCATCTGGGAGTGCCTGTTAGTAGTCAAGCGTAGAGATGCGTTGCAGATTGTCTGGCTGGTGCCAACACGCGGCGCGCCGCGCCGCGAGGGCATAGGGACTAAGAGACTAAAGCGGTGGTAGCCGGGGGGCAGAAATCACCGACTGGTACCTGTCCCGCTCCTCAATCCTTGACACCGAGTAAGAAACTAAAAGTGAATACGGGATCCGTGCGCTTCGGGTAGAACCGGTCTGCATCCGATCCACTGAAAACTCTGACGACCAGTCAGAAGGAACAGAACGTAGTCGTGGGCGCTCACATCCGTCTCCATAGCGAATGGCGAGAGCGGCGGATTGCGATCGTATCCGTCGGTTGAACCAATTGGCGCAATCGCCAGTAAGACGTCTCATCATGCAGTGGCGGCAAGCATGATGCCTCACTATGGCACGGATCATTCATGAGCCAGTTGACATAATCACTGCAGGGGGCCGCAGGAAACAAAAACTTGGTTTCAGCCTTGCTTGCCCAGCACAACGCGCAGCGGCAAGGCGCTAATTCCGACAGAGACGTGCGCGAGCTGCCCTCCACCCTCACGAAGCGCTCGACCCAAATCAACGTCTAGTCGCACATCCAATCGCTGCGAGGCACAAAACGCGAGACCGTTCGATCGGTGCTTTACGGCAAACTCCCACAGCGGTAAGTGGCCAACTAATAATAAAGCAAACTTCTGAGCAAGCCCCGGATTCTCGACATAAACCATTGATATTGATACCTTTCACTTTGTCTTCAATAATCTAAGTTACGAGTTCCATTCACGTTGCTCGCTCCATAATCTCCAACCTGAGGAGGCACAGCATGCCCATGATAACACGCAAACACACCAGCGCCCGGATGAGCCAATTGGTGATCCATAATGGGGTCGCCTATCTTGCAGGGCAGGTTGGTATTCCAGCCGCCAGTGTGACGGATCAAACTAATGACATTCTGAGCAAGATTGATACACTTTTGGCTGAGGCAGGAACGGACAAGTCGAACCTACTGACAGCACAAATCTGGCTGTCTGATATCGGCACGCAGTTTGCCGAAATGAACACAGCTTGGGATGCTTGGGTGCCCGAAGGCCATGCCCCTGCACGGTGGACAGGCGAAGCCAAACTCGCCACGCCAGATTATTACGTGGAAATCATTGTGACAGCGGCAATCTAGGACACAAGAAAGGCGAAAAACGCTGTCAGACCGATTGGCAAGCTCATCGGGACAACGGGTTTAGCCAGGACGTGCCATGTGCTGTCTTCTGAGCCAAAGACTCTGCGAACCTGAACCACCAGAAACGTGCTGACCAGCATGATCACAATAAAGGCAATTGCGATGATAAAGCCGTTCGTAAGCGGCATAAAGAGCGCGACGCCTCCCATCAGCTTGACCGCGCCTGCGCCAAAGCCACGCGAGCTGAACAGGAACAGGCCAAAGCCAAAGATGGCCGCCGCAAATGCCAGTTGCCACCATAGATGCGCCGGCGGTGCCACAAAGACCAGAACCACAAACAAGAGCACAGGAATGATCGTCAACCAGTTTGGGATTTTCCCGGTGCGCGCCTCAATCACCATCGCCGTGATGATCACCACGGCCATCGCATAAGTCGCCACTGTCAGGAACATGTTGAATACCCTACTACTTTCGTGTCTGACCCGTCATAGCGATCAAACGCCATTGCGCTGCAAAAATCGGACAAGCGCGGCGGTCGAACCGTCTTTTCCATCCACCTGTTGCGTCCCTTCCACAACGGGTTGCAGGGTCGTGGCCAGCTCTTTGCCCAATTCCACACCCCATTGGTCGTAGGAATTGATGCCCAGAACCACACCTTCGACAAAGACACGATGTTCGTAAAGCGCGATGATCTGCCCCAGGACAAAGGGGGTGAGTTGCGGATAGGCGATAGTGACAGACGGGCGATTACCGGGGAAGACGCGGTGACGGGCCTGACGTTCCAGTTCGTCTCCGGTGAATTTTGCCGCCACCATTTCGCGCGCGGTGTCCAGATCGCGCCCGCGCATCAGTGCCTCTGACTGCGCGAGACAATTGGCCACGAGCAATTGATGCTGGTGATGCAGATCATCTTCATGGCCACGTGCCGCAACGAGGAATTCGCAAGGGATCACACGGGTGCCCTGATGGATCAGCTGGTAAAAGGCATGCTGACCGTTTGTGCCCGGTTCGCCCCAGACAACCGGTCCACTTGGTAGGCCCAGATCGGCGCCATCAATGCTGACACCCTTACCGTTGCTTTCCATCTCAAGTTGTTGAAGATAGGCGGGCAAGCGACTGAGAAGATTGTCATATGGCAGCACGGCACGTGTGGCATAGCCGCAAATCTGGTTGTGCCAGATCCCCACAATGGCAAGCAAAGCGGGCAGGTTTTCTTGCCAATCGGCTGCCTGGAAATGCTGATCCATCGCCTGCCCACCGCGCAAGAAGGCGCGGAAAGCATCAGGACCAATCGCGATCATCAGTGACAGCCCAATCGGCCCCCACATCGAATAGCGCCCGCCAACCCAGTCTTCGAACCCAAAGACGCGCGACGGGTCGATTCCGAAATCCGCCGTCTTGTCCGCCGCCGTCGAAAGGGCCGCGAATTGTGCGCCGCTATCGCTGACATGCTCTTGCATCCAGGCCCGCGCCGTGCGCGCATTCGTCATCGTCTCAATCGTCGTGAAGGTCTTTGATGCCACGATGACAAGCGTTGTCGCAGGGTCGCAGCTGCGTAACACGCCCGCGATGTCGGCAGGGTCCACATTGCTGACAAAGTGGCAGCGCGGGCCGTCATGGTAGGGCGCCAGCGCCTTGACGGCCATGGCAGGCCCAAGGTCAGAGCCGCCAATGCCGATATTGACCACATCCGTGATCTTGCCGCCCTGCCCCGTGAAATCGCCGTCGCGGACTTGGCTAGCGAAACTCGCCATCCGGTCCAGTGTTGCGCGCACCTCTGGCATCACATCGACGCCGTCTACATGGACAGGGCCACCGTCGAGGTTGCGCAAGGCAGTGTGCAAGACAGCGCGCCCTTCGGTCTCATTGAT
The DNA here is from genome assembly GCF_033963825.1 of Cognatiyoonia sp. IB215446. Taxonomy (NCBI): domain Bacteria; kingdom Pseudomonadati; phylum Pseudomonadota; class Alphaproteobacteria; order Rhodobacterales; family Paracoccaceae; genus Cognatiyoonia; species Cognatiyoonia sp. IB215446. The sequence continues at coordinate 985,352 of NZ_JAXBMD010000002.1, read as the reverse complement.
CGGGGCACCGCTAAACATCGCGTCGCGTTTTGCGGCCACACCCGCCTCATCCAGCAACGCAAAAAGCAAACGGCACCCTTCGGCATCGATATTCGTCTTGGCGTAGTCGAGAATCATGTCGCCAACTTGTGCAGAAAACGACTCAGCGCGCTCTGCATCCACCAGCGTCTCAAAACGACGGTCGGCCACCTGCACGTGGTGCGCGATCAGATCGTCCCACATATCCTAACGCTCCGCCCAATGAACCTTGGTGCCGCTGAGGATCGCGGAGACCGGCGCTTCTTCTGGCGACAGACCACGCGCCTTTTCAAGTGCAGCCCGCTTCTCCGCACCGACAATGACCAGATGGCGCGACATCGCCGCATTTATCACGCGGGCGGACAAGGTGATCCGAGGTTCCGGCGCACCGGGCGCGCGCATCGCGACCAGCCTGTCTTCGCCATTCAGCGCCAGATCAAGCTGATCGGCACCGGGAAAGATCGAGGCCGTATGCATATCCGCCCCCATACCCAATAGCATGACCGAGATGGGAAGCTCTGGCGTCAACGCCTCGGCGAGGTCCGGTAATTTCTCCTCTGGCGTGTCGGCCTCCGCGTAAAGCGGCACGTATTTGGCCGCCGCCGCACGCTCGATCAGCAGCCGTTGCCGCAGAAGGCGCGTGTTCGAACGCTCCGAGCTTTCAGGTACCCAGCGTTCATCGGTCAGCATCACGTGAACCCGGGCCCAATCCAGATCAACCGCGCAAAGGCTGTCAAAGATCGGACCAGGGGTCGTACCACCCGGCACCGCAAAGGAGGCATGTTCATGCACCAGAAGACAGTTCTTGAGTTCTCCCGCGAGCGTATCGGCGAGATCCATCATCATCATCTCCGCGTCAGGATATTCAATCACATTCATCCTTGGATCCTTTCAGGGGCCACGCTGCGCATATCATGTGTAGGCGGTTGAACGGGGATGTGCACGTCTTGATTGTACGCAAATCAGTGGCTCAGGTGCCCTTGATCTCGCGCCATTTCCGCTCATCCCGGTGCAGCAACATCATCGCATCTTCCGGCCCGGCAGACCCCGCATCGTAAAGCTTGGGCACATCATTACGCGCCTCCCACCCTTCGATGATCGGGTCGGTCCAGGCCCAGGCGGCTTCAACCTCGTCCCCGCGCATGAAAAGGGTCTGGTTGCCGCGGATCACATCCATGATTAGCCGCTCATATGCATCGGTAACGTCGGCAGCACCATCCCCCAGCGCCTCGGCAAAGGTCATATCAAGCGGCACATCGACCAGGCGCATCCCGCCAGGCCCCGGCTCTTTGATCGTCACCTGCAAATCCATCCCCTCATTCGGTTGCAAACGGATAGAAAGAATATTGCGCTGCCGCCCCTCATCCCCTTCAAAGATCGTGTGACCCAGATCCTTGAAGACCACAGCAATTTCGGATGATCGCGCGCGCATGCGCTTACCGGTCCGCAGGTAAAACGGCACGCCCGCCCAACGCCAATTGGCGATGTGGCAGCGCATTGCGACGAAGCTTTCGGTGAAGCTGCGCGGGTTTTCAGCGTCTTCGCGATAACTCGGGCCATTCGGCCCAGCATCGTACTGCCCGCGTACAATATGATGATAATCAATGGGTTGTAGCGCGCGAATGACTTTCAGTTTTTCGTCGCGTACCGCATCCGCCTCAAACTGGCTAGGTGGCTCCATCGCGATCAGGCACAAAAGCTGCATCAGGTGGTTCTGGACCATATCCCGCATCGCACCTGATTTGTCATAGTATGCGCCGCGCCCGCCCACGCCGACCGTCTCGGCCACAGTGATCTGGATGTGGTCGACGTAGTGGTTGTTCCACAGCGGCTCAAACAGCACATTGCCGAACCGGACTGCCATTAGGTTCTGGACGGTTTCCTTGCCCAGATAATGGTCGATCCGGTAGATTTGGCTTTCGTCAAAATGGGCCGCCAAGGTGGTGTTGAGCGCCCGGGCGCTTTCAAGATCGCGTCCGAACGGTTTTTCCACCACGATGCGGGATTGCGGATGTGCGATCTTATGCAGATGCAACCGCTCTGCCAGATCGCCAAAAAGCGACGGTGCCACCGAGAAATAGAAGGCCTGCACCACATCCTGACGAACAAGTTGCGCCAGCGCCTGCCAGCCGCCCTCGCCTTTGGCGTCAATCGCCACGTAATCCAGATGATCAAGAAAGGCCGCCAAGGCCTTGCTATCATTCTTTTCTTCACCGCCAAATTCGGCAATCGCCTCTGCGATCAAATTCCGGTAACCGGTGCTGTCAAGGTCAGAGCGTGCGGCACCAATGATCCGGGCCTCATCAGGCATTTGCCCTGACAGGAACCGCCGAAATAGACCGGGCAGGATTTTACGGCGGGCCAGATCGCCCGTCCCGCCAAAGATCACAAGGTCAAAGACTTCAACCGGAATGACGCGAGAGACCATGGGCTTATCCGTTCTGGGGCACTACGTTAGCGCTAACGCAGCTTTCCTAGCGCGGTGTGTAGCCCAAGTCTAGCGATTGTGAAGCTATGCCTCCAGTTCGGCATCCCAATAGAGGAAATCGACCCAGCTTTCGTGCAGGTGATTTGGCGGGAATTTGCGGCCCACATTGTGCAGCTGATCCGGCACCGGTTGGCGCGGCGGCTTTGCGAGGCTCATCCCTGATTGTTTGAGCGAGCGCGAGCCCTTGCGCAGATTGCAGGGCGAACAGGCCGCGACCACGTTTTCCCAGCTTGTCACCCCGCCCGCGGCCCGTGGGACAACGTGATCAAAGGTCAGGTCACCTTTCGCGCCGCAATACTGGCAAGTGAACTCATCGCGCAAAAACAGGTTGAAACGCGTGAACGCGACTCTTTTTTGCGGCCGTACATAATCCTTCAGCACAACCACCGATGGAATGCGAATCTCGGTTGAGGGGCTGCGCACCACCTCATCGTACTCACTAACGATGTCGACACGGTCAAGCCAGGCGGCCTTGACCGCTTCCTGCCAGGGCCAAAGCGACAACGGATAGTACGAGAGCGGACGGTAATCAGCATTGAGCACAAGCGCGGGGTAGTGTTTGAGCGCGCCAGGCTCCCTGACAAAATCAGTCCTAAAATCTGCTTGCGCCATTGCGTCATTCCTACACTGCTCAGTGCGGAAACTTAACCGATCGCGGCGTCCCCGCTTGTGCCTGCAGGTCTGACTATATATCGCGTCAGATTTGTGACAACCCCCACAATATGCGGCAAAAAACAACGATTTTTACGCAGATTCCTATGCAGCGACGACAGGGCGCAACATCACGTGGGCCGGGCCGCGCAATTTGGCCAGATCGAGCGCCTGTTCAACGCTTTTCATCAACCGCTCCAGCGGCGTCCAACCATCTGCGACAACGACCCCGACAGAGACAGTGGCGTGCAAGACACCTTTTGGCGTGACGACATGAATGCCTTTGCTGAGTTCATTGGCCACATGACGTCCCCTCTCAATCGGCGCGCCGGGCAGGTAGATGCCAAAGACAGATCCATCCAGCCGACCAACGATGTCGGTTGAGCGCGTCACTTCGCGGCAGCGTTGGGCAAGCGCCATAAGACAAAGTTGGGTCGCATGCCTGTCGCCCATGTCATTGACCTGTTTGAAATGGTCGAGATCCAACATCAACAGCACGCCACTTTGCGGCAGGGCCCTCGTAAAGCGCCGCAGAAAAGTCTGCTGATTGGTGACGCCGGTCACACCATCAACCTGGGCCATCAACTGCATGCGGCGCTTGTTTTCGCGCAATCTGAGCATGATCGATACGGGGATCATCGCCAGCAGGACGGCCACGGTCACCACAACAACCAGCTTTACAATGACCGGATCAGGGCTCAGCAACTGGCCGACCATGCTGAGCACAGTTGCGGCGCCAAGAAGCAGAAGCAGGTGCAAAACCCGCTCTTTCGACACTTTCGGCGCAATGGGGGGGACGCTTTGCAAGGGAACCATCAAACAATCTCACTCAAAAAACAGTATACTACGGAATGCGATATCATCGGAAAATCCTAACAAAATGGTTAATGTCTCAACGACATTTGAAATAAAAATTAAGGCAGCCACCAATAATTTTGGCTACCCCTAAATCATCGCAAGGCCGGACCGGACTTGCAAGGTAGAAGTGGTAGAAACGGACCTTTCCTACGACAACCCTAACCGTTCACGCATAAACGCGAGCGCAACCTGAAGGCCATCTGGCGCAATGCCGTGACCGGTCCCTTTCATGATATGCGCATAGACCTCGCTCCAGCCAGCACCCTGCAGCGCTTCGGCCGCTTGTGGCAGCGACTGGGGCGGCACCACGTCGTCCTGATCACCGTGTATCAACAGCACCGGAGGGCGGCTAACGACTTCGTCCGCCAGCAATTCCGGGTCAAGAAGGCGCCCGGAAAACGCGACAATGCCCGCAATCGGATCCTCGCGGCGGGGCACGACATGCAGCGCCATCATCGTGCCTTGTGAGAATCCCAAGACCATGACCTGTTCAGGCAAGAGGTCCTCATCCACCATCACGCCATCCAGAAAAGCGTCCAGATCCGCCGCCGCACGTTCCAGCCCCGCGCGGCTTTCCTCCTCGCTGGACCCGTCAATCCACGGGATCGGGAACCACTGAAAGCCCATTGGCGCACCGGCGCAGGCCTCTGGCGCATCGGGCGCAATGAAAAGCGTATCGGGAAGGTGTTCAGCCAAGGGATCGGCCAGCCCCATCAGGTCGGCCGCGTTGGCGCCATAGCCATGCAAAAAGACAACGCATGACCGGGTTTCACCCGATACCGGATTTCGTCGTTGAGCCTCAAGCGCGCGCGTCATCGGATCCCTTCCCGTTGTTTCTGATGGCTGTAGTAGGCCCACATGATCCGGGCCGCAACCGACCGCCAGGGGCGCCAGTCATCGGACATGCTGCGCAGGTCCTTCTCCCTAGGCCGTTCGGATAGGGCAAAGATCTGCTTCGCGGCCTCCTGCAATGCCAGATCGCCTGCTGCAAAGACATCGGCACGCCCCAGTGAGAACATTGCGTAAATCTCGGCGGTCCAGGTACCGATACCGGGCACCGCCGTGAGCACTTTGACCACTTCGTCCGAGGGCATCGCGCGAAGACCTACATAGTCGATCTCGGCGTCCGCTAAAGCTAGAGCGTACCGCGCTTTTTGGCGACTCAGCCCCAAATCGCGGAACGCTTCCTGTGACGTGGCCCTGACCCGCTCCGCATCGGTCATGCCCGCGTCCGAAAGGCGCGCCCAGATCGCGTTGGCAGACGCAACGCTGACCTGCTGGCCGACAATCGCGCTCAGGAGTTGGGGAAATCCATCGGGTTTCAGGCGCAATGGCAATGCGGGCAAATGCTGCATCGCCTGTGCAAAGGCCGGATGTTGGGAGCACAACCATGTGGCCCCTTCTTGGACGCAGGCATCCGTCTTGATCACACGTTCTTTCATAACGCGTCCACCCATGCAATCGCCTCATCGATTGTGGCAACGCAAGCCCAGTCGCCTTGTGGCGGACGTGTCAGCATTAAGACGGGGATTTGCAGGCGGTTTGCTGCGGTCAGCTTGGTCCGGCTGGCCGCACCGCCCGCATTCTTGACAACAAGCCAATCGACCTTGCGCGCCTTGAAAAGCGCGATTTCGTCCTCGACAGAAAAAGGTGGACGCCCGATAAGGAACATTCCATCCTCAAGTGGGAACGGCCCGTCAGGTGGGTCGATCTGGCGGCAAATCACAAACCGGCCCGCAAGGTTCGCAAAGCGTTCCAGCGACTGGCGCCCGGTGCCAAGGAACACGGTCGCGCCCAGGGGGATATGTGCAGCTGCCTCTTCTTCCGAGGCAATCTCCGTCCAGTTATCGCCTGTATCCGGTGTCCAGCCGGGCCGCAGAAGTTGCAGGTATGGGATATGCTGCGCTGCGCAGATCGTTGCCGTACGCTCGGTGATCCGATGCGCGTAGGGATGCGTTGCGTCAAGGACGGCGCTGATCCCGACCTCCGTCAGATAGTCACGAAACGCCGCCGCTCCGCCAAACCCTCCGACGCGCGTGGGCAAGGGCAAAGCGGCAGGTTCGCGCGTGGCACCGGCGATGGACGCAACCACATCCCGCCCGCTCAAGCGTTCTGCTAAACGGCGCGCATCGCCCGTACCTGCCAAGAGCAAGATCGTCATGGCCCGGCCCGTCCGATGATCCCGCCAGATCGATCAATCACCACGACATCAAAAGTGATCTGCTCGGCAAATCGTTGTAGCTGCGCCAAAGCTTTTTCGGCGACCCTCTGAGCAAGAGCGGGCCCAGCCATATTCAACGCCTCAAGTGCCGTATTCGCCCCGGCCAGCCGTGGGTCATTCATCAGGTCGGCAAGCCCGTCAAAATCCACCTGAGACCGGGCGGAATGCAGGTCCACAGCACCTTGCGCCAGTTTGATCATCTTGCCGATGCCGCCGCCAATCGTCACCCGCTCAATGGGATGTTTTACAAGGTATTTCAGCATCCCGCCCGCAAAGTCGCCCATGTCCAGCATAGCGTGATCCGGCAGGTCGTAGAGCGCCTGCACCGTCTTTTCGGATGTCGCACCCGTACACCCGGCCACATGGGTCAGGCCATCCGCGCGCGCCACGTCAACGCCGCGATGGATCGAGGCGATCCACGCCGCGCAGCTAAAGGGCCGCACGACGCCCGTCGTACCGAGGATCGAAATTCCCCCCACAATCCCCAGACGCGGGTTCCAGGTTTTCAGCGCCAGCTCCTGCCCGCCGGGCACCGAAATCTCGACGATGATATCAGGCGCGCAACCATGCTGCCGCGCCAATTCGTGCACGATATCGCTGATCATCTGTCGCGGCACGGGGTTAATCGCGGCATCGCCGACCGCGAGCGGGAGGCCGGGTTTGGTCACGGTGCCAACGCCCTCACCTGCTTCGAAGACGATGCCACCGGAAGATGCCGCAACGCACACGACAATCAGCGCGCCATGGGTCACATCAGGGTCATCGCCCGCATCTTTTGTGATACCAACCCGCGCCCAGCCCGGCCCGGCATCGGTCAGCGCCAGCGGAAAGACCGGCATCTCCCCCTTTGGCAGCGTAATCGTTACGTCCTTTGGAAAGGCACCGCCCCACAGACGCATCAGCGCTGCTTTGGTCGCTGCGGTCGCGCATGCGCCCGTGGTCCAGCCGCGGCGCAGTTCGCCTGTTGGTTTGCCTCTCATCAGCAGGACTATAGGCAGTGCCGCAGATGCCGCCAATCGGCAATTGTCCGTCGTTTGACATCTTTCCAAGCAAGGCTGCACGCTGCATAAAGACAAGATGACACACACCAATCTCCCCGCGCATGACTGGCCGGTTTTGGAACCGGGATGGGTCTGGCTCTGCGGTGCGGGGCCCGGTGATCCGGGTCTGCTGACACTGCATGCGCTGAACGCGTTGCGTCAGGCGGATGTGGTGATCTATGACGCGCTGGTGCAGGAGCAGATCCTCGACTGGGCGCCGCAGGCGCAGCACATCTACGCGGGTAAACGCGGCGGCAAGCCCTCTGCCAAACAACGCGATATCTCGCTTCATTTGGTGGAACTGGCGCGGGCGGGCAAAAGGGTTTTGCGGCTGAAGGGCGGTGATCCATTTGTTTTCGGACGTGGCGGGGAAGAGGCGCAGACGCTTGTGCAGCATGACGTGCCTATCCGGATCATTCCCGGCATCACTGCCGGTATTGGCGGTCTGGCCTATGCGGGTGTTCCGGTCACACATCGCGATGTGAACCAATCCGTCACCTTTGTCACCGGGCATGACCAGTCGGGCAAGACGCCCGGATCGCTGGATTGGGACAGCATCTCGAAAGGTAGTCAGGTCATCGTGATCTATATGGGCATGAAACATATCGCCCAGATCGCGGGCAAACTACTCGCGGCCGGACGACCGGCGGCGGAACCCGTGGCGGTGATAACGACCGCGACAACCGATGCGCAAAACGTCCTTGAAACCACCCTTGGGACAATTGTCAATGACATCGCCCACGCTGGTCTCGAACCGCCAGCCATCATCTGCGTCGGTCAAGCGGTGCTGATGCGGCAGGTCCTTGACTGGCAAAGCATGGCGGCGGGGGAAATGCCGCGCAACCTTGATCCATTGGGCCGTGGGCGCCCTGCTGAATCAGCCTAGTGAATCTCATCTGTTCCGGAATATGCACATCAGAGGCATCTGACCTCTGCAAAATGCGATGAGCTTCATCATCGCAGCACCGGCGTCGGGCAGTGGCAAGACCACCATCACCCTTGGCCTTCTGCGCGCGTTCAGCCGCGCCGGGGCCATTCGCGCCGCCAAATCTGGGCCTGACTACATCGATCCGCGCTTTCATGAGGCGGCCTGCGGCGCGCCATGCGTCAATCTGGACGCCTGGGCGATGTCACCATCGCGGATCAAGGCACTGGCCGCCGACCCTACGCCGTTGATCATCGAAGGGGCGATGGGGTTGTTTGACGGCGCCCCGCCTGATGGCAAAGGTGCAACGGCCGACCTCGCCCACATCCTTGGTCTGCCAGTGGTATTGGTTGTCGATGCGGGTAAAATGGCTGGATCGGTCGCCCCCCTGGTCAACGGCTTTCTCAATCACGATCCGGGTGTCAAAATCGCCGGCATCATCCTGAACAATGTCGGCTCCCCACGGCACGAGCGGATGTTGCGGAGTGCACTGTCCGACATTCGCGTCTTCGGCGCATTGCCGCGCGCGCCGGAGCTTTCGCAGCCATCTCGGCACCTTGGACTGGTACAAGCACAGGAACGGCCCGATCTGGAAGCTTATCTGGATCAGGTCGCGGCGCTGATCAACAGCCACGTGGATCTTGCCGCGCTGATGAGGTTGAACAGCGCCTTGCCGCGTTCGCAAAACACACCCAGCCTCACCACGCCTGCGCAAAAGATCGCAGTGGCGCAGGACGCCGCGTTTGCCTTCACCTATCCCCACATCCTGGCCGATTGGCGTGCCGCAGGGGCCGAGATCAACTTTTTCTCACCGCTTGCCAATGAGGCACCCGCCCCCGTCGATCTGATCTACCTGCCCGGAGGCTATCCAGAGTTGCATGCCGGTCAACTTGCAGCGAATACGATCTTCCTCAATGCCCTTCGCGATACCGATGCGCAGATTTACGGCGAATGCGGTGGCTACATGGTGCTGGGTGAAACACTCATCGATGCCGATGGCACCGCGCACCAAATGGCTGGGCTGTTGCCGCTGGAGACGTCTTTTGCCACTCGCAAACTCCATTTGGGCTACCGGACGTTGCGCGCGACAGAGGGGCCATTTGCAGGCGCATGGAAAGGGCATGAGTTTCACTATGCCACGACATTACGGGCCGAGGGTGCGCCGCTATTCAAAGCGGAAGATGCCGAAGGTACGCAACTGCCGCCGATGGGCCTGATCAAAGGGAATGTCTGCGGCTCATTCGCCCATATCATCGACGCATGCTGATCACCCATTGCACCCAGTGAAGGGTCGGCGTACCGATACGCCATGACCGTCACCGACATCAATGACACCCGCGCCAAACGTAATGTGGCCGTCCTCGTTCTCGCGCAAGCGATCCTTGGCGCGCAATTGCCCATGATCTTTGTCATCGGCGGCCTTGCGGGGAGCCAGTTGGCCACGAATCCCTGCCTGGCGACACTCCCGATTTCATTCATCGTCTTCGGGTCGATGACAACGGCCCCCTGGATCAGCCCCCTGATGCAGCGTAACGGACGGCGTTTCGGGTTTTTCCTCGGTGCCTTTGCCGGGGCGGCGGGGGCGTTGGTGGCGGCCTACGGGCTTTACACCAGTTCGTTCTTCATGCTGCTGGCTGGATCATATCTGACCGGTATCTATATGTCGGCACAGGGATTTTACCGCTTCGCTGCTACCGACACCGCGTCCGAAGCGTTCCGACCCAAAGCAATCTCTTACGTCATGGCCGGCGGCCTTTTGTCGGCGATCGTTGGCCCGCAACTCAACAAGCTGGTGCAGGACGCCTTCATCGTGCCCTTTCTGGGTACTTATGTGGCGATTGCCGTCTTGAACCTCGTGGGCATGCTGCTCTTTTTCTTTCTGGACCTGCCAAAAGGCAGCAAGGCGCAGCCTGAAAAGGTCGATGTCACAGGCCGGTCGCGGCGGGACCTGTTGCGCGACCCACGGATCATCGTCGCAATGATTTGTGGCATGGTGTCTTATGCGCTGATGAACCTCGTGATGACGTCGACGCCGCTGGCCGTGGTCGGTTGTGGCTTCACCACCAACAACGCCAATGACATCGTCTCGGCCCATGTGCTTGCGATGTTTGCCCCGTCCTTCTTCACCGGCCATTTGATTGCCCGTTTTGGTGTCGAAAAGATCGTGGCAACAGGTCTGGCCATTCTGGCCTTTGCCGGGGTTGTGGCACTGTCCGGCGTGACGCTGGCGAATTTCTATGTCGCACTGATCCTCCTTGGACTCGGCTGGAACTTCGGCTTTATCGGAGCCACTACCATGCTGGCAGGCGCCCACAGGCCAGAGGAACGGGGCGTCGTGCAGGGCATGAACGACATGGTGGTCTTCGGCATGGTGACCGTCGCATCGCTCGCCTCTGGCGGACTGATGAATTGCTCGGGCGGGACTGCGGTGGAAGGCTGGAATGCGGTGAACCTCGCGATGGTGCCTTTCCTTGTGCTCGCGGGCGGATCGCTGATCTGGCTGGTCCGGCAGCCGAAAATGGCCGTCTAGACCCACCAGCCGCGCAAGTTAACATGCAGAAACCGTAGGCGGTCGCGCATTGGGTTTGGATCTTGCAGCCCCTGCGCAACAATGCTCGGATCTCGATAGACTCGGTGCAAAACTGGCCCTGCTGCATAGCCCGACAACATTGCAGGGGCCGCATCGCGCGACACAGAACGGCGCGCCTTGCTGGCATAACTCAAGGCGGCCAGCGCTTTCTTGCACAATGCGTAGACCCCGTTTGATGTACCATCAACCACTGGTTTACGACCCCGCGCCTCAAGCTCTGGCACCGCGCAGAACAGGTTCGCGACACCGACCGCATAGGCGAATTTCCGGACCGGTTTTTCCTCGGCCTGCCCAAGCAGCCGAGCCGCGGTCCACATCAGATGGCCAGAGGTCGCATTGACGTATTCGTCTAGATGTTCAGGTGCTTCAAACGCGTCCTTGTAGATGTCCCAACGCCGCGCTTGCACGAGTTGGTCGAGACACGCCGCCCCATCCGCGTCCAGAACATCTGCCAGCGCATCAACGACTTCATGTTTGCGCACCGCCCTCCCTGCCCCGATTTCCTCAAGCGCGTCGCGCCACCATTGCAGCCGCATCTCGGCAATCATGGCTTCTTCGGTCACCCATGGCGCGCGAGCGACTTCGACGTTGAAGGCGTAAAGCGGGAACAGAATGCGGCGGGCCTGCACCGGAGCGGCCATTGTTGCGCGAAACCGCACGGGGTCGGCACGTTCCACCAATGCGGCGCAGGCGACGAAGCTCATCAGCTATCAGGCCATTCCGGCAACAAAGCAAGAAGTTCGGCGCGCAATGGATAGTAACCGTTTTCGCCACAACCACCGAGAACAAACTCCCGATCCGCGACGGGCTGGGACAGCGTGATACTATCAACGCCCATATCAGTTGGGCAAAGGTCGAAATCGGGTGCGGTGATCGTCGGAAAATCTCTTTCAACGATGGCGCGAGCTGCCGCATAAGTTCCGTCGGGCAGGGTCACCCAAACCACCGTGACATCGGGTTCGTTGGGCTCAAGCACCTCACGCTTCAGCGTATTATTGGCGTAAATCGTCTGCGTTGCCTGCCCGATAAAGCTGCTGCCTGATAACACCTCGATGAAGTCGGTGCCTTCCGGGGCCAGCGGGGCGGTCGCACATCCGGCAAGTGCAACGGCAAGGAAAAGCGCCCTCATGCCGTTGCTCCATCTCTAATCAGTTTCCAGTTGATCGCATCGACCAATGCGCCGAATGAGGCATCCACGATATTCGCGCTCACGCCCACGGTCGACCAACGACGCCCCTGCCCGTCTTCGCTGTCGATGATGACACGGGTGACGGCCTCGGTGCCGCCGTTTGTGATGCGGACTTTGAAATCGACCAGGCGCATATCGTCGATAATGGCCTGGTAAGAGCCCAGATCCTTGGCCAGCGCCCGGCTGAGCGCGTTGACGGGCCCTTGATCCGATCCATCCTCGCCCAGGCTTTCGCTGACGTTCAGCACCTTCTTGCCGTTCACCTTGGTCACGACAACCGCCTCAGACAGCGAAACCATCTGATTGCGCTTGTTCTTGCGACGTTCGACCGTGACCCGGTAACGCTTGACCTCAAAGAACTCCGGCAGGATCCCCAACTCCTCGCGCGCCAGCAGTTCAAAACTCGCCTGCGCGGTGTCGTAGGAATAGCCCTGCGCCTCCCGCTCTTTGATCCGCGCGACAATGCGCGCCAGTGCAGGATGACCCTGCTCCACGGACATACCAGCCTCGGCGAGCCGCGCACGCAGGTTCGACTGCCCCGCCTGGTTCGACATCGGCACGATGCGGCTATTGCCCACCGTTGCTGGGTCGACATGTTCGTAGGTCGCGGGGTTCTTGGCGATGGCAGAGGCGTGCAGGCCGGATTTATGAGCGAAGGCCGAAGCGCCGACATAAGGCGCCTGTTTCGAAGGGACACGGTTCAGGATATCATCCAGCATCCGCGACGCCTTGCGCAGACCCTTCAATGCATCGCGCGACACACCCGTTTCAAACCGGCTGGCGAAAGGTTCTTTGAGCAGGAGCGTCGGGATCAGCGTCGTCAGGTTCGCATTGCCACAGCGCTCCCCCAGCCCATTGAGCGTGCCCTGAATCTGACGCGCGCCCGCCAAGACCGCCGCGAGGCTCCCCGCGACGGCGTTCTCAGTATCATTATGCGTATGGATCGCGACATTCTCGCCGGGAATGCCGCTCGCAATCACAGCGGTGATAATAGCGGCAACCTCATGGGGAAGCGTGCCGCCATTGGTATCACACAGCACGATCCACCGCGCCCCTGCATCAAAGGCGGCATGGATGCATTGCAACGCGTAGTCAGGGTTCGCCTTGTAGCCGTCAAAGAAATGCTCAGCGTCGAACAGCCCTTCGCGGTCCTGCGCGGTGATATGGGCAAAACTGGCCGCGAGGTTTTCGACATTCTCCTCCAGCGTGATCCCCAACGCGTCGGTCACATGAAAATCATGGGCCTTGCCCACCAGACAGACAGCGGACGTTCCAGCATTCATCACAGCGGCCAGCACATCGTCGTTCTCTGCAGAGCGCCCGGCCCGCTTTGTCATGCCAAAGGCAGTGAAGGTCGCGCTTGTCTTCGGTGGAGCGGCAAAGAAATCAGTATCGGTTGGATTGGCGCCCGGCCAGCCGCCTTCAATATAGTCTAGGCCAAGATCATCGAGCACCGCGGCGATCTGATGCTTCTCATCGGCGGAGAACTGCACGCCTTGGGTCTGCGCGCCATCGCGCAAGGTCGTGTCAAAAAGATAGAGGCGCTCTTTAGACATGGCTGCCTCCGGGCGTACAAAGTCTCAGCGAGACTTTGTACCCAAACTTTCTGCGAAAGTTTGCCATTACACATCCCCCAGCTTGGCGGCATCAAAATCGGGGCCCGGCGCCCAGGTTGCCTGCCCGCCCACATCGGCAACCTGCACGCCAGCCGCCGTCAGAATATCGCGCACTTCATCTGCACGACCCCAATCCTTGGCAGCCCGTGCCTTGGCCCGATCTGCAAGCAGCGCATCGACACGCGCAGCAATAGCAGGTGCGATGTCAGGGCCAGCCTCACCACCCTCAAAAAGCGGGATGTCAGCCCAATCCGACACAAGCCCCAACATGTCCAACCCATGGGCAAAGCCTGCCAGCGCGGCGGGCGTCTTGCCCTTGGCCAGAACGTGCAGCCGCGCCAAAGCGCCGGGCGTGTTCAGATCATTGGCGAGCACACCGATGAACTCAGCATCCGGCTCCCATTTGCCATCCGCCTTCAGCGCCTCAATCAGCTTTGGCCCAAAGCCATGCCCGTGCAGGATGCCATACCATTTGCGCAAGGTTCCCTCGGCCTCTGCCCGGCGGCTTTCCGTCCAATCCATGGTCTTGCCGTAATGGGTGCCCAGCATCACAAGGCGGATCACCTCGCCCGGCACGCCCTCATCCAAGAGATCGCGGATCGTGAAGAAATTGCCCAACGACTTGGACATCTTCTTACCCTCGACCTGCAGCATTTCGTTGTGGATCCAGTACCGCGCGAACTCGCCCTGGGGATGGGCGCAGCAGGACTGCGCAATCTCGTTCTCATGATGCGGGAATTGCAGGTCATTGCCGCCGCCATGAATGTCAAAGCTCTCGCCCAACAGATCATGCGCCATTGCTGAGCATTCGATGTGCCAACCAGGGCGGCCATAACCCCAAGGGCTGTCCCAGCCCGGCTGCCCATCCCCCGACGGCTTCCACAGCACAAAATCCATCGGATTGCGCTTGTAAGGCGCCACCTCAACGCGCGCACCGGCAATCATGTCATCCGTGGACCTGCCCGACAGCGCGCCGTAGTCCGCATAGCTGTCGACGGCGAAAAGCACGTGGCTCTCCGCTTCATAAGCATGCTCTTTCGCAATCAGCCCATCGATCATCGTGATCATCTGCGCAATGTAAGCCGTTGCACGCGGCTCATGCGTCGGGCGCAGCACACCCAACGCATCCATATCATCGTGATACCAACCGATTGTCTCGGCGGTGATGTCACCAATCGCGCGTCCGCTTTCCGCCGACCGCGCGTTGATCTTGTCATCCACATCTGTGAAATTCCGCACGTAAGTGATGTGACCCGCACCATAAACCTCACGCATCAGGCGAAAGAGCACATCAAAGACCAGCGAGGGCCGCGCATTCCCAAGATGCGCGCGGTCATAAACCGTCGGCCCGCAGAGATACATGCGCACATTGGCCGGATCGATGGGCACGAAATCCTCGCGCCTGCGGGTCTTGGTATTGTGTAGCCTGATCGTCGTCATAACGCCTCGCAAACGGGTTGCGCCGCGGGCTTAGCAAGTTCAGGTCTGATGTAAAACGTGAAAGAAGAGCCCGCGACAGTGATGTCAGCAGATAATGCAGCAGGGAATGATGCAGATGCTCTTCATGAGCCTGGGCATAGCAGGCCGCACTGAAGCGGTCCAGCAAATTCAGCGGAGACTTTGATTAGACCCGCGATCAGATATCGACAAACTCCGCGTCTTCGACATCTGCAGAACGGGGTTTCTGGCCTGTGCGCCGCTCAAACACCCAGGCCCGTTGCGCGGCCTGATGGGCCAGCTCCGCCTCGCGCAGGAACGCCTCGCGCTCCTTTTCAGCAGCAGATTTCTTGCATTTGACGGCTTCATAAGCCTGTGCCGCCCGCAGATTTGCCGCCGGAGCCGCCCCGTAAGGCCCCGAAATCCCCGCCATGATCACCGATTGCGCCGCAGCATCCGTGCGCGCAACAGGCCGCCGCCGCTCGCGCGCCTGCTCCCAAGAACCACCGCGCAACGCGCGATCTTCTTGCCTGCGCCCGATTGATCTGGCGCTGCGTTTCTCCGCTTTCAATACATCCGCAAATGCCATGTTGCGTTGATCTCACTCACTGAATCCACACTGCCACTCTAACCACGCGACACACGAAAATCCGCTGATTTCGCAACCATTGGTTAACCGGCAAAGAGCGCCCGATGCCGGTCCATCGCGGGCGTGCATAAACGTACTGGGTTTTTGATCTCGATTCTATTAATCTATGATTCTAGTTTAATAGAATGGATTGAATCATGCTGACCATCGAAGAAGCGTGCCAGGGCTTTGCCGCCGTTGGCTCCGAACCCCGGATGGGGGTGCTTTTGTCCATCGTGCAGGCCGGTGATGCGGGCCTTCTCTTTCGCGAGGTTGGCGAGCGCACGGGCATCCCGGCCTCCACCCTGTCACATCACCTGCGGTTCCTCGCCGCTGCGCAACTGATCACCCAGGAAAAACGCGGGCGCGAGACGATCAACCGCCCGAATTTCGACCAGTTGGAGGCGCTGTCAGGCTTCATCCTCGCCACCTGCTGCGCCAATGTCCCCAATCGTGAGGAGACCGAGATATGAGCACCCTCATCGCCCGCCTGAACCGCCTGACATGGCCACAGATCGACCGGGTCTGGCTCACCTTCGCTCTGATCCTGCTGCTGATCGCGGCATTTGACCAACCGCAATTCGCGGTCTCGACCGGCTTTACCTTCGACGCTGTGATGGCGACCCTGCCTTACATCCTTTTCGCTGTCCTGCTCATCGCGGGGTTGAACGCGACGGGGGCAGCCTCGGTCATCTCATCCGTTTTCGAAGGGCGTGAAATCCGCATGATCGTCCTCGCCGCCCTCTTCGGCGGGCTCGCCCCGTTTTGCTCATGCGAGGTCATCCCCTTCATCGCCGCCCTTCTTGCCGTCGGCACGCCGCTTTCGGCGGTGATGGCGTTCTGGCTCGCCTCGCCGCTCATTGACCCACCCAGCCTGATCATCACGGCAAGCGCGCTCGGCTGGGATTTCGCGATCGCCAAAGCCGTCGCCGCAGTCGGCATCGGCCTGATGGGCGGGTTCGTCACGAAGTGGATCGTTGATGCAGGCGGGCTGTCCAACCCGCTCAAGCCGCAAACCAAAGCCGGATGCGGCAGCTGCAGGACTGACCCGCTTTCCGGCCAGGCCGTCTGGCGCTTCTGGAACGACCCCGCGCGGGTCGCGACGTTCCGGTCCTCCGGCCTGCACAATCTTGGTTTCCTGCTTAAATGGCTCGCGCTCGCCTATCTGCTGGAAAGCCTGCTCATCGCCTACATCCCGGCCGAGACCATCGCGGGCATCGTCGGTGGCGAAGGATTGATGCCGATCATCCTCTCGGCCCTTATCGGCGCACCCGCCTATCTGAACGCCTATGCGGCACCGCCACTGGTGGCCGGTCTGATGGACCAAGGCATGACCATCAGCGCCGCGATGGCCTTTCTGGTGGCCGGTTCGGTCAGTTCCATCCCGGCAATGACAGCCGTCTTCGCGCTCGTCCGCGCGCAGGTCTTCGCGCTTTACGTGATGCTGGGCTTCACCGGTGCGGTGCTCAGCGGGATCATGGCCGGGCTGCTGTGACGACAACATATGCGCGGGCTGAAATCATGATTGTCAGCCCGCGCGACCTGCGGCATCCTCGCCATATGTCACGCAAAAAAATCGATCACATCTGCAGCGAAATGCCGGGAGCGGTCGCCTCGGACCCAACAACCGAACTCGATAGTTGGAAAGTGGGCGGCAAGATGTTCGTCTGTTTTGGTGAGCGGATCGACGGTTTCGCTGCCAAGACCGACAGCGTGGACATAGCGCAGATGCTGATTGATGCCGGTGCGGCGACCAAGGCGCCCTATTTTCACAAAAGCTGGGTGCTTGTCAGTTTCGACGCTGCAGAAGACGAGATGCGCCACCGCATCCAGACCTCTTACGACATCATCTTCAAAGCCCTTACCAAAAAGGCTCAGGCCGAGATTTCGGCGGCGTAAGCTTTCATCGCCGCGGGCAACCATTGTGAAAATCGTGGTGCAAGTCGTTCATATCGTGCGACAAAATCGGGATGAGCGAGGTACATGTTTGCGAGCCCCACATAGGCGTTAGGGTCACAGGCATCACCCCAGAAATCCGCCATCAAGGCACGATGCTTGTCCAGCATCGGCACGAGTTGCCTGTCACCCGCAACCACACCTTCGTTGAATGCCCCAAACAACTGCGCTTCACTCTCGCGCAACCGGTCCATCAGTCCTGCGATACCATCGGGCATCTCTGCCACCGCCTCCTTCGACACGGCAATTTTCGCGGCCATGTCAGGGCCATAGGTTTCGATCAGCCAATCCTCGTAACCGGTCTGGGTTGCCGCATCAAATGGCGTGTAAAGGTCTTGATCTTGCATGTCAGCCTCGTTCGTCAGGGTTGCGATGGTCCGATCAAGGGTGGCCAGTAGGTCCGCTGTCTTGGCTGCCTGCGCCGCGAGCTTATTGCGATGCGCGCGCAGGCGCAGCAACGCCTTCGCCTCGCCGTCCAGCACATCCGCAATCTCGGCCAGAGACATACCAAAGGCGCGGTAAAACAGAATCTCCTGCAACCGCAGAAGCTCATCGCGACCATAAAGGCGGTAGCCATTGGCCGCGACGTGGGTGGGGCGCAGCAAACCGATGGCGTCGTAATGGTGCAATGTGCGCACCGTGACGCCGGACAATCGGGCCAGTTCACCGACCCCGTATTCCTTGATTCGGGTTTTCATACGCCCCTGATGCCACCTCACGCCGCGTGAGGGTCAAGCATAGCTGATCACTTCGAACTCAACACCATCATGATCGTGGAAGTAAAAGCGACGGCCAGGTTCATAGTCGCCGTGCGCCGTCGGCGTGAAACCCATCGCCATCACCTTTTCCTCGATTGCATCCAGATCATCGACAACAACGCCGATATGATTCATCGCGCCGCGTGTGAGGTAATTGGCATCTCCTTTTGGCTCCGTCTGATCTGGTTTGCTGCCTGAATAGACCGCGACATAGCTGTCGTCACTGCCTACATGAACGGTGTAGCCAGCACCATCCATGGCCGACCCTTCCCAGCGGGTTTTCCAGCCAAACAATTCCGCCAGCATCCCGGCGGTCTTTTTGGGGTCCGAGACGGTGATGTTCACATGTTCCAATTGTGCCATGGTTCAAACTCCTTTCCGCAGCCAGTCATTCACCCGCGCGATAACTGATGGGCGGCGCGGTGTAGCAGGTGCCTCAAAGCATCCGCATTCGAGATCATGCCCCCATCCCATACCGTCGCGTTTCAACGCAGTAAGGGCTTGGGCATCTGCACAGTAGCGTTCTGTTGGCTTCTGTCGCATCGCTTTCTCCTCTTTCTATTTGAGTACAAATCTGGTGTAATTTCTCAAGTTAACTTGAGATCAAGGATTATTTGCATGTCCCAGGGATTAGCCATTGGCGATCTTGCTGACCGGACTGGTATCGCGGTCTCAGCGATCCGGTTTTACGAAACGCACGGCATCGTCAAACCCCTGCGCAACAAGGGCGGGCATCGCCGTTATGGCCGCTCTGACATTCGGCGACTGTCCTTTGTGATGGCGGCGCAAGCGCTTGGGTTTCCACTCTCGGAAATTGCCGAGCACCTGCACGCGCTGCCCGATCACAAGGCGCCCACCAAGGCTGACTGGACCCGGATCAGCAAGGGATTCCGCAAAAAGATCGACGAGCGAATCGCTGCATTGGAGGAGTTGCGGGATAAGCTTGACGGCTGCATCGGCTGCGGCTGTCTGAGCCTGAAATCCTGCGCGCTTTACAACCCCGCTGACATCAAAGCCAAGGATGGCACGGGGCCACGCAATCTGACGCGTTTGCCTGCTTGACTTTCCGGTGCCATCGCCGTTCCCCTGCGGCGCATGGAACTCTCGACACGTATCACGAATATCACTGGTGGCGGCTCTGACGGCTGGGGTGTGTTTTATCGCGCACGCCGAATGATCCGCGAAGGGATCAAGGTCACTGAGCTTACAATTGGTGAGCATGATATCCGCACCCATCCCGACATCCTTGGCGCGATGCATGCGGCAGCCGTGGCCGGCCATACGGGCTATGCCGAGGTGCCGGGCATCCTCTCACTGCGCGAGGCGGTGGCTGCACGGATTACCGAGCGGACGGGCGTGGTGACAAAAGCGGCTAACATCCTGATCACGCCGGGCGGTCAGGCGGGTCTTTTTGCGGCCCATAATGCGGTGTGTAATCAAGGGGATACCGCGCTTTTCATCGATCCTTATTATGCCACCTATCCCGGCACAATCCGTGCTGTCGGCGCAGAAGCGCGAGCCATTGTCACGTCGCCCGATACAGCCTTTCAACCGACATATGAGGCGATTGCGGCCCAGGCGACAGGCGCAAAATCCCTGCTGATCAATACGCCCAACAACCCAACCGGCGCGGTCTACAGCACCGAGACACTCAACGCCATCGCACGTGCCTGCAAAGAGCATGACCTTTGGCTGATCTCGGACGAGGTTTACGACACGCAGGTTTGGGACGGCGCTCATATCAGCCCACGGACGTTGCCGGGCATGACTGAACGCACGCTGGTGGTAGGCTCCATGTCCAAAAGCCACGCGATGACCGGCAGCCGCGTCGGCTGGATCTGCGGACCAGAGGAGGCCATCACACATCTGATCACCCTCGCCACGCATACGACCTATGGCGTGGCCGGTTACATTCAGGACGCCGCCGAGTTTGCCCTTGGCCAAGGTCAACAGGTTGAAGAGGCAGTTGCGGCCCCTTTCCTGCGGCGTCGTGCGCTGACGCTTGACGTGCTCAAAGGCCAAAACGTCGTCCGCCCGCTGCCGATCCAAGGCGCGATGTATGCGATGCTGGATATCCGCGCGACAGGGCTCAGTGGCGAGGATTTCGCCAATGGTCTGCTCGATGCGCACCATATTGCGGTTATGCCGGGTGAGAGCTTTGGCAGTGCTGCTGCCGGGCATATCCGGGTCGCGATGACCGTGGACGATGCCGATTATGTGGCCGCACTCCAGCAACTGGTGGCCTTCGCGCAGAGCCATGTGCCGAAATAGCTGCCCGAAATCCGGCGGCAGCGCCCCTGAGAATCGGTTTATGCAGGGCCATGCTTTTTGATCTACCCTCTGACGATGTGCTTTACGATGCGCTGATCGCGCGTGACCCAGCCTATGAAGGGCAAGCCTTTGTTGCGGTCCGCACGACGGGTGTTTTCTGCAGGCTCACCTGCCCTGCCCGTAAGCCCAACCGCGAAAACTGCGCCTTCTTCGGATCAACCGCAGAATGTCTTGAGGCGGGCTTTCGCCCCTGTCGCCGCTGCCACCCGCTTGGCCCGGCAGCCGAGGCTGACCCCGCCATTACAAAACTGCTGGCTGCGTTGGAGGCCGCGCCTACACGCAGATGGCAGGAGCGTGATATCGTGGCGATGGGGCTTGATCCCTCAACCGTGCGGCGCAGCTTCAAGCGGCACTTTGGTGTCACGTTTCTCGACATGGCGCGGCAAAGGCGGTTGGCGCATGGCTTCACCGCTTTGGGCAGTAGCAAGGTGATCGACGCGCAGCTTCAGGCGGGATTTGACAGCCCGTCAGGCTTTCGCGCCGCATTTGCCAAGCTGCTGGGGCAAGCACCTGCAGAGTTCCAATGCGATGCCTTGTTGCAGGCCGCACATATCACAACACCGCTAGGCGCGATGATTGCGGTCTGCGATCACAACGCGTTGCATCTTCTGGAATTTGCCGACCGCAAGGCGCTGCCCACCGAATTGCAGCGGCTGAGGAAGATGGCCAAGGGACAAATCGGCATCGGCGAAACCGCGATCACCGCTCAGGTCAGAACCGAGCTTGATGCCTATTTCACGGGAACGTCCGGCACCTTCCAAACCGCGCTCGCGCTGCACGGCACGCCCTTCACCAAGGAAGTCTGGCGTGCCCTTCAAACGATCAAACCGGGCGAGACGCGTAGCTATGCAGCGGTCGCCAAGGCCATCGGATTGCCGCAAGCTGTTCGAGCCGTCGCACGTGCAAATGGTGCCAACCAGATTGCGATCATGATCCCCTGTCACCGGGTGATCGGCTCCAACGGCGCGTTGACCGGCTATGGCGGCGGGTTGTGGCGCAAACAAAAGCTTCTTGAAATCGAACATCTTCACGCAAGAAAGGCCCAGAGATGACACATCCTGCAGAAACGTTCCGCGCATTACATGTGAAGGGCGCGCCCTTTGTTCTGGTCAATGTCTGGGACAAAGGATCAGCCAAGATGATGCAGAATATGGGGGCAAAGGCGCTCGCCACATCGTCAGCGGCGCATGCGTTCACGATGGGGCGCCCCGACGGCGGGCAGATCACGCGCGATGAGGCGCTGGCCCATGCAGAAGACATCGTTTCGGTCACCCATTTGCCGGTGCAGGGCGATTTTGAGAACGGCTTTGGTGATGATCCGGCGACCTGCGCTGAAACCGTGCGGCTCTCGGCCGAAGTCGGGCTTGCCGGCATTTGCATCGAAGACACGGTTCTGCCGGGCAACGCCGCCTACGACTTTGACCTGGCGGTTGAACGGATCCGCTCGGCCGCGGTTGCGGCAAAGGAGTTGAAGCATGATTTTGTGCTGACCGCGCGGGCTGACGGCATCCTAACGGGGCAATATGACACCGATGAGGCGATCAGGCGCTTGCAGGCCTTTGAGGCTGCCGGAGCCGATTGCCTTTATGCCCCACTGCCCCCCAGCTTTGACGATCAGGCGCGTATTTGTGCCGCTGTGGACGCCCCGGTGAATGCGTTGGTCGCGGGCCGGTCTTGCGCCCAGACGCTGTCTGACTTTGCGGATATCGGCGTTGCCCGCGTCTCGCTCGGCTCATCGCTGGCTCGGATCACCCATCGCGTCATGCATGACGCGGCCAAGGCGATGTTTGAAGACGGTCAGTTCAGCCCCCTTAGCGCTGGCATAGGTAGCAATGTCGTCGACCCGCTTCTGAAATAGCAATAAGGGCCCGCAGTTGGCGCTGCGGGCCCTTTCGAACATCCCGGACAGGGGGGTTGGGGAAGGGACAGACTGTCCGGGCTGCCTATTGCTTGGATCAGAAGCGGAACGAGGCGCGCAATGTGCCTGTCAGCGCTTCGACGTCCAGATCATCGGTGATATAGTCGTCAAACTGGTGTTGCAGCACCTCGCCACCGATCATGAAACTGTCGCTGAGCAGATATTTGACACCCAGACCGGCAAATGTGCCGTCGTCATCACCGTCAACTGCATCTGTGCTAGAACTGGTTCTTGCTTGTGCGACACCACCGGTCAGATAAGGCAGGAACCGTCCCGCATCATAACCCAGCAGCAGCTTTGCACGTGTCACGGTGTCGAGTTCGAATGTATCATCAGCAATGGCAAGCTCGGGCTCGATATTTGAACCATCAATGTCGAGTTCGCCACCCAGCACGATATTACCAAAATCATACAAATAACCGGCATGTGCACCAAAGAGCAGACCGGATTCATCACCGTCTAACGCGTCAGTGCCTCCAAGTTCTGCTTCCAACTCACCAAAACCCAACTGAGCACCAGCGTAAAAACCAGTCCAGTCTGTCCCTACTGGTGCGACCGGCACAGGTGCGACGGGCACCGGAGCAGGGGTTGCCACAGGCTCTGAAAGCCCGCCAGCAGATGCCATACCTGCAACGATGGCCAGGGGAGCGGCCAGCATGCTCGCACGAACGGCTTTGAATGTCGGTTTCATTTTTATCTCCGTTATTCGGGTTGTCGTGCTGTACAGGTGACATCGAAAAACCGGATCACAATGCCCCTCACGCGGCTGTGATTGGAACCGGCAGCTTTGAGCGGAAGCCTCCAAAGAAGTTGAGCCAAATACCGCTTACTCTTGACACAATTACAGCGTTTTGGCGGTATTGTGTCGCAATCAGCGGAAATTTGCGGTCAATTGGGGCGAAATCTTGGCGAGTTACACAGAGCTCGACAACCGCCCACCGATGGTCGGGGCCGCTGTTCCGGTCGTTCCCGGCGCCGAAATGGGCAGACCTTTTGCGCTGCGGACAGCAAGATATGCAAAGGCCTGTGCCTCCAGCATATCGCCATCCAGACCGGCCTTTTCAACAGGAGCCACATCACACTCCAGGGTCGTCTTGAGCGCCTGCATCAGTGTCTGGTTCTTCCGACCACCCCCGGTCACCAAAAGCTGCTGTGGCAATGAAGGACAGCGGGTCAGCCCAACCGCCACACTTGAGACGATCGCTTGCATGAGCGTAGCCATCGCATCTGCATCCGAAAGTCCGGCCACCGCGTCGGTGAGTTCCACAAAATCGTCTCGGTCGAGCGATTTCGGCGGCGCTTTGTCAAAGTAAGGATGAGCGAGGAACTCCTGCACGATCGCATCACTTGCTGTCCCGGCAGCTGCCAATGCCCCACCCTCATCATAGGGCTGATTTCGGCGCGCCGACATGATGTCGTTCATCGGCGCGTTGGCGGGCCCCGTGTCAAAACCCAAAAGCGCGCCGGGATCGGCGGGATCGGCAAATCGCGGGTCAACCCAGGTCAGATTGCCGACGCCACCAAGGTTCAAGAAGGCAAGCGGCGCCTCGGCCTTTATCCATTTGGCCAAAGCAAAGTGATAGAACGGCGCAAGTGGCGCGCCCTGCCCGCCTGCTTGCATATCCGCACTGCGAAAGTCCCACACAACCGGCAACCCCAATGCCTTTGCCAGGCGTGTACCATCGCCGCACTGATGCGTGCCGCGCCCGCCTGGATCGTGAGCCAGTGTCTGGCCGTGAAAGCCTGCCAGTTCCACACCTGCGAATTCGCGCATTAGCGACAGATGAGCCTTTTCAACCACCGCGGCAGCCACGCTCACATCATCATCGGCCCACAAGCCCAAATGCTGGCGCAGCACGCCGCGTTCATCATCCGTGTAAGCCCGGTAGCCGCTTGGACCAAAGTCCAGAATCTCACCGCCATCCGTCACCAGCACGGCGGCATCAACTCCGTCCAGCGACGTGCCCGACATCGTGCCCAATGCCGTAACGACAGCCTCCTTCAACATATGCTTTCCCTTGGCAAATGACCTCTCTATAGACTGCCCCACGCCAATGACGGGAACAAGCAGATGACCTACCACCCCAAATCCGATTTCATCGCTGTGATGATGGAGCGCGGCTTTCTGGCCGATTGCACGGATTATCAGGGTCTTGATGAGGCGCTGAGTGCCGGGGTGGTGCCTGCCTATATCGGTTATGACGCCACAGCGAAATCGCTGCATGTGGGACATCTGATGAACATCATGGTCCTGCGCTGGCTGCAGAAGACGGGGCACAAACCGATCACGCTAATGGGCGGTGGGACGACCAAGGTTGGTGATCCGTCGTTCCGGTCAGAGGAACGGCCTCTGCTCGACGATGCGGCGATCCAGGCCAATATCGACGGGATGCAAACGGTCTTTGCCCGTTACTTGCGCTATGGCGATGGCCCCGCCGATGCCATCATGCTAAATAATGCCCAATGGCTCGATGACCTGAACTACTTGTCCTTCCTGCGCGATATCGGGCGGCATTTTTCGGTCAATCGGATGCTGTCGTTCGAGAGTGTAAAATCGCGGATTGATCGGGAACAATCCCTGTCTTTCCTCGAATTCAATTACATGATCCTGCAGGCCTACGATTTCCTTGAACTGAACCGTCGCTATGGCTGCCTCTTGCAGATGGGCGGGTCGGATCAGTGGGGCAATATCGTCAACGGGATCGACCTTACGCGCCGCGTGGCTGAGAAGGAGATTTACGGGCTGACGACGCCCTTGCTGACCACGAGCGACGGGCGCAAGATGGGCAAGTCGCAAGGCGGGGCTGTCTGGCTGAACGGCGATATGCTGTCGCCTTACGAATTCTGGCAGTTCTGGCGGAACACAACGGATGCCGATACCGGCAAGTTCCTGAAACTCTTCACCGAATTACCGATTGAAGAATGTGACCGCCTGGGTGCACTAGAAGGGTCCGAGATCAATGAGGCCAAGATCATCCTCGCCAATGCGGTGACTAGCTTGCTGCATGGTGCGGAAGCCGCACAAGCCGCCGAAGCCACCGCACGGGAAGTTTTCGAGAAAGGCGGCGTTGGTGATGGCCTGCCGACCCTCACGCTTAGCGCCGAGGAATTGGGCGACGGGATTTCGGTCGTTCAGCTTCTGGTGCGTTCCGGTCTGGCCGGCAGTGGCAAAGAGGCGAAACGCCTGATCGCCGAAAACGGCGCGCGATTGAACGACGCGCCGTTGAAGGATGCCGGTCTTTTCATGGATGCCGCGGCCTTGGCCGAACCCGTCAAGCTCAGCGCTGGCAAGAAGCGTCATGCCTTAGTGCAACTGGGTTAAGCAGCACCTGATCATCCCGACTGCTAGACGTCAGGCGTCGCCCGCTGCCATCTCAGCAAGGCGCCTGACGGTATTGAGGTTGCGCATCGTCGCAACCGGCACATTGGGCAATTGCAGCTTTGAGGTACCCATGCCGCTTGGATAGTGGATGTAGATTTCACGCACGCCACAGACCACGCGTTCATCCTTTTGTCCTTTCAAATCCGCGACCATCGCAGGTTCTGCAGGCACATCGAGAAAAAGCACTCCCAACCGCTTGGGATCGGAATCTGCAAAAGGGTTCGTATCAATGATCTGACCGATCTCCTGTGAACTACGCACAAAGACGTCAACCGCCTTGCCCGCATAGGCGGCCAAGCGAGCCTCCAAACTCGATTTGACTGTTTCGGGTGGGTCAGACGAACGGCAAACAAGGTTCCCGGACTGGATATAAGTGCGCACATCGGCAAGCCCTGCCGCATCTGCCATGGCGCGCAATTCCGCCATCGGCAGTTTACCTGTGCCGCCAACATTCACGGCCCTCAAGAGTGCGATCAGTGTTTGCATGGGCAAAGCCTAGCGCAGCCCCTGCACACACGACACCCCTGAACTACAACAGCAAAAGATCCATCACGATCAATGTGACACCAATTGGAAAGGTGATGATCGTGGCAACAAGAGCGGCACCCAGGGCTGTCGGTCTTGGTGGCGGGGCCACAATGCCGGAGATACGGCGCGGCTTGCGTCTGGTCAGTTTCATGCCGTTCTTTAACCACGCCTTAGGTTTCAATCCGCTTAATGCGCCCATGGCGCCAGAACCTGCCCTGCCCTTGCAACAACACTCCAATTTCGCCGCCGCATTGCGTCGCCTTGGCCAGCCTGTGCGGGTCACCGCGTTGTTAAACGGCGCGCCGGTCATCAGCTTACGGCGCTTCGGCGTCACCTTTGCATCTCGCGGACCGGTCTGGGCCGAGGATGTGCCCTGCGAGGCGCGCCGGGCGGATCTGCAGCAATCGGGTCTGCGCCTAATGAATGCCGACACCCAAGAGCCCACCGTTTACAAACAAGCGGGGTTTCGCATGATCACGACACCGGCCTTTGTGGCCGAGCTTGATCTGACGGACACGACCGAAACCCGCCTCGCCAATATGAAGCCGAAATGGCGCAATGCGTGGCGACGGGCGCAAGATGCGAGCTTTCGCACTGATATCCGGCCTTTCGCGCTGCATCGGCATGGCTGGCTGCTGGAGGCTGACCTCGCTCAGCAGCGCAGAAAGCGTTTTCGCACCCTGCCCCATGCCATTCTGAAAGCCTATGCCGATTGCCGCCCGCATGACACAATCGTCTTCACCGCAACCTGCAAGAAAACGCCCATCGCCGCGATGCTGTTTTTGCGCCATGGACCGGTAGCGACCTATCATCTGGGATGGACCGGGGCTGAAGGCCGCACACAGAATGCGCACCACGGCCTTCTCACCGCCGCCGCCGATTGGCTTGCGGCACGTGGTCATATCCGGCTTGATCTGGGGCATGTCGACACCGAGACGGCACCCGGCCTCGCGCGCTTCAAGATCGGCACGGGCGCCAAAATAAGGCCATTGGGCGGAACCTGGCTGCGTTTGCCCGGACGATAGCAGCTTTGCAGGCGCCTACCGACGCGTGATCGCCTGCGAAAGTCACGAGGCCAGAGTGCCTTGCCGATGATCTTGACCCCAGCCAGGATCGCCCTGATCTTCGCGATCATCGCCCTGGCCCCAAGGCCCCTATCGGAGCAGGCACACATGACCCGCTACTTCGTCTACGACGTCTTCACCGACCACGCCTTTGGCGGCAACCCATTGGCGGTGATCCCGGATGCGACCAACTTGCCAGAGACGTCGCTGCAAAAGATCGCCCGCGAGTTCAACTATTCCGAAACGACCTTTTTCTACCCTGCAGAAGACCCGGCGCACACCGCAAAGGTGCGGATCTTTACCCCGACCATGGAGATCGCCTTTGCCGGTCACCCAACCATCGGTACGGCGTGCGCATTGCGTGATGAGGGGCATGTGGGCGACATGGTGCTGGAGCTTGGCGTTGGCCCCATTCCTTGCACGTTCCATAATGGACAGGTGGCTTTCAAAACCTCCGCGCCGCTTGAGCGTCTCGCCCATCCCGATATTGCCCTTGTTGCTGCCGCGTTGGCCCTCCCCACAGAAGCGGTCAAAACGGCGACCCATGCGCCAGTACAGGCCAGCCTTGGCCTGCCTTTTGTCTTTGTTGAGTTGCAAAACGACCAGCACCTCGATGCCTGCGCGCCATCCATTGATGTCATCAAAGAGGGTGCTTCCCGGTATCCGGCGGGCATGGATTTTTCGCTCCTCGCCTACACCCGTCAGGGTGATCAGGTGAACGCGCGCATGTTCGCCCCGCTCGACAACATCCCCGAAGATCCCGCAACGGGCAGTGCTGCGGCAACAATGACCGCCCTTCTAACCGAAGCATTGGGGCATCCGCTTGATCTGACGATCCGCCAAGGCGTGGCGATGAGACGCCCATCATTGATCCACGCACGATCTGATGACAGCACCCCGGTGCGCGTCACTATCAGTGGTCAGGCGGTGCGCGTGATGCAAGGTGAACTTGTCTTCTAGCCCTCTGGCATCCCTATTCTGGGACGGCTATGAAAGACACATTCACGAGGGGCCATTTATGACCAAAACGATCCTTGCCCGTTGCGAAGCAAACGGCCTGAGACTGACAGAACAGCGGCGCACGATTGCGGCAGTGCTTGAAGCGGCAAAGGATCATCCTGATGTGGAGGAGCTTTATCAGCGGGCTGCCGCTGCCGATCCGCGTATTTCGCTTGCCACTGTCTATCGCACCGTGAAGCTGTTTGAAGAGGCTGGCATCCTCGACAAACATGAATTTGGCGATGGGCGCGCCCGGTATGAGGCCGCGGATCGCGACCACCATGACCACTTGATCGATGTTCATTCCGGCGAGGTGATCGAATTCGTCGACGAAGAAATCGAAGCTTTGCAGGAAAAGATCGCCGCCAAACTGGGTTACAAACTGATGGGCCACCGATTGGAGCTTTACGGCGTGCGCCTCAAGAAAAGCGACAGCTGATGGAGAACCTGCGCGGGGCCGCGTTCATGGTTTTCGCCATGTTCTGCTTTGCGGTCGAAGACGCATTGATCAAGCAGCTTTCCGGCACGATCCCCGCAGGCCAGGTGCTTGGGCTCATTTGTCTGGGTGGGCTCATCATCTTCATTGCCTGGTCGCTGATCGCGCGCATCCCGCTTTGGCACAAAGACTACCTTGATCCCGGTGTCATCGCGCGCAGCGGCTGCGAAGTCATTGGCTCCTGCTTCTTTGTTTCTGCCTTAGCGCTTATCCCACTGACAACCGCGTCGGCTGTTATTCAGGCCACGCCACTTGTGGTAGCTATGGCCGCGTCGCTGTTTCTTGGCCAACCTATGGGATGGCGGAGGTGGATCGCGATTATCGTCGGATTTTGCGGTGTTCTCTTGATAATCCGCCCCGGCATGGACGGCTTTATTCCCGCAACCCTGCTTGCTGTTGGTGGGATGCTGGGACTTGCAGCGCGAGATATCCTTACGCGCAAGTTGGACGTGGACCTTACCGGCGTTCATTTCGGCATCCATGCCTTTGCTATTGTCACGCCACCCGCTTTCCTGCTGCCCTTGGTTCAGGGCCAGATGCTGGTCTGGCCACAGGGCCGGGAATGGGTCCTGCTTGGCTGCGGCGTTGGCATTGGAACGCTTGCCTATCTCTTCATCGTCGCTGCCACCCGGATTGGGAATGCTGGGATCATCTCGTCGTTCCGCTACAGCCGGATGCTGTTCGCGCTGATCATCGGGTTTGTCTTTTTCGCCGAACGACCCGATTTCCCGACGATACTTGGCGCCACAATCATCATCGCCTCGGGCATCTACACCCTCTGGCGAGAGGCGCGGATCCACCGTGCTTCCCTTGCGGAAAATCCCGCGTTATAGAGCCACTGATACCGCTAACATCCCCTCCCAAAGGAGCCCGACATGAGCACCATCATCGACATCCACGCCCGCGAAATTCTCGACAGCCGGGGCAACCCCACGGTGGAGGTTGATGTGATCCTCGAAGACGGCACGATGGGCCGAGCCGCCGTACCATCCGGCGCGTCGACAGGTGCGCATGAGGCGGTCGAAAAACGTGACGGCGACAAATCCCGCTATCTCGGCAAAGGCGTTTTGGAGGCGGTTGCCGCCGTCAACGGCGAAATCGCGGAAGCTCTGGTAGGCTTCGATGCCACCGAACAGGTCGGCATTGATGAAGCGATGATCGAACTCGACGGTACGCCCAACAAGGGCCGTCTGGGTGCCAACGCCATCCTCGGTGTCTCACTCGCCGTCGCAAAGGCCGCCGCTGATTTCACCGCACAGCCACTCTTCCGCTATGTCGGCGGCACATCGGCCCGTACCCTGCCCGTTCCGATGATGAACATCATCAATGGCGGCGAACATGCTGATAATCCTATCGATATTCAGGAATTCATGATCATGCCGGTCAGCGCGGCGAACATCCGCGAGGCCGTGCGCATGGGCTCCGAAGTCTTTCACACGCTCAAAAAAGAACTGAGCGCCGCTGGCCACAACACCGGCATCGGCGACGAAGGCGGCTTTGCCCCGAACTTAGCGTCCACCCGTGTCGCGCTCGACTTCATCATGACCTCCATCGAAAAGGCGGGTTACAAACCGGGCGAAGACATCTACCTCGCCCTCGATTGCGCCGCGACCGAATACTACAAGGACGGCAAGTACGAGATGGTGGGCGAAGGCATCTCGCTGAGCTCCCAAGAAAACGCCGAATACCTCGCCAAACTCGTCGCCGACTACCCGATCATCAGCATCGAAGACGGCATGTCCGAGGATGATTGGGACGGCTGGAAAACCCTCACCGACCTGATCGGCGACAAGGTACAATTGGTCGGCGATGACCTGTTCGTTACCAACCCTGCCCGCCTCGCTGATGGGATCGCCAAAGGCTCTGCAAATTCGATGCTCGTGAAGGTCAACCAGATCGGCTCGCTCACCGAAACGCTGCAAGCAGTCGATATGGCGCACCGTGCGAAGTTCACCAACGTGATGAGCCACCGTTCCGGCGAAACCGAAGACGCCACCATCGCCGACCTCGCCGTCGCCACCAATTGCGGCCAGATCAAAACCGGCTCGCTCTCCCGCTCTGACCGTCTGGCAAAATACAACCAGCTGATCCGCATTGAAGAACTTCTCGGTGAAACCGCGATCTATGCCGGGCGGTCCATCCTCAAGTGATCACGATCCGGCCAGCGCGCGGCGACGATGATCTTGCCGCCGTGCGTCAGCTTTGCTGGGCCTATCGCGATGTTCTGGTCGCCCGCACAACTGACTTTCCGCTCCTGCTCGATTTCTTCTACGCCCAACCTGTCTATCAGCAATTGATGGACGACCTGCCCGCTCGCCACATCGCGCCGGATGGCGAGATTTTCGTGGCCGAGATGCAGGATCAGATCGTCGCCTGCGGCATGACCCACCGCATTGATGCGACCACATGCGAGATCAAACGCGTCTTCGTCGCACCCGCAGCCCGTGGCCAAGGCATCGCCCAACAGCTCTGCAAAGCCGCGATGCAGGATGCGCGCGAACGCGGCTATACCCGCGTGGTGCTGGACACGATGCGCAACCTGCCAGAGGCGATGGCGCTCTACGAAGGTATGGGTTTTACAGAGGCCGTGCCATACTATGACCTGCCCGACACCCTGTTGGACGATATCGTGTTTTATGAGCACCCGCTCTGATGGCTGAGCGGATCGCCCGTATGGAAAATGTATGTGCAGGATTTGTGCCTAATCTACACGGACAACGTGGACGCAAATTCGTGGGATAACCCCAAATGACAGCAGACGACATCATCGCAAAACTCGACCTGCAGCCGCATCCTGAAGGTGGTTATTACCGCCAAACCTGGATTGCCGAAAACGCGGGCCGTCCGACCGGCACATGCATATATTTCCTGCTAAAAGACGGCGAGCACAGTCACTGGCACAAGGTCGATGCGACGGAGATCTGGCTTTACCATGCTGGCGCGCCCATCGTGCTTTCTCTCTCGGAAACCGATCAAGGCCCGGCACAAGAACATACGCTTGGCGCGGACCTTGATGCGGGCCAAGCACCGCAAATTATTGTTCCAGAAGGATTTTGGCAGGCCGCGCGTACCACTGGCGATTGGACGCTGGTCAGCTGCACCGTCTCACCCGGCTTTCAGTTTGACGGTTTCACCCTGGCCGCACCCGGTTTTGACATCGCCCGTGTCTGAGCCGTGATCAGGCTTCATCCATCTCTGGCATCTCGCCGGTTTCCAGAATCTCCATCATCTGCCCGTGCAACTCTGCCTCGCGCGGCCCGATAATCTCGCGCACCCGCGCGATGTAGTTTTCGTTCTCCATCACCGGGATATCCGGATCATATGCGTCGGCGAGCGAGATCATCGACGCGCGATCCATCCGGTTAAAGGCGTCCACCATCATATCCGCCCGGTCCTGCGGAATTCCCATCTGCTCCAGCGCGGAGCGGCCCATGCGCAAGGAACTGTCATAGGTATCACGGATAATGTCACGGCAACCCGCTGCCCAAAGCTCGTAGACGTGGTGTCGGTCCACCGCACGGGCGATGATGGGAAGATCCGGGAAAATGCCCTTTACGTAACGTACGAGCCCCGTGATCTTCTCGCGGTCATCAATCGCGATGACGAGGATCTTGGCGTTTTGCAAACCAGCCGCGTGCAACAAATCGGGGCGCGTCGCATCGCCATAATAAATCCGCGCGCCAAATCGGCGCATATTCTCAAGATGCTTGGCATTGTAGTCGATGACAGTCAGGCTGTAGCCCGCCGCGGAGAGGATGCGGCGTACGATGCCGCCAACGCGACCCGCGCCCGCAATGATGATCTCGCCCTGCTCTTCGATCTCATCCGCCGGTTCATCCGCCGCAGTCGTGTAGCGCGGCGCGATCACGCGGTCGTAGAAGATGAACAAAGGTGGCGTCAGCATCATCGACAGCGCCACTACCAATAAGAGCTTGTCCGCCAGGTCCTGCGGCAGGATCAGGTTCGTAACCGAGAATGACAGGAGCACAAAGCCAAACTCTCCTGCTTGCGCAAGGCTTAGCCCCAAAAGCCAGCGGTCCGAGCCATGAATGCCAAAGACAAAGCTGAGGCCGATCAGAACGAGGATCTTGATCGCCATCAACCCAAGTGTCAGCCCAAAGATCAGCAGCAGATTGTCGCCAAGCAGCTCAAAATCGATCGCGGCGCCGACGGTCATGAAGAAGAGACCCAAAAGAAGGCCCTTGAACGGATCAATATCCGACTCGAGCTCATGGCGGTACTCGCTGTTCGCGAGGACGACACCTGCAAGAAAAGTGCCCAAAGCAGGTGACAGGCCAACAAGCGACATCAGAAGTGCGATGCCGATCACCATCATCAAAGCTGTTGCCGTGAAGAGTTCACGCAAATTCGCGGCAGCGATGAACCGAAAGATCGGACGGGTCAGATAGCTGCCCGCCCCGATTACCGCCGCGATGGCAACCACGTTGACAAGGGCGGTCTGCCACCCGTTCAGTCCGGCAACAAGACTGATCGTGTGACCGTGATCCTCATCGCCATGATCACCTGCGGCACCATGTGCAAGATCGACCAGTTCCGGCATGGCCAGAAGCGGCATGAAGGCCAGCATCGGGATGACCGCGATATCCTGCGCCAACAGGACCGAAAAGCTGGATTGGCCGCCGCCGCTTTTCATCAATCCCTTTTCATTCAACGTTTGCAATACGATAGCCGTCGAACTTAACGACATGATGAGGCCAATGGCGAGAGCGACCGTCCAGCTTTGCCCCAGCATCATGGCGGCACCCATCACCAAAAGCGCGGTCAATCCAACCTGACCGCCGCCGAGGCCAATCAATTGGCCGCGCATCGCCCACAGACGCTTGGGCTCCAGTTCCAGCCCGACCAGAAACAGCATCATGACAACGCCGAACTCGGCAAAATGCTGGATCGAGATGACATCGACATCAAGAATGGCAAGAAGTGGGCTGATCGCAATGCCAGCCAACAGATATCCGAGCACCGAGCCAAACCCCAAACGCGAGGCGATTGGCACCGCGATCACACCAGCGATCAGGAAGATGAATGCGAGAAGAAGAAAATCAGTCATGACAAGCCCTTGCGTTGTTCAGATCATGCGCAGGCTGGGTCGGCTTTGGAAAGGGAGGCCACGCAATAAATTGGTGGATCACCGGCAGCGAAGACCCAAGCTGTCCGCTTGAAAGAAAAAAGGGAGACCCGAAGGTCCCCCATAGTTTCGCTGATCAGGCTCACTCATTATGTACCGCTCGGTTTGTTGCCTGCGGCCCGATCCACGCCGGGGCGAGCGCACCCGCCCCCGGAACTTTTTGCGACCAGAGAAACTTCGTTGCGAAGTTTCTCTGCAACGTGAGATTTTTCGTGACGAAAAATCTCAGCTACAGCCCGAAGTGGCCCCGCATGTATTGCACTTCATGCAGGTGCCATTGCGCACTAGCGTGTAGTTCCCACATTCCCCACAAGGGTCTCCTTCATAGCCCTGCATCTTTGCCTTGTCGCGCGCGGACATCGTTGTCGCCGTGCCCGTTGCCACAATGCTTTCGCTGACCTCGGGAACCAGTGTCTGCAGCGCCGCCGAAGGGTCCGTTCCTGTGGCCAAAGCCGTAGCACCCGCCTGACCACCCTGCAGCACAACCAGATCTTGCGGCATCCGCTTGCGCAGATAACCCGTCGACGAGATTTGTTTGAGCACTTCAAGCGACCGGGTCGCCGCATTCTCCGACGGTGCCTGGATATTCGACACGCCTTCCTGCTCACCGCGGCCAACATCGTCGAACGTGGCGCCTTCCGGTTTCACATGGGCCAGATCGGTCCGGTCGAGGTAGGACACGGCCAATTCGCGGAAGATATAATCAAGGATCGACGTCGCATTCTTGATGCTGTCATTGCCCTGCACCATGCCTGCTGGTTCGAACTTGGTGAAGGTGAACGCGTCCACGAACTCCTCCAGCGGCACACCGTATTGCAGGCCGACGGACACGGCGATGGCGAAGTTGTTCATCATCGCCCGGAAACCGGCGCCTTCCTTATGCATGTCGATGAAAATCTCACCGAGGGATCCGTCTTCATATTCACCCGTCCGCAGGTACACCTTGTGCCCGCCAACAATGGCTTTCTGCGTATAGCCTTTGCGCCGCTGCGGCATCTTCTCACGCTCGCGGTTGCGCACTTCCTGCACGATGATCTTTTCGACGACCTTTTCGGCCAACACAGCTGCCTTTTCCTGTGGCGTACCGGTTTCGAGCGTTTCCATCGCCTCATCGTCGTCTTCGACCAACGCGGCCGCCAAAGGCTGCGACAGTTTCGAGCCATCGCGATAAAGCGCGTTGGCCTTAATGCCGAGCGACCAGCTGAGTTCGTAGGCCTTCTGGCAATCCTCAATCGTTGCATCATTCGGCATGTTGATCGTCTTTGAGATCGCACCCGAGATGAACGATTGGGCGGCAGCCATCATGTGAATATGGCTCTCAACACTCAGATAACGCTTGCCTTTTTTGCCGCAAGGGTTCGCGCAATCGAAGACATTGTAGTGCTCTTCCTTCAGGAAAGGCGCGCCTTCAAGCGTCATCGTCCCGCAAACATGATCGTTGGCGGCGTCGATATCCTGCTTCGAATAGCCAAGATGCCGCAGCAGATCGAAGGTCGGGTCGCTCAGCTTTTCGCCCGGAATACCGAGGGTCTTGGTGCAGAATTCCTCACCCAGCGTCCATTGGTTGAACACGAACCGGATATCGAAGGCAGAGGCCAGCGCTGCCTCGATCTTGTCCAGTTCCGCCTGCCCAAAGCCGTGACCCACCAGCGAGGTGTGGTTGATCGCAGGCGCCTGCCCCATGGAGCCATGGCCCACGGCATAAGCGATGATTTCTTCAATCTCAGCCGAGCCATAACCTAACTTGTCTAGCGCAGCCGGAACAGATTGGTTGATGATCTTGAAGTAACCACCGCCCGCGAGCTTTTTGAACTTCACAAGGGCAAAGTCAGGCTCAATCCCAGTCGTGTCGCAATCCATGACTAGACCGATTGTGCCCGTGGGCGCGATGACCGAGACTTGCGCGTTGCGGTAGCCATGTTTCTTGCCCAGCGTCAGCGCCTCATCCCAGGACGAGACGGCCAACTCGATCAAACGTGGGTCCGGACAGTTGGCGTGATCGAGCGCTACTGGCTTGACGTCGAGTTTGTCATAGCCCGTTGTCTTGCCCAAGGCCGCCTGGCGATGATTCTTGATCACGCGGAGCATGTGCTTTTCGTTCTTCGCATAGCCGGGAAACGCGCCCAATTCGCCCGCCATCTCAGCCGAAGTCGCATAAGACACGCCCGACAGGATCGCCGTCAGCGCGGCACAAAGCGCACGACCGTCGTCGCTGTCATAGCCCAACCCCATATTCATCAGCAGGCCGCCAATATTCGCGTAGCCCAAGCCGAGCGTGCGGAAGTCGTATGAGCGCTGCGCGATTTCCTTTGACGGGAACTGCGCCATCATCACGCTGATCTCCAGCGTCACGGTCCAGAGGCGGGTCGCGTGGATGTAATCCTCTACCTGAAACTGACCGTCCTTGTAGAAGGTCAGCAGGTTCATCGACGCGAGGTTGCACGCCGTATCATCGAGAAACATGTATTCAGAACAAGGATTTGAGCCACGAATCTCACCGTTTTCGGGGCAGGTATGCCAGGCATTGACGGTGTCGTGGTACTGGATGCCGGGGTCAGCACAGGCCCATGCGGCATGGCCAACCTGCTCCCACAGATCGCGCGCTTTGATGATCTTGGCGACCTCACCGTTCTTGCGGTTGATCAACTTCCAGTTCGCGTCTTCCTCAACCGCCTTCAGGAAAGCGTCGGTGACACGGATGGAGTTGTTGGAGTTCTGACCAGAGACGCTGGAATAAGCTTCGGAATCCCAGTCGGTGTCATAGGTCGGGAATTCAATGCTGTCATAGCCCTGCTTGGCGTAATCCAGCACGCGCTTGATGTATGTCTCTGGGATCGCCGACTTTTTCGCGTCGCGCACAGCAGAGGCCAGCGAGGCGTTTGTCTTGGGATCGTAAGCTACCTCTGCATCTCCATCCCATGATTTGATCGCCTGGAAGATCGCATTCAGATACCGTTCGTGCATCTTGGAGCCTGCGACGATGCTCGCCACCTTCTGCTCTTCAATGACCTTCCAGTTGATGAACTCTTCGATATCAGGGTGATCGGCATCGACAATCACCATCTTCGCTGCCCGACGGGTTGTCCCGCCCGATTTGATCGCACCCGCAGCCCGATCACCGATTTTCAGAAAGCCCATCAGACCCGAAGACTTGCCACCACCCGACAGCGGCTCACCTTCACCGCGCAGGCTGGAGAAATTGGTGCCAGTGCCCGAGCCATATTTGAACAGACGCGCCTCACGCACCCACAAATCCATGATCCCGCCATCGTTCACCAGATCATCGTCGACCGACTGGATGAAGCATGCATGCGGCTGCGGATGCTCATAAGATGAGGCCGACTTCGTCAGCTCACCCGTCTTGTAATCCACGTAATAATGACCCTGCGCCGGACCATCGATGCCGTAAGCCCAGTGCAGGCCCGTATTGAACCATTGCGGAGAGTTGGGCGCAGCACGCTGGGTCGCCAGCATGTAGCGCATTTCGTCGAAATAGGCGCGCGCATCTTCCTCGGTCGAGAAATAGCCGCCCTTCCAGCCCCAATAGGTCCATGCACCCGCAAGACGATCAAAAACCTGCTTGGCCGAGGTTTCGCCGCCAAAGGTCGCGTCTGCTGCAGGCTCTGACCGCCACAGGAACGACGGGACACCTTTTTCCTTCACCTTTTTCAGCTTTGACGGCACGCCTGCCTTGCGGAAATATTTCTGCGCGATGACGTCCGAGGCAACCTGACTCCAACCGCGCGGAATCTCACATTCATCCAGTTTGAAAACCACGGTTCCGTCCGGATTGCGGATCTCCGAAGTTGTGATTTTGAATGCAACAGACGCATACGCGTCATTGCCAGCTTTTGTGAAATTGCGTTCGATTTTCATCTTTTTCTGCCCCTTCTTTTTTTTGACGCCGATCGCGCGCTTTGCTCTTTCGACACATGCACCATCGTATCAGTGCAAACACTCATGTTACCGACCCGCTACAACGCCCTCATCCGCCCTGATCCATGATCAGGTGGCATCTCAGACATTGCGATTTGGCTTGCGCCCGTCTGCGAAATCGTCCCCGCGCCGACACTACATGTTGTGTTGTTTCCGTCGGCCCGCACAACCTGACGCAACTTGCCCTAGTGGGTCAACGAGTTTTTAACACAAAATGTAGATTAAATTTGTTGACGAACGGTCTTTGAACTGTCGCCAGCGACGCGCACCGATTCATCCACGGGATTGTCCACAAGACGTCTGATCAACCCGATCACCAGAAAGTGTTTTTGTCGGCATACTTAGCATGGATTCTTTAAGGACTGGCTGAGGATATCCGCAGGCGCGGGCTCGCCTTCAGAAAGGTTAACCAGTGATTAATCGAACAAATTCAAAGGTTAACGCGCCAGACACAGCGCAACCATAAGGATAGTCATGCCATGTCAATTGAACATATTAGAGGAGTGGTCGGGGCGGCGAGATTCGAACTCACGACCCCCTGTACCCAAAACAGGTGCGCTACCAGACTGCGCTACGCCCCGGACCGAGGCTGTCTTTAGCGGCACCAAACTGATTTGAAAAGCCCTAACTGTCGGTCTTTTCACCACAAGGCCGGATTGCGTCGGGTCCAAAGCTGGGATGCTGCAGAACATCCCCGACCGAGACGCCCAGACGGCTCGTCATACCGCCATTCACCTCAAGCACCATCTGCACACCTTCGCCACCTGGGATCGGTGTCAGGTCACCGGGGATCGCGTTTTCGTGGATGGAGAGTATCTCGCCATCTGGTGCGGCGAAAACCATATCAAGCGGAATCAGTGTGTTCTTCATCCAGAAACTGACCGACTGAGGTTGCTCGTAGATAAAGAGCATGCCGGACAATGTCGGAAGGTCCTCGACGAACATCAATCCGCGCGCGCGTTCCTGTGGGCTGTCGGCGATTTCGACGGCAAAGTTCGCCTGCCCCCAATCGCCGAAAATCGTGACTTTGTCCTCGGCACAGGCTGCCAACGCGGGCTGCCCGACAGAGATCAGACCAATCGCGATGACGGCAGGCTTCACTTGGCTGCGATCTCCCAGCCGACGACCTCTATCGCCATACGGCCACGTTCGCCATCTACCAGACGGATGCCAATCGCCTCGCCCGATTGCAGGTCCGACAGGCCAGAACGACGCAGCACTTCGACATGCACAAAAACGTCTTCATCATTGCCAAAGATATTCGCAAAGCCAAAGCCCTTGGCCTTGTCGAACCATTTCACCCGTGCGGGGTGAATGGGCTTCTTGGCGATATCGGCAGGCGTGAACTCGACCATATCGCGCAATGGAACTGCGCTGTCACTTTGCGGTGGAACGATCGAGAGTACTTCGGTCGCCTGCAGGCCACGCTGAGTGTCCTGCACAATGATCTCAATGGTCGATCCATCAACAACCGAGCCCTGGCCGAAATTCCGCAGCACATTCGCATGCAACAAGATATCTGGTCCGCCAAGGTCGGCGATCACAAAACCAAACCCTTTCGAGGGATCGAACCACTTTACTTGTCCTTGCACCCGGCGTGTTTCGCTGGTGTCCTGCGTATCCATTGTCATTCCTCTGGGCGGCACCACGTCCTGGCGCGCTCCTTTTTCTTATTTACCACATTACGATCTCGAACAGAAAAAAACAGTGACTTCAACCACCTGAATTTCACGAAGCGTGAAATTATGGCGAAAGCCGCACCACATCCCACGTACCGTCTATCGTCTCGCGTGACCACCGAAAGCGGTCATGCAACCGAAAGGCACCATCTGACCAAAACTCGATCTCGGTTGGCACGATGCGGAAACCACCCCAGAACGGGGGCCGTTCCGGATCCGTCCCTTTGTCTAACGTAACCATTGCAACGTCGGCCATCAATGCCTCACGAGAGGACAAAGGTCGAGATTGTTTGGATGCCCATGCACCCAACCTGCTCTTGAGCGAGCGGGAGGCAAAGTAGGCATCAGCAATCGGTCCATCTTCTTTGCTGACCAGCCCGCGCACACGAATCTGACGCCTGATCGACTTTGCATGCATCACAAAGGCCGCCTTGCCGCTTTGCAACAGCTCCTGCCCCTTGCGGCTTTCATAGTTGGTGTAGAAAACAAAGGCGCCAGCCTCGATATCCTTTAGCAACACCATGCGCGCATTCGGCATGCCATCCGCATCAACCGTTGCGAGCGCAATCGCATTGGGGTCGTTCACTTCTTTCTTGCTTGCAGCCGCAAGCCATGTGCGCGCAATCTCAAACGGGTCGTTACCCGCAAATATACCGCCACGATCCGACATGACCGGTCCCCAACACTGCCCCCATATCTGCCTTATGGTCAATCACCGCGACAGGCAACCGTTTTTGCCCCGATGCTCAATCTCTTGCTGACCGCTGGACAATCGCCTAAACCGTTCAAAACCATAGATGACCAGCGGGGGAACGACATCGATGACGGGGCAATTGATGCAGGGCAAACGTGGCCTCATCATGGGGCTAGCAAACGACAAATCCATCGCCTGGGGTATCGCCAAAGCTTGCGCCGATGCAGGGGCGGAACTGGCATTTTCCTATCAGAGCGAAGCGCTGAAAAAGCGGGTTGGCCCACTGGCCGAATCTGTGGGCTCCGACATCGTGCTGCCATGTGACGTGGGCGATGAGGCCTCAATCGACGCCCTGTTCAGCGCGTTGGAAGAGAAATGGGGCAAGCTCGATTTCATCGTCCACGCCATCGGTTTCTCGGACAAGAACGAGTTGCGCGGACGCTACGTAGATACCAGCCGTGACAACTTTCTGATTTCCATGGACATCTCGGTTTATTCCTTCACCGCCGTAGTTCAGCGCGCCGAAAAGCTGATGACGGAGGGCGGGTCCTGCCTGACGCTGACCTATTACGGCGCCGAAAAGGTAATGCCGCATTATAATGTGATGGGCGTGGCGAAAGCCGCATTGGAAGCATCGGTACGCTACCTTGCCGAGGATTTGGGCAAGAAGGCCATTCGCGTGAACGCGATCAGTGCGGGCACGATCAAGACGCTTGCCGCCTCCGGCATTGGCGATTTTCGTCTGATCATGCGCTGGAACGAATACAACTCCCCATTGCGCAGGACGGTCAGTCAGGAAGAGGTGGGCAAATCCGCCCTCTATCTGCTTTCTGACCTTGGCAGCGCTGTCACCGGAGAGGTGCATCACGTTGACGCAGGATATCATGTTGTCGGTATGAAAGCGGTCGACGCACCCGACATCACAAAGGAATAACACAATGACCTGGGCCGCCATATTAACGCTGGCGGGGTTGCAGGCCCTGATTGCGATCAGCCCGGGCCCCGCAGCCGTGGTGACAATCAAGACGGCTGCATCTCAAGGTGTGAAAGCGGGCCTTGCGCTCAGCTTCGGGCTCGCCAGCGCAATCTTGATCTGGGCGTCTGCCGCGCTCGCGGGCCTATCGATTGTCTTCGAGGTTGCACCCTACTTGCAAACGAGCTTGCGCGTCGCAGGCGGTCTTTTCCTGATCTGGATCGGATGGAGCATGTGGCGCCATGCCAGAACCCCCTTGCCTGATCCAGTTGCTGCACCCGCAATCGGGGCCGCGCGGCTTGTCCGTCTGGGCCTTTTGACAAATCTCGCCAACCCCAAAGCGCTCGCCTACTTCGCTGCAGTCTTCGTCGGCATCATGCCCGCCGACCCGACCTTTGCGATGGCCCTGACCATCCTCACGGTGATCTTTGTCATTGAGTTTGCGTGGTATGCAGCACTCAGCATCGCGTTTTCGCGCCCCTCACCCCGCCGCGCCTATCAACGCGGCAAGATGCATATTGATCGCGCCTTTGGTGGCATTCTCGCCCTGCTGGGCGCGCGCATTGCGTATAATTAGGACCAGAAACTATGACCGACAATCGCCTGCCTCATGAAAAGGGATTCCATGTCAGTTGGGATCAGATCCATCGTGACAGCCGGGCGCTAGCATGGCGTCTCGATGGCAAAGGCCCAGACAATGGGGCGTGGCGTGCTATCGTGGCGATAACGCGCGGCGGCATGGCCCCGGCGATGATCGTGGCGCGTGAGCTGGACGTCCGCACAGTCGATACGATCAGCGTGAAATCCTACCATTCCGGCGGCGGTCAGGCCGATCAGCGCCGCGATGCTGAGGTATTGAAGTCACCTGATGCAGAGATGATGGGTGACGGCACCGGCATTCTGATCGTCGATGATCTTGTAGATAGCGGCAAGACGCTAGAGCTGGTGCGCGCCCAGTATCCGAACGCGCATTTCGCCACCGTCTACGCCAAACCGCAGGGCGAACCGCAGGTCGACACGTTCATCACCGGCGTTAGCCAAGACACGTGGATCTTCTTCCCCTGGGACATGGCCCTGCAATATGTTGAGCCCTATCGTGGCCGGGACTGAAGCGACGACACGCACATCCAGCACATTCGCCCCGCCTGTCATGGAGGCACGGCGCTGGCTTGATGGCGTTGAACATCCCAAAGACCGCCCGCTCCTCAATGTCAGCCAAGCGGCACCCGTTGACCCGCCCCCCGAACCATTGCGCAAAGCGATGGCCGACATCGTTCTCAATCAACCAGACAGTCATCTTTATGGCCCCGTTCTGGGCCTGTCCGCCCTGCGCGAAGAAGTTGCCCAGCAATGGAGCGCCTCATATGGCAGCACGATCACCCCTGATCAGGTGGCGATCACTTCCGGCTGCAATCAGGCCTTCGCCGCCGCCATCGCTGCCCTTTGCACCGAGGGCGACGCCGTCATCATCCCAGTGCCCTATTACTTCAATCACCGGATGTGGCTGGATATGTCGGGGGTGGAGACAATTCCGCTGCTAGTGGGCGAGAGAATGATCCCGGATGCCGAACAGGCTGCGGCGCTGATCACACCTAGCACCAAGGCCATTGCGCTGGTCAGCCCGAACAATCCCTGCGGTGTCGAATACCCGGCAGCCACCTTGCGCGCCTTCTTTGAACTCGCCAAGCGGCACGGGATCGCGCTGATCGTCGATGAAACCTATCGCGATTTCGACAGTCGCGACGGCGCGCCGCATGATCTTTTCAGCGATCCCAACTGGGCCGACACGCTGATCCATCTTTATTCCTTCTCGAAGGCCTACCGGCTGACAGG
Source organism: Cognatiyoonia sp. IB215446 (assembly GCF_033963825.1). Taxonomy (NCBI): domain Bacteria; kingdom Pseudomonadati; phylum Pseudomonadota; class Alphaproteobacteria; order Rhodobacterales; family Paracoccaceae; genus Cognatiyoonia; species Cognatiyoonia sp. IB215446. The sequence goes on along the minus strand of NZ_JAXBMD010000002.1, from coordinate 941,998 downwards.
CCATCGGGTGGGCGCAGTGGTGACAAGCGCCCCTCGTCTTGCCGAGATTGAAAAGTTCCTCGACACCGTCACCATTTGCCCGAACCAGCTTGCCCAACACGCGGCGCTTTGGGGGATGCAGAACCTTTCGGACTGGTTGGCCGGTGAACGGGCCGAGATTCTTGACCGCCGTGCTGCGATTGAGGATTACTTCCCGACGCTCGCCGCCAAAGGATGGCAGCTTCTGGGCAATGGCGCCTACTTCGCCTACATGACCCACCCGTTCAAGATGTCGTCGGCAGAACTGGCAAAACGTTTGGTGCGCGACGCGAGTGTGCTTTTACTGCCCGGCACCATGTTCATGCCATCTGACTTACCGGGCGGTGACCGCCAGGTCCGCATCGCTTTTGCAAACATTGATCGCGCCGGGATCAAGACCCTTTTCACCAGGTTGTCAGACCTGCCCTACTGACCCTTGCGCAGCGCCGCAGGGGACCGTATTCATGCCCAATCTCAAAGGGCGGATTGGCAGAAAATGGCTGAAAAAGGCAAGACGCGGTACGGCGCATGGATCATCGTCGGGGTCATTCTGGTCGGCTTGGCCGGGTTCGGAACAGGCGGTCTTTCCGGCAATTTGCGCCCCGTCGGCACCGTTGGCGAAAAAGAGATCAGCGTGGCCGCCTATCAGCGTGCCCTGAACGAGCAGGTGCGCGCGCTGTCTGCACAATTCGGGCAGCCCATCTCGCTGCAGCAGGCGCAGGCATTTGGGATCGATAGGGCAGCGCTCGCGCAGATCATCCTGACCCGTGCGCTCGACAATGAGGCGGCGCAACTGGGTATCTCAGCCGGAGACGAACGCGTCTTTGATCGCCTTCAAAGGATCCCGTCATTCCAGGGTGCGGGCGGCTTTAATCGCGAAACCTACCGGCTTGCGCTGCAACAATCGGGCCAGACACCCTCCGAGTTTGAAACCGGGCTTCGTGAAGAAATCGCACGCACGTTGCTGCAAGGCGCGGTTGTCAGCGGCATCCCGGCCGTGGACGCCTATGCCGATGCGCTAGTGCAATACATCGGCGAGCGACGCGACATCACCTGGGCCATTGTTGATGCAGATGCGCTGACCTCACCCGTTCCCGGTGCCACCGAAGCCGACCAGCAAGCCTATTATGACGCGAACCCTGAGGCGTTCACGCTGCCCGAAACCCGCGACATCACCTATGCCTGGCTCACGCCCACGATGATCCAGGACCAGATGGAGGTGGCCGACAGCAGCGTCGAAGCGCTTTATCAGGCGCGGATCAATGAGTTTGTGCAGCCGGAACGGCGCCTTGTCGAACGCCTTGTCTATCTTGATCAGGCCCGCGCGGAAGAGGCGATTGGCCGCGTCAATGCGGGCGAAGCAACATTTGAGGACCTCGTGGTCGAACGCGGGCTCTCCCTTGCCGACATCGATCTTGGCGATGTCAGCGAAGAGGACCTGCGCGGCGCTGGTGAGGCCGTCTTTGCCGCTGGCCCCGGCGATGTTGTCGGCCCTTACAACTCCCCACTTGGTCCCGCGCTTTTCCGGATGAACGCCATTCTGCAAGCACAGGAAACAAGCCTGGAAGAGGCCACGCCGATCCTGCGCGAGGAACTGGCCACCGAAGCGGCGCGTGGCTTCATCAATGATAGTGCCAACGGGATCATCGATCTTCTGGCCGGCGGTGCGTCGATGGAGGATCTGGCCGAACGCACGGATATGGAGCTTGGCAGCATCAACTGGACGGCGGAGATTTTCGAAGGCATCGCCGCCTATGACGCCTTTCGGCGCGAGGCCGCACAGGTGCAGGAGGGTGCCTTTGCCGAACTGCACGATCTGGCAGATGGCGGCGTCTTTGCCCTGCGCCTTGACGGGATCACACCACCCACCCTGCAACCGCTTGACGAAGTCCGCGACGCCGTGCGCGATGCATGGCAGGCACAGGCGCGGCAAGAGGCGTTGATCGACACGGCAGAAGAGATCGCTGCCGACATTCAGGCACTCACCGACTTCACGACCCTTGATCTGATCCCGCAAACCGATGCCGACCTCACAAGGCGTAGCTTTGTCGAAGGCACCCCACCTAATTTCAATGACCAGATCTTTGAAATGGCCATCGGTGAAGTCCGCGTCATTGACGCAACCGACCGTGCGCTCATCGTCCGGCTTGACGATGTCCGCCCGCCCGACCCTGCTGACGAAGGCACCATCGCGCAGCGAGAGGCTTTGGCCGATACGGCGGCCCAAGGCATCGCGCAGGATATCTTTGACGCCTATGCGACAGCGCTGCAGGAGCGGACGGAGCTGACGATCAACGAAACCACCCTCAACGCCGTGAACGCCCAGTTCCGATAGGTCGCAAATGCCACTTTCGCCTGATTATGCCGATTTCGCCAAAGGCTATGATGCGGGCGAAAACCAGATCGTGTTTACCCGGATTGCCGCCGATCTCGACACGCCCGTATCACTGATGCTGAAGCTTTCGGGCGCGGGCAAAAATGCCTTCATGCTCGAAAGTGTGACGGGCGGCGAGGTGCGCGGACGCTATTCGATCATCGGGATGAACCCCGATCTGGTCTGGGAATGTCGCGGCACGACCTCATGCGTGAACCGCAATGCGCGCTTTGACGATGACGCATTTGAGGATTTGTCGGATGATCCTTTGACAGCACTGCGGGCACTTCTCGCCGAATCGCGGATCAGCCTGCCCGCCGATCTGCCTGCCGCCTCGGCGGGACTTTTTGGCTATCTGGGTTATGACATGATCCGGCTGATCGAACATCTGCCTGACATGAACCCCGATCCGCTTGATCTGCCTGACGCGGTGATGATGCGGCCGTCCGTTGTAGCAGTGCTTGATGGGGTGAAGGGCGATGTCATTCTGGTCGCCCCCGCTTACGTTAAATCCGATCTTTCGGCCCGTGCCGCTTATGCGCAAGCGGCTGAGCGCGTCATGGACGCACAACGCGCGCTGGAGCGGCCTATGCCCAGCGAAACACGCAGTCTGGCAGACCCTGCTCCTGTGGCGCCGCCCGTGTCGAACTTTACCCATCAGGGCTATCTTGATGCGGTGGAAAAGGCCAAAGAGTATATTCGCGCAGGTGATATCTTTCAGGTCGTCCCCGCGCAGCGCTGGACCCAGGATTTTCGCGAACCGCCCTTCGCGCTTTATCGCTCTTTGCGGCGCACCAACCCCTCACCTTTCATGTTCTTTTTCAACTTCGGCGGTTTTCAGGTGATTGGCGCCAGTCCCGAGATCCTGGTCCGAGTCTTCGGCAATGAGGTCACGATCCGTCCCATCGCAGGCACGCGACCACGCGGTGCAACGCCAGAGGAAGACAAGGCGCATGAGGCAAGCCTTTTGGCCGATGAAAAGGAACTGGCCGAGCATCTGATGCTGCTGGATCTTGGTCGAAACGATACCGCCAAGGTGAGTAAGGTCGGCACCGTGCGCCCAACCGAAAAGTTCATTGTCGAACGCTACAGCCACGTGATGCATATTGTCTCAAATGTGGTTGGCGAACTGGCCGATGATCAGGACGCGCTGAGCGCGTTTTTCGCGGGCATGCCTGCGGGCACGGTCTCTGGCGCGCCGAAAGTCCGCGCCATGGAGATCATTGACGAGTTGGAGCCTGAAAAGCGCGGCGTCTATGGTGGTGGCTGCGGCTATTTCAGCGCGGGCGGCGACATGGATATGTGCATCGCGCTACGCACAGCGGTGCTGAAGGACGAAAAGCTCTACATTCAGGCGGGCGGCGGTGTCGTCTATGACAGCGATGCAGAGGCCGAGTTTCAGGAAACCGTGCACAAATCCAACGCGATCCGCAAAGCAGCAGCGGATGCACGCATGTTCAACGGCAGCGGAAACTGACCTTACTCTGCAGCGACGCTGCCTTGCAGAATGGCTGAGACGGGGGCGAGTGCGATCTGCGCGCCGTCATTCTCGGCGCCCCATGAGGCAAGTGCTGCAATCGTATCGTCGGTCAGGTTAGCCAAGATGATCCCGTTCCCCGCCTGACGTGCACGGAACGCGGCCTGATCAAGTGCCCGTCCGATAGCAGGCGCGCCTTCGGCATCAAGGGCACGCAAGACTGGCGCGGCGGGCAATCCGACCTGTTCAGCGCCCCGGATTGCATTGCTGAGACCACGTTCAACAACGATCAGGCCGCGTCCCTCTGATTGCAGCACCTCGATCACCTGCGTGGTGACGGCACGGTTACTCTGCAAAAGACCATTCGCGCCGGAGAACAGCGCAACCGTTTCAGGCAGGATGTCAAAGGCCGCTTCAAATGCCACCTCAACATCTGTGGGAACCGCCCCTGCGGGAAGCGATGTCTGAATCACGACTTCCACGCCAGCATCACGATAGGCCTGCATCCGCGAGGTCGCATCATCCGCCAGCGCATCGACAACGACGGTGGCCGGAAATGGCAACGCGGCGATTTGCGCAGCACCATTGCCCTGCCCCTCATCGACCAGAAGGATCGACATCAGCGGCACATCCGGTGTGGCCTCAAACACGGTTGCATAGCGTTCAAGCGCAGGCAGATCGTCAAGGCCGCTATCGTCAACCACAACTTCCGCCTCCTGCCCTGCGGTCTCGGACGGTTCTGCGCCCGGGCGGTTCACGCGGACACCGCTATTGACCTGCGGCAGCGGTGTTTCGGTTGTGTCCTGCACCGCGATGATTTCAGGGGCAGGTTGTGGTGTTTCCTCCACCGGCGGAATAGCCACGATCGCGACGGGCGGCGCTTCGGCAGGTTGCGGCACATCGGGAGCACTGTCCTCCTCGGGCACAACCGGTTCTGCGACGACGGTCTCTGGGACTGTGGTCTCTGGGACTGGGACGATGGATTCGGTTGCGGTAGGCGCATCTGCCACATCGCTTGATGGCGCTGACGAAACCTCTGGTTGAGTAGGCGCGGCCGCAACGTCAGTGGATGGCTCTGGCGGATTCGTTGGCGCGGCGGGCGCGGTCGCGACATCACTCGACGGCACTGGCTGATCTTCGGGCTCGGCAGGCGCGGCCTCCGCAACTGTTTCAGCGGGAACAATCGGTTCTTCCGGCTCGACTGCAACGACCGATGGTTCCTCTTCTGCAGTCTCGGGCTCGACGTCCGGCGCGGGTGGTTTTGTGGCGATCACCACGTTTTGCTCTGGCGCAGGAGCAATCGGCGCAGTGACGACATCGCGCGGCAATTGCGGCGGCTCTGGCTCGCGCGTGATGTCCGGGTCTTCACTCGGCGTGGGGACGACCAACTCAGTTGTCACGGCAGGCGCGGCGGGCGGCGCTGGCGGTGTCGTCTCAGTTAATGGCGCGGCGACATCAACCTCTGGCTGTTCAACCTGCGGTGTCTCGACAGCCACGACAGGCTCTTCGGGGGCCGGTTCGGGCGCTTCGATCACGGCGATTGAGGTTTCTGCAGCGGCCTGGGGCGCGGCCACTTGCGGGGTTTCCGGCGGCGCATTTCCTGCCGGTAAATCGCCGACTTGCGATGCAAGGCCGAGGCCCACACCGCCCAGTATCAGCCCCCATAAGCTGCCCGATACATACCCGCTCATACTGCCACTCACCTTGTCATACGCGCTTGACCACGCCGTTCCACCTTGACGCCATATCGCGTCCCGGCCCATGTATAGCACAACTTATACCGTCAGCGATGGGTTTGGCGGTAGCCCCTAATTCGCTTTACGCGGGATTATACCATGCTGCTGCTCATCGATAACTACGACAGTTTCACCTATAACCTGGTCCATTACCTGGGCGAATTGGGCGCGGAGGTGGTCGTGCGGCGCAATGATGCGCTGAATACGCAAGAAGCGATGGCGATGCGCCCGGATGCGATTTTGCTGTCACCCGGTCCTTGCGATCCGTCGCAGGCGGGCATCTGCCTAGCGCTTGTTGCCGCCGCCGCCGAGACAAGGACGCCGCTGATGGGCGTTTGCCTGGGTCATCAGGCGATCGGAGAGGCCTTTGGCGGCAAGGTCGTCCGCTGTCATGAGATCGTGCATGGCAAGATGGGCGCGATGCGGCATACCGGAAAGGGCGTCTTTGCCAATCTGCCAAGCCCCTTTGACGCTACACGTTACCACTCTCTCGTTGTTGATCGTGCCACCCTGCCCACCAGTCTTGAGATCACAGCCGAACTTGAGGACGGCACAATCATGGGCCTGCAGCATAAAGACCTGCCCATTCACGGCGTGCAGTTTCACCCAGAGAGCATCGCGTCGGAGCACGGGCACAAGCTGCTGCAGAACTTCCTCGACCTGACAAGGGTGCCCGCATGAGCGAGGCGCTCAAACCGCTAATCCATGCCGCGGCAGAAGGCCCCTTGAGCCGTGCAGAGGCTGAAGAGGCATTCGAAATCCTTTTTGACGGTGACGCGACCCCGTCGCAAATCGGTGGGTTCCTTATGGCCTTGCGCACACGCGGTGAAACCGTTGACGAATATGCCGCCGCCGCAGCGGTGATGCGCGCGAAGTGTCTGCCGGTGAAAGCGCCCGGAGGCGCGATGGACATCGTGGGCACCGGTGGCGATGGCAAACACACCTTGAATATCTCAACGGCAACGGCCTTTGTCGTGGCGGGCGCGGGGGTGCCCGTGGCAAAACACGGCAACCGCAACCTGTCATCCAAGTCAGGCACCGCTGATGTGCAGGGTCAGATGGGGATCAATGTGATGGTTGGCCCGGATGTCGTTGAACGCGGGCTGGCCGAGGCGGGCATCGGTTTCATGATGGCGCCGATGCATCACCCGGCGATTAGACATGTGATGCCAACGCGTGCCGAACTTGGCACAAGAACGATCTTTAACATATTGGGTCCGTTGACAAATCCCGCTGGCGTAAAGCGCCAACTGACTGGCGCTTTCAGCCGCGATCTGATCCGGCCCATGGCCGAAACCTTGCTTGCCTTAGGATCGGACAAGGCTTGGCTTGTCCATGGTTCGGACGGAACGGATGAGTTGACGATCACCGGCACATCCTGGGTTGCGGCGATTGAGGACGGTGCTGTTCGAGAGTTCGAGATCACCCCAGCGGATGCGGGCCTGCCGACACATGATTTCAGCGCGATCATTGGCGGCACGCCTGAAGAAAATGCGGATGCCTTGCGCGCCCTATTGGACGGGCAAGAGAGCGCATATCGCGACGCCGTATTACTTAACGCAGCGGCAGCCCTTCTGGTGGCGGGCAAGGGTGAGGCTCTGCCCGATGGCGTTGCGTTGGCCAAGGACAGCATCGACACTGGCCGCGCGAAACATGCGCTCGAAACGCTGGCGCGCATCACGTCGGCAGGGTGATGTTCGACCTCTCACGCCTCGGCGCATGGGGTGACTTGCCTTTCTTTTCTGATGACCTGCCCGCAATCGCGGAGCGTGTTGGCACCGACATCCTGCCGCCGCCAAAGCTGACCTTTCGGGCGCTGGAGCTTTGTCAGCCGGAGCAGACAAAGGTGGTGATCATCGGACAGGACCCTTATCATACGCCGGGCAAAGCGGACGGCCTCGCCTTCTCAATCCCTACGGATTTTGGCGGCCGCCTGGACAGTTTGGGCAATATTTTCAGAGAGATCGCCGATGATATTGCCGTGGAGCGCGGCGAGACGGACCTGACCGACTGGGCCGACCAGGGGGTGCTCTTGCTGAACACCGCCCTTACCGTCCCACCCGGGCGTCCCAAGGCCCATGCGAAGATCGGTTGGACAAAGCTGGTCAATCAGGTCCTCGACCATCTGAACGCCGCACCCCGTGCCTTTCTCCTCTGGGGTGGCCCCGCTGGGACATTTGCCAAGCCCCTTGCCGCGCATCACCTCATCCACACATCCGCCCATCCCTCACCCTTGTCTGTCCATCGCGGGTTTTTCGGGTCACGCCCATTTTCAAAGGTGAACCAGTGGCTTATTGATCGGGACCAAGAGCCAATCCACTGGGCGGACCCATGAGCGACATTCTGGAAAAGATCAAAACCTACAAGCTGGAAGAGGTCGCAAACCGCAAGGCCAATCTACCCCTGAGCGACATCGAGGCGCGCGCGCAGGACGCCCCGCCCGTGCGCGGCTTTGCCGAACGCCTCGCCGATGCGGCGCGCGAAGGCTATGGCCTGATTGCCGAAATCAAAAAGGCCAGCCCATCCAAGGGGTTAATCCGCGCCGATTTCGACCCGCCCGCCCTCGCGGAGGCCTACGCCGAGGGGGGTGCGACTTGCCTTTCGGTTCTGACGGATAGCCCGTCATTTCAGGGCGATGACAGCTACCTCACGGCAGCCCGCAGCGCCTGCGACCTCCCCGCCCTGCGCAAGGATTTCATGTATGACACCTATCAGGTGGCCGAGGCGCGCGCGCTGCATGCAGATTGCATCCTGATTATCATGGCGAGCGTCAGCGATGCTCAGGCGCAAGAGCTGGAGGAGGCTGCGTTCGCATGGGGCATGGATGTACTTTTGGAGGTCCATGATGCGGCGGAGCTTGAACGCGCGAGCCTGCTCAAATCGCCCCTCATGGGGATCAACAACCGCAACCTCAAGACCTTTGAGACCACGCTTGATACGACACGGACCCTGTCAAAGCTTGTCCCCACCGACCGCACCATCGTCTGCGAAAGCGGGCTGAACACGGCAGAAGATCTCGCAGACATGGCCCGCTACGGCGCGCGCACGTTCCTGATTGGTGAAAGCCTGATGCGGCAGGAGGATGTGGCCGCAGCAACGCGCGCCCTGCTTGCCAATCCGCCGCAAGGGGGGATGTGAGCCATGGGACTTTCGCATTTTGATCGCGACGGCAAGGCGCACATGGTGGACGTATCCGACAAACCCGTCACCGCGCGGATTGCCGTGGCCGAGGGGTATGTGAAGATGACCCCCGAGACCCTTGCGATGATTGAAGAAGGCCGCGCCGACAAAGGTGACGTGCTGGGCATCGCGCGGGTTGCGGGGATCACCGGCGCCAAGAAGACCGCCGATCTAATCCCGCTCTGCCATCCGTTGCCCATCACCAAGGTGGCACTTGACCTTTCACCCGACGCAGCCCTCCCCGGCATCCGCATTCAGGCGACCGTCAAAACCGGCGGGCAAACCGGGGTGGAGATGGAGGCGCTGACCGCCGTCAGCACCGCAGCCCTCACCATCTACGATATGGTCAAGGCCGTGCAGAAGGATATGAAAATCGGCGGCATCCGCCTGACCTTCAAGGATGGCGGCAAGTCCGGGCGGTTCGAGAACCCATGATCAGCACCCAAGAGGCGCTGGCCCATCTTTTCGCGCTGGTGAAACCGGGGGAGACCGAACATGTACAACTGCGCGAGGCGGCTGGCCGCGTTCTGGCTCAGGACCTTTCGGCGAAGCGGGATCAACCACCCTTTGCCGCTTCAGCCATGGATGGCTATGCTGTAAAAGACGCAGATGCAAAGCCGGGTACACGCCTGAAAGTGATCGGCGAAGCGGCGGCAGGACATCGCTTTGACGGCGAAGTCACCGGCGGACAGGCCGTGCGCATCTTTACCGGTGCGCCACTGCCTGATGGAGCTGACCGAGTGATCATTCAAGAGGATGTGGAGCGCGAGGGTGACATGATCACCTTGATCGAAGGCCTTGACGCAAAGCCACATGTACGGCCTGCCGGAGCGGATTTTGGCGTCGGAGACACGATCCGCGCCCCACGCCTTTTGTCGCCGTCTGACATCGCCCTTCTTGCATCCATGAACATCGCCAAAGCTCCGGTGAAGCGCAAACCGATTGTCGCGATCATTGCAACGGGCGATGAACTCGTCCAACCTGGCGAGCACCCCGGCCCGGACCAGATCATCGCCTCCAACAGCTACGGCCTCGCCGCATTGGTCGAACAGAGTGGCGCCGTCGCCCGCCTCCTGCCCATTGCCCGCGACGATGCTCCTGCCCTGCGGCTCGCCTTTGATCTCGCCGAAGATGCGGACCTGATCATCACCATCGGCGGCGCCTCGGTCGGCGACCATGATCTGGTCGGCGACATCGCTCAGGAACAGGGGATGGAACGCGCCTTTTACAAGATCGCGATGCGTCCGGGCAAACCGCTGATGGCGGGCCGGATGGGCGATGCGACCATGATCGGCCTGCCGGGCAACCCGGTTTCCGCGATGGTTTGCGGACAAATCTTCGTTCTACCCGTCATAAGCAAAATGCTGGGTCTTGGCGAAGCACCTGCACCACGCGAAACCGCCCCGCTTGCAGCGCCCATCGGGCCAAATGGACCACGTGAACACTATATGCGCGCCCGGCTGGGCTCTGACGGTGTGACCGTGTTCGACCGACAAGACAGTTCCCTACTCACCGTGCTCGCCGATGCTAACTGCCTTGTCGTCCGCCCCATCGCCGATGGCGCACGCGCGAAAGGCGAGGTGGTTGAGATCATTCATCTTTAACCTCCAATGCCCAACATCAAGGCAATTGACACAAAACAGGAACATCAATAGAACATAAGAAAAACCACGGTGGGGGAGCAGCCCAATGTTGACGAAAAAACAACTGGATCTCTTGGAGTTTATCCACAAGCGGGTGCAGCGTGACGGTGTACCGCCCAGCTTTGATGAGATGAAAGAGGCGCTTGATCTGCGCTCGAAATCCGGGATTCACCGGCTGATCACGGCACTTGAGGAACGCGGCTTTATCCGCAGATTGGCCCATCGAGCGCGCGCGCTTGAGATCGTGAAGCTGCCGGATTCCATGCAAGCCAAATCAGGCTTCACACCGCGCGTCATTGACGGTGACAAGCCGGATCGTACGCCGCCCAAAGCACTGCCCATTGATAACGGGGCGATTGAGCTGCCCGTGATGGGCCGGATCGCGGCCGGTGTGCCGATTGAGGCGATCAGCCAGGTCTCACACAAGGTCTCTGTTCCACAATCAATGGTCGGCGGGGGCGAACATTATGCCCTTGAAGTCAAAGGCGATTCGATGATCGACGCCGGCATCAATGATGGCGATGTCGTGGTGATCAAAGAGACGTCAGTGGCCGATAATGGCGACATCGTTGTCGCACTGGTCGAAGGACAAGAGGCGACGCTGAAACGCTTCCGGCGCAATGGTAATGCCATCGCGCTTGAGGCCGCCAACCCCGCCTATGAGACACGCGTTTTCCGAGACGATCAGGTCAAGGTTCAAGGCCGGTTGGTCGGTTTGATCCGCACCTATTGATCTGGCGCGTTTTGCGACAGGAGCGTCTGACGGTGTTCCTGGGCGCTCAGAACAATCGTCTGTTGCGCGTCGCGTCCACCACCATTCCATGGTCTTGCACCGGTCAAAACACGGGCCGAGGTGATCGCAAGATCGCCATCAGGCAAGACATCCATCGACAATGAGCCCGTCTGCCGCAGGCGCGTCAGGTCGAAGACGGCGCAGGGCCGCGCAACCTCATCCACCTGATTGCTGATCAGGACATCCGCGCCACCGCAATCAGGCAGAGCTGCAAGCGGGGTCTTACCAGACACCTGCATGATCCGCCAACCAGACAGATTGGTGGTCACGACACGCCCATCCCGCGTGACAGCGCCCCGCGCAGAGGCAACCTCCTGTGCGACAGGGTTGCCATCATTCTCAAGCCAGATCCCTGCCACAAAGCCGCTGCCCGTCGGTTTTGAGAGCGCCCGCCCCTCTGCCGTCATCACACCGATCAAGGCACCATTATCCGCGACCAAGAGCTGCGGGCGGGTGTTCTGTACCCAAAAGAGCCCCGCGACCGCCGCCAGTACCAAGCCAGCAGACCGGCCTCGGCCCCGCCACAGCACAAATCCCAAGAGCCCCAGCGCCAGAAGAGGCAGCACGATAGGATCAGGCGCGTGCACATGGCTGAGCGCACCATCCAAGCCAGCAACCGTCTTTGCCACAAACAGTATCCAATGCAGACCGAGATCCATAGCCCAAAGCCCAACCTGCCAAAGCCCAAAAGGCGCGAGGCATAGCGCCAGAACTGCCGCGGGCATCACCAGAATACCCATCAAGGGCACGCTCAGGACATTCGCAATCAACCCATAATGGGCGATCTGGTTGAAATGCGCGGCGGCAATGGGCGCCGTGGCAAGTCCCGCCACAAATGAGGACATGACGACCGACAGGACCGGGCGGGTCCAGTTGGGCAAACGGCTCAGATCAACATCGCGCAGCGCGCCAAAGACAAAGACCAGCGCCGTCGTCGCCGCGAATGACATCTGGAACCCCGGCCCGGTCAGCGCCTCTGGCTGCCAGACCAAAATGATGATGGCGGCCATCGCCACCGCGCGCAGCGTCAGCGCGCGCCGGTCCAGCAAGACCGCCACCAGCATGACCGCCACCATGACAAAGGCGCGCTCGGTCGCCACATTGCCCCCCGACAGGGCCAGATAGAATGCGCCGACAAACAACGCGCAAATGGCGGCGATCTTCTTGGTCGGATAGCGCAGCGCCACATTGGGGATCAGCGCCAGCCCATAGCGTGTGACGGCAAAGATGAACCCGGTCAAAAGGCCCATATGCAGCCCTGAAATGGCCAGAAGATGCGCGAGGTTCGCCGCCCGCAAGTCCGTCAGCACCGCCTGCCCCATCGCGGACCTGTCGCCCGTCATGATCGCCGCAGCGAAAGCACCAGTTTCGCCCGGCATTGCCTGTTGGACTGCCGTTGAAAGATGCATGCGCAGGGCAAAAATGCGCATCTGCATGTTACCCGGTTCTGCCGGTGCGAGCCGCAGAACCGGAGTACGGGTGTAACCGACGGCCCCCAATTGCAAAAACCAGGCATGACGCTGAAAATCAAAGCCGCCCGGCTCGGCTGGCCCTGCAGGGGGCGACAGATGCCCCGTCAGGATCAGCCGCTCACCGGGGCGAAAATCCGTGATCACCTGATCGCCATGGATTGAGACACGTACCCGTTCCGGTGTGCGCTCCGGCGACATCCGCGCCAGTACAACCTGATCCAGTGTCAGCCGCGTCGCGTCACTGGCGGAGCGGTCGATATTGACCACACGGCCCTCAATCGGCCCGTAATAGCGGAACGTCAGCACAGGGGCCGCAACACTGTCGCTGCGCCATTTGGCAAGACCAAGCCCCGTACAGACCAGCATCAGCGCAATGAAGAACGGCGCATAGGCCACGTTGACCCAACGGGAAGCGAGAAAGGCCGCAAGGCCTGTCAGAGCGACCGCCCCTAGCCACGTCAGGTCAGGCTCAACCGGCAAGGCAAAATAGGCCCCGATCCCGATGGCAAGGCACATCGGCACCCAGCCGATCAACGCGCCCCGCTGCGCCAAAAGGGCGGCCTCGATCGCGGCACGCACTTGTCCTTCACCTCGCGTTCTTCTATGCCCAAGGCCCAGGCCGCAACCTTACCGAAAACCTGGTTAGCGAAAGGTTAATACCCCATGTCCGTTGTCACCCGTTTCGCCCCTTCGCCGACCGGTGCGCTGCATATCGGAGGCGCCAGAACCGCCCTCTTCAACTGGCTTTATGCGCGCGGCAAAGGCGGTAAATTCCTGCTGCGGATCGAAGACACGGACAAGGCGCGCTCAACCCCTGAGAACACGCAGGCCATCCTCAACGGGCTAACCTGGCTCGGCCTTGACTGGGACGAAGAGCCGATGAGCCAAGCCGCCAATGCCGCGCGCCATGCCGAGGTTGCGCAAGAACTGCTGGCAAAAGGTGCGGCCTATAAGTGCTTCAGTACACAAGAAGAAATCGAAACCTTCCGCGAAAAGGCACGGGCTGAGAAGACCTCAACGCTCTTCCGCTCGCCCTGGCGCGATGTGCCGGAAGCAGATCACCCCGATGCGCCCTACGTGATCCGCATCAAGGCCCCGCGCGATGGGCAGACGACCTTGCATGACGAAGTGCAAGGCGATGTGACATGGTCCAACGATCAATTGGACGACATGGTCCTGCTCCGCTCGGACGGCACGCCTGTCTACATGCTCGCCGTTGTGGTGGATGACCACGATATCGGCGTAACCCATGTGATCCGCGGTGACGACCATCTGGCCAATGCCTTCCGTCAGAACATGATCTACGACGCGATGGGCTGGCCGAAACCAACCCTCGCGCACATTCCTCTGATCTTTGGCCCGGACGGCAAGAAACTCTCCAAGCGGCACGGGGCGACTGGCGCGGCTGAGTATCAGGCCATGGGCTATCCAGCTGCAGGCATGCGCAACTATCTCACGCGCCTTGGCTGGAGCCATGGGGATGACGAGTTCTTCACCGATGCGCAGGCCAAGGACTGGTTTGATCTGGACGGGATCGGCAAATCGCCCGCGCGATTTGATACCAAAAAGCTCGAAAGCCTCTGCGGTCAGCATATTGCGGCCTCCGACAATGCTGCACTGCTGCAAGAACTCTGGGCTTTTCTTGCCGCAACCGGCAAACCCGCCCTCACTGAAACACAATCTGACGGAATGTTGCGTGGGATGTACAGCCTGAAAGAGCGCGCGAAGACATTCCCTGAACTTCTTGAAAAGGCGCACTTTATCCTGACGGATCGCCCGATTTCAGCAGATGAGAAATCCGCAAAGAACCTCGATGATGTATCCCGTGGTATACTGAGCGAATTGACGCCGCAGTTGCAAAATGCTAGCTGGACGCGAGACGCACTTGAACAGGTTGTCGCCTCCGTTGCCGAAGCTCATGAGATGAAACTTGGCAAACTTGCAGGCCCGCTCCGGGCGGCGCTTGCAGGGCGGTCCGTGACACCAAGCGTGTTCGATATGATGTTGGTCCTGGGGCCGGAGGAGACAGTGGCCCGCCTACAGGACGCCAGCGCCTGAAACCAATTCGTTACGAATGGTAGGTAACTGGCCACCGACGAGGTAAAACGCGCCGGCGATGCTAAACGCATGCGCGATGACAGAAGGGGAAGTTTTATGGCCGAGAATACTGATACCGCGACACTCACCGTCAAGGGTGAGACATATGAACTGCCTGTTCACTCCCCTTCTGATGGTCCTGATGTGATCGACATTCGCAAGCTTTACGGTCTGGCGGATGTTTTTACTTACGATCCCGGTTTCACCTCCACCGCCGCCTGTGACAGCACGATCACTTTTATCGACGGCGACAAGGGAGTGCTTTTGCATCGCGGCTACCCGATTGATCAGCTTGCCAGCAAATCGCATTACCTCGAAGTCTGCTATCTGCTGCTTTACGGCGAGTTGCCGTCCGCCACACAGCTGGAGACATTCGAAAGCCTCGTGACCAACCACACCATGCTGCACGAACAGATGGCGAATTTCTTCCGGGGCTTCCGGCGCGACGCGCATCCGATGGCGATTATGGTCGGCGTCGTGGGCGCGATGTCTGCCTTTTATCACGACTCGACCGACATCACCGACGCGCATCAGCGCGAAGTGGCCACGATCCGTCTGATCGCCAAGATGCCGACGATCGCCGCCTGGGCATATAAATACACAATCGGCCAGCCTTTCGTTTATCCACGCAACGATCTGGATTATGCAGCGAACTTCCTACGGATGTGCTTTGCGGTTCCGGCCGAGGAATACCATGTGGACCCGATCCTCGCCCGCGCGATGGACCGGATATTTACACTCCACGCCGATCACGAACAGAACGCGTCGACATCAACCGTGCGCCTCGCCTCCTCATCCGGCGCGAACCCCTTTGCATGTATCGCAGCGGGTATCGCCTGCCTCTGGGGCCCAGCCCATGGCGGCGCGAACCAGGCCTGTCTGGAAATGCTGAAGGAAATTGGCACCGTTGATCGCATTCCCGAATTTATCGCCCGCGCCAAGGACAAGAATGACAGCTACCGGCTGATGGGCTTTGGCCACAGGGTCTACAAAAACTTCGACCCGCGCGCCAAGGTCATGAAGGAAAGCGCTGATGAGGTGCTGGACCTCTTGGGCGTCGAAAATAACCCGATCCTGCAGGTCGCCAAAGAGCTTGAAAAACAAGCCCTGAATGATCCTTACTTCGCGGACAAGAAACTGTTCCCGAATGTCGATTTCTATTCAGGGATTATTCTTGAGGCGATGGGTTTCCCCACATCGATGTTCACGCCAATCTTCGCGCTCGCCCGCACGGTGGGCTGGATTTCGCAATGGTCCGAACAGCTCGCTGACCCAAAGATGAAAATCGGGCGCCCCCGCCAGCTTTACTTGGGCGAGTTGCAGCGCGACTACGTCGACATTGAAAAACGGTAAAGGAGCGCGTGGCCACTATCCTGTGGCCACATTCCTGGAGGCTTGGTGATGCAAAACTCTTTCAAAGGAGTTTTGACAAAAGTCTGTGCCAGACTTTTACCCCGGCCCAGGGCCGCAACATCGAGTTGAGAACCAAGCGCCTCACCTTGCGGGCTGCCCGGCAGACTGACCTGGATGATCTTTATCGTATCTATAGCGACAGGCGCGCGATGCGGTATTGGTCGACGGCCCCGCATGACAGCCCGGCACGCACCCAGGAAAACCTCGAACGGCTAATCAGTTCTGCCGAACAGCAACTGCTTTACCTCGTCATTGAAAAGGATGGCAAGGTCATTGGCACTGCGGGTATGCATCAAGCTTATGAGGTCGGTTTTCTCCTGCACCCCGATTACTGGCGTCAAGGGATTATGACCGAGGCGATGAACGCGATTATCCCTTATCTTTTTGAGGCGACAAACACACCCGCGCTCACAGCTGACGTTGACCCACGCAATGCAGCATCCATCAATCTGTTGATTTCGCTTGGCTTTAGCGAAACACATCGGGCGCAGAACACCTTTTGTATTGAAGGTGTCTGGTCCGACAGCGTTTACTTTGCCCTGCAACGACCGCGCGATTAGCGCCCTTCGTAAACCGCCTTGCGCTTTTCGAGAAAGGCCACGACCCCTTCCTGAAAGTCTCGGGTCTGACCGCAGCGGCCTTGCAGCTTGGCCTCCAGTGCCAATTGCTCATCAAGGCTATTCTCAAACGACCCCCGGATCGCCTTTTTCAGCTGCCGGTAAGCCACGGTCGGCCCTTGCGCCAGTTGCGCCGCCCGGCCTTGGACATGTTCGAGGAACGTCGCCGCAGGCGCGGTTTCATAGATCATGCCCCAGTCCGAAGCCTGTTGCGCGCTGATCTTGTCCGCGAACAAAGCTGCCCCCATCGCCTTGGCCGCCCCCATCTGACGCGGGAGCCAATAGGTCCCGCCAGCATCGGGGATCAGGCCGATGCGTGTAAAGGCCTGCACGAAATACGCATCCTCCGACGCAATCACCACATCCGCCGCCAGGGCCAGATTGGCCCCTGCCCCCGCCGCTGGCCCGTTCACCGCAGAAATCGTCGGCACCCGGCAATCAAAGATCGCCTTCAGCATCGGCACATATTCGTCGCGCAAGGTCCGTTCGAGATCAAGCGCAGCCGCCGAACCGCTATCGCCCAGATCCTGGCCCGAGCAAAAGGATTTTCCAGCCCCCGTCAGGATGATCACACGCGCCTCGGCCTCAGCGGCCTTGACCGCATGGGTGATCTCGGCCCGCATCTGTGTATTCAGTGCGTTCATCACGTCGGGGCGGTTCAACGTGATCACCGCGACATTGTTGCGGATCACGAGGGTCAGGGCCTGATAGTCCATGCGGAAAAGTCCTTATTGATGCATTGGCCGCAGCTTACTGAACGAACCCGTTCAGAAAAGCCCTACACTGCGTCACGCTCCAATATTTTGGCGAGTTCCGCCTTTTCTTCGTCGGACAAAGCGGTTGGCACAGCTTTCTTCCGGCGTATCGCGGTCCAACCGATGCCAAGCGCGATCAGAAACATCACCGGGGCCGCGACCCACAGAATGATGTTGGCCCCGCTCGTATCGGGCCGCAACAGCACGAATTCCCCATAGCGTGCGACGATGAAATCGACCGCCTCCTCATCCGTATCACCAGCCACCAGCCGTTCACGCAGAAGGATGCGCAATTCCCGGGCCAACGTCGCATTCGATTCGTCGATGCTTTCGTTCTGGCAAACCGGGCAGCGCAGGCCTTGCGACAGATCACGCGCGCGCTCTTCCAGCACCGGATCATCGAGAATCTCATCCGGCTGCACCGCCCAAAGCGGGCTGGCGAGCAGCGCAAGGATCAGCACAATCCATCTCATTCCGCAGGCACCGCCTTGGCCTGTGTCTTCTTTGGCGCCGCCGCGCCAATCCGCAGCCGTCTGTCAGACAGCGACAGACACCCGCCCAGGGCCATCAGGATCGCACCACCCCAAATCCAGTTCGCAAAAGGTTTGAGGTAAACGCGCACGGCAAATCCACCCCCTTCCTGCGGATCGCCCAGCGTCACATAAACATCCCGCAGCACACCATTGCTGATCGCGGCCTCGGTCGTAGGCATATTGGCCACCGGATAGAACCGCTTTTCCGGGTTGAGCATCGCGAATGGCTCGTCACGGCGGAACACGGCAATATCAGCCATCGTTGTCAGGTAATTCGGCCCTTGAAATTGACGCACGTCATCCAGTTGGAAGGTAAATTGCCCCACATCCCAGCGGTCACCGATATTGGCGATCCGGATATCCTCACGCTCCCACGCGAGCATCGCGGCGATGCCGAAGATCGTGACACCCATCCCGATATGCGCCGTGGCCTTGCCCCAATCGGCGCGCGGCAGCCGACCAATTCGCCGCAAGCGCGCGGCAAAGCCTTCACGCCCGCTGCGCATCCACAGATCAGCAATCGCACCACCCACAACCCAGACGCCCAAAGCAACGCCAATCGGCCCCAAGGCAGAATTGCCACTTTGTATTGCATAGGCCAGTGCCGCAAGTGCTACGGCCAGCACGAACCACCCGACAAGGTGTTTGGACGCACGGCCCAACGTGCCGCGTTTCCACGCGAGGATCGACCCAAGCGGCAGCACAATCGCCAGCCCCACCATGAACGGCGTAAAGGCCGCATCAAAGAAGGGCGGCCCAACCGACAGGGTCCGATCAAACAAGATCTCTGCCACCAACGGCCAGATCGTCCCGATGAATACGACAAAACAGCTCACAGCCAACAGAATGTTGTTGAGCACCAGCGCACTTTCGCGGCTGATGGTAGAGAACACACCCTGCGCCTCCATCGCGCCTGCGCGGAAGGCAAAGAGCGTCAGCGCCCCGCCTAGGAAAATCGCGAGGATGATCAGGATGAGCATGCCGCGTTCGGGGTCATTGGCGAAGGCATGGACCGAGGTCAGCACGCCAGAGCGGACGATAAACGCCCCCAGCAAGGAAAAACCAAAGGCGAGGATCGCCAGCAGAATGGTCCAGCTTTTCAGCGCCTCGCGCTTTTCCACCACAATGGCCGAATGCAGCAAAGCAGCGGCGATCAGCCACGGCATGAACGACGCGTTCTCAACCGGGTCCCAGAACCAGAAACCGCCCCAACCCAGCTCGTAATACGCCCACCAGGACCCCAGCGCGATGCCCACGGTCAGAAACATCCATGCCGCCAAAGTCCATGGCCGGACCCAGCGGCCCCATGCGGCATCAACACGGCCCTCGATCAGCGCAGCAACGGCGAAAGAGAATGAGACGCTCAACCCCACATAGCCCAGATAAAGGAACGGCGGATGGAACGCCAAGCCGGGATCCTGCAGCAGCGGGTTCAGGTCGCGGCCATTCAAAGGCGGCACTTCCAGCCGCAGAAACGGGTTCGATGTGAAGATCACAAAGGCAAAGAACGCTACCGCGATTGAGGCCTGCACCGCCAAAACCCGCGCCCGCAGCCGCGTCGGCAATCCCCCTCCGAACCACGCTGCCAGCGCACCAAAAAGCGTCAGGATCAGCATCCACAGCAGCATCGAGCCTTCGTGGTTCCCCCAGACCCCGGTGATCTTGTAGATCATCGGCTTGTCCGTGTGGGAATTGAGGTAGACAAGCTGCAGCGAAAAGTCGGAGGTGACAAAGGCCCAGGTCAGCACCGCAAAGGCAAAGCCTGTCAGCAGGAACTGCACCGTCGCCGCGGGCTCGGCCAATGCCATCCATGCCGCATTGCCACGATGTGCGCCGATCATCGGCACGATCATCTGCACAATGGCCACGCCAAAGGCCAGAATCAGCGCGAAATGTCCGTATTCAACCAGCATGCGCCAGACATAGCGCAAAGCAAAACCGGGCAATAGGCTTGCCCAGTCACTTCGGCGCTACATTTTGGCGCGCATTGCTAGTAAAACCGCGTTTCCGTCAGCCACAACCGATGACAGCGGTGATAAACCACTGCAAAAGACCGCCCCGTCAACTGCTCAGGCGTCAGTTGGACCAGCCAGGGGCCAAAGGAAAACGCGCCACCTTCCCGCACCTTCGTCCCTTCTTCAAAGACAAGATCGGCGCGCGCATTGTCCGTCGCATCGCCAAGGAACCACACAAGGTGGTCAAACGAACAATCGCGCAATCTGGCAGAGTGCCCCCAAATGCGAGAGCTGGTCTCACCCACCGCGTCGTGACGTATGATTTCCGCCATTGTCACAACAGGAAACAGATACCCCTCAAAACGGCCACCCACTGCATTCACAAACATCGCGGTGATAAGGGCGAAGGCCCCGATCAGCACCTTCGTCATCGCACGAAACCTCCTTGCACCGCGTAGGTCAGCGCGGCCATCAAGAGGCCCCCGATAATCAACCGCACCAGCCATTTCAGCGTGTCTTCAATCGCGCTCAGCCGGTCCGAGACGTTGTCGCGATGCACCTCGTCCACTGCATCCCGCATCTCCAGTGCCGCGATCCGCTTTTCCATTCTGTCGCACCACAGCTTATCCATTTTCCCGCCTCCAATCGGCCAAGGCCGGGTTAGCTGCGGGCGGCTCTACCGCATCCTCCGCCATTGGCTCCGGTGCCTTAACTTGATCGGCCATCGCCAAGGTCCACGCGACAGAGCGTTGAAAATCCTGCGCTTTTGCCTGATGCCGTGCACCGAAGTAAAAGCTGACAATCGCCCCCATCAACCACCAGAGCGGCTCTGGCACCAGCGCAATCCCCTCCATCCCCGCAACAAAGGTCTCTGGCGCGGTCATCGCTGTGACAAAGAGCCAGATCGTCCCCAGCGCCAGCATCGGGCGCGGCAGGCGGTTGAGCCCGTCGATGAACCGGTCAAAAAGACCCCGGCGCGGATGCACGAACTCCGCCGCAAATTGGGCGAGGCTCTCGCTCCTCGCAGACGCGGCGCGCACCGCACTCTTTTCAGCGTTCTCGCGAAAGACCTCAGCCGTTTCCGTCACGACATTGCGGCCATCACCAAAGAGGAACGCCATCAATCCACTGATCAGGCCCATTTCGCGGTCCTTTCGCGATGCTGGGCCTCGGTCAGGTGATATCGGGGTGCGATGAACTCCTCAGCGCGCTTGATCCACCCGCCCTTGCCGCCATCGCGCCTGCGCGCGTATTTACGGCTGTTCACGCGCCGGTCGGCGAGGTCGTAATAATAGTTCCGCCGCGCGATCCCGTAGGCATCGACAAAGTGCTTAGGCGCCGCCGCCAGCGCTTCTTTCGTCGCGCGAATGGTCTGCGGGCCAATCACACCGTCAACCGTCACGCTGATCCGCATATCGCCCAGAAGACGCTGCAGGATCTTCACTGCATTCGCACCGGCATTGACATACATGTCAAAGACCGTGGCATGCAGCACTTCGGGCAATTGATCGATCCGGGGTTTGCGGAAGTAATGTTCGACAAAGATCGACACAGCATGCGCGCGCGTCAGCATCTTCACATCATCCGTATCGATCCGCCCATCCTGATCCAGATCCAGCCCCAAACGACGCATCGTGTGGATGGTGACCCCGTATTTCGTCGCCCCGCCGGGATCATCGGGGTCGTTTACATAGCCGCCCTCACGGGCGACAATCTCGGTCGCGATTTCGGTAACGCTTTGCATGGGCAGCCCTTTTCTCCGTTTGGAGAGAAAGCTGCGCGCGATTGGTTAATTCGTGACTGTGCCACCGTCCGTTGGTTTGTAGACACCCTGTTCCTTCAGGGCATCGACCACCTCGGCAGGCATGTAAGTCTCATCATGTTTAGCAAGGATTTCAACAGCTTCAAAGCGACCGTTGATGTAGTTGCCTTGGGCCACCATGCCCTGACCTTCCTCAAAAAGGTCAGGCAGGATGCCGGTATAGACTACCGGCACCGAGGCGCCACCATCGGTCACAAGAAAGGTGATCGCCTCTCCCTGTCCCCGGATCAATGACCCCTGTTCGACCAGCCCCCCGATGCGGAAACGCTCTGTCGGCGGTGGCGGAGCCTCCGTCACCTCGCTGGGTGAGCGGAAGAACTGAAAACTGTCATCGGGCAGGAACCACAACAGCACCAGCACCAGCGCCATGCTGATCGAGGCCATCCAGATCACCTGAATACGCCGCCGCTTCTTGAGACTTTTCAGACCGCCGCTCATGGAAACACCGGAGCCAGCATAAGGCCTTCTGTCTCTGGCAGTCCCAGCATCAGGTTGGCGTTCTGCAACGCTTGACCGGATGAGCCTTTGGTCAGGTTGTCCAAAGCCGCAATGACAATCGTCCGTCCCGAAACGCGGTCAGCGACAACCCCGATATGGCAAAAATTACTCGCCCGGATATGTTTGATCGATGGATGCTGTCCCATCGGAAGTACCTCAATAAACGGCTCAGCCGCATAGGCTGCGACCAGTGTCTCATATATGGCCTGCGGATCGCCTTGCACATAGGTGGTCGCCAAAATGCCGCGGTTGGCGGGGATCAGATGCGGCGTGAACTGCACAAGGACCGGCCGCCCGGCAACCAAAGCGAATTCCTGATCGAACTCACCCAGATGCCGGTGGAGGCCGCCAACCGCATAGCCATGCGCCCCTTCTGACAATTCTGCGTGCAACAGGTTCTCCTTCAACGCCCGCCCTGCCCCGGATACTGCCGCTTTCAGATCAATGATGATCTGATCCAGATCAATCACACCCGCCGCAATCAGGGGCCGCAGCGCATACTGCCCCGTCGCTGCGTTGCACCCGGTACCGGCAACCAGCCGGGTATCCTTGATCTGATCGCGATAGAACTCGGTCAGGCCATAAACAGCCGTTTTCTGTAACTCGACTGCAGCATGCGGCTTGCCATACCATTTCTCGTAATCCTCCGGATCACGCAGCCGGAAATCGGCGGACATATCCACAATCCGCACATGATCCGGCAAGCCCGAGATCACCTGTTGCGAGGTCGCATGGGGCAGTCCGCAAAACACGATCTCGACATCGTCAAACGACATCTCCTCAATCGTGGTCAGGCGCGGCAGGTTCAGATGGCGCAGATGCGGAAACACCTCGGCCATGGCCATTCCGGCCTTGGAGTTGCCGGAAAGGCCCACGATCTGCAGGCTCGGATGGGTGGCAATCAACCGGACGAGCTCCGCCCCGGTATAGCCAGAAGCGCCAAGAATGGCGACGTTATGGGTAGTCATATCGATATCCCTTTGGGATGCATTTTTCAGGATTTAAGCGGCTTCAAACGTGATTTGTCGTCGCAAAAACTGCGTCGCACGGGATGAGACGCGTGCCGGGTCGCCCGTGGTCAGGAAAGCACTTTCAGTCCCTGGCCCCCTCATATTGGGATGCCGGTCCAGATAGTCGGCAAGGCTGTCGGCGACCAGATCGGCCTGAGAAAAGACTTTCACATCCGTGCCCAACGCGGCTTGAAATTCCTTATGCATTAGCGGGTAATGGGTGCAGCCCAGCACCGCCGCATCGGGGTCCGGCATCTTACGTTTCAGCGCATCTACATGGGATTTCACCAGTGCCTCGGCCAAGATCATGTCGCCGTCTTCGATGGCGTCCACCACGCCACCACAGGCCTGCGCCTCCACATCCACACCAATCGCCCGGAACGCCAGTTCCCGCTGAAACGCCCGACTCGAAACGGTCGCAGGCGTCGCGAATAAAGCCACATGCTTAACCGCCACTTCACGGGGTGGAGAGTTGTCACCCCATTGCCGCTCTGTCAGCGCCTCGATTAGCGGCACGAACACACCCAGCACCCGTTTGTCGGTCGGCACCCAGCCTTCCTGCATGCGACGTAGCGCAGCGGCTGAGGCCGTGTTGCAGGCCAAAATCACCAGATCACAGCCCGCACTAAACAGCCGCTCACAGGCCTTAGTCGTCAGCTCATAAATGTCATCGGCATCGCGCACGCCATAAGGCGCATGGGCGCTATCGCCGAAATAGACAAGCGGTACGTCGGGCAAGCGCTTTGAGACGGCATCCAGCACCGTCAGCCCCCCCAGCCCGCTATCGAAGATCCCGACGGCCATTGCGCACCTTGTATTTCGCCTCAAATTCATGGCCCAGGGACGTGGGGTCCAACGGGCTTGGGCTCAACTCATACGTGGCTTTGCGCAGGAAATCCATGCACCCTTTCGGGTCTTTTTTGTAGGCGTCCAATTGTTCTGATGGGATCGGTTCACCGACAACAATCCGCACGGGCTTGTTGATCTTCGTTTTGAACTCACGAATGAACATGCCGGTGCGCAGAATGTGGTGGATGTGGCTCGCCAGTTGGAACAGACGGCTGTTGCGCCCTTCAAAGAAGATAGGGACAACCGTGGCATCGGATTTCGCGATCATCTTGGCGGTAAACGTGCGCCAGCTTGGGTCCATCGGCTGCGAAAACGGCTTGGCCGAGGTGGAGACCGTGCCGCCCGGAAAAATCCCGATGGCACCGCCTTCTTTGAGGTAGCGCACGGCCTCGGCCCGCGTCTCAAGGTTCTGACGGGCGGCCTCTTTCGTCTCATCAAACGAAATCGGCAGGATCACCTTCTCCAGGTCAGGGGCACGGCGAAAAATCCGATGCGCAAGGACGCGAAAATCACCGTCCCGTCGCTCTGACAGAATGCGGCCCATCATCAGGCCATCAAGAATACCGTAAGGATGGTTCGAGACAACGATCAGCGGCCCTTCACGCGGAATGCTCTCCAACGTCCCGCTGACAACATCCAGCTTCAGCCCATAACGCTCCACCATGACCTGCCAGAAGTCCTGACCTGCGGCGACCTCCAGATCATACCCCTTGGCCTTGCGGATCAGCCGCAAACGCCCCGTCGCGTTCTCCAGCACACGGATCATCGCGCGGCCGCCACGGCCCTTGGCAGAGGAGGCATATGTGATATCGCGAGCAACTTCGCGGTGCTTTGAGGGCATCAAAATAGGCCTGTTTTACGCATATTGCGCTAAACTATCACGTACGACCAAAAATCACATAACAAAGGCGTGTTACTCTGCCGCCTGTTGCATCGGTGCGGCACGCAGAACCGCAAGCAATTCCTCACGCCTTTTCGCGGCCTTGCGGGCATTCGCGTCCTTGACCGGGCCAAAGCCGCGAATGTCCAAAGGCAGAGCGGCCAAAGCAATGGCCGCATCGCGCGTATCGGGCCGCATGACCTGCAAAACCTCGGCCATATCCTTTTCATATTCGCGGATCAGCGCGCGTTCCATTCGACGCTCCGCCGTGCGGCCAAACGGGTCAAACGGCGTGCCGCGCAGGAACTTCAGCTTCGCGAGCTTCGGGAACATCGCCGCCATCCGCGCCCCATATTCTTTTTTGATCGGACGCCCATCCGCGCCCGTCTTGGTCAGCATCGGCGGGGCGAGGTGATAGGTCAGCTTCAGATCGCCATCAAATTCCGCCTCGGCCTTCGCCTTGGTCTCGGTCAGAAGGCGCGCCACCTCATATTCATCCTTATAAGCCAAGAGCTTGTGATACCCCTTTGCGATAGCCTCTTTCAGCGGCTCGTCCTGCACCTGATCAAGCAGTTTGTGATAGCGCTTGACCAGGCGCTTGCCCTGATATGCCTCCAGATGTTGCGCGCGGAAGGCGATCTGGTCGTTCAAAGTCTTGGGCAATTGCACCACATTCGGCGTCAAAATCCCATTTGCATCTTCGGGATTCAGATAGGCCCAGCGACCATATTCAAACGCCTTGATGTTGCGGTTCACAGCTGCGCCATTCAGCTCAATCGCCCCTAGGATCGCCTCGTAACTCACTGGAATTGCGCCCATTTGCCAGACCGCACCAAAGATCATCATGTTGGAATAGATGCTGTCGCCGAGCAGCGCTTTGGCAAGGTCCGAGGCATCAAACATCGCCAGCCCATCACCCAACCGCGCCTGCAGCGCGATCTGTAGTTCATCCGATGGCAGCTTGAAGCCCGTATCGCGCGTGAAGTCGCCCGTGATAATCTCGTGGCTGTTGACCACGCCACGGGTTGTCCCGGTCTTCATCAAACCAATTGTCTTGGCCCCGGCGCTGACGACCAGATCACCGCCGATCAGCGCGTCGCACTCCCCGGTCGCCACGCGGATGGCGCTGATAACGCCGGGCGTCTCTGCAATCCGGCAATGGATATGGACCGCGCCACCCTTTTGGGCGAGGCCCGCCATCTCCATCATGCCAGCCCCTTTGCCATCGATATGGGCGGCCATGGCAAGCACCGCACCAATCGTCACCACGCCCGTACCACCAACGCCGGTGATCACCACGTTATGCGTGCCGTCGATGGTCGGAAGCTCCGGCTCTGGCATATCGGGCAGGTCGACATCCGCCGTCGCCTCCTTCCGAATTTTCGCGCCTTCAACAGTCACAAATGAGGGGCAGAAGCCCTTCACGCAGGAAAAATCCTTGTTGCAAGAGGATTGATCAATCGCCCGTTTGCGACCCAGTTCGGTCTCAACCGGCACAATCGACACGCAATTCGACTGCACCCCGCAATCGCCGCAGCCTTCACAGACATCCGTATTGATAAACACCCGCTTGTCGGGGTCGGGAAACTGCCCGCGCTTGCGCCGCCGCCGCTTCTCGGCCGCGCAGGTCTGTACATACACAATGGCCGACACACCTTTGTATTTGCAGAATTTCTCCTGCACAGCGGGCATATCGGTACGCTCATGCACATCGAGACCTTTTGGGAACTGGCCCAGGTCAATATCCTCTTTCTCGTCATAAACGAGTGCGATGTTGCGGACGCCCATCGCCTGCAATTCGCGACAAATCTGATCCGCACGCAGATCGCCGTCATTCCCTTGCCCGCCAGTCATCGCGACGGCATCGTTATAGAGGATCTTGTAGGTGATGTTCGTCCCCGCCATCAGCGCAAAGCGGATCGCCTGCACGCCGGAATGGTTATAGGTTCCGTCGCCAAGGTTCTGAAAAACATGATCCCGCGTCGAAAATGGCGCTTCACCGACCCAGTTCGCGCCCTCACCGCCCATCTGCGTGAAGCCAACCGTCTCCCGATCCATCCACTGTACCATGTAATGACAACCGATCCCCGCATAGGCGCGCGATCCTTCGGGTACCTTGGTCGAGGAATTATGCGGGCAGCCCGAACAGAAATATGGCAACCGCGCCGCGATCTCTGGCGCATTGTCGGCGCGGCGCGCCTCAGACAGCTCCGCCAGCCCCGCCTTCACCCCGTCAGAGCCACAGCCCTCCTCAACAAGGATACCACCAATTTTCTCAGCAATCACAATCGGATCCAGCGCAGCCTTCGTCTGAAAAATCTCTTCCCGACGCCCTTCGGAATGCTCATCGCCCTTGTGCCAGCCGTAAACGCGACGCCCGCGACGATCATCAAAGATCGCCTCTTTCACCTGCACCTCGATCAGCTTCCGCTTTTCTTCGACCACCACAATCAGGTCCAGCCCCTCGGCCCATTCGTGAAAACTCGCCATATCGAGCGGCCACACCTGCCCGACCTTGTAGGTGGTGATCCCCAGCCGTTCCGCCTCGGCCTCATCGATATTCAAGAGCGAAAGCGCGTGCTGCAGATCGAGCCAATTCTTGCCTGCAGCGACAAATCCGATCTTCGCGCCGGGCTTGCCCCATTTGCGCTGATCCATCTTGTTGGCGCGCGAAAACGCCTCTGCCGCGAAGCGTTTGTAATCGATCATCCGCGCTTCCTGCAGCTGCGGTGTATCGACCAGCCGGATGTTCAGCCCCCCTTCAGGCAGCTTCATATCTGGCCTCACAAACGACATCCGATGCGGGTCGCCATTGACGACTGAGGTCACCTCAATCGTGTCCTTCATCGTCTTCAGGCCGACCCAGACGCCCGCATAACGCGACAATTCCCAGGCATAGAGCCCATAATCGAGGATTTCCTGTACCCCCGCAGGCGAGACAATCGGCATATAGGCGTCGACCATTGCCCAGTCGGACTGATGCAAAGTCGTCGAGCTTTCGCCCGTATGATCATCTCCCATCGCCATGATCACCCCGCCACGTGGGCTGGTGCCCGCCATATTGGCGTGCCGCATTACATCGCCGGTCCGGTCAACCCCAGGCCCCTTCCCGTACCACAGGCCAAAGACACCATCATGCTTGCCCTCGCCCCGCAGTTCCGCCTGCTGAGAGCCCCAGAGCGCTGTCGCCGCCAAATCCTCGTTCAATCCAGGCTGGAAAAGAACCTGAGCAGGCTCCAGCACATCTTTCGCGCGGCTCATCTGCATATCCACCGCACCGAGGGGCGATCCGCGATACCCAGTGACATAACCTGCGGTATCCAATCCAGCAGCCTCATCGCGGGCGCGCTGCATCAGCATCAGACGGACCAGAGCTTGTGTGCCATTCAATAAAACGGGTGATTTTTCCAGATCGTAGCGGTCGTTCAACGATACGTCTTGATGGCTCATCTCGCACCTCCCCAGGCGTCAAATCACTGGAGAAAACTATAGGTCAAAAAGACTGACCTACAAAGCGGAAATTTGTCGCGCATTGCGTTTGCATGAATTGCACGACTTCGCGTAATGATCTGATAATGTGAGCGATAACAACGTGGATGGCGGGGCAGAATGGACTGGGACAAACTAAGAATATTTCACGCCGTTGCCGATGCCGGATCGCTGACCCATGCAGGCGATACGCTGCATTTGTCGCAGTCCGCCGTGTCCCGGCAGATCCGTGCCCTCGAAGAATCACTCAACACCACCCTCTTTCACCGCCATGCCCGCGGGCTGATCCTGACCGAACAGGGCGAGCTTCTCTTCGACGCCACCAAATCGATGAACAAACGGCTGGAAGCTGCCTCCGCCCGCATTCGCGACAGCGAAGAGGAAGTGTTTGGCGAACTCCGCGTGACCACCACAACTGGCTTCGGCACTCTCTGGCTCGCCCCACGCCTGCCGAAACTCTACGAACAATACCCGGATCTGAAGATCGACCTGATGCTCGAAGAACGCGTGCTTGACCTGCCCATGCGCGAAGCGGACGTGGCCATCCGCATGAAAGAACCATCACAGGCTGACCTAATCCGCAAACGGCTGATGTCGGTGCGCATGCGCCTTTACGCATCACAGGAATATCTGGAGAAGAGCGGCCAGATCACCGATATCGAAGAAATCAGCAATCACCGGCTGATCTGCCAAAGGCTCAACTCGATCCAGGTCGCTGCCGGCGCGACACTGGTACAGCATCTGTTGACCTACGACATCCCGAACCTCTTCACGGTGAACAACTATTTCGGCGTCCTGCAGGGCATCCTGAACAATATCGGTGTCGGGGTCCTGCCCGATTACGTCACCGAGGATTTCCCCGATCTCGTCCGCGTTCTGCCAAATCTCGAAAGCGGCGAAGTGCCCGTCTTCCTCGCCTATCCAGAAGAGCTACGGCAATCGAAGCGGATCAGCGCGTTCCGTGATTTTGTGCAGGATGAGATCTTTGCTCATCGCAAAAAGATGCGCGAGGCGGCGGCCCTCGAAATATAGCCGCCTCCGGACATTACGCCCCAATACACCCATAGGATGAAAGGCGCTCGCGGGCACACCAAAGTGAGCTATGCACGTAACACATAGCGGAATTGCGTTACATAAATCCGATTTTTTCTTGAATGGTCAAAAATCGCACCCTATCTCCACATCCGAGGGTGAGGATGCGTGAGCGCTCATCACCTTCACCTCCCTGTTGGACTTCGCCGGGCCTCGCGCCCGGCTTTTTTCTGCGTAAATGTCGCTTTCCCCCTCTCGCTCGCCCCGCTAAAAGGCCGCAACTGCCGAAGGGGACGACATGCAAGAGCCAGCTATCACCGATGATCTGATCGCCGCACATGGGCTCAGCCCCAATGAATACAAGCAGATCCTGCAGATCATCGGCCGCGAACCCAGTTTCACCGAACTCGGCATCTTTTCGGCGATGTGGAACGAGCATTGTTCCTACAAGTCCTCCAAGAAATGGTTGCGCACCCTGCATACGGAAGGGCCACAAGTGATCTGCGGTCCCGGCGAAAATGCTGGCGTGGTCGATATCGGCGATGGCCAAGCCGTCGTTTTCAAAATGGAAAGTCATAACCACCCCAGCTACATCGAACCCTATCAAGGCGCGGCAACTGGTGTGGGTGGCATCCTGCGCGATGTCTTTACAATGGGCGCACGGCCCATCGCGGCGATGAATTCGCTCAGCTTCGGCGAACCATCGCATCCCAAAACGAAGCAGCTCGTCAACGGTGTCGTCGCCGGCATTGGCGGGTATGGCAACTGCTTTGGCGTGCCCACCGTGGGTGGCGAAGTCCGCTTCGACCGCGCCTATAATGGCAACTGCCTCGTGAACGCCTTCGCCGCAGGTCTCGCCGACGCCGACAAGATTTTCTACTCCGCCGCTTCCGGCATCGGCATGCCCGTCGTCTATCTCGGCGCCAAGACCGGCCGCGACGGTGTGGGCGGTGCCACCATGGCCAGCGCCGAATTCGATGACACGATCGAGGAAAAGCGCCCGACCGTGCAGGTCGGCGACCCGTTCACCGAAAAACGCTTGATGGAAGCCACCCTCGAACTCATGGCCACCGGCGCTGTGATATCCATCCAGGACATGGGCGCCGCAGGCCTCACCTGCTCCGCAGTGGAAATGGGCGACAAAGGCGGGCTTGGTGTCAAATTGAACCTCGATGCTGTCCCTCAGCGCGAAGACAACATGACAGCCTACGAGATGATGCTGTCCGAAAGCCAGGAACGCATGCTCATGGTCCTCAAGCCAGAGCTAGAAGCCGAGGCCCGCGCCGTATTCGAAAAATGGGACCTCGACTTTGCGATTGTCGGCGAAACCATCGCCGAAGACCGGTTCATCGTCGAACACAAAGGCGATATCAAAGCCGACCTTCCCCTCGCAACCCTCTCCGGCTCTGCCCCCGAATACGACCGACCATGGGAGCCAACGCCGACGGCGGAACTACTCGGCGATATCCCGGGCGTGCATCCGATTGACGGGCTGAAAGCCCTGATCAGCAGCCCCAACTACGCCGGCAAGCAATGGGTCTACGAACAATATGACAGCCAGGTCATGGCCGACACGGCCCGCGCGCCGGGCGCTGGGAGCGGCATCGTCCGGGTCCACGGCACCGACAAGGCCCTCGCCTTCACCAGCGACGTGACCCCCCGCTATGTCAAAGCGAACCCTGTCATGGGCGGCAAACAGGCCGTGGCCGAGGCTTACCGCAACCTCACCGCAGTTGGGGCCACCCCGCTAGCCACGACCGACAACATGAATTTCGGCAACCCCGAAAAGCCCGAAATCATGGGTCAGTTCGTGGGTGCCATCCAAGGCATTGGTGAGGCCGTCAAAGCGCTCGACATGCCCATCGTCTCCGGCAATGTCTCGCTTTATAACGAAACCGATGGTGCCGCGATCCTGCCCACGCCGACGATTGGCGCCGTCGGGCTGATCGCGAACCCCGATCACATGATCACCGGCCAGATCCGCGAAGGGCATGTGCTGCTTCTGCTGGGCGAAACAACAGGCCATTTGGCCCAGTCCGCCTTGCTGGCCGAGGTCTATGGGCGCGCCGAAGGCGACGCGCCACCAGTTGATCTTGAGACCGAACGCAAGAACGGCGATTTTATCCGCAAGTACTTCGCCTTCATCCGCGCCTGCACCGATCTCAGCGATGGCGGCCTCGCCCTCGCCGCCTTTGAACTTGCCGAAGAGGCGGGCGTGGGGCTTTCGCTGGACGTTGAAGACACCCCCACCCTCTTTGGCGAGGACCAGTCACGCTACCTCATCGCCTGCAATTTCGATCAGGCCGAGGCCCTGATGGTCGCCGCTAATATGGAGGGCGTGATCCTGACAATGGTCGGCAAAGTCGGCGGGGAGATGGTGACCTTTGGCAGCCAGAGCGCGTCATTGTCAGAACTCACCGACATCTTCCGCAAAAGCTTCGCCGCCGCTCTCGCCTAAAGGCGCACCTATCATCTCGCCAAAAATACTCCCGCCGGAGGCTCCGCACTTGTCCACACGCACAAGCGGACTTAGCTTAAGCGCAACGAAAGAGGACCCGCATGCCCATCACCGCCCACGAAATCGAAACGCTCCTGCGCGAGAGCTTTCCCAACGCCACGATTCAAATCGAGGGTGACGATGGCGCGCATTTCCAAGGCATGGTCGTCGATGAAAGCTTCCGTGGCATGAACCGCGTCCAACAACAACGCGCTGTGATGGCCGTCGTAAAACCGAAAATCGATAGCGGCGAATTACACGCTCTGGCCCTGACAACAAAGGCGCCAGAATGAGCTTTGAGATGGGGATACTGCTTACGAGTATAGTTGCATTTATCATTGGTGCCGCGGCGATTGTCCTCGGCGACAAACGGCGGCGCAATGCTCCGACGCAGAATCGCGGCAGCAACCCCGGACAAGGGCATCATTTGATGCACGCCAATTATTCCCCAGGCAACGACACGACAGAATCGCGCACATGGCATGCGCCCAGAGACCCTCAGAGTTATGCGAAGTTTTTCGCACCCAGCAAAATGGATCGAAAGAAATGACAGCCCAGGACCAGATCAAAGAAACCGTCACCGACAATGACGTTGTCCTTTTCATGAAGGGCACGAAATCCATGCCGCAATGCGGGTTCTCGTCCCGCGTGGCGGGTGTGCTGAACTTCATGGGGGTCGAGTATCACGACATCAACGTGCTGGCCGACGATGACATCCGCCAAGGCATCAAGGACTATTCCGACTGGCCCACAATTCCCCAGCTTTATGTGAAGGGCGAATTTGTCGGGGGCTGCGACATCATCACTGAAATGACGCTGTCGGGCGAGTTGGACACACTTTTCGCAGAAAACGGCGTCAGCTTTGACAAGGATGCCGCCGACAAAATCCGCGAAGCCAACGCCTAAAGCGCGGCGCACATCAAGGTTCTAGAATTTTGATGACGCGTCAGGGTGCGGCAGCGCCTTCCACCTGATCGGCCAGCGCTTCGGCGCGGGCCGCAATCTCTGCCAGCGTGTCGGTCACATCTGCGGGAACAACGGGCACTTCGACCCGCTCCGGCGCAGGCACAGGCTGGCCTTGTACCGTCTCAAGCTCCGCACGCAATTTCGCGGCCTCCGCCTCCGCCTCGCGCACTTTGTCCTGCAAACCGGCGGTCTTGTCGGCGAGCATCAGGCCCGCCATCAGCAACATCCGCGATTCCGGCAGACGCCCTATCTGTTCGGACAGATGTGCCGCCTCGGTATCCAGCATTGCTGCCGCCGAATGCAGGAAATGCTCTTCCCCATCCTGGCAGGCCACCTCGAACTTGCGGCCACCGATCGCAATCTCAACCTGCGGCATGGGCACCCTCCTCCACCAATGGTTTCAACTCGGCCAGGATCGCCGTGATCTCCGCTACATCCGCCGCCCGTTGCGCCTCAAGCGCTTCAATCTCAGCTGCCACCGCCGCATCAACCAGTTCCGGGGCCAGCCCCTCGGTCACCGCCTGCCGCAACTGCGTATTCACCTCACGCATCTGCGCAGTCGCCGCCCGCAGCCGCTGCAACTCCGTATCGAGCGCCTGCATCTGCGCCTTTTGCGTCGCAACCTGGTCCGTCAGTGCAGCCACTTGCCCGTCCTGACGCTCCTTCAACAGCTGCACCCGTTCTTCGAATGCCGCATTCGCCGCGCGTTCTTCATCCAGAGCCGTCTGCAGATCAGCGTCCCCACCAGACCCTTGCGCCTCCACGCCGCGCCTGATCCGGTCCAGCGCGGCCGTAATCCGGCCTTCCAACTCACTGATATCACTCATCCGCCCGTCCTTTCAAAAGCCCGGCTTCTTCCGGCTCTCTTAAAAACACGACGCCCGCGCGCCGCCACCTGTCTGATCCGGCATCGGCCGAATCGCGCCTGTTGGCCCTTAGCCTAAGCGATCCACCCGCCCCCCGCAAATCAGGCAATCGCAGCCAAATGAACGACTTAGCCGCCGCGCTTGAACTTGGGATGGACCCTGATATGACGCGGGGCAACCAATCGTGGATCACTTAGTAACAGGACCAGATCTCTTGGATATTGCCGCTCTCCGCTCCGCCCATCCTGACCATTGGAAAAAGGCGACCGCCATTCGCACGCTCACGCTGGACGCTGTTGCCGCCGCGAATTCCGGCCATTCCGGCATGCCAATGGGGATGGCCGATGTCGCCACGGTCCTTTTTGAGAAACATCTGAACTTCGACCCGAAAACGCCCGATTGGCCAGACCGCGACCGGTTTATCCTGTCCGCAGGCCACGGCTCAATGCTGCTCTATTCCCTGATGTATCTGACCGGCTATGAAGACATGCCGCTCGATCAGATCAAGGATTTCCGCCAATGGGGCGCGCGCACTGCCGGGCACCCCGAATACGGCCATGCGCGCGGGATTGAAACCACAACAGGTCCCCTCGGCCAAGGCATCGCCAATTCGGTGGGTTTCGCGATTGCCGAGGAAATCCAGCGCGCCACATGGGGCAAAAAGATCATCGACCATTACACCTATGTGATGGCCGGTGACGGCTGCCTGATGGAAGGCGTCAGCCACGAGGCCATAGGTCTCGCTGGCATGCAAAAACTCGGCCACCTGATTGTTTTCTTCGACAACAACAACATCACCATCGATGGCACGGTCGATATGGCCGACATCACTGACCAGACCGCACGTTTCGAGGCCGCAGGCTGGCACGTCCAGGCCATTGACGGGCACGACCCCGAAGCCATCGACGCGGCCATCGTGGCAGCGAAAAAAGACCCCCGCCCGTCGATGATCGCCTGCAAGACCCATATCGCCTTGGGCCACGCGGCACAGGACACCTCCAAGGGCCACGGCGCGCTGACCGACGCGGATCAGTTGAAAGCCGCGAAAGAGGCTTACGGCGCCCCCATGGGCGATTTCGAAGTCGACCCAGAGGTCAAGAAGCAATGGGAAGCCATCGGCGCGCGTGGCGAAGCCACCCGCAAGGAGTGGGAAGCCCGCTTTGCCACGCTCTCGGATAACAAACAGACCGAGTTCAATCGCACCTATGCAGGTGAAGCGCCCAAGAAACTCAGCGCTGTCATCCGTGCGCTGAAAAAGCAGGTCAGCGCGGACCAGCCAAAGGTCGCCACCCGCAAATCTTCGGAAATGGTGCTGGACGTCGTCAATCCGGTGATGAAGGAAACCATCGGCGGTTCCGCCGACCTCACCGGCTCCAACAACACCAAGACCAGCGATCTGGGCGTCTTCCATCCCGATACCCGCAAGGGCCGTTACATCTATTACGGTGTGCGCGAACACGGCATGGCGGCGGCGATGAATGGCATGGCGCTGCATGGCGGTGCGAAACCTTATGGCGGCACCTTCATGTGCTTTACCGATTATGCGCGCGGCGCGATGCGGCTCTCTGCCCTGATGGGCGTACCGGTCACCTACGTGATGACCCATGACAGCATCGGCCTTGGCGAAGACGGGCCGACGCACCAGCCCATCGAACATCTTGCGATGCTCCGCGCCACGCCCAACATGAATGTCATCCGCCCCGCAGATACGGTGGAAACGGCCGAGGCTTGGGAACTGGCGCTTACATCAGAGAAAACACCAACTGTGCTGAGTCTGACCCGTCAGGGCCTGCCGACAGTGCGAACCGAACACAAGACCAAGAATCTGACCGCCCAAGGCGGCTACGTGCTAGCGGATGCAGAGGGCAAACGGCAAGCGATCCTGCTCGCCACCGGCTCCGAAGTCAGCGTCGCCCTCGCCGCGCGCGACTTGCTCCAGGCTGAAGGTATCGGGACGCGCGTTGTATCCATGCCCTGCTGGGAGCTTTTCGAAGAACAGGACGAAGCCTATCGCAAACGCGTGCTCCCGGGCGGCCCTGTGCGTGTTGCAATCGAGGCTGGCATCCGCTTTGGCTGGGACCGCTGGCTTTTCGGCGAACGCGGCAAGCGTGAAAAGTCAGGCTTTATCGGCATGCATGGCTTTGGCGCTTCGGCACCTGCCGCGAAGCTCTTTGAAGAGTTCGGGATCACCGCCGAGGCCACGGCGGATAAAGTAAAATCCCTTCTGAAGTAAGTCATGAAAGCGACCGCGATGACATATCTCAAATACGGCATTGCGGTTGCATTGATCGGCGGTGTTGCCCTTGTCAGCTGTACCGAGGACACGCCGCACATTATCGCGAACACCGATGACGTCAATCAGTTTGCCACATCCGTTTTGAACGATCTGCAAACACGATCGATTGCCGAAAGCCGCGAATATTGCGGCTACATCTTCGAAACAGAGGATGGCCGTCTGGCCGCAACGCCTGCCAATCGCGGAGCGGAAGATTATTGTGACCTGCCTGCGCCTGATGCCGACGTCATTGCGTCTTATCATACGCATGGCAGCTTCTCGGCTGAGTATGACAACGAGGTGCCGTCTGTTGATGACGTCACCAGCGATTTTGAGGCCGGGATCGACGGCTATATCAGCACACCCGGCGGGCGAATCTGGCTGGTCGATTATTCGGACCAGATTGCACGCCAGCTTTGCAGCGCAGGTTGTGTGATCTCGGATCCTCAAAACGACCCTGCAAATTCAGGTTTCATCCCCCAAAGCTTTACCTTGAGCGAGTTGCGTGAACGGTTCGAATAAGTGTTAGCGAAAACCGTTAGCGCCATCAGGCAAGTTTAACGCTAACATGCTGGAAACCATGCGCTTTTCGCCTTGGCATGCAAAGGCACACAGCCCTATAGCTGACATATGGCAACCGGCGATAGAGGCGCGCAATGACAGTCACAATCGGGATCAACGGATTTGGGCGCATCGGGCGCTGCACGCTGGCGCATATCACCGAGGCCGCGCGCAACGATGTGCAGGTTGTCAAAATCAACGCGACCGGCCCGATTGAGACAAACGCTCATCTTCTCAAATATGACAGCGTCCATGGCCGTTTCGGCCACCCTGTGACGGTCGATGGCAACACACTCGATCTGGGGCGCGGGCCGATCAACGTGATGTCGAGCTATGAACCGGCAGAGCTTGACTGGGACGGTGTCGATGTGGTCCTCGAATGCACCGGCAAGTTCAATGATGGCGAAAAATCCGCGGTGCATCTGGAACGGGGCGCGAAAAAGGTTCTGATCTCCGCGCCTGCCAAAAACGTCGACCGCACCGTCGTCTACGGCGTCAACCACCGCGATCTGGCCGCGACGGAGCGTCTGGTCTCAAACGGGTCCTGCACGACCAATTGCCTCGCCCCCTTGGCCAAGGTCCTGAACAATGCGATTGGCATCGAACGCGGGATCATGACGACGATCCACTCCTATACCGGCGACCAGCCGACGCTCGACCGGCGGCACAAAGACCTCTACCGCGCACGCTCTGCCGCGATGGCCATGATCCCCACATCGACCGGAGCCGCCAAAGCTTTGGGTGAGGTGCTGCCAGAACTCTCGGGCAAGCTCGATGGTACCGCCATCCGCGTCCCCACCCCCAATGTCAGCGCCGTGGATCTGACATTCGAGGCGAGCAAATCCGTCAGCGCCGCCGACGTCAACGCAGTCGTGGCCGAAGCGGCGGCCGGCTATATGGGCATGGTCATGGCCTATGATGGTGAGGCCAAGGTCAGCATCGATTTCAACCACACCACACAAAGCTGCATCTTTGCCCCTGACCAGACCAAGGTTGTGGGTGGCAAAACGGTCCGTGTGCTCGCCTGGTATGACAATGAATGGGGCTTTTCGGCGCGTATGGCCGACGTTGCCGCGACGATGGGCCGTCTGCACTAGCGCTGTTTATCCTAGGCAGACATTGCCTTTGCCATTCGGTTCCCGGCTCGCTAGACGGGCATCATGACCAATACCACTGCCATCCTTTTGGGGCTGATCATCCTTGCGTTTTTCGCAGTGGATTACACCCAATTTGAATCGGATATGACCACTTTTCTTACGCGAAAACTCCTCGATCTGATCGAGTACATCGCCATTTGGCGTTGACCTTTTGGCGTAAATCGCAATGTTAGCGCCAACATAGTGCCGTAGGAGGACATGGAATGGCCGTCAAAGTCGCAATTAACGGATTTGGCCGCATTGGCCGCAATGTACTACGCGCGATTGTTGAAAGCGGACGCACGGATATTGAGGTCGTGGCGATCAACGACCTTGGCCCGGTTGAAACGAACGCACACCTCCTGCGCTTTGACTCGGTCCACGGTCGCTTCCCCGGCAGCGTGACAACAACCGAATCCACGATTGATGTGGGCCGCGGGCCGATGGAAGTGACCGCCATCCGCAACCCGGCGGAACTGCCTTGGGCGGATGTTGACGTCGTTCTGGAATGTACCGGCATCTTTACCAGTAAAGAGGCGTGTCAGGCCCATCTGGACAATGGTTCAAGCCGTGTCCTGATCTCGGCCCCTGGCAAGAATGCTGACAAAACAATTGTTTACGGTGTGAACGATCATGTGCTGACCAGCGAAGACCTTATCGTTTCAAACGCGTCCTGCACGACCAATTGCCTGTCGCCGGTCGCGAAAGTGCTGAACGATGCGGTGGGCATCACCAAAGGCTTCATGACCACTATCCACTCCTACACAGGCGACCAGCCTACACTGGACACTATGCACAAGGATCTGTACCGCGCTCGTGCTGCTGCATTGTCAATGATCCCGACTTCAACCGGCGCGGCGAAGGCTGTGGGTCTGGTGCTACCCGAATTGAACGGCAAGCTTGACGGGGTCGCCATTCGCGTGCCCACACCCAATGTCTCGGTTGTTGACCTGACATTCGAAGCGTCGCGTGCAACATCAGTCGAAGAAATCAACGCCGCCGTCATCGCAGCTGCCGATGGCGACATGGCCGAGGTGCTGGCCTATACCGAC
This sequence comes from Cognatiyoonia sp. IB215446, assembly GCF_033963825.1. Taxonomy (NCBI): domain Bacteria; kingdom Pseudomonadati; phylum Pseudomonadota; class Alphaproteobacteria; order Rhodobacterales; family Paracoccaceae; genus Cognatiyoonia; species Cognatiyoonia sp. IB215446. The sequence goes on along the minus strand of NZ_JAXBMD010000002.1, from coordinate 903,002 downwards.
CTGCCCATGGTCAGTTCCGATTTCAACCATGACCCGCATTCGTCCATCTTCCATCTGGACCAGACCAAGGTTCTGGACGGCAACATGGTGCGCATCCTGTCGTGGTATGACAACGAATGGGGTTTTTCGAACAGGATGGCCGATACCGCTGTTGCGATGGGCAAATTGATCTAGACATCCCTATCTCCGCAAGCAAGGGCCGGTCCGCAGGGATCGGCCTTTTTTCGTGCAGAATTGAAAAATTGCCATGCATGCCGTGCATATCGGTTAGCGCTAAAGGTCAATTGTTCTGCGGTGCAGCATGACTAAATGATGGGTCGAGACAACAAGCGATGACTTTGGAAAGGAGCACGCCATGACTGTACTGAACACCGTATTCGCCGCATTTGAAAAGCGTGTCGCCTATAGCCGCTTGAAGCGCGAACTGCGCAATATGCCCATCGAGACTGCCATCGATCTGGGCATGTTCCGCGAAGACGCCGCCAAAGTGGCCAACAAGGCGATCTACGGCTAAGTAGCTGCCAAATATGTGAAAAACAGCCGCGCCTTCGGGGGCGGCTTTGTTACTTCAGGGCGTCGGACAGGAAAGCGTCAATCCGGTCGCGATAGCCTGGCACACCGGCGAGATTGTTGTGGTTCGCCTCCGGCACAGCATGAAATGTCACTGAAATGTCCGCCTCTTCCATCAGATCGGCAAGCTGTCGGCCCACAGCGAGTGCGATCATTTGATCGTCCTGTCCATGCTGGATCAAAACCGGAGCGGAGATCTCGGGTATCAAGGCCGCAGAATTCCATTTCTGCACGAAGGGCAGCCAGCACGCCGGCAGCCAGGATGCGCGTGTCATCAGCGTGCACATCTTCACGAAAGGTGCATCCAGAATGATGGCCGAAACCTCACGCCTGGCCGCCACATATTGCGCAAGTCCGGTCCCCATCGAATAGCCGTGCACGACAATGGGCCCGTCATGCCGCGCCGCAATCCAGTCATAGGCGGCAAGCGCGTCGGCCTTCAGTCCTACCTCTGACGGCGTGCCGGGAATGCCGCCGCCGCCCGGATATTCGACTGCATAAAGGTGCCTTTCCGCCGTCACATGTGCATTCAGCGTGTAGGTGAAATAGGCAAGCGCCCCGCCATTGCCCATGAAGAACAGAACGGCTTCGTCGGTCGTGCCTTCATGAATGGCGAGCGCCACGTCGCGCTCGGTTACAACCTCCTGCCGGAACTCCGGTGCGTCAAACGCATCTGGCCCAAACGGATAGATACAGCGCGGATGCGCCAGCACCATGATCGTTGCATAAAGCAGATAGGTCCCGACAAACATCCAAAGCCAGTTCAACCGTCGAACCGCGCGCGCAACGCCTCATTGACCGCAGGTGCGACAAATTTGGAGACATCGCCGCCAAGACGGGCGATTTCCTTCACAAGCTTTGACGCAATCGCCTGATGCTCTGCCTCGGCCATCAGAAACACCGTTTCAATCGTGTCGTCCAACTTGCGGTTCATCCCAACCATCTGAAACTCGTATTCAAAGTCCGCCACAGCGCGCAGACCACGAATGATAACCTGCGCCTGCACATCACGGGCACAGTCGATCAGCAGGTTTTCAAAGGGATGGGCAACAATTTCGCAGCCCGTGGCCGCGCTCAAAGGGGCTGCCTCGGCCTCGACCATCGCTACACGCTCTTCCAGCGAAAACATCGGTCCCTTATCGCGGTTGATCGCAACACCGATCACCAGCCGATCGACCAAGGAACAAGCCCTGCGGATAATATCCGTGTGCCCAAGCGTGACCGGATCAAAGGTTCCGGGGTAAAGTCCTACGCGCATGGCCGCCCTCGTCTCAACTCATCTCTGCGCGCACGCAACAATATTGCGGGACGGAATGCAAGCGGCCTAATGCCCCATGATCATGCCTTCGAGGGCATCCTTCTCCATCGCCAATTGCGCAAGCCTGCCCTTGACCGCATCGCCAATAGAGATCAGGCCGATCATCTTGCCGTCTTCCATGACGGGCAAATGGCGGAACCGGCCGTTTGTCATGACCTCCAGCACCTCAAGGGCGGTGTCGGATGGCGTACAGGTTGTCAGGGCAGAGGTCATCATGCTGCTCACCGGCTCGCTCAGGCAACTCGGCCCGCGCTTGCCCAATTCGCGGACAATATCGCGTTCCGACAGGATGCCATCAAGCGCTTCACCATCACCCGAGACCACAACCGTGCCGATACGCTTCGCTGACAAGAGCTTGACCGCATCGGTGACCGGGTCCGAAGGCTTTACGGATACAACCCCGGGATTGTCCTTGGTCTTCAGCATCTGTGATACGATCATCATGCGCTCCTTTGTGTCGCTGCGGTATTTCAGCGTCTCAAATCAAACCTCTCTCTGTCAAGCATGGCTCTTTACCCTGCGACACTCCCCCCTATAGTCGGCGCAAAGATCGCGGAGGACCAAATGCAAGAACTCACCCATTATATCGGCGGCGCACATGTCAAAGGCACATCAGGACGTTTCGCGGATGTGATGAACCCGGCGACCGGCGAAGTGCAGGCCAAGGTCCCCCTTGCCGGTGCCGACGAACTGGCCAAGGCCGTGTCCATCGCGCAAGAGGTGCAACCGGCATGGGCCGCCGTGAACCCGCAACGCCGGGCCCGCGTCATGATGGCCTTCGTGCAGCTTCTGCACCGCGACATGGACAAACTGGCCGAGGCGCTGAGCCGTGAACATGGCAAGACACTCCCCGATGCCAAGGGCGACGTGATCCGCGGGCTTGAAGTCGTGGAATACTGCATCGCTGCGCCGCAAATGCTGAAAGGCGAGTATACGGACTCAGCCGGCCCCGGCATCGACATGTATTCGATGAAACAGCCCCTTGGCGTGACCGCCGGGATCACCCCATTCAACTTCCCTGCGATGATCCCGATGTGGATGTTTGCGCCCGCCATCGTCTGCGGCAATGCATTCATCCTCAAACCATCCGAGCGTGACCCCTCCGTCCCCCTGATGCTGGCTGAACTGATGGAAGAAGCGGGGCTGCCAAAGGGCATCCTGCAGGTCGTGAATGGCGACAAAGAGGCCGTGGATGCGATCCTCGATCATGACGTGATCCAGTCCATCGGCTTTGTCGGCTCGACCCCCATTGCCGAATACATCTATGGACGCGGCTGCGCGAACGGCAAAAGGGTGCAGTGTTTCGGCGGCGCGAAGAACCACATGATCATCATGCCCGACGCGGATATGGATCAGGCCGCCGATGCGCTTGTCGGCGCAGGCTATGGGGCGGCCGGTGAACGCTGCATGGCGATTTCCGTCGCCGTGCCAGTGGGCGACGAAACCGCAGACCGTTTGATTGAGAAGCTGGTGCCACGGGTCGAGGCGCTGAAGGTTGGGCCCTATACGTCTGGCAATGACGTCGACTATGGCCCGGTGGTGACCGCTGCCGCAAAGGCCAATATCGAACGCCTCGTCCAGACGGGCATCGATCAGGGCGCGAAGCTCGTTGTGGATGGCCGTGATTTCAAGCTACAGGGCTATGAAGACGGCTTCTTCGTCGGCGCCCACCTCTTCGACCACGTCAAGCCGGACATGGACATCTACACAACAGAAATCTTCGGCCCGGTCCTCTCGACCGTGCGGGCGCAAAGCTATGAAGAGGCGCTTGGTCTAGCGATGCATCACGAATACGGCAACGGCACCGCGATCTTTACCCGCGATGGCGATACCGCCCGCGACTTCGCCAACCGGATCAATATCGGCATGGTCGGGGTCAACGTGCCGATCCCCGTCCCGCTCGCCTATCATACCTTCGGCGGCTGGAAGAAGAGCATGTTTGGCGACCTCAACCAGCACGGGCCTGACGCGTTCAAATTCTACACGCGCACCAAGACAATCACATCGCGTTGGCCGTCGGGCATCAAGGAAGGCGGCGAGTTCTCGATCCCAGTCATGGAATAGGCCGCACTTGCCAAATCCCGCAAAGCAGCGCATGAATTAAACGAGCGTTCAATTCATGCTGTGGGAGGCATCATGGACTTTGCCCTGACCGAAGAACAGGTCGCGATATTCGACATGGCGCAAGCCTTTGGTGCCGAGCATATCGCCCCTCATGCGCGGAATTGGGAGGCCGAAGGCACGATCCCCAAGGACCTTTGGCCCAAACTGGCCGAGCTGGGTTTTGGCGGGCTGTATGTCAGTGAGGATATGGGCGGTTCGGGCCTCTCACGGCTTGATGCCACGCTGGTTTTCGAGGCCCTTTCGCAATCTTGCGCCTCAGTCGCCGCGTTCCTGTCGATCCATAACATGTGCGCTTACATGATCGACGCCCGCGGGTCAGATACGTTGAAGGCCCGTCTGCTCCCAAAAGCTCTGACGATGGAGACGATCCTCAGCTACTGCTTGACCGAACCCGGCTCCGGCTCAGATGCCGCTGCGCTCAAGACCAAAGCCGTGCGTACGAACGAAGGCTACGAACTGACCGGCACGAAGGCGTTCATTTCGGGCGGTGGCTATTCGGACGCCTATATCGTGATGGCGCGGACGGGTGATGCTGGGCCAAAGGGCATCAGCGCAATTCTTGTCGAAGAAGGCGCCGACGGGCTGAGCTACGGGGGGTTGGAGGACAAGATGGGCTGGCGGTCACAGCCAACGCGGCAGGTCCAGATGGATGCCTGCAAGGCGCCCGCTCACAACCTGTTGGGTGAAGAGGGTCAGGGATTCAAATACGCCATGGCGGGGCTCGATGGCGGGCGTCTGAACATCGCCGCCTGTTCGCTGGGTGCAGCGCAAGCCGCGCTGGATCAGACACTGGCCTACATGAAAGAACGCAAGGCGTTCGGCAAATCAATTGACCAGTTTCAGGGGCTGCAATTTCGGCTCGCGGATATGGAGATTGACCTGCAAGCCGCCCGCACCTTCCTGCGCCAGGCCGCCTGGAAGCTCGACACTGGCGCACCCGATGCCACGAAGTTCTGCGCGATGGCCAAGAAGCAGGTCACCGAGGTCGGCAGCCGGGTTGCTGATGGGTGCCTGCAACTCCATGGTGGCTACGGCTATCTCGCCGATTACGGGATCGAAAAGATCGTGCGGGACCTGCGGGTCCATCAGATTCTCGAAGGAACCAACGAAATCATGCGGCTCATCACCGCGCGCCACCTCATCCAATAGCACAGATGCCCGATATTCTGATCCGCCAATACGGCAAGGCAGGCCACATCACCCTCAACCGCCCACAGGCATTGAACGCGCTGACATGGGAGATGTGTCTTGAGATCGAAAAGGCGCTCGACGGGTGGCGGAACGACCCCGATATCGTGCTGATCATGATCGATGGCGCGGGCGAGCGTGCCTTTTGCTCGGGCGGCGATATCGCCGAGATGTATGCGGCAGGCCAGCGCGGAGACCTCGACTATGGCCGCAACTTCTGGCGCGACGAATACCGGCTGAATGCAAAGATCCATGCGTACCCAAAGCCCGTTGTGACTTTCTTGCACGGCTTCACCATGGGCGGCGGCGTTGGGGTGGGCTGCCACGGCTCACATCGGATTGTCTGCGAAAACAGCCAAATCGCGATGCCCGAATGCTCAATCGGGTTGGTGCCCGACGTTGGCGGCTCGCTCATTCTGGCAAAGGCGCCGGGCCATTGCGGCGAGTATCTGGGCCTTACCGGTGACCGCATGGATGCAGGCGACGCGATCTATGCTGGCTTTGCCGATCACTATGTGCCGCAGGAAGAATGGGAGGCTTTGAAAGTGCGCCTCGCCGAAACCGGCGCAGCAGACATACCAAGCCACCCTGCCCCAGACAGCCGTCTCGCGGGCTGGCAGACAGATATCGATGCATACTTCAAAGATGAAGCGGACAGCGAAGCCGCCCAACGCGCCAACAAACTCATGGCCCGTAACGCACCCCTCGCCATGGCCACTTGCCGTCGGATCCTCGTCGCCGTTCGCGAAAATCCCGACATCAAAACCGCGCTCGACCGTGAGTTCCGCTATACCTACCGTTGCGTAGCGCAAGGTGACTTTATCGAGGGCATCCGCGCCGCCATCATCGACCGGGACAAACAAGCAAAATGGCAGCCCGTCACCGATGAGCAAGTCACGGCCATGACGGCATCCTTGGGTGAGAACGCGCTGCAATGGGAGGACGACACATGAAAATTGGCTTTGTCGGGCTAGGTAATATGGGCGCGCCCATGGCTGCCAATTTGGCCAAAGAACATGAGGTGGTTGGCTTCGACACGGTCGTCCGGCCGGATGGCATTGTGATAGCCGCGAATGCGGCTGAGGCTGCCGCGGGCGCCGATATTGTGATCACCATGCTGCCTAACGGTGATATTCTGCGCGCCGTGGCTGCCGACATCCACCCGGCGATGGCGAAAGGCGCGATCCACCTCGATTGCTCGACAGTTGATGTGGAAAGCGCCCGCGCCGTCGCGGCACAGGCGGAGGCCCACAACCTGATGGCCATTGATGCCCCAGTCTCGGGGGGGATCGGCGGAGCCCAAGCTGGCACACTGACATTCATGGCCGGTGGCGCGGACGAGGCCTTTGCGCGGGTCAAACCGCTCTTCGACATCATGGGCCAGAAGGCCGTGCATTGCGGGCCAGCGGGAAATGGACAGGCCGCCAAGATCTGCAACAATATGATCCTTGGTGTGACCATGATTGCGACCTGCGAAGCCTTCGTTCTCGCCGACAAGCTGGGCCTTGACCGGCAGGCCATGTTCGACGTCGTCAGCACATCGTCGGGCTATTCATGGACCATGAACGCCTATTGCCCTGCACCCGGCATCGGGCCGCAAAGCCCTGCTGACAACGACTACCAACCGGGCTTCGCCGCCGATCTGATGTTAAAGGACCTCAACCTGAGCCAGATGGCGGCACAGGCGGCGGATGCGGATACGCCCATGGGACAAGCCGCTCGCGATCTTTATGCGGAATTCGTCGAGCGGGAAGATGGGACGGGCCGCGATTTCTCGGCAATGCTGCCGCGCTTTGAGAAGCGCGGCAGAAGCTAAGACACTACTGGCCCACCGTCAGCATCACCAGGACCACAAACATCGCCGGCACAACCAGCATCATTGGGACAATCAGGGCCGGGTAACCCCACGCGAGAACAGCGAGAAACCACAGCGCCAAGATGCTGAAAAGAAAGTAATAAATGTTGTCGCTGTCGCCGTAATAGACCTCGCGCAACATGCGGCCCAAGACGGGCACACGAAAAAGAATACGGGTCAAAAGCGAGCGGTCGGGGTAGGTCTCTTTGGGCATTTGGTGAGCGCACTTTCCATTGCAATTCTGTTGGACGTGACATATGCCGCCCGTCACGCTCTGGAATGCGGCAATCTGACCGTTTCGCGTTTATCTCGAAAAATGACGCCGCGTCTCTGCCATCCAATGCTTCGGCACGGGGACCTAAATCTTCACCCCGTTCTTGCGAAAAAATGCAATCATATCATCTGTCAGCAATCCACGTCCCGTGGCGATCTGGATCAGCTCAAACGCGCAGCCATTGTTGACCTCGACCACAACAGGGCCATCGCGGGTCAACGCCATATCAGTGGAGGCAAAGCGGTTGGGCGCATGGATCAGCGCAACCTCCTTATTGATGCGCATCATCTCATCCCAGTCGGGCAATGTTTCACCGATCACGGCGCGGCCATCTACAGGATGCTCGGTCAATCGGGTCAAATCGCCATTGTCGTTGCGCACAAGACTGCGAATTTCACCTGTTTCGGGGTCTACGTCGCCCACCATGTTGCCGTCGCGCCAAAAGTTGTCGGCGAAGCTATCCGGACCAGGCAATTTCAACGCCGTGTAAGGGACCGTCACCCCGTTTTCATCAATCAGGTTGAGACAACGGATCGTCGCCATCGCCTCAGTCAGACCGTCAAAAAACGCGTGCGGCTTCAGGAACTTCTGAATGATGTAGTGGTCGTTGCCAAACAGGGTGTCAGCCACCTCGGCGAATGTGGCGGGTTCCCGTCCAACAATCTCGACATGCGTGTCGGTCACACCAGTGATTTTCAGAGCGCCTGCGCTCGCCACGCCGGAGGTGGCTTTGGCAAAAATCGGGAAGCTGTCGCAGCCTTTCAGAAATGCTTCCAAATCGGCGGCATTCGCAAGACGCTGTATCTTGGGATAAACCCGCGGGCCATTATCAAAGACCGCCAGAAGGCGCGGTGTGGGCATATCCGCCTGATCCAGTACGAGCGAAGAAACCCACTTGTCTTCAGTGACTGCCCACCATTGATGGTCGATGCAATGCTCCACCATAGGCCAGTGCTGTGATGACGACACAAATCGACTACGCTCATCCTCAGTCCATTTGGCGCGATCATAGAGGCCGTAGCGGAGATATTCACCGATTGTCAGCTTGCCGCGCCCCTTGCTCAACCTTCGGAAATCAAGACCAAGGGTAATCGGGCTGGTCCCAACTGACCGCGCCGCAGATGCCAATTGCCCCAGCAGATTGGCATCTTTTGCATCTTTCATTTTCTTGAGGTCTTCGTCTTGCGCCGACATGAGTGTCTTCCCTGCTCGTCACGATAGGGTTTACAAATCACAAGCACGATCAAAGCACAAAGCGAATTGAGAGCGGCCTCGGAATTTATTCGGCAGCAACTGATTTTGGTGCCAGCATCTCTTTCAGATAGCGGCCAGTATGGCTTTCCGCGACCTCGGCCACCTGCTCTGGTGTGCCCGTCGCCACGATCCGCCCGCCGCCATCACCGCCCTCTGGGCCGATATCGATGATGTGGTCAGCGGTTTTCACGACGTCCAGATTGTGTTCGATCACGATCACCGAATTGCCTTGATCAACCAATTCATGCAGCACTTCCAAGAGCTTACGGACGTCTTCGAAATGCAGACCCGTCGTGGGTTCATCGAGAATATAAAGCGTCCGGCCCGTGGAGCGTTTTGAGAGTTCTTTCGACAGCTTCACCCGCTGCGCCTCGCCGCCAGAAAGTGTCGTCGCCTGCTGTCCGACCTTGATGTAGCCGAGCCCCACACGCATCAGCGCATCCATCTTTTCGCGGATTGACGGGACGGCGGAAAAGAACTCCTGCGCATCCTCCACCGTCATATCAAGGACATCCGCGATGGACTTGCCCTTGAATTTGATCTCCAAAGTCTCGCGGTTGTAGCGCGCGCCCTTACAGGTCTCGCAGGTCACATAGACATCCGGCAGAAAGTGCATCTCTATCTTGATGACGCCATCACCCTGACAGGCCTCACACCGTCCGCCCTTGACGTTAAAGCTGAAGCGACCCGGTTTGTAGCCCCGCGCCTTCGCCTCAGGCATGCCCGCAAACCAATCGCGGATCGGGGTAAAGGCACCGGTATAGGTCGCCGGGTTCGACCGGGGCGTGCGCCCGATGGGGCGTTGGTCGATGTCGATCACCTTGTCCAGATGCTCGAATCCTTTAATCGTCTCGCAGGGTGCAGGCGTCTGCCGCGCGCCGTTGAGCTTCACTGAGGCATTCTTGAACAATGTCTCAATCGTCAGGGTTGATTTGCCGCCACCGGACACACCGGTCACACAGACGAATTTGCCCAGCGGGAAATCAGCCGTGACATTCTGCAAGTTGTTCCCCGTCGCCTTGACCACGGTCAGCTTCTTGCCCTTGCCTTTGCGGCGCTTGGTGGGCACCGCGATCTCGCGCGTGCCGACCAGGTACTCACCGGTAACGGACCCTTCGGCCGTCATGATCTCTTGCGGCGTGCCTTTGGCCACCACTTGCCCGCCATGGACACCCGCGCCAGGGCCAATGTCAAAGACGTAGTCCGCCTCGCGGATCGCCTCTTCATCATGTTCGACAACGATCACCGTATTGCCCTGATCGCGCAGATTCTTCAGCGTCGTCAGCAGGCGGTCATTGTCGCGTTGGTGCAGCCCGATTGACGGCTCATCGAGCACATAAAGCACGCCCTGCAGGCCAGAGCCGATCTGAGATGCCAACCTGATCCGCTGGCTTTCACCGCCAGACAGGGTGCCCGAGTTACGGGACAAAGTCAGATACTCCAGCCCGACATTATTCAGAAAGCCCAACCGCTCGCGAATTTCCTTCAGGATCGCATGCGCGATCTCATTCTTTTGCTTGGTCAGATTGTCAGGAACGGTCAGGCACCAATCATAGGCCTCCTTGATCGACATCTGCACCACCTGCCCGATATGGAGCAGGTCGTCGGGTGCTCCGATCTTGACCGCCAGCGCCTCTTGCCGCAGCCGATAGCCATCACAAGTGCCGCAATTGCGGTTGTTCTGGTAATTCTCGAACTCTTCGCGGATCCAGTTGCTATCGGTCTCGCGATAGCGGCGCTCCATATTGGGCATTACGCCTTCAAAGGCCCGTTCTACCTGATAGACGCGGCCACCTTCATCATACCGAAACTTGATCTCGTCCTCGCCAGAGCCATAGAGGAACACCTGCTGGATCTTCGGATCCAGATCCTTCCAGCGGGCGTTTTTGTTGAAGCCGTAATGCTTCGCAATCGCCTCGATAGTCTGCAGGAAATACGGGGATTTGCCCTTGCGCCACGGAGCCAGCGCGCCATCGGCGATCTTGAGCGTCACATCAGGAACAACAAGCTGTTCATCGAAAAACAGCTCAACGCCCAACCCGTCACAGGACGGGCAGGCACCAAAGGGTGCGTTGAAGGAAAAGAGACGTGGTTCGATCTCCGGGATCGTGAAACCGGATTCAGGGCAGGCGAAATTCTCGGAGAAAGTGATCCGCTCCGGATCACCCTCTTTTGGGGCGGTCTCCAAAACCGCAATCCCATCGGCCAGATCAAGTGCTGTGCGGAAACTGTCAGCCAAGCGGGTCTCCAGCCCCTCCTTCACAACAATCCGATCAACGACAACATCAATGTCATGACGGAACTTCTTGTCGAGCGTCGGCGGCTCGTCGAGCTCATAGAACTGCCCATCCACCTTGACCCGCTGAAAGCCCTGCTTGCGCAGTTCCAGAAACTCCTTGCGATACTCGCCCTTGCGGTCGCGGATGATGGGGGCGAGCAGATAGCCCCGCGTCCCCTCTTCCATATCCATCACACGATCCACCATGTCCTGCACCTGTTGCGCCTCAATGGGCAGACCGGTCGCGGGGCTGTAGGGCGTGCCCGCGCGGGCAAAGAGCAAGCGCAGATAGTCGTAAATCTCGGTGATCGTGCCCACCGTCGAACGCGGGTTCTTCGACGTCGTCTTCTGCTCAATGGAAATCGCCGGGCTGAGACCGCTGATATGGTCCACATCCGGCTTTTCCATCATATCAAGGAACTGGCGGGCATAAGCGCTGAGCGACTCAACATAGCGGCGCTGCCCTTCGGCATAGATCGTATCAAAGGCGAGCGAGGACTTGCCCGACCCCGACAAGCCTGTGATCACTACAAGCTGATCACGCGGAACATCAACGTCGATATCCTTGAGGTTATGTTCACGCGCGCCGCGTACCTCAATGTTTTTGAGCTCTGCCATTCCAACCCCCAGGGACAACTCCGTCTTCAGATAGCAGCGCGAGAATTATCTGCCACCCCGGAGCAAGAACATTATATGAACAAATGCAAAATAATCACAACAAAGAAAAACCCGGCTGCTTCGCCGCAACCGGGTCATTTCGGTGCCTTTCAGACAGGATTACTGGTTGTAGTAAGCCGAGAAGCCTGCGCGAACTGTTTGGAACCATTCGCCGGATTCGCGGATGTTCTCCAGACCTTCGTTGAGCGCGCTGATGATCTCAGCAGCATCAGGATTATTCTTATCAACAAACACGGCAAGCACGTCGGCACTTGTCAGGTGCGGGTTGATCGCAACCTGCTCTGCAATTCCCATACGTTGGGCGATGTCTTCCGATTGTGCAGTCACCAATGCGACAGCATCAACCTCACCGGCCATAAGCGCAGTAAAGCAATCGTCAGGATTTGCAGGCTGCACGTAGTTCATTGCGTCGCGCCCAAGGCCAAGGCTGGTTGGGCCGACATCTGAGTAATCGGACGGCAGGCATAGCGATTTGCCAGCAAAGTCAGCGGCGTCGGTCGTGGTTGCGAGCGCATCGTCGCTGCGGGTCGCAAGACCTGTGATGATCTCATAGAACGGATCTGAATGCAGGAAACCGTCACACCGAAACTTTGAGTTTTCGGTCAAGGTTTCTGGCGCCTCGCAATTTGGGCGCAGCCATGGGAAGGCGCCATCAAAAGCACGCGCAGGCAGAAGCGTTTCTAGATGCGAGCCCCAATCATTCACAAAAATGATCTCGGTCTTATAGCGCGGTTCCATCGTGTCCATTGCAGCACGCACAAGCTGTGTGTAGACGCCGCCGCCTTCGAGCCCTTCATCCGTGTAAGGCGGATAGCCGGTCCCGGTGACGAGACGGATTGTCTTTGTCTCGGCGGCCGTCACTTCTGGAACAGGTGTTGCAACACTTGCCTGAACCGTACCGGACCCAGGCAAAGAGCCGTCCGCACATGGCAAAGACAATTGCATGCCAACCGAAATGATATTCGGGTTGGCGCCAATCACATTGCGGTTCGCATCCCAAATCTCCTGAAAGCTGATGCTGCCATAGGCCTCGCGGGCAATAACGCTCAGCGTGTCGCCGGGCTGCACGGCATAGACGCTGCAGGCCTCCTGTGCGTGTGTCGCTGTGGCGCCCGCCGCAGCAACGAATGCTGCCAGCACGACTCTTGTTGTCATGTCTTTCTTCTTCATTTCATTCACCAGGCTAAGCCGTCTCCATGTTTGTAAGCGAACAAGGCGATAACAAAGCGCAACACACGCGCCTTGCCGTTTTGATGAAGGGTTTGGTCTGTATCAGTTTTGCCAACCCATCATCGTTGACGGTGGGCTAAGCACGAACACTGTTCGCATTTGGGTCAAAAAACGACCAACACATGGCGAAGTTCACATGACTTGACGTAAGTGCACCTTACAGCGGAAGAGCTAAACGATTGCGACACAACCATGAGTCGCAGTGGCATAATCCACGGCTGCATTCGTCGATGCCACCTTGGCCACGGCGCAATAGGGCAACGCGACATTTTCGTAGCGCGCTTAGGCCCGGTCACATATGGATCACGCGATCATAGGCGTCGAGCACGCTTTCGTGCATCATTTCCGACAATGTGGGGTGCGGGAAGACGGTGTTCATCAGGTCTTCCTCTGTGGTCTCCAACTGGCGCCCAACGACATAGCCTTGGATCAGCTCAGTGACTTCGGCCCCAACCATATGCGCGCCGAGTAGTTCGCCTGTCTTGGCGTCGAAGATGGTCTTGATCATCCCTTCCTGCTCGCCCAAGGCGATGGCCTTGCCGTTCCCGATGAAGGGGAACCGACCGACTTTGACGTCATGGCCGAGTTCCTTAGCCTTGGCCTCGGTATAACCGACAGAGGCAACCTGTGGATGGCAGTAGGTGCAGCCGGCAATCGTTTCCGGTTTCACCGGATGCGCATGTTTACCAGCGATCAGGTCGGCAACCATCACGCCTTCATGGCTGGCCTTGTGTGCAAGCCAAGGCGCACCTGCGATATCGCCAATGGCGTAAAGGCCGTCCACACCAGTGCGGCAGTATTCATCCGTCACCACATGGGTGCGGTCCACCTTGACGCCAAGCGCCTCAAGCCCCAGCCGCTCGACGTTGCCGACAATGCCCACCGCACTGATCACCGTGTCAAAGTCCATTGTTTCGACCTTGCCGCCGGTTTCGATATGGGCGGTGACCTTGCCTTTGCTGCGATCAAGCTGCTTGACCATGGATTTCTCCATGATCTTCATGCCCTGTTTCACGAACTGCTTCTTTGCAAAGGCGGAGATCTCGGCATCTTCCACGGGCAATACGCGATCCATGACCTCAACTACCGTCGTGTCCGAACCAAGCGTGTTGTAGAAGCTCGCAAATTCGATTCCGATTGCACCTGAACCAATCACCAACAGCTTTTTGGGCATCCGCTTGGGCTGCAGCGCGTGTTTATAGGTCCAGACCAGATCGCCATCCGCCTCTAGCCCCGGTAGTTCGCGCGCACGGGCACCAGTCGCAAGGATGATGTTCTTCGAGGCCAGTTCATCAGTCCCCTTCTCGCCCTTCACAGTGACTTTGCCCTTAGCAGGGATTGTCGCCTCACCCATGAAAACCGTGATTTTGTTCTTTTTCATCAGATGGCTGACGCCGCCCGATAGCTGGCCGGCCACGTCACGGCTGCGCTTCACAACCGCATTCAGATCGTAATCGACACCCGTCGCTCTCAGGCCAAACTCCTTCGCGCGATGCATCAGGTGGAAGACTTCGGACGAGCGCAACATCGCCTTGGTCGGAATGCAGCCCCAGTTCAGACAGATGCCGCCCATATGTTCACGTTCGACGATTGCCACCTTCATGCCGAGCTGTGCAGCGCGAATGGCGGCCACATAACCGCCTGGCCCGGCGCCGATTACGATGATGTCAAAAGTCTGCGCAGCCATGTGGTGCCCCTCCAAAACCAGATTTAGTTGAACGCTAAACTATTTTTGGAGCGACCTCTAGTGACCTGGCGTCATAACTGCCATCGCAGTGACGCAAAGCGGCGGATCAACCGAGGCTCAACTCGCTTGGGCGAGCTGGGCCTGAATTGCACTTGCATATCCACCCGCGTCAAGAAAGGCCTGCTCTGCTGGGGTTGTTTTGCGACCTAACGCGGCATTGCGATAGGGAAAACGCCCGTAATCGCGGATCACCGCACGATGGGCGCAGGCGTGATCGCGGTTGTGATGGCCGGTCTCTGGCATCCGTGTGTGGATCAATCGCACTGCGCGATCCTGATCGCAAAGACTTTCCGCATGCATCAGCGGCAGATAAAAGAACTGCCGCGCCGGTTCATCGATCTTCATGTCCCAATCACGGTCAATCGCCATTTTCGCCGCAGCGCGTGCGATATCATCAGTCGCGAAAGCTTGTGCCGTGTCACGGAACATGTTTCGCGGAAACTGGTCCGTCAGAATGATATAGGCCAAGGTGCCGGACGGATAGGTAAGCCACAGGCTCAGGCTGCCTTCGCTCGCAGCTTCCCAGGTCGCAAGAAAGCGCTCTCTGATCTTCTCATCAAAGGCCGGATCGGATTTGTACCAATCTTCTGGCGCACATTCATCCAACCAGAATGCCAGTACTTCATCGGGGCTTACCACCACACCATTCCTTCAGTGACTTCATCGACACATTATCACGGAAGCAAACAAACCTCGCCCTGGCAAGGGTTTACAGCACGCCTTCGCTCAAATGATCTTTCGAGATGACACAGTGGGTGAGAATTATGGCGCCACCTTCGGCAGGTCTTCGCTCGTCTCGAGGATATCGGCCTCGGCGTCGATGTAAGCCTCTTGCGCGACCTCCGCGACGACCGGGGTCGATGCGGCGGACACAGGCGTGTAAGGCACGCTCTCGGCCTCCACGATGTCGCTGCGGCTCCGCTGCGTGGTTCGATACATCCCATAGAAGCCGGTGGCCAACATCAGGCTGGCGGTGAACAGCCAATAGCCGTTGTTGCCAATCACATCCA
Organism: Cognatiyoonia sp. IB215446; assembly: GCF_033963825.1. Classification (NCBI taxonomy): domain Bacteria; kingdom Pseudomonadati; phylum Pseudomonadota; class Alphaproteobacteria; order Rhodobacterales; family Paracoccaceae; genus Cognatiyoonia; species Cognatiyoonia sp. IB215446. Next base: position 887,476 of record NZ_JAXBMD010000002.1, on the reverse strand, counting down.
TCATCACACCGACAATCAGCGGACCTGCAATGGCACCCACGCCGTTGATGAACAGAAGGCCCCCTGACGCGGCAGCCATATCCTCTTTATCCAGATAATCGTTGGCATAGGCGATCACGAGCGCATAAAGCGGATTGGACATGCCGCCGACGATGGCCCCGCTGATCACGATCAGTGCAAAGTACCCGGGCACGAGGAACGCGATCAGCGACCCCGCCCCACCAATCAGTGACACCCAGATGATCAGCTTGCGTCGGTCCATCCGGTCAGACAACCAGCCAATCGGATATTGTAGTACCAATGCTGACACGTAAATCGCCGAGATAAAGAACGAGATCTCACCAACGCTCAACCCGACGCGGTTGCCATAAACAGCGGACATCCCGAACTGCGCCGAGAATATGCCGCCCAGCATGAACATTGAAAAACAGGCCAAGGGTGACGCATTGATCAGATCCTTGATCTTCATCGGCTTCGTTGTCTCGAACGCGGGCATGGGTCGTGCCGACAAAAGCACCGGCGCAAAGGCGAGCGACACGAGGACGGAAGGGATGATGAACAGCACATAGCCCGAAACATCCCCCTGACTGACGATCCACTGCGCAAAGACCACTCCCGCCATCTGCACCATCAGGTAAATCGACAAGGCCTTGCCGCGGGTTTCGTTGCTTGATGCGTCATTCAGCCAGCTTTCAGCGGTGATATAGACGCCGCAAAAGCAAAACCCGATGATCACGCGTCCGATCGTCCATGAGATTGGATCGACAAGGACCGGATAGATGATCAGGACCGCCGAAATCGTTGAACCGAGTGCCGCAAAGACGCGCACATGTCCAACGCGCTGGATCAGTTTGGGCGTAAAGCGGGAACTGAACAAAAACCCCAGAAAGTAAGCCGACATGATGATCGACAGGGATAGCGTGCTGAACCCTTCCTGATCGCCACGCAGGCCCAGCAATGTGCCCTGCAACCCATTGCCGACCATTAACAAAAACATGCCAAGGAAAAGGGCCCAAGACCCGGTCAGCACCTGAAACATCGCGCGCCCTTTCTGCGATCAGAACCGGCCTATCCCATGATTCTGGTCCGATCTCACCACAGGAAAACGACCCGGTCGCGCCTGTTCGCGTCCTTTGTTCAGCACTTTAACGGGAAGGTCGGCCTATCCCTGTTCGGGCAGCAAGAGGGAGCTGTCACCATAGCTGAAAAAACGGTATTCTTCATCTATGGCATGGGCATAAATATCGCGGATCTGCGGCACGCCCATAAGCGCTGAAACAAGCATCATCAGCGTGGATTTGGGCAGATGGAAATTGGTCATTAGCCCGTCAGCAATCTGAAACTGAAAACCCGGTGTAATGAAGATATCGGTCGGGCCTTGCCATGGCTGCATGACGCCATTTTGTGCGGCACTTTCGATCAGGCGCAGTGCTGTCGTGCCCACCGGAATGACACGGTGGCCCGCCGTTTTGGTCGCATTGATTTCATCGGCTGCCACCTGTGTCACCTCGCCCCATTCGGCATGCATCTTGTGATCTGCGATATCGTCGACCTTGACGGGCAGGAACGTCCCTGCCCCGACGTGTAGTGTGACATGGGTGAACGCAACGCCGCGCTCGCGCAGTGCCTCCAGCAGCGGCCCGTCAAAATGAAGCGACGCGGTGGGCGCCGCAACGGCACCAGATCGGCGCGCCCAATGGGTCTGATAGTCCGATTTGTCAGCCTCATCCGCCGGACGCTTCGCAGCGATGTAAGGCGGCAGAGGCATCGCCCCGACCGCATTCAGGGCCGCATCAAAATCGTCACCGGTCAGATTGAAGCGTAACCTGGCCTGACCATCCTCGCGCCCCGTGACCTGTGCGGACAATTCGTCTGAGAAGGTGATGGTCTCGCCGTCGCGCACCTTTTTCAATGGTTTGACGAGCGCCGCCCAATCCCCCTCTGGCTGCGGCTCCAGCAGAGTGACCTCGATCTTCGCAACTGTTTCTCCCGCTTCACCGGAACGGTGCCGTTCGCCCGTAAGCCGCGCCGGGATCACCTTTGTGTCGTTGAGGACCAGCCGGTCGCCGGGCCGGAGAATGTCAGGCAGTTCATTGACGATGCGATCCGCGATCTGCGCGCCTTCAGCAACCAAGAGCCGCGCCGAAGAGCGCGGCCGCGCCGGGCGGGTTGCGATCAGATGTTGCGGCAGATCGAAATCAAATTCGCTCAGCTTCACTGCGAAAGCTCCGGCGCGGGCCTGCGGAAAATCTCGCGAAACATGCCCGGGGTCAGTGCCGATAGCGGGTTGACCAGAACCTCGGGTGTGGTCGCGGTCCCACCGATATTGAAGTTGAAACCGATCAAGCCCTCGCCCTTTCGCGTCAGAAAACTACCGATGCTGTTGACCAGATAAAATGGTGACACCACGCCTTGCAGATCAAGCGCACCGTTGGCGAGCGTGTATGTGCCATCAACGGAAATGCCAAGCCCCGGACCGACCGCGCTGGCCTGCGAGACGATCACTCGGGCCGGGGTTAGCCGGAATGTGGCATCAACCTGGTCAAATGACAGCCCTTGCCCATCCAGCTGCTGCAAAAGGCCAACGACACTGATCGCGTCCAAGAGGGCCGCCATGGTCGGTGCCTCCTGCACCCGAACGCTGCGCACGCGCAAGGTGCCGTCAAACTGGCCCGCCGCACCGGTTGGCAACAGCGTGAGGTCAAGCGAACCGCCACTGGCATTGCGCATAAATCCGGCAGCGCGCAACGCTCCACCGGCGTTGTCACTGAGAAGCCGCACGGCGACCCGCCCGTTTCGTTGCGCGACGGTGCCGTGCACTGCCGTCTCACCATTGACGCGGGCCTGAAACTGACCGGTAAAGCCGTCGCTATTGCGGAAATTGCCCCGAAACGCTGTCAGTGCGATGCCTTCGGTGATCTGAAGACGGTCGAGTGCGAGGTCCAAGAGACCGCTTTCGCCCTCACCGCCACCCAAAGCAGCGCGTCTGAGGTCAAGCGTTCCGCCCCCGATTTCGACACCGACCGGACGCCCTTCCCCGCGACCGCGCAATGTCACAGGTGCATCCAGCCAATCGGCGACGCGGACATTGCTGAAAACCGCAGTCTCCAATCCGCCCGCTGCGCTGAGCGTCACGCGTCCCTGCGCCGCCAAACCAGCACCGCTGATCTCAAGATTGGTAATCTCAGGTATGTCGCCCAATATCCCCTCGACACGCAAGGCACCCGCTGCATCCGGTGGCTTTGACCATCCGACGGCGGGGATCGCAACGCGCAAGCCGCGCATATCGGATTGCAGCAGGAAACGCGGTGGCGTGCCCTCAGCAAGATCAATCGTCAACTGGCCCGCGCTGCGCCCTGTCACAGAGCCGTCTGGCAAGTTGATCTGCAAGGCGCGCAAAAAGTCCGGAGACAGTTCTACCTCAGCACGCACCTGACTTGTGCCATTGGCGGGGCCGCCAAAGGGACGCTCCCAAACCGCATCTGCGACGGTGCCGTTCAAGCTGACAGGGCCGGTCAACTCCATACCCGCCCGATTGGCCACAACCCGCAGGCGGGGGGCTGCGAGCGGGCGATTGGGGATCAGATCGCTGCGCACGCGCGCCACATCCGCGACCATCTCAAACGTCACTTCGTCAGGCCGCGCACGATGTTTGAGCGGCCAGTCGAGCGTCCCCTGCACCTGCGCGCGGCCATCAGCCACCGTCACGGGCAGATTGGCACGGTCCATAAACGTAAAGGGCCGCTGGTTCAGCACAGACAAAATCGCGGTGACCGAACTGTCGGTGACAAGGTTCAGATGCGCGGGAATCGCGGGTTTCACGCGTAAATCGTTAAGCTCAAATACAGACCCCGCCAACTGAACCGGCCCTCCCTGCGGCGCATCGACGACGCCCTCATCAAGGGTCACGACAAAGGCGTGATTGCCCAGGCTAACCGCCCCACGCCCATCCCGGATCGACGGCATATGTCGCAAAAAACGCACCTCGGCATCCTGAAATTCGAAGTTTGCCGCTAATTCGAGTGGCCGCCCCGGTGATCGGCGTATGGATGCGTAACCGTCAAAAATGTCAGCCATGATGATATTGCGCGCCACCCAATCACGGGTCCCAGGCTTTATGGAGCGCGGCCAGAATGCCAGAACATGTTCGGGCGTGATTTCCGAGACGGCCGTATCCAACGCAATACGCCAGCCTTCGTCGGTCGCGGTTACTGCACCATCAGCCACAACCTGCGTCGGGCCGTCATTTATCACCATTTGCCCGATCTCAACCGAAAAAGGATCAAAACGCACCCGTAAATCAGCCAGCATTTCCGGCATCTGTGGCGGCGTTTCGAACAGACCAGGCGGGTCAATCACAACATCTGCGAACGAAAACTGGGCGAGCAAGGCGCGTGGCAAACCACCCTGAAATTCGCGCAGATATGCGGTGCCATTGGCCTGAAAACCACCCCAGGCGGTTCTGACGCCGATGTCACTGAAAGCGATGCTGTCGCGCACCGGATCATACGTCAGATAAGCACGTGCCTCGTCAAACGTAAGCGGAGCGGTTGCGGCGTTGGGCTGCAGCGCGCCGGCACCGATTTGCAGTGCCGCGTTCAAAAGGCCCAATTGCCCGTCCGCATCAAGACTGGTTCGCAGGGACGCCGTGATCGGCGCCTCTACGTCGCGCATCCAGGTTAACGCGGGGGACTGCGCGGCAATATCGCTCGCCACTGCATCGGTGATATTCAGTCCAAAATCGGCAACCCGACTGCCACGCGGGCTTTGGTAAGAGATACGCACCCCCGTCACGCCGTCGCGTCCGGACAAAAGCGCAAAGTCGCCACGCAGATTTGTCTGGTCGTTACGCAAATCCAGTGTGACGGTCCCATTGTCCACGACCCAAGCGCGCCCGGCCCGCGCATCATCAAAATTGACGATCATCCCTTCGGCGCGCACCGTCTCAAGTGCCTCCAATTCCGGTCGCTCAAACACTCTATCCAATTGGTCCAGTAGTTCCGGGCCCGACGGCGCTTGACCAATATCCCCTGCCCCCGCCGCAAAAGCGACCGCAAATGAGCCATCAGAGCCACGACGCAGGTTAATCTGCGCCCCGATCAGCCTGATCTCCTGCGCCAGCACATCCTGTTGAAACAGCAGGCCACGGGGTGAGATCAATCCTTCAACAACCGGCACCCGGGTGATCACCAGACCGGATGCATCGGTGAGTACGATGTTCTGCAGCCTGATTGTGGGATGCAAGTCTTTGCCGATCCGCAAGGAGACCGCCCCGAATTGTAGCGCACCACCATCAAGAAAACTGGTTGCCCGCGTCTCGATCCGCTCCATGATCCAAGAAGGGACGGAGATGTCGCGCTCAACAATCATGACGGCGGCCGCGAGCGCAAAGATAAGCGGCGCGAGGCAGATCAGATAGATCGCGCGCAGCGCGAAGACCCAACGCCCAAGCCGGCGCTTTCCAAGCTGCGCCGCAACCGGTGCTGTTTCGTCATCGCTGCTATGGTCTTGCGCGTCCACAAACACTCCACAATTGGACTTTAACTCTCTCCAGGTCGGACTAGAACCTTGATGACAATGCACCACACCCTGCAAGGAGCCAAGATGACACATCCTAATGTCGGCGACACCGCCCCAGAGATCAACTTACCGCGTGATGGCGGCGAAATGGTGAATTTGTCTGACTTTGCAGGCAAGAAGATCGTACTTTACTTTTACCCAAAGGACGACACGCCCGGCTGCACGAAAGAGGCGATCGGCTTTACCGACGCGGTGGATGCATTTGCAGAGGCGGACACGGTAATTCTTGGCGTTTCGAAAGACAGCATCAAGAAACACGACAAATTCGTGGCCAAGCACGAGTTGAAAATCGCGCTCCTTTCAGATGAAGAGGGCGACGTTTGCGAGCGCTACGGCGTCTGGGTCGAAAAGAAGATGTACGGCAAGACTTATATGGGTATCGAACGCGCGACGTTTCTGATTGGCGCCGACGGCAAGATCGCGCAGGTCTGGCGCAAGGTGAAGGTGCCGGGCCACGTCGATGCCGTGCTTGAGGCCGTGCGCAAAACATAGAAACTGCTTTGGTTTTTGGGGCTTCTTCCATTTTTGCTGTCCAAAGGCACTGGCTTCGCACGACAGAACCACCTTTGTTGTGCGTAAACTAGCGGTACGAGGATCAGGGTGATCTCGGATCCCGTTCATTAGTACAGTGTGCCTCTCTTCGGCGGTCAGTGAGTTCGTGCGATGATCAAACAGCAAAGTGCTGTGCCGTTCGCGTTACTTTGCGGACCTTTTATACCGGTTTGCTTACCACTTTCCCGGATCAGTCTCGCATCGATATCTGCATCGTACTTTTGGCGATTGCGTATAAGAAAATGGCGCGGTGCCTTCACATTCGGGAGCGAACTTAGAGATGCCGGGACATACCAAACACGGATGAGTGCCTCCAAGACGTCGCTTTGAGTCATCTTGTTGTGGAAAGATGCTGCTAGTCGTTGACGGTTGCAAGCTTTGACCTGCGCCCCTGAAATGTCTGGCATTTAAGACTATCCTGTTCGCCGATTGAGGAGGCCGATGATCAAGAGAAGCCATTTCAGCGAACAGCCGAGTGTCGAGATATTGAAGGAGCATCAGCCGAGCGCAACAGCTACTGGTCTGTATCAGAAGCACGGCGTCGGCGATGCGATCTTTTGAAGATGCGCGCCAAACAAGGCGGTGTGGAAGTGTCGGATGCGAATAAGCTGAAAACGCTCTAGGCCGATAATGCAAAGCTGAAGAAATTGCTAGCTGGGCAGATGATGGATGTGTCGATGCTTAAGAAAATACTAGAAAAATGCTTTTGACGCCTGGGTCACGCAGAAGGATGGTGAAATGGGTCATGACGGAGAAACAATACACTCAAAAGCGGGCCTGTGCCTTGGCCGGTATTGATCCACATCTTCATCGGCGCTTGTTGAAGCGGCAATCTGACACTGTTTTGCCGGATCGGATGAAAGAGCTGTCATCTGAACGGCCACGCTTTCGTTATCGGTGCCTGCATATTGTGCTCAAACGTAAGGGTTGGCCGCCCGCGATACTCTCCAGATAGATGCGGCGTACATCTTCCAGCCCTTCTCCATAATCTGTCTCGTCATTGTTCTGTGACCCTTCATTAGTAGACCGCGCATCGCCTTGACGACCGTGGTAGGCTTCTCGTCAATAACTATCATGCCGCATACCAAATCCAAAAGTGCTTTGGGCAGGATGATCGGGCGTGGAGTGGCGAGCGAGCTTGACAGACTCTCGAAGTCGTCACGGAGACAGCGGGGTTTATGCCGTCGGAGGCGGGCAACTGCATATTCCAACCTGTCCAACGGGAGCGTCTTCCCGATTGTGGACGACACCAAAAATGGCCACCGCCCCACCTGTTTCACGCAGTATGAAATCGTATCGCTCAATGCGCGCCAAAGGCGGCCGCTCACCCATAATGCGACCAATAAAGCACGGGCGCATTGCTGACGTGTCCACCATGCAAAATAGGGTGCGCTGTCGCCGCACGCGCCAACACCGCTCCGAGCTAGTTCTGATAAAACACTCCGATGAAATGACGCCACCGACCTAGGCTGATCATCTTGCGCTGAACAAAACTTACTTAATGAAGCGGATCGTCCAGCCTAACTGCCAAAAAGTGATAAATCATCACAGCTTGCGCGATAATCCGATGGCAAATTGTGATACCGCCAGATAAACGTATTCAGAACATGAAGATGGTCTGGCATGCGGCAAAACACCCTAGCTCTGGTCAACCTTTACCCTGTCGTTAAAAGTCGGTCTCCAGCTACGTAACCTTTCCTTCGTGCTGTCTTGTAAGAAAGGGACTTCGAGTCGAAAAAATAAGTCACAAAAACAATGCAATATTGCTGATAACTTGCTACTGCCAACAGCCATAGTGATGCGGCATTGCGCCCCATATCAAGTGTCTGATATCATCTTCGCAACGAGATGTAGCACAATAAGAAGCAACAGGCCACGAACGTGAACGACACCCCAGAAACACCTGAAAACGAAGACCAAATGCCGCCTGGACGGCCCGCATATGATGGACCCGCGGTCACGATCGAGCACGAATTGAAGACGAGCTATCTCGACTACGCGATGAGCGTAATCGTGAGCCGTGCAATTCCTGATCTTCGAGACGGCCTAAAACCTGTGCACCGGCGCATCATCTATTCGATGTATGAGAAAGGCATCACCGCCGACAAGGCTTATCGGAAGTCTGCAAAATCGGTCGGCGACGTGATGGGTTCATATCACCCGCATGGTGATTCCGCGATCTATGACGCGCTCGTGCGGATGGCACAGGATTTCTCCATGTCGTTGATGCTGATCGATGGCCAGGGCAATTTCGGCTCTATGGACGGCGATGGCGCGGCTGCAATGCGTTACACTGAAAGCCGCCTGGCCAAAGTTGCGCAATACATGACCGAAGACCTGCCCAAGGACACGGTCGATTTCATGGACAATTACGACGGCAAGGAACAGGAACCGACCGTCCTGCCGTCGCGCTTTCCCAACATGCTGGTCAACGGGGCTGGCGGCATTGCCGTGGGGATGGCAACGAATATCCCACCACACAATCTGGGCGAAGTCGTCGATGCCACGCTGGCGCTGATCGACGATCCGGACCTGTCGACCGAACAACTCATCGAACACATCCCTGCCCCCGATTTCCCCACCGGTGGGATCATTCTGGGCCGCTCCGGCGCGCGCAAAGCCTATCTGGAGGGGCGCGGCTCGGTCATCATCCGCGCCCGCACGAAGGTCGAGGAAATCCGCAAAGACCGCTACGCCATCATCATCGAGGAAATTCCTTATCAGGTGAACAAGGCCACGATGATCGACCGCATCGCGGAAGCCGCGCGCGACAAGCGGATCGAAGGCATCGCCCATGTGCAGGACGAATCCGACCGTAATGGCGTACGCGTGGTCATCGAGCTGAAACGCGATGCCACGGCGGAGGTCGTGCTGAACCAATTGTTCCGTTTCACGCCGATGCAAACCAGCTTTGGCTGCAACATGCTCGCTCTGAACGGCGGCAAGCCCGAAATGCTGACGCTGCGCGGCTTTCTGACCGCCTTTGTCGATTTCCGGGAAGACGTCGTCGCACGCCGGACCGCGTTTGAACTGCGCAAGGCGCGCGAGCGTGCGCATATCCTGTGCGGCCTCGCCGTGGCCGTCACCAATATTGACGAAGTTGTCGCGACCATCCGCGCCTCAGCCGATGCGGCGACCGCCCGTGAAAAGCTGATGACGCGACGCTGGCCTGCAGAAAGCATCCTGGAATACATCGCGCTGATCGATGACCCGACCCATACTGCAAATGAGGACGGCACCTACAATCTCTCTGAGACACAGGCGCGTGCCATCCTTGAGTTACGTCTGCAACGCTTAACCCAGATCGGTGTGCAGGAAGTCACAGATGAGCTGCAGGAACTGGCGCGCAAGATCCGCGAATATCTTGAAATCCTCGGCTCGCGTGAGCGGATCATGCAAATCATCCGTGATGAGCTGACCGAAGTCCGCGATCTTTTCGCTGTCCCGCGTCGCACCGAAATCGTCGACTGGTCCGGCGACATGGAAGACGAGGACCTGATCGAGCGCGAGGACATGGTCGTGACCGTTACCTCCGGCGGCTATATCAAGCGCACTGCCCTGACCGATTTCCGCGCGCAACGACGCGGCGGCAAGGGCCTGTCGTCAATGCAGACGAAGGAAGAGGATGTCGTTACCACCCTCTTCGTGGCCAATACCCACACACAGCTTCTGTTCTTCACGACTGACGGGATGGTCTACAAGCTGAAGACTTGGCGCTTGCCGCTTGGCAACCGCACGGCAAAGGGCAAGGCGATTGTGAATATCTTGCCGATCCCGCAAGGTGTGTCGATTGCAGCCATTATGCCCGTCGATCGTCCAGAGGAAGAGTGGGATGACCTGCAGGTGGTCTTTGCCACCTCAGCGGGAACTGTGCGGCGTAACAAACTGTCAGACTTCACAAATGTGAAATCAAACGGCAAGATCGCGATGAAATTCGAAGACGAACATGCGGAGACCACGCTTATCAACGCGCGCATCGCCTCCAACGATGATGACGTTATGCTTGTCACCGATTCCGGCCGTGCGATCCGCTTTCCGGCGACCGATGTCCGTGTCTTTAACTCACGTTCTTCCGTTGGCGTGCGTGGCATCAATCTGCAGGGCAAGGACAAGGTCGTCTCAATGTCGATCATCCGACACTTTGAGGCCGACCCAGCAGAGCGTGCCGCCTATCTGAAAATGCGCCGCGCCATGGCCGGTTTGACCGACGACGCGGAAAACGAGGATGAAGAGGCCGCACCCGGCCAGATCACGCAGGAACGCTATGCCGAGATGTCGGCGGCGGAAAACCTGATCCTGACCATCACTGCCAAGGGGTCGGGCAAACTGAGCTCCAGCCACGACTACCCGGTGCGGGGGCGCGGTGGCATGGGTGTTGCGGCCATGGACAAGGCGATGCGTGGCGGCCCATTGGTCACCTCGTTCCCGGTCGAAATGTCGGACCAGATCATGCTTGTGACCTCAACTGGCCAGTCCATCCGCGTTCCCATTGACGGTATTTCGTTCCGTTCGCGCGGCGCTGGCGGTGTGAAAGTATTCGACACCGGCGCCGATGAAACCGTTGTAAGTGTCGCCTGGATTGCAGACCAAGGGGCGGATGAAGAGGAAGAAAACTAGAAGGTAAGGCGGTCAAAAATAACAGTGAAAAGGGGAAAACCCATGATAAGAGCAGTTCTTTACGCAGGTGTTGTGATTGGTTCAACTTCGACCCTGGCCTTGGCCCAGCAACTTGATGGTGCCGAGATTGGTCTGGAACTTCAGCGGTTTAGCGACATCTCTGAAACCAACACCTCCTATTATGGTGGTGTCGAGGTCGCGATGTCACCCATTGTCGGGTTTGGCGCCGATGCCAGTTTCACAACCAATTCTGAAAACAGCGAAAATGTCTCAAGCCTAACCTTGCATGGCATCTACAACGGCGGCCCGTCCGGCAGCAGCTTTGGCCTGTTTTACAGCATCGATAGCGTCGATGACGATGATGCGAGCCTCTTTGGTGCCGAGGCAGCATTTGCCTTTGGACGGGGACGCGTAGACAGTTACATCGGTGCGGGCGAGTTGGACGATACAAACAACGACATCGGGTTTATCGGCGTCGATCTCGACTATGAGCTTGGTAACGGATTTGGCGTTGGCGCTGGTTTTGAGAGCTATAATCTTTCGTCCAGCGACGGCGACGCCACGATCCGCACGCTTGAGATTGGCGGTTCTTACCGTGTCGCCCCCGAGGTGATCGTTTTCGGCCGGCTTGGCAATCTGAACAGAGATATCGATGGCGGTGCCGATGATGATGATACTTATCTCATGATCGGCGCTGAAGTTGGCTTTGGCCGGAATGGCGGGCTGACCTTCGGGCCCCGGAGCATTCTGAAGGATGTGCCGGTCATTTTCTGAGCGACCTTGCAGCTACGAGGTGCGTGGCGGGGTTTGCAAACTCGCCCGCACCCTCTAAATCACCTGCATGACAAAGACACTCAATATCATCGGCGGCGGCATGGCCGGGTCCGAGGCGGCTTGGCAGGCAGCCAATGCTGGCATTCAGGTCAGATTGCATGAAATGCGCCCCAAGGTCGGGACATTTGCACATCGCACCGGTCATTTGGGTGAGATGGTGTGCTCGAACTCGTTCAGATCTGATGATCACGAGCAAAACGCCGTTGGGCTTCTGCATTGGGAGATGATGCAGGCCAATGGTCTGATCATGCGCACGGCCTACCAGCATCGGCTGCCCGCCGGTGGCGCCTTGGCGGTTGATCGTGATCCGTTCGCGGAGAGCGTCACACAAACTTTAGAAGCGCACCCTAACATCAAGATTTCATACGATGAAATTACATCGCTGCCCGAAGACGGCCATTGGATCATCGCCACGGGTCCGCTGACCTCTGGCGCATTGGCTGAGGCTATTCAGAAAGAAACGGGCGCCGAGGCGCTCGCCTTCTTCGATGCCATCGCCCCCATCGTCTATGCCGAAACGGTTGATATGGATGTGGCCTGGATGCAGTCGCGCTATGACAAGGGTGAGACCGAGGACGAACGAACCGCCTATCTCAACTGTCCGATGACCCGCGACCAGTATGAGGCGTTTATCGACGCTTTGCTGGCGGCTGAAAAAACTGCGTTCAAGGAAGGCGAAACCGCAGGCTATTTCGATGGCTGCCTGCCGATTGAGGTCATGGCCGAACGCGGACGCGAGACGCTGCGCTTCGGCCCGATGAAGCCTGTTGGCCTGACCAATGCGCATGATCCGGACAATAAGCCTTACGCGGTCGTGCAGCTGCGACGCGACAATGCTTTGGGCACGCTATTCAACATTGTCGGCTTTCAGACCAAGATGAAATACGGCGCGCAGAAGGCTGTTTTCAAAATGATTCCCGGGCTTGAGAATGCGGAATTTGCTCGTCTTGGTGGCATTCACCGGAACACATTCATCAACGCACCCACGCTGCTGGACGATCAGATGCGGCTGCGTTCAAAACCGCATATCCGCTTTGCCGGGCAGATCACCGGCGTTGAAGGCTATGTGGAGAGTGCCGCGATGGGTCTGCTTGCAGGGCGCCTCGCTGTTGCTGAACTGACGGGGCAAGCCCTGTCCCCTGTTCCGCCCACCACGGGCATGGGTGCGCTTGTCACCCACATCACCGGTGGCGCCGAAGCGAAGACCTTTCAGCCGATGAACGTCAACTTTGGCCTGTTCCCGCCCGTGGACGGCATCAAGGGCGGGCGGCGTAATCGCAAGGACCGCTACAAGGCTTACACAGATCGGGCCAAGGCGGATTGGACCGCATGGCTGGGCCAAAAGGCGCTGGACGCCGCCTGATCTTGGGGCCTAAGGTCTCGCCATGACCAAGAAGAAAGACGTCATGCGCCCTGCCCTGTGGACCCCGCGCCCGGTGGAAGAGACGATCGCCATCTATGCCGATTGGGCCGAAACCTATGATGCGGATGTCACGAAACGGGGCTATCACACACCGCAACGCATCGCCGCAGCATTAAGCGATGTTGCCGACCCAAACGATCTGATCCTCGATTTCGGCTGCGGGACCGGTCTGGGCGGTATGGCGCTGAGGCAGGCCGGATTTCAGCATCTCGACGGCACTGATATCACCGCAGAAATGCTGGAACGCGCGCAAACGCTTGGGATTTATGACAAAACCTGGCTCTCGCAGCCGGGTGAGTTGAGCTTTGGGCGCGGCGCCTATCGGGTCATCGTCGCCGCCGGTGTGGTCAGCCTGGGGGCTGCGCCGCCAGAGACACTTGGACTGCTGGTCGCCAAACTGAACAGTGGTGGCCTGCTTGCGTTGTCGTTCAACGATCCGACATTGCAGGACAACCGCTACACCGACGCCCTCGCCACCGAGATCGGCGAGGCGCGTGTTGAGGTCATGTTTCGCGAACACGGGACTCACCTGGATGATGTCGACATGGGTTCGGACGTGATCATCCTGCGCCGTCGGTGATTACCCGCTTCGCGCCATCGCCTACGGGTCCATTGCATCTTGGGCACGCCTATTCCGCCATGTTCGCCCATGACATGGCCAAGGCGGCGAGTGGTACGTTTCTTCTGCGCATTGAGGATATCGATGGGTCCCGCGCCCGCCCCGCTTGGGAAGAACAAGTCTACAATGATCTGCGCTGGCTTGGGTTATCCTGGCCAGAGCCAGTCATGCGACAATCCGAACGCCTTCCAATTTATCGTGAGGCGTTACAAAAGCTTTGGGATCAGTGGCTTCTATTCCCCTGCGACTGCAGCAGGCGCGACATTCAAGAGGGGGCGTCGGCACCGCAGGAAGGCGCACCAGCCTACGGCCCCGATGGTCTCATCTATCCCGGCACATGCAAGTCGAAACCGCGCCCCGAGGCCATGCCCGACGCGGCGCTGAGGCTCGACATGGGCAAGGCTGCGCGCGATGTGTCATACCTTGAAACCTGCCCTGCGCCGCAGACGCGCAAAACATCGTCCGAGACATTTGTCAGTTCCATCGGTGATGTTGTTCTGGCGCGGCGTGATATGGGCACGTCTTATCATCTTTCGGTCGTGATTGATGACGCGGCACAAGGTGTCACGGATGTCGTGCGTGGGGCCGACCTGGCCGAGGCAACGCCCATCCACGTTCTGTTGCAAAAGCTCTTGGACCTGCCCACGCCCAGTTACCATCACCACCGGCTGATCCGCGACGGTGCGGGACGACGCCTTGCCAAACGCGATGATGCGCGCGCCATCCGCAAGTACCGCGAGGAAGGTGCGACGCCCGCCGATATCAGGCAGATGGTGGGTCTTCCGGCAGTTTGACCACCTCAACCTCCTGGCCGTCTTGCACCTCGGTATAAAAGCAGGTGCGGCGGCCGGTATGGCAGGCGGGTCCGGTCTGGTTGACTTCGACAAGCAGGCAATCGCGGTCGCAATCCACCTTAAACCGGACCAGTTCCTGCGTGTGACCGCTCGTAGCACCCTTGATCCAGAATTCCTGGCGGGAACGCGACCAATAGGTGACCCTGCCCGTCTCGAGCGTCTGCGACACTGCGTCGGCATTCATCCACGCCATCATCAGCACTTCGCCCGTCTCAGCGTCCTGGGCAATCGCAGGGATCAGCCCTGCGTCATTATAGGTCAGGCTGGTCGGATCGAAGGACATGTGGAAAACCTTTGCTTTGCGCGTGTTCGGGCTTATCTAGGGAAAGGTGCGAAGAAGGGCAAACACGATGTCAGCAGAAACCGACCTGATCAAGCTTTACTCAACGCAGATCCGCGCCCTGGCGGTGGATATGCCACGCACGACCCGGCTTGAAAACCCGACAGCCACCGCAAAGAAGCGCGCGCCGCTTTGCGGATCGACCGTGACGGTTGACCTGAAAGTCGAAGACGGGATTGTCACCGATTATGGTCAGGATGTGAAAGCATGCGCACTTGGGCAGGCAGCCGCTTCTGTTGTTGGAGCGGCCATCGTGGGTCAGTCGATCAGCACAATCGAAAAGGGGCGTGATGAGCTTTTCAACATGCTCAAGCATGACGGGCCGGCACCGTCAGCGCCTTTTGATGGGCTCAAGGTCCTTGAACCTGCAAAGGACTACAAAAATCGCCACGCCTCGATAATGCTGGCATTTGATGCGACGCTTGACGCGTTGCAGGCCCATAAGGCCGCGGGCTAAAAAAACCGCCGCTCACCCGGGACAGAGTGGCGGCGGCAGGGAAACGATCAGGGCGCGGATGTATCAAGGGAAGAGGCAAAATCCCTATGTGATACGGACAGGCAGGTCATCTCGCATTGCATTCTTGGGACAGGGCAATGTGAAGGACCGCACCGCGATCGTCAGGCAAATCAGATGAGCCCAGGCAAGGCAAGTCCGACGATAAGCATGGTCATCAAGGCAAAAACACCCAATGTATCGGCCAACAATGTGTGGCGCGAACGCTGGATCACCGATTTGATCTCTTCAGCCATGGGATGTTCCTCTAATGTTCCGATGGCTCTGTGATCTCACAAGGTTAATGAGTTGTAAAGAACTTTTTAAGAACATTTGTGAACATATGTTCTACTTCGTGCTAACCCACTGATATCAAACGGATCGCTTTGTCCTGCTCCATGAGCCAAAGTAACTTCCGTGCCGCTTGCCCGCGCGGGCTGTCGAGCTGCGGATCATCTTGTAGCAGTTTGCGCGCATCTGTCTGGGCAAGGGCCATCAGCCCCGCCTGTCGCTCAAGATCAGCGATGCGAAACCGGGGGATGCCGGATTGGGCTGTTCCGATGACATCGCCCGCGCCGCGCATCGCGAGATCTTCCTCCGAGATACGAAAACCGTCTTCAGTTTCCCGCAAAATCTCCAATCGGCGCTTGCCGCTCTCGCTGAGCGGTGGTTGATAGATCAACAAACAGGTCGAGGCAGCAGCGCCACGCCCTACCCGCCCACGCAGCTGATGCAGCTGTGCGAGCCCAAAGCTCTCGGCGCGTTCGATCATCATGATCGAGGCATTGGGCACGTTCACCCCCACCTCGATCACGGTTGTGGCGACAAGTACCTTGGTCTCACCCGCCACAAAGCGCGCCATGGCTGCATCTTTTTCGGCTGGAGGCATCTGACCATGGACCAGTCCGACCACGCCTTCCCCCAAGGCCGCACGCAAGCGCTTGAAGCGCTCTTCTGCTGCGGTCATGTCCACCACTTCGCTTTCTTCAACGAGCGGACAGACCCAATAGGCCTGTCTGCCCTCAACGACAGCCTTGCGCAGACGTTCGACAATGTCGTCCATGCGCGCGGTTGAGATCAGCGCGGTCTGGACCGGTGTGCGTCCAGGCGGTTTTTCGTCTAGGACCGACACATCCATATCGCCATATTGCGCTAGTGCGAGTGACCGCGGGATCGGTGTTGCGGTCATGACAAGCACATCGGTCGCCGCACCCTTGGCGCCCAGTTCCATCCGCTGGGCGACGCCAAAGCGATGCTGTTCGTCGATCACCGCCAATCGCAAGTCGTGAAAGACAACATCCTTTTGGAACACCGCATGTGTACCGACGAGAATCTGGATTTCGCCTGCAGCCAATGCAGCCAGCTTTGCTGCCCGCTCGTTTCCCTTGTCACGCCCAGTCAAAATCTCCAGAACCACACCGGCGCTCTCGGCCAGCGGGCGCAAGCCCTCAAGATGCTGGCGCGCCAAAATCTCGGTCGGGGCCATCATCACGCCCTGCCCGCCAGCCTCGACCGCGCAAAGCAGCGCCATCAACGCCACGAGCGTTTTTCCCGAGCCGACATCCCCCTGTAAAAGCCGGTTCATCCGGTGCGGTGCGGCCAGATCAGCCGCAATCTCGGCTACTGCACGCGTCTGCGCCGCGGTCGGGCGATAGGGCAAGGATTGCAAGACCTTGTCTTGCAACACCCCCGTCGCCTCAGAAACCCGCCCCTTCGCACGCCGTGACGCAGCACGGGCGAGCGCCAGTGTGATCTGATGCGCCAACAATTCATCATAGGCCAGACGCCGACGCGCCGGATGATCAGAGGATAAATCCTGCATCTTTTTCGGATTATGCGCTTGCTCAAGCGCGTCGTCCCAGTCCGGCCAACCTTCGCGCGCCATCAGCGGCGCATCAATCCATTCGGCAAGTTCCGGCATCATGGCCAACGCGGACCGGCTCGCCCGCCACATCAGCTTTTGCGTCACACCCGCAGTGAGCGGATAAACTGGTTCAAACGCAGGGATGTCGTCACTTGCGTCGAGCGGCACCACATGGTCGGGATGCACAATCTGGGCGATGCCATCAAAGATCTCGACTTTGCCGGAAACCAGACGTTCCTGCCCGGTTGGTAACAGCTTTTGCAAGTAATCGCCGCGTGCGTGAAAGAACACCAACTGAAACGTCGTTTCGGCGTCAGTCACATGAACGCGGTAGGGCCGCCCGCGTGTTTTGGGTGGATAATGCGCACCGATTGTGACGGCAACCGTGACAACCGCAGGCGCATTTACTTCGCGAACACTGGCCCGGCGCGCCCGATCCACACCGCTTTGTGGCAAGGTCATCAACATATCGCGCGGCTTTTCAACGCCGATATTGGCCAAGGTTTGTGCAGTCTTCGGGCCTACACCATCCAAAGCGGTCAAAGTGCCGAAGAGAGGGAACAGAACCTCGGGTCGGCCCGTCATACCGCGCCGATCAGGGCGAGCCAGGCCTCCTCATCCATGGTTTGGACGCCGAGATCAGCAGCCTTTTTCGCCTTTGATCCCGCACCCGGCCCAGCAACAAGAATATCCGTTTTTGCACTGACGGACCCGGACACTTTTGCACCCAACGCTTCTGCCCGTGCCTTGGCCTCCGCGCGGGTCATCTTTTCGAGCGTACCGGTGAATACGATTGTCTTACCGGCAACAGGGCTGTCGGTTGCAACGGCCGCAGCATCCTCAACATCCAACATGCTGACCAAAGTGTCGATGGACGCACGTTCCGCCTCCTGCTGCATGGACGTCACGACCGACGTCGCCATCACCGCGCCGACCCCGTCGATGCTGATCAAATCGTCCCATTCGAGTCCGGCACCGATTTGCGCTTTGGTCATCGCATCTGCAAAGGCCGTCCATGACGTGTAGTGGTTGGCAAGCAAAGCCGCAGCACTTTCACCGACATGGCGAATACCCAGCGAAAAGATCAGGCGCGCCAGCGGTATTTTGCGTTTATCGTCAATGGCATCAAAGAGGTTATTTGCACTCCTCTCGCCCCAGCCTTCGCGGTTTTTCAGTTGCTGAAGGCCTTCGCTGAAACGGTTGCGCATGGTGAAGATGTCAGCGGGTGTTGCGATCCAGCCGTCAGTGTAGAACTGTTCCACTTGCTTGGCGCCGAGTCCCTCGATGTCAAAAGCCGCCCGCGAAACAAAGTGCTTAAGCTTCTCGACCGCTTGCGCCGGGCAGATAAGACCACCGGTACAGCGGCGCACCGCATCGCCCTCCTCCCGGATCGCCTCTGAACCACATTCGGGACAGGTGTCAGGAAAGACATATGGGATCGCTCCTTCGGGGCGGCGCGAGATGTCCACGTCCTTGATCTTGGGGATAACGTCGCCCGCCCGGTAAACCTGAACCCAGTCGCCCACGCGCAAGTCGCGCCCGTCGCGGATTGGGTTGCCATCTCCGCCCAGACCCGCGATGTAATCCTCATTGTGCAATGTCGCATTGGAAACAACGACGCCGCCGACCGTAACAGGTTTCAGTCGCGCGACCGGAGATAATGCACCGGTGCGCCCAACCTGAATGTCGATCGCTTCAAGCGTCGTCCAGGCCAGTTCGGCAGGGAATTTATGCGCGATAGCCCAGCGAGGTGTGGTTGAGCGAAAGCCCAATCGTTCTTGCAGATTGAGGTTATCGACTTTGTAGACAACACCGTCGATGTCATAGCCCAGATCGGCGCGTTGCGCCTCAATCTTGTGGTAATGCGCGATCAGCGCGTCAGGGCCATCACAGGTCGCCGTCAGGTCATTGGTGACAAAGCCAAACTTTGCCAATCTTGCAATGGCGCCTGATTGGGTCTCGGCCAGTGGTGCCGACAGGGCGCCCCAAGCATAGGCAAAAAAGCGGAGAGGACGAGTCTTGGTAATCTCGGCGTCAAGTTGGCGCAGTGATCCCGCTGCCGCGTTGCGTGGATTCGCGAATGTCTTGCCACCGGCGTCGGCTTGCCGTTCGTTGAGTGCCGCGAAATCGGCGTGGCTCATGTAAACCTCGCCTCGGACCTCAAGCACGTCGGGCGCATCTTGGATTTGCGTCGGGATATCGCCAATCGTCCGGGCATTGGCTGTCACGTTTTCACCGACGGCGCCATCCCCACGGGTCGCGGCCTGGACGAGCACGCCACCTTCATAGCGTAAGGAAAGGGATAGGCCGTCGATCTTCGGCTCGGCGGTATATGTCAGCGGGGCCTCAGTGTTCAGCCCCAGATATTTGCGCAAGCTAGTGTCAAATGCCTGCACATCCGCGTCATCAAAAGCGTTGCCGAGCGACAGCATCCGCACCGCATGCGAGACCTTTGCAAAGCCTTCGGCGGCAGGCGCCCCCACCTGCTCAGATGGGCTATCTTCGCGTTTGAGGGCCGGGAAAACAGCCTCAATGGCGCTGTTGCGGCGCTTGAGCGCATCGTAAGTTGCATCACTGATATGTGGTGCGTCAGCTTGATGGTAGGCTGCATTTGCATCATGCAACTTACTGGAAAGCCAAGCCAATTCCGCCGCAGCCTGCGCCTCTGACAGGTCTTGTGGTGCAACTTTACCGGTCTGCGGATGAATAATTTCGTCAGTCGCGCCCACACTGGCCCCCGGCATCTCGTTCTGCATTGGCCCGATTGGGCGTGAGCCAATTCTTATGCAGGCGGGATTGGATCGTCCAGTAAGCGCGCGCGCGATTTCTGAGGTATCAAATACGACGTGGTGCCCAACGTCACAGCGCGGTCAGGCGCCAATGGCCAGCTTTTCCTCGGCCATCACCGGCTCGGGATCACGCAGGACATAGCCGCGGCCCCATACTGTCTCGATGTAGTTTTCGCCCGTTGTCGCCTCGCTCAGCTTTTTGCGTAGCTTGCAGATGAAGACATCAATGATCTTCAGTTCAGGCTCATCCATGCCGCCGTAAAGATGGTTGAGGAACATCTCTTTGGTCAGCGTTGTGCCCTTGCGCAGGCTCAACAGCTCCAGCATCTGGTATTCCTTGCCGGTCAGATGCACGGTGCTGCCATCAACCTCAACCGTTTTGGCATCAAGATTAACGGCAATCTGCCCCGTCTTAATGATCGATTGGGCATGGCCCTTGGATCGGCGAATGATCGCATGAATACGCGCCACGAGTTCTTCGCGGTGGAAGGGTTTGGTGAGATAATCATCCGCACCAAAACCAAAGCCTTTTAGCTTACTTTCTGTCCCATCGTCCCCTGAGAGGATCAATATAGGCGTATCGATACGGCTGAGACGGAGCTGGCGTAGCACCTCGTGACCATTCATGTCGGGCAAATTCAGGTCCAACAGGATCAGGTCGTAATCATACAGCTTCGCCAGATCGATCCCTTCTTCGCCAAGATCCGTTGCATAAACATTCAGGTTGGCATGGGTCAGCATCAATTCGATGCTCTTAGACGTCGTTGGGTCGTCTTCGACTAGCAAAACACGCATTCGAGGTCTCCGCTCTCTCATTCACACCGTTAACCTAGACGTCAAAAGGTTAACTAGCGGTTACTGCCCCATAAGATGATTGCATTTCCACCTATGGTTGTCGATACCTTTGTAGGGCAGTTGCCTTAAGGGCAGCTTCGCCAAATTGTGATACCGCAGTCTCCCATTCCGAGAATTCCTCATCCGACAAATTGTAGCGTTCAAGCGCCTCTTTGCGTTGAATAAGGCCTGCAGCGACTGCTTTGACGACTGCTGCCTTCCGTGATGCGACCCATCTGCGCGTCTTTTCACTGGGCAAGTCTGCGCGGGTCATGATGCTGCCATCAGGCAGCGTAACAGACCGCGGTCCCTCAACTTTACGTAGATACATCTCGCACCCCTTTGTATTTCCACCGCGGCGATTAATGCGATTCAGGGCTTAAGGAGTGGTATAAACCCCACTTGAGAGTACGCTGCATTTTCCTATATTTTATCGCGAACCTTATGCATCTGGAAAACCCATGCCACTTGATTCGCCGCTGAATTCTCTCGGCTTTGCCAAACCGCCTGCGCAGACGCGCGTTGTCGTCGCCATGTCTGGCGGCGTCGATAGCTCTGTTGTGGCTGCGATGCTGGCCGAAGAAGGCTATGACGTGGTGGGTGTCACGCTGCAGCTTTATGACCACGGCGCCGCCCTTGCCAAGAAAGGGGCGTGCTGCGCGGGCCGCGATATCCATGATGCGCGTCGGGTAGCCGAGGAAATGGGCTTCCCGCATTACGTGCTGGATTATGAAAACACGTTTCGTGAAGCGGTGATGGACGAGTTCGCGGACAGCTATCTGGGTGGGGCCACGCCGGTGCCGTGTATCCGGTGCAATGAACGGGTGAAATTCAAGGACCTGCTGGAGACGGCGAAAGACCTTGATGCCGATTGTATGGCGACCGGGCATTACATTCAGCGCAAGATGGGTGAAGAAGGTGCGGAGCTGCATTGCGCAGCGGACCCCACGAAGGATCAAAGCTACTTCCTGTTCTCGACCACGCAAGAGCAGCTCGACTACCTGCGCTTTCCCCTGGGCCATCACGCCTCCAAGGATGAAACCCGGGCTTTGGCGGCGAAATACGGGTTGAGCGTCGCTGACAAGCCCGACAGCCAAGACATCTGCTTTGTCCCTAATGGCGATTACGCAGCAGTGATCGAAAAGCTACGGCCCGGTGCGGCGGAGCCGGGCGACATTGTCGATACCGAAGGCCGCGTCTTGGGCACCCATAAAGGCGTGATTCATTATACAATCGGCCAAAGGCGTGGTCTTGGCATCGGTGGCCTCGCCGACCCGCTATATGTGGTCAAGCTGGATGTGGATGCAAAGCAGGTTGTTGTCGGACCGAAAGACATGCTGGCGACGCGGCGTGTCCCGGTGCGGGAGATCAACTGGATCGGTGGCGGCAAGCTGTCTGTTCAGCCCGAACGGGAGATTGCGGTGCGCGTCCGCTCTACCCGGCCTCCGACTGATGCGATCTTGCGGCCGCTTTCCGACAGTGAGGCGGAGGTGGAGCTTTTGGTGGCCGAACAAGGCGTGTCGCCCGGACAGGCATGTGTCTTTTACGACACCGATAGCACCCGCATTCTCGGTGGCGGCTGGATCTGGCGCGGCCAATAGGCCCGTTGCAACATGTGTCACATGTCTGTGTGAGGGGTAGCTTTCAAAGGGGCTCTACCCCCAATTAGGCGCCAATGACGCAATCGCTATTGGAGCCGCAACCATGTCACTGACCCGCCGCCACCTGCTGACGCTTGCCGCAGCAACACCTGCCCTCGTCCTGACGACACGCGCCGCTTTCGCGGCGACACCCGCCATCTATGCTGAAAGCGGCATCGCCGTCGATGGGACGGATGTTGTGGGGTACTTCACACAAGGAGAGCCGGTACCGGGCAACTCCGAAATCACGCATGACTACATGGGTGCCACATGGCAATTCAGCACAGTCGAGAACCGCGATCTGTTTGCCGCCAATCCCGAAAAATACGCGCCGCAATATGGCGGATACTGCGCCTTCGCCGTCAGTCAAGGTTACACTGCCTCGACCGTACCCGAGGCGTGGAGCATTGTGGATGACAAGCTGTACCTGAATTTCTCGCGCCGGGTGCAGCGGCGTTGGGAGCGTGACATTCCCGGCCACATCGCAGCCGCAGATGCGAATTGGCCAGGTGTGCTGAACGGTTAGATGTCAGGGCAAGCGGGTTTGCCGCCTGCTTTCCCTGAAAATGTGGCTGCTGAACCCCGATCCAAAGTGTAGCGACAGGGCACAAATTGGGCACGGCATTTCAAGGTCTTGGTCTGCCGTGATCCACCAAACACATTCACGAATTCTGCGACAGATTTGCGAAATACGCAGCCGGGCCGCATTGTGCGGGCTTTGATCACAGATTTACGCTTCTCCCGTGCGCTTGGCGCACATGTTTCTGAAAGCAATGTCGATCAATGAAAGGAAATGCGTTTTATGAAAAAACTTGGAGTTCTTGCATCTGCACTGGTGATGCTTCTCAGCACATCTGCTTCAGCGGAATGCGGCGGCGATCCTGACTGTTTCTCAACCGGTTCAGGTACATGCATGTGTTACATTGTGATCACAACAGGTGGCCCAGCGTTCCAGTAAGTGTTGTGATCACTCTAAATTCGATGAGGATGCCGGGCTGCGCAAGCGGTCCGGCATTCCGTCATCTGAGCCGACCTGATTGGGTCAGAGAACCTTGCCAACGTGTCTGACACCCTTTCCGGGCAAATAGGGCTGGTGCTCGCAGCGCTGTGCCGCTACCCAATCGGGATGATCTACGAAACCGCATCTGAATGGCGCAACGCCCCACAGAAACGTGTCTTGCTGTTTGCCATGTCCGGGCTCGGCAAAACCTATCTGTCCAAAATGCTGCGGGAGACGGGCGATTGGTTTCACTACTCCATCGATTACCGGATCGGCACCCGCTATATGGGCGAAAAGATCGCCGATAATGCCAAGCGTGAGGCGATGAAGGTGCCGTTTTTGCGCGATCTTCTGCTGTCGAACAGTATCTATATTGGGTCGAACATCTCGTTCGACGATCTCAAACCGATGTCCTTCTATCTGGGCAAACCGGGTGACCCGGCCAAGGGCGGGTTGGATTGGGCAGAATACACGCGGCGGCAGGATGAATTTCAGGCCGCCGAGGTCGCCGCGCTGCACGATACGGGCTACTTCATCAACCGTGCACAGACGCTATACCAATACCCGCATTTCGTCTGCGACACCGGCGGTTCTATCTGCGAATGGGTGGACGTGACCAACCCCGACGACCCGATCATGACCGATCTGGCCTCAAAGACGCTGATCGTCTGGATCAAGGGCAGCGAAGAGCACACTGCGGAACTGATCCGCCGTTTCGACAAGGAACCCAAGCCGATGTCGTATGACCCGGCTTTCCTGCTGGCCACGTGGGAGGCGTATCTGCAGGAATTCGGCATCGCCCCCGACAATGTCGATCCTGACGATTTCATCCGCTGGGCCTTTGCCAAGGCGCTGGCGCATCGGCAGCCACGCTATCAGGCCATGGCCGACACGTGGGGGATCACCGTGCCGCAGCAGGCCGTCGCACAGGTCAAGGATACGGAGGGCTTTGTCAGCATGATTGCTGACGCCCTTGAGATGCGGGGGTAAGCCGCCTATCTCTCCCCTCTGATCAGGACTTGCCCCATGCCCATCAAACTGCCATCCGCCCTACCCGCCTATGACGTCCTTTCCAAGGAAGGTGTCATGGTGCTCGATGAAGATACCGCCGCACGTCAGGATATTCGCCCCCTGCGCATCGCGCTGTTGAACCTGATGCCCAAGAAAATCCAGACCGAGAACCAGTTTGCCCGGCTGATCGGGGCCACGCCTTTGCAGATCGAGTTCTCGCTGATCCGGATGTCCGAGCATCGGACGAAGAACACCGCGGCGGAGCATATGGCCGAGTTCTACCGGCCCTTCAGTGATGTGAAGAGCGAAAAGTTTGACGGGCTCATTATCACCGGCGCGCCAATTGAACATCTGCCTTTCGAAGACGTCACCTACTGGGACGAGCTCACAGAGGTGTTCGATTGGACCCAGACCAACGTGCATTCGACCTTCGGCGTCTGCTGGGGTGGGATGGCGATGATCAACTACTTCCATGGCGTGAAAAAGCACATGCTGGATCACAAAGCCTTTGGCTGCTTCCGGCATCGCAACACCGCCCCGGCCTCACCCTATCTTCGCGGGTTTTCGGACGATTGCGTGATCCCGGTCAGCCGCTGGACCGAAATGCGGCAAGATGAGATCAGCGCAGCACCCGGATTGAAAACCCTGATTACCAGCGATGAGGCGGGTCCTTGCCTAGTTGAGGATGCAGCGCACCGCGCACTCTATATTTTCAATCATTTCGAATATGACAGTGGCACGCTGAAACAGGAATACGATCGGGATATCGCCAATGACACGCCCATCAACGTGCCGATGAACTACTACCCCGATGACGATCCCGCGAGGGAGCCGCAAAACAGATGGCGCAGTCATGCGCATCTTCTATATGGCAATTGGGTGAACGAGATCTATCAGACCACGCATTTCGAGTTGGATAAAATTGGGACTTAACGGATTTACAAGTATCGTCGTCATCCTTGGGATCGCAGCGACACTGACATATTTCGGTGGCGAATATCGGGCCAAGAAAGCCGAACGCACCCATGCGCCGATTGGCGAGTTTGTTGATATTGACGGCACCCGCGTCCATTACGTCCAGGAAGGGAGCGGCCCGCATCTGGTTTTGCTGCATGGTGCAGGTGGAAACCTGCGGGAGTTCACCTTTGACCTGATGGGCCGGCTCACGGACCGCTATACCGTAACCGCATTTGATCGACCCGGCCTGGGCTATACGGATCGTGTGCCGGGCGTGCCCGCCGGTATCACGGCGACCGAAGGCGCAAGCCCGCAATCTCAGGCCGCGATATTGCGCAAGGCCTCCGAAACGCTGGGCATCGAAAACCCAATTGTCGCAGGCCACAGTGTCGGAGGCATCGTCTCTTATGCGTGGGCGCTGGCCGGTCTTGATGAAGAAAGCTCCGCCAATGCTTCGGCCGTGGTGTCTCTCGCCGGAGTGACGATGCCATGGCCCGGTGATCTTGGGTCTTATTACACCGTAAACGGGTCCGCCTTTGGCGGGGCTATCACCATCCCGCTGATTTCCGCGCTTGCCCCCGACAGCCGTATTGAACAGGGGATCGCAGGTATCTTCGATCCGCAGCCCGTGCCTGACGGCTACAGCACCTATGTCGGCGCACGGCTTGCGCTGCGGCCCGACACGATGCGGGCCAATATCCGGCAAGTGAACACACTGCGGCCCCACGTTGTCGAGATGGCGCAGCGCTATCCGGAACTGACCTTGCCCATCGAGATCGTGCATGGCGATCTGGACAAGACCGTTCCTTTACAGGTCCATCCGCTGGAATTCATCAAGATCGTACCAGAGGCAAGTCTCACCGTGCTTGAAGGTGTGGGTCACATGCCGCATCAGACCAACCCTGACCAAACCATCGCTGCCATTGACCGGGCCGCCGAAAGGGTGGGCAATCAATAGCGGTTTCCGCGTGTGCGCCACTATCTCATGGCAGGCTGCAAAGCTGCGATATGCTCTCCCATATCTTATCTGACCGTCGCGTTCTCAGACTGCAAATTCCACGAATTCTTCTTCGCTGGCCGTTTCTCTATTGCTTCTCCTGATAGGCTTTGAGGCCACGAGAGATGGCTACCACAGCGTCAGTAACCGCTCGAAGATCAGTCCAGTGCACCTGAACTGCACTGGCTGGTGATCGGGGTTGGGAATACCAGCTAGCTTACCTAAGGCTTCTGAAGTCGAACGCGATATGGCCGCAACGACCGGCCACACAGGTAGAGCAGGATCCTAGACAGGCGCGCGCCGCGGTCCAGGCCGCGGCCAATCCGGAGATTGGCCCCTTGGGGCTGAAACGGGTGCCGACAAAGCCCTGCCATAAGATCAATCAGGCCGTTGAAGAAGAAGTTAATGCGTTCGAGAATGTGCAATGCATTGCCGACATAGCTGCCGGAAAGTTTCATTTGCCGGTGCCGCCGGCGCACGTGCAAAAGCGTCTGTTGCGACCGCATTGACCGATAGAGCCGGTAACGCAACGTCGCTCGCTCACCTTTGCAGTCTTCGTACACCTTGGCCGCTGGCAGCGATGCCGCAATCCAGTCATGGCGCCGTGCTGCAAATGCAAAAAACGCAGTATCCTCACCACCCCGTTCGTTGAAATAGGGATCAAAGCGCAAGCCGGGGCCAAAACGCGGATCAAAGACACATTTGTGCAGCGCAAAATTTGCCGTGGACATCACACGAGGCCGCAGCCCTTTTGCCGGGACTATCATCTGCTTTGGACGCACATAAGGGCTGAGCGTTTCGTCATAAACCAGATGTTGCGACCCCATGATGATTTCACGCTCCATCGTCTCGGTCCCGCTGATCATCGTTGCAAGCCAATCCGGTTCGACCCACTCATCATCGTCAAGACCAAGGAACCACACAGCATCAAGTAAGACCGCCTCATCCAAAGCGCGGTTGCGGGCAAAAACAAGCCCCACCTTCGGCTCATGTACAACGGAAACAGGAAAGTGAGGCGGAAGATCCTGCAGCGCCTCGGTTGCGCAGGGTGCGTCATTATTGTCGATAATGAGGATTTTGACACAGTAGCGGCCCGGCTGGGCCTGGCGCGCCAAACTCTTAAGCAGACGTCGCAGCAGCGCGTTTCGCCCGCGTGTACAGACGCCGACAACTAAGCATTGGCGCTCATCGGCCCTTGCGTGCGCACTCACATGCCCCTCCAACGACAATCCCTCTCCCACATGATCCGGGCAGAACTTCTTTGCAATACAGCGTTGGGCAGTTACGCAAGGTCACGCGCCAAGGCAAGCACGATCTTCAGGCATACAACCACCTGATCCCTGATACGGCCATGAAAGCCGAATTGCGCTCTGCCACGGAAACCCCCATATAAGTGCCCAGAAGATCGGGAGAGTTTTCATGGTTTTACCCTTTGACGGTGGCATCAGTCGTTACTTCGACGAGCAGGCGCCCAAAGAGGTCAGGGACGCGATCAAGACTGCGGGAAAATCCGATATTCTCAACCCCTCTTACCCCTATGACAAACGCTGGGACCGCGACGATTACGAAGCCGCACTTGAGGCGCTGCAATTGCAACTGGTGCGCGTTCAGGCCTGGGTCAGAGAAACCGGGCAACGCATCGCCATCGTCTTTGAAGGGCGCGATGCGGCGGGCAAGGGCGGCACAATCAAGCGGATTCGCGAAAACCTCAACCCCCGTAACACCAAGGTCGTGGCACTGTCCAAGCCGACGGAGACCGAGGCCGCCCAATGGTATTTTCAGCGCTACATCGCCCATTTGCCTGCAAAGGGTGAAATGACGATCTTTGACCGTAGCTGGTACAATCGCGGGGTGGTTGAGCATGTCTTCGGCTTTTGCACCAATGACCAACGGGAACGCTGGTTTGCGCAGACACCGGAGTTCGAACAGATGCTGGTGGATGAGGGGATCACGCTGATCAAGATCTGGCTGAATGTCGGGCGGGCGACGCAGCTGAAGCGGTTTCTGGAACGCGAGAAGGACCCGCTGAAGCAATGGAAGCTGAGCTGGATTGATGTGGAGGGCCTCGCCAAATGGCAGGAATACACCGACAGCATCCACGAAACGCTGGAACGCACGCATAGTGAAACAACGCCGTGGACCGTGATCCGGTCCGATGACAAGCGGCGCGCGCGGGTGCAAGTGATCCGCAGCATTCTGCATCAACTCGATTACGCCCACAAAGACGCCAAGATGCTGGGCGAAATTGACAACAAGATCGCAGGGGGCCCCGACCTCTGGCATGCCTAAGCGCGGCTATCATCACGGCAATCTGCGCGCAGCCCTCATTGATGGCTGCCTGACGCTGATCGAAAAGCGTGGGCCGACCGGCTTTACGCTGTCAGAAGCCGCGCGCGAGGCCGGTGTGACCCCCGCCGCCGTCTACCGCCATTTCGAAGGCCGCGAAGACCTGATCGCCGCCGCAGCCCAGCAAGGTTA
The DNA here is from genome assembly GCF_033963825.1 of Cognatiyoonia sp. IB215446. Classification (NCBI taxonomy): domain Bacteria; kingdom Pseudomonadati; phylum Pseudomonadota; class Alphaproteobacteria; order Rhodobacterales; family Paracoccaceae; genus Cognatiyoonia; species Cognatiyoonia sp. IB215446. The sequence goes on along the minus strand of NZ_JAXBMD010000002.1, from coordinate 858,594 downwards.
TGAGATGTTCGGCGACTTGATGATGCACGCCTATAACAACGGCGAACCCTCCGCACTCTCTGCGTTTGAGGCCACGGGGCGTGCGTATCTGGCTTTTGCCAACAAGTATCCCGGCTACTACATCGCGATGTTTGAAAGCGGCATCTCCATCAATCGGACCCCTGAACTGCATGATGTGGCAACGCGCGCGATGGGTGTGCTGGAAAAGGCCGCCGCGGAGCTAAGCCAGCATATCCCGGAAGAAAAACGCCCGCCCCCGCAGATGTTCAGCGCCCATATCTGGGCGATGTCCCACGGCGTGGTCGAACTTTTCGCCCGCTCCAATCCCGGCACCAAAAGCCCCTTCCCACCGGAAGACCTGCTTGAAACAGGTATCGGGATTTACCTCCGGGGGCTGGGCCTGATCGAACCGGACCGCTGATATGGATGGAACACTTGCCGTTATCTGGCTGCTGACAAGCCTTGGCGATATGCGGATCAACGAATGCCCCACCGGCTGCGTTGCGCGGCAGGACGCCCCTGCCCGTCTTTCTATTCAGGTAGCAGAGGTCATCTTTCAGGAAGAAGAGATCGGGCAGGAAATCTATGTGGGTTATGATGCGTCGGTGCGGTATGGCCCCTTTCAGCCAACATATGGCGCCTCATTGACGGATGAAGGTGCGGTCTGGATTGGTGCTGGCGCAAAATGGACCACGCGCAACCTGTCTTCCGGGCCATTCTTTATCGAAACATCCTTTATGCCAGGCTTTTATGCACGCGGTGACGGGCCAGATCTTGGTGGTGCGCTGCATTTCCGCTCCGCACTTGGTGCAGGTTACATCTTTGACAATGGGGCGACGCTGACGATCAGTTACGATCATCGCTCGAACGGCGACATACAATCGTTCAATCCGGGGCTTGAAACCTTGTCGCTGCGATACGCCTATTCGTGGAAATAGTCTCCAGATCAACGAAAACATCGCATCCTGATGCATGAACTGAACACTCGACCGTAGACAAACTCACCACTTCAAACATATGTCGAAAGATGCAAGCGGCATCGTGTCAAAATGTCGTCACCAAATGTGAATAATCCTCTGTTTGCGCTTGTATCGACCGGGCCAACATCGCTGAAGCTTTCCTGCGTTAGCGGCTTGTCTTTTACATACAAGGAACACTGCAAGCTATTGAATCTTAATATTTTGTCGAAGTCTCCTTCAAAAACTGAACGTGTATACCTATGTATACATCAGAAGGAGGGACAATGCTCACAACATTTTTAACACCAGAAGCCGCACCGTTTTCCATCGCGCTGAGCGTTGTTGCGGGGCTTTTCATGCTTGAGATCATCGCGTTGATCCTGGGTGGCAGCGTGCTGGCCGCCGGATCGGATGCACCGGATGTCGATATCGACATGGACGCAGATTTTGACGTGGACCTTGACGCTGAATTTGACGTCGATGCGGAAATGGATGTCGAAATTGATGCACCGGATACGGATATCGCCCCATCGGGCATGCTTGGCTGGCTTGGGCTCAAGGACGCGCCGTTCATGATATGGCTCGTCTCGTTTCTGACGATCTTCGGACTGTCTGGGCTTGTGATCCTGCAGGCCGGTACCGCGCTTACCGGTTTGGCGCTGCCTCTGATCGCGACAGTGCCCGCCGCTACATTAATCAGCGCTTATTGCACCCGCTTTATCGCAGCCGTCGTCGCCGCTATCATGCCAAAGACCGAAAGCACGGCCATGCGCACCCGTTTTTTGGGTGGCCATCACGGTGTCATCACCCAAGGCACCGCCCGCCGTGGCCGCCCCGCCGAAGCCAAGATCAAGGACCGGCACGGCAACATCCATTACCTGCGGGTCGAACCGCTGGAGGATGACGTGGAAATCCCGCAAGGGCGCGATGTGCACGTGATCCGCAAACGCGACGGCATGTTCTTTGTCGTCGACATCACACCGTAACAAAAACCAAGCAAACACTTTTCTAAAGCAAGGAGACTTCAATGGACCTACAATCCATACTCATCATTGCGGCCGCAATCATCGGCCTCTTCATCTTCATCGGCCTGATCATGGCCCGCCTCTATCGCCGCTCAACGCGGGAGGTGAGCCTTGTCAAAACCGGGTCCGGCGGGCGCAAGGTCATTATGGATGGCGGCACCATCGCGATCCCGTTCCTGCACGAAATCTCCTATGTGAACATGAAGACCTTGCGGTTGGAGGTGCACCGGAAAGACGATGCCTCACTCATCACGCGTGACCGGATGCGTGTGGATGTGGGCGTGGAATTCTACGTCTCGGTCAACGCGACCGAAGACGGCATCAGCCGCGCCGCGCAGACCCTTGGTGACCGTACATTCAACGTCGATCAGTTGCGCGAGATGATTGAGGGTAAGCTTGTCGACGGCCTCCGCTCGGTCGCTGCACGCATGTCCATGGATGAACTCCACGAAAACCGCTCTGAATTCGTCCAAGAGGTGCAAAACGCGATTTCCGAGGACCTCCTGAAGAACGGTCTGGAACTGGAGTCGGTATCCCTCACCGCGCTCGACCAGACCTCATTCGACGCGCTGGACGAAAACAACGCCTTTAACGCCGTCGGTATGCGCAAACTGGCCGAGGTCATCGCGACCTCAAAGAAAGAGCGTGCAACCATCACCGCCGAGGCGGACGTCGCCGTCCGTCAGGCCGAAATGGAAGCCGAGCGCCAGAAATACGAGATTGAGCGTGCGCAGGAAGAGGCGAAGATCGCGCAGATCAAACAGATCGAGATCCTGCAGGCCGAGCAGGAAGCCGAGATCGCGCGGAACAAGGAAATCTCCGATCAGGCCAAGGAAAAGGCGCGGATCGAGAAAGAGCGTGAAATCCGCGCAGCCGAGATCGAACGCGAACGCGTGATCCGCGAGGCCGAGATCGCGAATGAGCGGGAACTCGAAGTCGCCGATCAGGATCGTCAGATCATCATCGCGCAGAAATCCGAGGAAGAAAGCCGCGCCCGTGCCTCCGCGGACACTGCCCGCGCCGAAGCGAAGAAAGCGCAAGAGGCGATTGAGACCGCCCGTGCGGTAGCTGAGGCTGACCGCGCCAAGCAGATCGCCCTGATCGAAGCCACGAAAGAGGCTGAGCGTCAGGCAACCGCGATCCGTCTGGCCGCTGAGGCCGAAAAGGATGCCGCCGCTGACCGCGCTGCCGCCCTTCGCGAAGAAGCGACAGCCGATGCAGACGCGCTCACCATCCGCGCCGAGGCCAAGAAAAGCGACATGCTGGCCGAGGCCGAAGGTCGCCACGCCATCGCGGGTGCTGAGAACGCGCTGAGCGCCGAGATCATCAAGATGAAGCTCGACATCGCGCGGCTCGAAGCCCTGCCTGCCATCGTCGCTGAAATGGTGAAACCTGCCGAGAAGATCGACAGCATCAAGATCCACCAGGTCACCGGCATGAACGGCGCGTCAGGTGGCGAAGGCACACCCGGCGCCCCGGTCAACCAGGCGCTCGACAGCATCATGGGCATGGCCCTGCAGATGCCCGCAATGAAAAAGCTGGGCGAAGAACTGGGCCTCAGCATGGAGGGCGGCCTGGCCGAAGTGACAGGCAACGCCTACCCTGCCCCGGCGCAAAAGGATGACGCCATCTCCGCGCCGCAGGCTAAGGTGATCGACACGCCCAAAACCAACGGCGCGACACCCACTTAATAGCCTGATCAGCGCCAAGATCTCCATGCCGCCCAGACATGCTGGGCGGCATTCGTGTTTCAAGGTAATTGCAGCATGTCGTAAGGACACAAGCCCAGCCACGCCGCCCTTCGTTCACTACGCTGCGAATTGAGCGAAGAAGCCCGTTCTGGACATACTCACATCGCGCAGCATCCAACGCGAAAGGCGATGAGAGGCCCTTCTTTGCGTAACTGATGTGCAGTCAGACCATTTATTGAAGCGGTTCGTCAAATTGACAGCTGCACTCCTCACCAGACTGCTGACAACCGCGCTTCTCCAGCGCTATTCGTTGGGGAGTATATCGAAATTTTGAGGAACACCCTTACTTCGATATCGCAATCATGACGCAGGCCTCGTACTGTCTACCTTGAGTTTGACCTGCGTGCGCGAGGCTTTCAAACCGGTCGCCCCAAGAATACACCGTCGGATCCTTTCTGTAGACGTAGTGTTCCAATCCGTCATACATTCCAGGAGCTGTCTTGCCATGGCGAACACCTATAATCGCTTCCTTGGGCCAGGGCTGCTGACTGGGATCGACCATGGCGGCATTCAAATTACAGATTTCGCGAAGGTATTTTACGACAGCTTCAGGAGGCATTGCTATCGATATATCGACGCTATCCGCCTGTGCTGCGCCGGTGGTCATAGTATTGATGGCGCTTACGTATTTTGGGATCGAAAAGTTGGCGTAGTCTCCTCCAAAAGTACGCGTGAAATCCGTGATCTGTTGAAACAAGCTGTTCCCACTACTAGCGTCACCTTCAGCTTCGAGGGTTTTCAGAAACATCTTGATTTCTGCGGCGACGCGTGACTTGTATTTCGCAGCACCCGAAAGGTATTCCTGCTGATTTTCGGGGCTTTGCGTGTAGAGCGCGTAGAGCGCACTAGTGAATCCGCAGACGCCATACTCGTTGTTTACTTGGCCCATATTGTTAATTTCTGGCATGTTTTTGCTTCCCTCTCGCTAACCGGCAGTCTTCAAATAGATTGATCATCCATCGACTTCTGCCGCTGAATTGCGCATTGAGCAACCTTTTTTCTTCATCTCAGTTTTGACCCGCGTAGCGCTGAAACCGCTGGCAGCTTATTTGGATGGCGATAGGCCACTTAGGAGACGCAACGACGACCCGCGCTTTAAGATGCTGCGAACTGCACGAATGGCAGCTTTGACGGAGACACCGTCAACGATCCGCCATGACCAGATGCCTGCTAAGTCCGAATAGCCGCCAAAAGTGCCTTTGACCTCGATTTCCGTTGTCGCGGTTGAATAGGCACCTTGATCGATAGCGTAGCGTGCCATCGAATCTCTGCGGGCCGGCCAATTTTTTAAGGTGCAACCGGCTCCCACAACTCAATCGGGTTACCTTCCGGATCATGGATGCGCGCAAACCGTCCGATGCCCTCCATGTCGTCACGCCTGCCGATCTCGATGCCTGCCGCCTCAAGCTGGGCGATCATCGCATCCAGATCGCGCACGCGGAAATTCAGCATCCACTGCTGATCCATCCGTCCGAAATAATCGGTATCCTCTGCAAATGGCGCGAAGACAGTTGGTCCGGCCTCTTGCATCCACGGCTGACCCTCAGGGTCCTGCGGGACGGGATTGATGCCAAGCTTTTCATGATACCACGCCGCCAGCGCGGCGGGATCTTTGGCGCGAAAGAAGATGCCGCCAATTGCTTCGACTTTTTCCATTCTTATGCTCCCCGTCTTTCACACCCACCCACACGCGGCGGCCACCATCGGCATCGCACTGTCAATTCATACACTGTTCAGGTTCTTACACCGAACGGACCGTTAACCACCCAAAACGGCACAAGTGTACGTACAGGTTCTGTACGGGTGTTGTACCGGTTCTTTATACCGCAATCGCCCCGTTTTCCTTGAAATTAACGCGCATCAGCGGGTGGGTCCTAGTCTCCCCGCAAAACCGTTGCGCGTCCGCTCACTTCAGCAACACCAAAGATCGTTCATCCCAGATCACCTGCGCAGGCGCGCCGACATCCAGCACCGGCTGCCCGATGATGTTCTTCATCGCGATATTCAGTGGCTTTTCAACGCCTGTGATCCGCACATCGTAATAAGTCATGTCCCCATAATAGACGACCTCATCAACAACCCCCTCCGCCAGCTTGCGGTCGGTGGTCTCGCCCTCAAAGAGAATGCCCAAAGTCTCAGGCCTGATCCCCACGACTGCAGCGCCGGTCTCGCGCACCTCTGGCGATTGTTCCGGCGTGATCTGCAAGCCACCCAGCCCCTGAACCTGCAGAGAGATGGCGTCGCCCATGGCCGTCACATCCGCCTCCAAGAAGTTCATCTTTCCAATGAATTCAGCCACTTGCCGGTTGCGCGGACGCCGGTAGAGCGTCTCTGCATCCGCCAATTGTCCGATGCGCCCCTCAAACATCACCGCGATACGGTCGGACATCACCAGCGCTTCTTCCTGGTCATGCGTCACCAGAATAAACGTGATCCCTACATGGCGCTGCAGGCGCATCAGCTCCACCTGCATCTGCTCGCGCATCTTCTTGTCGAGCGCAGAAAGCGGCTCATCCAGGAGCAGCACTTTGGGTTTCAGGATCAGCGCGCGGGCAAGCGCTACCCGCTGCCTTTGGCCACCGGACAAGGCATGCGCGGCCCGCCCCCCATAGCCATCCAGCCCCACCATATCCAGCGCGTCATCGACCAGCACCTGCTTGGCCTGTTTATTCAGATCAGACCGCTTGCGCAGGCCAAAGGCCACATTCTCAGCCACACTCAGATGCGGGAAAATCGCGTAGGATTGAAAGACCATATTAGTGGGCCGCAGGTTCGCGGGCACCCCCGCCATATCCTTACCACCTATGGCCACTAACCCGCTGGAAACGCTTTCAAAACCGGCAATCGTCCGCAAGAGCGTGGTCTTGCCACAGCCCGACGGGCCAAGGAGCGAAAAGAACTCCCCCTCGTCAATCGTCAGATCAATATCACGCAGCGCGTGGTAGTCGCCGTAATACTTGTTAACGCCTTCCAGCGTGATCAGAGCGGTCAAAGAAAGCCCCCTTTATCGGCGACACCTGCACGCGCCAGGCCGCGGCGGCGCAGGATTTCTGCGATTGTTAACAACAGGATAGAAAGCGCAACGAGGATGGTTCCTAGCGCCATCACAACAGGCAATGAGGCCGGGAACCGCAACAGCCCCCAGATATAGACGGGCATGGTCGGGCTGACCCCGGAGAGAAAGAACGCGATGATGAATTCATCAAGCGAGATCGTGAAGGCAATCAGCATCGACGAAATGATCCCCGGCATCACCAGTGGCAAGGTGACGGACCGGAACGCGCCAAACCGCGTCTCACCCAGATCCATCGCCGCCTCTTCCATCGACGGATCAAGGTTCTGGAAGGCGCCGTTCAGGATCGCGATACTGAACGGCGTGCAGATCAACACGTGCGCCGCAATGATCGTCCAGTTCGAGAGGCCAAGATCAAAGATCTGCACCACGACCACAAGCAACGACACCGCCACGATAATCTCAGGCAGGACCAGCGGCAGCATGATGAAGCCCATGATGCCCGCCTTCATCGGGAAATTGGCCATCGCCCCCGCGCGGGCGGCGCAGATGCCCAGCAAGGTCGACAGGATGGCCGTCATCATCGCGATGAAGACCGAGTTGCCAACGGCGGTGTGCAAGGCGGTGTTGGTCCACAATTCCGAGAACCAGTTGGTGGTGAAACCGCTTAACGGGAAGGCGATAATCGTCGCGTCATTGAACGCAAAGATCGGCAGCAAAGCGATTGGTGCGTAAAGGAAAATCAGGTAGGCAATGGCGTAGAACCGCAAGCTCATGACCGCCCCCGCAGCCAGCGGCGATTGAGCAAGACAAAGACCAGCGCGATTGCAGAGACGCAAAGCATCGCGACAATGGCAAGTGCTGCGCCAAGCGGCGCATTGTTCAGCGCCAGAAACTGGGTCTGGATCATATTGGCGATCAGCTTGCCACCCGCTCCGCCCATCAGCTCCGGTGTCACGTAATCGCCAATCGTCGGGATAAAGACGATCAACACCGCCGCCACAACGCCCGGCATCGCCAGGGGCAATGTCACCCGAAAGAACGTCATCACCCGGTTCTCGCCAAGGTCCTGCGCGGCCTCCAAAAGCGATCGGTCGATCTTTTCCAATGCGACGAAAATCGGCAGGATCGCAAAGGGCGCAAAAGCATGCGCGAGCGTGATGATCACCGCGTTGACGTTATAAAGGATAAAGGTCAGCGGCTCTTCAATCAGACCGATATTGATCAACCCGGTATTGATCACGCCATTAAAGCCCAGGATCACCTTCCACAGGAAAACGCGGATCAGATACGACGTCCAGAACGGGATCGTGATCAGGAAGAGCCACAGCGATTTCCGTTCCGGGCGCACATGGAAGGACACATAATAAGCCACTGGAAAGGCAAGCAAAACGGTTACGAGGGTCACGCAGGCCGAGACATAAAGCGACCGCTGTAACAGCGTGCCATAGATCGGCTGCGTGGCAATCTCGCGGTAATTGTCCAGCGTGAACGTGGTATCGACAGTCATGAAGTCCTGCGTCCAGAAACTGAACAGCAAGATCGCCGCCAGCGGAAACGCCAAGAGCAGCAACGCATAAAGAAACGGCGGGCTGATCATCAGCGCGCTGCGTCCGCCATCACTGGATACTATTCGCTGCCACATCGCAAAGAGCTTTGTCGCAGCATCATCAAAGTGCAATCCCCATTCGCGCGATTTGCGCCGGTCAGGGATACCTTGCCCTGCATTGTTTTGACGCTGGGCACAGTTTGTGTTAATTTTTAGTCATTATTTCTAAAGTGCTTAAGCGATCCACACGATTTTAGTCGAGGGTTACTATGTTTGTTTCAACGCCCAAACGGTGCCTTGCCGCACTGATCACATTCATCTTTTTGACGGTGCCAGTCGCGGCCCAACAAGCCCCCCAAGGATCATGCGTACTGCCAAGCGGACAATGGTGCTGGCCGGTCGTCGTGGTCAATAGAGGCCAGATTTGCCGGTGCACGCTGCCACAGGGGCCCGTTCAGGGCGTGATGCAGTAATGGCCTATCTTTCGCGAAAGACAGAGAGTAGCCTGGACAAATTGCGCCGCGAAAGCACGCATGTGCGGGATTATCTTCTCCGGATCGAGGGACAGGATTGTCTGGCGCTGGTCAGTGCTTTGCGCCCTTTTGACAACAAACCCTTCGATTACGAGGATGAAGGCAAGAACCAGACCTTCTCCGATGACGAGGTCAACGAACTCAGCCGCGCGTTTCAGGAGGCTTATGACAATGCGCTTGCAACCGTCGACACCTATACGCTGAATGAGGTGTTGAGCGGCCGATCACCCCATCGCAGCAAGCACCACACGCTCAGCAGTCCCCTACTGGCGATCATCGGTTTTGTCCTGGTGGTTGGCGCCTTTCATTTCTCTTATTGGTCGAACCGGGCGACCTTCGTCATTCAGGAGGCACAGGAATTCGTCAAATTCGACCATTTCGGCGCGATGATGCAACTGGTTGAGCTTGAGAACTACTTTGCTCAATCGGCGGGGGACACGCCAAACGGCGATCTGGAACCGCAGCTTGTTTATCTTGAGCAATTCTCGGCGCTGAAGACGCAATATCATAGCGAAGAGTTGTTACCGCAGCGCATGCATGAACTGCGCGAAGACTTTAACCCCATCACGAAATGGAGAAGCGCCGCGCAGGACCGCTATTGTGGCACGGACAGCGCGTGGGCCCCTTTCCTCGCCTGTCCTGAAATCAGTGACATCCAGACGGTGCATATGCGGACCGATAACTTGCCGGATGATCCTGCAGCCGCGCTTGAGGGCAGCGCCATCGACAGCAGCTTCCGCGAGAGTTTGTCGCAAATTGCCCGGATTGAACTTGCCACGATGCAGGCTGCGGGCCGCGAGGCAAGTAGCACCTATGCCCAATCGCGCTATTCAGTGATCGCCCGCATGCAGGAATTGCAGGAGCGGCTGAACATCGTCCACCTCTGGGCGCTCCCGATCATCTATGGCGCGCTGGGGTCCATCGTCTATTGCATGTGGCGGATCTTGAACACGAATGTGTCGGCCCTGAGCCTCAGCTACTCTGTGCTGCGTACAGTATTTGCAGGCCTTGCTGCCTTGACCTTCTCGATGTTGCTAGTACCGTCGAATATTCTGACTCTGACGGTCGATCTGAATCGCCCTTTGATCTACTTACTGTCGTTCATTTTCGGCTATTCGATTGAGGCTTTTGTAAATACGCTCAATATGATCAACACGTACGCCAGCGCAAACCTGCAGGCGCGTAAGCGCAAAACCGGCTGAGTGTCGATCGAGCAAGGTATGCTCACCCCAGAACAAAGCGTTTTTGTATCAATTGCCAATTGTCCTTATAGGCAAACAGATACGCCAAACCAAAGGTAGCATGAGTCGATCTTAAGCAACGCGAATGAACGCTGCCGTGTTTCTAAAGCCAAGCTTTGTGACTTCCGCAGACTACGTCTCGCAGGTGTTTCTATGGAAGGACGCGGAAGCCGCCACGATGCCTATCAATGCACGTCGTCTTAAAACATGCAATAAGTCGGCCACACGCAATCATTTAGTCCAAGGGCACTCTGTCTCTGACCATTGAAGCGACATCGCGTTACTTCGCCCCATCAAACATCGTAGTTGCTGGACACATGGCTTTGGCACGGAAATGCAATGTGTTGCCGTCTACCGACGCCAGAATGTCGATTTCAGGGAACCGCAACTTACGCCTTTTGGCACTCGCCGACAAAGCATCGGTTAGCAATTGCGGAAACAGCCTTTCTAGACAGCACAAAAGATCGTCGAAGCAAGCACAGCCCTTTAGAGGACATAATACATACAACGAACTCTAGCCAGTTAGAGCAATGTCATTGATACGGCTTATAGAAAAGACCGGCCTAAGTAACGGTGAACTGACCCATCATACCGCAATCCTCGTGCTCCAGAATATGGCAATGATACATGTAGGGCGCGTCGGGAGGGGCCTCATGGTCGAATTTGACCAACACTTCAGACCAGCCGTCTTCCACATGTACCATGTCTTTCCAGCCTTGCGCATAGGCAGGTGGCTCGGCGCCGCTCTGGCTCAATATGCGGAACGAACAGCCGTGGATGTGGAAAGGGTGCAACTGATCATCAACAGAGATGCGCCAGATTTCGGTATCGCCTTTGCGAACCGTTTCATCGATCCGGTCCATCTTCATCGGTTGGCCATTGATCGCCATCGCACCTGCATTGCCGCAGAAGTTTTCCCAGGCCATCGCAAGGGCCACGAGGTCTGCGCCCACATCCATTTGTAGCTCGAAAGACCGGGTTACCGTCGCATCGGTAGCGCGGGGCGGGGCGAGGTTTGCCAATTGATCCGGGATCGCCCCGGTGAACCCCTGATCTGCGGTACGCGCCAATGTCAGCACTGTTGTCAATTGATCGCCGCCAAAAAGACCCGCAAATAATCCGGCACCTCCACCAAGGTTTACCTGCAGCGCATTTGTATCGATGTTTCTCATATCGACGAGCACCTCATAGCGTTCTCCCGGTGACATAAGGATGCTTTCAGCTTCAACGGCTGATGACAAAAACCCTCCATCGGATGCAATCACAGTCAACGTTCCCGTTCGCATCGAAAGCTCAAGAAAGCGGGCATTGCAGGCGTTGAGGATGCGCAATCGCACCAGACCAGTCGGTACGTTTTGAGACACGGGCGCAATCGCACCGTTGACGACCATGGTGTCCCCCTCAAAGCCATCTTCGAACACTTCTGCGGTCAGTTCATAGCTCATGCGCCCGCTTGCATTGAAGATTTTGTCTTGCAAGACGAGTGTGAAATCGTCGACGCCATATGTTTTCGGCAAATCCGCAGACAGGCTCGCATCGTCCTCGATCAAGAGGACACCCGCGAGGCCATTGTAAGTCTGCTGAGCCGTTTTGCCGTGCATATGCGAGTGAAACCAGTTCATCGACGCATGCTGCACAATCGGCACGTCGGGTGACCAGACGCTGCCATCCGCAATCTCCTGATGAGGTCCCCCATCAACGTCGCCGGGGATATGGAGGCCATGCCAGTGGATGGTCGATACATCACCGATATTGTTTGTCACATCGAATGGAATGGTCTGGCCCTGCTTTGCCCGAATGACGGGTCCAAGATAGTTATGATTGATCCCGAGTGTTTGGCTGACTGCACCATTGCCGAAATCATGCGTGCCAGGAGCAAGAGTAAGTGGGACACGCATGTTGATGCCACCCGTCAGGTCTGTGATCGGGATCACAGGAAGTGGACGCGGAGCGGTCTGCGTCACCGCAATTGTGCCGAATGCCGATGTGGACGCGGCGCTTGCGATCAAGAACTGACGGCGGTTCATTTTTGTTTCCTTTCGGCTGTCAGGGACATAACGTCGCCTGAAACAAGAGCCGCGAACGCAGGCTCTGGACCGCCGGGTATTTGAACCTCATTGAGACAATCCTCTTCGCAAATCAATCAGTGTGTTTGTCGGGATTATCAGCAGCTATGTTGTCTGGGCGCTCACCGGAGAATTACAAATCTGTAAGTCTTGGGAAGTTCACAGTAACGCACAGGCCACGGCCATTCGGACCATCTGACAAAGACAGTTCCGCGCTATGAAGTTCGGATATGGCGCGCACCAGTGACAGGCCCAGACCAAACCCCTCGCCCTGACGCGTGGCCTCGCCCTGATGCAGAGGCTGCAGGACGTTTTCCCGCTCCCCAAACGGGATTCCGGGCCCTTCATCAGTGACAATGAGCCTTGGACCATGCACGCCTATGCTGATGGTTTGGTTGGCGGCACCATGTCGCAAAGCATTCTGGATCAGGTTGGCGAGAAGCTGCACCAGCATGTCATGATCGCCTGCGATTGACGCCGCATCCTGGACGGTGACTTCGAGGGTCTGGCCAGCCTCTTCGACCACCGGACCATATGTGTCGACGATCTCAGCAATCAGCTCTTCCAATCGCATGGTCTTGAAGGCGTCTCGCCCTGCGCCGCTCTCGATCCGCGCCAGACGTAGCAGCGCTTCGAAGGTGCCCGTGATGCGATCTATCTGCTCTAGCGCATTTTCAAGATCGTCCGTCTTCACTGGCCGGTCCCGCTCAATCAGCGCCAGTAAGTTGGTTTCAAGCTGCGCGCGCAGACGGGCCAGTGGTGTTCTGAGATCATGTGCAATGTTGGAGGATTGGACGCGCATCTGCATGACCAACGTCTCAAGACGGGCCGTCGTGCCATCAATGCGGTCGGCCAGAAGACTGATATCGTCATTGCCCTCCAGCGCGATACGCGCACCTAAATCTCCTTGCGCCACTTTGGCCAGACCAATGCTGACAGTGTCTAAGCGATCCTGGCTGCGACGGGCCATCCAAAGGCCTGCGATGGCGGTCAGGAGTATCGTCGCAAGCAAGCTGATCTGCATACCGCCAGCGAGAATATCCCGAAGTTCCTCTTGCAGCTCGGTGTTTTCGCCAATTTGCAATCGACCATGCGACGTCGTGCGAACCAGATATCGCATTTCAACAGAGCTGCCTTCGAGGTCTTCTGTTCTTAGCCCCTCCTTCTCGTCGCCATCTACAAAACCTGCAGTCTCATCAGCTTCGGTAGCGGGCAACGCCACACCAGCATCCAAGGATGCGATTGCTGCATCCATGCGCTCCATCAATCGGGCGTCGACGATGCGCTGCATTTCCCAACTGACAAGTAGGAATGTGCCGCCCCACGCGACAATCGAAATGGTAAAGAAAAGGATCAGAAACCCAAACGCTTGCCGCACGGCGGAAAGGCGCAGCAATCGGCTAAACCGGTTCAAAGACATATCCAGTACCGCGGATGTTTCTGATGACCGTGTCACCAAACGGCTTTTCAATCTTGCGGCGCAAGCGGCTGATATGGGTTTCAACAACACTTGTCGTGGGATCAAAATTCATGTCCCAAACCCGCTCTAACAGCATTGTCCGGGTTTGCACGCGGCCCTTTGATTGCAAGAACACCTCTAGCAGCAGAAACTCTTTCGGATTGAGATCGATAGGCCGTCCTTGCCGCGTGCAGCTACGCTTATGCAAATCAATCGTAATGTCACCTGCGGTCACAATGGAGGACCGATCCTCTGGCGTGCCAACACGCCGCGCCAGGACCTCGATCCGTGCCAGCAGCTCACTGAAGGCAAATGGTTTGACCAGATAGTCATCGCCACCGGCACGAAGCCCTGCAACGCGATCATCCACCTCGCCAAGCGCTGTTAGAAAGATCGCTGGCGCCGTCACCTTGGCCTGTCGCAACGCCTTGAGAACCGACAGCCCATCTAAACCGGGAACCATGCGGTCGAGCACGAGCACGTCATAGTCTTGGCCCATGGCCGCAACCAATGCGTCTTTGCCATCGGTGAATAGGTCTACAACATGCCCCGCCTCACGCAGACCTTTTTCCGTCCAAGGGCCGAGCGAGGCATCATCTTCAAGAACCAAGAGGCGCATTGACGGCATTCACTTTCGTTCTCGCCCAGGTCCGGGCAGTCTCAACAACGGGCTTTCCGATGTAAATCAGGTCAGCCAAGCTGTAAGCGCCCCGAAAGTCAAACCTCTCACTGTGGATCGCGCCAGTTTTTCCCTGCGTATCCCACGCCGTTTCAACCAGTAGCTTTAGGCCTTCCGGGCCACAAAGATAGGCCTCTGCATCGCTGGACATCTCACGCACGACATATGCAAGTCGCGTTGCAATCAGAAGATCACCGTGGGCTTCATTGACAACGGTCAGCGCCAGTTGGGGCAGTCGCGCGGCGTGTTTTTCAACCGTCGCGATGGCGCCAGCCGATGCCCTTGAGCGGATGCAATAGAGCAGGGTTATCCGCGCATTGCCGTCTGGTTGCATCTTCTCCAACGCTGCGAGGAACGGCGTGATCCCGACACCGCCTGCCACCCACAGCTGTTCTGTTCTGCCAGCGTGAATCTGCGGCAAAAACCGGCCAAAGCCACCGCTCAGCCGGAAAGCATCGCCCCTTGTGACGTTCTGAACAAAGCTATTGGTCCAGTCTCCCGCTGCGCGGATCACAAAGCGCCGGGACCATTCGTCACCACCGGCGATTGTGAAGGGATGCGCTTCTGCACGGGCGCGATTATGGGCGAGCGTCGCAAACTGCCCGGGCCGATAGGAAGACAAAGGTGTGTCGGATGCCAATGTAATGTCCACGCCACCCTCAAAAGGTGTGACCTCGGAAACGCTCACCAGTTTTGTCGGCGTTCGTTTGCGTAACAGCGTTTGGCCCCAGGCGATCAAACCAATCACCGACACGACTGCCATCAATGCCCATGGTGCTGCACCAACAGCTAGCGGGCTGGCGACAAAGAAGGTGTGGTACGCCGCGAACAAAAAGATCGGCCCCATCAGCATGTGGCTAAGCTTCCACACGTGGTAGGGGATCGCCCGAACCATCGCCGCCGCGGTCATGACGAGCAATCCCAATGCAGCAATTGTGCCCGAGTTTTCGCCGCTTTCTGCGAGGAGGGGCAAAAGGCCCGAGCCAACCGAAGAGGCCAGGGCCCAATGACCCAAAGCACCCGCTAGTGCAAAGAAACCTAACCAGCGATGTGCAGCATAGGATTTATCCGGTCCGCCCATCAAACGATCAATAAGGCGCCATCTTGCCGCCAGTATCAGGGACATCGCCATTGAAGACATGGACAATGCGCCAAGCCCAGCTGGCAAGATATTAGCTACAGGAACGAAAGGCGCGACAAATGCCAAGTGAAAAAGTGCAAAGATGGCGGCAAGGATAAGCGTGGATTTCTGCATGGGATGCTCCGCAAGACCACACACGGGTATGCCCGATCAGTCTCACAATCGCCTGTTCCGAAACTTACAACTTTGTAATCCTTCGATAAGTCTCAGCGCAGATTGGATCACTGGAACGGCGGTACCGTCATCGTCGGGCCATCGTTTCTCTCTTGGACCCATTGATCAGCTTGCCAGGTCCAAACGATTATTCAGAGACAAGTGAAAGTACGCATGCCTTAATGTTGGTGAGTGAAAAAGCGTCAATGTAGCCCCCGAACTGCGAATTCGATTGCTGAGAAGCGCTGCTCGACGAAAGAACGATTATCCCTTCAGCCACGTGGCAACACTTATGTGAATGCCGATGCAGCGATCGTCCCGCTGCGCGTACGCGCAGCATTAATCCGACACTTCCGATATGGACTCTCCGATCTCATTCGACGCAGCCTAAGCCAATGTCAGCTTTTGATTGTGGGGCACGCTCATCAATTGTGTCCAATTTTGTAGTCAAGAGTATCCAAACCACTGACCGTCGGTAACGACGACCAAGCCTTAACAAATTTGTCCGGCCAATTGCGTCCTGTAGTTACTTACCAACTACTGGGCACCACGAAAGGGGCTCAAACCGCCCAAATAGCTGACATCGTAAATCAGCCAGATGAATAATCTACAAATACGAAACGCCCACTCTTTGAAAGTGGACGTTTGATTTTGCGGGTTGTTTCTCGGTCGGCACTTAACGCTTGGAGAACTGGAAGCTCTTGCGCGCTTTCGCCTTACCGTATTTCTTCCGCTCCACCACGCGGCTGTCGCGGGTCAGGAAGCCTGCAGCTTTCAGCGCGGGACGCAGCGATGGATCATAAAGCTGCAGCGCCTTAGACACACCGTGCTTCACCGCACCGGCCTGACCGGAGAGGCCGCCGCCTTTGACCGTGGCCACCACGTCAAACTGACCGGTTACGCCAGCAACGGTGAAAGGCTGCGCGAGGATCATCTGCAGCACAGGACGCGCGAAGTAAGCGTTCATGTCCTTGCCGTTCACGGTCACCTTACCGGAGCCAGGCTTGATCCAGACACGGGCCACCGCGTCCTTCCGCTTGCCGGTTGCGTAAGAGCGGCCCAGCTCATCACGGACGGGCTCGCGCGGTGTGGCAGTCTCAACAACAGCTTCGATAGCCTCAACACCTTCGGCAACCTGGCCGAGCTCTTCGAGCGAGTTCACTTGATCGGCCATTATGCGCTCCTCGTGTTTTTCTTGTTCATGGATTTGACGTCGAGCACTTCGGGCTTCTGGGCGTCCATGCCATGTTCGGCACCTGCAAAGACGCGCAGATGCGTCATTTGCTGACGGCTCAGCTTGCCGCCGGGCAGCATGCGCTGAACGGCTTTCATCACGACACGCTCAGGATGCGCGCCTTCCAGGATTTCCGCCTTGGTCTTCGACTTGATCCCGCCAGGATGGCCGGTGTGCCAGTAGTATTTCTCATCACGCTTGTTGCCGGTCATCTGGACCTTTTCAGCGTTGATGACGATCACGTTGTCGCCCATATCCATGTGCGGCGTGAAGGATGGCTTGTGCTTGCCGCGCAAGCGCATAGCGATGATCGAGGCAAGACGGCCCAGAACCACGCCCTCGGCGTCGATCAGGATCCATTTCTTGTCGATATCCGCCGGAGTTGCGGTAAAGGTTTTCATGTCTCACCAATATCGTTGGGGCGGCACCGGGCCGCATTCATTCGGATTGCGGCGTTATAAAGGGGCGCAAGATACAGTCAAGCGCAACATGCCGTGATAAATTAAGCAAAAACAATGCTTTACAATTTAGGTATTATTTTACCCCATTACACAGCCAGTCTTTCTGGTGGGTTATCCAGCAAATCACGCAGGACCTGCAACGCATCCAGAAAACGGCTATGCGGCACACGTCCATTCACCGCAACCCGGACCGAATGAACGGACCTGCCGTCGCGCAGGGAAAAGTCCTCGGCCGATTTCACCAGAACGCCCGCGGCTTCGGCGGCCTGACAGAACTCGCCCGCCCGCCATCCGCCCGGGAGGTCGAGCCAGAAGAACGGCACGTCCTCTGACCAGTTCATCCGGTAACGGCCCAGCACATTGACCGCAGCGCGGATATCCTGCCTGATCCGCGCCCTGATCTGCCCCGTCACCTGATCCAGCATCGGTTGCGCCATGATATGCGCATAGACATCCGTCACCAACCGACTGACGCCAAATGACCCAAAGGTCGCCGTGCGCATCAGCGCCCCGGCCCAGCCGTTTGGCGCAATTGCGAAGCCGATCCGCAATGCCGCCGTGATGGATTTCGAAGGCGACGTCACATACCAGCCCAGTTCGGGCAACAGCATCCGATAGCTCGGGCCTGTATAGGCCGTTCCCATCAGCCGGTAGCAATCATCATCCAGCACATGCACGCCATAGCGTTCCGCCACCCGTGCAATCTCTTGCCGGCGCGTCGCAGATGTTGACAGCACGGTCGGGTTGCAAACCTCTGCCGAGGTGCAAAAGACCTGTATCCCCTTTTCCTTGATCGCCATGGCAAGGGCATCCGGTCGCGGCCCCTGATCGTCCCACGGGATGCCAACAAGCGCCGCGCGGCTGACCAGCGCGGCAGAACGGAAGCCGCCATAGCTGAGCTCATCAACCGCAACCAGCGGGTTGGGGCCGCGCAACAGGCTTTGCAAGATCATGATGATCCCGTTTTGGCCGCCATGTGACGTGACCACATCATCCAATGTGAAGACCCCAACCTGATCGGGGCTGAGCGTTTTGGCAAATGCCAACCGCGCGGGCACGTCACTGTCGCGGCTGGGATAGCCCAGCAACGCCTCGGCGTCTGTTTCTGTTGCGACAGCATGCATCGCGTCCCGGATCAGTGCGGCCTGCCCCATTTCCGGCATTTTCGGGCTGAGCAGATGGGCGCGGGCATGCATTTCATAAACCGGATCATGCATGACCGGCGTGCCTGGCACGACCGGCTGTGGTGCGCGCTGCCCGCCTGCCACAAAGGTACCGCGGCCCACCCCGGCCTCAAGCCGCCCTTCATCAATCAAGAGCTTATAGGCGCGCGCCACAGTGCCCGGCGTCATGCCCACCTGAAACGCCAGATCGCGGACCGGCGGCAACTTATGCCCGGCGGGCATTTGACCTGACACAATGCCTTCGCGAATGGCCTTGGCGAGCGCTTTGTACTTCGATTTCCCGGCGCGCTGCAGATCATCTTCCCATTTTGTACCCGATACAATCATTTCATAGACCCGTAGCCGCTGCTTTTGTATCAATATACTGTAGCATACCGCTACATTGTGTCAATACAATTTGAGGAGTAGTCCGATGTCACACGCGCTCCACCCCGCGCAAATCCAGGTTCTGAACGCCCAGGCGACCCTTCCCGTCGTCGCCGGTCTTGCAGTGCGTCTGGCGGTGGTGGTTGTGAAGTGGGACATGCGCCGCAAAAGCCGCCGCGCGCTCAAACGGCTCGGCCCACATCTGCTCCGCGATATCGGTCTGGATCACTCCACTGCCCAAGCAGAGGCGTCCAAACCGTTCTGGCAGGATTAATCCCCTCCTGCCTTCTTCCTGACTGGGCCGGAGCATTCCGGCCCCTTTTTCATTTCGGCGGGATCGAATAGGTCAGCGACGCCCGTGCCACAGGCTGGGCCACGCCTTCGCTATAAAGCATCGCATCGCCTACCGCCAAAACCCGGCCCAATTTCAGAAGACGTGTCTCGCAGATCATGTCAGCACTCGCCGCAGGTTTGCGCATGAAATCGATGGCGCAATTGGTGGTGACAGCCAGCGCGACCGGGCCGATCCGCGCAAGAATGGCCAGATACATCCCCACATCAGCCAGCGCGAACATGGACGGCCCCGAAACTGTGCCACCGGGCCGCAAATGCCGCTGCGCCACTTGAAGCCGCACCCGAACACCCGCCTCGGTTAGCTCTTCGATGATAAAATCATCGCCCAGTTGCGGAAATTCGTGTGAGACGAACGCCTGCAGTGCGCGGATGTCCATCTTTGGTTCCATTGTCAGCCGCTCCCCCCTACGTTCAAGTCAAATCAGCAGAGAAGAGCGCCCATGACAATCCTTGCCCGCAATGACGCAGCGTCGATCGCAACCCTGACACTGAACGCCCCTGATCGGCTGAACGCACTGTCGGACGCGATGCTGGCAGCATTACAAACCACATTTGACGCGATTGCCGATGATCCAACGGTGCGCGTCGTCATTCTGAAAGGCGCGGGCAAGGCCTTCTGTGCGGGTCATGATCTGAAAGAGATGCAGAACGGCAGACAGGCGAAAGATGGTGGTTCGGCCTATTTCAAGGATCTTTTCGACCGCTGTGCCGTGATGATGCAAACGATCCAGAAGATGCCGCAGCCGGTGATCGCGCAGGTGCACGGGATCGCAACTGCCGCCGGCTGTCAGCTGGTCGCGACGTGTGATCTGGCCGTGGCCTCCGATGATACGCGTTTTGGTGTCAACGGGGTGAATATCGGGCTGTTTTGCTCCACCCCCATGGTGGCGCTGACCCGCAACATCCACCGCAAGGCGGCTTTCGAGATGCTGACAACTGGCCGTTTCATCAACGCCCGCGAGGCGCAAGAACTTGGTCTGATCAACCGCGCAGTTCATGCTGACGCCCTGGCGCGAGAAACGACGGAACTGGCGCAGGCCATTGCGGGCAAGCTGCCCAGTGCGGTGAAAATCGGCAAGCAGGCCTTCTATGAGCAGGCCCAGTTGACCACTGCGGACGCATACGCCTATACGGGCGAAGTCATGGTGCAGAACATGCTGGACGCCAACACCAATGAAGGGATCAACGCATTCCTCGAAAAACGCGACCCCGATTGGTAACGTCTTTTAAACTTAGAGCCCATAAATCTCGCCGAACTTGGCTTCGAGGTAATCCAGCAACGGCGCCTCACTGGGCTCCGCACCTGTCGCATGGATGATCGTCTCAACCGGCATCCGCAGCCCGCCAAATTGCTGCAGGTTCTCGCGTAACCAGCCCGTGGCCGCAGACGTGTCACCCTTGGCGAGGTCCGCGTCCAGATCGGGCACTGCCTTGCGCAACGCGCCATGCAGACAGCCCGCATAGACATTGCCCAGCGTGTAGGTCGGGAAGTAGCCAAAGAGCCCCTCTGACCAATGCACATCCTGCAGAACACCGTTTGATGGTTTGTCGACGGCATAGCCGAAATCGGCCTTAAACCGATCGTTCCAAGCAGCCTCAAGATCGCTCACCTGCAGATCGCCGGCCATCAGCGCACGCTCCAGATCAAAGCGCAGCAGCACGTGCAGGTTGTACTGCACCTCATCGGCCTCAGTCCGGATAAACCCGTCATGCACCCGGTTAACGGTGGCATAAAACGCATCCTCATCCGCAATCCCGAAATCGCCGAATGTGTCGCGCATCTGACCGTAGAGCCAGCCCGTGAAAGCCCGGCTCCGCGCCAATTGGTTCTCGTAAATCCGGCTTTGGCTTTCATGCACGCCCATCGACACGCCACGGCCCAGAGGGGTTAAAAGGTGTGTGTGATCAATGCCTTGCTCGTAGGCGGCATGGCCGACCTCATGCACCGTCGAATAGAAGCAGTTGAACGGATCCTCCGGCGCGGTCCGCGTTGTGATCCGCACATCCAGACCCGAACCGGATGAGAACGGATGCACCGCCTTGTCGATCCGGCCATTCGTGAGGCTGTAGCCGAAGGCCAGCGCCAGCTTCTCGGAAATCGCAAGCTGGCCCGCCTCATCAAATGTCCCCGACAGCGACGCGGGTGCAGGCTTTTCCAGGATCGCGGCGCGCAGACTCACAAGCCTTGGGCGCAGCGCATCGAACATCGCGGCAAGGCTGGTCCCTGTCGCACCCGGTTCGTAATTCTCAAGCAACGCATCGTAAGGGTCAGTGTCGCCCGCAATCGCTGCCGCCTCTTCCTTGCGCAGATCGAGCACCTTTTGCAGCATCGGGAGAAAGGCCGCCACATCCTCATCCGCCCGCGCCTGCGCCCAAACCCGATGGGCGAGCGAGGTGGTCTTTGCCAGTTCCGCCGCCAGCCGTGCGGGCACCTTAGAGGTGCGTTCAAAATCGCGCTTGATTTCCCGCAGGTTAGCGCGCGCAATGTCATCCTCAGGCTCGGCCTTGGCGAGCCACTCACCCACCTGGGGGTCAATGCGGCGGGCATGCAGCACATGGGCCATCGCCGCATGTTCCTCGGCCCGTTGGGGCGTTGCGCCCTCCGGCATCATCGTTTCCTGATCCCAGCCGAGGCGGCCTGCGATCTGTCCCAGTGCCTCTGTCTCGCGTTGGAACGCCATAAGCTCTTGATATGCGGTCATTTACGTGCCTCGGATGGATTGCGGAATGGGATATTGCGCAAGGAAGCGGGCGCGCAGGACCAGCGCCCAGAGGATCACCGCACCGAGCTGATGCACGATGGCGATCTGCCACGGCGCGGAATAGATCACCGTGACGATCCCGATGATCATCTGCAAAAACATCATTGCCATCATCGCGTTAAACGCAAAGCGGGTCTGTCCATTCGCTGACTTCCGAGCGCGCAGCCAAACGCCGATGGCGACGAGGAACAAGAGATATCCGGCCATGCGGTGCATGAATTGCACCAGCCCGTCATCCTCAAAGAAGTTCCGCCAAATGGGTTGCAAATCAAAGGGTTGCGGCGGAAGGAAGCCGCCGGCCATTAGTGGCCAATCGGGGTATGCGCGGCCTGCGTCAATGCCGGCGACAAGCGCGCCGAGTAGGATTTGCAGGAAGGTGACAGCGATCAGGATAGAACCGAGGCGCGCAAGCCCGACATCGCCGTTGCGCCGCGCTTGTAAGAGGTCGCTTTGGCTGCGTCCCAACTGGTAAACGTACCAGGCAATGAAGCCGAAAATCACGAAGGCGAGGCCCAGATGGGTGGCGAGCCGGTACGAGGCGACATCCATCATCCCCTCCTCCAGACCAGAGGCGACCATCCACCAGCCGATGAAGCCCTGCAGACCGCCAAGGGCACCGAGCAACAGCAGCTTTGGCGTCCAGCCCGTAGGGACTTTTCGGACTGCCAGAAAACCCACAAGCCCGACCGCCCAGACGAGGCCGATAAAGCGCCCAAGCTGCCGGTGGCCCCATTCCCACCAATAGATGACCTTGAACTCGGCCAGCGTCATCCCTTTGTTTTGCAAATGATATTCGGGGATGGCGCGGTACTTTTCGAACTCGGCATCCCATTCAACGGCGGACATCGGGGGCAGCGCGCCGGTGACAGGTTTCCACTCAGTGATCGACAATCCGCTATCGGTCAGGCGCGTTAGGCCACCGACGACGATCATCACGACCACGAGACCAAAAAGCGCCATCAGCCAGAGCCTGATGCCCCGCCGCGCACTGCTGGATTTGGCATCAATCGCGCCCGGTGCGGCGGTCTGTTTGGGGGTGTCGCCAACCTCTTCGAAAATGCTGCGTTTGGTGGCCATTGCGAACCTTCATCTTTGTCGCGCGGAACCTATGCGCGCCAGGCCGGACCTGCAAGCGTCAGGGTGACGCGGAACGGGCGCGCTAGCCTCGATCTTTCCAACGCACCATCTGCCGCATGATCCCATGCAACACCTGCACATCGGCGCGGGTCAGCGGCATGCGGGACCAGAGATTGCGCAGGTTCGTCTTCATATTGGCGGCCTTGTGGTCGGGGAAGAAGAAGCCCGCCTGATCGAGCGTCTCCTCATAATGCTGGCTGAGCTTTTCGATCTCGATCTGTTCGGCCCAATCGCCCGCCGCATCCATATGGGCCGGCTGTGCGGGCACCGATGCGCGGCGCCACTCGTAACCAGTCAGCAACACGCATTGGGCGAGGTTCAGTGAGGGGAAATCCGGGTTTACCGGCACGGAGATGATCGCATTCGCCCGCGCGATATCGTCGTTTTCCATGCCAGAGCGTTCGGGGCCGAACATGACCGCGACTTTGCGACCCTCGGCGATCATCGCGCGCGCCTCTGCCATCGCGACCTCTGGCGTCAGCACCGGCTTGGTCAACCCGCGCGGGCGCGCGGTCGTCGCGTAGACATAGTCGCAATCGGCAATGGCCGCTTGTGTATCATCAAAGATTTGCGCCTCGTCGAGGAGCCGCCCGGCCCCGCTGGCCATCGCCACCGCCTTTTGGTTGGGCCAGCCATCGCGGGGCGCGATGATGCGCATCCGGTCGAGCCCGAAATTCCACATGCCCCGCGCGGCGGCACCGATGTTTTCGCCCATTTGCGGGCGGATCAGGACAAAGGCTGGTTGTGGGTCGGGGCTGGTCATCGGCATTCTCATCTGACGGTCGCGGCCTGATACGCCGCGCCCCGCGCAGAGGCAAGCACCCCATGGCCAAGCCGCGTGATCCCCGCTAGAACCCTTTCACCAAAGAAGAAATACGAAAGACACGCCCATGTCGGACGACCAGGACACGCCGCAGATTTACCTGATCACCCCTTCGGAATTTGATCTGTCGCGGTTTCCATCGCAACTGGCCGCCTGTCTTGATCAGGTCCCGGTCGCCTGCGTGCGACTGGCACTGGGAACCAAGGATGACGCCCGCATCGTCAAAGCCGCTGACGCATTGCGCGAGGTGACCCATGCGCGCGACGTCCCGCTTGTGATCGACAGCCATATCCTGATGGTCGAAAGGCTGGGCCTTGACGGAGTGCATCTGCCCGACGGCGCGCGTTCGGTCCGGCAGGTCCGCAAGGATCTGGGTGAGGATGCGATTGTCGGCAGCTATTGCGCCAATTCACGCCATGACGGGATGACGGCGGGGGAATTAGGCGCGGATTATGTGAGCTTTGGACCAGTTGGTGTCACCGCGCTGGGTGATGGGCGTCAGGCGGAACTGGAGCTTTTTGAATGGTGGTCGATGATGATCGAAGTGCCGGTGGTGGCTGAAGGCGCGCTTGATCAGGGCCTGATCCGCACGCTCGCCCCGCATACCGATTTCTTTGGGATCGGTCAGGAGATTTGGGGCGCTGATGATGCTGCAGCGGCGTTGCTTGAGATGTCGAAAGCCATGGCCTAAAGCCACTGCAGTTGACGCGTCGCCCTGCCTTAATGCAGTGTGTATTTGGTATTGAAAACCAAGAGATTTTCAAATGACCAGCCGATTGCAAATGTATGGTCTAGCGATGACGCCGCTATTCTTCTACGCGGCGATAGAGTTGCTGACATTTCGGCTGAATAATCCAGTGATTTCCGGCTTGGCACCCAAGTTCGACGACTCCAGTGCCTATTATGAAAATGCGACGCGTTACACGCTTCAAGCAGCTGTTGTCTTCTTATTTTGGGTGGCTGTTGGCGCGGTGGGCCTTTTAATGCGTGACATTTTAGCGAAAGTGGGCATCTCTGGACTTCTACGCCGCAGCACCGCGCAAGATCTCGGACCAAAGCATGCGCGGATGGATCTGGCGTTCTTTCTTTTCTATGTGGGTTTTGCCATTTACGCGAGCACTTGGTTTGGCAGTATTGCGGGCGAAAACCGGAACTTCCAAAACCTAGGCACGGGCTTGTTTGTCGAAGTGATGAACCACTGCCATGTTGTACTGAATCAGCCCCAAAGCTGTGTCTTCGGTGAATACCGCCCCGCCCTTCCCCCGAGCGGTTTAGGGACTTATCTGAACCTCACCACCTTTGTCACAATTGTTGGGCTTGTCGCGTCGGCCCTGGGTTGCTGTCGCGCCGTGATGCTTACCGACGCAGAGGTTTCGCGGCATCCAGGCCGCGACATTTTTCGCGGACCAAGGCTCTACTTATATGTTTCATCGACCCTTTTTACCGCCGCGACCTTATGCATTTATGGCTGGAGTGGTTGGCCCGTTCCGTTTTTGGATGGCGCAGATTTGACAGCGTATCGGTCACTACAGAACGGTTTGGCGCTATTTTGGGCGACGTCATTCTCGCTTATTGTTCTGACGTTCTACTTACCCGTGATGCTGGCGCTATATGCGCGTATTGCGGATCAACCGAACCCAGACGCAGGAAGCGAAGGAAAACCACAATCGGTGGTTAAGATTGTCGATAGCGCGTTGGCGATATTGGTGCCCGTCATAGCGGCATTGTTGTCGCACGCTGGGGCGTCATTTGTTGACGCGCTCTAGACCATCCCGCACCGCCTCTTCTGTTGCTTTAGCGAGCGCTTTGCGATCTTCGAAATCGCTGACCTTAACCGGTGCGTGGTAGGTCACGGTCACGGTACCCTGGCGCGGTGCGCCGAGGGTGCTGAGGAGGTGCGGGCCGAAATCCATGTCGCCCCACCAGCCATAAAACCGGGGGTCCGCGCCTGACGGGGCTGTGTAGTTGACGGTGACAGGCTGGATCTGGAGCGTGTCGCGCAATGCGTCATCAAAGAAGGCGGCAAAGAGCGTGGGCTTGAAAGGCAGCACCTGCTGGCCATCGGTGGAGGTGCCTTCGGGGAAGAAAAGCAGCTTGTGACCTGCGGCGAGCCTTTCGCGAAAGATGCTGATCTGGGATGCTGCCTCACGCCGGTCACGGCGGATGAAGACGGTGCCGGTCGCTCGGGCGAGCCAGCCGACGCCGGGCCAGCCCGCCACTTCGGATTTGGAGACGAAATAGACCCGCTTGCGCGCGTTCAGCGCAAAGATATCCAGCCACGACGAGTGGTTGGCCACCGCGGCGCCGGGGCCTGCCATGGGTGTGCCTATCACGCTGTACCGGATGCCCAAGAGAATGAACGCCAAGCGGCAGACGACTTGGGTGATATGCGGTGTCACAGGGCGTCTTACGCCGCAAAGCGGCCGCTCAATAAGGCGGATCGCCAAAAGCACGAGAAGTCCGCCAAAAACCAGCAAACCCAATGGGATAGCGCGAGCTATGACACGCAGCCAGCCCGTCAATCCAAGCGGCGCCGAGTGCGGAGCGTCGCCACCATACCACGTCTCAGCCACGATGCAGCTTTCCCTTCGCCAGACGCGCAAGCCGCGGAGCAGGAACCGCATCTGTGGGCAGGATCAGACAGACGTCAATCGTGTTGAACGCATGATCGATGAACGCACCATCACCGACCATGCCACCGAGACGCAAGTAAGCCTTGATCAATGCAGGCATGTCGCGCATCGCCGCAACCCGGTCAATCGCATCGCGCGGGATCAGATCCATCCTCTGCGCTGTCGGTCCAATAGCGTGCGTTCGCGAAGCCTCGGGCGCGCGGTAGTGGTGGTAGAGCAGGCTGAGTTGTGCCGCCACCCTGTCTAGGTCCGTGCCATGGAATGAGGCCACACCGAACAAAACCTCAATCTGATGCGCGCCGACATAATCAGATAACGCCCCCCAAAGATGCATGAGCCCCGGGCCGCCACGATAATCTCGGTGCAAGCAGGATCGGCCCAGTTCCAACAACCGCTTACCGCCGGATCTGAGCACGCTGAGATTGTATTCACTCTCACAATAGAATTGCCCTGCCGTCGCAGCTCCGGCCTGGGTCAGCAACCGGTAAACCCCGACCACATCCTGCCCCGACGGCCGCGTCAGGTCGCGCAGCATCAGGTGCTTGGCATGGTCGTCAAAGCGATCACGCTCCAGCCTCGCCGCATGATCGACATGCGGGCCTGTTCCACCCAGTTCGGCAACAAACACATCGTACCGCAAACGCTGGATCTTGCGCAGATCATCGGCAGTTTTCGCAAGTTCAACCTGAAAAAGCGCTGCCGTCTTTGTCTCTGTCATCTGCATTTGCGCACGCATTTACGTTTCCTGTGTGGCATTAACCATTTGCTAACCGTTGCGCCACAAGGTCTGTTATGGCCAATCCAGCATTTAACGGTGACTAACTACTTTGGGTTGTGTTTAATCATTGTATACCAAGACAAGCAGGACGCGTGATCCATCAATGACAACTTTACCTTCCTCGCGAAAGTTCACGGTGATTTTCCCACCGATATTCGACTGGACCTGCCCGACGCCCCAATCGGCACGGTCGGGATGCCGCACGAGCATGCCCGGTTCGAGGATCGAGTTGATGTCCGACATGTCTTTTCCTTCACCAAAGGAGCCTTTGCCATGAGCCCTGATCTTGCCGCCCTTGTAGGTTCGCGTATCTGTCATGACCTTATCAGCCCAATCGGGGCGATCGGCAATGGTGTCGAGCTTTTGTCGCTGACGGACGGTGATACCGGCCCTGAAATGCAACTGATCAATGAAAGCGTGCAGAACGCCAATGCGCGCATTCGGTATTTTCGCATCGCCTATGGTGCAACCAGCGAAGACCAGATGATCAGCCGGGCCGAGATCGTGTCGATCCTCGCGGCGACAGCGCGCGGCGGGCGCTTTACCTATTTCTGGAATGTCGAGGGCGAGCAATCGCGGCGTCTGGTCCGCTGCGCGCTCTTGCTGATGCAGTGCTTTGAAGCGGCCCTGCCCATGGGTGGCGACATTCATGTGGTGCAGGAGGGGGATCAATGGCGGCTCAGCGCCGAAGGGCCACGACTGAGCGTCGATGGCGCCCTGTGGGACACGATGAGCCGCCCTGTCGTTGGCTATGAATACACCGCCGCGCAGGTGCAATTCGCACTGATCCCCGGTGTCATGGCCGAGGCAGGCCGCAAACTGCGCCTGACGATGGACACCGACAAGCTGGTCGCCGTTTTTTAGGGCCGGATCGTCCCGTCGCCAGTGACCAGGTATTTGAAGCTGGTCAATTGCACCGCACCAACAGGTCCGCGTGCATGCAGTTTGCCCGTAGCGATGCCGATCTCGGCCCCCATGCCGAACTCGCCGCCATCCGCGAACTGGGTCGAGGCGTTGCGCATCAGGATGGCACTGTCGAGTTGACGGAAGAACTGATCGGCCATGGCGTCATTCTCGGTGATGATCGCGTCGGTATGGTTGGAGCCGAAGTGCCGGATATGGTCAATCGCCTCATCGACGCCATCCACGACCTTGGCTGCGATGATCATGTCGAGGAATTCCTTGCCGAAATCGTCCGCCTTTGCGGGTGTTGAGCCCTTCAGGCTGCCATCGCTGCGCACTTCGACGCCTGCACCGATCAATGCTTCGCTCAGAACATCGCCATAGCGGGCGTGAAAGGCCCGATCAACCAGCAAAGTTTCGGCTGATCCACAGATGCCGGTGCGCCGGGTTTTAGCGTTCAGCACAACGGCCTTCGCCTTTGCGAGATCCGCATCGCCATCCACATAGATGTGGCAGATGCCTTCGAGATGGGCAAAGACGGGCACGCGGGCCTCACGCTGGACCAGACCGACAAGGCCCTTGCCGCCACGGGGCACGATCACATCGATATGATCAGTCGCTTGCAACATGGCAGTCACGGCAGCGCGGTCCCGCGTGGGGATCAGTTGGATGGACGTCTCGGGCAGACCCGCGGATTTCAGACCGGTGACGAGGCAGGCATGGATGGCCTGACTGGAATGAAAGCTCTCCGACCCGCCGCGCAGGATCACGGCGTTACCGGATTTGAGGCAGAGCGCACCGGCATCGGCAGTGACATTGGGGCGGCTTTCGTAGATAACGCCGATGACGCCAATCGGCGTGCGCACGCGCTGGATATGCAAGCCGCTCGGTTGGGTCCATTCCTCGGCAACCTCCCCAACAGGGTCAGTCTGTGCAGCGACGGCGCGCAGGCCGTCCACCATGCCCTGAATGCGGCCCTCGTCCAGCATCAGACGGTCCATCATGGCGGGCGACAGACCCTTTTCGGCGCCAAAGGCGAGATCGTCCTTGTTTGCGGCCATGATGGTAGCGCGCTGCGCCCAGACTTCATCCGCGGCGGCATTCAGCGCCCGCGCTTTGGCCTCTGCGCTGACGGTGGCCAACATCGCGGCAGCTGCACGGGCATCGCTGCCGACTTTTGCCATCATCGCGCCGATTGTATTTTGCTCGTTCATCGCGTCCTCCTAAAGCACCATGTCGTCGCGGTGCACCAGTGCCGCGCGGCCTTCATAGCCCAGAATATCAACAATGTCAGCCGTGCGGCGGCCCATGATTTGCCGCGCCTCGGCGCTGGTATAGCGGATCAGGCCCTGGCCAAGTTGCGCGCCTTCAGTGTCGATGATCGCCACCAGATCGCCGCGCCCGAAACTGCCATGGATCTGGGCGACCCCGGCGGGCAAGAGGCTTTTGCCGCGCCCCAGCGCATCTTTGGCACCTGCATCAATCGTGATGGTGCCGCGCGGTTTCATCGACGCGATCCAGCGCTTACGCGCCGCCTGCGGGTCGGTCTGGGCGGCAAACCATGTGGCCTTCGCCCCGTTTTCGAGCTTGCCCAACGGGTAGAGCGCGGTGCCAAGGGCAATCGCCATCGCACATCCCGCCTCGGTCGCGATCCGGCCCGCGATGATTTTTGTAATCATGCCGCCTTTGGAGAGGCCGGAGCCTGCGTCGCCTGCCATGGCCTCAATGTTTGCAGTGATTTTCTCAACGTGGTCAATGTGTTTTGCGGCGCTGTTGATCTTTGGATTAGCAGTGTAGAGGCCGTCGACATCGGACAACAGGATGAGTTGGTCCGCTCCAACAGTCACCGCGACTTGCGCCGCGAGCCGGTCATTGTCGCCATAGCGGATTTCGTCCGTCGCGATGGTGTCGTTTTCGTTGACGATGGGCGTCACACCAAGCCCGAGCATCGTCTCCATCGTTGCGCGGCTGTTGAGGTAGCGGCGGCGATCCTCCGAATCTTCAAGCGTGACAAGCACTTGGCCGGTGGTGATGCCGTGCGGGGCCAGCGCCTCTTCGTAGGCGCGAGCGAGCTGGATTTGGCCGACGGCGGCGGCGGCTTGCGATTGTTCCAGCGCCAGCGAAGTGAGCGGCAGGCCCAACACGCCCCGCCCCAGCGCGATGGAGCCAGAGGAAACGAGGATCACATCCGTCCCCCGCGCCTTGATCCGCGCCACGTCGCTGGCGAGCGAGGTCAGCCAGTCTTGCCGTAGCTTGCCTGTTTCAGCATCGACCAGCAGGGCCGAGCCGATTTTGACGACAAGGCGCTTGGCGTCGCTTAAGGCTGCCATGGCGCGTCGTCCTGTTCTTCAGCGGCCTCCTTGCGGTGGCGCAGGCGGTCTTCGTCGATCTTTTCGCGCAAGGCGCGCAGCACATCCGGGATGCCTTCGCGGCTGACGCCGGACATCTGCATGACGGGGCCATCGGCGACGGCGGCAATCTCTTCGGTCAGAAAGGCGCGTTCTTCGTCGTCCAGCGTGTCGATCTTGTTCAGCACGGTGATGCGCGGCTTTTCCGCGAGGGCACCGCCATAGGCCTCAAGCTCGTTGATGATCGTGGTCAGATCGCCCGCCGGATCGCCGGAGGTGCCGTCGATCAAGTGCAGGAGGACCGCGCAGCGTTCTACATGGCCGAGGAAGGTGTCGCCAAGGCCCCTGCCCTCGGACGCGCCCGCAATCAGGCCGGGGATGTCGGCGACGACGAATTCGACGTCATCGATGCCCACCACGCCAAGGTTGGGGATCAGCGTCGTAAACGGATAGTCGGCGACTTTGGGCCGGGCATTGGAGGTGGCCGCGAGAAAGGTCGATTTGCCCGCATTCGGCATGCCGAGCAGGCCCACATCGGCGATCAGTTTCAGGCGCAGCCAGATCGTGCGTTCAATCGCCTCCTGCCCCGGATTGGCGCGGCGCGGGGCCTGGTTGGTTGCCGTTTTGAAGCGCAGATTGCCCCAGCCACCATTGCCGCCTTTGGCGATAATGATGCGCTGGCCCACTTCGGTGAGGTCGGCGATGACGGTTTCCTCATCCTCGTCGATGATTTCGGTGCCAACAGGCACGCGCAGCACCTTGTCGTCGCCGTCCTTGCCAGTCCGCTGGCTGCCCATGCCGGCCTGGCCATTGCCTGCGAAAAAGTGTTGCTGGTAGCGGAAGTCGATGAGCGTGTTCAGACCTTCAACGGCCTCAACCACCACATCGCCGCCCTTGCCGCCATCGCCACCATCGGGGCCGCCATATTCGATGTATTTCTCGCGCCGGAACGAGATACAGCCCGCCCCACCGGCGCCGGACCGGATATAGACCTTGGCAAGATCGAGGAATTTCATAAAGCTGGCTTTCCGCGGCTGTTCAGCGATGTGCGATACGCGATTGTTGTCAGGTTCTCAAGCGGACGCGGGCGAACCCGTGCAGAAACGTTCGGGGCACCCGGCAAATATCAGTTCCCGCATAATGCTGTTGACATCAAAGGATTGCTGAATATAAGCCGCCGTCATGAAACAGATCGCGACTTATCAATTGGAGTATCGCCTAACCCACTAAGATTTGTGGGACGGCTCTCCTATTGGCGAAGGTCGGAGACTGTAAACCTCTCGTGTAAAAGCTGTGCTGGTTCGAATCCAGCCCGTCCCACCAAACCACCATGCGGGTGTAGCCCAACTGGCAGGAGGCGCCTGATTCAGGATCAGGACAGTGTGGGTTCGAATCCCACCACCCGTACCAAACACTAGTCAGACTGGCGCAATCGGTAGACGCAGTACGTTGAGGGCGTACTTGTTCCGGGTTCGAGTCCCGGGTCTGACACCATAACTCCGCGTGTCTAGCCCAACTGGTAGAGGCATCGGACTTAAAATCCGAGAAGTCCCGGTTCGAATCCGGGGACACGCACCACAACGGCTCTCAACAATTCGGGCAACGAGGTCTTAAGTTTGAAATGTTTGCTGCTCTCCGTTGAACCAATATGTTCCAAAGAAATGGTTTGCGCGGTCACTACGACATTGAATTCACCACTTAAGACCATTGACAGAACATGCTCTCAAGGCCTCTCCCAATCGACACGGGCCAGCCGACGATGATGGACCAACACAGGAAAGCCCCGGGCCTTGCTGCGGATGTAAGTCGTCTGCCAGTGGACAAAACCCAAGCGTTCGAGCAGGCGGGCGGAGGTGGGATTGTCGTACCAGGTTGATCCGGTCAAGTGATCCCGATCAGTCGTCTGAAACGCATGATCCACAGCCGTCCGAGCGGCATGGCGCATGATCCCCTGCCCGTGATGGGCGGGGTTCAGCATGTAGCCGAGATCGCCGTTTGTGACGCCGATTGAGCCGATCAGGTGATCATCCAGACAGACAGCCCAGACAAAACCGTCGCCCTCGTAGGGTTTGCAGCGACTGCGCGTGAAATCTGCGTCAGCGGGCCAAGGCCAGCCGCCGAGTTGGCGGGTGACGGACCAGTGCGACACCATCGTGTGCAGATCGTCGAAATCATCCGAACGGATGTTGCGATAGGTCAGATCAGGCACCTTGCTGTGCCTCCCACCGGGCGCGGGTGAGTTCCATGCTCCGCCCCGGCACTTCTGCGTCGCGGGCCTTCGAGAAATGGACATGCGGGCCGATATCGACAAAACCAAGCTTTGTCAGCACGTTGCGGGACGCTTTGTTTTCGACGAAGTGGCTGGAGCCGATGGCATCCACGTCATTGGACGCGAAATGGTGGCCGACCACTGCATCAGCAGCCTCGGTCGCATAACCCTGCCCCCAGGCGTCCTGCGCCAGCCAATAGCCGAGTTCCTTGTCGAGGCTCATGACGCCAACAAAGACCTCGCCATGCCAGATGATCCGGGCAAGCATGCGGCCTGCCAGGTTCTCACCGATAAACCATTCCGCATCCGCAAGCGTGTACGGATACGGCACGACAGTCAGCCATTTGCTGATCTCGTAATTGTTCAGCTCTGCGGCCACGACCGGAGCGTCCTCTTGCACCAATCCGCGCAAAAGGAGCCGCTCCGTCCGCAATGTCGGGACGGTCATGACCCCGTTTTGAGCGTATAGGTCCAGGTTGGCACCGTGGCATTGCGCGAGACGGAAAACGCCTCTGCATCACCAAGATAGTCGAACCCGCAATTTGTCAGCACACGCGCCGAGCTTGGGTTGTCCTGAAACGCCTCGGCAAAGATGCGTTCGGCCTTGTGCGGGTTGGCTGCGATCAGGGTGCGCACGGCTTCTGTCGCGAAACCGGTGTTCCAGAAGGCCGGTGCAATCCAATAGAAGATCTCCGATTGCGCGCGGTCCATCCGCTCAAGGCTGATCAGACCCAAGGCTTCAGCATGGCCGTGACCAGAGCCGTCGATGACCCAAACATCCTCTGTCCGGTCAGGCTGGCTCGCGCGTTCGATCATCGCCTCGACAGCACCGGGCGGCAATGGGTGCGGCATGGCACGGGTGCCACGGGCCACACGGTCATCGCCTGCATACATCGCAATAAGACCCGCATCGGACTTGCGGCATGGACGCAGAATAAAGCGCGCTGCCTCGATCGTGTCCTGCACGGTGATATCCTCATGTCTCATTGCGTTCCCTCCTCGAAACCCACTTACCGACTTCGCCTCTTCCCTAGTCACAGATGGTGGCGAAACTATGAATAAAAAAGGGGACCGGTTTGCACCGATCCCCTCAAATGTTTGTTCTTGAGCTTTTCGGCTTATTCAGCGGCCTCCGCCACCGGGAGAACCGAAATAAAGGTGCGACCTTTGAGGCCTTTGTGAAACTTCACGGCGCCCTCGGCAGTTGCAAAGATCGTATGGTCCTTGCCCATGCCCACGCCGGAGCCTGGCCACATCTTTGTGCCGCGCTGACGCAGGATGATGTTACCTGGAATGACAGCTTCGCCACCGAATTTCTTCACACCAAGGCGGCGACCGGCTGAGTCGCGCCCGTTACGGGATGAACCGCCTGCTTTTTTATGTGCCATCGGTTACTCTCCTTAGCCCTTGGCCAGTTCTTTGGCCTGGTCGATCCAGCCTTCACGCTCGATCCGGCCTTTGAATGACAGTTTCTCGTCCATAGCAGCTACATCGGCTTCGGTCCATGCTGCAATCTGGGCGAATGTGGTCACGCCTGCGTCATGCAGCTTTTTCTCCAAAGCGGGGCCGACACCGGACAGCTTTTTCAGATCGTCAGCGCCTTCTGCTTTTGCAGGGGCTGCTTTCTTCTCTGCCTTTGGCTTTTCGGCCTTTGGAGCCTCGGCTTTGGGCGCCTCAGCCTCTTTCTTTGGTGCCGCCTTCTTGGCAGGCTTCGCAGCTGGGGCTGCGACAACACCAGCACCAGACACCGCCGCCATCACACCGGATTTGTCCGCACCTTTTTCAAGGATGTCGGCAATCCGCACCAATGTGAGTTGCTGGCGATGACCTTTCTTGCGCTGCGAGCTGTGCTTGCGGCGACGCTTGACGAAGTTGATGGTCTTTTCGCCCTTGATCTGGTCGATCACGTCCGCCTGGACACCGGCACCTTCGACGAAGGGCGTGCCGACTGTGTTGCCGACCATCAGAATGTCGTTGAATTGGACTTTGTCGCCAGCTTGTGCTGCCAGCTTTTCGACACGCAGAACGTCGCCTGAAGCAACTTTATACTGCTTGCCGCCGGTTTTCAGAACCGCAAACATGCTATTTTCCTCATTTTCCGCGTCTCTTAGGCCCCGGATCGGTCCGGTGTTTGGTACCTGTGGACAGCGCGCCCTTGGGCGAGTTTTCGCAATCATTCAGCAAACGGGTTGCTGAGATGGCGGCTTATGTGAGCAATATCGCTGCAAGTCAAGCTAAAAGAAGGTGGAACACCCATGCGACTTATCTATGCCGCTGCGTTCACGCTCGCCGCCTGCTCGCAAGAGGCCAATCATCTGGGCAATCCGTTGCTGCTGCCGGTCTCGGGCGTCAGTACGGCTATCGGCAATGCGGCCTATAATGAGCGGCGCGGACGCGTGGAAGTCATCGTCAAAAGCAACTTTGACGCAATTATCGCCGATATCAATGCAGGTGGCGGTCCGGTGCTGACCGAGGCGATGGATGCCGCCGGGATCCCCGCGGCTGACCGCCCTGCCCGCATCATCCAGCTGCAATCAGATCTCGGCCTTTATGCCGTCAATCCCGGCGCGCTGGTCGTGGCGTTGATGGTTTATGGCGGCTGAGTTCGGATCGCCTTAGCCAATCCCGAAGACCCGCGAAAAGGCCGTGCCAAGCTGGCCCAGAAAATCAATCCACTGCCAATCCGCATCCTCTGGGCGCGGATAGTCCTGATATTGAAAGCCCAAGAAGGCGATCAAAAGCAACGAAAGGCCGAGCGGTGTCCGTATCCTGTTTGGCAGAAACCAGGGGCGATCAGCCCCCCGGAAGGTTCTGCTTTCGGACGCGCCGGTCAGCGGCAGCAAACCCAAACCAAATACGATCGCAAAGTCGGCCCAGCTGGTCATATTGAGGCTCCGATGTTGCTACATCTTCTGTGTGCTAGAACGATCCAACCGCAGAGTCGCGCTGCGCCACGAGGTTCCAGAAGGCCTGCGATTTCGCGATGTCATCGGCCAGGTCCTGTGGGATGCCGCGCGCGATCATGCGCTGGTAGAGCGTTTCGGGATAACCGGGGCTGACGGGTGGCACACTGACGCGCGGATTGATATCAGCCTGACGCCCGCGCGCCACATCCGGGCAATCCCGCGTTGGGTTACCATTGGCACTGCGCCCTTCGCTTTCCAGTTTCTGAACGGCAGCAAAGTAGATCGCGCATTCGCTGATCACCAACGCCTCTTGCGCCGGATCGTCCAGCGGCAGGTTCGGGTCCCCTGTGATCGCCGGGGTCTGATCACATGCGGCAAGGATTAAGAGTGCTGCAGCGGCAGCAGTTAGTCGAAGCAAGAGAGATGGTCCTTTCGTCAGCGGCTTTGGCGGCAGAATAAGCCTTGGCCAACGAATGCCAAGACCGGTTTCACAGCTCCTGACTGATCATGAACCGCGATGCCGCCAGCCCCAATGCGCGCGAGATGTCGTCAAACATGCCGTTAAACGCCTCAAACAAAGCGCCGTTGATTTCGGTACCC
This sequence comes from Cognatiyoonia sp. IB215446, assembly GCF_033963825.1. NCBI lineage: Bacteria > Pseudomonadati > Pseudomonadota > Alphaproteobacteria > Rhodobacterales > Paracoccaceae > Cognatiyoonia > Cognatiyoonia sp. IB215446. Next base: position 822,267 of record NZ_JAXBMD010000002.1, on the reverse strand, counting down.
GCATCACTTTTTGAGAACTCGATATAGGCATCCATCTCTTCATCTGTGAGAGGCTGATAGGCCATCAGCAGAAAGGAGTAGACCCATTCGGACGTGTTGGCGCGGATCTCATCCTCCTGTGCCCAGACATCGCGCAAAACGGTCTCGGGCGTGATGCCGGGCGGCATGACGCCACCATCAATCAACCCGGTCATGAAGGCGTAGTTCGAGTTCAGCGCGCCGACCACGTTGGCTTCGATAAGGTCATTTGCCGCAACAAAATCCTGCACCTGCAGGGCAAGTGGGGTCTCATCCGCCATTGCCAGAGCGGCATTTTCTTTGCTGGCCTCTTCAATCGCGTCGTCGAGCAAGGCGCGTCGCGCGCTGACCTCAAGCTCAATAATCGTGCGGCCCGTTTCGGAATTGTAAAAGGCCAGCATTGCGTCGATATCGTCCCCTTCTAGGGCCTCACCAAACACGCCACGTACCTCTTCATTCATCATCTCGACGTCGTAAATTCGAGACACGGCATCATTCCAGCGAGCAATACCACCGCCCGGGAACATGTCTGTCGCGATGGTCTCGCCATAATCGAGCCCCTCTTCGCGCATGATCTCAAGCATCTGCGGCAGCGCCAGTGCTTCATAGAGAGCATCGATTTTCGACGCATCATCGTCTTGCGCCAATGCGGGCAAAGCAAATAACGCTAGAGTTGCAGTAAAGGCGGGCGCGATCAGGCGATGCATCGCAATTCCTTCCAATGATCCTCTTGATCTAGTGATATGTGGGCACCACGTCTTTTCCAAGGGCAGTGACGGAATTGTCACCTTGGTTGCATTGGGACTTGCCAGTGCCGCATCCGCGCATTAGGACAGCGCGACCCCCGCGGAGAGGTGCCGGAGTGGTCGAACGGGGCGGTCTCGAAAACCGTTGTGGGTGCAAGCCCACCCAGGGTTCGAATCCCTGTCTCTCCGCCATACAAACCTCTGAGAAGATATGATATTGCCCAATTTGGGTCATATTTTTCAGTACTTTACCCGCATTGAAAACAAACTGTCCTCCGGTTGGGCTCTGGAAGCTCCGGTACGGTCGTGCTATTTTTTGGCGGGTAGGTTGACGGGTGACATCATGCCAAAGATTGCAAAAGAACTTTCTGCACTGGAAGTAAAGCGACTGAGCTACGCCGGAACTGGACAAAATCAGACCGTTGCGGTGGGCGGTGTATCCGGTTTGCTTATGCAATTAACAGCAAATGGCGGCAGATCGTGGGTGCTTAGAACGCTAGTTGGAGGGAAACGGAAAGAGTTTGGCCTAGGCAGCTTTCCCGAGATCAGCTTAGCCGCCGCACGTGACCGTGCCCGCGAACTCAAGGAAAAGATCAGGTCCGGCGTTGACCCACTGGAACAACGTAAGGCGCAACGATCTGCGCTGCTGGCCGAGCAAATGCGGGGCCTGACTTTTGAAGCCGCCGTTGACCGATACTTAGACGCCAAGCTCGATGAGTACGAAAACCCCAAGCATCGACAGCAATGGCGGAATACGCTGACGAGCTACGCTATCCCGGCATTGGGTAACATGCTGGTGCAGGACATTACTGTGCAGGACATGTTGCGGGCTTTGCAGCCGATTTGGCACACCAAAACAGAAACTGCGTCTCGTGTACGCGGTCGTATCGAAGCCGTTCTGAGCTGGGCAACAGTTTCAGGCCACCGGACAGGCGACAACCCAGCACGGTGGGCAGGAAACCTAAAGGAGCTTTTGCCCGCACCTAGCAAGATTGCCAAAGAGACCAATCACCCGGCCTTGCAGATTGATGATGTGCCAAACTGGCTCAACCTTCTGCGGCAGATGGACGGAATGGGCCGATACGCACTGGAGTTTGCCCTATTGACGGCCTCACGATCTCAGGAGGTGCGTGGAGCACTCTGGGAGGAAATTGACCTCGACAATGCGGTTTGGATTATTCCGGCCAGCAGAATGAAGATGAGCCGCGAGCATCGGGTTCCGCTATCGACGGCAGCGGTAGAGTTGCTGAAGCAGGTTCCAAGGTTCGCCGACAGCGAATACGTCTTCCCTGCCCCACGAGGCGGCCAGCTGTCTGACATGACGCTCAGTGCGGCTATGAAGCGGCTTCATCAAGCCGACGAAAAGGCCAACGGCGACGGCTTCGTAGACCGCGTTTCTGGCCGTCCAGCGGTGCCTCACGGCTTGCGGAGCACCTTCAGGGATTGGGTAGGCGAGCGCACGGGCTTTCCGGGCGATCTGGCTGAAATGGCCTTGGCCCACAAAGTCGCCAGCGATGTGGAAGCCGCGTATCGCCGAGGACAGATGACTGACAAGCGCCGCCCTCTCATGCAGGCATGGGCTGATTTTTGTACCTGCGCAGATGCAACTCGTTGCAACGAGAATATCATCAGCTTCGAGGCAGGATCGGGAGTATGAGGCAGCCTAAGCAACCTAGCTATCACACGCTCGGTGCCCTTGATGGTGCCATCCGAAATGAGATCGACGTCGCGTTCCCCTCCCATTTGCAGTTGGTAGGACAACAGACTGATCAGTGGCCGAACAAGAACACACCAGAGTATGAAGTGATGATCCGGCAGATTAAAGCCGGTTTGGCATTCTATGCACTGGAAGGCTTTCTCTGGCCGCAGGATAAAGACAGCCCGCCCATAAGTGTTTGGGTCGGCAACTCATGGCGTAAATCCACGCAACATCTTCACAAACTCGGCGACAACGACCTGCCGTCACTCGAAGACGTTCTATGGACACCCCGCAAACCGGATGTGCAACCCGTTGCAATGAGGACATATGACGAAGCGATGACTTATCGAAGGGCGGGCGCCCTACTGGACCGAAGGTTCTTGCCGCTCCTCACCCGGAAATGGCGCATCCGTGAGACAGCACTTGAACGTGCCAAGGTCACGTCCGAGTTTCAACGGCGGTTTCGGTTCAAGGAACTCTTCTATCATGGTGATTATCCAAGCAAGATTGCTGAAGGAATGGCAGCAGAATTTAGGTACGTGCTGGGAAGCGGGCCACACGAGCCGCATGTGCCGCCGAGCACCGCATATGAAAAGGCATTCCATCGGCAGTTGCGGCTTCTACGCGAGGCATGGGATCAAAACTCTGACGGGACCGGCACACCCCCACGGGAATGGGTACGTAATCGGCTCTCGCACCCAGAGTACCAAGACTATCCAATTGAGAACGGGTATGCGGATAGATACCGAAGAGCGTTTATCGAAGCTCCCTAGTGCTGACCGCACGTGCAACTCGTTGCACTTTACTTCCGTTTCTGTCTGCCGACGGCAAGCAATCTTAGCGATTAAACCTACCCTATCAGACCTCATCGGCCACAACTGGCCCCAAACTGATAGGAAAAAGCGATGGCAGCAGGCCGGACCCAATCTGAAAATGCACTCCCACGGCAGATGGGTCGTACTCTGATGAGCGCCAGACAAGGCGCTGAGATGACAGGTGTTGCCGAGAGCACTTGGTGGGAATGGGCGCGCACCATTCCTGACTTTCCCAAACCCATCCGTATCAGCGCCCGGTGTACGCGCTGGGACCAAGCAGAGATCGAAACGTGGCTCGAAAGCCGTCGCGCTGCCTAGGGTCAGGACTCATAGCTAATAAATGACGGTTGCAGCGAGGGCGATAGCAGACAGAAAGACCTTTGGGCATGCAGTTTCTCCACAAACCGTTGCGGGTATTTAGGATGCCGCGTTAGCATCATCTTCGGCTCATCATGAGCCATCTGCCATTCATCATTGCGCTTTGCGCCGCCCAAACCGCCCATGAGGTGAGCCTGTGCGCATCGCAGAGCCTGCCAACGGTGTCTGGCGACAGCGATGTGCCCGAATGGATACATCTGCTGCCTGGTGGCGCAAGTATCCAAACTGGCGATGCGCGGGGGCCTTACCATGTCACATCGCCGGACGAAGTGATTGCGGCGTCCTTTGCGCAGGACGACCGCCTGCCCATTAATGAGAACCACTCAACGGACCTCGCCGCACCGCGTGGCGAAAGCAGGTCTTCGTCGGATACTTCGCTACTGCCGAAGAAGCTGCGGCGGCCCGTTAGCAAGCTGTAGATGATCTCGAAAATGGGCCTTCCAAAGCAGGTGTGAGGCGACGAAAATTAGTAACTAATTGATTTTACGAAATAAAAAATTGCAACTGAGTTGCAACTGTCCAATCGCCCCATGTGCAACTGGTTGTAACTCACGGTCTTAGCGATGTCTCAAGGGGAAGTCGCGCAATACCCGACGCAATCTCAGTCTTGTCTGCTGGGACGTGCCGCCGGTGTGATTGTTGGTCGCGAATAGCGCCTCTTGCATCGAAATAACGTCAGGGTTGCGGAATGCTTTTGCGTATCTTGAGGCGACCCAGCCGGACCCGGTGAAGTCTATGAGTTCCATCAGGTCTTCGTGTTGTGGATGGACCGCGCCACACCCCCCGCGCCATTGTCGCAGAGCGTGCCACGTTCTCAGTGGAAAGCCGCAAGGGCGACCACTGGCCATGTTGCGTCCGTATTTCTCAAGATCGGCGATGTCTTGTGCTTCAGCCCGGTTTAGTCGGCCCACAAGGCGGTTGTAAGAACGATCACCAACGCCGATCCCACGCGTTTCACTCGAAACCTGTGCTGGATTGAAGGCGTACCCAAGCCATTCAAACGGGCCGTTTTCAGTGATAAGTTTGTTTTCCATCGTGAGCGAACCTGCCGGGCAATGATTGGCGAAGTAATCTCTCAGAGTATTGATCATGCTGCTACGCGCTTCCGGTGTGCGGGCCAGCACGATGATATCATCGTGACAAACCAGAAACCGGGCGTCATCTGTTGCGTTCGGAAGCTCTCCTAAAAGCATCGCAAAGATAATCGGCGACGTAGCGCTGCCCTGAGCTAAGCCATAGGGGCAGCGTTCGCTGTTGATGGTCATATCATCTATAGGAACAGTGGGGGAACCAAGAGCAGGATCGGAGGAATGATACGGTCCCTCTGATATGCCCGGAGAATGCGCGTCCGCACCCTCCCGCCCCGTGGGGACGTGGTTGAGCAGTTCTTTGGCAGCGTGGCTGTTTGGATCATGTCTTTGGATACACCGGCTGTGGACACTCTGGTCTCCGGTGTTTCTGTCCGTGCTGGATCGGGTTTGCTCTGCCGGGGGCCACACGAAGCGTGAATGATCCGCATCCGATATCGGATTATCCTCGCTGTTGCTGGTCCCGTCTTGATCCCACAACCCGAGTGTATATTCCGTCCAGATATGTTCTTCGCCGGGATCGTTGATCCCAACATGTTTGTTCTGGATGGATTTCTTCTCGGGTGGAGGAACTTCTTTGAAACGCTGGTTCCGGGTATCTATCGCGCCTCGGATAACTGCGTTTTGCATTGGGAGTTTTGAAGCCGGCGCATAGAGCGCATTCGGGTCAACGCTACCGAAGGCGTTCTTCAAGTCAGCCGTGCCGACATTCACGAAGCCTTGCGCCAATAGATCATTCACGCGATGCGCCGCAGCGTCCCGACCATGGTTGTCGTCTTCAGGATCGGCAGAAGCAGCGCCATAGAGGTTTGTTGGCCGGTTCCATTGTGCGGCCAAAACTTCAGCTATCATTTTGAGGGTCGCTTGATGGGCGATGCTGAACATGCAAACCGGACGCCAGCCGCCGTTCGGCTTGGCATGTCGATACCATTTGATTTCAGGCCAATCCTTGCGAAGCGGATTGACCCGTTCTGCGATCTGGCTTGCGGTTTGAATGTCGAGGTCGGGGCGAACTTTCAGAACGTGGGCAATCCTTGCGTCCCTTGATCCAAAGAAAGTCCGCGTTGCTTGTGCGGTCTTGTGGACGTTCCCCGCGTCAAAGGCGGCTCGAATAGCCCGCTTGAGGCAAGCTGCGTTTTTATAGATGCGTTTACGGTCTTCCCGTACGATCCTTTGCGCCTCTTCCGGCGTGCTCACGCATTCTGATGCTTCGGCATACATCTTCTCACACCACAACATAACCGAACCCGACTGGGCACTACGTTTCGTTTCTAGGAGGGTCACTGCGGTGTCTGCTGGACGCCGCTTGCCCGGTTTCAATTATTAGATATGGCAACCCTATCGGAAGAGAGGGAAATGTCAATAAGTAATTGATATTGCAAAGAATTGTGGGTGCGGTAGCACTTTGAGCGCCTTGCTTTTCCATGACAACGGGCGTATACGGTTCTTGCATCTAAACTCTGGTGGATGTTCTTAGATAAGCGGCCCCTTGTACCGTGCTGGCGAGAGGGGCCGCAGCTCTCCTTAAATGGCGATTTTCGCACAGGAACGCCGTGTGCCCTGCGTGAAGGGCTGTTGAACCGGCGGATGGTCGCCATACTGTCCGATGGCGGATGGCCCAAACTGCAACCCGTTGCACTTTCAGTGCTTCCGTCGGTGCAACGGGTTGCAACTTCCAGTGATGTGGCATCATGGGTAGTCGGCGTGGCGGAAGAGCACGAAGAGCCAAAACTAGTCGAAGTGCCGGACTAAGCAGCGTTCTATGCTGAGCTTAAAGGGAATTAAATGTCCGGTGGAGCGCAGGAACTGGGTCCCAGCCTGCTGCTTTTGCGAATCTAAGAAATTCCATCACGTCCAACCTTCGTTCAAAGCCTTCAACTTTGGCAATGAAGGACTGCGGTTTCCCCAACGCGTCTGCCACCTGTTGCTGCGTCACACCGCCAGCAATTCTGGCTGCTCGGACCGCATCCACGAGCGATCTATAGCTTTCATCGTAGATGGTCTTTGACACCTGAAAATTCCGTTTGACCCATGTGAGCCATATCGGTATGCAAAATTGGGATATATCCCAAATTAGGATGTTTGGCCGTTCGATTAAGCCATCCGTTACCGAGAAGTTTGATAGGCGCGAAAGGTCTATAATATGCTGAAACGATTTATAGTTTACGCCTCTTTGGCAAGTGCAGGTTTGGTGCAAGTTGCGAATGCCCAAACCATCCAAGGTTCTTATGTCGGTTGTGTCAGTGAAGCGGCGTTGGACGAGTTTATTGATGCAGCGGTTGCGAACGACACTAGCCAAATTCAGGTTCTAACTGGGAGTGTGTGCATTTCAATCGAGGGGTTACAGTTTTCGGTGGTGGACCGAGGCTGGAGCAAGAGCCAAGTGCGGGTCTATGGGAACGGCCAATCGGCATTGCTCTGGACTGTTTCCGAGGCCATCCGATGAGATTTTGTCATGCTGGAACCGGCTCAAAAATAGCGCCAAATCGGGTCGTGCTCGCTATAGCAGTGATCCTATCACCTTTCGCGGCAAAGGCAGACGTTAAGTCTGATGCCAGATCGTCGCTTGAGATGTGGTCCCCTTCCGCAGTCGATTTCTCGGACGGCACTCTGACCGTCAGCTTGTCACAAAATCGCGTGACAGAAGATATGTATATCGCAGCGCTCTCTTTCGGAATTTGTGTTGGAACGCTGTCCGGCAAAGACTTCTCGTCGGTCAGAGAATTTGTTTTGCTCAATCAAGGGGGTACGCAAGGCTTCGTGTACGAGCGAGGAGCAACGGACTGTGACGCCATCCTCGATGAGGATCTGCGATCTATCAAAGATCAACGTCTGCACATTCTTGGTGCCACACATTGGCATTAACGTAACCGACCAGAGAACAGTGCCATATGATCGCCGATTTGCGGCAGGTTTCGGGACGCAACCGGGTCCAACATTCAGCGTTGTGGTCGTTAGATGAGGGTTTGTGAGGGTCTGGGGCCATAAAGACACCACCCAATGAGCCGATGTGAGCCACTTTTTCGGTTTTCCGCTCCGTAGTTGCAACTCGTTGCAATGCTCTCGTGGCGAGTTGTGTCGTAGGCAACGATCCAGTTGCGCGCGCCCTCACCCGCGTACGTTCCCCATTCTGGTGCGTCAACGCCATCCAGGCGCACGGGTATCCCAGACACGACGATTGTATCCGCATCGCGGACATGAATCTGCGCGGTGGCCGCCGTTGAGATCAGCGCCAGTATGACGGTGAGTGTTCGGATCAAGGTGCTTCCTTTGCCAGTCTGGTCTTCGCCTCCAACTTCGCAATCAAGCGCCGCTCCACATCGAACCGTTCGGTTCACCTCTCGCGCTCGCAAATCTCAGGCTGGCGGCGATAGACTGGGGGGATTTCCTGCGGTCTAGCAGTCATCTTGAGTTTCTTTCTTGTCGAGCCATTCGGCAATTTCGCGACAGAAAGGGCCAACCATGTACCCACTTACGACAGGTTCGGTTTCGCGGTGCGGAATGAACTCCAGATAATCGTTTTCATCACAGGTGTATCGCCCAACCACTTCCCCATGCTTCGACATCACATTTCCGGCGTCCGCTGGGAAACCCTCAAGTTCGACATGCCAATGATCCATCTTCGCTCCTGTTTCAATACTGTTGAACAGTCGCAGTTGATTGAACTCGTGATAAAGTGTTTTTTTGTTGCGCGGACGAGACGACTGAGCAACACTCGCCACATAGTAGATTAATTCATTAGTACGGTGTGCCTATGCCTTCCAAGCGTAATGCGTTCATTTACTTAATACATTTCGCACTCGTAGTAGCCACTGGGTGGCTGTTAATACAGACCGACCTTTTGAGCATCTGGGTGACTTTTGTCATCGCGTTGCCGCTGGTGCTCGCATTCAGCACATCTTTCGGCAATCTATCCTATACGATCAACGTAAGGATCATCTTTCCGATATCTGTTGGGCTGTTCTTTGTAGTCCTCTATCACTACTTTCCGGCGATGATGGTGGCATCGGATCAGGACCCATCGGCTCGAACAGCAGCACAGTTCGGTATCACAAGCGGTGTTGCAGGCCAGGATGGCATCGATGAAGCTTTCTTTAAGATAAATGATCTCTTCAAGGACGCCGTCACCGTACTATACGCTATCTGTGTCGCATTTCTTCTGCTGAAGGGGCTCAACGATTATGACGATCTAAAAGAGGCGCTCTATTCCGAAGCAAACTTGGTGAGAACCGTCTCAGACTATGCGTCATACTTTGCGGAGTCGGGCGATCCCAAGAAGAACGGACCTGTCGTAAAAGACCTCCGTTGCCTCCTTCACGACTACTTGGACAACATTCTGCAAGACACCAGCATCGTCACCAATCCTGAAAACGAGGCGGTTCTCGAAAAGTGCATAGCGACTGTTGGTCGGTTGTCAGTGGTTGACCAGAATGATGGATACGCGCTGCAGGAAATCATGAAAGGTGTCGGCGATCTTGCAAACTATCGCGCAAAGAGGATGGTTTGCCTTGAAAAGAAGATGTCGCCATTCATTTTGACACTGGTTTTTGTGATGTCACTGACAATCGTCATGTCGTTCTTTGGCGCCGCCAACGGTGACGTAACTATCGACTACGTGTATGTGTTCCTGCTACCCACCTTCTATACCTCAATCTTCATGACGCTACTGGATCTAAGTTCTCCATTTGACGGCTACTGGCAGATCAAGGTCGATGCGGTCTCGAACGTGCGCGACAGGCTGGAGCAGCAGATCAACGCCATGCGTGAAAAGGCGAACGAAACTCGTATTCAGTTCAAAGACCCTGAAGAGCTTCATTAGAGAAGTTGCTACCGCAGAAGCATAATCAGAGCACCAAGAAATGCAGGATGGTCATGGACGAAGACACCGCAGACTTTGAAATCGATCACAACTTCACATTGCCTGAGCCTTTTGATCGTAGCGTGGCCAATGTTCAAATGCGAAACGTGTCAAACAACGTGAGTGAGGGCTTAGACCTGGAAGTCACCGTCACATTTGGCAGCGACGAAGTTGAGATACGGCTTGATGATGAGAGCATCATTGAAGCAAAATTCGATATCTATCGAGCGATGGTTATCGCCACGCCCTACAATTGTCAGTTCTCCGACGTAGGTGAAATTGTGGATCATAGTGGCTACAAAGGAACTCAGACCTACTCGTCTAGCAGTGAGAGCAAGCACAACCGACAAGGGGGGGCGAGCGTAAACGCAGAAGTTGCATTAAGCGAACAGCGATCGAAGATTGGTGTTCAAGGCGGAGCTGAAACGACGACATCATCAGTCCAGTCTAACGATGACATGCTGCATGCAGAGCGCCCTTTCAATCAAGTTGCAATCGGCAACGACGATATCACCATTTACGCCAACCCAAACGGGACGCCGCTGGAAGGTGTTTTTGTTGATCACACCGTTTGCTTTCGCGCACTACCGGAGAACAAATCAAAGCCATTTGGCGTGGCTCTAAGGCTTCAAGCCAAGAAGAACTGGATCAAACTGACAGATATTGGAGACGTGACTTTTTCGAAGCGGCTTAAGAAGTTTTCACACATCATCAAGGGTTCCAACCCTGCTGACGACTTCCATCGCGAGGCATTTCAGCTTCTCTTGAACCACCTAGTTTTTCATGGACTCCAGGATAGCAATGAAGGTCAGACAGCTACACTTGCCGCCCGTGCAGTGAAAGCTCTTCCGATCAGAGAAAACGATGCTGAACTCCGATTTGCGCGACTGTCACTGGACAAGCGTGTCGTACCAGTCAAAGAACTGGAGGCTGTATTGATCCATGATCGGCCAGTGGTCCAGAGAATACTTCGCCAGTACGATTTAGAGCTGGACGATAGCATTGAAGTCGAAGACACTAGCCTTTTTTTCGATCCGAAAAGCAAAGCTCTTGATGCTGATCGCACAGGGCTATCAATTGATATAGCCGTGCGAGTGGCACTTAGAGCCTTTCCAATTGTATCGAAAAAAACCGAACTCCAGACCATAAATGGAATGGACTCCAACTTGCTCTACATATCTCCAGCGATATTGGCTGAAATGCTTCAAATCACTTCGAACAAAACGCCACAGGCTATTGAACCGAAATTCTCTGAGCAGGTTTCGTTCTTGATTCCAGCACGCGGTAAACCAGCTCGTTCAGACTCGGAATGGCTCAATGCGATGAAACAGTTAGTGAAGCACGACAGAGCCAGTATCAATAGCGCGCTTCTCATCAACCGCAATTCAATCATGGTGCAACTAAGGCTGCTTTCGATTGGTGGTTCAGACGAAATGTGTGTGTTCACGCACACGTTCAAAGGGAGCTGGATATCACCTGAAAAGTGTTCAGCAAACCTCTTCTCGTCTTACGATGTTTGGGCGGGAGCGGTCCGACGAGACAAACTCTACAAAAAGTACTTTGCTTCATTTTCAAACTAGGCAGTGTACGCTGCAGTCGCAACCGGCGCCTCGCCGCGCTCTCGATCATCATGCCGCTGCTGTATGCAATGCCACCTAGCGCGACAGACATCATCAGCGTAATGGCGGCGCTTGCATCTACCGTAAAGGCTTGGGTAGTATCAGTATATCTGAAAGCGTCTGGTTTGATCTCATCAAGCGCGAAATGGGTCCATCTGGCTGGCAGTTCCAGAAAGTTAGCTCCGACAAAGACAATGGCATTCTCATTGAGAACAGCCCTTCGACCCTGCGTGCTTTGATCGAACAGAAGAAGGGAAAGGAAGACGTCACCAACCATCTGCGTCAATTGCTTGAAGCCATCCTCAAGGATGTTTGCCATTCTCTAGAAGTGAAGGTCGCTTTCGCGAACGAGCAGTATAGGATCCGTTATGATTGTGGTACACGGCCGCTTTCTGCTCTGTGATTGTGGTAAATCCCATCGTTCTTACACAAAAATGAAGTCGTTTTCTTCCGTGTGGCGTGCATGATCCAGAAAATCAATCAAACGGCCGTTTACCATATCGCTGAACGGTGAGCGGTCTTCTTTTGTATCCAAGACATGATCCGCGAAGTCGAATACCGAAACGCCGCGATCCAGCTGTTGGGCAGCATCCGCAAACGCGTGGGGACCGTTACCAACATCTTCGTGAAACACGAACGCATCCGGGCTGTAGCAATCGATCCTCACTGGATCATCCGCCTCTGGCGCAAGACATATTGTTTTAGCAGGCGCGGGTTCTAAGCTGCTGTCAGCTTCCGAGACGTTGAGCGTCAAAGCATCGATCATGGATGTTGCTCCGACACCAACGCCAGTTTCAGGCGCTGCCTCTTGCATTTGAGCCAAACCAGCTTGAGCGGACGCAGCACTTGGCGCGACAACATCGATGAAGACCGTGCCTGTGGATGTTACGCCACTGAGATCAGACACCGTGTAGACCATCTCGACCACGCCGGTGTAGTTGGCTAAGGCCTCGTATTGGATCTGGCCGTTCACGAATTGCAGACTCTCCGCAATCGTCGGGGCGACGTTTGAGATGTAAATGAAAGAACCGTCAGGATGGCTGTCATTGGCAAGCGCATCAATCAGGATCGTGCCGCCCGAGACAACTGTCACATAGTCATCAACGACGATTGGTGCGCCATCCTGCACGGCGGCCACGTCTAACTGAACTGATGCGGTTGCGGTGCCGCCAGCACCATCTGACACCTCGTATGTGATCGTGTCCGGTCCGCTGAACCCCGGATTTGGGGTATAGCGGATCGCACCGCCTTCGATCACAGCCGTCCCGTTCGCAGAGGGCGTGACCGACGTAATAGTGAGTGTCCCACCGCCAGCGTCATCGTTCGCCAGGACATCAATCAAGACGGACCCGTTCTCGTCGACAGAGGCTGTGTCGTCATTGGCAATCGGCCCGCTGTTCGGCGCAACGATATCGATGAAGACTGACCCCGTCGACGAGGTCCCGCCATAATCAGTGACGGTGTACACCATCTCAACAACGCCCGTGTAACCATCCCATGCTTCGTAAAGGATCTTGCCATCGACGAATTGGATACTCTGAGCAATTGTCGGTGCCACGCTAGAGATGTAAATCCCATCACCATCCGGATCGCTGTCATTCGCGAGCGCATCGATCAGGATTGTGCCGCCGGAGACCACCGTCACGTAGTCATCGACCACGATCGGTGCACCGGCCTGAACGGCGGCAACCTCGACCTGCACCGATGCAGTGGCTGTGCCACCCGCGCCGTCTGACACTTCGTAGGTAATCGTGTCAGGTCCGCTGAACCCGGCATTTGGCGTATAGCGGATCGCGTCACCTTCGATGACGGCGGTCCCATTTGCCGAGGCCATCACTGACGTGATAGTAAGTGTATCGCCGTCAGGGTCGCTGTCGTTGCCCAGCACATCAATCAGGACATTTGCGCCCTGATCAACACTCGCGGTATCATCAATGGCAACCGGGGCGTTATTCGGCGTATCGACCGGATTGACTGTGATTTGCACGCTCGCAGAGGCTGATCCGCCCTGCCCATCACTCACCGTATAGCTAAGGGTCTCTTCACCAACAAAGCCGGCATCGGGAACATATCGCAGCTGATTGTTTTCAATCGTGACAGTGCCATTCACAGCTGGATCGACTGATATGATTGTTAACGGATCACCATCGGCGTCCGTGTCATTGGCGATCACATCCAGTATCAGGACATCATCCGCGGTGACCGATGCAACGTCATCATTTGCAACCGGGCCCGTATTTGGTTGCACCACTGTCACATTCACGGTTCCAGTGGACTGCGCTTGTCCATCGCTGAGCGTGTAGGTGATCACAACATCTGAGGAGAAGTTGTCGACGGCTTCGTATTGCAACTGACCATCGACAAAGCTGACCGTGCCACCACCAGACCAGCTCACATTTGAGATATAAATCTGATCGCCATCGGGGTCGCTATCGTTCACCAGTGGATCAATCAACACTGTCTCACCGCTATCGACGGTCGCGGTATCATTCACAGCGATAGGTGCATCATTGACCGCTGTGACATCAATTTCCACCGAGGATGAGGCTGTCCCACCTTGCCCGTCAGAGATGGTATAGGCAATCGTCACCATGCCGTTGTAATTCTCATCGGGTGTGAAGCGGATTTGCCCTGCTTCGATCACGGCGCTGCCATTTAAGACATCGTCAATGGATAGCAGCTTTAATGTGCCGCCATCCGGATCGCTGTCATTGGCCAGAACGTCAATCAGGATGGTTCCGTCTTCTTCCAAGGTTGCTGTATCAGCAGTGGCCATGGGGGCGTCGTTGACCGAATTCACCGTCACGTTGACCACCCCAGTCACCACGCCGCCACGACCATCGTCTACCGTGTAAGTGATTGTCTCAGATCCGTTGAAATCCGGATCGGGGAAATATCTGATCTGGCCGCTGTCGATGATTGCGACGCCGTTTGCGGGTTTTTCCACATCCGTGATAGTCAGAGTATCGCCGTTTCCGTCGGTATCGTTGGCCAGAACGTCGATCAGGATAGTTTCATCTTCATCGACTTCTGCGGTGTCAGACACTGCGACCGGTGCCTCGTTGACTTCATTCACCGTGACGGTGACGGTCGCGCTGGCGCTGCCACCATTGCCATCATTGACCGTGTAGGACAGTACCTCTGTGCCGAAGAAATCTGCGTCGGGCGTGTAGCGTAGCTGACCGTTCTCGAAGATGGCTGTGCCGTTCACCACACCTGTGACAGAGGCCAAGGTCAACGCATCACCATCAACATCTGCATCATTGGCCAGAACGTCGATGAGCACCGTATCGTTCTCGTTCAAGCTGGCCACATCATCCACCGCAACTGGCAGGTCGTTCTCCGGAGTGACGGTGATGGTCAGCGTTCCGGTCGCAATGCCGCCGAGGCCATCACTGACGGTGTAAGTCAAAACCTCTTCGCCGTTGAAATCTGCATCAGGTGTGAAACGAATTTGCCCGTTCTGTATACTGGCCGCTCCGTTGGTCGCACCACCCACAGTAACAAGCGTCAGCGTGTCGCCGTCGGGGTCAGCGTCATTAGCCAGAACATCGACCAGTGTTGTCGCATCTTCGGCTAGTGTTGCGGCATCCGCTACCGTGACCGGCACAGTGTTGTCGCCAATATCGATGGCGATGCTGACCGTTGCGGAACTGCGCGCGCCAAAGATGTCCTGAACGATGTAAGTGAACTCGGCCGTTCCGACATAGGCATCATTCGGTGTGAAGGTGATGGTCGTCCCATCCATAGAGACATCGCCACCGATAGGTGCTGTGACCGATGTGATTGTCAGCCCATGACCGTCAATATCGGCGTCGTTTGCCAGCAGGTCCGCAACATCCAGCACAAGTGCCGTGCCGAACTCCGTTGTGGCAGTGTCGTCTTGGGCAACCGGTGCCGAATTGCCCGCTGCAGGGTCTGAACGTCTGAGCAGTTCGAGATAATCCCAATAAGTACCGTCCTCGAACACTACTGCGTCGGCCGAAGCCAGGACATCAACCAGCCGATCCTCCAGTGTGATCGTATGACCTGTTGCTGTTATTGTCAGAAGAATGTTGTCACCATCGCGCGTGACCTCAACTTCTTCGGGCAGGATGCCCGGCCCCATCCGGACAAGGTCGATCTCCTGCCAGTCCGTCCCATCGTCCCGGATCGTGTCGTTGCCATCGCCGAGGCGGTACTCGTAAATGTCCTCACCATCCAACCCAAGCAGGGTGTCGTCACCCTCAAGCCCGGCCAGCACATCGTCATTAGCCGAACCGGTGACCAAATCATCCCCGGCTCCAGCATTGTTCAGTCGGGTCATGATGTCGGCATGATCCCAGACCGCACCATTGTCGAAGGCGATTTCAGCGATCTCACCCGATGCGCGGCTCAAATGCCCCTGTACGGTGATTGTGTCGCCGTCCCCATAGGCGATGATCAGATCTTCACCGTCGGCGCTGCGTGCAAGCGTAACATCACCTTCCGCAACGGTCGCATCGAACACGATCCGGTCGGACCCACGATCAGACGCTCTCTCCTCGATAATGTCGGCACCATCGCCGGTCGAGAACCGATACTCATCATCGCCGTCGCGACCGCGCAGACGGTCGTCGCCCTCCTCCCCGATGATGATATCATCGCCCGAGGTGCCCGTAATCGTGTTATTACCGCTGTCGCCGCGGGCCTGGGCCATGTCCGCGATCGTTGCCCGGCCCTCAATTTTGGACCCATCGGCAAAGACGATCTCTTCGATCCCGTATTTGTAGGTTGTCGATGAGAACTGATTGTCGATCATTATCACCTCGCCAGTCGGCAAGATGTCGATGCGCAGGTCGTTACCTACGCGAGAGATTGTGATGTCTTCGCGGTTCAGGTCCAACAGGACGAGTTGGTCATTCTCGTTGAGGGAAACCCGGTCAATGCTGTCCCAGGATCGGTCCTGGTCGTAGATCCAGTCGTTTCCATCCCCCGCGCGATAGAGATAAACATCTTCGGCCTCGCCTCGCTCCCAGCTCCCGCCGGATACGAGGATATCATTCCCTTCTCCGCCAAAGAATGTGTCGCCGTAGTAAGATCCGTCGAGGCGCTCGTCCGCCGATGTGCCAAGCACCCGGGTGGCGGCATCGATCTCGTCACGTCCGAAGTAGCGCCCGTCATCGAAGATGATCTCTTCGAGACCGGCGCGATAGCCGTTGGTTGTACTAGCATCGAAGTGGTCTTTGATCTCAATCACTTCGCCCGTGGGCAGGTAGGTGATCATAAGGTCGTCACCGCGCAGCGTGAGTTGAGCATCTTCAATCGACACGCCTTCGAGAACCAGAACGTCCTTGTCCCGACTGTAGTGACCGCCGCTTGCATCCGTAATGACGTCGTTTCCGTCGCCGGGTCGCCAGATGTAGACGTCGCTGCCACTTGTGGATCCGGTGATAGAGTCAGCGCCCTCACCGCCATCGAAGGTCGTATCGACACCAGCGACACTTGAAAGCGCATCGTCGCCAACTGTCCCGTTAACGATGGTTGCAGACGCACTGGATGGTGTAGCGTTCGCCCTCAGCCAGTCGCCGTCGATGATTGTGCCGTCGCCAAGCACAACTTCCTCGACGCCGACACCAGGAATACCAAGCGCCATGTTGATCAGGACGATCGGCTCCGAATAGCTCGACTGGCGCAGCAGGAGGTCACGACCGTTGTTGTCCGTGGATACATGCACCGGTGAGGTTGCCGAACCAAACGTCAGTTCCAGCCGATCCACATCGCCCGCACCGCCATCGTCCTCCAACCGAAAACCGCCGCTGGTCACGCCAAAGGCGGGCAGATACGTATCGCTACCCTCACCGCCGGACAAGCGATCATTTGACGTGTAATAAAGCGCATCGTTCCCTGCACCTGTCTCCACTATGCTGCCGCTGCTGAACGAGTAGGTCGCAGCGCCGCGATAAACGTCGTCACCATCGGTTTGGACGGTTGCGACGTACGCATCAGCGACGTCTTCGATATCCCAAACGGTTCCCGTCGCTTCGAAATGGAACTCGTACTGGAGCTTCTGCCCGCCATTAAGGTCTCCGGCGATGGTGATATGTTCGCCGGTGTCACGAATGGTGAAGCGGTGAGCGACACCGGATTGATTGTCTTCGTCGGCAAGACGTTCAACCAGAATGTCATCAGGCGTCAGATCACCTGTGAACCTTACGACGTTCAGGTCCTCTTCAAAAATGTTCAACGGGCCGATCTCGTCGACTACATCATTGCCGTATCCGCGGCCAAAGACATAAACATCGTCGCCGCCATATCCGTTGAGTATGTCATCACCGGCCCCGCCATCAAGGATGTCATCCTGGAATTCGTAGCCATGAAGCTCCTGATCGGCGTCGGTTCCAGTCAGGAAATAATCGCGCAAATAGTCGTAATTCCAAGCGGATCCGTCGGAGAAGCGGACCTCGTCGATCACAGGGACGAGTACGAGCCGGTCCTCAGATCCTGGGGCGAATTCCTCGAAACTGACCTGGAATTGCCGGTCGACAAAGATCGTTTCACCCGTCGGGATGATATCAACGTACAAGTCGCTCGACTGATTGCCCTCGCCTCGGCGGAGCGCGATATCTTCGGCGGTGATATCACCGCCGAGTTCCAGAACATCGAATGTCCGGTCGTCACTTTCGTAGATCGTGTCGTTACCATCGCCAGGGGACCACACATAGGTGTCGTCGCCCAGACCGCCCTGCAGGTAGTCATCCCCAAGCCCGCCGATGATGCGTTCACCATAGGTTGTGCCAACCATGGTGTCGTCGCCGTTCGTGCCCAACCTGACACCGTCGCCTGCAACGAGTTCGTCGAGCTGTTCAAAGGTAAGGACAGTGCCGTCCTCGAACTCGAACCGGTCAATGCCGAAGGACCGTCCGATTTGGAAAGTATATTGATGCTTGAGCGTCAGCGTCTCGGGCCGCCCGGCGAGACCAATAATCAGCGTACCACCCGGTTCTCCGCCGTAATTTGTGTAAAGACGCTCGTCAGGAACCGTGAAGGTCAGATCCTCCGCGCGGATACCAGGGCCGAAGCGCAAGGTATCGACCGAAATGATCACGTCGCCGGCCTCGGAGTCCATGTCGGAGATCACATCGCTGCCGGCACCGTAACCCCAGACATAGAGGTCGTCACCCTCGCCACCCAGCAGGGTGTCATCCCCCTCGCCGCCATCAAGAAAATCGTCGCCCCACCAGCCGACCAGCACATCGTCGGTGTCCGCGCCGATCAGCGTATCATCCAAGCCGCTGCCCAGAACTTCCTCGCTGGATTCAAGGTACGGTGCGAGAAGATCGTCTTGTGTCCATACCGTGCCGTCGTGGAATTCGATACGGCTTAGTGTGGCCTGACCGTCGTCAACTTCGCCGAACTGGCCCTGAACAATGATCTGATCATCGGGGGTGCCCGCAAAGGTGATGTACAGGTCCTCCCAGTAGTAGTCCTCCCATCGGGCATGCTCTGGGGGTTCGTCAACATAGCCTTCTCTGTTCAGGATCACGTCTTCGGGGCGGATCCCCTCACCGAACCGCAATACTCCCCCGAAGGAATCCGGGGTGCCAGTGCCAGACACGGCGTTATCAATGATATCGCGCCCATCTCCCGCGTTATAAACAAAGATATCATTGCCACCACCGCCGGTGATGCGGTCGTCGCCTGTTCCGGCAATAAAGACCTCGCTACTGCTTGAGCCTGTAAGCGTGTCATTGCCATCGGTTCCCTCAACGAAGATCGTTGGGTCCTTGCGCTGAACGGTCACCGTGAATTCGTGACTGGCGGACAGACCTGCATCATCCTCCGCGACGAGACGAAGATGGAAATCCTTGACCGGTTCGGATGCGCTCACCTCATAGCTTGGTGGTCGCCCTGTGATCGTCATTGTCTCCAAGTCAAAGGTCAGCCAGCTTGGCAGTTCGGATCCGTCGACCATCTCGAGGGTCGTATACAGAACGCTGTCGTCCTCGTCCGTGAAGCCACCCGTGGACAGGTCAAGTACTATATCCTCAGTCGTCAGAACCTCTACATCGGCAATCGAGCCCTCGGCGACCGGCGCATCATTGACCTCAATCGCGCCAATGTGCAGCGTTTGGGTCAGTGGGTTTCCATCTGTTCCAATGCCAGACAGCGTGATGTCAAGCAGGGTCGCGTCCTGCGCTGACGGCGTCCCCGAAAAACTGCCTTCAGAAAAACTGAGCCAATCCGGCAGGGGGTCGCCATTAACCAGTGTCGCCGTGACGGCTGCCGGATCCTGGAACAGATCAGCCGGTATATCGAAAGCGAAAGCTTCATCCTCGACCGCCATTTGTGGCTCCAGTGGGCCGGTGGATGGCAGGAGCAGCATCAAAGGTTCAGCGCCAGGCAGCATCTCTCCGGTTTCGGCGAGATGGCCGATCATTTCGGCAGTCCAGAGCGCACCATCGGAGAACAGGATGCCGGTCAGCGCATGACCGTTGAAGTGATCCGTCACGGTAACCTGGTCGCTGGGCGCATTAGGGAATGTAATGACAAGATCATCCCCGGACCGTGCAAAGCTGACATCCTCGGCCAGGATGTTGCCGCCGAACCGTATACCGTCTTGGCCGTCTGCACCGCTGTCCGCAATAACGTCCGCGCCATCACCTGAGTTGAAGACATAGATATCGGCACCTTCACCGCCATCAATCCAATCAGCGCCCGCGCCAGATTCAACCACATCACCCGCAGAAGTCCCGACAATAACGTCATCGCCATCAGATTGCGAACCCTCAAGCGCGCGAGCATCAATTGCATCACGGCCCAAAATTGTCCCATCGGCAAAACGGACTTGTTCGATGCCACCATCCGCAAATTGGTTCTGCACACGGATAACAGCGCCATCGTCGGTTTCGATCAGAAGATCTGTCGGCGCGTCGGGATCGCGCCGCATGATGGTGGTTTCGCTGTCAATGGAGCTGTCGAAGACAAGACGGTCGTTACCGCCCTCACTCCCTTCGACGATCACGTCATTCCCATCGCCAGCAGCATAGGTGTAAGTATCGCCCCCAGCGCCACCTGTCAGTGTGTCATCACCTTCACCGCCGTCGAGTGTTTCGGCCCCTTCGCCACCGCTAAGGGCGTCATCGCCATCACTCGCCTGTCCTGCCACGAGTTGAGATATCAGGGTCGCGCGCGTCCACACATCTCCATTTTGGAACGTAACTTGCTCAATGCCCCTGCCGTCGCCAGCAAGCTGATCCCGCAGAGTGATCACGTCCTCGCCAATAGCCAAAAGGATGTCGTCGTCGCTGCGGCTCACCGCCACATCCTGAGGCGCGATGCCCGCGTTGAGAACAAGTGTGTCGGTCTGGTCAGTCGCCGCACCGCTATCGCTTATGGTATCCCAGCCGCCTCCGGCCGCGTAAACGTAGGTGTCCGAACCGCCTGCACCGTCAAATGTTTCGTTTGCGGCAGTGCCCTCGAAAAGATCATCTGAATCCGAACCCTCCCCGGACGCATCGCCAGCAAGCTGCGCTAAATCTGCCGCGTTCCAAACCGTTCCATCGGCGAACCGCACGGAGTCGATCCCGTCTTCCTGGTATAGCCCAGCCCAGCCGAAATGGTTGATGTCGGTCAACGTGTCATCACCAGTGGTGAACGAAATGATCAAGTCATCGTTTTCCGGCCCGCCGCGGCTGATCACCGTTTCTTCGGGAGCGTAATCCTGGATTATGACTTCGACGTTCTGCGCCGGTCCAAAGAACCAGCTATCACGAACGAACATGCGATCGTTGCCATCGCCGCGGCCAAAGATAACGGTCGTGTTTGCGTCCAGATCCGGCAGGAAATCGTCGCCCTCTCCGCCATACTGTATCTGGCGATACCCGCCTTCGGTCGCCACCGAAGCAGCGACAGGGTCATCAGCACTGGTGGCGCCGGTCGCCCAGGCCGTCAGTTCGCGCCCTGTCATCGTCATGCCGTCATCGAAACGGATTTCCAGCGAAGACAGCCCCAAAAGAGCATTCTCGATGAAAAGCTCGTCTGCAGTGCCGTTGGCAAAGGTGATTTTCAGCCCGCCAGCTGCAAAGGGTGTCGCATTCACGAAGACTGCGCGCATGTCTTCGAGCCTTATCCCAGGCCCGAATTCCATTACATCAAGATCGCCCGCGCTGCGTCCGGTCCAGATGTCGATCCTGTCTTGCCCATCGCCGAAGTTGAACCGGTAGATATCGCTGCCCGCACCGCCAGTTATCCGGTCATCGCCGCTCCCGCCTGTCAGGATATCGTCGCCCGTATTGCCTTCTATCTCATCATCGCCGGTGCCGCCGTGGATGACATCGTTGTCACCGCCACCACTGAGGAAATCGTCGCCTGCGCCACCGCCGATCTCGTCATTACCTCTACCGCCAAAGATCAGATCATCGCCAGCATCGCCTGTGGCGTTATCGATACCGTCGCCGGCCGAGATCGTATCATCACCCGTACCACCCTCGATCTGGTCGTTGCCATCACCGCCGATCAGATAGTCACCGCCATCGCCACCCAGCAGAGTATCATCGCCTGCCTCACCAACCAGGCGATCACGCGCATCCGTCCCTTCAAGAAGATCTGTGCCGTCAGTCCCTGTGAGTCCCGACGGGATCTCGCCTGAGATGTTGGCGATAGATGCGATCTGGTCCGCCGATATGATTTGGCCGTCGGAAAACTCAAATTCACCCAGACTTTGCCACCGGATTTCAGCCCAGCCGCTGTCAGTGGTAACCCATTTTCTCAGGGTCCAATTGTTGACGTAGATACTGTTCTCACCATCAGCGGTCGTCATTAGCAGATCGAGACCCTGATCGCCTGTCGCCTGAAATGTGAACTCATCGAACGTGTGGTCTGTGAAGATAAACCGGTTCTCATCGTTAGGGGACAGCTCGAAACGACTATCGGTCACCGTGTCATGGCCAAAGTCCGCACCGAAGATATAGGTGTCGTTGCCTGAGCCGCCTTCGATACGGTCGTTGCCTGCCCCCCCGATAAAGGTATCATCGCCATCGCTGTTGAAGCGATAACCAAGGTGGTCATCGCCTGTACCGCCAATGACCAGGTCGTCGCCTTCCCGATCCTCGATCCTGTCGTTGCCTGCCCCACCGTCTATGACGTCTGAGAGCGGCGTACCGTATGCCCTATCGTCACCATCGGTGATCTGCTCCTCAAATGAACGTTCATAAATGTAGTCTCGGGTCCACACCGTGCCGTCATCAAAGACAACAAGATTAGCGCCCTCACCATCGTAGAAGGTATTGATCTCAATAACACCGCCATCCGGGCCGTTGACGATCAGGAGCAGATCATTGGGGTTACTAGACCCTTCAACCCAGTCTCCGTTCTGATCGCGGTAGCCAAAGTCGGTTTCACCGCCACCGCGGCCGATGGTGATATCATCCGGGGCAATTCCCTCGCCCAGAAACAACCGGTTCGACGCAGCCGGGTCAGCGGAGGTTGGCCCGTCGGTAATCGCGTCGTTGCCGTCGCCACGGTTCCAGAAATAGTCATCGGCACCGCCAGCACCGCGTAAGTCATCATTCCCCGCGCCGCCACGGATTTCGTCGCGACCGTCAAAGCCGATGAGCAAGTCGTCGCTATCGGTCGGGCTCTGCGCAATGTAGAATGCTTCAATATCGGCCCGTGTCCAAACGGTACCGTCATCGAACGCGATCCGCTCGATACCATCGCCTGCGCGGCCGTCTTCATTGTACTGGTTGGTAACGCGAATTCGTTCACCCGTCGTGGTGAGCGTAAAGCTCATGGATGATACCGATTCCCTGGTGATCGCGATATCAGCAGGCGAGATGCCCACACCAAATACAATCGTGTCGGTGCCAGTGCTATCGCTGATCGTGTCAAACCCGTCGCCGATATTGAACACGTATCTGTCGTCGCCGGACCCGCCCCGTAGCGTGTCCCGGCCAATGCCGCCTTCAAGCACGTCATCACCGGCATCGCCATCCAGACGGTCGCGCCCGGCACCGCCCATGATGAGATCGGCTCCGTTACCGCCCGTCATGGTGTCAGCACCGCCATCACCGAACATCGTGTCATCACCATCGAAGCCTTGCAGGATTTCCTCTCGTTCAGACCCGGTCAGGACATCGTCATCGGCAGTGCCGTCGAGGAACGGGGTCGGGTCACTTCGGTTAGGCACCTCGGTATGGTCTTGCGGGACCTCCACAGTGGGGCCCAGCTCCTGGATTTCCCAAAGCGCCTGTGTCTCTGGCGTGAGCGTGGACCAGTTCTTGATCAGGATCGTATCGCCTGGACCGTAGGTAATCAGATAGTCTGTCTCGCCATTGTCACCGGGCACCTCTTCATAGGTGATCGACGCAACATCGACGCCATCGCGGAACCGGATAAAACCGCCTTCTGGGCCTGCATCGATGATTGTATCGGCCCCATCGCCAAGCCCGAATACATAAGTATCGCGTCCACCGCCGCCGCGCAGCGTATCGTCTCCAGCATACCCGATCAGCGTGTCGTCCCCGGATCGACCACCAAGCGTATCGGCACCGTCTGTCCCTTGCCGCAGATAACCCGTCAAGCCTGACGCCGACGCAGCGGTACTGGTGGTGGAGAGCGTGGCTAAAGTCGCCTCTGCGGACGCTTCTGAACCCAAGCTTGCAAAACCGATTCCGGCGGACATTGGCGCCGCAGAAATCATCGCTGGCGGCTCAGGCTGCTCGGGCAGATCGTCATCACGAACAAGGCCAAGCGGCTCCAGAAGACCACGTATATAGTCGTCCGAGAAGTTGGCCTCGCTCAGATCCTCCTGAGTTACGCGGCGCGCATCCTTCGCAGTTCCTTCGCCGCCGACATCAAAGCCCTCGCCCCACTCAGCAATATCCAGGCGAATGCCGTAGTCGCCTTGCTCCCAGTTGTTTATCACGATTTCCTGCCGGGACAGTGTGTCATCGGGGTCCGCGATGATGGTGAGGGTGCGCGTGCCGTCCTCGTTGTAAGGCCCAAGGACGTATTCCTCACCATGAATACCGAAGTACTTGCGCGACATC
This sequence comes from Cognatiyoonia sp. IB215446, assembly GCF_033963825.1. NCBI lineage: Bacteria > Pseudomonadati > Pseudomonadota > Alphaproteobacteria > Rhodobacterales > Paracoccaceae > Cognatiyoonia > Cognatiyoonia sp. IB215446. The sequence goes on along the minus strand of NZ_JAXBMD010000002.1, from coordinate 798,036 downwards.
AGCTCTTGGTACGAGTTGAGAAATCTCTGATACTCGAAAACTCCGATCCCAAGGAAGGTGAGACTGAAAGAGAAGTCCCAAGAGGCACCCGCAAATGGACTGAGTGTAGCGGCACCGACACCAGCGCCAGCATCAGCCACCTTATTTCCGAAGTCAGAGATTGATTGGAATGTTTTGAACGCCGCCTTATACAGGTCTTCTTCGGTCAGGATCCCGTCAAAGCCGATCGAATTGAAGGCAGGCATGTAGCGCTCGGCGCCGAGGTTGTAGGCGAAGTCGAACTTATCGAAATCAAAGCTCGCACCGCCAAAAAGCTGCTTATCGCCGTCGATGGTGATCGCAGTGTCAGTAAGCGCCGAGGTTGGCAGGGTCGGATCGGAATTGATGACCCGCGTTGTTGCCTCCTCGACCTCGGCAACATCGAAATTGTGGACGAGGAACCCCCCGTCTGATGGGTCATTCGCTGTCTCAGCGTCACTTTGGGACAACGTCAGCGTTACCGCCGCATCCCCATAATCAACGCCGAGACTTGATGGCTGGCTCTCGTCTGTGAATTCGTCACCGAAGAGCGCAATGCTATCCAAGCCCGTGATATCGTAACTGCCTACCCGGCCTGCATCGAGCGTGGCTTCGCTCTTGTCGTCGCCAAATGTGAGTTCCGCATCGAAGTGGTGCTCGGCATAGTCAAAGATTTCGAAATTTAGCGCCTCATCAACCACATCGCCATTGTCATAGGTGGCCGTGAGCACCTCATCGACCTCTTCGATGACCATGTTCAGCGCGTCGGTTTTATGATCGAGGTTCAGCGTATCCTCACCTTCGGACCCGTCGATCCGGATCCCGGCCTGTGTATTCGCAGATACGCCGCTCAGGTAGACGGTGTCGTCGCCCGCTTCGATTGTGAATTGCTCAACCCCAGTGCCGTCGTGCGCAAACAGATAGTTTGTGAAATGCGGCGTAAGATTGGAATTTGAGGTGGTGTAAACCTCGTTCCATAGGTCTACATCAAGGTTGTTGAGGATCAGCGGCTCTGCGTCCTCTTCAGCCGTCCAAAGCATAAATTCTTCCGGTGTCGGTGTGTTCGACGGCGTAGTCGCGCCAAAAATAAATGCTGTCTGAAGTCCGGTGCCTGCGCCAGTCGGACCGCTGAGGAAATAATCATCGGCATGTTCGTCACCGTCGAGCAGCAAGAGATTGGCATTGCGATTGGCACCGCCCTTCAAATGCACCTCATCCAATCCCTCGCCGGGCGAGATACCGTTGATCCCGGATCCACCGTGAATGATATCGTCACCACGATCTGTACGGATCCAGTCGTCGCTCTCAACTTCACCGTCAGGGTCGGTTGTACCGACATAATAGTTGATGTCACCCGTCAGTATAACCCGATCGTTACCCTTGCCAGGCTCAACGATCAGCTCTTCCTGAACGCCTTCTTCAAAATGGGCCGAAATGAAATCATCACCATCATATGAGTTGATTTCTGTGATGTTTTGGGTGTCATCCGGACCTCCGTCGGGTTTCTCGATGTCTTTGTCATCAGTTATTTGAATGACATCGGCCCCAAATGTGCCCTGCACGTTTGGATCTAGACTATCATCGGAGGCAAACAACGTGTGGATCCGAATATCTGGTAACAGCTCGATCACCTCAGCGACCTGTTCGAATCCGTCCTTCGCCGTCGTGATCCAGCGTTGTTCTGGGAAAGCGAGTTCGAGAAGACCAAAAGCAGCCTGGATCAGGTCTACGCTGTCCAACAGATCGTAGACAATGCGAACAACAAATCCAGCACCGCCTGTCAGCACTGACAAAAGCGCGGTTTCAAGCCCCAGGATCAAGGCCTCTTCGCCAATCGACTTCAGCGTGTCGGCCGACAGTAGGGTGTCAAGGTCGAGGTCTGCCAGCAGTTCCTCAACACTCTTGTCAGTATCCGATGCCATCTTGACAAGCGCAACGCCCATTGCGCCGACGGCGAAAAGCTGGACTGTACCTAAGTTGTCAACGACAATCTTACCGTTTGCATCCTTTGGCAGATTCGCCGCAATTGCCTCGATGCGATCGTTCGTGCTTTGCGAACCGAACGACTGGCTGCCCTGCGACGCCAAGCGCGGGTCAAAACCAAAGTTGCTGACCAGACGTTCGGCAAAATTCTGCATGCCGCGCGCCACCGTGATTTCGGGCGCATGCGTGTCGAAGATATCCAGCAGTTCCAGCGGGTTTTCCCGCGCACGATCAATCACACCTTGGCGTAGCGACGTCTCGCTTCCAAACGCACTGCTACTATAGTCGTTGATGGTTATGTTCGCGTTCGCCGTGGCCGGGCTCTGACCATCTGGAATCCTTGGATCATTGCTATTGAGGAACGCTGCAGGAGGACTGTCCCCCCAGGCGGTAAGGTCATTCGACCGCCCTTCGAGAAATACATCATTGTCGTTAAGTCTCATAACGGCATCGCCGCCGGGCATCAGCTTGGTCCGCAGATATGACGTGATCGCAGCCAGTTCGTCGAAATAGGGGCTGAGTTCCGGGCTGTCGCGCAGATAAGCGCCAACATCCGCTTTCGTTCTAGCCGACCCGTCCGCGTTTTGCCCAATAGGATTACCGTCGTTGTCGATAATGCCGTCATCGATCGCATCCTGCATGGCTTCGCGCGCCGCTGCCTTGAAGGCAGAGGTATTGGTGTTGGAAAGCAATTTCCCATTCGCATCATCAACAACCCTTTCTACACCGTCGTCCCAGGTTGGGTGTTGTCCACGATGCAAGGACCCAACCGCTTTGTCTTGCGCAATAGGCGTGCCCGGTCCATTTACCGACGTAAGTGGTGTCGTGTTTTCGGCGCCGTTCATATCAAAGACTTCAAACTGCGTCATAAAGCGCAATGCAAAGTTTTCGTTGATCACATTCTTTGGGATCAGGTGGTGAACTTGGGTGTTCGCCGGGCGCCCAATCTCATAGGTGTTGTTTGATGGTCGATCGAATTCGGCGAGATCATCAATTTCCGCAGTTTCGTCAAGAAGATCAAAAACGCTCATGAGAAGTCCCTCAATCTAGGGTAAAGGTTTAATGCTTGGGCGATGGTAAAGCGGGAAGTCGGTCGTCAGACCGAAAGGCACATTTAGCAAGCCGAGTCGTGCCCGAAGTGCTTCTGAAAAATACAAATATTTATCGGTACCAGCGTTGTATGGACGGCACCACAGGTGTCGGTTGCCGCATAGGTCCGCATCAAAGACAACAGCATGATCGAGCGGACTGACAGATTCCCAATACCTGGGTGCGAACCCATAATTCATCGTGGTCCTTGCACCCACTGACATTTCCGCAATGATTGGGTCATGCATCGGGGCCCCAAGATGCACGGCAAAATGCGTTAAGCCGCCTTCTACTGGCACGTATGGATCGAACGATTTGAAGAACTCGATCGGCTCAAAACGGTGCAGCCCAGGCTCCAATGCCTCAATCTCGGCCTTTGCAGCCACAGAGGCAACCAATAGCCCATTGTGAAAGTAAAGGTCAGGCGCACGCTGCCCAGGAACGCCGAGGCGCACGTTGCCGCCCGCCCACGGTTCGCCCCGCCTGAGATGTTTCCTAAAGGGTCGATAGTCGCCCTCGGCCTCGGGTCGGTCTAAGGTTTCAAGGCGTGTGCGATGTACCACCCCAACTGGTTCGCCAGTCAGACCCGGGGTCAGCGGCAGCGTTTCGGGATCATCCACCTCTTCAATTTTTGTGATCCAGTCGAAATCCATCACGCCGGCCGCGATCAAGGCATCGTGGACCGCATCAGAGCAATAGGTGAATGTCGGTCGCGCCGCCGCAAAAGGTGTCTGGTCGCCGCCAGTCGGCCAGGGGTCTTTCATTGCCTTGCCTGTCCAAAAGCTGCGCCCAGCGACGTCAGCGCGCCGACACACAAGCCGCGCATCGCGCGCAGTTTCAGGTATCTCTTTCATATCCCCACTGGCAAACAGCTTCAGCAGGGTTGAACGTTCTTCGATCACCGGGTTGAAAGGGTCTTCGAAGACCACAAAAAACCACTCACCCGGCAGCTGAGCGCCACCACCCGCTTTGTCGACCACGTTGATCGGGTAGAACGTAACGCGGTCCTCTCCAGCCCCCTCAATCACCTCGCGCACGCGCTGGCTGACGATAAGGTTGAAACCAGGCCCCGAAAAGATATTGCAATCGGTCGGCTGAAGATCCGCATCATCAGGCGTATCGATGGCCACGTGATCCGGCAGTATCGCCGGATCAAAGGTCTCACCCGTCCGCGCCAGAGGCAGGCCCATGGGTTGCATGCCCACAAGACGTGCATACGCGTACCTGTCTAGCTCTCTGAACTGTCTACCGCGAAACGCAATTGTAGGCCGACGTTTTGCCGGGTCGAAAAGAAGCAAAAATGCCATAAATAGAAGCCCAACCCAAAAAGTCACGAATCCGTGAATTAATTTTGAGTTAACAACTTGACGAGTTTCGTCTCAACCCCAAATTGTGGCGGTTGTATAGTCTAATCACTCACTGTGATTTCGTTTTGCCGATAGGTCAACGAAATCACGGGGATGCCAGGTCGCAAACCTTCATCCAGCAGATCCACCTTAACCGCGCGCCGCTCGTCAAAGCCAAGCGTGTGGCCACTCGCCAGTACTGGTCCGGAGCGGATTAAGTACCGGCTCACAAAGATAACGAGTTCAGCGATCTGGGCTGCTGGCAAGTCTGTTGGCAGAAGCTCAATCTCACGACCGACAAAGCGCGCTAATCCGGTCGTGCTCACGGCCAAGGGTGGGCGCTCTGCCGTGCTACCTGGGAGAGGATCGCCGCGGAACCACGACATATGCACCCACGTACTTACAAGGCTCGGTGACAAGTTCGGGTCATCTAGATTGCTAACGAACTCTTTGGGGTCCACAAGAGCACCCGACGGTTTCCAAAACAACGCCTTTCCATTGTAAGAGCTTGCTACAGCAGCCGCCATGCGGGATACGGCCATCGAAGTGGACTCGGTTTGTTCATGACCTTCCGGCGATAGATCACTGCCGATCACAAAGTAACCCGTCGCACCTTCCACCGCCTCAGCCGCGCCCGGCCAAGTCCGCGCAGCTGCAACGAAGGTACTAAGCTGCTTTGGGTCGAATGGTTCAGGACGGTAGGCCACGGAAACCTTCTGCCCGTCGATCTGATAAGTCGCCATCGGTACTTTGGGCATGTGTGTCAGCAGGACTGCCCCCTTAGGCAGAGACACTTTCGGTAGGCAAACCGGATCGGCGTCAATGCCGGAGCTGTCTACCAAAACGACCGTGTCGATTGGAAACCCATTCATACCGCGGCCTCTTCACGCATTGTGAGATCAACCGGCATTTCAGCGATGCACCCGTCGGTCGAATACACAACAACTCGGTACATGATCACAGTATCTGTTGCTATCTCGCCAGATGGTATGCGTATTGCGAGGCCGGCTGACATACTTTGTTCAGTATTCAATGCTCGGTTCTTCCTTTTTTGACTATATCACTCACGGCGTCTGGATCGATATTATCGATCATGATCGGACGCCGACTAGGTCATCTTTTATTGGCATTTGACACAATCGTCGAGGCTTAGATGCATCGAGAACACCCTGGAACTGACTTACTATCTAATATCCAGACCAACTAATATGATACCTGAGTATAAAAGATTAAACCGACAATATAGGTCATCAAATTACCCTTTTTTGGCGATTGCGATGTGCCTCTACAACAAAAGACTAAAGAACGGTTTCTGCCAAACTGATGCATTAAACAAGCGATTTGGTCACAGTCATAATTTTGTGGTTGCTCATACCACTTTGCTGGTATGCAACAAACAGGACGACGCCTCTCGCATAAAGATATCCTAAGCATCGAAGCGGGTAAGTGGTCTGGAACGCCCCTTTTGAAATCGCAGCGATAGGTGCGACAAAGACCGACTGGTAACATACCGTTCGTCTACCCTTTCACGAGCGACGAACATTATCCAGCTGAACGGTCGGGAGCATAAATCTGGCCTCCTCACCTTCGATAACCCGCAAGATGTCGGTCATATCTTCGCCGTTCAATTCAATGATCTGTTCGGACAACGCTACTCTAAATGGATCTGAACTGAGGAAAACGTCCGAGCAGTCTCCGCATGAGATATTCAAGTCTTTAGTGCCCCAGATACTATGGCAGTAGCCACATGCCGAAGCGTCAGTTGGTCGATCACCGAATTCGTTCTCATACAACTCCTCATCGTCGTCAAAAATGGAGCCCTTAACAAGCCGATCAGCAAGAAAAACACCGGATTTGCTACCGATACCTCCTGCTGCCGTAACAAACAGCCAGCTTCCCTTTGCTTCACTCTCCATCCACAAGAACGCACCATCCACGTTAGCCACTTGCTCTATTACGAACTTCAACGAAGCGGCATGCGAAGGCCGTAGTTCCAACTCCAAAATTGAAGATAAATCGACGGGATCGACGCGACGCGTGACAACCTCAAACGGTTCATCTTCACCGTCATCCACAGTGAATGCGATAGCTGCTGAGAGCAAAACGTCTAGAGTGCCTGGCAAACGACCTGTATCAATTTCCATAGTTCTTCTCCAAATAGATGATGAAATAACGTCTTTAGGCTACACCGAAGAGAGCAACCATCAAGACGGGGCAACAAAATGTCGCGTGTCCAGCACAGTGAGATCGGCAAGTCCAGTATCCAGAGCCAAAAACAGCGTCCACCGCCAGATTTTCCAAGCGCGACAAACGGCCTACCTTGAACCCATCGTGATTTAACCAGGTACGGTGTATGTAAGAACGGCTCTTAGGGGCAAACTGACAATACAACGTCGAATGGCTCGGCAGCATCCAGTCCACGGTCGAGACGGTTTGTATTGACCAAAGAGATTTGGACCTCCTCATCAAGAATGCGCTGGATCTGCCTGGCAGCAAGGTTCTGAACGGATTGACCAGCACTCGCTGGTTTTTCACCGGGAAGGACATCTGTCAGTACTGGCAATCTTGAAGATGCACGGCTTGTCATTTCAACCCGAGATACAATCCGGTCGATCAAATTTTCAGCTTCTTTTGCATAGATGTTCCGATATTTCATTTCATGAGCAAGTATCGCATTGGCCTCGCAACGGTCTTGATCGTACTCACTCGCAATCAGAATTTCAGCATCCACGACCACGTCCAAATTGAGCTGTCCCTGAACGCATATTCCAGACCCGAGATTCGCATGTGTCCAAGAAAAATTAGCAAAAGAGGATGCTGCGATTTTACCGATAGTTAATCCGACAGTCGGCTTACCGGTATCGTTCTCCGGGTGATCTGTAATCTGTCGCTGGCTAAAGTCGTAGCGGATCTTTGGATCGTTGACTGTCAATGTCGTCGTTGGGGCGGAATCGACTTTACCACCAACATCGCAGCTAAAGGTCAACGTCATTGACATTCTCTCTGTGCGGCACACTCCCAACATGCAGCCAAAATCTGGAGACGTCTTTACACTTGAGCCGTAAGGCACAGTTCCACCTCCATTGTAAGTATTGCTCCATCTAATCGGCACCTGAATACGATATCCTCTGTCGATACATATTACTTCTGCATACTGTGTGTCTGGCGCGTTACCAACTTCATATGAAAAAGTTGTGCCATCCTCACTGGCTGTTAAACGAACATGGGAGTCGGTTGTGCTTGATCGCGTCGCCGTACCGCTTATCGGACGACAACCCTCATCCAGTTTCAATTCGTAAGCCATTGTCTGCCGAACTGTTTCAGGAGCTACCTATACGGGTGCACAAGATCCGAACTCAAACCCAAGAAATCTGCCAGATGCAGATCCAGTTCGGTTGCTATCCTGGCTACTCCAGCTTTCATCAGTTGTAACCGTAGCCTGCTCCGAAACGGACACTTCGTAGAAGACAGCATAGTCCTGGATATGCAGCGGTAGTAAGCGATTGCGATCGCGCGCTTCAAGCGTGAGGTTAGCCAAACTGTCACCAGCCACACGTCGTATTTGAGCAATAAAAGCGTCATCATTTAAGCAGGCGTCCATAGTTGGGTGAGTGGACCACTCAGCAACAGCACGAGAAGGAAAAACATAAGAAATCAACAGACTGCATATTAAAAGAAACCGTACCATAAGCTCCTCCGTTCATCTGGGTAGGTAGCAGAGCATCTTCGCCAAAACAAAGAAACGTGCTGTTTAAAATCAGAAACGTAGTGATCTGATCCGGAAGCGCATAAAATCTGCTGAACCTATGCAGCCATGACTGTCGGTCAGGTGCATGGTAGCGCATAAAAATCGCCAGTAGCATGTCCGCCGGCTTCCATAATCCGATCTCTGGGTGAACATAATATGAGAAACCATCACCAACAAAGCACACTTTTCATGTGCGCCAAGGGAAGACATCGCAGCTGCGTCACACAGTGTAAGATGTAGATGACGGACGTGGTGCAAAATCTTATCAAGTGAGATGGCAACGGATTTGCAGCGATCAATCACACGGCAGCGGAGAGACAGGGATGACCGACTATATCGATCAACTGAAAGCAAAGATCAGAGCAGCGACACCGCGGCCGAATGTAGCGAGAAAAGCCAAAAACCTAGGGCTTGCACACAAAAACTATCAAAATCTGCAAGGGTCACGCGAACTTAGTCGCCCACGGCAAAAGACCATCCCCAAGCCGCCGAAGTTCAATGGTTGACGTTACCACCTGCTTAAAAGAACGTGCCCGTCCGTTAAACCCGCCCTGTTGAGCGGATGCGCATACTGTTACGCTGCTTGAGCAGCGTAACGCCAGGGGAGGAGTTCGTCGAGGCGTGTGATCTTATGATCGGCGATCTGGGCAAGGACCCATGTGAGCCAGGCTTGCGGGTCGACGTTGTTGAGCTTGGCGGTCTCGATCAGGGTAAGGGCAATTGCCATTGCTTTGCCGCCACCTTCTGAACCCGCGAACATCCAGTTCTTCCGGCCGATAGCCACAGGTTTGACGGCCCGTTCGGCAGTGTTGTTATCCAGCTCCAGATGTCCGTTCTCAAGATATGGCCGCGCCTTTGGGATCCGGCCAAGCGCGTAGCGGATGGCCTGCGCCAGTGGCGATTTACCCGATATCTTGGGCAGTTGCGCGTGTAGCCAGGCTTCCAGATCATCGAAGATCGGTTTTGCCCGTGCTTGCCGCAAACCGCCGGGCCTTGCACCAAGCTGACCAAAGCGGGCAGCGCGGTCGGCCCTTCGATCAGGATGCGCCACCCATCCGACAGGGTGATATCTATGCGGCTGGCCGAAAGAGTGGCAGATGGAGACGACGTTGACACGTCGATTGGTGCGGGTGCGTGGGCGGCATCAGCCTCGATCTCAACCGACAGAAACGTCGCTTCCTGATCGAGCGCATCAGCCTCTGGTGCAAACCGCGGGTCCTTCAGCCATTTGAAAATAAGGTTCGCATTGACCGCATACCGCCGCGCAACCTGTGCCACCGACATCCCCGGCGTCGCCGCCTGCGCGCAAATCTCACGCTTCTCCTCATCCGCCCAGAACCGCTTCTTACGCCTGCTCATAGAGTGCCTCACAGTGTCCACTATCGATGGTGGACACTTAGCCTCCGCCAGCGGTGCGCGTTAGGTCGGGTTCATCGGACGCTTACGCATATCTCTCATAAATGCGAGGTGGAGGCATCGTCTGTGGCCGGTTGTGTCCGGTCTTGTAACAATTGCAGGACAAGGCGCATCGACGTTGCAACTCGTTGCAATATATCCGCTCTTGTCCTCGTCTTCCAATCCGGTACTGAATTGAAATGCGATCAGTTCCTTCAGAAATCGAAATGACCTCGTCAGAGCTATCGTTGACCGTCAACGGTTTGGTTAAGCCTGACGAATACACCGCACCCCTCACGACTATGCTGGAAAACAACTTGGACGTTGGGCCGGGGCGAGGACGTGCGACTTACCGTGACCAAAGGCACCATTGGCTTAGATGGCTTAATGACCACCAGCCACCCGAACGGCCAGCGCGCCGAGTTTACAACGCGATTAACTGTCCGACGATGCTGTTTTGGCTAGCCGAAGCGCTAGGCGTGGAGCGGAAACATCTGTTATGGGCAAGTCATGCCGCTGAAATTGCTCCCAACAATCAAATATCACAGACTGCGGCTATTCGGAGAGTGATTGGCTGGAATATGATCTTGCACCAGATTGCGGAACTTCCAGGTATGGAGTGAACAATATTCATATCGAACGGTCGGTCATAGCCTCCTCTGACCAGCGAGGTTTGGTTGATATCTGGCCCAAGTCTTCGAACAGATTGTCAATGTCGTCCTAAGACGCTGTCCCAATCGTGGACTTCTGGATGTCGTTCAGAAATGCAGTTAGATTAACCGGGATGAAGGTTCTAGGCTGTGCACCCTTTGCCGCGACTGAGCTGAACAGCTAGGAGGACTTGAGGTTATGTGCAAGTCGTTGCAAAGGTGGCGGCGAACCGTCGGTCACGAAGGTTCTTGCAGTAATTTTTTGACCCAATGAGCAGGTGCTTTTCTGGAACTTGCTGATAGAATGGGCTTCAGATTTTCATTCAAGTAAGAGCATACTCTAAAAGCCATGTCACAAGCCCTCTATTACCCACACTACACACCTAGTATTTCACACTTACGCACTCTTCTTCTCTTCTATGATACTGTGAACTGAGGTGCCCCTAGTTTCCTAGACACCTGCCTTTTCCAGATTGAGCTGTCTTTGTTCGAAGTCAACGGGCGACAGCATGCCGTTGTTCGTGTGCTTGCGCTTTGGGTTGCAGAAGAGCTCGATGTATTCGAAGACGTCGCGCCTGGCTTCCTCGCGGGTTCGGTATTTTCGACGCCTGACCTTCTCTCGTTTCAAAAGCTGAAAGAAGCTTTCGGCCACAGCGTTGTCATGACAATTGCCTCTGCGGCTCATCGAGTGTTCCAGGTTGTGATCGCGCAGGAACGCTGCCCATTCACGGCTGGTGAATTGGGCACCTTGGTCGGAGTGGATCAACAGGCCTGGCCCAGGCTTGCGTCGCCAGATCGCCATGAGCAAAGCCTGAACTGTGAGTTCTGAGGTTTGTCGTGACTGGACTGCCCAACCGACGACACGTCTTGAGAACAGATCGATGACCACGCAGAGATAGGCGAAGCCCTCATGTGTGCGAAGATAAGTGATATCAGTCACCCACACGCGATCCGGGGCATCGACCGTGAACTGACGATCCAGCGTGTTGTCGACCACAACGGATGGCTTGCCGCCGTATACTCCAGGCTTCTTCTTGTAACCGATCTGCGCCCGAAAAAACGCCTGCGCAATGAGGCATATGGAAGAATGTACAATGGTGCGTTCACGATAGGGGCTTCAATAGCTGGAGCAGCACTAGGTATTGCGTTCACCGACGATGTGGTTGGTTCTTTGGTAGGCGCAGGCGGGGGAGCGTTTTTTTCACTGTTTGGACCAAAGAACAGTACAATAGTTCTCGATGAATATTCGGATTTGGCACAACAAGCGGTCATTGCAAAAGCAAGTGTATCCAAGAGCCTATCTAAGCAAAATGCGTTCCTTCAAGACCATCTGAATATCTGAGGTTTTCTTAGGCGGGTATTTTGGCGGGTACGCAGAAGAGTACTATTTTTCTCTTTTAAAATCAGACTTGCATGGCGGCCTGTCTCTCCGCCATTTCACTCATTTGACGACCAAACCCCTATAACACCTTGAATGGTAAGGTGGTTTTTGGTGTTCGAAGTCCTGTTTTGCGGGCGTAGCGGATTTGGTCGGCGAAGGTCAGTCTCAGGACCTTTCTTTGCAGGGTCAGATCGCCACTTTTCCAGATGTTCCAAGGGTTTGCGAGGAATGCCATGGCGTGTTCGAACATGTCGCCAAAGGGGTGCAGGCTTTCGCGCTGGTTGGCGAGTTTTTCATCGAGGATCAGCTTTTGTCGCTCCATCTTATCAATGCGCTTTTCATAGGCTGCGATGAGTGTGTCGCTCTTGGCGTCCACGATGCGATCCAGCAACCCTTCGATCTGTTTGGCCAGTTGATCACGTTCCGTACGGATCAGGCGCTTGAGGCTCCTGACCCACGAGGCCAATCGGAGCTGGAAACCCTGACTTTTGAATTTTTGAAAATGAACTCCGAAAGCGCGGCAGTCGGGTCCTAAGGATGCGATGCCTGTGGCGCTCACAGCGCCAGCGATTTGAAGACACGCATTCGGTCGACGCGGAACAAACAAATCGACCATTCAAATTCCCGACAAAAAAGGAACGCTCGTGTGAAAATTAAGAGACTAGTTCTCGTTTCAGACTGTTTCGTAGCAGCGATGGCACCGGCGCGCGAAGATATCTGTTTGACGGAATCAGAGCCATGACTTAATCACAAGGCCAATCTGTTGGGGTGCCCACTTCGGGGCTGAGATGCGCGCAGCGCAAACCCATTGAACCTGAACCGGTTAGGACCGGCGGAGGAAACAGTGATGGCGCAAGTAGCCGCTCTGAGAATTCTCAGCATGTGTCCTGACCATTGAGACCAAAGTGGTGGTATTATGGTGGCCAAGGCACTGACAATCGCGGGTTCCGATTCCAGCGGCGGAGCCGGTGTTCAGGCTGACCTCAAATCCTTCACAGCGATGGGAGTCTACGGAGCATCAGTGGTCACCGCGATTACAGCGCAGAATACTCAAGCTGTGACTGCCATCCATTCGATCCCTGATGACATCGTGACCGCGCAGATAGATGCGGTTCTCGATGACATCGAAATTCACGCAATCAAGATAGGTGTGCTGGGGACGCCAAGTCTTATCGAAGCCGTGGCCAAAGCCTTGCATCGCTTTGAGGGGCCGGTGGTTTTGGATCCTGTGATGGTCGCCAAATCCGGAGATGCTTTGCTGGCGGACAACGCAATTGAAGCACTAAGGTCGCAGCTATTTGGCCGCGCAACGCTGGTGACCCCCAATTTGCCCGAGGCTGAAAAACTGGTTGGCAAAGGAACGACAAGTCAGCAGGCGTCGCGCTTGATGGATCTGGGTGCTGGAGCGGTTTTGATGAAGGGCGGGCACGCTGAAGGCGCCACTTGCATCGATGAACTGGTGGCACGCGATGGCACGCAGACATTTTCTGCCCCTCGCGTGGAAACGCGCAACACCCATGGGACTGGTTGCTCATTGTCATCTGCTATTGCGGCCTGCATGGCGCAAGGGCTTGCCTTGGATCAGTCGGTTGGTCGCGCGCATGCATGGTTGCAGGGGGCAATTCTGGCAGCCGACGCATTGGAGGTCGGACAAGGCCATGGCCCGGTCCACCACTTTCATGCGCTTTGGAGATGAGCGGCATATTCACCATATTGGGCGGTGGCGTCTGTGGCTTGGCTATCGCGGCAGAATTGACAAGGCGGGGCGCACGCGTGACCGTTATGGATTCACACGGCGCTCCGGGGGAGCATGCGTGTTCGTGGTGGGCTGGGGGCATGCTGGCACCTGATTGTGAGGGTGTCAGTGCAGGGCAAGTGGTCGTTCGCAAGGGCCGCATCGCCGCGGATTGGTGGGAAACGAACGGCGTAAATGTGATCCGGCAAGGCACCCTTGTTGTAGCCCTCGGGCGCGACCAAAGTGAGTTGGCCACCTTTGCAAAGCGTGTGTCAAAAGCCCAAATGCTCGATCGTAAATCGCTGAGCGCCCTTGAGCCGCATTTGGCCGAGCATTTTTCAAAAGCACTATTCATCGAAGATGAAGCGCATCTTGATCCTCGCATCGCATTGATGACCCTTCACGCTCAACTGTCTCAACATGTCGCGCGCTTCAACGGCGAGGGACAGGGACAGGGACAGGGACAGGGACAGGTGATTGATTGCCGTGGTCTTGCCGCAAGTGACAAATTGCCTGACCTTCGTGGTGTGAAAGGCGAGATGTTGATGGTCCGATCCAGGGATGTAACCTTGGCCCGCCCTGTGCGCCTGCTCCATCCTCGATTTCCTCTATATATCGTCCCACGTGGGGACGGTGTTTTCATGCTGGGAGCCACCCAGATCGAAAGCACTGATCGGCACCACGCCAAACTGCGTTCTGTCATGGAATTGATGAGTGCAGCATATGCGCTGCACCCCGCTTTTGGCGACGCCGAACTTTTGCAGATCGGCGTAGATGCGCGCCCTGCCTTCCCAGACAATCAACCGCGTATAAGGAAGTTTGAGGGACGCATCTATGCAAATGGGCTGTTTCGGCATGGTTTTCTGCTGGCGCCCGCACTGGCGCAGATGACAGCAGATTTAGTGCTGACAGGCAAAATACCGGAGGTTTGGTATGAAGATCATCGTGAACGGTGAAGCGATGGAGATCGCATCATCGACATTGGCCGGTTTGTTAATGGAGCTGGGCAAAGGCGATGCCAAGGTTGCCACATCTCTCAACGAAGCTTTTGTGCCCAAGGCGCTGCGCCAAACCCAGCCTTTAAAGAACGGCGATCGGGTGGAAATTGTTGCACCGAGACAAGGGGGTTGAGATGCCGGAATTCTACGGCAAAGTCATTGCATCCCGTTTGATGCTTGGAAGCGCGCAATACCCCTCGCCCGCCATTCTTGCCGAGGCCTTTCGCAGATCAGAGGCAGGGACAGTGACCGTGTCTGTACGGCGCGAGGCCGATAGCGAACAGGCGGGCCAAGACTTCTGGGCGCTCATTCAAGAGCTCGGCGTTGCGGTATTGCCCAATACGGCTGGCTGCCACTCCGTCCGCGAGGCAGTGACCACCGCACAAATGGCGCGCGAGTTGTTTGACACGAATTGGATCAAGCTTGAGGTCATCGGCAACGCTGATACGCTACAACCGGACCCCTTTGGATTGGTTGAAGCTGCAGCAACGCTGGCAGAAGACGGCTTTGAGGTATTTCCCTATTGCACCGAAGATCTAGTCCTATGTGAACGACTGGTCGAGGTCGGCTGCAAGGTTCTGATGCCCTGGGGTTCGCCCATCGGGACCGGACTGGGGCTGAACAATATCTACGGTCTGCGCAGCTTGCGCGCGAATTTCCCGGATATCTCATTGGTGGTGGATGCGGGCCTTGGTCTTCCGTCACAGGCGGCCCATGCGATTGAGCTTGGATATGACGCGGTTCTGTTGAACACAGCCGTGGCGAAGGCGGGCGACCCGGCTACAATGGCCGAGGGCTTTGCGCGCGCGGTCGAAGCTGGCGCGCTGGCCGCACAGGCAGACCCAATGGAGCCCAGAGACATGGCGGCACCGTCTACTCCGGTGCTGGGAAAAGCATTCCTATGACCTTGGCTCGCTTCTACCCCATCTTTGATGATGTGGCTTGGTTACGTCGCATGCTGCCGTTGGGTGTGAGACTTGTTCAGCTCAGGATCAAAGACCAGCCCCAAGAGGTACTGCGAGCACAACTGACCGAAGCGCGCGACCTTTGCCGCCATCATGATGCTGTGCTGGTTGTAAACGACTATTGGCAACTGGCCATCGAATTGTCCTGCGACTGGGTACATTTGGGTCAGGAAGATTTGGATTCCGCAGATCTCAGTGCCATCCGTCGGAAAGGTTTGAAACTGGGAGTATCAACGCATGATGACGACGAACTTTCCCGTGCCCTGACCCTCGCGCCTGACTACGTGGCACTTGGTCCGGTCTATCCAACCATTCTCAAGAAGATGAAATGGCACCAACAAGGGATCGAAAAACTGACAATCTGGAAAGAACGGATCGGAGAGACCCCTCTTGTTGCCATTGGCGGAATGAGCGTGGAACGGGCTGCGGGCGCCTTTGATGCCGGTGCCAATATCGTGTCGGCCGTCACCGATATCACGCTGCACACCGATCCAGAAGCGCGGGTACGAACTTGGCTGGATGTTTGCAAATGAAGCGCTATGCCCGCCAAACTGCGATCTTAGGAAACCAAACGCAGTCCCGACTGGCAAACAGCATCGTTCTGGTGATTGGTGCGGGTGGTTTGGCCGTACCCGTCTTGCAATACCTCGTCGGCGCTGGCGTCGGGTACATCCGTCTTGTCGATGAGGATGTTGTCGACATCACCAATCTACACCGTCAAACACTGTTTCGTGAGACACATATCGGCCAACCCAAAGCGGAAGTGGCCGCCTGCAGCCTAGCTGCATTGAATTGCGAAACACGTGTAGACCCAGTCACGGTGCGTCTCGACCCGTCGAACATTGAGGGTCTTTGCGACGGCGTGACTCTGCTTCTCGATTGCGCTGACAGTTTTGCAGTCAGCTACATGGCTTCGGACTATTGCATTCGGACAGGCCAGCCCCTGATCAGCGCCAGCGTGGTTGGGACGCAAGGATATGTGGGCGGCTTTTGTGGCGGCAAGCCCGGCTTACGAGCCGTTTTCCCTGATCTGCCAGATCAGCTTGGATCCTGTGACACCGACGGCGTTCTGGGTCCAAGTGTCGGGGTGGTCGGCAGTCTGCAGGCACAAATGGCGATGATGCTTCTTAGCGGGAATATCGCGCCACTGGGGCAACTCATAACTTGTGATGCGCATACGCTACGCTTTGGCGGGTTTCGTTTTGACAACGCGCCCGATCCAGAGTGCAAACATTCCTTTATCGCTCCATCCCAGATCCGCACGGACGATTTCCTGATCGATCTGCGCGGCAAAGAAGAACAAGGCCCAACACTTTCAAATGCGACGCGTTACAGCGTTGCAGATTTTGGGCCGGACGGCCCCGTCCCCCTGCGCCACCAACGCGCCGTTTTCGCCTGCCGAAGCGGCCTTCGGGCGTGGCAAGCAGCTGAACGACTTTCGCAACACTGGCACGGAGAGATCAAACTCCTTGCCTTGGGAGACTGAGGAGACACCGATGAAACTACTCTTGACCAGCGCCGCAGCCATACTGATCGCGGCCCCGGCCTATGCGCAGGACAAGATGACCCTACTTTTGGATTGGTTCATCAACCCCGATCATGGTCCGATCATCGTCGCGGAAGAGCTTGGCTATTTCGCTGATCAGGGTCTTGAGGTGGAAATCATCCCGCCGGCGGATCCTTCGGCGCCACCCAAACTGGTCGCCGCCGGCCAAGGCGACATTGCCGTCAGCTACCAGCCCAGCCTGCACTTGCAGATAGCCGAAGGTTTGCCTCTGATCCGTGTAGGTACACTTATCGCCACACCGCTGAATTGCCTTCTCGTCCTCAAGGACGGCCCTATCCAGCACATTAGCCAGTTAAAAGGCGGCAAGATCGGGTTCTCCGTCGCAGGCGTTGAAGAAGCCGTATTGACTGCGATGTTGAGCAAGCACGGTGTCGGTTTGGATGAGGTTGAGATGGTGAACGTCAACTTCTCGCTCAGCCCATCATTGATGTCGCAACAGGTCGACGCGGTGATCGGGGCTTACCGGAATTTTGAGTTGAACCAGATGGAAATCGAAGGCGTCGAGGGCAAATGCTTCTACGTCGAGGAAGAGGGCGTTCCCACCTATGATGAACTGATCTATGTCACTAACCCAGAACTGATGGACCAAGATCAAGTGCGTCGCTTTTTGCGCGCAACGGAATTGGCGACGCAATACATCGTGAATAACCCAGAGGAATCCTGGAACCTGTTCAAAGGCTATGCACCGGAACTGGACGACCAGTTGAATGCCAAAGCCTGGATCGATACGCTGCCGCGCTTTGCTCTGCGCCCAGAGGCCCTGGATGAAGGGCGGTATACCCGGTTCGAACAATTTCTTGCCGATAGTGGCCTAGTCGAAGGTACAAGGCCAGTTTCGGCGTTAGCTGTCGATTTGGGTGCAGAATGAACTATGGTAGCGTTTTCCAGACTTGGCGGGATGCAACCCCCATCTGGTCTGCTTACACAAACCACGCCTTTGTCAAAGGGCTAGGAGATGGCACTCTACCGACCGCAATGTTTTTGCACTACCTCAAGCAGGATTACGTCTTTCTTATTCATTTTGCGCGGGCATGGGCGCTGGCAATCACCAAGGCTGACACGGTCGCGGAAATGCGGCTAGCCGCCAGCACAGTGAATGGGTTGATCAACGAGGAAATTGCCCTGCACATTAAAACCTGCGCAGACGCAGGGATCGATGAAGTCGCACTTTTCGCGACCCAAGAGCGCGCCGCGAACCTGGCTTATACGCGCTATGTACTGGATGCAGGCCATTCAGGTGACCTTCTGGATCTGCTTGCCGCACTTGCGCCATGCGTGATGGGATATGGAGAGATCGGCACGTCGTTGGAAACGTCCAAGACGTCCGAAAAATACACCGATTGGATCAAGGTCTATGCGGGAGACGACTATCAACAAGTGTGTCGTGATGTGGGCGCGTTAGTCGATGCGGCAGTGACGCGCAGGTTGGGCAATCATCCGCAATCAAGCCCGCGTTGGGCCACGCTTTTAGCGCGCTTCGAAATGGCAACCAAGCTTGAGATTGGGTTTTGGGACATGGGACTGACCCCATGAACGGGTCTTTGCGCATAAGCGGGGCGGCCGCCATCGGCGAGGTACCTGTTTTTTCACATCTTGATTTGGTTCTAGAACCAGAAAAATGGACCTGTTTGTTGGGTGCAAGCGGTGTAGGCAAATCAACGGTTCTAAAGCTACTTGCCGGTATAGCCCAGGAAATAGATTTTGCAGGCCAGATCAGTAATCCCAGTCGCGTCGCCCTGATGGCCCAGCAAGATCTTCTGCTGCCTTGGTTAAGTGCGATGGATAACGTGATGATCGGAGCACGCCTGCGCGGCGACAAACCTGATGCCAGCAGAGCGATGGATATGCTGCAACAGGTTGGGCTAGCTCACCATGCCAAAAAGAAGCCGGGCGGTTTGTCAGGTGGTCAACGGCAAAGGGTGGCGTTGGCCAGAACGTTGATGGAGGATTGCCCCACTGTTTTGTTGGACGAACCCTTCTCAGCCCTTGACGCGCTGACCCGCATGCAGATGCAAGATCTGACTGCAAAGCTTTTGACGGGCCGTACCGTCCTACTGGTTACCCACGATCCCGCAGAAGCTGCTCGGTTGGGCCAGTATATCAAGATAATGACACCGACCGGCCTGATCGACTTAACCGAACCAAGCGGCACAATCCCGCGACCGGTCGACTCGGCGGATGTTCTCGAAACTCAAGCTAGGCTGTTTCGCCAGCTCAGGAGCCACCAGTGAGCGCCACCCAAGACCTTCAACTAAGTGTAGCCGAGGATTGGCGGGCCGCCACAAGGCATCCCTTTACCAATGCGCTTGCTGAAGGAACGCTGAGCCCCGACAAGATGGCGGGTTACCTGCAGCAGGATTATCTGTTTGTCGAAAGGTTTGTGCGCCTTCTCGCGTCTGCCGTAGCTCTTGCACCGAGTCTGGCAGACGCGGCGCCAGGCGCGCAGTTTCTGGGACTGATCTGTGGACAAGAGAACACCTACTTCCTGCGCGCAATGGATGCTCTGGGCGTGCCCGAAGCCAATCAGATCGCACCCGAAACACGAGCCTTTCAGAACCACATGGACGATGCGCGCCATTCAGGCCGGTACGAGATCATACTGTCGGTGCTGGTCGTGGCGGAGTGGGTTTATCTTGATTGGGCGACACCTTTCGAAGACCGAGCGGCGGACCTGCCGTTTTGGTTTGGAGAGTGGATCACACTGCATTCAGGAACGGGATTCTCTGACGTTGTCGCTTACCTGCGCGAACAACTCGATGCAGTCTGGCTGGAGCTCGATGAGACTGCGCGCGCCGATGTAACGGAAGTATTTACGCAGACCCTGGCATTGGAGCGCGCGTTTTTTGACGCGTCATGGGCAGGGTTCACTGTGGCCAGATGAGTAGCTTGCGCAATGGGATCCTGGCGGCCGTGTTATTGATCATGCTTTGGCAGGGTATCGCCTGGAGCAGCGGCGTTCCGCGTTTTATTCTTCCGCCACCCATGCTTGTTGCTGAAACGATTTGGAACAGTCGGGCATTGCTGGCGGAGCATGCGATGATCACCATGGCCGAAGTTTTGATTGGGCTCGTTCTGGGCGCAGTATTCGGCTTCGTGACGGCCATTTCGCTGGTTGCTTCACCGGCAGCGCGCGCCGTCATGCAGCCTATGCTTGTATTCAGTCAAACAGTACCTGTCTTTGCACTCGCTCCGATTTTGACGCTATGGCTGGGTTTTGGGCTTTGGTCCAAAATTATGATTGCACTTATTATCATCTACTTTCCTGTGACATCATCTTTCTTTGACGCTTTGATGCGCACAAACCGTGATTGGCTGGGTATGGCACGGGTGATGGGTGCAAGCTCCGCGCGCACCATGTTATTTATCCGAATTCCAGCCGCTTTGCCGGGGTTTGCATCTGGTCTAAGGCTTGCCGCTGTCTATGCCCCAATCGGGGCAATTGTCGGTGAATGGGTCGGTGCCTCACAAGGGCTAGGCTACCTGATGCTACTGGCCAATGGCCGTGCCAAGACAGATCTGATGTTCGCAGCACTTATTGTATTTGCCGTGCTCACAATCCTCTTACATGCAGCAGTCAACAGATTGTGCGAGAAAAAGCTCGACCATCCAGAGAGCATGTGAAGCATATCGGCGTGAGGCGATACGCCTCAATGTAACCCAAGAACATGAGCTTAAGACCCCGATACTCGATACAATGGATAAGAGCTTATGATGAATGGACGACCCATTTCAGCAACGTTGCCAATCCTCCCATCAAAGCAGCCCTTCGAGACAACTTGATGATCGCAAAGTATTGGGCATCGCATACGCCATATGGTTCACTGGAGTGTTCTTCCTATGCCTTTGGGTTGCACGAAACATCAACATCTGCGGCCCCGTGCTCACGATACTAGCCACTCTAATGGCTTTGGCAGGGGCTTCGAGATTCTACACGATGATCGAAGTCGGCGAATTTCCGACCTCAACCTTGATTGCGGGGATCGTTAAGATTGCAGTCTTTCTATTCATCCCATGGCACCGATATTTGCTAAAGCATGTTTAAATCTTCAGCATTCGACGCGTGTCCAGCAAGCGCGGGATGTCATCTGCTGTAGCCCATGAGCGCTTCGTCAACGCCCGCTAAATCCTCCGGCCGGGTCAAGGTTTTCCCGTTCCAAACATCCTTCCAGTTTCCGACGCCATACTTGCCCTTGAGATCACCACCAAAGAAAGGTGCCAGCAGTTCTTGGCTTGCCAAGACGTTTGACCCCGCACGCGCACCGGGCGATGCGGCGAGAATGACCATTGGTTTGTCCTGCCAGACTTTGGCATCTATCCGGCTCATCCAATCAAAGATATTCTTCCAGGCCGCCGTCACAAAACCGTTGTATTCCGCAAACGATACCAATAGCGCATCCGCAGCCCCGATCTTGTCATAGAAGACTTGCGCCAAGGGATGGACGCCGTCGGCCTTTTCCCGTTCCGGGGAATAGATTGGCATTTCGTATTCGTTCAGGTCCAAAAATTCGATCTCTACGATTGGAACTAGAGACGTCAGTCGGCGCTCCGCATACTCTAAAAGCTGACGATTGATTGAGGTAGTGCTGTTTGTGGCGGCAAAGGCAAGAATTCTCACAGCGTTCCTTTCCCACGTTCAACTGACCCATTGAACTCTCGCATTGCAAGCTTCTCGTTGAACGCTCTGGCCGCAACTGCCCTATATTGCCCATTAAGCTTCGGATTCCAAAATGTGCACAAGGCCCCCCAGCGCGCATTCAGTGCGCGCCAATGCGTCATATGGTACCACCAGTTTTCATGGATTTTTGACGGCATTCCATGGAATCGTTCACCTTATATGAAGACTTGGACCGAAATACACTCAGCCTATTGTGTGGCCAAGGAAGGCACCGTCAGCAAGGCCGCAGAAGTTTTGGGTGTTCACCGCGCAACGGTTAATCGCCATATCGAAACTCTCGAAAAGCAGTTGGGGGTCCGTCTCTTTATTCGGCATCGACGCGGATATCATTTGACCGAAGCCGGTCAGGAGTTCTTCAGCGTTGCGGGTCGCGCGCATGACATTCTGGACGATTTTGCCGGTCGGGTCAGGGTACAGAGTTCCGAGCTGTCGGGCGAAGTGATTGTGACCACCTTGTTCCCCATCTCCAACGTTCTTATGCCGGCATTCCGCTCGTTTCGACATGCGCATCCGAAAACAAGAGTGTCCCTGCTCGCAGATGTCGCGCTTCTGAAACTTGAACATGCCGAAGCTCACATTGCGCTTCGGGCTGGCCGCAAGCCAGAGAATGAAGACTACGTGGTGCAACCTTACTGCCAACTGAGGTTTGGGCTCTTCGCTCATACTTCGTATCTGGAGAAGCAAGGAACGCCTCGCGACCTGGATGATCTCGCGCATCATGATTTTGTAGGGAATCCACGTAAAAGATCGTCTGCCCCATTCGAGGCCTGGCTAGCGGACAATGTTCAAAGCGACCGGGTGGTCTTTCGAACCGCTGATGCACTTGTACTAGAACAAGCGATCAAAGGTGGGCTGGGACTCGGCTTTCTACCTGTAGCGGGATCAGAAGCGCAAACCGATCTTTATCAGATCGGTCCTTCCTTGGATGAATGGACCGTGCATGTCTGGCTCGTCACCCATGTTGACCTACATCGCACTGAGAAGGTGCAAGCGATGTTGTCTTGCCTAAAAGCACTCGAATTCTAACCGTCGTCCTTGGTTGGTAAAAATGATAAATGGCTCTGCCACTCGGTTGGCTCAGCCGAAACCGGTCGGTCAAACAGGACACCTGGTCGGTTACCTGCAAGGTCTTCCAGTCTTTCATCCACTACTAAATTATACGTCACTTCGGCCCAGGGTTCGCGCGGTACAAAGTGCCAGCTTTTCTCTTCTGGACCCAGCTCGATAGCCCCGGGCACGATTTCAGACTTATCATCCACTACGCGCAAACGATATGCCATTGAAAGATGATCATGCGTGCTTCCTAAATCAACTTTGACCGGCTCCGAGCTGTTGACGCGAGGTGAACCAATGGACCAAGCTACGGGGTTAGGTGTATCGTAATCCGGTCCCACAACTGAAAAGTTGTGCACTACGTCCGCTCCGAGCGGGCAACCCCGCGCATCGATTGCTGCTCCTGAGATGACCAGAGTATAGCTTTGGCCGGGAACGAGCGCGCGGCCCAAGACCTCATGGGCCGCAAGACCGGACTTTACGCGTCCGGGGTCAAGAAGCAGTGTTAGTCGGTCCCTGTCTGGAGACCAAAGCTCCTGATTTGTCGCCAGAAATGCACCATTGACGCGGGCGCCTTTGTCATCCAGCAAGGCAACGTGCCGCGACCCTTCCTCCGCAGTCATCGCGCGGGGGAAGTAGATATATAGCCGAAGCAGGTTCGCCGGCAGCTCTTTTGCAGTCGGATAGATGTCCACGCGGTTTTCCGCGACGGTCGGACAGGCAGCAGCTATCGTACTCGCGACTACAAGAACAGAGAGCGACAGCGGCAAGGCAAGCGTGATCATTGCACAATCTGGTCGGGAAAGCCTTCATCAGCCTTCAGCATGTTCTGGAACATACGAACGCCCTGGGCTTCTTCCGAATACGCGTAATCGGGGAAGTTATACTCGCTGATAAAGTCGCTGAGCCGAAAGAACGCACCCTTGCGGAAAGACACAAGTTCCATGGCACCGGTATCGAGATCACGACGCATTGTCAGAATGAACTGGTTATCCTGATCAGCGGCATGCACCACACCAGACAATGGCAAGGGCGTTGTCTGCACGCCGACGGTTGCGCCCAGATAAGGTATTGGCTCGGACAAACCCGGTGAAGCAACCGCATCCCTAAGCGCATCCATTGAAATCAGATCGGCATCCATTTCACGATTGACCACCAACACATAGCTTTCAATATCACCTTCCATATTGGCGGTTGAGAACGGGATCACATCGAGCGGTCGGTTACCGTATCCCAGCTCCGCGATAGTCTTGCCAATAACATGAGCGCCGTCCTGCAAATCTTCTACTGGAATCGTGACAAGTGGGGTGCAGGTATAGGCGGCCACGACGGTGGGCACTCCGTCAACGTCGATTACAGACATCGCGCGGATCGGCGCACGTGTTTCGTTCTGGCCGTGGGCTGCGTGGAACATTTCGATGCTGCTCGAAACCTGCGGCCCATCAAACGGAAAAGCGATACGACGAAGGGTCGATGCGAATTCACCTGTCGAAATGCCCGAAACAAACAGCTCGCCGTTGACGAAATCGAGGTCAGTAATGGTCAAACTGGGTGCCGGTATGTCACGCCAGAAAGTCACATCCTCATCGGCTGTATTCTCAAGTACGAAACTTGCAGACGGGATCGCAGCCAAATCTACAACGCTGACACTACCATCCTGCGTGATAGCGACAACAGCACTTTTGGGGTGATCGTCAATAGTCGCGTTAAGCGAAACATAAGCTGCCCTGGTCACCGGGTGCACCGCAAGGTCATTGTAGATGATACGCCCTTCTGCCCCAACGGCTGCCGTAACCAGCGCATCAACGTCAAGCAGATTGAAAGCCCTATCTTCCGCTGGCGGAGTGCCTTCGTTCGGCAAGTCATACGCAGTGATCGTGCCAGCTGATGAATCCGATACAAACAATGTGTCTTCGAGCCCGAATTCAAGAACACCAAAACTCGGCTGTGTGTCGGCATGGGCTAGTCCTGCCGACAATGCAAAGGCGCAAACTGTGGACGTCAGTCTAGGAAGGGTCATCAAGGGCTCCTGTTGAGGTCAGCGAACGCTGTGTTTTTGTATCTTGGGGTCTCCAACATAGTGCTGGCCCACAGCCAGCCGAACAACAGATTGAAACGCGCAGTTGATGCGCATTTTCGTGTCTTCCCAGCCTAGTTGGATTGCCGCAATTTGATAGTGACCCTACGTAAACCGATCGTCCCGTTTGCTGCTCATGCGGTCTTCACTGGCAGCAAAACAACACTCAGCTCGGAGAAACCGATGCCCAAACTCATCGCCAAACTGCTCGCCAGTGCTTGTCTTTCAATCTCAACCGCAAACGCTCAAGACATCCCCGCAGCCGACGAAGCTATGCCTTACTATGATCGGCATCTGATCGACATCAGCAACCTCCGTTACTTTACCGAAGGTTCGATGATTGGCGACATGATGATACATGCGAACGCTATGTTCGACGCCGAATCCAAATGGAAAATGACACTCTATCAGATGATTCAAGCGGGCAGCGGGCATCATCAGGCACGCAGCGCGTTTCAACTCTCGCATCTCGGTGTGCCGATGGAGGACATTCTTGCGGTCTGGCAACCCAACTACATTGAAACGATTGAAGATCAGCGTCTGAAAGCGGCTTTCACTTTTGTCGACCAGCTATCACAGCTGCCAGGAGATGTGACGGCCAACTCACACGCCATGCTACGTCGACATTTTGTAGACCGCCAGATCGCCGAACTCATCGAAATGATCGCGTTCAATGCGGCAAATGCAGCGCATGACAACATCCTTCCCATCCCGACAGATCAAGCGACTGTGAGCTGGGCCAACGCAAACCTTTACAGCGTTGGCTGGACGGTGGGAAAGAACGTCAGCGCCAGTGCGGAAGAACAGCGAGCCGCCCTCTTTGCTGGGGAGTTGATGGAGAACGCTCGGCAGGAAATCTTGAAGAACTGGAAGCGCGAAGATCTGTCCGCGCCGCCCGCCGAGTTTGACAGCGACTGGCTCAATGCCGTCACTGGATATAACGTGTCTCGCGTCACAATGGACAGTGACCAGGATGGTGTTGAGGACCCTTTCGACTACTATCCCATAGATCATGATCGATGGGCACAACCGGGCATCGCTGACCTCAATTTACCCGATGAGAAAACGCCGGCCTTCGACGTGTCTGCGTACGACTTCACATACTATCGCCCGCCAATGTCGACCGATACAGAGGTGGCTTTCAGCGACCGGATCAACTTTGACACGCAGTGGATGCGCCAGTCCGGGATGGGCACATCGCGGATAGAAGATTACTTTGCTGCCGGAGATCGCGCGCTGCCGATGAAGTTCCTTTGGCAGGTCTTCGTGACTTTTCAGTTGTCCTCTGGCTGCACGCATTGCCAGGTGCACGGCACGCGTTGGCTCTATGAGTTTCTGCAAGACGAAGCCCCAGACGGCATCGTCGATGAAGCAGCCCTGAGTTCGATTTATGACCTCTTCGACATTGAAAGATCACAGCAGTTCTCGCCAGCAGAAATGGCCGCCTTGCGTTTCGCCCGTGATGCTGGACCATTGCCGGCGCGCACCACTGCGGCGCATATCGAAGAGTTGCGGCGCCACTACTCGAACCGAGAAATCCAGGAATTGATGATGGTGATCATTTCCGGTGCCCGTCTTTCGGCAGGTCAGCAGGGCAATGTCACGGTAACCGATCGCACCAGTATGGCCTGGGCCTTGCGTGCATTGCCCAAAGTGGGGTGGCGCCCTGGCGATCATTTGGGCTTACCGCAAGAGCAACGCCGGCTTTTCATGTCGGAGATTGAGCCGACAGTGATGGCCATATTGATGTCCGGTGACTCATTGGATTTTGCCTCAGAATGGATTGGTAAACCTGTGCCGATCGCAGTGGATGCCGACGGTGATGGGGTTAAGGACGCCTTTGACGGTTTCCCGAACGATCCAACCCGTTGGGAAGATACAGACCGTGACGGGATTGAGGACATTGCGGATGCCGACATCGATGGAGATGGCCTGTCGAATGAGTTCGAAGCGCAAACCATGACGTTTCCTTACAAAGCCGATTCCGACGGCGACGGAGTTATTGATCCAGAAGAGCTAAGAGTTGGCACGGACCCGCTGGACCCAAGTAGCTTGCAATTAGGGCGCCACTTCCAGATGATTTGCAAAGACCTAAACCTCCAAATGGCGTCGGCGGAAACCGTTCCCACGATATCGATACCCCTAGATCAGATCGGCGCAATCACTGTTGACGCCGCTGACAACAAAGGGATGGGCGTGCTGTTACACCACCTCCATGAACAGACCGTCCGACGGCGGCATTCTTACTAAGGCCGGATTTTCAAGCAAAGTGGACAACACCTAGCGAAGAAACACCGCAATCGAAACCGGGTGCCGCGCATGGACGGTTCCAGCAAAGCACGAGTTTTCTTATCCTGCTATGGTCCGCACGTAAGGCTATGTTCACACGTTGCTCGGCGGGCAATGTTTAGGGAAAACACCATCAACTTAGACCGCATAACAATCATATTTATGATCGGGCATTAGGGCAGAAGCGCAGTGCCTTTATGGGACATCGTGGGCCAAATCGAGGCCGCCGCCTTTGAGTCATTGGGAAATTATCATCTTGCAGACAACGACAGCAGCACTTTGGGGGGTCGGCGCAAGTCGAGGGGACACCATTCGACTAATCCTTAATGAGCTCAAACGACGAAAACTTGTCGTAATCGGTCGCGCAGCACACTGTGCAGAGCCTTACGGATACAGTCGGGAAGACCCTTGCAAGGGCCAGACGCGACGCTCATATTGCAAATTCACGATGACTTCGGTCGGTCGTGCTTCAAAATCTAGAATAGGATAACATTGCTCATTCGGCCTTTGTTGTCTGGCTTTTCGGTTGGGTTCTGCGGAGCAATTTCAACTTGCGACCGTGTCTGAATCACTCGCGCCTGACCAGTCACGGGGTGAAAATTAACTCGCCTAGCTGAAGTCCCGCCGGTGTCCTGTGCGAGGAGTGTCAGGTTTTCGTCGTTCAAATAGTCAATTGCGAATTGGGCATTGCGCGGTCCGATGTAGTCAAACCGACCACTCATCAAACTACCGCCAAAAACCTTAGCTTTCAGGTTGGCACGCGATGCGCCAAACTTCAACAAGCCGTTCACTAACAGCTCCATTGCGTGGGCGCCGTATTTTAGGTTATTCGATTCCTCGTTGCCACCATCAGCAAGTAAATAGTGGTTCATCCCGCCGATGCCGGTCACACGATCAAAAAGACACACCGAGATACAAGATCCTAGGACCGTTGAAAGAACGACCTCTGCATCAGATGACACCTTGTACTCGCCTTGAATGACAGAAACAGTTCGCGTCGCATAACCGGACGGCCAGTTTTGCATCACCGTCATTGACGAATTTCCATATGGGATGATTTCAAAATGGCGGGCCCAATCGCCGACAGCGGCAAAATCTGCTGAAGCGCACTCAGTTCAGCTGCAGCTCCTGGCATTCCGTAGACCAGTGACGTCGCTTTGTCTTGTCCAATTGTCGCAGCTCCTGCAAGTTTTAGTGCACGCATCCCCTGTGCGCCGTCTTTGCCCATTCCCGTCAGGATAACCGCGGTCGTTCGACCCGCAATGGATAACGCCGATTGAAAGAGGGCATCGACCGATGGCCGGTGGCCGCTCACTTTTTCGCCGTTAGTCAAACGGCATCGCAAGGCGCGTTGACCGTCCAATACCAAATGACGATCCGCACCAGGCGCAATCATCACAACACCTGGCTCCAATGGTTCACCATCACGTGCTTCAACAACTTTGGGTTCGACGCGCGCATCAAGCAAACGCGCGAGGCCGGCACTAAACGCTGCGCCGGTGTGTTGAACGATGAGGGTAGGCGGACAATCGGCAGGAAAACTGCCTAGAACTTCAAGCAAGGCATCGATGCCGCCAGTTGAGGAACCAATGAGGATGATGCGATTTGATTGTACTTGAGAGGTTGACAAAAACAGACCGGCTTTCGCACCACCTTGAGGGGACACCCTGCCCCTCATCAAGGCCCTCAACGCAGACTGCACCGTGCTTGGGTCGGCCGACAGGTCGACATCGTCATGCCGCCGATCAAGAGACGAGGTTCCAAACGTAAAAGTCATCCAGCGAACTGATAAGCAACGGCACAGAGTCTCCATCGCCTCAAACTCTCGCATCTTAGTAAATTCAGTGGCATAAAGAACGAGGTGGGGTGGTCGATGCTCTATGGTGTCAAAGGCATTGGATAAATCCGCGCAAGCCGCCATCAAATTCACGCCTGGCACCGCTTTGAGCCGCTCGGCGGCCCGTGACCGCCTCGCATCATCTGGCTCTGCAATCAAAACACGCATTTTAGCACCCTTCCAAAACGTGCAAACTGATCACTACTAGAAGTCCTTCCAACTACCGCCAAGGGCAACTGTCTCGAGTTCTGGCAGCAAAGCTTCATTTGTGGTTTCGACTGTTCTCTGAGCAATCGACTTTGGGCTCGTCGAACGGAACTGGATCACTTCATTATCGCGCCGAGCCTCTTCCTGGTTATCTTCCAGTTTGAAGCGTGCAACTGTTTGGCTTAGCGCTGCGGCTTCGTTTTTCAGCGTCGTTGCAGCAGCAGTTGCTTCTTCAACCATAGCCGCGTTTTGCTGCGTGACCTGGTCGAGTTGCGATATACCTACATTAATCTCGCCAAGTCCAATAGACTGCTCTCTTGATCCAGTCGCGATGCCAGTTACCAAGCTATCGATATCGCCGACACGAGCAATGATAGAGCTCAACGCATCACCTGTTCGGCCTACAAGGCCGACTCCAGTTTCGACTTGCTCAGAACTGCTGGTAATCAACTCTTTGATCTTCTTTGCGGCTTCGGATGATCTTTGGGCTAGTGCGCGCACTTCTGATGCGACGACTGCGAATCCTCGCCCTGCGTCACCTGCCCTCGCAGCTTCAACGCCAGCATTTAAAGAGAGCAAGTTGGTCTGAAATGCGATGTCATCAATTACGCCAATGATCTGCGAAATCTCGTTGGATGACTTCCTGATCATAGACATTGCCTCCACCGCCTCTGACACAATTTGGCCGCTTTCTTCCGCGTCTTTACGGGCACCGGTTACGACCTCTTCAACTTCCGAGGCGCTGTCAGCCGCTTCGCGAACACTGGACGTTAATTCGTCAAGGGCGGCAGCTGTCTGTTCCAAAGTGGCCGCCTGGCTCTCCGTCCGTTGCGAAAGATCATCCGACGATGTGCTGATTTCTTCGGCACGCGCATGTATCTCCGTCGCGTTCTCGACGATCATCGTCGTAAGATCATTCATGGTATTGATCGTCGCGTTGAAATCGCCGCGTAGCCGGTCATACTCTTCCGGGAACTCAACCTCTAACTGCACTGACAAATCTCCGCTTGCGAGGCCTCTCAGACCCTGGCCAAGAGCGTCAACAACTTCAGCTTGCTCCTTACGTTTTTTTGCGACCATGTCTGACGCATCACGCGACACGATGAGCTTATCTTTAAAGCCTTGTAACGATCGCGACAGTGCGCCAATCTCGTCTGCGCGGTCCAGCCCCGATATTGGGGTCGCGTAGTCATCATCGCTCAACCTCCGCATTTCATCTGCGAAGACACTTAGAGGCCGCGTAATCGAAACCGCAACAAAATAGCCTGCGACAGTGGATGCCACCGCGCCAATAGTTATCACGCCAAGCATGCGCCAGAGAAATTCTTTCAATCCAGAATAAGCATTCTCTCTGTTTAGCTCCACAATGATCGACCAGTTTAGACCAAGCATGTCAAAAGGTTTGATTTGAGCGCTAACAGCTGCACCTCTAATACCTTGCACATCGTCCAAAAAAGTATCCACACCAAGACGCACTGCCTCGAGTTGTTTGGGCACTGCGACAGGCTCTAGCACTGAGAGGACCTCCGGTGAACGCGCAACACTGCGAGCACGTCCATCGGTGCCAATCAGGTAAACTTCATCATCAGCACCAAGTTTTGAGGACTGCCCAAGATGCCGCTGCGTGATTTGAGCAGATAACTGGATAGCAACCACGCCAATCGTCGTCCCGTCCAAATCGACCACTTTTTGGGCCATGAATGACACCGGATCTTGTCCGCTGGGTACATATCTCTCAAAATCAACAAACACCTTGGTGTCCGGATCTGCCTGCATCGCAAGTCGAAACGCCCGGCCCAAACCAGATGACGCGTAGGGGCCATTCTCGACGTTTGTCGCAAAATCTTCACTCTTTTTCACGGAATATGCGACAAGCCCGTTAGGCAAGATCAACATAAGATCATCATAGTCAGCTCGATTGACGATGTTACGAAATTGGAAATGCAGTTGTTCGTGCGCCTGATCATATGGGCGCCTCCTATCAGCAACATCCAACTCCTGCCGTCGATCCGCTGGAAAAGGGTTTTCACTTACATAAGAGCGTCGGATATCGGCGAGCACCAAAGTCGCTTGTTCAGCCCGGAGTGCATCAGCCAAGCGGATAAGTGTTTGGCCAGTCGTACGATCTTTTGCATAGCTGTCCATACTGCGCGCAGCATTGGCCAGCCAAATCTCGAGGCGATCAGCCGCGTTCTCCGCGATGGTTGCACTGAGGTCTTCGGCTCTTTGGGTCTGAATTCTTTTGAATTCGATGAAATAAACGTAACTTGATAAGGCGATACTCGTAAGTAGCGCGCCGACCACAAGTAGCGGAAGCCGAAGGCGAATGGGAACTTGTGCCAGACGATTGATCATTAAGTAGTCCTCGAAAGCCAGCTAGGGGTGCACTATTTAGAAAAGATCGACAGATACATTCTGCGCCGACGATTGATTTGTGCTGTCAGACCCGGCAGACATATCTAGTCGATGTCGACTTCTCTCCAGCGTAAGACCGGATGCATCTAGTGGGCTGGTTGTAACGGCATCTGCAGGCAAATGGGCGGCCAGAACTCTTGACAAGTATTCGAGGTCATTGAGCATCTGCAGTGCTAGATCGAACCCCTGCACTTCTCGATGAGCGACGTTCGATTGCGATACCAAAGGCGTTACTGCACGCTCGTAGCTGAGGAGCATGGCGCCGGCACAAGCCAACTCATCAGCCAGAGCTTCCAGCACCGGTTGGATACGGCTGGTTTCGACTTTGCTCATAGACGTCCCACAACCGTCTCAACAGCTGATTTGAGCGTAGCTGTTGTGAAGGGTTTCTTGACGATATTGTTTAGACCCAACTTTCGTCCGCGAGCAATTATCTCCGGCGTAGGAGAACCCGTAACCAAGATAAACCCAATACCCTTGGTCGTTTGATTCACGCGTAGGTTTTCGAGGAGGTCAAGGCCATTCATGCCGGGCATATTGAAATCGCTGATAACCAAGTGCACCGGGTTTGCGGCAAGCAACGGCATCGCGGCGTCACCGGATTTATGGTGATCTACATGAACCAGCCCCATATCTTCCAACGACTGAACAAGTAGTCCGCGGCTGACCGTCATGTCGTCAACCACCATTACCCTAAGTTTATTTTTTAGCGACATACGTCGTCTCTCCTCAAATACCCGATGATGATTTCGTCATTGGACGCAGACGGTAGGTGGTGGTACCCGCGACACAAAAACCGATTTCTTCGGGATCGGCGATCCGCTCAGAATGGCCTATGAAGAGGTATGCATCTGGTTGTAAACACTGGCTAAAGCGTGACCAAAGCCGAGCTTGCGTCGGTTTGTCAAAGTAAATGGCGACGTTGCGGCACATAATGACGTCGAATTTTCCAGAAATTGGCCAGTGATCGACAAGGTTGAGATGACGAAACGAAATGAGGCTCTGTAAAGCCTCACAGACTTGGCGGTGACTGTCGCCTGCGGGGCGTTTCAGTACGCGGGATTCATGGGAGGGCGATGGGAAGGTGCAATCATCTTGTCCGTAGACCCCTCTCTTTGCTTTATCAAGAACCAAAGCATCAATGTCAGTCGCGAGAATCTTAAGGTCATAGCTGCACGCCTCTTTGTCAAAATTCAAAAGAGAACCAGCCAACGAATATGGTTCTTGCCCCGATGAACACCCAGCTGACCAGAGGCGGACACGTTCGCCGCGCTTTGCGCGCGCCATCAAATCTGGGATAACGGCGTTTTCGAGGTACTCAAAATGGTGGACTTCACGGTAAAAGCTTGTGACGTTTGTTGTTAACGCGGTAATGAAATGACCGATCTCATGTTTGTCATTTGCCTCAATCAATGCACAATATGTTGTAAAGTCAGGCAGCGCCAATGCGCGCAACCTCTTATTGAGCCGCGATTTGATCAGTGGTCTCTTTGATTTATCAAGATTGAGGCCCCAGCCAGATTTTGCAACCTGTGCAATGCGTTCAAAGTCGGCTTGCGAAAGGTCAGATTCGCCAGTCATGCCGTTCGATGGTGCATGCAAGTTCATGCTACTTCCTCCGCATCACGATCAACGATCGTATCAAGCGCCAAAATCTTGAGCATTTCTTCTTCAACGGACACCAGCCCCACAACTTGACCGTCATTGCCATCATGACCCTGAGTGGGGTTTGGTTGGATTTCGTCTGCGACGATCGATAAGATCTCAGATACTGCTTCGACGAGCAGACCGATCACCCGGTTCCCAACAGCAACGACCACGACAACGCTGCGTGGACCAACTTCTGTGATTTGCAATCCGAGGCGGGCAGCAAGATCGATGATGGGGATGACAGCGCCACGTAGGTTCATGACCCCTAGGATGGATTTGTCGGAGTTCGGCAAGGACGTCACGGTACGCCAGCGTCTGATTTCTCGGATGGACGTAATCTCGACACAATAGCCTTGGCCGCCTGCACGCAGAGAGACGAACTCGGTGATCTTTGCTTTTTCCGTCGTTTCGATATCGGTCAAAACTGCAGCTCCAAATGTTCATGGGATTGAGAGAAGCGTCGAGATGCAGCAAGGCCACTAAGAGCCTCCGTATCAACAATTAGGGCAATATTTCCGTCGCCAAGAATTGTCGCGGCAGCGATGCCGGTGATGGCGCCATAATTGCCCTTTAAGCTCTTGATAACGACTTGCCGTTGATCTTGAATCGCATCAACCGATACGGCAATTGTCGCATCATTTGCATCTATCAAAACAAAGACACGGTTGCTGTCGGTATCATTCGGTTGATCAAGGCCCATCAGTGCATTCAGGTTGACTACTGGCACAAATGTACCTCTCACCGACAAAACCCATTCACCGGGTGTAACCTCCTGGATGTCGCTGGCGGCCGGTCGTATGGTTTCGACAATACTGGATAGCGGCAGAACCATGGTTTCGGCACCGACCTCGACAATCATTCCGTCGAGAACGGCAAGGGTTAAGGGCAACGAAATGGTGAAGGTCGAGCCATTTCCCGGACTGCTGGTTATTGCGACCTTACCACCCAAGGAAGTGATTGCAGTCTTAACCACATCCATTCCGACACCGCGGCCCGAGAGGTTCGTCACGCTTTCGGCAGTTGAGAAACCTGGAGCGAAGAGCAGATTGTATATCTCCGGCTCCGAAAGCTTTGCATCGGCTGTGACGATCCCTTTTTCCACTGCCTTGTCAAAAAGCTTCTCGCGATTGAGACCGGCTCCGTCATCAGTGATCTCGATCACAACATGCCCGGAACGATGTGCTGCTGATAGCCGGACAATGCCCTCGACCGCCTTGCCGGCATCCTCGCGTCTCGCAGGGTCTTCGATCCCGTGATCAACGGCATTGCGCAACATATGGGTCAAGGGGTCTGCCAGACGCTCTAGCATTGTCTTGTCGATTTCGGTCGTTTCACCTTCTGTGATGAAAGATACGCTTTTGCCAGTCGCTTCGCCGGCCTCTCGCACCACGCGACCCATCCGTTGGAATAGGGATTTGACGGGTTGAGCGCGAATTGCCATCACACCTTCTTGGATCTCGCGCGCGAGCGTACCGTAGTCGTCAAGCGCCGTAGTGATTTCGGAGTTTGAAACCAGGCCGCTTTCCTTCAGATTTCGATCAATTACAGCATGATTGATGATCAGTTCGCCAACGCTGTTAATAAGACGGTCAACGCGCTCTGGATCCACGCGGAGCGTCGACTGCACGGCTTGTGTCGCTCCGGAGGGCTTTGGTGGCCTCTGCGCTGGCTGAGAAACCGCAACGGGCTTATCATCCGGTATCGACGGTTCAGGCTCGGCCAAGTCCGCTGCAGGGATCTCCGCATGCATTTCAGCCGGTTTGTCTGCAAAAATCGGATCGATCTGAATATCACAATGACCTTCAACAAACTGGAAGATTTCACGCACGGCATCTTCATCGTTGGTCCCCTCTAGCGTCAGTCGCCATGACAGATGACTTTCGTCAAAATTGAAGGTATCAAGATCGGGAACGTCTTCGGTGACGCATTCCACATGAATTTTGCCCAGTTTTTCCAGCCCAGAGATTAGACGCAGCGGATCATTACCGCTTAGGTACAGTGACGCATGCGGCATCAACGCGATTTCGAACCGTTCAATCGGGTCTGCGTCGATATCAATCGACAAGGCCGCCACCGGCGTAAAAACAAACTCTTCTTCGACCGCTCCCTCGTCCGGAGTAGCACCAGACAGCTGGACTAGTTCATCAATCAGCCCATGCGTTGCTTCTGGTACTGGTGTGCCCTCAATGCGTGATCCGTCTACCAGTTCGGCGAGGTTATCCGCCGAGCGAACGATGACACGTAGAACATCACCACTAATGTCGAGCTTGTCCGAGCGGATCAGATCAAGCGTTGTCTCATAATGATGCGCAAAATCAACAAGATCGTTGAAGCCAAATGCCCCGGCTGCGCCTTTGATGGAATGGACGGCCCGAAAGATTGCATTGATGGTTTCCGTGTCCCATTCGTGACTGGCCACAAGCTCCAGATTCTCGGTCAACGATTCAATCAAGTCTTCGCACTCGGCAAAGAACGTCTCTCGGAGGCTGTCCATACTCATGCGGCGTTGGCCCCGGTCACCAAGTTCAGGATCTCGATCAGCTGCTTGTCGTCGAAAGGTTTGACGATCCAGCCAGTGGCCCCAAGCCCGCGCGCCTTGTCCTTGAACTCTTGCGAGCTTTCGGTCGTCAGCACGAGGATCGGCACCTTGCGATTGGACGGACCTGTGCGGATCGCCTCCAAAACACCAAAACCGTCAAGATTTGGCATGTTGATATCTGTGATGACGGCATCAAAACGCTCTTTCTGGAAAGCCTCGACACCCAAGGCGCCATCTTCGGCCGTGACCGACGCAAAACCACCATCAGTAAGCGTTTGCGAAACAAGCCTGCGAATTGTGCGTGAGTCGTCGATGACAAGAACAGTCTTTTCGCTCATGCGTCTTCATCCTGCAAAAGATCAGACAGACCGAGCGTTGCCAGGCTCCGCTTTGCTGCCTCTGAAGGGTTCTGGATTTCAAATGCGCCATCATGCATCAGCGCCGTTTGCTGGGCTGCAATCAGCAATTGGGCCACCTGCGCCGGAATGGCAGGTGCATCGGAGGCGTCGATGATGATCTTGTCGGCCTTTCGCGCCTGCAACACCTCGATGATCGGCTGGGGGGCATCCAACCAACTCTCGACATCAAGCGCGATGCTTTCTGAAATATGTTCAGCCAAAGTGATCCCCTTGCTTTCCCATTTCGTTACAGCCCGGTTTGTCTACCGCGCGAACAATTAAAAACGGGTTAGCAGTTGACTGATCCGCCAAGCAAAGGCGACGTCAAAGCCCAGTGTGGTCATGCGTGCAAGCACAACCCGCTTCGTTCTGCGCCAGAATCATTTGCCGCAAGGTCATCGGCAGTTCCTCGCGCACAGGTCAACAAACGACGCGTAATTCCCGCGCCAATGCGCAAAAATCTTGCAGCACTGGCTGAGTCCGACTAACACGGTGGGCGATGCCGGTGGGGGGCAGGTAGACGACATCAAACGGGACGGAACCACATTGTGAGATCACGGTTTTCTCAGAGAATCCACGCCTTTCTTGAAAGGCGTTTCCCGGAAAGACGCCTATTTCTTCGCTCAGATAATGAGACACGGTTTATTCGGCTGAAGCCTGAAACGCAGCTTGTCGCGTGGACTGGCTGCATTGCCGTTGTCGCGTGGACGATCGTGGCCACTGCCATTTTGCTCATGGATAGCATTGGCGCCGGAAACTTTCGCGCCCAGGCGCAGCGTGATCAATTGACCTATGAACAACGGCTGAATGCACTGTCATCCGAACGCGACGCACGCGCGCTGGAAGCGCTGGCCGCGCAAGAGCGCTTTAACTCCGCGTTGCAGCAAATCTCGATCATGCAATCCGAGCTTCTGGCGACCGAAGAAAAACGCCGAGAACTGGAAACCGGGATGGAAGCGGTGCAGGCCACATTGCGCGACGCGATGCGTGCCCGCGAAGAAGCCCGTGCCCAAGTGGCCGCAATGACCGCGGAAAACGACGATCCCGAGGGTGCAACAATCACGGATGAAGCCGCAGGCACCGTGAATTTGCTTGCCGATGCCCTTGCCGAAACTGCTGCAGAGCGGGATCAGATTGCGGCAGACGCCGAGTTCGCCATCGAACACGCGCAAGAAATGGAACTGGAACTCAGACTCCTCCAAGAGCGCAATGACCAGATCTTTCGTCAGTTGGAAGAGGCGATGCTGGTCTCGGTCGAGCCACTTGATGAGATGTTCCGTGCAGCTGGCATGAACCCTGAAAACCTGATCAATCAGGTACGCCGGGGCTACTCGGGCACTGGAGGGCCGTTGACGCCTCTACAGTTCTCAACTCGCGGCGGCGAACCGGATCCGGACGCATTGCGTGCCAATGCGATCCTCAGTGCGATGGATCGTATCAACCTTTACCGGATCGCTGCCGAGAAGGCGCCGTTCTCAATCCCCGTGAAGTCGAACTTCCGCTACACATCCGGTTTTGGCCCACGCTGGGGGCGGATGCATAATGGCACCGACTTTGCCGCGCCGATCGGCACGCCTACCTATGCCACTGCCGATGGTGTTGTTACCCATGCAGGCTGGTCATCCGGCTATGGACGGCTGATCAAGATCCGCCATGACTTTGGCATTGAGACAAGATACGCACACTTGAACTCTATGGATGTCCAAGTTGGCCAAAGGGTCTCGCGCGGTGAGAAAATTGGTGCTATTGGGAATTCCGGTCGCTCGACGGGCCCCCATCTGCACTATGAAGTCCGCATCAACGGCAATCCTGTAAACCCCATGATCTACATAAGAGCTGGACAGAATGTTTTCTAAATCAAAAATCAACGAACCAGGCCCGAAATCGGGCGATACTGAAAACGCCAAGGGCGCAGATGCTGCAAAAGCCGGTGGCGACTACAAATCCAGCGCCCCAAAGGCAAAACCCGCGGCCTCGGCGCTGTCTTCGGACCTGCTGATCACCGGCAACATCAAGACTTCCGGTGACATACAGGTCGAAGGCCAGGTCGAAGGCGACATCCGCGCCCATCTGCTGACTGTTGGCGAAGGCGCCACGGTGAAGGGTGAAGTCATGGCCGACGACGTTGTGGTCAATGGCCGCATCATTGGTCGCGTGCGCGGCCTAAAGGTCCGCCTGACCTCAACCGCACGTGTCGAGGGTGACATTATCCACAAGACTATCGCTATCGAAAGCGGTGCGCATTTCGAAGGCAGCGTGCAGCGTCAGGACGATCCGCTGGCGACAGGCGCCAAGAAAATGCCGACAACTGCACCTGCAGCGGCTCCGGCAGAGAAAGCCAAGACCTGACACTCGGTTCAGACGATTTTGAGGGCGCCCACGGGCGCCCTTTCTTATGTCCGGCTGACCAATAGCCGCAGACCCAAAGCACCCAACACAGCCGCTGCAGCCCTGTCGATATAGACCTTTGCCCGCAGATACCGTCGGCTGACCGC
Source organism: Cognatiyoonia sp. IB215446 (assembly GCF_033963825.1). Taxonomy (NCBI): domain Bacteria; kingdom Pseudomonadati; phylum Pseudomonadota; class Alphaproteobacteria; order Rhodobacterales; family Paracoccaceae; genus Cognatiyoonia; species Cognatiyoonia sp. IB215446. Next base: position 759,526 of record NZ_JAXBMD010000002.1, on the reverse strand, counting down.
CGCACTGCTCATCGCAAAGGCAAGGCAGGTGTAAAACAGAACCTCGACCATAAGATGGTTCAACACGACAAGCGCGCTTTGCGCCACTGTCATCTCTGCCGGGAAGATGACGATCAGGACGGCTGCCGCAAAAAGGACGGCCTTGGGGTTGAGGATGTTAATCATCGCCCCTTGCCGGAAGGCATGGCGTCCGGACGTCTCTGCCGCACCAATCGGGGCGCGGGCATGCACCCACATGTTGTAAGCCACATAGATCAGATAAAGCGCACCAATCGTCTTGACCAAGGCGTAGGCCCAAGGAAAGAGGCTGAACACCGCTTCCAGCCCCAACAGCGCCGCCAGTGTCCATAGGCTCGCCACGAGTCCCAGTCCCAGACCAACTGCGATGCCGGCCCTGCGACCGGCACTGAGCGTGGTGCGTATCGCGACCACCAGCGCCGGACCCGGGCTGGCGATGGCCGCGAAAAGGGCAAGGTTGAATGCAATCAGATGCGTGATTTCCATGAAAGGCTCCGTCCTTTTTGGTCAGCATGACCGGACCTCGGACGGTGTCAACCAGCCTATGCCAGCGCTTTGCGATAGAGATGCCAAGTGGCATGGCCCAGGACGGGAAGAACAATCATCAGACCCAAAAACCATGGCAGGAGCGCGAGAAGGGTCAGCACCGCGATGATCCCGGCCCAAACCAGCATGACCGTCAGGTTCTCGCGCACCGTTTGCAGACTTACGAGCATGGCCGTGACGAAATCAATCTCGCGATCCAGGACAAGCGGCAGGCTGACAACGGTCAACGCAAAAAGCAGAAACGCTAGGATTGCGCCGACGACCAGTTCCGCCGCGATCATCATCAGGCCATTGGGGGTCAGAAAGACGTCATAACTCTCGGTGACATTTGTCATGGTCGAAAGCCCCATGAAAAGCGCAAAGATCATATGGGCCAGAAAGGTCCAGAACAGAAAGTAGATGACGATGATCGCGCCAAGCCACGGGAGCTGGCGCGACCGTTCTTGCCAGACGATGCCAAGGATACCACCCCATTCAAGCGCCTGGTCCTTCTCCATCCGGCGGCTCACTTCGTAGAGTCCAGCGGCGGCAAAGGGGGCGATCAGGGGAAAGCCGAGTGATGTTGCAAGCGTCCAGGTCACATGCCCTGCCCCGACCCACAGCATCAGGAAGCCCCCGAACACATAGACGGCGCTGAAGAACAGGCCGAATTGCGGGGCGCGGCGAAAGTCTGTGAAGCCTGCGCGCATGACCTCTCCCAAATCGCCGAGCGACAGGCGCTGCACTGTGGGGCGTGCGGCGCCCCCACTGAGTGTGTCAGTCGCTGCCATGCCATGCCTCCCCCAACTGCAACACACCGATATCATCGCGCGCGGATGCGGCGGTTTGCAACCCTGTAGAGAGGCTGCAACGATCTACTCGACAATCAAAAGCAACAGTTATGACTGATGCCGCTGCAAGAACCCGATGCAGGTCGCACAACCAAAACGGTTGACGAAAATACTTAAATCGCGCGAGGATAGACTAGTAATTGTCGATAAGAGGATGAGCCAATGCCCTCGATCACGATCTACGAACTTGATGAAGACCCGTTTGACACCGAAGACGTCACCGTCATCGCCGAATTCTCTGTGGACATTGTTGATAACGATACATCAATTGAAAATCCTGACTCGGATCTTACGCAGCAGCTAGATGTCAGTAGCATTCCCGGATTCATCGGGAACTCGACCGCTTTTCAAACCTTCGAGACCTATACCGGCACAGTGAACGGCGAAAGCGTCACCTTCACACTCGTGCAGTTTGTGGGCCAGCAGTATATGTTCCTGACCGAGGGTTCGGTAGACGTGAATGACGTCATTGAAGACACAAATAACGGCGCTACAGCGGCGGCGCCGAGTGAATATGATGAGTTACCCGACTTTGTATGCTTCACCAGCGGCTCTTGTGTCGAAACGCCCACGGGCCCACGACCTGTTGAGACGCTGAAAGTCGGTGACATGGTCTTTGTGGCCGAGGGCGTCTCCAAGCCTGTCAGGTGGATTGGGTGTCGGCATTTGAATGCACGCGTTCTGCAACAGTGCCCGCATCTGCGTCCGGTCTTGATCAGGAAAGACGCGATCGCACCGAATGTGCCATCTTGCGACGTGAGGGTCTCGCAGCAACATCGCATTGCACTGACTTCGCCGTTGGGCGAACTTTTGTTCGACGCCAACGACGTGCTGATCCCCGCGCGGTTTCTGGTCAATGATGAGAGTATCGTGATTGATGATGCATGCACTGATGTCGAGTTCATCCATGTGCTTTTTGATCAGCATGAATTGGTGAATGTCGCGGGGCTCTGGTCAGAATCCTTCTTTCTCGGCGATACGGCTACCAATGAAATGGCAGACGATACCCTTTCAGAAATCCTCGAATTGTTCCCTGCGCTTGACGGACGCGTCGGTGCATATGGGCCGACGCGGTTGGGTGTCCTCAAACTCTATGAGGTGAACGCCATCCGGGATGAGCTCTGCGCGTATGGACCAGCATATGAGGTGTATAGTGACAGCAGCACTGCGATCCGCGCATGACGAAGCCACAAGCTGACGGCACGCAAAAACCCCTCTCACATCAGGCAAACTCTGCCACCGAAGCGGATGTCGCCAATCCGACGAACCCGAACAGGCAATATCATTTCCGTATCCGCGAAAACGGGGCGTTGGTGTTTCGCATCAATCCAGCAAACCGACAACGTCGGATTGAGATGCAGCAAATCGCCGTTGCAAACACCAAGCGTGGCGATTTCAAGGCTGTGCAGGATCACGCGCTGACAGATGATGACAGGACGGCCATTCAGAACTGGCTGACTGATCGTCAGGAACACCTGCAAGAGCGGAAGTATCGGGACGCTGAAGACCTCATCGATCGTCTTTCAATGACGGCGCAGTGGGTGCAATCCGAAGCTGTTGCGACACAGCTTGATGCTTTGAGCGACAGGTTGATCTTTGCGATGCATGATCTGCGCACCGTTCTCGTCCGCAAGATGGGGCAAAGAAACAGTCAGGGCGGTGCGTCCAAAGACTGATCGCTGTTACTCGGTATTCGCCGCGTCGCGTCCCTTGCCCGACATATCCAGCGCCAGTGTCGCCGCCATCAGCCCATCCAGATCACCATCCAGCACGCCCTTTGTATCCGAGGTCGTATAGCTCGTGCGCAGATCCTTGACCTGCTGATAAGGCTGCAAAACGTAAGACCGGATCTGGTTGCCCCACCCCGCATCACCGGCGTTTTCATGGACTTCATTGACCATGGCGGAGCGCTTATCCAGCTCAATCTGATAGAGCTGCGATTTCAGCGCCTTCATCGCGATGTCGCGGTTCTGGTGCTGGGACTTTTCCGAACTTGTGACGACAATCCCAGTCGGATGGTGGGTGATCCGCACGGCGGAGTCGGTGGTGTTGACGTGCTGTCCGCCAGCACCGGATGACCGGTAAGTATCGATGCGGATATCGGCGGGGTTCACCTCAATCTCGATATTGTCGTCGACAACCGGATAGACCTTCACAGAGGTAAACGAGGTATGGCGCTTGGCCGCACTATCGAAGGGCGAAATGCGCACCAGCCGGTGCACACCGCTTTCAGATTTCAGCCAGCCATAAGCATTGTGACCGCTGATTTTGTAGGAGGCCGATTTGATCCCCGCTTCATCCCCCGGCTGCTCAGATTGCAGTTCAACCTTGTAACCCTTCTTCTCGGCCCAGCGAACGTACATCCTGGCGAGCATATTGGCCCAGTCGCATGACTCGGTGCCACCGGCGCCCGCATTGATGTCAAGGAAGGTGTCATTGGCATCCGCCTCACCATCGAGGAGCGCCTCAAGCTCTTTCTGCGCGGCCTTCTTTTCCAATGCGGCGATGGCCTCTTCCGCCTCTGCCACCACATCGGCATCGTCTTCCATCTCGCCCAGGGCGATCAGTTCGACATTGTCCGAAAGTTCCTGTCGGATGCTGTCATAGTTCGTCATCGCATCAACAAGCATCTGCCGGTCGCGCATCAGCTTTTGCGCGGCCTCCGGATCATCCCACAGCGTGGGATCCTCGACCCGCGCGTTGAATTCTTCCAACCTATGCGGGGCCGTTTCATGATCCATCCGCTGCGCGAGCAGGTTAAGCGACTTCTCAATCGCGTCCACGATGTTCTGGGTCTCTGCTCGCATGGGGCGGGTACTCTGATCGAAGCTCTGGTGTTGATCGGTCTTAGCGCGGGGCACGCGGGGCGACAAGCGGTGTCAGTAAAGACCGCCTGTCGAAAGCGTCCCGAACGTGGCCTTGGGCCCGACCGTGGCAGTATCGCCCGTCGATGTCGTCACCTCACGCGCGGCGCGCGGTACCTCGTCAAAAAGCGGCAAATCCTGCGCCATCGCAAAGCCACCATCAAACATGATGCCAAAGATCGGCTCCTCCCCCGGGCGGAAGCATTCGCCAATCACATTCTCACCGCTGGCACCATCAGGCAGGCGTGCGCCGCTATAACGGTCGATATTGATGAACTGGCAATCCGCAGGCACTTCAAACGCGCCGGCACCATACTTCTCGATGGCCTCAGACATGAACCGATTGAAGACCGGACCGCAAGTGCCACCACCGGACGCGCCACGCCCCAGCGTGCGCGGTGTATCGTAGCCGATGTAGCAGCCCGCAACGATGTTCGATGAAAAGCCAACGAACCAAACATCCTTGGCGTCGTTGGTCGTGCCGGTCTTGCCCGCAATTGGCACGGGCAAGTTCACGGTACTTGCGGCTGTCCCCCGGTCAACCACGCCCTTCATCATGGACGTCAACTGATAGGCCGTAATCTCGTTCATTACCCGGACACGATTGGACACGACGCGCGGCGCCTCGCCCTCGGCCAGCACATAGCCCTCGCAATTCACGCAATTGCGCTGGTCGTGGCGATAGACCGTGTTGCCGAACCGATCCTGCACGCGGTCGACGAGCGTCGGCTCCACACGCTCACCCCCATTGGCAAACATCGCATAGGCCGCCACCATCTTGAATAGCGTCGTCTCGTCCGAGCCAAGCGAGGCCGCCAAGACGCGGTTCATGTCCTGGTAAACGCCGAACCGCTCGGCATAGAGACCAACGGTGTCAATCGTAATTTCCTGCGCGAGGCGAATGGTCATCAGGTTGCGCGAACGCTCAATCCCGGTGCGCAGCGGCGTAGGTCCATAGAACCGGTTGGAAGAATTGCGCGGACGCCACGTGCCTTGCGGCGTATTGATGGTGATCGGCGCGTCTACGACGATGGTCGCAGGCGAATAGCCACTGTCGAGCGCGGCTGCATAAACAAACGGCTTGAAGGAAGAGCCCGGCTGACGCTGCGCCTGCGTGGCGCGGTTAAAGACCGAATGCTGGTAGCTGAACCCACCCTGCATCGCGATCACGCGGCCCGTATTGACGTCCATCGCCATGAAACCGCCCTGGACCTCAGGTACCTGCCGCAAAGACCAGCGCACGAAGTTGCCGTCATTGTCCAGAAAACGCCTGACGTGAACCACATCGCCGGGCGTGTAATTGTCAAAGAAATTGCCCGCCATCCAGCGGATATCTTCGCGCGGCACGATGGAAGGCTCGGCGTCCGTCGCCACGAAATCTTCTATACCGATCGTCAGCGTGTTTTCAGCAACATCGAGAATAACGGCGGGATACCAGCGCCCATCAAGATCGATATCGCGGGCCACATCGATGGCCGCGAGCGCGGCGCGCCACGCCTCTTCGCTTTGCAGGGCTTCTTCGGGAATGGTCTCGCCGGTGCCACGCCACTCCTGCAATTCGCGATCATAGTCCTCAAGCGCGCGTTGCAGGGAATGCCGTGCGACAACCTGCAATTCGGGATCAACCGTCGCGCGGATCGAGAGGCCGCCTGAAAAGAACTCCTCCTCACCGAAATTCTGGCTGAGCTGACGGCGAATCTCGTCTGTGAAGTAGTCGCGATCCGGCAGGCTGGTGCGGAAGCTTTCATAATCACCGCCCTGCACGGTCAGCAAGTCTGCCTCGCGCTCGGCATTATAGGTGGCGAGATCAAGGTACCCGTTCTCGTACATCTCGCGCAGCGTGTTATTGCGCCAGAAAATCGCCGCCTCGCGGTCACGCACCGGATGCCTGTCGCTCGGCGCTTTCGGCAGCGATGCAAGATAGGCAGCCTCGCCCGGTGACAATGCGGTCAGCGGTTTGTTGAAATAGGTGAGTGCCGCCGCCGTCACGCCATAGCTGTTCTGACCCAGAAAAATTTCGTTGAGGTAAAGCTCAAGGATACGTTCCTTGGGCATCGCGCCTTCAATCCGCGCGGCCAGAATGATCTCTTTGATTTTCCGCTCAGCGGTGCGCGAGCCATCAAGCAGGAAGTTCTTCATCACCTGCTGGGTGATCGTCGAGGCACCGCGCAAATTCTCGCCGCGGGACTCAACCGCATCGATAAACGCAGCAACCATCCCCATCGGATCATAGCCCGCATGTTCGTAGAAGTTCTTGTCTTCGGCCGAGATAAAGGCCTGTTTGACGATATCGGGGATCTCTTCAGCAGGTGTGAAAAGGCGCCGTTCCAGCGCAAATTCATCGATGATCTCACCTTCGTTCGAATAGATTCGGCTGATCGTTTTAGGGGTGTATTGCGACAGCGTCTCGTAACTCGGCAGGTCGCGCCCATACATATAAAGCACGCCGCCAGCCACGAAGGCGCCCATGACCAAGCCAAGGGTCACCAGCGTGAACAAACCGCCAAGGAATGAGAAAAATAAGCGCAACACGAGCCGGTATCCAGTTCTAATCGTTAGCCCGCTTATACGCCTGACCGCGCGAATGGTCAAAAGGCCAAACGTCGCGTTCGGCGGTGCGATGCCGCCGCGTTCTTGCGACCATTTCCGACCGTTGCCACGCATCCGCAAACAGGGCATGCGGGTCAGATGAAGCCCGAAGATGTCATCACGATATACGAAAAACACGGCACCGCCTGGGCACGTGACCGGGCCCGGAGCCTTTTTGAGAAACCGTGGCTCGACCGGATGCTGCACGCGGCACCGCGCGCCAAAGGTGCTGTCAGTGTGCTTGATCTGGGCTGCGGCGCAGGCGAGCCCATCGCAACGTATCTGGCTGATCGCGGCGCGCAGATAACGGGAGTTGATGCGAGCGAACCGCTGACCGCGCTTTTCACGCAGAACCTGCCTGATGCAACGGTCGTGCGGGCGGATATGCGGCAACTGGCTTTGGATCGGGCATTCGATGCGATCCTCGCTTGGGACAGTTTTTTCCATCTGTCAGCGAATGACCAACGTGCCATGTTTGCGGTGTTCAAGGCGCACGCTGCGCCCCGAGCAGCGCTGATGTTTACATCTGGTCACGTCGCGGGTGAAGCGATTGGACAGGTGGCAGGCGCGCCCATATATCACGCGTCGCTTTCAGCCGACGAATATCGCGATCTGCTGCATAACCACGGTTTTCGTGTCCTCCACCATATGGCCGAAGACCCAGACTGCGGCGGACATACAATCTGGCTTGCCCAGTATCAGTCGGCTTGATCCCGAAACGCATCCACAGCAGTAGCAACAGCGCGTGCAATTCGGGCGCGGCCCTCGGCGCTTTGCAACACAGCCCGGTCTTCGGCATTTGACAAAAAGCCAGCCTCAAGCAGCACACCCGGAAAGTCGGCAGCCGAGAGAACCGCAAACCGCCCTTCGCGACGTGGCCGGGAATTGAGATAAACCCCCTCAGCGCGCATCGCGCTCACCAGCGTTTCGGCAAAGCGTGCACCTTCCGGCCCGGTCTCTGCTCGCGCCAAATCCATCAGCGCCGCGGCAACCTGATCCCCCTGTGCCTGCAGGTCGAGGCCTTCCAGCAAGTCATCACGCTCATGACGTTCGACCACCTGCTGCCCGGCGCGTTCTTCGCCAGTCTGGGACAGCGTGTATACGGACGCGCCTCGCGCTTCGTCTTCAACAAGCGCGTCGGCGTGCAGGGAAATGAACAGGTCCGCCCCGGCGGCCCGCGCAATGCTCATCCGGGTAAAGAGTGGCACGAACGTGTTGGCGTCGCGCGTCATCACGACAGAGATGCCGGGGAGTGCGTTAAGCTCAGCCGCAACTTCCTCGGCAAAGGTCAGCATCAATTCCGCTTCGTTCAAACCGCCGCGTTCCGCCCCGGGATCGATGCCGCCATGCCCAGGATCGAGCACCACGACGAAATCATCCGTATCTGTCACAGGCGGGAAGGGCATCCGATCAATTACCGCAAGCGCGACCCGCCCCAGATCAGGAGGTGCCCCCGCCGCCGCAGCGAATTCCTCGCCGGATACCTGCTCAAGGACCACCGTCAAGTCCGCCCCAGCCCCCGTTCCGCGCATGCCTGCTTCAACAATGTTCAGCGGCTCGGCCAGATCGACAACCATCCGCGACCAACCCGAATGCAGCGGATCGATCCGCAGTGCCATTGCCCGGTCACCGCTGCGCAGCTTCTGGCTGTCGACGCCGTCCCAAACCACATCTTCAAAATCAATGAAGAGCCGCCGGGGGTTGTCGAGGGTGAAAACCCGGTATGGGGTCACATCGCTTAGCGCGAGCTCCACACGCAAGCTCCACCATCCGTCGCGGACAACGCTGCGATCCGGGTCGATGGTCACTTGCGCCGTTGCACCGGTTGCAAGGCAAATCCAAAGGACAAGCCACCTGATCACGCGCGACGCTCTTGCATGAAGCACGCGAGACGGTCCAGCCCTTCGCGGATATCATCGGTGCTGCGCGCGTAGGAAAACCGCAGCCAATGCTGCCCGCGTGCCGCGTCGAAATCGACGCCGGGTGTCACGGCCACACCAGCCACATCCAGAATTTCGGCGGCAAAGGCTACCGCGTCATCGGTGTATTCGGACACATCCACATAGACATAGAACGCGCCATCCGGCGGCGCGAAACGGTCGAAACCCGCGGCTTTGAGACCGTCAATCATCAGCGCGCGGTTGGCGGCGTAGACAGCTTTGTTCGCCAACAGCTCTTCGGTGCAATCCATCGCATGCAGCGCGAGCACTTGGGCTGCATGGGGTGCGCAGATGAACATGTTCTGGGCCAGCCGCTCAACCCTGCGCACATGGGTCTCCGGGACGACCATCCAACCGACCCGCCAACCTGTCATCGAGAAGTACTTCGAGAACGAATTGACGACATAGACGTCATCGGTAACCTGCAGGGCGGTCACCGGCGATGTTTCATAATCGATGCCGTGATAAATCTCATCCGAAATCAGTGCCGCATTCTGCGTAGCGCAAGCCTGGGCCAAGGCACGCAACGCTGCTTCGTCGAGCATCGTGCCCGTCGGATTCGCCGGCGAAGCAACGATAAGGCCTGCCAGATCATGGGCTGCGACACCCTCTGGTCGCAGCTGAAACCGCTGCGCCAAGGTCGTGGGAATATCGACGGGCTGCAAACCAACGGCTTTCAGGATTTGGCGATAAGATGGATAGCACGGCGTGCCCAGACCCACCCGCTCGTCGTTGTCGAAAAGCGCCGAAAAGGCGAGCAGGAACGCTCCCGATGCGCCGCTCGTGATCACAACGCGGCCCGGGTCAAGGTCGACGCCATACCATTCTGCATAATGCCGCGCGATACTTGCGCGCAGGTCAGGCAAGCCCAGCCCAACCGTGTAGCCAAGTGGCGTGTCCATCGCCTCAACAAGCGCTGCAAGCGCGGTAGCTGGCGCGCCGGTGCTCGGCTGTCCCACCTCCATATGGATGATATGACGCCCCGTCGCCTCGGCCTTTCGAGCCGCTTCCATGACATCCATCACGATAAACGGATCAACCTCACCTCTGTGGGACTGTCGCATCTGCCTTGCCTCTTTGCTTTTGCGGCCTGTTTGCCTTTCACTGGCATGTAACGTCAATGCACCTTGGCAAATGAGGGCGGATATGGTCTGACACCTGCATCGGTTCTAACCCCGGAGTTGTTCGATGATCTGGCGCCTCGCTCTTCCCCTATCCCTTGGATTGGCCAGCGGCGCGTCCGCGCTGGAGCTCGATGCGATGAGCAGCGCGGAACGTGACGCATTCCGCGCCGAAGTACGCGCCTATATCCTTGAAAACCCGGAAATTATCCGCGAGGCCATCGGCGTCTTGCAGGCCCGCGAGGCTGAGGCGGAGCGGCTGAATGATATCGAACTTGCCCGTGCGAACGCCGATGCATTGTTCAATGACGGGCATTCCTTTGTCGGCGGCAACCCGGATGGCGACATCACGATTGTCGAATTCATGGATTACCGCTGCGGCTTCTGCAAACGCGCCTTTCCAGAGGTGCAGAACGTGCTGAGCGCCGATGGCAATATCCGCTACATCATCAAGGAATTCCCGATCCTGGGCGAGCCATCAGTCCTTGCCGCACGCTATGCCATCGCGACGCAGCTTGTCGCGGGCGATGACACCTACAAAGTCGTGCATGACACCCTGATGGAGTTTCAGGGCGAGATCAGCAACCAGGCGCTCGCCCGGCTGAGTGAGAGCTTCGACCTCGACCATGATGCGATTGCAGCGATGATGGATGATGACAAGGTCGGCGATATTATTACGGAAAACCGTGCGCTCGCACAGCAGCTCCAGATCAGCGGAACACCGACTTTCGTGGTCGAGGACCAGATGCTCCGTGGTTTCTTACCCGCGGATGAGATGCTGGCCGTGGTGGCGGAACTCAGGGCGGAATAGCGTTATTCGGCAGCTTGCACCGCCTGCTCCGCCTCGATCTCAGCAGCCTTCTTTTCCACCTGTTCGACGATATGGTCAATCATGTCGTAGTTCGATTGCTTATGGCTCTGTTTGCCCGCCAGATAGACCATGCCTGACCCGGCACCCCCGCCAGTAAAGCCCACATCGGTCATCAGCGCCTCGCCCGGGCCGTTCACGACACAGCCGATAATCGACAAGGACATTGGTGTCTTGATGTGTTCCAGCCGCTTTTCGAGTTCCTCGACGGTTTTGATCACATCAAAGCCCTGACGCGCGCAGGAGGGACACGAGATGATGTTCACCCCGCGATGGCGCAGGCCCAGCGATTTAAGGATTTCATAGCCGACCTTGACCTCCTCCACCGGATCGGCAGAGAGGCTCACGCGGATCGTATCGCCGATCCCCATCCACAGAAGGTTGCCCAGACCGATGGCCGATTTGATCGTGCCAGAAACCAGCCCACCCGCCTCGGTAATGCCCAGATGGATCGGTGCATCAGTCGCTTCGGCCAATTGCTGATAGGCTGCAGCGGCCATGAAAACGTCTGAGGCTTTGCACGAGATCTTGAATTCGTGGAAATCGTTATCCTGCAGGATCTTGATGTGATCGAGCCCGCTTTCGATCATCGCGTCCGGGCATGGCTCTCCGTATTTGTCGAGGAGGTGTTTTTCGAGTGAGCCGGCATTCACCCCAATCCGGATTGAACAATTGTGGTCACGCGCGGCCTTGATGACCTCGCGCACGCGCGTTTCATCGCCGATATTGCCCGGATTGATCCGCAGACAGGCCGCCCCCGCCTCCGCCGCCTCAATCCCGCGCTTATAGTGGAAATGAATGTCCGCCACGATTGGCACGGACACTTCAGGAATGATCTTCTTCAGCGCCGCACTCGACGCCTCATCCGGCACCGAAATCCTTACGATGTCTGCTCCCGCATCAGCGGCGGCATTAACCTGTTCAATCGTCGCTTTCACATCTGTGGTGAGCGTATTCGTCATGGTCTGCACGCTGATCGGGGCATCGCCCCCGACAGGCACTGACCCCACCATGATCTGACGACATTTCCGGCGATAGATATTGCGCCAGGGGCGAACGTGGTTCAGCGACATGTCAGCAGCTTTCCGAATGGTGCCAGTTTTGCGCATAACCTAAGCACCAACACCACCCGCGGCAAGCAATCAGCGCTGCGATTATTCGTCCGCCTGCACCTCGGCAAAATTGACGATCTCAGCCAGATCATCATCCTGCGTCAGATCAGCAACTGTATAAGTCGATGTCAGGCTGTCAGGCGTGAGTTCGACATTCGATGTCACAACGCCACGCGGCCCAACAGGCCCGTAATGCGTGCCATTCACGGCAAAATACATCGCACCGCTTTCACCCACGCGCAGCGTTGCTGGCTCTTCCGTTGCCGGGACAACAAAGTTCTCACCCGGTTCCATCACACCTTCGAAGATCACTGTGCCATCGGCGGACTGGATGCGCACCCAAGCGGGGCGCACAGCGACCAGTTGCACTTCAGGCACCGGTGTTTCGACCACCTGGATCGGTGGAGGGGACGGCAAATCCGCCGCAACATCCGCCTCTGCCACCGCGACGGGCGGTTCAAAGGATTGATCAGGCAGAAGTGCACCAATGGTATCAGGGCGCAGGGTCGAGATCGGTGCATCACGGGCAACTAGCACCGGCACATCTAACGCTTGCGGACGATACAGCCGGTCGAGCGCATCACTTGTCGGGCCATTAACGATTGCGAGTGGATCGCTGGTGCGCAACGCATTTGACGCACCCGCCAGCGGATCAATGTCTGCAACAACAATAGGAGCCTGTTCCACTGGGGCAAACTGGACCTTCTGCACCTCCTGCAGCACCGTCCAACCGCCATAACCCAGACCACCAATCAAGGCGATCAGCACAGCAATTGATCCGATCGCGCGCGGCTCAACAGCCGACAAAACGGCGTCGCCAACGGGGATAAAAGGCGTTTCGGAAGCTGTGAAAATGTCCTTGCCCAGCGGGCTCAGGACCGGCTCACCAACTTTTGGCTTGATCGAGGAGGCCGCCGCCGACATGCCGTGCGCGGTCTCAAATCCACTTTCTGTGCAGAAGGCGTCAAACGCCTCATCGGGGTCCATATTCAGGTAACGCGCATAGGACCGCACATAGCCTGCAATAAATCCCGGTGTGTCGAAGGCGGACGGGTCAGCATTTTCGATTGCAGCAATATAGGCTGCCTTGATCTTCAACTCGCGCTGAACGTCCAACAGACTTTTGCCCATCGTCGCACGTTCACCGCGCATCAAATCGCCCAAACGCAATTCAAAGTCGTCAAAGCCTTTTGCCTCAACGTCCTCCGATGCGTCGTCACGCTTGAAGGTCTTCCCGATCATCGACTGTCCCGTCGCTTACTGCCCCTAAGCGCCCGCGTCTTTTCGAATCAAAAAGTCGTGTACGCCTTTGAAACGGATAACATATCCACAGGGCACATGCACTTATTGAAAAAGTGTTAACCGGCGAGTTCGGCGCGATTTAGCGCACAATGTGACCAAAGACTGTCCAAAGCGCTGACAAGTGCATCCATTTCGCGCGGGCCGTGAACCGGCGATGGGGTAAAGCGCAACCGCTCGGTCCCGCGCGGGACGGTCGGGAAATTGATCGGTTGCACGTAGATTCCGAAATCCGCCAGCAGCATGTCAGAGAGCTGTTTTGTATGCACCGGATCTCCCACGATCAGCGGCACGATATGGCTTCCGTGATCAATGATGGGCAGGCCCATGCCCTTCAGGCGCAGCTTCAAAATCTTCGACTGGGTCTGGTGTTGGTCGCGCAGAGACTGGTCGGTCTTCAGATGCGCCACTGATGCCGCAGCACCTGCTGCCACGGCGGGCGGCAAGGACGTTGTGAATATGAAGCCCGGCGCATAAGATCTTATCGCGTCACACATTTTCTCTGATGCCGCGATGTAACCACCCATCACGCCATAGGCCTTGGCCAAGGTGCCATTGATGATGTCGATGCGGCCCATCAGGCCGTCACGCTCTGCCACGCCGGCACCGCGAGGGCCGTACATGCCGACCGCATGGACCTCGTCAATATAGGTCAGCGCACCGAATTCATCAGCCAGATCGCAGATCGCTTCAATCGGTCCAAAGTCGCCATCCATCGAATAAATGGACTCAAAGGCGATAACTTTTGGCGCGGCGGGGTCGTCCGCTGCCACCAATTCGCGCAGGTGATCAAGGTCATTGTGGCGGAAAATCCGCTTCGCGCCGCCATTGCGTCGCACGCCTTCAATCATCGAAGCATGGTTCAACGCGTCCGAATAAATGATCAGCCCGGGGAAGAGTTTAGGCAGCGTACTTAACGTTGCGTCATTCGCGATATAGGCGCTGGTGAACAAGAGCGCCGCTTCTTTGCAGTGCAAATCCGCAAGCTCAGCCTCAAGCCGTTTGTGATAGACGGTCGTGCCAGAAATGTTGCGCGTGCCACCGGATCCCGCACCGGTTGCATCTATCGCCTCGTGCATAGCGGCCAGAACGACAGGATGCTGGCCCATACCCAGATAGTCGTTGCCGCACCATACCGTCACCGGTTGTTCGGACCCGTCAGGCTTGCGCCATGTTGCGTGGGGAAACTGGCCGCGCTTGCGCTCAATGTCGATAAATGTGCGATAGCGACCTTCATCGTGCAGCCGGTTAATTGCGCTATCCAGTTGGGCGTCGTAATCCACTGATACGTCCTTATCCTCGTCACAAAGCCCACTTTTCAGGCGGTCTTTGAATCGTTCTAAGCGTCATATAGGGCGGTGCCCGGGTCGGCAACACGCTACATTCTGTCACCCCGTCATGACGGTTTCAGACTAAAGCTTCGTTGATGCAGATCAAAGTCAGGCTTGCCCTACCCCAAATCGCTTTGCGTATGAATTGAGCGGCTTAGCGAAATCCGATTGACGCGCAGGCTGAGCATGGCACCTTGCCCCGGAAGACAGCACAAAGGATTGACCATGTCGCTCGACCCCGTCCTCACCCGTATTGACGCCGACCTGCCGCAAGCCACCGACCGACTTTTGGAGCTTCTGCGGATCCCGTCCATCTCAACCGATCCGGCCTATAAGAAAGAGTGTGACACTGCCGCCGACTGGCTCGTGGCAGACCTGCAATCAATAGGATTTGAGGCATCCAAGCGCCCAACGCCCGGCCACCCGATGGTTGTGGCGCATAGTGGCGGCGATGGTCCACATGTTCTGTTTTATGGACATTATGACGTGCAGCCGGTTGACCCATTGGAGCTTTGGGATCGCGACCCGTTTGATCCCCAGGTGGAAGACACACCAAACGGCAAGGTCATCCGAGGACGCGGGTCATCCGACGACAAGGGGCAGTTGATGACCTTTGTCGAAGCCTGCCGCGCATGGAAGGCGGAGCATGGAACGCTACCGGCAAACATCAGCATTTTCTTCGAAGGGGAAGAGGAATCAGGCTCCCCCTCTCTCACACCCTTCATGGAAGAAAACGCCGAAGAGCTGACCGCCGATATCGCCCTGATCTGCGACACCGGGCTTTACGGCGACAGTACGCCCGCGATCATCACGCAGTTGCGCGGACTGTTGGGCGAAGAGCTGACGATCACAGGCCCCAATAAAGACCTACACTCGGGCATGTATGGCGGGATCGCGATGAACCCTGCCCGCGTGCTGGCCCGTATCGTCGCGGGCCTGCACGACGAAAACGGGCGTATCACGATCCCGGATTTCTACGACGGCGTGCCGGAGCTTTCCAATGAACTCGCCGCCGCGTGGGATGATCTGAAATTCGACGACAAACACTTTCTGGGTGAGGTAGGCCTGTCGGAACCCGCCGGTGAAAAGGGCCGCCGTCCGCTCGAAATGATCTGGTCGCGCCCCACTTGCGAGGTTAACGGAATGTGGTCGGGCTATACCGGCGAAGGCTTCAAGACTGTGCTGCCCAGCAAGGCGAGTGCAAAGATCAGCTTCCGTCTTGTTGGCACGCAAGACCCAATGAAAATCCGCGAAAACTTCCGCAAGATGGTGCAGGACATGCTGCCCCCCGATTGCAGTGTGGAATTTGCGGATCACGGCGCCGGTCCCGCCGGGCAGATGACCACAACGCACCCCGCCTTTGATCAGGCGCGCAAGGCGCTGTCTGACGAATGGCCAAATGCGGCGGCCTATGTGGGCTGTGGCGGATCGATCCCCATTGCCGGGTATTTCAAGGAAATCCTGAACATGGACGCGATGCTGATCGGCTTCGGCAAAGATGACGATCAGATCCATTCGCCCAATGAAAAGTACGACCTCTCGTCCTTCCACAAGGGCATCCGGTCATGGGCACGGATCTTACATGAAATGACGAAGTAGTGGCCCGCGCCCGATATCTGAGCCATCCACAAGTGGTGCAGGACCCCGATGTGCCCGTGCCCGAATGGAAGCTGAGCGCGACCGGTGCGGCCCGTATCGAAGCCTTGGCAGGATCCGGTGCTTTGGCTGACACCGACGTCATCTATTCGAGCTCCGAAGTGAAAGCCGTCGAGACTGCCGCGATTTTAGCGGCAACGCTCGGCTGCCCACATCACGCCGTCCCGGAAATGGGCGAGAATGATCGTAGCAGCACGGGCTACCTGCCCGGCCCCGCCTTCGAAGCCGCCGCAGATGCTTTCTTTGCAAAGCCAGATGAAAGCTATCAGGGCTGGGAGACTGCGCGCGCGGCGCAGGCGCGTATCGTCGATGCTGTGGACAATGCACTACGAAGGCACGCCGCGCAAAACATCCTGTTTGTCGGACATGGTGCCGTTGGCACGCTGCTTTACTGCGCGCTTATCGGCCTGCCTATCGACAGACAGCACGATCAGCCCGGAGGCGGCGGCAACTTCTACGCATTCGACACGATCAGCCGCAAACCAACCGGCCCTTGGCGGCCACTTGAGACCTTACTGGTCTAAGCGTCTATTGCGCCGATTTCTCAGCTTGAGGGAGTTCGACCACGAGCGGTTCGGTAGGCGACTGATAGACGGTGTCGACGAAATAGAGCGGCCGGTTCTTTGTTTCATTGAAGATGCGGCCCAGATATTCGCCGATCACGCCCAGACCAATCAACTGAATGCCACCAAGGAAAGCGATTGATACAAAAAGGGTCGGAAAGCCTGCAACGGGATCATCAAAGAAGAGCGCCTTGGTCATGATGAACATGCCGTAGGCGAAGGATAGCAGCGCCACGACAAATCCGACATAACCAAAAAGGCGCAGCGGCAAGGTGGTGAACGACGTGATGCCTTCAAGCGAGAAATTCCACAGCTTCCAGTAATTGAAGCTCGAACTGCCACCAAAGCGGGGGTCACGGTCATAGTCAACGAAAGTCTGTTTGAAACCGACCAGATGAAAGATGCCCTTCATGAACCGGTGGCGTTCGCGCATGCTGGTGATTGCCTCCAGCGCCTTGCGGTCGACCAGACGATAATCACCTACGTTTTCGGGGATCGCCGCGTGACGATCAAACTTTTGCATCAGCTTGTAAAAGGCGGACGCGGTGGCCTTCTTCAGATAGGTTTCGCCCTGCCTACTGCGCCTGCGGGCATTGACGACAACGTAGCCCTCACGCCAGGCCGCTATCAGATCGGGAATCAACTCTGGCGGATCTTGCAAATCCACGTCAATCGGGATCGCGGCCTGACCACGCACGTGATCAAGCCCTGCCGTCAGCGCTATCTCTTTCCCGAAGTTTCGGCTGAGGTCGATGACAACCACCCGGCTATCACGCGCATGCAATGCGATGAGCGCATCCAGGGTCCCATCGGTGCTGCCATCGTTGACAAAGATAATCTCACCCCGGATGCCGTGGTCGTCGAAGACCGCAGCGACCCTGTCATAAAACGCGTTGACAGATGCCTCTTCATTATAGGCAGGTGCGACAACCGAGATTTCTGGATCCGTCATGGTGATTTTGTCGTTCCGATGTCAAACGTGATGGTCTTATGCGCAAAGTAGTTGGCGACAAAGACCAACCCGGTGCTGATCAACTGCGAAACCGGCACGGGCAAGCCGAAAATCTCAAAGAATGCAAAGAACAGCGCTGTATTGAGCAGGATCGAGAAGATCGTGATCAGTGCGTAACGCAAGAATGTATCGCGATGCGGCTGGGTGCTTTGAAATGTGTAGACGTAGTTCAGGATGTATCCGACAACAGCCCCAACCACGGCGCCGGCAAATGACCAGAAGACGGGCATCTGCAGCAACAAGAGCCCCAGAAACATCACGCAATAATGCGACAGCGTCGCGATCAGTCCGACAAGCCCGAAACTGAAAAACTGCGCAGCCGACGATCTGCCTGCCATGAACTCTGCCCTTCGCTTGCACCAATCACGTAATCTAGGCCTATTTCGAGCGGCTTCAAAGCACAACTCGGTACGCCAGACCTCTCACGCGCAAACACTGACATATTTTAAAGAGGAAGTGGCGCGGTTGACGGGGCTCGAACCCGCGACCCCCGGCGTGACAGGCCGGTACTCTAACCAACTGAGCTACAACCGCGCGTGAAGGGCGGGATAAAGCGGGACATCGGGGGCGTCAACGGTAAATCAGGCCTGCGGTGCAGATTTTGCGCGAATTTCTCGTTGACGCCTGCGCTGACGGTGCGTCGACCATTGCGTTGAGGTCGGCACCGTCAGCTTGCTTGAATTGACGCAAAGCGATGAGCCCCACGCCAATGCGAATCGTTGGGTTCAGACCATCCTCTTAGCGGTCAGGCAAAGGGATGAACTCAGCATCGTCACCCGGTGGCAGTTGAAAACGACCATTCTGCCAATCTCCGGCACGCCAGGCCTCCTTCGCCTCTTCGATACGCTCTTTGCTGGAGGCTACAAAATTCCACCAGATGTAACGATTGCCTTCCAGCGTCGCACCACCCAGAAGCATCACCCGCGCCCCTTGCGCACCTGCGGTCATGCTCACCTGATCGCCTGGGCGGAACACCATCATCTGCCCGGCCGCGTAAGTCTGACCAGCGACGTCGACCGCACCCTCAAGCACATAGGCACCGCGATCTTCGTGGTTATCGGGCATTGGCAGCTTTGCCCCCGGTTCCAGCACAGCGTCGAGGTAGAACATCTCTGACGGCGTCTCGACCGGGGCGCGTTCACCATAGGCGTCGCCCATGATCAGACGCACCTGCTTGCCCTCGCCTTCCATGAGCGGCAGATCCGCTTTCGGCGCATGAATGAAAGCCGCGTCGCGGTCTTCCGCGCCTTTGGGCAGCGCAATCCATGTCTGAATACCGAACAGGCTTTGTGGCTCCTTTCGTGCCTCACCATCCATCCGTTCTGAATGGGTTATCCCGTGACCGGCGATCATCAAGTTCATCGCGCCGGGTTCGATCCACTGGTCAGTGCCCAGACTGTCGCGGTGATGGATCGCGCCCCGATGCAGGTAGGTCACCGTCGCCAAACCGATATGCGGATGCGGGCGTACGTCGATCCCCTGCCCCGTGACAAACTCGGCAGGGCCCATCTGATCAAAGAAAATGAATGGCCCAACCATCTGACGGCGCGGCGCAGGTAAGGCACGTCGCACCTCAAACCCACCAAGGTCACGGGCACGTGGGACGATGACGGTTTCAATTGCATCAACGGCATCGCCGGTGGGGCAATCTGGATCAAGTGCAGGATTCCAGCTCATTTGAGTCACTCCTATGTTGTAGCTGCCTCAAATGTATGATGTGCGGAGATCAAAGATAGGCCGAGAAAATCATAGGTCATGTTCGTAAGTGCACAGATCATTGCGATCGTGCGGGATGCGAAAGATTTTCGAACGTGAGCGGGATGTTGGTGGGTGATGAGAGACTCGAACTCCCGACATCTTCGGTGTAAACGAAGCGCTCTACCAACTGAGCTAATCACCCAACGCCAGCTCGTTTAGACCAGCGTTGCGGGTAGCGCAAGCCTCATTCCAAAAGGTCTTGCTGACCGTCATGCAGGTGAAAGACATTGCCCTGCCCGCCGGGCAAAGTGCCGATGGCATTAGGACCACCCGTCAGTATCAGGCTACGGATCATTCGTGACGTAATCCCATGGGTCACCAGGACGGATGGCCCCTCCAGATCAGCGAGAAATGACCGGCAGCGCTGCTCTAGGGCCGCAAAACCCTCACCACCCGGCGCATGTTCGTAAAGGGCCAATGGACCGTCGGGGCCATCTTGCAGTGGCACGGAAACCTTCAATTCTCTGCGTAATAACCCAGACCAGTCACCGACACCGATTTCACGCAGACGATCATCGGTGCGGATGTGAAAGGCAATCCTCGCCAGCGCAATACCTGCGGTCTGAAATGCGCGACCCTGCGGGCTGGCAAGGAAGGCGAAGCCATCCAGATCTCTGGTGCGCAGTATTTCCCCTTGCCGTGCGGCATCCATCTCACCCTTGGGCGTCAAGGGAGAGTTCAGGGCACCCTGCATCCTGCCCTCGGCGTTCCATTCCGTCTCGCCGTGACGCAGGATGTAAAGCTCGGGAAATGACATGAAACAACAACCTTCTCAGACTTCCCGCACGACCTAAGGAAAAATGCCGTGCGGGAAAAGGCCGTTTATTCAATTGGCGTCGCCTGCAAAGCCCCCCACTAAAACACCGTCTTGATCGTGCCCGGCAAAGGCACCAACAATGCGGTCTTGGCCAATCGCACCATCCAACTCTGCTGTCACGCCATCAAAAGTGACAGAGCCGTCCAAATCAGTACCGTCAAAGGTGCCATCGATAACAAGTCCACCATCCGCCCCTGCAACAGTTCCACTGCCGGTCGTGAAATCCGCGGTCAGTGTCACGTTTCCCGCACGCTCGATTTCTGTGTTGCCACGGGTCCGCGTAAAGTCATAGGCCGCATTGTAGCTGACTGACCCAGTGGTAACGGCGTCACCAACGCCTGCACCTGTGCGGAAGCCTGCAACACCCAAGAAATCATCAGTGCCCCGGACACTTCCGTAGGCATAGCCAAAACCAAAACCATTGCTGAAGGTTGTATATGTTTTATTGATACCAGCCCCGCTGTAATTCTGATCGGGGATGGTGCCATTGGCATTCAGAGCAATGACAGTAGAAGCTGGGTCCGGATTTGTATCGTTTTCGGATACATCAGTTGAGGTACATGCTGCGGTCAAAACGACCAAACCTGACAAAGAAACAGATCGAACGTATGACATTTTACGTCCTTTCTAATCAGTGTTCCAATCAGATTTATCTAATATGGCATCACCGCGCTTAAAACCCGGAAACCACTTCTTTTTTGGGTCACTGAGAAATTTGTTATGGGTTCAAACTCAACAACTTGTAGCAAGCTAACGGATCGCATTGGCGTACGATTCCAATTATACTTGAAATGGTGGGTGATAAGAGATTTGAACTCCTGACATCTTCGATGTGAACGAAGCGGTTGCCACGTAAACTACTGTCATCCTTGATCGTAAGCACTTCTTAAAGGGCCTTAGAACAGTGTTTTCGCAATGTGAACCGGTTCACGCCAGTTCATTGAACCGCCAAGCACTTCGCACGCCATCCCTCGAAAACATCGATTACGATCGCTAGTGTAGCCACTACTCGGTGGGCAGACGACCGGTTACAGCCCAAAGTGGACGCACCTGGTTGCCACGGACGACCACGGGCATTCTGCAGGCGGGCTAGGGAGCCATCGTTCCACGCGATTGGGAGAATGCTGCAAGAATACTGCGGAACAGGATGTTCAAACCGTACTGAAGGAAAGAATCTGGATTTCCGACACGAAAGTCCGGTCGAGTGCACGCGCATCATGAAGGAGCAATCCAAATGAGAAAGCATCAGCAAACAGTCAGTGTATCGACGCAGTGAGAACCTGCTCATCGTAAAGGGTGAGGATGCAGTGTTTAATGCGCTTGCCTGTCGATGACACTTGCCACTCGTCAAAATTTTCAGTTGATTTGGCGTTAACGAAAACGCAGGTGTCAATCGCATGGATAAACTGATCGAGGTTATAAGCAGCTTAGGCGTTTGGGGTACGTTATTTGCAGTTGTGTTAGGGATTTCCCTGTGGCTGCTGAATGATATTTGGTCCAATACAATGAGCTGTAATAAGGTCATTGATACGCTCGAAAAAGACACCCCAGCACTGATATACATTGCGCTAGTCCGGTACTTACTAGACAAAGTAACACAAGGAACTCGAAGGCGAGTTGAACTCATATTGGGTGTTTCTGGTCGAAATTTGGTACCCAGTTATCCTTGGGATATGCGCAATAAGATCGCAATAAGACGAGGACTACTTAAACCAAATGAACAGTGGAATAGGATTTTCTTTAGCGATGACGACGTTAGTTGGTCGAGTCGGCGCGACTTCGAAAACCGTTTCCAACGTGCGGCTGGAAAGTCCGCATCGATGCATTACTTGAGCATGTCTCGACAGTCTTGGAGCATCGGAGTTCTAGACCTTTCTCTCTTGATCTCGTTGGGATACTCAGTCCTCGTATTTGTTGCCCAATGGGCCGTTACGGGTGAGGAAATTTCGTTATCTGGGAAGACTATTCTTTCAGTCGAGCAAAGTGTTTTCGTGAGGGCGGCAAGTCTCTTAAGCTTACTTGCATCTTTTGTACTCGCTTATTGGGCAACGACTGATGAACGTCAACGTGGCACTAGCGTGAAAGGAGGCTTCGCTAGACTAACTCTACTTGCACTTTCGTTCTCAGCGATTTCAATTTTCACTTTGTTGTCTAGCGGTACGTCTGCATTTTCATTCACATTGGTTGCAATTTTTGCGGTTGGATTTGTCGTTAACGCCCTTGCCGGTTGTATCATAGCCGTTTCTACGGTGTTCGTAGGTGTTTTCGCAAGCGCCGTTGCAGGATACGCTGAATTTGGCGGGCCAATAGCCGTCTTAGCAGCTTACATCGTCGTAGGCACGGTTGTTGTTCTAGTTTTAATGGGCTTACTTTCCAATGTATTCCGCCACACTCCCTTACAGGTCCTGACTATCCCGCTGAGTCTGATATTTCTTCTAGTGGTGTTCCTTGTTGAACCTGCGGGTGCACTTCTGTCGTTACAGGATTATGACCTACTCATACTATTTCTTTTGCTGTTGCCGATTGTGAATGGTTTTGCAGACTTTGCGTCGACCGGGTGCACTAGGTATTGTCTAGGTAAAGCTGTTAAGGGCGATGTATTCCGTCCGTGGTGGGTGTTTGTTGACGTTGCTGCTGGTTTCATATGCTTTATTCTGCTTACTTGTGTTTTCATTCTAATCGTGCACGCCTCGGATACTTACACAAACCACCAATTGGTTGAGCTGGACAAGCTCCTTGGTGACGCAACAGTACAAGGATCGATTCTGAACTCACCCAATGATTATTGGTGGCTCTATATTGCATTTGGATCTACACTTGTTCCAACCTTTCTTCACTTGATCTTGTGGGTATGTTCCATTCCGATTATTACACCTAAACTATTGCGGACGTATCAAGTAAAGCTTTTGAAGAGCGGATTATCCGGGAATTCGGTTTCTGGCAAAGGTGCGATATTGCTTTTGTCGTTGCAGGCGGCGGCGGCCGTAACTTTGACCTGTTACGTTTCCTACAAGGCCGTTTCCCTTATTTCTGTGTATCATCCGGAATTTTTGGTCGGCTTGGTGGATGTATTTCGGATGTTTTACCTAGCGTTGCAGTGATCCAGTGCCCGTCTGTTGAAGCCGAACCTTTGCTCGCATTTCATTGACGCCCCACTCAAGCACTTGCCGGGAACTGCGGCCCAACCGCGCGCATGATGTGCCAGAAGAAATCATCCTCTTGGCCACACCGACGGCATTTGAAGTCTCGCTCGATGTCCATCAGCTTCTGATACTCGTGATACCGGGCGAAGAGATGGTGTGGGGCAACGTTGAACTTGGCATGGCAGACCGGGCACGTCACGACCAGCACGTCACGCGAGGTCAGGTCGCGCACCCTGTTCTGGAACTTCAAACCCATGGTCACTGGTTCATACGGCATGAACAGAACATATAGTGAACAAATGGCTTGTGAATAGTCATTCCATCGCGTCAGGATAGGTTGGTGTTTTTGTTTCGAGGGATACGATGATGCCTGCTCTCCGCTTAGCATTTGATAACAGCCTTGCGCCCTGTGGACCCGCCGTTTTCTTGCTGTATCCGGCTCGGATGGCCGCTTGGGTTGCATTGAAATCAATGATGTATTCACGCGCAAACTGCGCTTGCTTGGCATTCAGTGCCATGGCCGCCCCTCCTTTGGGTGAGGTCGAGACGCGAAGTGTTTTGGAACTGCGTCGCAGTCAGCGATACCTAACCATTCGGTTCGCTGCTACGAGTATCAGTCCTGACCATTGACCGCACTTATGTCGGGTGGCGGGGTGCTGACAAAGGTACACTTATCTATCAACTTCGAACCAGGCAAGACTTTTCGCTGCGCCTTCCACACCAATCGAATTCAGGCCTCCCGAAGCCATACTTTCAATTTCCCGGCAATGCCCGCCCCTTATTGCTGAACAATTAGCGATAATACGGCTCCGTGCAGGTCCAAGAACTGATCTGCCTTACACCTTTCGATGACTGCCGCGAAAAGTGTCTCGGGACTCGCACGCTGTACGCGAGAACCCACTATCGCTGGAGCGAGACCCGATGAAGCAGTGAAGTAACCCGATACCCAGGCGCGCATAGAATATCGCTGTGGGTTCCAGTCCTGCTGTGAAACCTCAATGACATCTTGGCAACTCATATTCCCTTCACCAAAGTTCGTACTCTGGCCAAACGCAGGATTGCCAATTAGTACCATAACTGACAACGTAAACGCTTTTTGAAAATCGAACATTCGCCTCCTTCGCGCCAGTGAGTTGAGAGTTGCCAAGCCACGCATCACTTTGGGACGCAAAAAGCCTCTACGTTGTCTTGACGGTCTCGCACTTCATTGGCTGCCGATTTACAAGAGTTCTCCGAACTGAATTCGGCCGTCTCCACACTTGAAAGCAATCCTTCCAACTGAGTACCTTCTGGTGTCACGTAAGTTATCAGGACTATCAATATCCACACTTGCTTTTCTCCTTCTGAGCCTATCCATCACCTGAATGTATGGGGCCACCTGTCGACCATTTCTGTTTCACGTAATGACCCAGCAACTTGGCCGCCTCACTCCTCATCCTTTTTCCTGCTAATCATGTACGCTTCAACGATGTCCTTGACGTGCTGTGCCGGTGTCTTAGGCTGTTTCCCGAAATCGACGTCATGTGGAGTGAAGGTGTCAGGCCACGCCCCCAAGTCTCGCACTCTATCGTTGCCCGCGATTAGTGCATCAGCCCTTGAGGCATAGAAGGCTGATAGCCGAGCCGAATAACGATAGACCCCGACGAGAATCTGGACCAAGAAGATAACAACTAGCAACAAGCCAAAACGGGTTAGCCCGGATGCCATCAACAGCGACAATTCAACTGGTTCTGCCTTCTGTGACACAAGGTATTCGTTAATGTTCGATGTCAAAGTCGTCTCGAGAATTCTAACGCTTTCAATCACAGATATTCGACGTCGCAAGAGCTGGTCACGAACTATCAACGCCTCCTCGTGCCTGGATACCACAGAATTGATCATTTGGATTTCGGTGGAATTTGGACCGCTGTTTCCAACAAGAGGATCGGCGGTCGGTAAGTCTGGTGTCACTGACAAGTTGTGCTCTATGACCGCCAAGAGCGGAGGAACATCAACTCCGTATTGGACATGCAGTTGCAGTCGCAGCTCAACGGCCCGCCAAGCATTCTGTACAAGTATCTTTTGATTTTCGACTATGTCATTTTCCAAAACCGTGAGCTCGAGTTGGTATGTATCTATGAGTGCGTACATCTGATCCAACCGACGCTCCTTCTGAGCGTCGTTTGACACGAGATCGCCTGCTACTGAAACTGAATAGAGACCACCCAAAATTAAACAGCCAATGGCGACAAGGACTATGGCAGAGCTTATGCGCGAACGCCGCGACCTTGAATAAAGATCCATGGCGAGCCAACGGCGTTCACTCGATACAGCACTCAAACTGGAGACGCTCCCATCCTCTTTGGAATGAAGCTGGTCGCTCTTCTTTGACGGAATATCGCGACCGCGTATAGGATGCTGCCAATTATGAACAAGATCTATGAGCTGGTTTGAATAAATCCTGTTTATCACAAGAGAAGGGAAGGCAAACAAAGCCCAATCATAATTTTCAAATATGGTCCGAAATGCAAAGAAGTCAGGATCAATGATTACACCAAAAACACTCAATAATAGAAACAACTGAGTCAAAAGAAACGCAGACAAGACCAAGACCTTGGCCGTTACCGATTTTTCCGCTTGATCCTTAGCAAGTTGGTCAACTGATAATGAAAAGAGGCCAACAAAGGACAAGCATAGGCTGTGCAAGAAGGGGAAGAAGAGAACTGCAGGAAAAAGCGTTCGTAGGCTATAGCTTTCCACAAATAGTAGTCCCACAAAGAATACAACCGGGACCCAAGTATTCAATGGCACAACTAAACGATAAACGATTTTCGTGAAACGCTTCAACTCTACACCATGAAATTGCAAGACCAATCAATGGCAGCAACCATAACCAGAGCCCATCTGATTTTCTACCTAGAAATTTGTTGAACGCCCAATCCAACAACATCTTCTAAAGTCAACGCTTTATCGTTCAGGTCGGCGACCAACGAAGCCACATCAGCCTTCCCCTTCCCACCGGTCACAAAGTCAAACCAGGCAATCCCGTTCTTCACCTCAGTGACATCAACAGCAAAGCCTTCAAGCGGACCAGCCGCGATCTTTGCGCGCTGTCCGGGCTTGATGCGGCAAATCTCGGCACGGGCCTCGTGCAGTGCCTTGGCATCGACGGTGAGCCCCTGCAGATGCCGGATAACGTTTCGGGGTATTGCCGCAGCCGTCGATCGGTCGGGCATTGGACATCTTCGCATTCATGACTGCCGCCATACAGCCGCGGTGCTAATGCTTGGCGCAGGGGTGCCGATGGAAAAAGTCAGCCAGGTGCTCGGGCACAGCAACACGGCGACAACGGAACGCGTCTATGCCCGATTCCTCCCACAGCACATGCAGGATGCTGTCAACGTTCTCGATTTTGCGCGAGCTCGCGGAGTGTCAAACCAATAGAAGGACGAGGCGATATGGCTTGTAACATAATGGGACGAACCATATCGGCTGGCGCGCGGAGATGCTGAGTCGCTATGCCTTAATACGATAATACTCTCCTTTAGACGTTTTAACTGTCTCTATCGTTGGAAATCGTTCAAGGATGGGCGCGCCAGTCTTAATCAGGCGACCAAGATCATCAATAAGGGTGCGATCTTCCGCGTAGTCTGAATGGTTTAAGCCGAAAAGATCAGTGGATACCGCTGACACATCGATCGTATCAACCTCGCTTGCGACCACGGGCCCCTCTGGGGGCACAGATCCAGCACGTTCATTCTTATCGCGCAACCGTTTTGAGGCATTGAGCGCTTTGTCGTTGGCGGACGCGTACAGAGTGACCTTCGACGCTGCCTTCACCATGTGTTCAGCGACGGTGCTAAAGACATCACGATCAATGTCAGGTGCCGCCAGGATCAATTGGTCCAAGACTTTGGGTTTGCGTTGGCTCAATAGTGTTTCGGCCCTCAAAAACAGGTGCGTCAGTAGCACATTGCCCATTGAGTGGCTGACAAGATGAATCCGCTTTACTCCCTTAGTGCGCGCAATCATGTCTAGAAAAGCATCCAAATGCGGCACTGCCAAAAGCGCACTGTCTAAATCAGTCACATAGCTTTTGACGCGACCAACGGCCGGCCAGGAATATGCGTAAGTAGGGCCGTCAAAATTGAGATCGCAAGCCATTTGCGCTGCACGATAAATCGCGTTTTGCATGGTGACGCGAAACCCATGAATGAATACAAATGCCGTGTTTTGGTAGCTCTCCGCTTCCTGTGCGAGCGCCGCCGTTTCAGACATAAAGTCAGCCTCATCCAGCTTTATCGTACGATATTCTGTAAAGTGCTTGTCGCGACGTTCGCGTTGGATCTGAACCGTTCCAAATAATGCTGTTCGTGGTCGTTCCACCTCGCCGTACTTATGTACAGTTTTTGGAATTGTTACTTCTGACTTCCCTATGATCAGCGAGTCGCCGCGTTTGGCAGAATAATGCCTCAATGCAAGAGGTTCTTCAGGCTTATCTCGAACCCGATTGGTACCGAAATAAACCGTCTGAATTTTGTAGTCTACATCCTCCTTTTCTTCGTTCTCGTCGATCCGTACATTCTGTTCTTCCAACTCGTCCGAGTTGACACTGTCAATCTCATCATCATCTTCGCTGGCGTCATCATCCACACGTTCCGAAAAATCAGGTGTCATCATACAGGCAGGGCTTGCCATGCATGCACCGGAAGGCATTTGGTTTGATGGGGGCGATGAGGTGGAAAGATCCCTCCGCAGTTTCATCTCCAAATCCCGCACTCTCATCTCCAAACTTGTTTCTGGTTCTGTTCTCTTAGAAGACGGTTTTCGTGCGAAACTCGCGATGTGGGAGAATTCCAAGCCTCCTGTCTTGTGTGCATGAAGACGCGTATGTATATCTGAAGCCCTTTGTATTCTTCGGTGACGCCGGATTGCCCAGATCGCGAAGGTTATTGCTGCGATCGCAATCGCAATACATAGCCATATCAACCAAGGATTCGCAGAAAACTGCATTTCCACCCATTCAAAAACCTGCATCATAAAATCCACTTCCCTAATAAAACTGATGGAATTCTAGGGCTAATCGATTGTACCAATCAAACTAAAATAACCTGATGGATAACTGCGATTAAGCTGCAAAGTTGGTACAGATATACAGGCTTCAAAGAGGGTAAGAATAAACCTGGTCTTTGCCTTGAGTGGAAGGCATCTAGTGCCACACTCAAACGGGTCGCTTTCGTCATTGATGAGCCGTCACGGCCAAGACCAGATTTCTAAAAGGCGAGAAAGCCTGCGACAGGCCTTACTCGCTTTGGTCTTACAGTTCAAGGAACTGCAGAGAACTTCGCAGAAAGCAGATAAAGTTGTTAAAAATCAACGGTATAGTTGGTGGGTGATAAGAGATTTGAACTCCTGACATCTTCGATGTGAACGAAGCGCTCTACCACTGAGCTAATCACCCGACGCACGGGGACTTAACCGTCCTCACCGTCCTCTGCAAGGTCTGTTGTAGCGTGACGTGACGCATCTTTGGGCATGCGTAGTTTCAGGGTCAGAACGCGCGCCCCCTCGGGCAATTCCTTGGCCTTGACGATGCGCAGCTTGCCCAAAGGCGGCAAAGCGACCTCATCGCCCCGCGCCAATGCGTCGGCGATGACGGACAACGCCGCCTCAACAGCCGGTTTGACGTCCCGTTTTTTGAGATTGGTGCGGGCCACGACCTGATCGAGCAGGTCTGGTTTTTTCAGCGGCGACGTTTGGTCGGTCATGAAGCATCCTTTTCTGCCCTTGTCGTCCGCGAGCACGGTGCAGGTCAAGGTGATTGCCTCAAGTCGAACACGTCACCACAACAGGCTATCACCATAAGCAAAGGCGGCGACCGATCGACAAACATGCGAAAACTCATGAGATCACTCAAGTTTTGTCGTCCAACGCGAATGAAAACATCACCTGATCCGTCCTATCTACAATCCCGCCAGAAGCGCGATAGAGTCGCATCGCAGCAAGGTTACCCCTGTCTGTAAGAACCCAGGCTTCTTTGCATCCACTCTGCGCGCCGCGCTCAAGTAGCGCTGACATCATGGCTTTTGCGATACCCCGCTTTTGATGGGACGGTGCCACCCCGACCTCGTTAATCCACAGCTCCGGACGAGGTTTATCGGGATGAACGTGGTGGACGGCAGATGTGAACCCAACCACCAGCCCCTCGTCCATAGCAATCACCAAATGATGCCTATCGTCCGACAACAACTCCGTCGTGGCGTCCCGATCAAGTGGATCATCGAAAACACCGACGGCAAGATTGTCGAGTAAGCCCGCATCCGCAGCAGTCAAAATCCTGATCTCAACAGGTATTCTTCAAACTCCCAAGCGTGACCGAGTGTTGCTTCACCCACAAATCTGGTTCTGGCAAAAAGCAACTTCTGACCGTCGCCTTAATGCCCGCGCCACAACAAAACACAGTTTCGTGCAATGCGGTCACAAAAAACGCGCCCCAAAAGGACGCGCTTTCTATTCTCAATAGTGCGGCTTAGTGCGCTCGCGCACCCTCACCATCGCCAGATGATTTGAGCGCGGCGGCAGCGGCGGCTTCCTCGGCCGCCTCGTCCCACTCAATCGCGTCGGGCTTGCGGATCAGCGCTTGCTCAAGCACTTCGGACACATGCTTGACCGGGATGATGGTCAGCCCGTCCTTTACGTTGTCCGGAATCTCCGGCAGATCCTTGGCGTTGTCTTGCGGGATCAGCACAGTTGTGATCCCACCACGCAAGGCCGCCAGCAGTTTCTCTTTCAAACCGCCGATTGGCATCGCATTACCGCGCAATGACACCTCACCCGTCATGGCAATATCCTTGCGCACAGGAATACCCGTCAGAACGGAGACAATCGACGTCACCATCGCCAGACCGGCCGATGGACCATCTTTCGGCGTCGCCCCGTCCGGCACGTGAACGTGGATATCGAGCGTGTCGAACTTCGTCGGCTTCACCCCGATCTCTGGCGCAATGGACCGGACATAGGAGGAGGCCGCATCAATCGACTCCTTCATCACGTCGCCGAGCTTACCGGTCGTCTTCATCCGACCCTTACCGGGCAGGCGCAAAGCCTCGATGTTCAGAAGATCACCGCCCACGCTGGTCCAGGCGAGGCCAGTGACCACACCGATCTGATCCTCTTCCTCGGCGAGGCCAAAGCGGTGTTTTTCGACACCAAGGAAATCAGACAAGTTGTCGGCTGTGACCTCGATGCTCTCGGCCTGTTTGCGGACGATCTGCGTGACCGCCTTGCGCGCAACCTTCGCCAGTTCCCGCTCCATATTCCGCACACCGGCTTCGCGGGTATAGACCCGGATCATCGCCGTCAGAGCGTCATCAGAGACCGAGAATTCCTTCTCTTTCAGCCCGTGGTTCTTCATGACCTTGGGCAGAAGATGCTGCCGCGCGATCTCGCGCTTTTCATCCTCGGTGTAACCAGCCAGAGAAATGATCTCCATCCGGTCCAGAAGCGGCCCGGGCATGTTGTAAGAGTTCGCCGTCGTCAGGAACATCACGTTTGAGAGGTCATATTCGACCTCCAGATAGTGATCTACAAAGGTGGAGTTCTGCTCTGGATCCAAAACCTCAAGCATGGCAGACGCCGGATCGCCCCGGAAATCCTGACCCATCTTGTCGATCTCATCGAGCAGGATCAGTGGGTTGGTCGTTTTCGCCTTTTTCAGCGCCTGGATGATCTTGCCGGGCATCGAGCCGATATAGGTCCGCCGGTGACCGCGAATTTCGCTTTCATCACGCACACCGCCAAGCGAGATGCGGATGAACTCGCGCCCAGTGGCCTTCGCGACAGATTTCCCAAGCGAGGTCTTACCAACACCCGGAGGGCCGACAAGGCACATGATCGGGCCTTTCAGCTTTTTCGAGCGTTGCTGCACCGCAAGATACTCAACGATCCGTTCCTTGACCTTCTCAAGACCGAAATGATCGGCATCCAGGATGTCCTGCGCACGGTTCAGGTCTTTCTTGACGCGGGATTTCGTGCCCCATGGCACACCCAAAATCCAGTCAAGATAGTTCCGCACAACAGTGGCTTCAGCCGACATAGGCGACATGTTCTTGAGCTTTTTCAGCTCGGCATCGACCTTTTCCTTGGCCTCTTTCGACAGCTTGGTTTCGGCGATCTTTGCCTCAAGCTCGTCAACCTCGTTCTGGCCTTCCTCGCCGTCGCCGAGTTCCTTCTGAATGGCCTTCATCTGCTCATTCAGATAATACTCGCGCTGGGTCCGCTCCATCTGGGATTTGACGCGCGTCTTGATCTTCTTCTCGACCTGCAGCACGGACATCTCGCCCTGCATAAGGCCAAAGACCTTTTCCAGCCGCTCGGTCACGGACAGCGTCTCCAAGAGGCCCTGTTTCTGGTCAACCTCGATGCCCAGATGCCCCGCCACAAGGTCGGCGAGCTTTGCAGGCTCCGTAGCGTCGCCGACAGCAGCCATCGCCTCTTCGGGAATGTTCTTCTTGATCTTTGCGTAACGCTCAAACTCGGCCGAGACATTGCGCACAAGCGCTTCAAGCTCGGTCGGTTCACCGGGAATTTCTTCCAGATATTCGCAGCTCGCCTCGAAGAAATTCTCGTTCGGTACAAAATCTTTAATGCGCACGCGGCTGCGGCCTTCGACCAACACCTTCACGGTGCCGTCGGGCAGCTTCAATAGTTGCAGCACATTGGCCAGCACACCAGCCTTGTAAATTCCGTCCTGATCGGGGTCGTCCTGACCGGGGTCAACCTGACTGGACAACAGGATCTGCTTGTCGTCCTGCATGACCTCTTCCAGGGCGCGCACGGATTTGTCCCGGCCCACAAAAAGCGGAACGATCATATGCGGGAACACCACAATGTCGCGCAAAGGGAGAACGGGGTAAGATGAACTCAGTGGTTCTTGCATGCTCTTTATCCTTTTTTGGCAAGACGCGCCTGCCCCGCTTGGCGGCGACCTTGGGCGTCTCCTGGCATCAACATGTGGGGTTGGCGTGAATGGGTGTCAACCAGACATGAGCGCAATGATCGTCAGACTGCCTCTATCACGTTTCCGCTGCAAGCATACAACGCCAAAATGATTAATGTTTGCCGATAAAATGGCCAGTGAACGAAGAATGACTTTGCGCAAGGTGTGCATCGTTTGCATCCACGGATGGCGCAAACACAATGCAGCAGGCCAATCTACACTCTCAACAGGCGCGGTGTTGAAATACGGGTCGTCTTGTAGCGCCGTAGGGTCACGTCACGTCAGGGCCTGGCACTCGCGCATTCATTGGCGCCGCAACCAGTCGAGAACCGTTTCCGCAACACGCGGATCATTGGGTATTTTCAACTGACGTGGGTAATCGGCGAGACTGTCATTGTCAGTCGGCCGAAGAATGTGGGAAAGGCCGGAAATCTGCCGGAGCTCCGCTTGGGCATTCAATGCAGCAATGCGTGCACCATCTTCGGGCGGGCATTGGGCGTCATGTGCGGCAACGATCAACAAGGTGGGACGCTGGTTGCTGCGATGAATTGCATCAAGGTCAGCCGCCACGAAATCACGCAACCAATGCGCGGGGACTTTGCGCAGACCGACCCTGATATACGCACTGTCGGTCTGTGCCAGCTTGCGCACAATACGGGCCTGCACCTGACTCGGTCGCCCGATGATGCGGGTTGTGATCCGTGCAAGCCATCCGCCAAGGCCGGTCAATTGATCAACCGCAACGTCCGCCTTTGCCGCCTGACGGACCAGAATCTCGCCCCCCGGTGTGATATAGGGACAGATCAGGATCAGCCCGGCGACATCCTGCCCCTGCGCGGCCTCGGTCGCAATTGCTGTCCCTTCGGAATGCCCCAGAAGATAGATTGGCCCCAGGTTCTGTGCCGCCCCGATCCAGGCTCTGACATCTGCGACAAGTTGCGCCTGCCGCAGGGCCTGATAATCGCCGCCAGACGCACCGATCCCGCGCTTGTCCCAACGGATACTGGCATAGCCCGCATCTGCGAAAGCGGTCGCAAGGTAAGAAAAGGTTTCCAGCTTCGCGGCCTTGCTGTTCTGGTCGCGGTCGAGGGGCCCCGACCCGTGAACCAAGAGCACGACGGCCTTGGCATGTTCAGGCACGACTTTAGTGCCAACCAGCGTCACACCCTCGCTTTGAACACTGACCTCGCTCGCGATCATATGGGTGCAATATCGCCGAGCGCGCGCTGTGCATGAAAATCCGCCTCCCAGGCGGCAAAGCGACCCTCGGCGATCGCTGTGCGCATCCCGGCCATGATCTCTTGGAAATAGTGCAGGTTGTGCCAGGTCAGCAGCATGCCGGAAATCATTTCTTGCGCGCGAAAGACGTGATGCAGATAGGCGCGTGAGTAATGTCGACAGGCGGGGCATGTGCAGTCTTCGTCTAGGGCGCGCGGATCATCTGCATGGCGCGCGTTCTTGATATTGATGACGCCGCGCCGGGTGAAAACCTGACCGGTGCGGCCAGAACGTGAGGGCAGCACGCAATCCATCATGTCGATCCCGCGTTTCACCGCACCCACGATATCATCGGGCTTGCCGACGCCCATCAGATAACGGGGCTTCTCCACCGGCAATTGATCAGGCGCGAAATCCAGAACGCCGAACATCGCCTCCTGCCCTTCGCCCACGGCAAGACCGCCGACGGCGTAGCCGTCAAATTCGGTCGCGCGCAAAGCCTCTGCCGATTGGGCGCGCAAGTCTTCTTCAAGCCCGCCCTGTTGAATGCCGAATAGGGCATGTCCCGGGCGGT
Source organism: Cognatiyoonia sp. IB215446 (assembly GCF_033963825.1). NCBI lineage: Bacteria > Pseudomonadati > Pseudomonadota > Alphaproteobacteria > Rhodobacterales > Paracoccaceae > Cognatiyoonia > Cognatiyoonia sp. IB215446. The sequence goes on along the minus strand of NZ_JAXBMD010000002.1, from coordinate 725,290 downwards.
CACCAAAGGCGTCACGTGATCGTTGCGCCCAACGCATCGACAATTCCATGCTGCTTTTGATCCGGTCGCGATCTGCGGGCAGCGCTGGGCATTCGTCAAAACACATCACGATGTCCGAACCCAGCAGCTTTTGAATCTCCATCGATCGTTCCGGCGTGAGGTGATGTTTGGAGCCGTCGATATGAGATTTGAACGTCACCCCTTCCTCGGTCAGCTTGCGCAAACCAGACAGGCTCATCACCTGAAAGCCGCCGCTATCGGTCAGGATCGGCTTCGACCAATTCATGAACTTATGCAGGCCACCCAACCGATCAATTCGCTCCGCTGTGGGGCGCAACATCAGGTGATAGGTATTGCCAAGCAAGATATCCGCGCCGGTGGCGGCCACGCTTTCGGGCATCATCGCCTTCACGGTCGCTGCCGTGCCCACGGGCATAAAGGCTGGCGTGCGGATGTCACCGCGGGGTGTCGAGATCACACCCGTCCGGGCTTTGCCATCGGTTGCCTGGAGCGAAAAAGAGAAGCGTTGGGTCATCCGCGCCTCATGTCCGATCCGCGCGCAAATGCCAAGAGGGCATAGCCTTTGCGACCCTGTTGCGATTTCAGCGTGCAGGTGCAGGATGCGTGAGGCCTTCAAAATCAACGATCACAAGAGACTCGGATGACCTATACCAGCCAGAAAGAGCGCATGATTACCGGTGAATTGTACCGGGCAGGCGATGCTGAGCTTGTTGCGGCGCGCAAGCGCGCACAGGGGCTGATGCGCGACTACAATCAGACGGTCTATGGCGATGATACGGAGCGGACACGGTTGCTCGGCGCGTTACTGGGCACCCATCACGGTGCAGTCATTCGCCCGCCTTTCTATGTCGATTACGGCTTCAATATTCACTGCGCCCCGGGTGTCTTTCTGAATTATGGCTGTGTTCTGCTGGATGTCTGTCCGATCCATATCGGGGCCGACACGCAGATTGGTCCGGGCACGCAAATTCTGACCGCCGACCACCCTCGCGATCCTTCCGAGCGCGCCGAAGGATGGGAAATGGGCAAACCTATCACCATTGGCCGCAATGTCTGGATCGGTGGCGGGGCGCTGCTGCTGCCGGGCGTGACCATCGGCGATGACGCGGTCATCGGCGCCGGTACGGTGGTCACACGTGATGTGGCTGCGGGCCAAACTGCCGTGGGAAACCCTGCCCGGCCACGATAATCTCACCCTTCGTCAAGTTGCTGCCGCCCCTTTACGCCAACCGGGCCAATCCCTATATCTTCGCTCAGGATTAGGGATAAACCGCCATGACCGACAGCAATGCTCAGCTTGAAGGCGCGCCGATGATTGCGCCCTCCACCACCGATCATCCGCTTTACGAGGACATCGTGCAGGCCTGCAGATCGGTTTACGACCCCGAAATCCCCGTCAACATCTACGACCTCGGCCTGATCTACACCATTGATATTAAAGACGATAACGCCGTGAATGTTATCATGACGCTCACAGCCCCCGGCTGCCCCGTCGCGGGCGAAATGCCGGGATGGGTGGCTGACGCGATTGAACCCTTACCCGGCGTTAAGCAGGTTGATGTTGAAATGACGTTTGAGCCACAATGGGGCATGGACATGATGTCGGACGAGGCGCGCCTTGAGCTTGGGTTCATGTAAGATTTCGACAAACAGTCACTAAAATGTAGCGTAAGTTTCACAAAGGCACCGCATGCCCGGCTTCATCAACAATTGTGGAGCCTGCAATGAAACGTTTTTCTCTCTCACTTTTTGCCATTCTGGCTGGATCCGCTGCGGTCGCTGAAACGGCGCTGACATATGGTCCACGCCCGGCATTTCTTATCGCGCAAATGGATGACAGCCCATTGAAAACACAGCTGGAATCGTGCGCGATGCAGACTCCGCAAAAGTCAGACTTCTCCATCGGCCACAGGGGCGCACCGCTGCTCTTCCCTGAGCACACGGTCGAATCAAACGTGGCGGCTGCACAGATGGGCGCTGGTATCCTGGAATGTGACGTAACTTTTACATCCGATCTGGAACTGGTCTGCCGTCACGCACAAAACGACCTGCACACGACAACCAACATCCTGGTCACCGATCTGGCCGATCAATGCACCGTCCCTTTCAGCCCCGCATCCGGTGACACAGCGGCCACGGCGGAATGCCGCACCAGCGATATCACACTGGCCGAGTTCCAAACGCTTGAACCCAAGATGGATGCCTCTGACAGCAGCGCCACAACGCCTGAGGAATATCTCGGCGGCACTGCGAACTGGCGCACCGATCTTTATGTCGACAACACCACGCTGATGACCCATGCGGACTCCATCGAAATCTTCCGCGATCTGGGCGCCAAGTTCACGCCAGAGCTGAAAACACCATCAGTCGACATGCCCTTCAACGGCTTTAGCCAGGAAGACTACGCGCAGAAGCTGGTGGACGAATACAAGGCCGCCGGGGTGCCGGCCTCCGATGTCTGGCTGCAATCCTTCAACCTTGAAGACGTGCTCTACTGGATTGAAAACGAACCGGAATTCGGTGCGCAGGCCGTCTATCTGATGGATGAATACAATATCGAAGGCTATTCGCCCATGGACCCCAGCACATGGCCCAACACGATGGAAGAGTTGAAGGCGATGGGCATCCAATATATCGCGCCACCGACCTGGATGCTGCTGACGGTAGAAGATGGCGAGATCGTCCCCTCTGCCCTTGCGAATGCGGCGAATGCGGCGGATTTGAACATTATCACCTGGACGCTGGAACGCTCTGGCCCCTTGGGCGGCGGTGGCGGCTGGTATTTCCAGTCCGTGGCAGAAGTGACTGACAATGACGGTGTCTATTTCGAGGTCCTTGATGCCTTGGCCCAGGATGTGGGCGTTGTTGGCGTCTTCTCTGACTGGCCAGCGACAACGACCTATTACGCAAACTGCATGGGGCTTTAAGCCACACTCATCCGGGGGTGCCCAGCGCCCCCGGATCTTTGCTTTAGTATGAAGCAAATAAATTTCCTTGCTTTATAGAAGAGCAAATATTACCTTTTGCTCATGCAAAAGTATCCCATCTGCGCTGTTCTGACTGGCGATCTGATCAAATCGCGCAAGGCCGACACCGCCACTGTCGACGCGACGCTGAAAATCCTGCGCGACGCGGCGGCGCGCTTTGGTGCGGCATGGGACATTGATCTGCGGTTCACCCGCTATCGCGGCGATGGCTGGCAGGTCGTGCTGACGAACCCAACCCTGCTGCTCGACGCCGCGCTTTACATCATTGCCCGGCTAAAAGCCGATCACTCCGAAATCGACACGCGCATCTCAATCGGCGTCGGCGCCGTCGAAACCCTTGGCACGCGCGATCTGGCGGATGCAACAGGCACGGCGTTTTTCATCTCTGGCGACCACCTTGAACATATGGGCGGCAACAGGCTGATCGCGCTTGCGGGTCAAGGGATCGACACCGCTGAAGTTGCGATCATCGATCTGGCCGAATGCGTCGCCAGCGGCTGGACGGCCACACAGGCGCAAGCGATCGCGCTCTGGCTGGAGGGCGAATTCAAACGCCACGAAGACATCGCCGCTCAACTGGGTGTGACGCGACAGGCAGTGCAAAGCCGATTATCCGGCGCAGGCCTCCACTACTTTGACAATGCGCTTTACGCTATCCGTCATCACGACTTTTCAGAACACACGGCACAATCATAATGCTGACCACCGCACTTGCCCTCTTTCTGGCCCATCTTCTGGCCGATTACCCGCTCCAGAACAGCTGGATCCTCGCCAACAAGAAAAAGCCAGAGGCGATGGCCGCCCATATCGGCATTGTGTTCGTGCTCTCGTTCATCGCCCTGAAGGGAGAGCTTCTGCCCACGCTCACTATCGCGGGCACACATCTGGTCATCGACCTGATCAAGACGCATTACGCCCCCGACAAGCTCTGGCCCTATATCACCGACCAACTGGCCCACTACGCGGTTATCGCAGGCGTCTTATGGTTCTGGCCAGACCTCGCGCTGCTTTGGCCAGATGCCACGCCCCTTGCGCAATACATTCTCGCCCTTAGCGCTGGGCTAATCCTTTGCGTCTTTGCGGGCGGCCCGGCTGTTGGCCTTCTGATGGCGGATTATGAGAACCTGCAGCACGAAAGCCTCCCCGAAGCGGGCCGGATGATCGGCATCCTGGAACGCGGGCTGATCTACCTGATGGTGCTTGTGGGCCAACCCGCAGGCATCGGCTTCCTGATTGCTGCGAAATCCATCCTGCGGTTCGACACAGCCTCAAAGGATCAGCGCGCCAGTGAATACGTGATCATCGGCACGCTCGCCTCATTCGGCTGGGCGCTTTTGGTCAGCTATGCGACATTGTCGCTCATCACAATCACCGGGATCGACCCGACACCATCTTGAGCGGGCCGTCCCCCTGCCCTACATATACCGGCAAAGGAGCACAGACATGTTCGGCATTCCAGGCAAACAGGCGGTCACGATCACAGACAAGGCCGCCGCACAAATCGCCAAGCTGATGGACAAGGATGGCCATCAGGGCCTGCGCATTGGCGTCAAGAAAGGCGGCTGTGCGGGCATGGAATATACGATGGATTACGTGACCGAAGTGGATCCGCTTGATGAAGTGGTCGAGCAGGACGGCGCCCGCGTCATGATCGCGCCCATGGCACAGATGTTCCTTTTCGGGACAGAGATCGACTACGAAGTCTCGCTCCTCGAAGCCGGGTTCAAATTCCGCAATCCCAATGTGACCGATGCCTGCGGCTGCGGCGAGTCGATCAAATTCGACGAAAGCCTGACCGCCAAGTAATGTCTGTCAGCGACGCAGATATCGCGTTCGCAACCGACCTTTTCTCTGATCTGGGCCAAGTTACATCGCGCAAGATGTTCGGCGGGCTTGGCCTTTACCTAGACGCTGCAATCTTTGCCCTGGTCAGCAGCGAGGGGCGCATCTACGTCAAGGCAACATCTGAAACGGCCGCAATGCTCGCCGATGAAGGGGCCGAACAGTTCCACAACATGCCCTATTGGTCGCTTCCCGAAAGTGCATTGGATGATCCAGAGACGGCCTGCGATTGGGCTCGGCGCTTTCTGACGTCCTGACATCGCCACCGCGATAGCCACCATCCCTTCCGCTTCCGGCGCGGACTTGCTAGCAAGTCACCGGACCAGACGAAAGGACCCGGACCCATGCCTCGCAAACTCGCCGCCGGAAACTGGAAGATGAACGGGCTGCGCGCCAATCTGGTGGAGCTGGCCAAGCTGGAGGAAAAGCACGGCGATGCGGATGTGGACATCCTGATCTGCCCGCCCACAACGCTGATCAGCGCCTGCGAGGACACGCCTTTCGACATCGGCGGGCAGGATTGTTATGCGGCAGATAGCGGTGCGCATACCGGCGATGTCAGTGCCGAAATGCTGGCCGATGCCGGGGCGAGCTATGTGATCACGGGGCATTCCGAACGTCGGACAGATCATGGCGAAACCAGCGCCGATGTCGCAGCCAAGTCTCGCGCGGCCTATGATGCCGGGCTGATCGCGGTCATCTGCATCGGCGAGACACTGGAAGAGCGCGAAGGCGGCACCACACTGGCCGTCATCGACGCCCAACTCAAAGGCTCCGTACCGGATAGCGCCGATGCGGAAAACACGGTGATCGCCTATGAGCCTGTCTGGGCCATCGGGACCGGCAAAGTGCCGACCCTCACCCAAATCGGCGAGGTCCATGCCCATATCCGCAAACGGCTGACCGATCGGTTCAGCGACGGCACAGAGATGCGCATCCTCTATGGCGGCTCTGTCAAAGGCAGCAACGCAAGCGACATCTTCAGCGTGGCAGATGTCGACGGCGCCCTTGTGGGCGGGGCGAGCCTGAAGGCCGATGACTTTTCGCCGATCATTACCGCGCTAGAGAATAGTTGACTGCTCTAAAGCGGCTCATCCATGACCGAGCGTAGCTTTGTAATTGCCGTCTGAATATCCTTGATGACCGCATCAGCGCCCACCATGTGAATGATGTCCGGGTGATGATCGAGGATGTTTCCGGCCACAACGATATGCGCCAGCGGCTGCGTGATCCGCAAAGCGAGGATGAGCCGGATCAGCGGCTGCATCATCCCGTCGCTGTTTGCCACAAGAACAATGGCCTGATAGCTGCGATGTTCGGCCTGATCGACGAGAACTTCGTGATCAAGCCCGACCATCATATCCACGTCCCACCCTTCGCGGCGAAACAGGTCGGTAGCCATCTCAATGCCAAGCGTATGGGTCTCTCCAGGAACCAGCGCAAAGAGCGCCGGTTTTTCATCACGCCCAAACACGATCCCAGGGGCCACGATATGGCGTAGGCCGCGAATAATCCGATAAAGCTTTGCGCACCCCAATGTGACATCAATGAACGACACTTCATCAGCATCCCACATCTCGCCAAGTCGCCGCGCGGCACCAGCGACGTAACCCAGATAGATCGCATCGACATCCACGCCATCACGGCGCGCGGCCATGATCAGTTGATCGGCGGCATCTTCGTTGGGTGATAGCAATGCGGAACAAAGCAAATCTATCTCTGCGACACCTGGCAGATCCTCTTTGCGCATTGTCCTGGGCATACGAAACCTCAAACGCCTCACAACTTCACGCGCGAGGTCATTGACTGCCTCGCGCGGTAGCTTTTGTTTGGCCAATCGAAATTGTTGATCGGCCCGGTCGTATTCGGAGCGGTCGAACGCACCTTCGTCCATTGGCACTCTGGCCATGAACGCTCCCTCCCTTGCTGGCAAATTGAGTGCCACACGTTCCCTGTTCCCGATAGGACGGCATTCAATTGCATGCAGGCTAGCACAAAAAAGAGGCAGGCTTGGCGCGTCAGAATGTCGCGCGAAACCACCCAGAGAGGTTGTGATAGCCTCCGCGCACCCCCTGATTGAAACGCTCGTAGTGGCGGGACATCCCTATTCATCATCAGTCCTTGACATGCAGGCAGGTCGTATGACGGCCACTTGCAATGGGCAAGATGCTCGGCCAAAGCTGCGCCCATGGAATGCTTTGCCCAATCGCCGACCGAGCCGATTTTTGTCCAGAACCCCTATCCATTTTATGATCAGGCCCGTGTCGCTGGCGATTTTTTTTGGTGGAACGAATACGGGATGGCATGCGCTGTCAGCCACGCCGCTGTTCATGCGGTTCTACGCGACAAAAGGATGGGCCGTGAGGCACCACCCGAGAAGGCGCCAGACATCCCGGCCAGATTGCGCCCCTTCTACGATGTTGAGGCGCATTCGATGCTGGAACTTGAACCGCCGCGCCATACCCGACTGCGTGCTCTGGTCCTGCGCGCGTTTACCAGCCGCACAATTGCGGCCCTCGCGCCCGAAATCACGCAGCTTTGCCATGATCTGGTCGATCAGTTCCCCGATGAACCCTTTGACCTGCTGACACATTATGCCCAGCCGGTCCCGGTTCAGATCATCGCCCGTTTACTGGGCGTCCCCGGCGTGCATGCGGATGACTTGCTGCGCTGGTCGAACGCCATAGTCGCCATGTATCAGGCACGCCGCACGTGCGAGATCGAGGATGCCGCTATCGCCGCCACAAACGCCTTTACGGAGTTCATGCGCGAGACTATCGCCACGCGGCGTACATCTCCGGGGCCCGACCTGATCTCAAACCTCATTGCGGCACGTGACGAAGGGGAGAAGCTCAGCGAAGACGAACTGATCACAACCTGCATTCTGCTTTTGAATGCAGGGCATGAGGCGACCGTACACACGTTGGGGAATGGCACGAAGACGCTGCTGGAACACGATCATCGCGAGATCACTGAAACCTGTGTGGAAGAGATCATCCGCTATGATCCGCCGCTGCATATGTTCACGCGCTGGGTTTATGAGGAGCTCGAGATGGCGGGGCATCACTTCAGGCGCGGCGACCAGATCGCCTGCCTTCTTGGTGCGGCCAATCGCGACCCCAAAGCCTACGACACCCCCAACAGTTTCACCCCCAACCGCATGGGGCCTAAGAATACGAGCTTTGGCGGCGGTATCCATTTCTGCGTCGGTGCGCCGCTCGCAAGGCTCGAGTTACAAATCGCGCTCCAGGTGCTCTTTCAGCGCTGCCCCGATCTGCACATCGTTTCAACGCCGCGCTATGGCGATGTCTACCATTTCCATGGGTTGGAAAAACTCATGGTCCACACAGACGCAAGGAAAGGTTGAATTGCGACACATCCGCAAAAAATGATGGGCCACGCACCGCCTTCTGTTGCGTCTTGTCGGACGAAGTGATTAGCACCGCCCCAACAACAAGGGGATGTCCTGTGACCAGTCAGAAATACCTTACGATCATTGTCGTGCTAACATTGGCTGCCTGCGAGACTGTGCAAGGGCCCGACGGGCAGCGTTACCTGCGCAACGTGCCGGAAGGTGTTCTATCCATCGCGGCGCCATTTCAGAATCTTGAAAAGGTCGTGCTGCTGGAAGAGGACAATTGCTACTGGTACAGCCATGCTGGCCCGGTTGAAACGACGCTCTTGCCGCTGCGCACGAAAGAGGGCCGGCCAATCTGTGCGGCCAGCCCCGCAGAAGTTCCGGCGAGTTAACTGCGCGCTGTCACGCCGTCTTCTGTCGCATAGAGCACTGCCGTCGATCCCGTCGCGACCTGATCGTAAAGCCCGATGATATGGGCCATGACCATCCGCACGCAGCCAGAGCTGGCGCGACCACCGATGGAGCGCGGTGATGGTGTGCCATGAATACGCAGATATGTGTCGCGCCGGCCGACGTAGAGATAGAATGCACGCGACCCAAGCGGATTGGTCGGGCCACCATCGACGCCATCTTTGAAACGCTCGAACGAGCGTGGGTCGCGTTCGATCATGTCATCCGTCGGGCGCCATGTGGGCCACTTGGCCTTGCGCCGGATCGTGTAAGTGCCGGGCTCATAAAGGCTGCCCCGCGCGATCGCCACGCCATAGCGCATTGCCGTCCCATCGGGCCGAATGTGGTAGAGATACCGCGCAATCGCGTCGACGTGGATGTCGCCGGGCGTCAGGTTGGGATTGGCCTCCACAACAGTCGGCAAAAAGCGCGAATGCAGGCCCCAGGGGTTCGATGTAAACGGGTCGTAATTGCGCGGCGTGACCCGCGCATCCCATCCAGCCCAACGTGACGGGGGCGAGACCGGAGGCCGTGGCGGCTCTTCTTCGATGAGAGCTGCCGGATCGACAGGTTCCGCCTCGGGGTCGACCTCCTGTCCAAAGACCGGCTGGGCGATCGGGGCAGAAAACAGCGCCGTTGATGTCATAATGAAATGACGTCGATTGAACATGGCTCACCTATCTCGTTTGGCTACAGATATGACCCAAAGATGGTTACGCAGGAATCGGCGTGGAAACAACGGCTTCCGTGTCACTTTCGGGTCATTTGCCCCAAACCGTGTCCCAAACGCATTGGGTTTAATCGGTTTGAGGCGATGTACCGCTAGTAACGCACCAGCCGGTCCGGCGTGATCCTGTAGGTCAAGTCCGCAAGGTCGTGAGCGTCCATAAAGCGGGCGATGGATCCGAATGTGGCCGTACGAACGACCGAACCATGGTCAGCCGTTGTCAGGGCGCGCGACGCCGCGGGCGCGAAAAGCCGCTGCAGGCCGTTTAGTCTGACCTCTTGCCCCTGAAAATGCGCTACGATGTTGGCCTTGATCTGACGCGGATCGGATGTGTCATAAAGGGCCGCCATCAGCACATCGAGCGTATGTTCGGTACAATTCTGAAACTGCGCCGAACCGGGATTGGCAAGAACCGAATAGGTCGGATTGTGCAAAGCGGCATAGGTCGGGCTGGTGATTACATCCAGCAATTGCTGCTGCAGACGCGGATCGGGAATGATCACACCCGCATCAAGCCGCTGTGCCGCCGCAAAAAAGTCAACCGGGCGATCCTGGATCAAATCGCTGCGTGTCAGATCACCGTTGCGCTGGTACAGGTTGTATACGCGATACCCCCGCCCTCTTTGGCCATTTGGCTGCTGAATGTCTGAATACACCCAGAAGGCGACATGGGTATAGCGGATCCCTTCGGGCAGGAGTGACGGATCGCGGCCAACACGCGCCACAATCGCAACATTTGCCCCGCGTGCGGCCAGATCCTGCTGCACGCGGTTAGAGAATGCGGCGACCTTGGCGGCAGGCAAAACCGGGTTTGCCGCGTTGCTACTGCCCGCATGAGAAGAGGCGGGCAAGATGCAGGCCGCGACGATACTTAGCAGAGCCAAGAGCTTTTTCATGATCTTCACTCCCCTAGCGCAATTGCGGTGGACCATCAGGCGCAACACATGCGTGCTGCGCTGCAACGGTGCCCGTCGGGCAAGTATGCGCTGGGGCGTGGCCCAGAGCTGCATCCAGCACCTCTAACCCAGCCTCGGCAGCGCCTTCGCCAACCTCTTCCAAGGCGGCACCGCTCACGCTCAGAACAGACCCTGCGGCGACAACGGGCACCGCCGTGACGGTTGCGGCGCTAGTAGCCGCTGCGCTCACGCCATGGCCGGTCGCCTGGGCGCTGTGATCTGCGGATTGTGCCGCGTGTTGTGCGCTCGGCGTGGTACACGCCATCGCAAGACCAAGGATGACAGGGATGATTATGACTTTCAGGACTTTCATTGCTTTGCTCCAATGTGAACGATGTTCATGAATTATCGAACAGCATCGCGCAAATCAACACTAAATTGAACACCGTTCACACTGGTATGGAATACCTGACCCTACCGGCGAGGGTTGTTGTCACCTCCGACATCGGCCATCCCTTGTCTTGAGATCGGTCAGGGAGAGATTGTGATGAATGTTGCTGTTTTTGGCTTGGGCGCGATGGGATTTGGCATCGCAGAATCGATCCTGCGCGCTGGACATAAGGTTTGGGGTGTCGATCTTGATGAGGGGACTATGCGCCGCTTTCAGGATATTGGGGGTGCAACCTCTGATCTGGACCCCGGAGGACTTGACGCGGCCGTCATTGTTGTACTGAACGCCGATCAGACGGCAGAGGTGCTATTTGGCTCTGACGGCATCGTTCCGCAAATGAAAAAAGGGGCGGTCGTGTTGGGCTGTGCGACCGTACCCCCCGCATTCGCATCTGATATGGCCGAAAGATGCGATGGCTATCAGGTTCATTATCTGGATGCGCCCATCTCGGGCGGGTCGGCAAAGGCTGCGACCGGGCAACTCTCCATCATGGCCTCTGGCACAAAGCAAGCTCTTGACGCTGCCGGTCCGGTCCTTGATGCCATGGCAGACACCGTCTTTGAACTGGGCGCAGCCGCCGGGGCGGGCTCTGCGATGAAAGCGGTCAATCAAATGCTTGCTGGTGTCCATATCGCTGCGATGGCCGAAGCGATGACCTTCGGCATGACCCAAGGGATCGCACCCAGCGACTTTCTAAAGGTCATCAGCAAATGTGCCGGGACATCATGGATGCTCGAAAACCGCGCGCCGCATGTTGTGGATGGCGACTATGCTGCTCGGTCCGCCGTCAATATCTGGCCGAAGGATCTCGGCATTGTCCGCGACATTGCGCAATCAGCGAGGTTTGAGGCCCCCATCACAGAGACTGCGCTTGCGCAATACCAGAAAGCCGTGGCGATGGGTCTGGGTCGCGAGGACGATGCAGCCGTCGCCAAGGTCTACGCTGCACAAGCGGGCCTTAACCTTCCCTCCGCCGACAGCTAGAAATCACCCGCAAACAAGACTTCAAAGCGGGAGGGCGACCGTCGATTTGATCTCTTCCATCGAGAGCAGCGCCGTCACGTTATGCACTTTTACTTCTGAAATCAGCGCTTGATAGAATGTGTCATAGGCGCGGGCGTTCTGGACCCGTACTTTCAAGATATAATCGATATCCCCCGCGAGCCGATGCGCCTCTTGCACTTCTGGCCGTGATTTCAACGCCTTGAGGAACCGGCCCTGCCACTCTGCATCATGCTCTGACGTGCGGATCAAGACGAAGAAACAGGCCTCAAAACCCAGCGCCTCCGCATCCAACAGTACCGTCTGCTGCCCGATGATCCCAGCCTCGCGCATCTTGCGAATCCGGTTCCAGACCGGGGTCTTGGACGACCCGATATTCCTTGCAATTTCGTCAAGCGATTGCGCGGCATCCGCCTGCAATGCCGCCAGAATTTTCCGGTCTGTCGCATCAATCCGCACGGACATTCTCAATTCTCCCAATTCAGAGGACGGGTGGTCTGAATTCGTCTCAAACCGGAACGAACGTCCTTAGCTGACGCCTGGGGGAGGTAAATAGCAGAACGTTGTTCTATATTGAACCCAAGAAATTTGAGGGGCCCATGCAGCACTTTCCCATCTTCCTTGCCGTCGCAGGCCGCCGCATCGTCGTTTCTGGTGGCGGTGATGCTGCGATGGCCAAGCTGCGTTTGCTGATGAAGACTGGAGCGCATCTGACGGTGATTGCCGCAGAGATCGCGCCGGATATCCGCAAATGGGCAGCACAGGGCAAACTGCAGACCTTAGAACGTGCTATGGAACCGGGTGATGCGCTTTGCGCAGCATTGTTCTATGCCGCCAACGAAGATGACGCTGAAGATGCCCGCGTCTCGACCATCGCTCATGCCGAAGGCGCCTTGGTCAACATCGTCGACAACCTCGCCGACAGCCAGTTCATCACCCCGGCCATCGTCGACCGCGACCCGGTCACCGTCGCCATCGGCACCGAAGGTGCCGCCCCCGTCCTCGCCCGCGCAATCAAGGCGGATCTGGAAGAGCGCCTGCCCTCTTCCCTGGGTGTCCTCGCGCGCATCGGCAAGACCTTCCGTCATGCCGTCGACGTACTGCCCATGGGCCGCAAGCGGCGCGATTTCTGGTCAGCTTTCTACTTCACTAAGGGTCCAAAGGCGATTGAAGAGGCGGGAGAAAACGGCGTCATCCCTGCTCTCGAAACCCTGCTTGACGACCATGTGATGGCTAACGACAAGGAAGGTCACGTTGATTTGGTCGGTGCGGGCCCCGGAGACCCCGAACTCCTCACGCTCAAGGCGCGTAACGCGCTCGACAAGGCCGACGTCGTGATCCACGACCGGCTTGTCACCAGCGAAATCCTCGAACTTGCCCGGCGCGAGGCAATCATCATCGATGCGGGCAAAACCGGATTTGGCCCGTCGATGAAACAGGAAGATATTGACGCGCTTATTGTCCAGCACGCGCAGGACGGGCATCAGGTGGTGCGCCTGAAAGCGGGTGATCCGACCGTCTTTGGACGGTTGGACGAGGAAATCGAGGCTCTCGAGGCCGCAGATATCTCCTACCGCATTGTCCCAGGCATCACCGCAGCCTCCGCCGCCGTTGCGAATATCGGGCAAAGCCTCACCAGGCGCGACCGCAACTCAGCGATCCGGCTCATAACCGGCCACGACACCAAAGGCTATGCCGATCACGACTGGCACGCGCTGGCGCGTCCGGGTGAAGTCGCCGCGATCTACATGGGTAAGAAATCCGCCCGCTTCATCCAGGGACGTTTGCTGATGCATGGAGCCGATCCGGCCACGCCAGTGACAATTATCGAAAATGTCAGCCGCGCCAACCAACGCATCATCGCGACGACCCTGGCCGAGATGGAGCCTACCATGACCAGTGCCAATCTAACTGGCCCCGCCATCACATTCTACGGTCTCGCTCCGCGCGATGCCGCCGCACAATCACTGAAACTGAAGGAGTTTGCATAATGGCCCGTGTGTTTACCCCAAAAGTTGTGACCGCCAACGCGCTGCTGGAAGGCGATGCCGTCTGGCTGACCGAAGACGACACCTGGACCCGCAACATGCGCGAGGCTGAATTGCTTACAGATGAGGCGCATGCCGACCTGCGTCTGTTGGAAGCGCAAGCCCGTGCCGATGAAATCGCAGGAGCATATCTTGCGGATGCAAAGGCTGGCGAGAATGGCCCCGAACCCACCCATTTCCGTGAGGAATTCCGCACACGCGGCCCCTCGAACTATGCCCATGGCAAGCAAGTGGAACTTTCCTGATGTACGTTTACAACGATTTTGATGAGGCTTTTGTCCGCTCCCGCGTGGCGCAATTCCGTGGACAGGTGGACCGCCGCATCGACGGCTCTCTGACCGAGGATGAGTTCAAACCGCTCCGCCTGATGAATGGTCTCTACCTGCAACTCCACGCATACATGCTACGCGTGGCCGTCCCTTATGGCACGCTGAACCCGGCACAGATGCGCCAGCTGGCCTATATCGCCGACCGCTGGGACAAGGGCTATGGCCATTTCACTACGCGCCAGAACATCCAGTATAACTGGCCCAAGCTGCAGGATGTCCCAGATATGCTGGAGGCACTTGCCGATGTCGGCATGCACGCCTTACAGACCTCCGGCAACACGATCCGCAACGTGACCGCCGACCATTTCGCAGGGGCTGCGGCGGATGAGATCGAAGATCCCCGCCCCATCGCGGAACTCCTGCGCCAATGGTCCACCGACCATCCCGAATTCCAGTTCCTGCCGCGCAAGTTCAAGATCGCCGTGACCGGAGCCGCGCATGACCGTGCGGTCACCAAAGCGCATGATATCGGCCTGCGCATGGTCCGAAATGATGCAGGCGAATCCGGCTTTGAGGTCATCGTTGGCGGTGGCCTTGGCCGCACCCCGATGGTCGGCAAGGTCCTGCGGGACTTCCTGCCCAAGGCGGACCTGTTGCCCTACGTCGAGGCCATCGTAAGCGTCTACAACCTGCTGGGTCGCCGTGACAACAAGTACAAGGCGCGGATCAAAATCACCGTGCATGAGAACGGCTTGGAAAAGATCCAGGAGCTTGTCGAAGAGCGGTTCACCGCGATCCGGACGGGTTTCTCCGGCCATGATCAGTCCTTGCTGGCAGAGATCGAGGCCGCCTTCGCCCCACCCGCCTTCGTGACCAAACCCACAGAGGGTTACGAGGCCGCCCGCCTCGCCAACCCAGCTTTCCGGTCTTGGACCGATACGAACTTGGCCGAACACAAGGCCGACGGCTACGCCATCGTCTCGATCAGCATCAAGAAGCACGGGAATACACCCGGCGATGCCACCTCGGACCAGATGCGCGTCATGGCGGACCTCGCGGAGCGTTACGGCCACGGCGAACTCCGCATCAGCCACGAACAAAACGTAATCCTGCCGCATGTGCACAAATCCGACCTGCCCGCCGTCTATCAGGCGCTGCGTGCCGCGGATCTGGCCACGGCGAATATCGGGCTCGCCTCGGACATCATCGCCTGCCCCGGCATGGATTACTGCGCGTTGGCCACAGCGCGTTCCATCCCCATCGCGCAGGAGATTGCGACGCGTTTTGACGAGCTGAAAATCGAGCACGAGATCGGCGAACTGAAAATCAAGATCTCCGGCTGCATCAACGCCTGCGGCCACCACCATGTCGGCCATATCGGAATCCTTGGCCTCGACCGCGCGGGCGTCGAAAACTACCAGATCACGCTGGGCGGTGACGGGACGGAGACCACGACGATTGGCGAACGCGCGGGCCCCGGTTTCAGCGCGGACGACATCGTGCCCGCTATCGAACGGCTTGTCACCGGCTACATGGACCTGCGTGAAAACGAAGACGAAACCTTCCTCCAGGCCTATCGCCGTCTGGGCATGGAGCCGTTCAAAGCCATCCTTTACCCCGCCGAGGACAAAGCCAATGCCGCTTAAGGAGCTCGCCGAACGCCGCAATATCCTGCATCGGAAATCGGATGCGCAAACCGTGCTGCGGCACGCGCTGGAGGATGTGCAGATCGGACCGGTGGCCCTCGTCTCCTCTTTCGGGGCGGAAAGCGTGATACTCTTGCACATGATCGCTGAGATCGACAAAGCCACGCCGATCATCTTCCTTGACACCGAAATGCTCTTCCCCGAAACCCTTGCTTATCAACAGGATGTCGCGGAGCATCTGGGGCTCACAGACGTGCGCATCGTCGGCCCCGACCGGAACGAAGTACTGGTTGAAGACGTTGACGGTATCCTGCATCAGGCCGACACAGATGCCTGCTGCGACCTGCGCAAGACGCGGCCCTTGAACCGGGCGCTGAAGGATTTCGGCGGTTGGATCACCGGGCGCAAGCGCTATCAGGGCGGGCGGCGCAGCACGCTCCCGCTCTTTGAAAAGGATGGAGCGAAGATCAAGATCAACCCGCTCGCCAATTGGACCACGCAGGACGTGCAGGACTACATGACCGCACACGCCCTGCCCCGTCATCCACTGGTCGGACAAGGCTATCCATCCATCGGCTGCATGCCTTGCACCACGCGAGTCAGCGCTCATGAAGACCCGCGCGCAGGCCGCTGGCGCGACAGCGACAAGACCGAATGCGGAATTCATTTTGAGAACGGCAAGGCCGTCAGACGAGGAAAAGCAGCATGAGTGTGATCGTCACCGATAACGGGTTCAGCACCGACGACTGGACCGGCAGCTTCATCGCGCAGAGCGAGGCCGCGGCCAATGATTGCGACTACGGGATAGACCTGCCATCGGACACGGCACCCGAGACGCTAGCGAGCCTGACGAATGCCCCCATGATCCGCATAGACTTTCCGTCTTCCGCTGACGGGCGCGGTTTCACGCTGGCCACCATGTTGCGGCGGGCAGGCTATCAGGGGCGGCTTCGGGCCAAGGGCCACGTCTTAGCCGACCAATACGCAATGGCGCGGCGGTCCGGCTTTGACGAGGTCGAAATCGACGACGATCTCGCGGCCCGTCAGCCCGAAGACCAATGGCTGTTCCGCGCCGATTGGCAGAACCACAACTATCAGGCGCGCCTGCGCGGCTAAGCCCCCTTTCCCTGATCCAGATCAACGACTAAGACGGAGGGCGGCCCGATAAGGGCTGCGATGACACATATGACCGAGCAGACACCCGTGACCCTAGACACCGCCAAGGCCGTCCCCACCCTGCCCGATGCGCAGACCATTACGGATGTGCAACACTATACTGATCGGCTGTTCAGCTTCCGCTGCACTCGGCCTGCAAGCTTGCGCTTCCGGTCGGGCGAGTTTGTCATGATCGGGCTGATGGGCGATCCGGACGCCAAGACGGGCAAGCAGAAACCCTTGCTGCGCGCCTATTCCATTGCGTCGCCCAGCTGGGACGAGGAACTGGAGTTCTACTCGATCAAGGTGCAGGACGGCCCGCTGACATCCAAACTGCAACATATCAAACCGGGGGACGAGATCATCCTTCGGCCCAAGCCCGTCGGCACGCTGGTCCATGACGCACTGCTGCCCGGCAAGCGGATATGGTTCTTTGCGACCGGAACCGGTTTTGCGCCCTTCGCGTCATTGCTGCGCGAGCCGCAAACCTATGAAGACTATGACGAAATCATCATCACACATACCTGCCGCGAAGTGGGCGAGCTGACCTATGGGCGTGATCTGATTGAGGCCCTGAAAGAAGACGAGCTGCTTAACGAAGTCATCGGCGACGGTTTCTGGAAAAAGATCAAGTATTACCCAACCACAACCCGCGAAGAGAGCCCCAAGATGGGCAGGATCACCGACCTGATGCGGTCTGGCGAGGCGTTTACCGACCTTGGTGTGCCGCCTCTTTCACCCGAAACCGACCGGGCGATGATTTGCGGCAATCTGGCCTTCAATCTCGAACTGAAGGACATGCTGGAAGAATACGGGTTAGTCGAAGGCGCAAACTCCAACCCGCAACACTATGTCGTGGAAAAGGCTTTTCTGGACTAGCTCCAGAGCCCACAGATCGTATGGCCGCGCGAAATGCCGCGCGGCCACCAATCGCCGTTACTCTAGTCCCAGTGCGGCCCGGATGCTGGTTAGGACAGGCTCCAGGAGCTCAGGATTGTCCTGAGCGGCGGTCAACGCATTGCCCAACGTCGTTTTCTGCAAAGCAGAGATATCGGCGCCATCAAGCAGCGTCATGACCTGTTCAAGGTCAAAGCCGTCCACCGTCAGGAGCTCGCTCGCATTCGCAACGAGATCAGCACCCGCACCTTCGACAAGTGCGCCCGCGCCTTCAACGACACCGTCTGCAGCTTCGGCGGCGTTATCCACCGCCGTTTGCGCGGCCTCCCCTGCGGCTGCGGCAGCCTCATCAAGGGCGGCTTGCGCGGCAGCTTCGGCCTCGGCAGCCGCCTGCTCCAACGCTTCCTGTGCTGCGGCTTCCGCTTCGGCGGCAGCCTGTGCGGCGGCTTCAGCCTCTGCAGCAGCGGCAGCTTCGGCAGCGGCGGCGGCCTCTTCTGCTGCAGCGGCCTCAGCAGCGGCGGCGGCTTCTGCAGCGGCGGCAGCTTCAGCGGCAGCCTCGGCAGCAGCGGCGGCTTCCGCCTCGGCCGCAGCCGTGGCGCCGGTCAGAACGCCAATCGCCTCATTCGGGCCGCGCCCTTCAACGGCGTATTGATACCCAAAGAACCCCAAGACAGCGACAATGATCAAGATCGCGATAGCTCTCATTGCTTTCATCCTTCCATGGATTGCAATCAGACCCCCACCCGGGGCCTCGCGGCGGATATGTCAGATCAGCCCGCAAAGGAAAAGGGTTCAGCACAGGGAAAAATCGGCGGAAAACCACCCCTTTGCGGGTTGAAGCCCACCCGCCCCCTGTTTACTTTATGCAGCACTTAAACGGAATAATCCAAGGATAAAGACCATAGGACGCAGACCCCACAACGCGCCACCACAGCGCGATACCGGCCCACGGATCAACGACCGTATCCGGGCCCCTGAAATCCGCCTGATCGGGGCGGATGGCGAAAATGTCGGTGTTGTTTCACCGGATCGCGCATTGGCCATGGCAGATGATGCCGGGCTGGACCTGGTCGAAATCTCGCCCAATGCGAAACCGCCCGTCTGCAAGATCATGGACTATGGCAAGTTCAAGTACGAGACGCAAAAGAAAGAGGCCGAAGCCCGCAAGAAGCAAAAGACCATCGAAATCAAAGAGGTCAAGTTCCGCCCGAACACGGACAACCATGATTATGATGTGAAAATGCGCAACGTTTTCAAGTTCTTGGACAACGGAGATAAAGTGAAAATCACGCTCCGCTTCCGCGGCCGTGAAATGGCCCACCAGGAACTCGGTCGTCAGCTTTTGGAGCGTGTGGCGGAAGATACCAAAGACGCTGGACGGGTCGAGAACTTCCCCAAGATGGAAGGTCGGCAAATGGTCATGCTGATCGGGCCGCTCCCCAAATAATCTGATCTCGTTCAGGCCGCATTGCCAGCGGAGTGCTCAGTTCAGAACGCTTTGAGAAAGCGGCCCTCACGTATGCGAGGGCCGTTTCATCTTAGCAGGCTGCAACAGCCCGGCCTGTCATGACTTTCACCAAGTGGGCGCGATATTCGGCAGACCCGTGCAAATCCGCGATCATACCGTCAGCAGGAACGGATAGGCCCTCCAGCGCCGAGGAAGAGAAATCTGCCGACAAGGCCGCTTCGGCAGCACTCCAACGGTGCACACCTTCTTCTGATGCGCCAGTGATCGCCACGCGTACGCCATCGGCGTATTTGGCGACGAAAACGCCGACCAAAGCGAACCGTGATGCTGGTTGCACGAATTTCTGGTAGTTGGCTTTTTCCGGCACCGGGAAGCGAACCTCGGTAACGACCTCACCTTCATCAAGCGCGGTGGTGAACAGGCCCTCAAAGAAGTCATCCGCCGCGATCTCGCGCGCATTGGTGATGATGGTCGCCCCAGACCCCAGCACCCCTGCAGGATAACAGGCCGATGGGTCGTTGTTCGCAAGCGACCCGCCAATCGTGCCACGGTTGCGCACAGCCGGGTCACCAATATGGCTCGCCATATCAGCCAGTGCCGGATAATGCGCTGCTGCTTCTTTTGCGACCGTCGCGTGAGTTGTGGCGCCGCCAATGCAGACGGCCCCATCATCGCCAATGCACACGCCCTGCATCTCACCAATGCCGGACAGGCTGACCAGCGTTGACGGCATTGCAAGCCGCTGTTTCAGCGTCGGGATCAGTGTTTGACCACCGCCCAGCGCCTGTGCATCTTCACCTTTCAGCGCATTGACCGCATCCGCAATCGTGGAAGGCCGTTCAATTTCAAAAGCATACATGAGCGTTCTCCCTTAAGCGTTGTTCATGGCGTCCCAGACACGCGCAGGCGTCAGGGGCATATCGATATGGATGACGTTTTTACCGCCCGATTGTAGCGCATCAATGACGGCGTTCACGACAGAAGGTGGCGATCCAATGGCCCCCGCCTCTCCGCAGCCTTTCACGCCCAGCGGGTTATGCGTACAGGGCGTCTGGCAGGAATGATCAACCGCGTAGAACGGCAGATCGTCCGCGCGCGGCATGGCGTAATCCATGTAGGAAGCACTGATCAACTGCCCGTCCTCATCATAGGCGCAGTTTTCCAGGAGTGCCTGACCGATCCCTTGCGCGATCCCGCCATGGACCTGCCCCGAAACGATCATCGGGTTGATCACGTTGCCGAAATCATCCGCCGCGCTGAACCGTTCAATCGTAACCTTGCCTGTGTCAGGATCAACTTCGACTTCGCAGGCGTAAGCACCCGCCGGATAGGTGAAGTTCGCCGGGTCGTAAAACGCCGTCTCTTCCAGCCCCGGCTCGATATCCTCCAGCGGGTAGTTATGCGGTACGTAAGCCGCCAAGGTCACATCGCCCCAGGCAACCGACTTGTCGGTACCAGCGACGGTGAACTGGCCGTCTTTCAGTTCGATATCGGCATCGGATGCCTCAAGCAGATGTGCCGCGATCTTCTTGGCCTTGTTGATCACCTTCTCGGCGGCACGCACCATGGCCGAGCCGCAGACGGCGAGAGACCGAGACCCGTAGGTGCCCATCCCAAACGGGATCTTGGATGTATCGCCATGCACGATGTCGATCTGGTCTTCGGGTATACCAATCATCTCGGAAATCACCTGCGGGAAGGATGTTTCATGCCCCTGCCCGTGACTATGGGCACCGACCATGACGCTGATCGAGCCAGTCGCATTCACCCGTACGGTGGCCGCATCATAAAGCCCCGCGCGCGCGCCAAGCTGGCCCACAAGGTTCGAGGGCGCGATGCCGCAAGCCTCAATATAGCAGTTAACGCCAAGGCCACGCAGCTTGCCCTTGGCCTCGCTTTCGGCTCGGCGCGCCGCAAAACCACCGATATCAGCGATCTCTTCGAGCTTATCCATCGTGGCAACATAATCGCCCGTGTCATATTCCACCGCCACCGGAGTGGCATAGGGGAACTGTGTGACAAAGTTCTGGCGACGCAGGGCAATCGGATCGACCCCCAGTTCACGCGCAGCCTTGTCGATAACCCGCTCCAACTGGAAGGTGGCTTCGGGTCGCCCAGCGCCACGATAGGCGTCCACGGGCACCGTGTTGGTGAATACGGCCTTCACATTCACATAGATCAGTGGGGTCTTGTAGTTGCCCGCCATCAGCGTGCCGTGCAGCCATGTGGGGACCGAAGGCGCGAAGGTCGAGAGATAGGCCCCCATATTCGCGAAGGTCTCGGTCCGGATGGCGGTAAAATTGTTGTCGCCGTCCAAAGCCAGTTCGATCTTGGTCACATGGTCGCGGCCATGGGCGTCGGACATGAAGGCCTCGGACCGCGAAGAAGTCCATTTCACAGGGCGACGCAACTGTTTGGCCGCGAAGGTGCAGAACGCCTCTTCGGCATAGTGGAAGATCTTCGTGCCAAAGCCGCCGCCTACATCGGGGGCGACAACGCGCAGCTTGTGCTCAGGAATGCCCAGTACGAAAGCGCCCATCAAGAGACGGATCACATGCGGATTCTGGCTGGTCGTGTGCAGCGTGTGCATGTCGTCGGAAGGGCTGTAATCGCCCACCGCCACACGCGGCTCCATCGGGTTGGCGACAAGACGGTTATTGACCAACTCCAGCGTCGTCACATGGGCGGCATTGGAAAATGCTTCATCCGTGGCCGCCTTGTTCTCTTCCACAAAGCCCCAGTCATAGCAAAGGTTGCTGGTCAGATCGTCATGCACCTTGGCAGCGCCGTCCTGTAGCGCCGCCTTCATGTCCATCACGGCGGGCAGCTCGGTCAGGTCGAGCACGATCGCCTCTGCCGCGTCGCGCGCCTGGGCGTAGGTTTCGGCGACGACCGCGCAAACAGGCTCACCCACATGCCGGATCTTGCCATGGGCCAGCACCGGATGCTTGGGTTCCTGCATCGGTTGACCGTGTTTGTCGGTCACCTGCCAACCGCAAGGCAGACCGCCAATGGCCTCAAAATCGGCCCCGGTGAAAACGTGAAGCACTCCGGGCATTGCCGCAGCGGCGCTTGCATCAACACTATTGATGGTTGCATGGGCCACGTCTGCGCGCAGGAAATGCACGTAAGCCTGGCCGTGAATGTTGATATCATCGGTGTAGTTGCCCGCACCGGTCAAAAACCGCACATCTTCGCGGCGCTTCGTGCTGGCGCCAATTCCGCTATCTTTGGGCATGTTTGCTCCTCCCTGTCAGCGCCGCGTACCTCCCTGCACGGACGCTACATTGTTACTGATTATTCCGCTGCGATAGCTGTGACATCCTGACCGGATGCCGCCAAGATCGCCTTGACGATGTTGTGGTAGCCCGTGCAGCGGCAGATATTGCCTTCGAGATATTCGCGAATTTCCGTCTCAGTCGGCTTGGGGTTCTCCTTGAGAAGTGCTGCCGCCGACATCACCATGCCGGGCGTGCAAAAGCCGCATTGCAGCCCGTGATGATCCTGAAACGCCTGCTGGATCACATTCAGCGATCCGTCGGCATTGGCCTGCCCCTCAATCGTGGCGACTTCTGATCCATCAGCCTCAACCGCGAAAATCGCGCAGGCTTTTACCGCTTTGCCGTCCACGTGCACGACACAGGCCCCACATTGCGACGTATCACACCCCACGTGAGTCCCCGTCAAACGCAAATCATTGCGCAGGAAATCGACCAGCAAGGTGCGGCCCTCAACCTCACCCGACACGGATTTCCCGTTTACGGTCATTGCTACCGATGCCATCACATCCTCCCGATTTCATCTTTGCTTTGCATGAAGTTAAGCACGGCTTCCCCCTCATGAGAACACCCATCTTCCGCTGCAGCTGCAGCGTCATTCACCTTTTTGGTTGACTGAAGCCGTGGCTGGCTTTAATTCACCCATATGGTTGAACGAAACGAGACAACAGCACTCGATGCCATTCTCAAGGCCGCGAGTGACCCCACGCGCCGGACCATCCTAACGCTGCTCGCACAGGAAGGTCCGCTGCGCGTGACGGATATCCACGCGCGGTTCGACATGAGCCTGAACTCCGTCTCCAAGCATATCAAAGTGCTGGAAGCGGCAGGACTGGTGAAACGGCGGACGGAATGGCGCGAGCACCTGATCGAGGTGCAGATGACCCCGCTGAGTGCCGTTGATGAATGGTTTGCCTCGCTCCGTTCAATCTGGGCGCTGCGTCTGGAGGCGCTCGACCACATTATGACCAAAGGAGCTGCCAAAGATGACTGACCTGACAATGACTGTCGAACACACAATCAACGCATCACAAAAGGATGTATTTGACGCCTGGCTCGACCCCGAAATGCTAAAGCGTTTCATGACACCGGGGCCGGATATGACCGTGCCCCATGCTCAGACCGATGCGAAAGTGGGTGGCGGCTTCGCGATCACTATGAAGGCGGGCGACACCGAAATCCCCCATCATGGCGCTTACAAGGAGATCAGCCCGCATGACCGTCTGGTCTTTACCTGGTACGGCCCCTCACCGGCAGAGGACAGCACTGTAACGCTCACCTTCAAGACGGTCGCGGGCGGCACGCTGGTCACCTTGCGCCATGACCGCTTTGTCAACGAAGAAAGCCGCGACAACCACAAGATCGGGTGGACCGGCATCCTTGCGGCGCTCGCCGCCGCCACGGCGGGATGACGGGTATGGAATTTGCTCTTGTAAATTGGCTCGCTGTTGGGGTGGGCACAATTGGTGCCTTTGTCTTGGGGATGGTCTGGTTCAGCCCGGTGATGGTCGGCAAAGGCTGGGCCACCGGCAGTCACAACATTCAATTCAACCGCCCGACGCGCCGCCGCTGGCGGCGATGGTGATTCAGTTTCTGGGAACCCTCGTGTTGGCCATTGTGGTCGGCGTGACGGCGACCGCCGATGCACTTTTCACTGCGATCCTGGCAATTGTTACGGTGGCGCTGTTCGTGGCGGGCATGGACCTTTTCAGCCAGAAAACCGGTAAGGCCACCTTGATCGATGCGGGCTACATCTTGGCCTGCGGCGCGATCATGATCGTCGCGCAAGGCGTCCTTTAGCCCTCGATATCTCCGCGCGGCTTGGGCCGTGTGGGGATTTCCTTCAGCAACCCGCCAACCCCCATCCGCGCGAAATCGGCAGGCGTGAGATCAACACCGCAAAGCACCCGCTCCATCACCCAATCGGCACCGTTGAGCGCAGGTGAGCGGGCGCATCCCGGCAGGCCGATTACCGGTTTCGCGCCCAGAGCGCCAAGGAAAAGCAGGTTGCCCGGATCGACCGGCATCCCGAATTGCACAAGCTGCCCCTCCGCCGCGACCAGCCCGGCAGGACCCACATCGGCCACATCCGACGTGGCAGAGGCGGTCAGGATGAACACCGCCTCGCCTGGGGCTCGGGCAATCGCACTCGCCACGCTTTCGATATCGTGCGCCACAACAACTGGGTCCGTTAGCGCAACATCGAGCCACGCCAGCCGGGTTTCGAGCGCCGCCCGCCCTTTGAGCGGGGTTGCCCCGTTCTGAACCGTCTCGATCAGCGTCGCCGTCCGCAGAACGGGTGCGCGCTGCGCAATCGCACCGGGCGCCAACCCAGCAGCCTGATCCACATCCGCGCCGGGCACTGCATAGGCGATGATCTTGATGGTCGCGACCATTGTGCCCGGATCAACCCGCATATGTTGGGGCAACGTGGCCACGGTGATCATCGGGTTCACGGCGTTGAAGGCCTGCAACGCGGCCTCATCCAGCGCGACGATCCCCGGCCGCGTCGCATAGATATTGACCCGCCCCGTCGCCGCTGCCGTCTTGCGCAGGCCCAGTGCATCGCCGATCAGCGCTGTCGCCAGTTGCTCCGCCGCCTCGTCCTCGGCCATATCACCCGGCTCAAGCTGCGCAACCGTCACCAGCTGATGCCCTTCGGCGCTGAGCGTCGCGATATCAGCAGCGCTGAGCTGCAGCCCCTTGCGCAGCCGTCCCTTGGTCAGCGCAATGGAGTGGGCGAGGATCCCGCCCTCCGCCTCTGCTACGGGAACCGGTCCGAACTTCATGGCGCTTTGCGCAAGGCCTGCGTCACTTCAGCCATGATGCTGACCGCGATCTCGGCCGGTTGCCGCCCCCCGATATCAAGGCCAATAGGCGCATGAATGCGCGCCAGTTCCGCATCGGTAAACCCGACTTCCTGCAGTCGCGCGACCCGTTTTGCATGGGTCCGTTTCGACCCAAGACAGCCCAGATAGAATACATCCGATTCCAGTGCTGTCACAATCGCCGGATCGTCCAGCTTTGGGTCATGGGTCAGCGTGACGATTGCCGTCCGTGCATCCAGCTTGAGCGCTCGCAATGCCTCGTCCGGCCAATCATCCATGATCCGTTCGCCGGGAAACCGCTCGGCAGAACCAAACGCACCACGCGGATCAATCAGCACCGGATCATAGCCGCAGGCGCGCGCCATCGGGACCAGCGCCTGCGCGATATGGACCGCACCCACGATGACCATGCGCAGGGGCGGGTTGTGGATGGCGACAAAGGTTCTGCCGTCATCCTCAACCCCAGACTGGTCCATCCGAAACCGGTCTGCAAATGACGATGGGCCGCTCAGCCGCGGACCGCCCTTTTCCAGATCGGTGACATAGGCCACAGGCTCTGACTGATCGCGCGCATCAACCAGCCGTTCAAGCACATCAACGGGCAAGGCCTGCCCTACAGGCTCAACCAGCACCTTGATATGACCGCCGCAAGCCAAGCCTACAGCAAAGGCCTCATCATCGCTGACGCCATATTCCAAAAGGCGCGGTTTGCCGTCCTCAAACGCCTCCAGTGCCTCGGTGATGACGGCCCCTTCGACACACCCACCCGAAACCGAACCTTCCATGGCGCCATCGGCATCAATCACCAACTGGCTGCCCACCGGACGCGGTGCCGACCCCCAGGTCTGCACCACCGTTGCCATTACGACGCCCCGGCCCGCGCGGTACCAGTCCAGGGCCAGTTTCGGAAGGTCGGTCACGGTCTTTGTCATTTCTGCTGCACAATCCTTGTCAGAAAACAATTGTTACGGGCCGAACGCACATCAACATAAGCCACCGTATCGGTCTCGAAAAGCTCTGCGGCATAGGTGGCGATCTCGGCCTTTGGTTTGATCTGGCCAGTTCCATAGATGATCCGGTCCGACCGGTCATAGGCCTTCACCAGATAATCAGGCGAAGTTTCAAGGATCGCAGGCACCGCATCGCCCGCATAAGGTATGCATTCGTCAGCGCAAAAGAAAACCGGCCCGGTCTCGGCATAAGGCTGTAGATCCGAAAACGGGCGCGCCGCGCAGACCAGCATCTCCGCCCCTTTGGGCACATTGCGCAGGCAGGACCGGCAGGGCGTGCCGGTGCCCGATGAAATCGCCCTTTCGGCCGGGTTTCCATAGGCATCCGGGCCACCGGCGCGCAGGCGCGCCACTTCATCCTCATCATAGGGCAAATAGGTCAGTGTCATCGTCAAACTCCTTTTCTGATGACCCGACCTAACCAACCCGGCCGCCATGAAACGACCCGAACCATGCGCATCCGTCATGCGTTCATCATCCGCATCAGACGCGCCTTCTGCCCCACGTCATCGGGACGCGAGAGGGCTTGCGCCAATCCTTCGAGAGAGGCGATATTATGCCCGGCGCGAAAGCTCGAACAATGGGGCAGCATCTGCATGATGCCGCGCGCCTTGGGCGCAAACCCCTCCCACCGCAAAAGCGGGTTCAGCCAAATGAGTTGCCGTGCGGTCAGGCTCAGCCGCTCCATCTCCCGCGCCAGATCAGCCTCCTTGTCGCGGTCCAGCCCATCGGTGATCAAGAGCACCACCGCGCCCTGCCCCATCACCCGCCGCGACCAGTCGCGGTTGAAGGCATGCAGACAGGCAGCAATGCGTGTGCCCCCTTCCCAATCCTGCGCTTCCGCCCCGGCAGCGGCGAGGGCAGCGTCCACATCGCGGGTCCGCAGATGCCGGGTGATATTCGTGAGCCGCGTGCCAAAGGTGAAGGCATGAACCCGCGCCCAGCCCTGCCCTTCGCGGTTCGCCACGCTATGCAGAAAATGCAAAACAGCACGGGAATACTGCGACATGGACCCCGAAATGTCGCAAAGCACCACAAGATTGGGGTAACGAATGCGCCGCCGTTTCGTGGCGAAATCCGTGACTTCGCCGCCCCGGCGCATCGCCTGCCGCATGGTGCCACGCCAATCGGGCAAAGGTCCAAGCAGCCCTTGCGTCCGGCGGCTTTGGATCGGCGGCACCGGCAGGCGCAGCTTTGCCAGCATGCGCTTGGCCGCCGCCATCTCGGCCCCGCTCATCTGTTCGAAATCGAGCGTCCGCAGACGCTCCTCAGTCGAGATCGTGCGCGAGGCGTCAATCGCAATCTCGACCTCCTCGCCCGCATCTTTGGGCGCTGGCAGATCACGATCATGCCCGTCCAGCAAAGCCTCCGCCGCCCGCTTCTCTGCCGCCTGAGCCGCGCGCTCCTCCTGCACCCCGCGCACCATTGGGGTCAGAACGGACATCATCTGTTCCATGTACCGCGGATCGCGCCAGTAGAGGCGGAAAAGCTGTGCGAAGATCTGGCGCTCTTCGGGTTTGGAGACGAAACAGGCGTGTAACGTCCAGTAAAAATCTATCCGCTCAGTAAACCCCGCAGCCTGCACCGCCCGGATCGCATCAATCACCCGGCCCGGCCCCACCGCCAGCCCCGCTTTGCGCAAGGCACGCGCGAAATGGGTGATATTCTGCGCCAGCTTCGGGTTTTCAGGAAGTTCCAGATCTGCCAATTCACCCATGGCCGCGCCGTCGGAACGGGGATTTCAAATCCCCGGACCCCTGTGGATTATTTTTGGCCAAAAGAAGCATCAAGCGGTCACTAGGTCCGCCTTCGCTTCGTCCAGAATGCGCTTGGCCTCAGACCCTTCCAGTTTCTGGATGTCGTCCTGGTACTTCAGGATTGCGCCCAAGGTGTCCGCAATGACTTCGGGTGACAGGTTGATCACATCGAGCGCCAGCAGGCATTTGGCCCAGTCAATCGTTTCGGCCACGCCCGGTTTCTTGAACAAATCCTCACCGCGCAACTTCTGAACGAAAGCGACGATCTCGCGCGATAGGGCCGCCGCTGCTTCCGGCGCGCGGGCTTGCAATATCTCAATCTCGCGGGCGAAATTGGGATAATCCACCCAGTGGTAAAGGCAGCGACGTTTCAAGGCGTCATGCACCTCGCGCGTGCGGTTCGAGGTGATGATGACAATCGGCGGCTCCGACGCCTTGACGGTGCCGAGTTCGGGGATCGTCACCTGAAAATCACTGAGCGCCTCCAACAGAAACGCCTCAAACGGCGCATCTGTCCTATCCAACTCGTCGATCAGCAGGACCGGCGCACCGCCTGCTTGCGGGCGCATAGCTTGGAGCAGAGGGCGTTCGATCAGGTAGTCTTCCGTGAAAAGCTCGGTCTTCAGCGCATCGCGATCCGCTCCACCCGCCGCCTCTGCCGCGCGGATGGCGATCATCTGTTCGGCGAAGTTCCATTCGTAAACGGCAGACCCGGCATCGAGCCCTTCATAACATTGCAACCGGATCAACCGGCGGCCCAATGCTGCGGCAATCGCCTTGGCAATCTCGGTCTTGCCGGTTCCCGCCTCACCTTCCAGAAAGAGCGGCCTGCCCAAACGCAATGACAAAAACACCACCGTCGCCAGTGCTCGCCCGCACACATAGTTCTGTTCGGCCAATGCCGCTTGCACCGCATCGATTGATTTCATCGCGTTGCCTCCCGTCGGCTATAGCTGCATCCCATCTACCCCGCGTCAACCCATCCATTGCCCCCGCGGGACCAAAGTCATACCCTTGGCCCAACAGCAGAGGATCCGCGCCATGAACGAAGCAACCCCCATCACAGCAACCGGTTTCGGGCCTGATCTTGGCCCCTTCGACTGGGCCGATCCTTTGCGGCTGGAGGATCAGTTGACCGAAGACGAGCGGATGCTGCGCGACGCGGCACAGACCTTCGCGCAAGCCACGTTGCAGCCGAAAGTGACACGGAGCTATCGCGACGAAACCGTGGACCCCGACATCTTTAAGGAAATGGGCGATGCGGGCCTTTTGGGCGTTACGATCCCGGAGGAGTATGGTGGGCTTGGCGCGGGGTACGTCACCTACGGGCTGGTCGCGCGCGAAATTGAGCGGGTCGATAGCGGCTATCGTTCGATGATGTCGGTGCAGTCGAGCCTTGTGATGTATCCGATCCACGCATATGGCAGCGATGCGCAACGGGCCAAATATCTGCCCGGGCTGGCGGCGGGCGATCTGATCGGCTGTTTCGGGCTGACAGAGCCCGACGCAGGCAGCGACCCGGCAGGCATGAAGACGACGGCGAAAAAGACCGATGGCGGCTATGTGCTGAACGGATCGAAGATGTGGATCAGCAATGCGCCCATCGCGGATGTCTTCGTGGTTTGGGCCAAGTCGGAGGCGCATGAGGGCAAAATCAGGGGCTTCGTGCTGGACAAGGATACGCCGGGCCTCTTCGCGCCAAAGATCGGCGGCAAGCTGTCCTTACGAGCTTCGGTCACCGGCGAAATTGTGATGGACAATGTGGAGGTCGGCGAGGATGCCCTGCTGCCGGGCGTTCAGGGGTTGAAGGGGCCGTTCGGATGTCTCAACCGTGCCCGCTACGGCATCGCCTGGGGCGTGATGGGAGCGGCAGAGGCCTGCTGGCACTCCGCGCGGCAATACGGGCTCGACCGCAAGCAGTTTGGCAAACCGCTCGCCCAGACCCAACTTTTCCAGAAGAAACTGGCCGACATGCAAACCGAGATCGCCATCGGCACGCAATCCGCGTTGCAACTCGGTCGGCTCATGGAGGCAGGTAAGGCCGCACCGGAAATGATCAGTCTGATGAAGCGCAACAATTGCGGGAAAGCCCTTGATATCGCACGCCTTTCGCGGGACATGCATGGCGGCAACGGAATCAGTGATGACTTCCAGATCATGCGGCATATGGTGAATCTGGAAACCGTGAACACCTATGAAGGCACTCACGACATCCACGCATTAATTCTGGGACGCGCACAAACCGGGTTGCAGGCCTTCTTTTAAGCCCAAAGGCGCAACAGTAACGTGGCGTCCCCCTCTCAGTTCTGCCGTATTGGCCTGCTAATTTTCGCACCATCGCGAACAGTGTCGCGCTGGATGATGACCCGATGGACGACAGACAACTTTCCTTTGAAACCGACATGGTCGGACTGGACGCGAATGCGTGGCTGGCCGAGCTGGACGGGTTGTGTGACGATCTGGGTTTCTTTGAGCAATTGGGTAGCGGCCATTTCGCAGGCTTTCTTGAGGCCGGTAACAATCTGCTCGTGACATTCGAAACCGTTGATCAGGCGCGCCTGCATAACGTCGATTCCGAGCCGCGCGGTTTTGCCTATGCGCGCCATGACGGCTGGTCCCATCTCTGTCTTTTGTCGATGGGCGAAAGCTGGTTTCGTGACAAGGCCGTTTGCGACTTCTTCGATCGTCTGGTTGATGACGGGTTTTTCGAGGATTTTGAGCGGATTATCTTTTATGGTGCCAATGGCGCAGGCTATGCAGCGGCGGCCTTTTCCGTCGCCGCTCCTGGTGCCACTGTCATCGCGTTGCGTCCCCAAGCAACGCTAGACGCCCGCCTTGCGGGGTGGGACCCTCGGTACAAGGTAGCGCGCAAGCAAAGCTTTACGGGACGCTACGGATATGCGCCTGAGATGATTGACGGCGCGCAAAACGTCTTCATCGTCTACGACCCCGTGCAGCGGCTTGACGCGGCCCATGCGGCGTTGTTCCACAAGCCCCATGTCACGCCCCTGCCCTGCCCGCTTCTGGGGAAGGAAATCGACCGCGCCTTTGACCGGATGGGCATTCATGACGTGGTTCTAAAACTCGCCATGGAAGGCGCGCTTGACGGCAAGCGCTTCACGCAGCTTATGCGCGCGCGGCGCTATGACCAAACTTATGTCCGCACCCTGGTCAACTGGCTGATGATGAACGAACACCGCAAACTGGCGGTGATTTTGTGCGACTATATGCTGCAACGCGGGCGGGATAAGTTCTTTGCCGAAACCCGCGCCGCCTTGCTCACCAGTGATGAGGCCTACAGGCGGCCGGAAAATCCTTAAAGATAGTAGATGTCACGGTAGACGTGCCGCACGATGTCTTCGCGGGCAATACCGATGTCAGCAAGCTCACGGTCCGAGCGTTTCTGCAGTTCGTAAACGGCTGCGCTGCGGTTCTGCGCTTCAGAAAGCCGCGCGAAAAACGCGAGGACAGCTGCAGAGAACGCAGCAAAGAAGGCGGGGCGGTCCTGTGCCGCAGGTGTGTCAGAGAAGAAGGCCATGATACTGCTCCATTGGGGGAGTGATTGTTTTCACCCCTTAAAATAAGCAGGAATGAAAGCGCTAACACGCACAATGCTGCATTGCCGCATTGCGCGGTTTGCATGGCCTGATCGGCAGCCTATTCTGCGGCGTTCCGTTCGGCCATCACTTTCTTGACGGCCTCAACGATCCGGCTGCCGAAATAGCCCAGAATGCCGCCGGTGATAATCCAGAACGGCGTGCCGCTCACCAAAATGGCGGAGGCGACGCCAGCCGCCAGCAAGGCAATCATGAATGCGACAAGCGGGCGTTCATCAGCTTCGATTGTGATGTGATTGCCAAGCGCTTTGACAATCGGGTCCACCAAGGGACCGCCGATCAAAGGGGTAAAGAACCCGGCAGCAATTGCGATGAGAAAGCCCAACATCTGATCTCTCCGGTCGTGGCGTGGCGATGCCTCTAAATATCGGTGGAGTGCAGGCCATCTGCAAGGGCCTTCACAACGGCTATGGCGTCTGCCCGCTCAAGCGTGTAATCGGGCCACATGCCCGATCGCACTATAACCGAACTCACGATCCGCCGCCCGGATGATTGGCATTTGCACTTACGCGACGGCGCGATGTTGCGCGCGGTTCTGCCGGAAACGACCCGCCACTTTGCCCGCGCCATCGTCATGCCCAACCTTGTGCCGCCCGTTGTCACAAGCACCGATGCGATGGAGTATCGCGCGCGGATCCTTGCAGCCCTGCCTGAAGGTGCCAAGTTCACCCCGCTCATGACGCTATACCTGACGGAGGATACTGAGCCTGCAGATGTACGCACTGCTTTTGAGGCGGGGATTGCGACGGCCGTTAAGCTCTATCCCGCCGGGGCCACCACCAATTCCGCCTCTGGCGTGCGGGATTTCGAAAAGGTGCGTCCGGTGCTTGAGACCATGGCCGAGATCGGCATGCCACTTTGTGTCCATGGCGAGGTGACGGATTCGGATATCGATATCTTTGACCGCGAGGCGGTGTTTATCGACAAAGTCTTGAAACCCTTGCGCAAAAAGGTGCCCGACCTGCGCGTTGTGATGGAGCATGTGACCACGTCAGACGCCGTTGATTACGTGCGCGACAGCCACAAAAACATGGCGGCGACCATCACAACCCATCACCTGATCATCAACCGCAATCATATACTTGCGGGCGGCATCAAGCCACATTTCTACTGCTTGCCCGTGGCCAAGCGCGAGGCGCATCGGGTTGCTTTGGTGCAGGCCGCGATCTCTGGCGACAAGCGCTTCTTCCTGGGCACCGACAGCGCGCCGCACACCGACCCGAACAAACTACAGGCCTGCGGCTGCGCTGGCATCTTTACCGCCCCCAACACCATGTCCTGCTTGGCGGAGGTGTTTGACGTAGCCGGAAAACTGAAGAAGCTCGAAGCCTTCACGTCCCTGAACGGCCCGAATTTCTACAGGCTGCCACCCAATGAAGATACAATCACGCTGATCAAGGGTGATCCTGTTCGCTACCCCGACCAGATCCCGACAGAAGACGGGCCCGTAACCGTTTTTGATCCTGGCTTTGACCTGCATTGGCGTGTCGAAGGATAAGAAAGGCCCGATATGATCCCGACCTCCTTTTCCACCAAAGAGGAAATTGCCCGACTGACGGCCAGCATGCTGCTGGAAATCGGCGCAGTCGACTTCAACGCCAATGAACCGTTCACGCTGGCCTCGGGCAAGCAGGCGCCCACTTACGTTGATTGCCGCAAAATCATCAGCTACCCTCGCGTCCGCGCGACCCTGATGGATTTCATGGCCGTTACGATCATGCGCGAAGCGGGGTTTGAGGCCTTTGACAACGTCGCTGGAGGAGAGACGGCGGGTATCCCCTTTGCGGCAATGGTCGCCGAAAGGCTTGCCCTGCCCATGACATATGTGCGCAAAAAGCCGAAAGGGTATGGGCGCAATGCACGGATCGAAGGTGTGATGCGCGAGGGGGAGCATGTGATCTTGGTGGAGGATCTGACGACCGATGGGGGCTCAAAACTCTCCTTCGTCGATGCAATCCGCGAGACGGGGGCGACCTGCAGCGCGACCGCGGTGATCTTCTATTACGGCATTTTCGAGGGCGTTGAGAAAACGCTGTCAGATCACGGCGTTCAACTGATTTCGCTTTGCACCTGGTGGGACGTGATCGCCGCGGCTAAGGCCCGCAATGCCTATGATGCAAAGACGCTGTCGGCGGTTGAGGCCTACCTGAACAATCCCGCCGATTGGCAACCAGCTTAACCAATCGGTCAAAAAACTTTTCCACTGCCCTGTGAACAATCCTTCCCCAGAATCAGGATGGGAAGGCTGATCTTGTGATTTTCTCCCAATCCGTCACAAATTGTGGTAGGCATTGGCTCAGAGCAGAAAAATCCACAGACTTATCCCGCAGGCCATCCCCAATCATATCCTGATGGTGCGGCAGGCAAACGACCTGTTAACAGGACCGCCAGGATGGGTGAGACAAAATGAACGAAGTAACAGCATTCAACGCAACTGGCGTGGAAGAGGCCGCGGCGGACCTAATGCCGCATTCCATCGAAGCCGAGCAACAATTGCTTGGCGCGATTCTGACGAACAATGATGTGTTCGACCGCGTCGCCTCCATCGTCGGGCCGCAGCACTTTTACGATCCCGTCCATGCCCGGATTTTTGAGACCGCCGCGAGCCGGATTGCCAAGAATGCACTCGCCAGTCCGGTGACGCTCAAGACCTTTCTTGAGGATGATGCCGGTCTCGCTGAACTTGGTGGCCCGCCTTACCTTGCGCGGCTGGCCGGTGCGGCCATCTCGGCATTCGCTGCCCGCGATTATGCGCAGATGATTTACGATCTTTCGATCCGTCGCGAGCTTATCCAGGTCGGGCGCAACATCGCCGACAAGGCCGCGAAAGTGGATGTCGAAAGCGAGCCCAAGGAACAGATCGTCGAGGCAGAGCAGGCGCTTTACGCCTTGGCGGAGGAAGGCACCTCTGATCAGGGTTTCCAATCCTTTCTGCGCGCCGTCACTGATGCGGTGAATGTCGCAAATGCCGCCTATCAGCGTGACGGCGGGCTGGCCGGTGTCTCCACCGGGCTGGTGGACATGGACAAGAAGCTGGGCGGCTTGCACAAATCCGACCTTCTGATCCTTGCCGGACGTCCATCGATGGGCAAGACCTCTCTGGCCACCAACATCGCGTTCAACATCGCCAAAGCCTATCAGAAAGGCATCCTGCCCGATGGAACCGAAGGTGCCGTCAATGGCGGCGTCGTGGGCTTTTATTCGCTTGAGATGAGCGCCGAACAACTCGCCGCGCGGATACTGTCAGAGGCTTCCGAAGTGCCTTCAGAACAAATCCGCCGTGGCGATATGACCGAGGCCGAGTTCCGGCGCTTTGTCGAAGCGGCAAAAAGTCTGGAGGCCTGCCCGCTTTTCATCGACGACACCCCCGCCCTGCCCATCGCGCAGCTTGCCGCCCGCGCACGTCGTTTGAAACGCACCCATGGGCTAGACGTGCTGATGGTCGATTATCTGCAGCTTGTGCGCGGCACGGGTCGCTCCGAAAACCGCGTGAACGAGATCAGCGAAATCACCATGGGCCTCAAGGCCATCGCCAAAGAGCTCGACATTCCCGTCATCGCGCTGTCTCAGCTGTCGCGACAGGTCGAAGCGCGCGACGATAAGCGCCCGCAACTCTCCGACCTGCGCGAATCCGGTTCGATTGAGCAGGATGCCGATGTGGTCATGTTCGTGTTCCGCGAGGAATACTACAAAGAACGCGAAAAGCCGGGCGATCACGAGATGGAAAAGATGGCCCAGTGGCAAGAAGAGATGGAGCGGCTGCATGGCAAGGCCGAGGTCATCATCGGCAAACAGCGCCACGGCCCCATCGGCACGGTTGAACTGAGCTTCGAAGGCCGCTTCACACGATTCGGCAATCTCGTGAAGCCCTGGCAGCAAAGCGACGATCAGCAGTTCTGATCGCTTTTGTCGCACGCCCAAGGACAATGACCCTGCGCAACGCGCTAAATTGACAAATTGCGACACAATTCCGTCTTTTTCGGGGCGTTTTCGCCACTTTTCTTTCACATTCCGTTCATCTTCATCTAAGCTCGCATTAAGGTTTATGGGCTATTGACGATGCTATGTTGAGTTACGAGTTTGATATTTACTGCGCCGGCGGCGCGCATATTCCCAACAGTTCCGGCAGCGGCAGGGGGCTCACTCTTGATGGTCAGCGCCGGACAGATGCGATCATCGCGCTTTTCAAAGATCAGGAAACAGCCGATGCCGTGACAGCGTCACCACCCGTCGTGCGCCTCTTTTTGGAGGAAACCGGATTTGGCTTCGGGACGGCCGATAATGTCGCGCAATCAGGCTATGTGCCCGTCACTGACGACGCGCGCCGTCAGGATTTGGTTTCCCAACTGACCCAGACCCTGTCGAACCGCGCCCTGAAAAAGGCGCTCAGCCGCGTCGCGCGGCACAGCGCATTTGACGTGGTCGCCTTTATCGCCTCTGTCATGGCACCGGGCGACGATAACCAGGTTGGTGACGACCACATCATCCCAACCGCCAAAGTCACGCCGCGCCGCCCCGGCGAGTTGCGCTGCAAAGGGATCAAAAGCCGCATGCGTCCACACTGACGCTGAGCGCCTCTTGGCAAGAGTGCGCAATCCGTTGGACAAGCGCCCCGTAAGCATTGCCCCGCCCCCTCACCTCTCTCATCGCCCCCAACCAAATCCGCACCAGGCCATAAAGGCTTGACCTAGAGTGACTCCAATAGGCTACGCAGGATGCCGTTGGAGGAAAGCTCATGCGAATCAATGAAGCATCGGCCCGGTCCGGGCTGACACAGGACACCATCCGCTTCTATGAAAAGTCCGGCATGCTGGCGCCAATCCGGCGCGATGCGCGTGGCTGGCGCGTGTTCAACGCCGATGACATCAATTGGTTGACGACCTTGGAACGACTGCGCACCACGGGCATGCCGCTTGATGATGTCAAACGCTTTGCGATGTCCGCCCATGCCCCCAACCGTGACGCCGCTGAAGAACGCGCCAAACGCCTCGCACTCCTTGAAAAACACGCCGTCACGCTCGCGCACAGGCAGGCAGAGCTTGAAGCCTGCAAGCATTTTCTGGACCACAAGATCGGCATCTACCGCACATCATTGGAGGTGACACATGGCTGATTTCAAAAGCATTTTTGCCAAACCGACCCTCGGTCTTGGCTGCTGGGCCATTGGGGGCCCATTCTATTCCAACGGCCTTGCCGTCGGTTGGGGCGACGTTGACGACGCTGTCTCGAAAGCGGCCATCGCCACTGCACTCGAACACGGCATCCGGCACTTCGACACTGCGCAGGCCTATGGCTGCGGCCATTCGGAAACCGTTCTGGGGGAAGCGCTGAAGAACCACCCCGATGTCGCAATCGCGACCAAGATCGGATTGGAGATCAACACCGAAACCAAGGAACTGATCGGTCCGATCACGGACCCCGACATCATCCGGCAAAGCATTGATGCGTCGCGCAAGCGCCTGGGACGGGACCGGATTGATCTGGTGCTCCATCACAACAATGAACTACCCGTCGACGACGCCAAACCAACCTTTGACATGCTCGAGACACTTTATGATCAAGGGCTCATCGGCGCATATGGCTGGTCCACGGACGTTGCCGATAGCGCCCGCGCTTTCGCCGACCACCCGGGATTTACCGCTGTGGAGCACGCCATGAACGTCTTCCGCTCTGCCGATCAGATCGTCCCTGTCATCGAAGATCTGAACCTGCTTTCCCTGATCCGCTCGCCGCTCGCAATGGGCGTCCTCGGCGGCAAATACGACGCCAAAACGGAGTTCAGCAAGGATGAAATCCGCGGCAGCAATCCCGGCTGGCAAGACTACTTCAAGGACGGCAAAATCACCGACCATTATCTGGCGCAACTCAATGCAGCGCGTGAAATCCTGACCAAGAACGGGCGTAGCCTCGCCCAAGGCGCACTTACTTGGCTTTGGGCCCGGACGCCAAATGCCATGCCAATCCCCGGTTTTAGGACCCCTGAACAGGTCACAGATCTTTGCGGTGCGCTTGAACACGGGCCCCTTGAAGCCACTGACATGGCGGAAATCGCGGCGGTTTTGAATAGAGGCAGCTAACGCGCAAATAAATCACGAAACAGCGCGAATAAATCCGCAACCTGATGCGTAAGGGGGATAGAAGCAGTGCCCCAAAGAGACATCAGGAGCAGAAATATGAGACTTATTCCCGCGCCTAGCACCGAGACGCCCGGTCGCCTGGGCGTGTGTTATTGCTTCGAAATGGCAAGCCTCGCCCGCGCTAAGCGCAGGCCGTCTCAAGAACAGTTGGGCTAGCGATCATGGCACTTGCGACGGTCACAGGTATTCAAAGCGCAACACGATACAGCGCAGGGCGAAATCAACCCATTGAAAGGCGCGGCAAAATCGCCGATGGTGGGTGGAATTTGACATCCACCCCTGCCCTCCAGCTCTGCGATCTGATGACCCCCGACCAGTTCAAGACAGAAATGATCGGTCTTCTCCCTCGGCTGCGCCGTTTCGCCATGTCGCTGACGCGATCCGGGCCGGATGCGGACGACCTCTTGCAGGAGGCGTGCACAACAGCACTTCAGAAATGGCAGCAATACGACCCATCGCAACCCTTTGATCGTTGGATGTTCCGAGTCGTGCGCAATCTGTGGATTAGCGAAGTACGTAAACGCAAGGTCCGTCAGGGCGAAGGCCAAGTCGACGCGGAAGAGGCACATGAACTACAAGCCGCCGGTTCCGCAGAAGAAACGCTGACCGCGCAGCAGGTCCGCAAGAAGGTGGCTGACCTTGATGAGGACCTCGCACAACCGCTGATGCTCGTCTGTGCAGAAGGATACAGCTACAAAGAAGTCTCAGAGCTCCTAAATATACCGATAGGCACGGTGATGAGCCGTATTCACCGCGCGCGTAAGTTACTGGTGTCAAGTTTATCAGTTGAGGAGAGTTTGCAGCGATGACAGACTTTTCGATCAAATTGAGTGCCTATCTGGATGGCGAGTTGGACGCAGTTGAATCTGCTGAAGTTGAGGCACGTCTGGAATCTGATCCGCAAGCGCGGATCGAACTGGATGATCTGATCCAGGCCGATGCGTTTGCGCAGGATGAGTTTGAAAAGATGCTGGACGAACCGGTGCCCTTTGCACTGGCCCAGCAGATCAAGAACACACCACTTGAGCCCAAAGTGGCCCCCGCCCGCCCAATCTGGGGTACATTGGCGGCGAGCCTTGTGGTGTTCGTTCTTGGTGGGGCCAGCGGATTTTTGGTGCGCGGCGCGCCTGAGCCTGTGCAAACTGCCGGGTGGCTCGCCGATATCGCCGATTATCACGAGGTCTATGCCAGCCAGGGCCGCCATCTGGTAGAGGTCGGTGCAGAGGAATCCGATCACATCGAAACGTGGCTTGGCAATACGATTGGCACGCCCTTCAGCATCCCGGATCTCAGCGCCTATGGGCTGACCTTCGAAGGCGGCCGCCTGCTGGTCGCGAATGCGAAGCCTGTCGCGCAACTGATGTACCGGTTGGAAGACGGCACCGTTGTCGCACTTTGCCTGCAGCAAAGCAGCCGGCCAAACCCGGAAACGCTCGAATTCCGCGAACAGACGATCAATGGCTTTGACTTCGTGTCGTGGACGGCAAATGGCGCGGATTACGTGGTCATCGGCCCCGGTGGCCAGCCGGGCCTGACCGATATGGCCGCCAGCGCAGCGCTGGAAATCTAGCCTATTCCGCCGGTTCCTTGGCCTCAGACTTCAGGAACGGATGCACAAATTGCCGCCAATACCCCCTAGGCACCGTGTCCCCGATCACCCCGTAATCCTCGGGCCATTTGTCTTCGGGCAGGTGATGCGTGCCAAAGAGCCAGTCATAAATCGGAAAATGGCTGGCATAGTTGATATCAATCGCCTCGCGGTCCGACCCGTGATGCCAATGGTGAAAGCGGGGGGTCACGAGAAACCGTTCGATAAAGCCGAACTTCCATCCGATATTGGCGTGGATAAAGCTCGAATAGAAATAAACGATCAACAGGTATGCCTGGATCGCGGCAGGATCAAAGCCAAGTGTGAACATCGGTACCGCCGTCAGCGCGCGCAAGACCCCGATTTCCACAAAATGCATCCGCGCGCCCGCCAGCCAGTCCATCTTTTTCGTCGAATGATGAATGGAATGGAAACGCCAGAGCACCGGGAACGTATGGAAGGCACGATGCACCCAATATTGCACGAAATCCGTCGCCATCATGATAATCACGACCTGCACCCAGAAGGGCAGATTGACGATATAGATGCGGATATCGTCCAGCGGGATCTGCGCATTCACATAATGCGAGGGCGCCAGCGTGATAAAGCCCAGCACCTGCACCAGCATCGAACTGACGAGGTAATAGAACATGTCTTCCTGCCACTCGGCGCGGAACACGATCTGCTCGGACCGGGCAGGAAAGAACCGCTCCAGCGGGACAAAAAGGAAGCCCACGACAAGCACGTTGATGATGAAGTAATCCAGCCCGAAATAGAATGCCTGCGGCGCCTCTGACCCGATCTGCGGCTGGGTCGTCGCCATCAGCGACGCGATCACCGAAATCGCCAAGGCCGTCCAGCCCAGCGATTTTCGCGCGCTCAGGATCAGGCTGAGCAGCGCCAGCGCATAGCCTGCCAGCAAGGTGAAACGCAGGAATGCGGTAACATAGCCG
The DNA here is from genome assembly GCF_033963825.1 of Cognatiyoonia sp. IB215446. Classification (NCBI taxonomy): domain Bacteria; kingdom Pseudomonadati; phylum Pseudomonadota; class Alphaproteobacteria; order Rhodobacterales; family Paracoccaceae; genus Cognatiyoonia; species Cognatiyoonia sp. IB215446. Next base: position 684,905 of record NZ_JAXBMD010000002.1, on the reverse strand, counting down.
CTGTCCTGAATGAACGCGATTTCGGGATATGACAGCGTTTCCGGGAACCACCGCAGCAAGACAATCAGAAAACCTGCAATCGAGGCAAGCAGTCCGAGCGAGCCTGACAGCCACCCGCTTCCCAGCGGGCGCTCATCGCGCGGCGTTTCCAACTGCGTGATGACTTTCTTCAGAATACGCAAAGCACACCTCGTCCAATCGTTCCGCGCAGATTAGTCAGAGAAATGGGTCCAGAAAATGGCGGATTTCCACCATGCGGCGTTGACCTGTGTACGTACAACATCTGTACAGGTTCTGTACGCAATCTGTACGCTAAGAACCTTAACGCCGGTTAAGAATTTCAGATATGGCTTAACGAACACGCAACCGTTGCCGCCGTTCTGTTAACCTCTTGCCGCTCCTGCGGCTCCCTGCCACAAGGTGCGTATGAGCACCGGACGCCTCACCATTGATCTTGACGCCGTCGTCGCCAATTGGCGCGCTTTGGACGATATGACGGGCTGCAAAACCGCCTCTGTGGTCAAGGCCGATGGCTATGGCCTGGGGGCAGCGAATGTCGCGAAGGCGCTGTTCAAGGCGGGTGTACGCCAGTTCTTTGTTGCCGTCGTGGAAGAGGCGATTGCCATCCGCGAAGAGCTGGGACCGAAGCCCGATATCAGCGTCTTTTCGGGGCATATGAAAGGCGATACCGACCTGATCCGCGATCTGCGCCTGACACCGATGCTCAACTCGGTCGAACAGCTGACGCACCATTTCGAAACCCTGCCCGGCCACCCTTTTGGCATCCAGCTTGATACTGGAATGAACCGCCTCGGCATGGAAGCACAGGAATGGGCTGCCGTGGCCGAACTTGCCCTGTCCCAAAACCCCACGCTGGTCATGTCGCATTTGGCCTGCGCGGATGAGCCCGACCACCCGATGAACCCACATCAGCTTGAAAACTTTCGACAAATGACCGATGGCATCCATGCGCCCCGGTCATTGGCGGCAACCGGTGGCATCCTGCTAGGTCCAGATTATCATTTCGACCTGACCCGCCCCGGCATTGGCCTTTACGGCGGTCTGCCGTTCGAAAAAGCTGCCCCCACAGTGGAACTCGATCTGCCCGTCATCCAGATCCGCGACCTGACCGAAGGCGAGGTTGTGGGCTACGGCAATAGCTGGCAAGCGGAACGTCCCAGCCGCGTGGCCACCGTCTCGGGCGGTTACGCCGACGGCATCTTCCGCATCCTGTCGGACAAGGCGACGCTTTATCACGGCGACCAGCCTTGCAAAGTGATCGGTCGCGTCTCGATGGACCTTCTGACCGTCGATGTCACCGACCTGACCGAGGCCCCCGCAAAGCTGACCATGATCGGGCGTCAGCAAACGGTCGACGATCTGGCCGGTCAGGCCCAAACCATCGGCTACGAAGTCCTCACACAACTTGGTGGGCGCTACAATCGCAAGACCTTTGGCAAGTGAGACTTGCAATGGCAGTTAAGAATTGCCACGTAACACTCAGACTTGGTTAAGGTTTCTTATGTTAAACGTCCTGCGCATCGCGAACCTCTCTCTGTTAATACTTTTCCCCATCGCCTGGTTCGCCCCACTCATGCGCGCGGGGCTTTTGCCGCTTTTCGGGCTGAATGAGATCAGCGTCATCACGGGGATGCAGGCGCTATGGGAAAGCGATGTCGCGCTCGCTCTCCTGGTCACCGCATTTGCGCTTTTTGCGCCCTATCTCAAGACGATAGGTATCGCGCTTGTGCATTTTAACCTTCTGAAAGACAACACAATTCCGGTCCTTTCCTGGATCGGAAAGCTGGCCATGGCTGATGTCTTTCTGATCGCGCTCTACATCGTCACATTTAAGGGCGTGGGCATCGGCAAGGTCGAGACCGGTTGGGGGCTTTACATGTTCACGGGCTGCATCCTCGCGTCAATCGTGATCTCCGCCCTGACCCCCAAGGCCAAAGCAACCGTCTGAGCTATTGCCCTGCACGGCGAACCGGGCCAAAAGGTGAACATGGCCAAAGAGCTTTCCTATTCCTGCAGCGCATGTGGCGCCAGTTTCAGCAAGTGGTCCGGGCGGTGTGATAGCTGCGGGGCCTGGAACACGATCAGCGAGGACAAGGCGTTCGCCTCTGGTCCCAAGGGCAAGACCTTGGGTGCAACACGCGGCAAGACCATCGCGCTGACCGACCTGGAAACACAGGAACAAGAGCCGCCACGGACAGAAGCGGGTGTCGGCGAGCTGGACCGTGTTCTAGGCGGTGGGCTGGTCAAAGCGTCCGCGCTGTTGGTGGGCGGTGATCCAGGGATTGGCAAATCCACCCTACTCTTGCAGGCGGCGGCAAGATTTGCCCGTAACGGTCTGAAAGTCATATATATTTCTGGCGAGGAATCGAACGCCCAGGTGCAAATGCGCGCCCACCGTTTGGGCCTTGAGAAAAGCCCGGTGATGCTTGCCGCGGCGACCAACCTACGCGATATCCTGACAACGCTAGAGGCCGAAAAGCCTGACTTGGCCATCATCGACTCGATCCAGACCATGTGGGCCGACAATGTCGACAGCGCGCCGGGCAGCGTCAGCCAGGTGCGGTCTTCAGCCCATGAATTGACCACCTTTGCCAAGCGCAACGGCATGGCCGTCGTGATGGTCGGGCATGTCACCAAGGAAGGCGCCATCGCCGGTCCGCGCGTTGTCGAACACATGGTCGATACCGTGCTCTATTTCGAAGGTGAGCGTGGGCATCAGTTTCGTATCCTTCGTTCTGTCAAAAACCGTTTCGGTCCTGCGGATGAGATCGGCGTGTTCGAAATGACCGGCAAAGGATTGGCCGAAGTCAAAAACCCCTCCGCCCTGTTCCTTTCCGAACGCGGCACCCCGGCCCCAGGTTCGGTCGTGTTCGCAGGGCTTGAAGGCACCCGCCCGATGCTTTGTGAGATCCAGGCACTTGTGGCACCTTCGCCACACAGCCAACCGCGCCGATCCGTGGTCGGATGGGATGGCGGGCGGCTTGCGATGATCCTTGCCGTGCTCGAATCCCGCTGCGGTGTCCCCTTTGTCGGATTGGACGTATATCTCAACGTAGCAGGGGGTTTGCGCATCTCTGAACCGGCGGCAGACCTTGCTGTGGCAGCCGCACTCGTCTCCGCCCGCGAGGACGCGGCACTGCCCGCCGAAGCCGTTGTTTTCGGGGAAATCAGCCTTTCCGGTGCGTTGCGTCCTGTTGTTCAGGCCGAAAATAGATTGAAAGAAGCCCAGAAACTTGGTTTTACCAATGCGATCATGCCGCAACAGGCCAAACAGCCGGCGGTGACTGGCTTGGGACTGCGTGTTGCGGTTGACCTGGCCGGTTTTGTCGAAGAGGTATTCGGCGCGAGGTAAGCGCCCGAGGGCAGGAGACGCACTATGGAAGGCTTCACACTTGTCGACGCAGGCGTCGCCATCATCATATTGCTGTCGGGAGTGCTGGCCTACAGCCGCGGTTTCGTGCGCGAGGCGATGGCGATTGTTGGCTGGATTGGTGCCACCATCGTGGCCTTCATCTTTGCAGATCAAGTGGAACCGCTGGTGCGGCAGATCCCGGTGGTGGGTGATTTCATCGGCGACAGTTGTGAACTTGCGATCATTGCGGCTTTCGCGGCGGTCTTTGCCATTGCCCTTGTTGTCGTGTCGATCTTCACGCCGCTCTTTTCCAGCGTCGTGCAACGCTCGGCCCTTGGCGGCGTCGATCAGGCCCTTGGGTTCTTCTTTGGTGTCCTGCGGGGTATCCTGCTGATTGCCGTGGCGTTCTTCGTCTATGAAACGGTTTTTGCGACGCAAGCCTTTGCCGAGATTGATGACAGCCGCTCGGCCCAGGTTTTCGCCCAGATCACCGGCCAGATCGAAGAACAGGACCCCGAACAGGCGCTGGGTTGGATCACCGAGCAGTACCAGCAGCTTGTCGGCAATTGCGGCGCACCTGCACAATAAAGCGGTTTCAGGCGGCAAGATTGCACCCAAACCCGCATCCATTGGTTTGGCCTTCCAAATGGCATCATCAAGTATGATCGTTTCGTGACAGATGCCATCTGAAAGACTAAGAGGGTGCCACGTGTTCTGTACGGATTCGGGAGCTGCCCTCTTGCCCACCCAACTGCCCCCCGCCCATCCCTTTGACGATGACAAATTGCGGGAGGAATGCGGTGTCTTCGGTGTTGTCGGGGTCGCGGATGCCGCCAATTTCGTGGCTCTTGGCCTGCACGCCCTGCAACATCGCGGTCAGGAGGCGGGTGGCATCGTCACGCATGACGCGAAGACCGGTTTCAACCAGGCCCGCCGCATGGGACTAGTCCGGGACAACTTCACAAGCGCTGATACGATGCAGATCCTGCCGGGGTCCATTGGCATTGGCCATGTCCGCTACTCCACCGCCGGTGTGAAGGGTCAGACGGCGATCCGCGACGTGCAGCCGTTCTTTGGCGAGTTTTCAATGGGCGGTGCGGCGATTGCCCATAACGGCAATATCACCAATGCGATGCAGTTGCGACGCGAGTTGATCGAGCGCGGCTCAATCTTTCAAAGCTCGTCCGATAGTGAATGCATTATTCACCTGATGGCCCGCTCTATGGGCCGCAATATCCCCGACCGGATGGAAGAGGCGTTGCGCAAGGTCGAAGGCGCGTTTTCAATTGTGGCGATGACCCGGACGAAGCTCTTGGGCTGCCGCGACCCGCTGGGTGTGCGGCCCCTGGTGCTGGGCAAGGTCGGTGATGGCTGGGCGCTCGCCTCGGAAACCTGTGCGTTTGACATTATCGGTGCGGATTTTGTGCGTGAGATTGAGCCGGGTGAAATGGTGGTGATTACCGCCGAAAACGGCGTTGAAAGCCACTTCCCGTTTCGTCCGAACCGGGCGCGGTTCTGCATCTTTGAACATGTCTATTTCAGCCGCCCGGATTCGATCCTCGGCGGACGTTCGGTCTACGAAACACGTGAGAATATCGGGCGGGAACTGGCGAAAGAGGCGCCTGTGGATGCGGACCTCGTCTGCCCTGTCCCAGATAGCGGGACGCCTGCGGCCATCGGTTATTCCCTTGAGTCAGGCATCCCCTACGCGATGGGCATCATCCGCAACCAATATATGGGCCGCACCTTTATCGAGCCCACAGAGCAGATCCGGAATATGGGGGTCCGGCTCAAACTGAACGTCAACCGCGCGCTCATCAAGGGCAAACGGGTGATCCTGGTCGATGATAGCGTGGTGCGCGGGACAACGAGCCAGAAGATCAAGGAAATGATTTTGGACGCGGGCGCAAAAGAGGTGCATTTCCGCATCGCCTCCCCCCCGACCGCCTGGCCGTGCTTCTACGGCGTGGACACGCCGCAGCGAGAGAAACTGCTGGCCGCGACGATGTCTGAGGATGAGATGCGCGGCCATCTCGGCGTCGACAGCCTGAAATTCATTACGCTCGACGGCCTCTACCGCGCCGTGGGCGAGGCAGGTGGCCGCGACAGTAATGCCCCAGCCTATTGCGATGCCTGTTTTTCGGGCGAGTATCCCGTGGCGCCGTCGGACATGATTGAACAGGGCTTTCAGGCGAAAACGGCAGCGGAATGACCACCGTTATCCATCACAACCCAGATTGCGGCACGTCGCGGAACGTTTTGGCAGTGATCCGGGCATCCGGCACTGAGCCAATCGTGATCGAATACCTCAAGACCGGCTGGACCCGACCACAGCTGCAAGCGCTTTTCGCGGCGGCTGATATGACACCGCGCGCGGCCCTTCGCACATCGAAGTCTCCCGCCGAGGAACTGGGCCTGACCGACCCGTCTGTCAGTGATGAAGCGTTGCTCGATGCGATGATCGAACACCCGATCCTCGTGAATCGCCCCATTGTCTGCACACCCAAGGGCGTCGCCCTTTGCCGCCCGTCAGAAGCGGTGCTGCCGCTGCTTGAAAGGCCGCTGACTGCGCCGGTCTACAAGGAAGACGGCACGCTCGTCTGCGCTCCCTGACACCTCACGCCAATTGTCGCGTGAATGTGACCGTGAACCTCACGTCAAGGCCACGGATTGGCCTGTTCGTTGCCACAGTGATCTGACAAATACCCGCGACAATAAAAGCAAATTCGAAGCGGTGTTTCCAATGACAGAACAAACCCCGGCCTATGTGGCCGCCAATGCCACGCGCCCTGATGCGATCGATCTGCGGGACCTGACGGTGATCGGGATCATGCGCGCCTTTGACGGTCCGGCGGCCTTGCTACGCTCCGGTCGCGGTCGGATTGCGCGCGTGCAGGTCGGCACCCAAGTTTTTGGCGTGACGGTCACGGCAATAGCCAATGATCAGGTGGTGCTGACAAATCGGTCGGGTCAGGCACAGGCCGTGACGGTCGCCGGCGGCTAAGGCTTGACGGCGCGGCGCGTTCGGCACATGACGCGCAACATGACAAAAACTGCACTGATCACGGGCGCCTCACGCGGGTTGGGCGCGGCCCTCGCCAAGGCGCTGGCCCCCACCCACCACATTATCGCTGTCGCAAAAACCGTCGGCGCGCTCGAAGAGCTTGACGATGCCATTCAAACCGCGGGCGGACAGGCCACTTTGGCGCCCATGGACATCACCATTGATGAAGCGATGCAGCAGCTTTGCCGCGGCATTTTTGACCGGTGGGGCAGTCTTGATCTGTGGGTGCATACGGCAATCCACGCGGCTCCCCTCGCCCCAGCGGGCCATCTGGCGCCCAAGGACATGGAAAAGTCGATTGCCGTCAATATCGCTGCAACCTCACGTCTGATCGCCTATGTCAGCCCGCTTTTAGGCACCGAAGGACGCGCAGTGTTCTTCGATGACCCACGTGGCGGGCAGCAGTTTTTTGGCGCCTATGGTGCGACGAAAGCGGCACAAGTTGCACTCGCACGGTCCTGGCAAGCAGAGACGGTCAAAACCGGACCAAAGGTGACGATCCTCGATCCCGCCCCCATGCCGACAGCGACCCGCGCCCGGTTTTATCCCGGCGAAAACCGCGATGCGCTCACCGATCCATCTGCGGAAGCGGCACGGCTGCTGCCGGAGATCCTCGGCTGACTTCACAAACAGCCATACCGTTGCCCATAGTCGACGCTTCGTCACAACGTATCTTGGCCCGGAGACAGGTGCTTGCCGCGCCCCAAGTGCTCGCATAGGTAATAAACCAAGGGGCGAAGGGGCAGCAAATGCGTATTCTGATTACCAATGATGACGGGATTAACGCACCGGGTCTGCAGGTGCTGACCGACATTGCCCGGGAGGTCGCGGGACCTGGTGGGGAGGTCTGGACGGTTGCGCCCGCGTTTGAACAATCGGGTGTCGGTCATTGCATCAGCTATACGCACCCGACCATGATCGCCGAACTGGAGCCACGGCGCTTTGCTGCCGAAGGTTCGCCCGCTGACTGCGTGATCGCTGGCCTCTATCACGTGCTAAAGGATACGCCGCCCGATCTGATCCTGTCAGGTGTGAACCGGGGCAATAATGCAGCGGAAAACACGCTTTATTCGGGCACCGTTGGCGCCTGTATCGAAGGGGCGCTGCAGGGCGTACGATCGATCGCTTTGTCGCAGTTTTATGGGCCCGATAACGCCAATCTCGACAATCCGTTTGAGGCGGCAGCCCAGCATGGGGCAGACACGGTACGCGCGCTGTTGCATGAAAGCCTCTGGGACGATGCGGATTACAAGTTGTTCTACAACGTGAATTTTCCGCCCGTGCCTGGTGCGGACGTCAAGGGCCTCGCCCCCACGACCCAAGGGTTCCGTCTGAACACGAGGTTCCGGGCCGAGGCGCAGACATCGCCTACGGGCCGTAAATTCCTGTGGGTGCGCGGTGGACCGCAGCATGAACCCACCGCGCCCGGCACCGATGCGGCGGCCAATCTGGACGGCTATATCTCCATCACGCCGATGCGGGCCGATCTGACTGATTATGACATGATTGCGCAACTGGACGCGGCACTAAAGTGACGTTCGACGCCGCTACCAAAATGCAATTCCTCTACCAGCTGCGCAGCAAAGGCGTCACCGACGCGCGCGTGCTAACCGCGATGGAGCAGGTCGACCGCGCCGATTACGTCAAAGGCACCTTTGCGGATCGCGCCTATGAGGACATGCCGCTGCCCATCGCCTGCGGGCAGACGATCAGCCAGCCCTCTGTCGTAGGGCTTATGACGCAAGCGCTGAAAGTAGAGCCGCGGGATAAGGTCCTCGAAATCGGGACCGGTTCCGGCTATCAGGCTGCGATCCTCAGCAAGCTTGCGCGCCGGGTTTACACGGTTGATCGCTATCGTCGGCTCGTCCATGCGGCGCGCGCGGTGTTTGAGGCGCATGACATCACCAACATCACCACCTTCACCGCCGATGGCAGCCATGGGTTTACGGAACAGGCCCCGTTCGACAAAATCCTCGTCACCGCCGCAGCGGAGGACCCGCCGGGGCCGCTTTTAGCCCAATTGCGGGTTGGCGGGATCATGGTGCTACCCGTCGGTCAATCCGATGCGGTGCAAAGCCTGATCCGCGTCACGCGGCTTGAAAACGGCTATGATTATGACGAATTGCGCTCTGTACGCTTTGTCCCCTTGCTAGAAGGGCTCGGACAAGAGTAAACTAACACAAAATGTAGTACGACCCCGGCGAACAAGGGGCGGCTTGGCACAAGGAGCGGTAGGTATGACCAGAGGGCAGTTCTCGGGCAGACGGATATTGATGGCAGGTGTCGCACTGAGCGTGCTGGCGGCCTGTGAAGACTTCGATTTTGACTTGCGGGATCGCGGGGGCGGCTTTGACACTACCCGCGCGGTGCAGGAATTGCCGAACCGGCCCCGCCCGGATGATCGGGGTGTGATCTCTTATCCAAACTATCAGGTTGTTGTGGCAAGGCGCGACGACACGATCCGGGGGATCGCAATCCGGCTGGGCCTCGATGCAAACGAACTGGCCGAGTATAACGGGATTGAACCAGACGTGATCTTGCGCCGGGATGAGATCATCGCACTGCCGACCCGTGTGGCTGAGCCGTCTCTGGCGACGGGCGCTGACAGCAATGGCCCGATCCAGACACTGGATGTGGCGGCAGTTGCGACATCGGCACTCGACCGCGCGGATGCGGCTGGCACGGTGACCACGGCTCCGCTTGCCCCGACCCCGGCTGCAGCACCGGCACCCGTGCAAGCCGCGGCCGAGCCCATCCGCCATCAGGTTGTGCGGGGCGAGACGGCCTTTTCCATCTCGCGCCTTTATAACGTCTCCGTCTCCCGCATTGCAGAGTGGAACGGGCTCGACAGCCAGTTCACCATCCGCGAGGGGCAGTTCCTGTTGATCCCACAGGACGGCGCGGCACCAGCCACGGCGCCAACGGCGGTGAGCGCCCCGGTCACAGCACCCGGCGAAGGGACTGAGACGCCTGTGCCACCCAGCGCGGCAGAGCCGCTGCCCGTTGCAGCGGCCCCTGTTGCCGCACCAGAGGCGCCCCCTGCCCCCGATCTTGGCACACCGACGTCAGCATCCGCCGCGCGCTTCGTGGCACCCGTTCAGGGCAGTATCATTCGGGGCTATGCGCCGGGCAGCAATGAGGGGATCGATTTCGGCGTACCTGCAGGGACTTCCGTGCAAGCTGCAGGCAGCGGCACTGTGGCTGCCGTGACCACGGATACGACCGGTGGTTCCATTGTCGTTATCAAACACGATGATGGTCTGCTGACGGTTTACACGCAGATGAACGCATTGACGGTGTCAAAGAACGACACGGTCAGCAGCGGCCAGAAAATCGGCGAGGTGCGGGCGGCAGACACACCGTTCCTGCATTTCGAGGTGCGGCGCGGACTGCAAAGCGTGGATCCGACCGAGTATCTGCCTTAAGTGATCAGGCGTCAGGCGGGCTGCGGCCGGTCTGATGCAATGCTGATGCCTTTGCGGCCTGCAAGATCAGTGAAGTATTGCCAAGCCACGCGCCCTGACCGGCTGCCGCGTGTGGCTTGCCATTCGATGGCCTCCGCCCGCAGAGTGGCCTCATCCATGCTAATCCCGTAGGCATCGCAATAGCCCCGGATCATCGCGAGATATTCGTCCTGATCGCACGGATGAAAACCCAGCCACAGCCCGAAACGGTCGGAAAGTGAGACCTTTTCTTCAACCGCCTCTGACGGGGAAATCGCCGTAGAGCGTTCGTTTTCAATCATATCCCGCGGCATCAGGTGGCGCCGGTTTGATGTGGCGTAGAGCACCACATTGTCGGGCCGGCCCTCAATCCCGCCATCCAGTACAGCCTTGAGCGATTTGTAATGCGCATCATCATGGCCAAAGGACAGATCATCGCAAAACAGGATAAAGCGCTCTGACGCGCCGCGCAGCAGGTTCAAACAGCGGCCAATATTGGGCAGGTCCTCGCGCTGCACTTCGACGATTTTCAGCTGCGGATAGTCCGGTTGTAAAGCGCCGTGGATCGCTTTGACAAGACTTGATTTTCCCATACCACGCGCGCCCCAAAGCAACGCGTTGTTGGCAGGCAAACCCGCAGCAAACTGGGTGGTATTGGCTAACAGCGTATCGCGTGATCGGTCGATCCCGACGAGCAGATCAATGGCGACGCGGTTCACCTGCGCCACTGGCAGCAGGCGGTCCGGGTCTGGATGCCAGACAAAAGCCTGGGCAGCGGCAAAGTCAGGCGCAGGCGCGGGAGGCGGGCTGAGCCGCTCTAGCGCCTCTGCGATCCGTTCGGCGGTCTTCTTTTTCACGTCTTGGTGCCCGCCTCATCGGTCACATCCGCGGCGACTTCATCATCTACATCGACGTCAAACAGGCTCTCATCCTCGCCAATCACACCTTCTGCGCGGGCGACGCGGTCTTTCTTGCGCTCGACCGCTGCGACCAGATGGATCGACACCTCATAAAGGCCATAGACGACCACAAACAGGATCAGCTGCGTGGTGACATCAGGTGGGGTCACAAGGGCCGCGACAACCAGAATGCCGACAATCGCGTATTTGCGTGTCCCCCGCAGACCGCGCGAACTGGCAAGGCCTGCAGTGCCCAGCAAGGTCAACAGAACGGGCAGTTGGAAGCAAAGACCAAAGGCCACGATCATTTTGAGCGTGATATCGAGCGTCTCATTCACCTTCCCATTAAAGACGATATCGACGCCGGTATCCGGCAGGGCAACCCCACCAGCCGCGCTCGGCAAAAGCGACGCGCCCACATCATCAGGGGCAAAATCAGCCATCAGCGCCGAGACGTATGAGGGCAGATCGGCGAAGCCCAGAAAGAATGCCATCGCCAAAGGCACGACGATGTAATGGGCGAAAGATGCGCCGAGGATAAAGAGAAACGGCGACGCGATGATAAAGGGCAGAAACGCGTTCTTTTCATTGCGATAAAGACCAGGCGCGACAAAGCGCCAAAGCTGGTAGGCGATGATTGGAAAGGCCAGTGTCAGACCGCCCACGACCGAGATGCGGATCAGTGTGAAAAAGTATTCCTGCGGCGCGGTGTACTGCATAACCGGGTTTGGGTCGCCCAGATCACGCATCGTGCGTTCAATCGGGCTCAGTAGGAAATCCAGCAGCATGCCGCCAAAGGAAAAGCAGAAAATCATTGCGACCAGAAAGGCCGAGACCGAATAGATCAGCCGCTGGCGCAGCTCGATCAGGTGCTCCATCAGTGGGGCAGAGCTATCGTCAATCTCGTCTGCGGCGCTCATTCTTCAGCCTTTGGTATTTTGGGTGGCGGCGGTGGCGGCGGGGCGCCTGCGGCAATTGCGGCGTCCTCGGCCTCGCGCGCCTTGCGCTCAATGGCGGCGTTGGCCATCGCCTCGCTCAGCTTTTCCTTTTGCGCCTGGCGTTCCGCCGATAACGCCTGTGTCGCGGGGCCCTTGGTTGCACCCGCCGCTTCCTTGATCTTGTCGACGCCGAATTGCTGCGGGTTGGCGGCGGCCTTCAGCGTGTTGGAGACGTCTTTGACCCCGGATTCATTGGCCGCCTGCTCCATCGCACGCGAAAACTCGCGCGCCATCATCCGCGCCTTTCCTGTGAACTGACCGATGGAACGAAAAAGGCCCGGCAGATCCTTTGGCCCGATCACGATCAGTGCCACGATGCCAATCACCAACATCTCGCTCCAGCCAAGGCCAAACATCGCGCGCGTCCGCCCTGATCAGACTTTGTCTTTGTCTTCTTCGGGCGTCACATCGCGCGCCTCGGCCATGCTGTCTTCCAGCTCTTTCTTGCCATCATCCACGCCCTTCTTGAACGCGGTGATGCCTTTGCCCACCTCGCCCATCAGGCCGGAAATCTTACCGCGCCCGAACAGGACAAGCACGACGACTGCGATCAAAAGAAGGCCGGGAAGGCCGATATTGTTGAGCATGATAGTCTCCTCTGCCAGGCATCATCTGCCCGATACGTCATTAACTTGCTCAGGACAAATAGGCTGCGTTCGCGCACAAGGGAAGCGTCTAAGGCGGTTTTTCATGTCCATGAAGGCCTATTTTTCAAAGGTTTTTCCAATTTTGTGACAATTAATTGTCAGTTGTCAAAAAATTGGCAAAATGAACCAGACTAAAGGAGGAAACCCATGCGCCGCGCCGACAGATTGATGCAACTCGTTCAGATCCTGCGAGACGGCACCCTGCACCGTGCGGGTGACCTTGCGGCAGCGACCAATGTGTCACTGCGAACCATTTATCGCGATATGGAGACCCTGGCCGCCTCTGGCGTGCCAATCGAAGGTGAGCGCGGGATCGGTTACCGCGTGACGGCGGCGATCACCCTGCCCCCGCTGAATCTAACCATGACCGAACTTGAGGCGCTGCATCTTGGATTGCTCGCCGTCGGTCAGGGCCAAGATGCAGAACTGTCCGCAGCGGCTGAAACTTTGTCAAACAAGCTTGATGCGGTCATGCCCGAAGATCGCAGCAGCGCACCTCCGGGATACAGCTTTGCCGTTTACCCATTTGCGGATGCTGCGCGCGGTTTTCAGTATTTGCCACAAATGCGACAAGCGATCCGCACGCGCCAAAAGCTTGCACTAATTCTGGATGATGAAGAGCGGATCGTGCGGCCATTGCAACTGGACTATTGGGGGCGACTTTGGACTTGCGTTGTCTGGTGTGAGACGGGCAAAGACTTCGATGCGCTACGCGTGGATCAGATTACCGATCTGCGCGTGCTGCCGAGCCTTTTTGTTGATGAAGCCGACAAATCGCTCAGCGCTTTCAATGCGCAACGTCACAGCCAGTCAGAAAATGCGACTAGCGGTCGGAAGTAAGCAATCATGCGCGGACGGGTTTCTGCGCTCTCACCCCAGGGCGCGACCCCGTGCAGCAAATGGCGATGGAGCAGGATCACCTCACCCGGCTGCGCGCGGATTGGTATGCGAGGACACCTTTCGAAGATGTCGCGGCGAGCTGCCTGATAGATTGACGTGACATCCTCATCGGCCCATCTGTCCACCGGAAGACCTGCAAAAGCCTTAACAAATGTCGCCCCGATCATGAGATGGCTGCCCGGCCAAACCACCAGGGGGCTAGCGTCAACATCATCCAATGGGATCCCCGCGACAAACCCGTGTGGCTCGCGCAGATGGCGATGTCTGCGCCGACCTTCGGGCAGCAATCCGTCCACATGAGCAGCATCCCGGTCGCGCCGAAACCGATGCGATGCCGCGCTTTCATCAGAACCCTCGCGCGGATAGCCCGGATAAATGATGGAAAGCTGCGCACGATGCCAACGCGTCGGTGCTGAAACAAGGTCGCGGCAAGCGCCGTCCAAAAGCGCGCCAGAGATACTTCCGTCATGGTCGTTAGGCAAAGCATCGACGCCAACAAACCATGTATTGCCATGACGTCGTTCAGGGTTTTGCGCAACAATGTTGGCCGCAATGGGGTTCGCCGCACTGGCCCAAGCAAGGACCGACGGATCGTTTGGTACAATCACATAGCCATCTCGGGCCAGCGCCAGCGAGCGCGCTCTTGATGCGATCATCCCGGACGCGACTTACGCAACACGCGCGACGACATGGTCAAGTGCAGCCAAAACAATCTCCGGACCGGCACCTTCTATATGCGCATTTTCCGACAAATGCCGCCGCCAACCTCGCGCGCCGGGCCGTCCCTGAAAAAGGCCCAACATGTGACGTGTCACCTGCCCCAGCTTGCCCCCTGTTCGGATATGCGCCTCAATGTAAGACAGCATCGCCATCACAACATCTTCCGCGCTGCGTGTATGCCCATCGCGAAAGATGCGCGCATCCGCGTCTAACAAAATGTCGCTCGGATTGTGGTAAGCCGCACGCCCGATCATGACGCCATCCAAGCCCTGCTCAAGGAAGTGCTCGGCCTGGTCCAGGCTTTCAATTCCTCCATTGATTGATATGTGCAGATGCGGAAATTCCGCTTTCATCTTCAGAACCAGATCGTAGTCAAGCGGGGGCACATCGCGGTTCTCTTTCGGACTGAGCCCTTGGAGCCACGCTTTGCGCGCGTGGATCGCAAAGCGTTCTACTCCGGCGGCGGAAACACGCTCCAGAAAGTCAGGCAAAACTTCAGATGGCTCTTGATCGTCCACACCGATCCGGCATTTGACCGTGACCGGTACATCAACTGCTTCGCGCATCGCGGCAACGCATTTGGCCACCAGTTGTGGATCCTCCATCAATACAGCTCCAAAGCGACCGGATTGGACACGGTCGGACGGGCAACCACAGTTAAGGTTGATTTCATCATAGCAATCGGCGGCTGCAATACGCGCCGCCGCGGCCAGTTCAGCCGGATCCGAGCCGCCCAATTGCAAAGCCACCGGATGTTCAGCCTCGTCAAAGCCCAGCAGCCGATCCCGATCACCATGAATAATCGCGGGTGCCGTCACCATCTCGGTGTATAACAGGGCATGCCACGACATCTGCCGATGCAGATACCGGCAATGGCGGTCTGTCCAATCCATCATAGGCGCGACAGACAATCTAGCGTTTTGGTTTATTTCCATTTTTTCAACTTCAAACTGTTGACGGCAGTTACTTCTGCGTTGGAATACGCCGCAAAATCCTTGAATTTATCCTCTACGACGACTCATTGCGCACACAGCACACACGAAAATGGCCTCCGCCACAAAGCTTACTTACGGCCTTTGGACTGAGATAAGACGAAAGGCCACTACACGAACGAGATGTTACTTCACCGTAACGACGCCCATCGCTGGGCTCGTCAGGCGGTGATGCGGCGGATCATGGGTTAGTGCCTAACAAGTCTTTCCGTCTCCCGCCTCAAGACCTTTAGTAACATCATCGATCTTCATATAGCCATCATAGGCGAGGTAGGGAAACCGCAGCGGCGCAGCAAGGTCGCGACGCTGACCACGATCAAGCATAGTCTCTGCAAACAACGGGTCGGCCACCTCTAATGGTCACTTAGTACGCCCCATTCCCGTCCGGGAACCTTGCGGTCGACTGATCAGAGGGTCAGAGGGCCGCCGTCCGGGCCCGTAATGTGTTTTGAGGTCGAGAGAGTGGCTCCCGGCCGCCCATCGCCGCGGTTTCTCCATGAACACCAAAACCAAAGATGTCGGGCGATACACTATGAGACCCTCTGCCGCCAATGCAACATAAGGCAAGCGTCCTCGCGATCAACTGCTTGGCGACTACTGACGAACGAATTCGAACAGGTCTTCGTCAGGACAATCAAACTGCCCGTTACCGAAGTCCGGAACCTGGCGACGCACCCGCTAAGGCATAGGAGTTTTGGCTGTCGGCGCCTAGGACGCCTTCACAATTGCGAAAAGACTGTAACTCCTTCAATCTGCGCATAGCTCATTACGCCAACTGCTGAGCTTGCCCATAGAGTTCATTCGTGGCTCAGCAACAAGAATAATCTCGGAAGGCCTCGCTACGGGCTCCAGATCACTATTTATTCGCGAGCGTATTGCTTCTTGTAGATGTTGCGGCTCTGTCGTTGCACTTTGTGGCACAACGAAAGCAACAATACGCCCATCACAAAGTCTTACATGGGCCTGCTTCACGCCCACGACATCACTGATCTTGCCGGATATGTAAGCTAGTGATACATTAACTCCGGCAATCTGCACCACTTTATCAAGTCGACCTCGACATTGAAAAGTTCTTTTCGCTGTCCAATCAAGTCGGTCCTGCAAATTGAGATATGAACGCTCAGAAGTAAGACGCCTCACATGAGAACCGTCTCGAACAAGGTGTGGCAGTAACTCAAAGTCGTCGTAGACAGACTTGCGGTATCCAATTCCACCAGTTTCGGTAGCGCCGAATACTTCAGTTAACGACGCCAAATCCATTTTTTCAATAACGGACCAGGTTTCGAGAGAGGAGGGGCCCGCGGCAGTTACACCATGTACCCCTGCCAACTGTTCCTGCGATAAGCGCGCGAATTCGTTCCAGTGAAACGGCGTGGCAACTATTACATCGCCCATACTTGCATAGCGCAGTACGCTTGTGATTGGCTTGTAATGCAAATCAATCACATCCAAATCCACTGTTGACGGCAACAAACAGGAGAAAATAAATCCATAAATGTGATGTGGGGGGACCAGAGTTAAAATATGCGAAGGCCGTTCCAATGAGACAACTTCACCACTTAGAATTGATTCAACTTCAGACTGAAGTTCAGTAGATTCGTGATTGATCAGCTTTGGATCTCCCGTTGAACCAGAAGTTTGAAACGAAAAAGTGGCGCTGCGCCCGCTTAGCTCAAAATGATGTGAAATACATTTAACCCATTCACCTAGGGTCCGATATATAAGTAAATAGTCATCGATACCCGTTTTGTGCAGGTTGAAAAAAGTGCTTACCTTCGACACCAAATCTAAACGCGAAAGGCTATCAAATCCCAAACCGGCTTCATCTATCAAAAGTTCGTCCAGTTCAGGAATAGTCATCGCAGTGCGATAGCGTGCAACAGCGACATTACTTCCAACAACGCCCTTGTTAATCAGATGACCTTGGGCCATAGAGAAAAAACTTAGAAGCAGTCGCCTAATAGAGTCTTGATTTAGAATCTGTGACTTAGGTCTTTCCATTTCCTAAACTACTAATTGTTGTAAGACTAGCTTTCATTTTCAAGATCGTAGAGGAACTCACCAACTAGGCTTTTGAAGTGATGGCGGGAATCCTCAATTTGAGCACAAAGCTGCATCCCAAGAGTCGCGACTTCGGCGGCATGTGCATTTAACTTCTGAAAATCAAAACTTAACGGAACATCGACAGACGCGTCATACGCCAATAGTAGATCGATAGCATCCTCCAGCGAGCCTACTTCCCAAGCTTGCGTAGTATCTAGCACATCTTCGGACTGATGAAAACGCCGAATGGCAACAACAAATGATTGATGATTTGTCCGGTAAATATTGATTTCATACCAGTAAGGGATATTGGGCGTGAAACTCATCGCCATTGCCAACTCTATACCCTGAAATCTCAGGGGTCGAGCTCCCGTACGTTTAATCTGAAATGGCGTGTCATTGGGTGTCAATTGGGTAACGCCAGCCTGTAGAGCTGCATCACCGTGCGGCACTTCCATAATAGTGGTCATTTGCTTTCCCTTTATGTGCTAGAATTGCGCACTGCGCAACGTATGTTTAGACAAGCCTACAAGCTCATCGTATATCTCTGTAGAAGATGGCCCACCTAAGCCACCATATAGTGAAGTTCCGATCTTCAAAGATAAGTCCCTTAACCACATTTCGAACTTCGACCTAATTGCGGCGACATCCACTGCACATGCACGATACCATGATCGGATTGGCGTCCCGGAAAGAGCACTTGACCGCATGGCAAAATAGAATTCGCCATTTTCGTCTATATACAATGCCATATCTAGCTCATATCTTAGATCTCCAAGCATGGCTTCCCCGCGGAATGCGATCACCTCTTCACCAAAAAGAGAAATTGGTCTATTACCATCCCGCCGAAGTCTGACGTGCTTGCAGTCAAGCCTACGTGAACTATCTATATGGCGCTGTTCTGCCGGTCTCGGCTCACTTAAGCGAAGGTCAACTTTATGATATTCCCGCTGACGGCTACGGCCAGCGAAGATGCCTCGCATTTCCGATGCAATTGCGATGCTCGCATCAATATCCGCGGTCCAAGTCATTGCTATTTCGCCTGAAAGTGCCTAGGTACGTTTCACAAACATCCAGCAGTTCTGTCCGTCTGGCTGTGCTTTGAGATGAATCTTCACTCCAACGTCAGTACCTTTGTAGGCGAACTTATAGTCGAACATGACATTTAGCTGACCTGTTCGATTGAACTTCAGAAATTCCCCATGAAAACGTTTTCCTTTTGCACACGGTGCAACTTCATTGAAGAAGTCCTTACCTATCATTTCTTCAGGTGTTCGGCTTGCGATTAGACCCTCCGCCTTATTATATTTTACAATTTTGCCATTGCGATCCAACATGACGGCGCCAAACGGCAGATATTCGGCACGTTGCGGCTCTCGGTTAAGAATATTGTCCAGGTCTTGGCTGCCGAAGGGGATGATTTCCATTATATTGTCCTTGCTTTAGACTGATGTTTCATTGCTCGTGTCTATGCCGCCTTCGTTCGTGAGGAACGTATCAGAGCGGGTCAAAGACATGTCGTGAACGCGCTTAAGTGCTTGACTGCCAAACTCATCTTGTTTCTTGGCCCGACCTTCAGGCGCAGCCCATTTGTAGTCCATCTTGCCCACTGTCACGATGCATTGCGGGATCAGCTCAAATCGCTCTTTCATTGCGTACTTTGCTGAGTCGACTTCAATTGGCTCCACGACCTCAAATTCAACCATGGCATTTAGTTCCTCAACGACGCTCTCCGCTTCGAGACGCGCCGTATTTCCAATGACTTCTGCGGCAGCCATCAGGACCCACTCCGGATGTTCACCTCGAATGATGAGGCCACGGCTTGGGTCACGGAATTCGTACTGCCCATCCGTCTCATTCAGGCATCCAACTTCACTCATATGCTTTGCTCCTTTCGCTGCCATTCGGCCATGTGTACGGCGATGCATTGCAGATGAAGTTCTGGATCGACTCGAATGATGAAGATTTCGCAAATTCGTTCGAGAAAAAACTCAGCATTTTTCATTGCCGTTAACAGATGGGTAAGACGTTACGCAGTAATCCTCTTTCATGCTGCAGATCCGACATGTATCATGGTAGAAGACTCTCCCGATGGCGCAATGAGGCATATGGGTGATCTTTGGGAGATCGTCTCGCTGACTCGATGCAAGGGCCCACCCCTTCGATTTCGTGGACGGCGCATCGCGCACCATCAGCGGGAAGTTACAAGCGAGACAGCTATTTTTGTGGACGTTTGGGCACGACGGAAGGGTGACTACGTTGTAGCACACAGTAATCTGCGGTCCAACGCGGCACCGTCCGATGCTTATGTTATGACTGAAATTGATGATGTGTATGAGTATCTCGAAAGCCGCTGCAGAGAGTCGTATAAACTATCTGAATTGACGGATGCCGCTTCAGCTGTCGCCGGCATGCTGCGAAATTTGGCAATACGACAGCAATTTGCAATTCTTGTCGGAGAATTTCTTGATGCTTTCGAAACCTATCATGCTCGAAATGGTATGGTGAGAAATGTACAACATGAGGTATGAATGCAGGTAAAAAACTACAGAAAACGCTCTATCGATATTAGGCAAAAAGCACGATCAAACCTGATGGAAATCAGGGAAGCCAGACTTGCAAAACGCGCAAGAAATATCGAATCATTGAAAGGAAATCCACCTTCAGCTGAAGCATTGAAATTTGCGACCTCGGCGGTCGAAAGGAGCTTTCCGGCGGGCGATGATGGAAATAAAGATTATGCGACTGAACCTACTCTAGATTGTAATGCGGAAAGTTTGGAAGTAAGAGATGCGATGGGCACATCGCGTGGCGACATAACGGATCAACTGGCGTTTGAGAATGCATCGATAGCAGTGGAGCCAGAGGCCCTTGAAGAGCAGAACGCCTCAACTCCTGAAAATATTGTCCGCAGATGCTCGCGGGAAACTGATGTTCAAGACGGCGCACAAAGCGATCTGGCGGCGCTGCCAGGTGCCGGGGTGGGACTAATTTGGATGATGGAGCAGTGCGAAATATCTACTCTTCAGGATTTGGCTCGCCAAAATGCAGACGAGCTTGCTTTACGCCTTGGCGTCGTTGGCGAAATAATCGACGTTGGCCAATGGATTGCTTTTGCTCAAGCCGAAACGCAGCGGGAATCAACGCGAGAGTCGTGCTAATTGTATGCTCTTTGTTTTCGTGTTTTAGGGAGCGTTTCTCGGTTAACTTTGGTACTGAGACTTGAACTTCTGTGGTGTTACAATCATTCAAGCTCCATTCTTTCATTTCCTAAATGGTAGCGCTGCTAGAGCCTACCTGGAGACAGAACACCAAAGCTAAGCACTGCTCAATTAGTGCCTTGCACTGTGAGTGTTCCACTTTAGGAGAGGGCACTGGACTTTCGAGTCCTTTGCATCTTGAGTATCGGGTTTGGCTTTGCGTCTTCCGCAGGCAGATCATTTGCCCGACGCCATTAATGAAAATTTCACCTTAATCGCGGAACGTGATCCATAAAAGTAGCACCTCAATAGGACACCGGATAGAAATTGGTTAAACATCTGTCACCTTTGCAAGATGCCGCGATGACTTGCTCACTAAACGGCACAGAGATGCCGCACAATCCCTGGCTGGGTCTTCGCAGGAAGGACCGTTTCTTCGAAAGCGAAGAGATTTCCGCGTTAGTCCAAAGAGCTCTATTTTACGCACGTGCAGGTGTCCCGATACACTTTCAAGGGACCGCCGGCCGTGGAAAGACTGCAGTTGCGCTGGAGATTGCTACACGCATTGGTAGATCCGTGCGAGTGATAACCGGAAATGAATGGCTGGATGTCGAAGACCTCATCGGGAAACAGGTTGGACATACATCAAATTCTGTTGTTGACAAATACGTGCAACGTGTCCGCCGAAGTGAAGCGACGATCCGGTATGATTGGAAGAATTCGATACTAGCAGAAGCAATGCTGCAAGGCCATACGCTCATATATGACGAGTTCACCCGTGCCAGCGCACAGGCAAACGGAATATTGCTCAGCGTACTCGAAGAGGGTGTGCTTATAGCCACTGACCCGGTTTCAATGGGCGATCATATTCAGGCCCATCGAGACTTCAGAATCATTCTGACTTCCAATCCAGACGACTATTCCGGTGTGAATAAGATGCCGGATGCGCTGCTCGATAGAATGATCACATTTCAGATGCCACTTTACTCATTGGAAACCGAAAGCGGTGTTGTTGCAACACGAACTGGCATCTCCGCAAATCTCAGTACCCGCATTGTTCGTTTAGTCAATGAACTAACAGGACCGGAACGGGTCTGTTCAATGCGCGCATCCATAATGATCGCTCAGATCGCTGCGCTCCGCCTAAGATCCAGCAAATTATCGGACGCGCTTCTAGCGCAAATCGCGACAGACGTGCTGATGGGACGTGGCATCGCTGTTAGCGCAGCACAAGTCGCGCAATCTCTCAGTCAAATGCACAAGCAGGAAACGGTAACATGAAAAGGCCTAGGACACAGTTGCAGCGCCGCTCTAAGGCAGCGAACGGAGCGGTCGCACGTACAGCAAAAGAGGCCGCGATCCATCTGGTTCGGCTAGAATTTGACGTAGCACGCCTGAAATTGGGTATCGAACAAGCGCAAAACCGGGTCGACAGCTACGCTCACGAGCTAGCGCGCAATCAGGAGCAGCGCCAGCATCTTCTTAGTCTCCTGGATGGACGAAACGTCTAGAGGAAGTGGCGCATGAAACACGAGGCGAATGTTCAATTTAAAACGGCGCAAAAAGAGGTTGATGCGCCAAGCATGTTAGAGGCAATCTCAGCTGCAAAGTCTGCGGTCAGTTCCATGACAGGACAATCTGTCGATGCAATTGTTGAATGCAAGCGGCGTGATGGCAATGATTGGTCGGTGTCGATTGATGTAATCGAGAGCCATGCTAGATTGGGCGACAATGATCTTCTTGCAACCTATCTGGTGGAGATCGGATCGAGTGGTGAAGTTGTCGGATTCTGCCGCCTGCGCCGCTATCACCGCGAGGATCGGGACGGCTAATGGGGTACGAGATCCAGGGCCCCGCTCAAGCGGACGGGCTCGCTGACGTTTTAGAGCGCATACTTGATAAGGGAGTTGTCATCGCGGGTGATGTTTCCGTCTCACTAGTGGGGATCGAACTGCTGACGATACGTCTGCGACTCTTGATTGCCACCGTGGATAAGGCAAAGGAAATGGGTATTAACTGGTGGGAAAACGATCCGCGCCTGACCGCGCAAGCAAGTACACTCGAAGCGCAAAACTCAACTCTTTTAGAACGTATTAGTGCGTTAGAAGCCAAACTGGCTGTGCAAAAAGAAGATGAGAGGCCAGAACTAATATGAATGACCCCCGCAAAAAGGGTTTCGAACGAGCCGGAAGTAGCATTGATGACGGCCTAAACACTCTGTTCGAGACTTTGAATGATGCTTTGACAGCGATGCTCAGCCGCATTGAAGAAGGCCAAACCGGAGCCATACATCGCGACCAGGTGTTTGAGACAAGCAAGGGACCGATCCGGGCACATGCAGGGATCAAACTGCGGATGGGGGGAATGGATACAATAGATACACCCGATCAGCCACATCCGATCAATCCTGATCGAGGATCTTCAAAGCAAGATGGGCCAAAGGCCAAGCCAATTGTCTACGATGTTATGGACGATAACGATGAGTGGGTCATTACAGCCGACCTGCCTGGTGTCACCACAGAAGAGCTTAAGCTGAGCAAGGAAGACGCAACACTATGTATCGCGACGACTGGTGTGCGTTCATATAGCGGCCGGGTCGATCTCAACGGCCCTTTTTCTCTTTCGAATGTCTCGAGCGGCATACGCAACGGCATCCTGATGCTGCGGGTAAATAAAGGGTAACATTAATGATTTATCTTTACGGGCTTGCCAACGCGTCTTGCGCCTCACTGGCGGATTGCCTCAACGAGATTGATGGGCTTCAAGGGCCACTGCAACAAACTCGAATCGGTCCTTGGACGCTGGTCCACTCCGAACATGATCAGGAAGAGATCATGCCGCGAAGGCGACTGCTACTGGCCCATACCAAAGTCCTTGAAGCAATGTTGACAACAGGTACGGTATTGCCTGCCCGCTTTGGGCTGGTCGCTCACGAGATGTCCCAGATTGAGCGTTTGATTCATTCCGTTTACGACAAAATAAATGCAGAGTTCGAGAAGGTGAGTGGAGCGGTAGAGCTTGGCGTGCGCGTGTCTTTCCCACGTCAAGCGGCGCTAGCTGCAACCCTCGATGCGCATTCACTTTTGCGCCAAGAACGTGAAGCGCTTCAGAGGAAGGGCACAAAGGCCCACTTTGAGATCGCTGCTTTCGGTGGAAAGCTGGCCGAGGAAATGGACCGGCGCCGTGGTGCTGCCCAAACGACGCTTCTCAATGCGATAAGGCCGTTGGTGCGCGATCATGTGCTCCGCAAACCTGAAGATGATACCGAAGTTTTGCGGGCGGAGTTTCTAGTAGATGCTGAGGCACAGCGCAGTTTTGAGGAAGCGATCGCCAACGCGGCCGCTGCATTAGATTTTGCAGCTGGAGAAGGCCCAAAGATAAACATCATTGGCCCGGTGCCCTTATGCAACTTTGTAAACCTCAACCTCTCCTTTGACTTGGATCAGGAGGCGGCGTAATGGGCGTCCTTCGCGGCTTACTTGCGCTTCCAATTGCCGGCCCAATTAATGGGGGCATCTGGGTCGCACGGAAAATTTATGAAACTGCTGAGGCCGAATTAAATGACCCTGCCGTTCTCCGTAAAGAATTGGTCAATCTCGAACAAGAATTACTGGATGGCACTATTAGCGAAGCTGATTACGACCTTGCTGAGGCAGACATTCTGCTTCGCATTAAGGCAATACAGTGAAGATTGCATTGGCCTTGCAGCAGGGGCAATCGGCTCATCAACACCGTGCAATCGTCCGGATACCAATTGGCCGGATGCGCGCTCTTAATTTGCAGCCGGGCGACATTGTCGCCATTAGGGGGAGGCGGAAAACGCACGTTAGGGCCATGCCGTTTCCAAACAATGACGATTGGCTCGAAGCTGATGCCGAGCTTCCTGTCAACGTCGGTTGCCAGTGGGGTGATGAGGTCGAATTAACTTCCGCGCAACTGCCGACCTTACAAACAGTTGTCGTAAAGATCCGAAACGATATCGGATATGCAAATACCGATCTTGCCGAGTGTCTATACGATCTCCCGCTGACGGAGGGAGACAGACTGTCGGTTACACTACCCATGGGACGCACCGCACAGATTGAAATTGTCGCACTTGCTCCGGGTCCAGCTGGGCTTTTTCGTGAAACGACCAGTCTATCTTTGGCTGAAAACCCAGCGGCAACGCATCCTTACAATGATATTGGTGGCCTCGATGGGCAAATTGCGCGCGTGCATGAAATGGTTGCAGTCCCTTTGTTACGCCCCGAACTCTTTGAAAGGTTAGGGGTTGCCGCGCCGCGCGGTGTGCTCTTCACCGGTCCCCCCGGATCTGGCAAGACGCTTCTCGCGCGCAGCATCGCGGCAAGAACGTCCGCCGCTTTCTTTCAAATCAACGGTCCCGAAATCATCTCAAAGCACTACGGCGAAAGTGAAGCCGCCTTGCGCAAGGTTTTCCAAGCCGCGCAAAAAGAAGCGCCAGCAATTATTTTTATCGACGAGATCGACGCAATTGCACCCAAACGCGAAGCTTTGTCGGGCGAAAAACAGTTGGAACGACGAGTTGTCGCGCAGCTGCTAACACTGATGGACGGGCTCACAGAACGCGGTCGTGTCATCCTAATGGCAGCTACGAATCTGCCTGACAGTCTCGACCCAGCCCTGCGGCGACCTGGCCGTTTTGATCGCGAAATCGTGTTTGCGCCACCATCTGCAGCCCAGCGCAAAGAAATTCTACGCATTCATCTGCGCAAGGCGCCACTAGCCGAGAATATCGACTTGGCAAGAATTGCCAATGAAAGCCATGGCTATGTCGGTGCCGATCTCGCCGCCTTGGCTCGGGAGGCTTCTTTGGCGGCACTTGAGCGAACTGTCAGTGAGGCGGGCGGCGAAAAAAATGTTAAACTGGATGGCCTTTTCATTACGCAGGCGGACCTGATACGCGGCTTGGAGGCGACAAGCCCAAGCATTTTGCGCGAAACAATTGTTGAAAGCCCAACAGTGACCTTTGCGGATGTGGGTGGCCTAGACACAATCAAGGCGGCGTTGACCGAAGCTGTTATCTGGCCGCAACATCACAAAGCCACGTTCGCCAAATTGAATCTGAAACCCGTCTCAGGCGTGCTTCTTTCCGGTCCACCTGGCAGCGGCAAAACACTGATTGCACGCGCCCTCGCCACCGAAAGCGGCATGAACTTTATCCCGGTCCGCCCGGGCCGGATAATGTCGCAGTTCCTGGGCGATGCCGAACGTGCTGTAGCAGATGTATTTGCCAAGGCACGCCAAGCCGCACCATGCATCGTCTTCTTCGATGAACTTGACGCGCTTGCGCCACGCAGAACGGGAAAAGACCCTGTTGTCGACCGTGTTGTGGCACAATTACTGACAGAAATGGACGGTTTATCGCGCAATACAGATGTCGTTGTTCTGGCCGCAACAAACAGGGCGGCGACCCTTGATCCAGCGCTAACCAGACCCGGACGGTTTGATAGCGCAATCCAGATTCCCCTGCCGGGTCAAACCGGTCGTAGGGCAGTACTGGCCGTGCACACAGCAGATTTGCCGTTGTCTGACGATGTCGACCTTGACTTCATTGCCCGAACGACAGCTGGCAAATCCGGTGCAACGCTTGCAGCATTGGCTCGCGCCGCTGGACGATCTGCGATGCGTAAAGCGATCCAGAGTAAGCGGCATGATCCCCTCATCAAGCAAGACGACTTTACCGAAGCACTCACCGAACTCGAAAATGCTGACCGGTCGCTCAGCCAAGACTTTATCCAAGAACGTAGGGAAGCTTATGAAGAACTTTGAACTCTATGCTCTGACACCAAGAACCTCAAAGCTACCCAAAGTCGACGGCCTACAATACTTGCACATGTCGACTTACAGCGCCATCATGTCAGTCAAAGCACAAAAAGCGATGGCACTGCCAAAAAGCCGTCAACAGATTTTGAGCGCTGCAGCAATGCGTCAGGCACAGCTTGAAAAGTGCATGGAGGCCGACCCCCTTATTATCTGTCGACCGCAATTCTTCATCTCGCAAGAGCATCTTCCTGGACTGGTTAGCGCTAATCGCCCCTTGCTGGATCGGTTGGGCGCACGTCTCAAAGGCAAGGTGCAATATCAGATCACTGTCAACTGGAACGAGGAAGCCGTCCTAGACAAGTTTCGCGATAGTCCAGAACTCAGAGGACTTTTCAAGAAACGCCAAGTCACACCAACAACCCTCGCTCGCAGTACATCAGAGCTCAGAAAGCGACTGGTCAGTCAGATCGAGACACAACTCTCGAGATTATCTGATCAGGTGATCGACCTTCCAGCAATGCCAGACATGCTTTTCAATGCTGTGATTTTACTGGCACGTGCGCAGATTCCTGAACTCGACGCGGCGGTGGAGGCCGTAGATGATATTTGGACCGAGGGCTTCCAGATCAAACAGATCGGCCCGGCACCAGCAGCATCCTTTGCCCTGCTCGATCCCAAGCCTATAGATGCTGGAGAGATTGACGCCGCCTTAAAACATCTCGATCTACAAAGGCCCTTGGATGAAAGCACAGTTGCGCGCGCAAGGCGCGAAACCTTGCTAAATGTCCCCCAACAGGCCGATTACACAAAGCGTTGCGCAGAGATCGCCGCAGCCATGGCTAGGGCTGGAAACGGACCCCGTCTGTTCCTCTGTGACGTCAGCGCAGAAGATCAAGCCGCTTTGACAAACCTGCGAAAGGTAGCTTAACAGAATGACCTTACTTCAGTTGCACGGGTTGGTACCAAGCACGTCAGCGCGCAATGCTGATGCACCTGCGCATCGGCTTTTTCGTTGCGACAGTCTGGGGGCATTGGTTAGTGGTCTGTGCGCAGACTTCGACTTTGACAATCCTGATGACTTAGAGAGTTATGCGAAACTGCACCACAATATCCTGCTCGCCTATTGCGCGCAGGGTCCGGTCTTGCCTATGGCGATTGGCTCCGTTTTCTCGAGCGAACATGCGCTAAGCGCAGCGCTCGCACAACGCCAGCCCGAACATCTTCGCGCTCTGGATGCAATTTCCAAGATGGGAGAATACGCGGTGCAGGTCGTTCCCAAAGAGCAGTTCGTCAGCAGTAACCATGTTCCGCTCACGGGCCGCGAATTCCTAAGAGCGCGTAAGGTCAAACGTGACGAACGACGGGACCTCAAGGTAAGGCAAATCGTTTTCACACGTGACCTGATGGCCCAGCTGCAGAAGCTGTCCTTGAAAGAGTGCCCCGCTACCGCAAAACCAGGAAGACTTCTCGATCAAACCATATTGATCGGGAATGACGCTGTCTCCAAATTACGGGAATTGGCAACCGTTTCGCATCAATCAGCCTGTGATTTATCATTGGAGTTCAAGGTCACGGGCCCTTGGCCGCCGTACTCTTTTGATCCTTCGGATGTAAGCGTCATGGAGAGTCGCAGTGCCGGTTGAGATGCAGTTAGCCAGCGCCACAGAGACATTGGCCTCAAACGATAGCCGTCTGGTCGATGTGGTTGACGGACTCCTCGGCCACGGCGTTGTTGTTAGGGGCGAACTCTGGTTGACTGTGGCGGATGTCGAACTTGTGTTCTTGGGCCTCGACGTTCTGCTTGCTGCACCAGATCGCGTACGACCCAATGGTGCTGCGCAATGATCGCCTTAGGGTGGACAGCAGCGGAGAAAGTCTTGCCGGATGATGTGACATATCACGGTCGCGGCACAATCCGCACATTGGCGATGAAAGAACGGTTCAAGGTCGATGCACGCAGCAAGCTGCGGGCGCAAGTATGCTGTTTTGAGGCGGGAATTGATCTTTTACCAATCGCACCATCCCAAAACCTATCGCCAGCTGCGGCACAGATGCTTTTGGCCGAAGCCGATTTAAGGGACACTGTGATGGAATTACGGGGCAAAGCACAATTAAAACTTCTCGTTCAAATGCCAAAACAGCCAAAGGTCGATCAAACGAGTGGCCGCGCGTGGCTCGCAGCGCGACGACTTCATCTTTCGATAAAAGAGCAGCTTGTCTTGCAGTTATCCCAACTTGCGCGGCATCTTGCATTAGAAGTTGCGCCTATTCGCCAATCCGAGTGTCGCATGCAATGCGATATGCTGATACCCCGCGACAAAACCCATGAAGTGACAGAGGCGCTTATGAGAGGCTTGGATCACCTTCCTGAATTTGATGCGGCAAAACTGACGGTTACAGGTCCGTGGCCTCCTTACGGTTTTGCAATGATAAGACAGACGTCAAGGCAAGTTGCATGACACAACATCTTGAAATCACGACAGAAGGTGTACGGGAAGCTTTGTCGGGCCTGACAGGCAAAACCGGACGATTAGAAATTGATCCAGAAACGGTTGAACAGGATCTGGCGCGGCTCGTTCTCGGGCTTATCGCCTTCTTACGCCAATTGATGGAGTTGCAAGCTATTCGCCAGATTGAAAATGACAGTCTTACCGAGCAACAACAAGAACAATTAGGCACAACGCTGATGCGGGCTGAGGAAGCAATTCACAACGTGGCAGGGCAGTTTAATCTCACGCCAGAAGATCTATCGCTCGATCTCGGCCCACTCGGAAAAACGATTTGATGCACCGGTAACGTCCTGTCAATGACTGTGCGCTAACTAAAGTAAGAGATGGATAAGTGCTTCGGACGACCGGTCCCCGATGATGACGGTAAAGCAGTGCAACACGTGATGGGCAAATCGGTTCAGCTGCATATCCAACGGCTCGCGCAGGCGAAGCTTGTGACACATATTGTTAAAAACGCGGATTCTGTCGACCCGTTGTTTGCTCTGTCAAAGGTACAAGACTTTCCACAGGTGAGCTTTGCCGCAGTTTTCGAAGATGGCTCGTTGGTCTTCGGTTGCCAAGGCGAACTACCGCCAGAAATTGCACAATTTGCGCAACCACTTGCAACTTACGAGGACCCCTCACAGCATGCAATTCCTGAAAAGACTAACGCTACGACCACAGCGCTAACACAACAATATGCAGAGACTCCGACCTCGAACCAAACCAATCGGATTGCTGCGCTGCAGGCGGCAATAACCCGGCAGGCCGAAACCAGCGCATCCATTCTTGATCGTCTAACGGAGTTCGAAACGAGGATAACCGCACACCAAGAAACAATCGTTGCATGTTTACCGGAAACCACAGAACAATTGTCGCTGATACGCGAGCATCTGAAGGATGATCAAAGCGTAACAGAACTGCGCACTGCGATTGCGGCACTGCAAGATCAGCGATCGCGCGATGATGCAGCCGATTTGGCGGTCATGCGTGCAAAGATCGAGGAGATAAGCTCTCGGTCTTTGAGCGATGATCAGCGGTCTGACAAAGAAGAAGCCTACATAGCGCGGCTCTCTGAAATGCTTGCGCAAATGCAAGTCGACCTGACTACAGCGCTTTGTGATCTTCTTCCCGAAAACGAAACTTGCTCGACACAACCACAAACGCAAGCGATTTTGGCTGACATGCTGGCAAGCCTACCACAAGCTGATGAGCTTAACGAAAAGCTAGCTGGTCTCTCTAGAGAAATCATTGGCCTGGGTGAAAACGTAGTTGCCGCGAGCGCTCACCAATATGATCCCGTGGCCGACCGGCTAGATCACCTGGCCGAGCAAATCGCAGCTCTCGCAAAACGGCCCGACCCGACGCTAAACTTGACGGAGCAGAGGCAGATGATGGCGCGCTTCCAAACAGCTATGGGTCAAGTCATGACCAGGCTGGAGGCCGAAATTGCACGAATCGAGACAATTGGACATGCCGAGGAACAAAGCGAGACTGCGGTCGCAAAGCTCGACAGCTCTATGCAAACGCTCACTGCTCAGTTTGAATCCATGAATGCGATGCCTAGCCAGTTGGCCGACATTGCTACTTACATTGAAAAACTTCCGGAACATCAAAATACAATCGTAGCGGCACTGAAATCACTTAAGGATCGGCCTGCCCCAGTCAACGATCTGACTGAGCAGCGCAAGAGTCTTGCGCAATTTGCGGTAGCGATTGGTACTGCCATCAAAAGGCTCGAAGTGGTGACAAAACAAATCGGATCCAATGATACAGGGCAAGATCTCAATGAATCAATGCGGCGCATCGAAAGTTTGGTCCACAATCATTTTGCCGAAGATACGAAACACGATGACGGTCACGCAATTGCTTCGCTTCGCGATGCTGTTGGCACGTTGCAAAGCAACATATCGACACTGTTAGATCGCCCACCACCAGTTCCCGACATGAGTTTGCAGCGCGCCAGCCTTGCGCGTTTTGCGACGGCCATGAGTACGATTCTTGCCCGTTTAGAGAAGGTCGCCGATCAAATCGACCCGTCGACAAAGAAGCCTCTGGCCTCTCAAGAAGAGCCCGACACCACGCCGGACCAACTAGACGTTCCTGCCCTGATTAGCCCATTTGCAAATACGGAAGTCTCGTTCGACACTCTGCTCTTCAGCTTTGGAGAGTTCATCGCACAACAAATCATGAAAAAATCGCAGAAAGATGGAGCGAATTTGCACGTTGCACGTCAGAAAAATTCGTAGAGTTGTCCATATCTTTCTGGCAAGATCAATACATTATTATGGTCTTCCAGGTAACTATTGCTAAGGCTTCTAACCCATGGGGCTGAAATCGTTGTCAAATGATGGAGAAAAGAATGGCAATCGAAAAAAACATTGCGTCGGCCTCAATCGCTGAAGTTGTCGACCGCATCTTGGATAAAGGAATTGTAATTGATGCCTTCGTCCGAATCTCACTTGTTGGGATCGAACTCATTGCAATTGAAGTGCGCGCCGTCGTTTCTTCAGTTGAAACATGGCTAAAATATGCAGAAGCCGTCGGCCTGACGGTAGACCCTGCTACTGCGTAATTCTTGGATCACACATTGGGTGGGGCGTTGGTGGCCATCACATCTGCGATAGCTTCGATTTCCCCCCCAAGTGGCCTGTCTTTCGTCAAACGCGGGCTTCGCTGTCGCATAAAATCACGTAGCGCAATTGCATGAACTGAAAAAGCCAATTTGGGATTCTCGGAGCTACGCAAATCAATTGCCTGGGCAACTGCGAGTCCAAGAATTGCTTGGATTCGCATCAGCTTCTGCAATTTATCCCTAACAGCGCGAGCGCTGATTGTTCCCATGGAGACCACATCCTGATTAGCCCCGTTGGTAGAGATGGATTGAATACCGGCCGCTCCCACCGTCCGCATCTCAGCCAATAGCGCTGTAGCTGTCACCTGCGCGCCCATGAGACCCGAATTCAAACCGGGCGCGCCTTCATGCAGGAATGCAGGTAGACCGTTGTTGAGCGTTTCGTCAGTGAGCCGAGCGAGCTGACGCTCTGCAAGGCCTGCAAGTACACAAACTGCATTAGCCAACGCATCTGAAGCCAACCCCACATGCTGACCCATGAAGTTCCCGCCATGAAGGACCAAGACATGGTCACCTTCTTGGGGCGGAAAAATCGGGTTGTCCGTCACAGAGGACAACTCGGTCTCGACAACGCGGTCATGCCAGTCAAGCATATCCCAAACAGCGCCAATCACCTGAGGAGCGCAGCGGAGCGTGTAGGCATCCTGCCCCGCGCGCGCCTCCAAGACGTTGGCGTGCATTGTCAGCTGGCGATCAGCCAGATGCGTACGCACGATCCTGTGACTGTCTACCAGGCGTTTCAGGAGTTCACTCGCCGCGTCCGCTTGTCGCTCATGCGGGCGCAATTCCGAAAATGCTGGATGCCAAGCCTCCACCCGCGCCATTTGTGTTTCTGCCAAAGCAGCCGTTAAGGCAATTGACCAACCTATCGAGCGCGTTGTCAGATCGGCGTTGAGCACCGCAAGCCCTGTCATTGCAGAGGTCCCGTTAACCAGTGCCAGCCCGTCACGGCGCGCGAGATCAAAAGGTCGGACACCGATCCTCGTGAGCCCGGTCAAGCCGTTCAACCGATCACCAGCGCGGTTGCGAAACGCACCACGTCCTTGGAAACAAAGCACCATGTGCGCTAAGGGAGTCAGATCGCCCGATGCTCCAACCGTCCCTTGGCTTGGCAAGCAAGGCGAGAATTCGGAGTTCATAAGAGTCACGAGGCCGCTGATCACAGCCTCCGACGCCCCAGAAGCGCCTTGCAGGATCGACATCAGCCGTGCAAACACGACCGCCCTACCGCTTAACCAGTCAAATTCCGGCCCGACCCCGCTGGCCAAATGATACACTAGGTTTTGCTGCAGCGCTGCGCCATCAATCTTATCGACCAAACGATTTGCGAGCGGTCCGAAACCAGTTGTCAATCCATATACGTGCCGATCTTCGGCTATGACCTGCTGAAGCCGCGCATGCGAAGCGGCGCAGCGGGCAAGCGCTTCAGGATGCAAAGCAATTTTTGTGGCACCATCTATCACCAGCTTAGCGTCAGGCAACGATATCGTACGATCCAGAACTATATGCGCTTTTGGTGCGCTTTCAGCACGGCCCATAACTCCCCCGTCAACTATTTCGAAAGACAAGTTAGACCTTACACGGTTAAAGAATGACTAATGCGGCCTGTGAAGAAATGATCGCGACCGGCACGTGATTGGCAAGAAATCCTTAAACAAACGGGCGTAAAAGCGCTCCTAAAACAAGGGATCGCCATGACTGAACAACCGCTTAGTATTGACTCCGGAACTCCGGCTGACCTTCTAACCGAAATGATTGGCGATGTTGCAGCCAAGATGCTGGCCACGGAAATCGTTATTCTGTTTGACCGCAAAACCGGTACCTTGGTTGCCGCAAACGACGCGGCACAAACTCAGCTTGGCCTTGATCTTAGCAACGCGGTTCAACCCACGTTTTCTGAGATGGTCGGGGCTGAATTGGCCCAGAAACACTGGGACACTGTTATTGAAACGGCTGATTGCCAATGGTTAGGCGCAATCGAAGGCGCATTGGGTCTCTCGGCCGTTGGGGATGTACATGTCGCATTATGTGGCAAAACCACTGATAAGACACACGTTCTGATGAAGGTCGGCGCTGGAACGCCTGACCAGCAGAACGTTGAGACGGGTGTCTCCAATCCACTGTTTTCATGTATGAACGCAGCGGTAGGGACAATTCAATTTGACCTTGATGGCAACATCCTTGCTCTAAACGAGCGCGCTATGACTGCCATGGAGGACTATGGCGAAGAATTGGTGGGATCTAATCATGACAAGATCTGGCCTAAATCCATTTGCGAGTCTGAGGAATACTTCGACTTTTGGGAAAAGCTCCGTCAGGGAAGGACAATTGAGGGGCGCTACAAACACATCACCGCAGTTGGTACCGAGGTCTGGTTCCACAGCATCTACTCGCCGATCGAGTTAGATGGCGGGCAGCCAACTCAGATCATGCAGTGCTTGGTTGACGTGTCCGAAAGCACCTACGCATCTGAAAAAGCGATTGAACAAAGCGACGGACTTTGGCGCAATCTGCCGATGTGCGAGTTTGACAAGGACGGGCATGTCTCAACGATGAACGACCTCATGGCCAACACTCTTGGCTACAATAAAGAAGAGGCGATCGGTAGACATGACCATGACTTCTGCGACAAGGGTTTTGCGCGAGGCACCGTCTATGCAAAAGCTTGGGAGGAACTAGCAGAAGGCAAAACACAGCACCTGCGTATCCGACAAGTCTCTAAGGATCGCGCCCTGATCTGGATGTCTGCAACACTGATACCGATCGTGGACAGGTCCGGTCAGCTAGTAAAAGTGATTAAGGTCGCCGAAGACATAACGGATGAATATGAAGACTACATCGATTGCAGTACTATGCTTGCTGCATCGGAGGAAATGATCGGGCGCGCCGAATTTGATGGTTCGGGCGCGCTTTTGCGCGGTAACAAGACCTTCCGTAAGCTTTTCAAGCTTGAAGCTGATGAGCTTGATAATAAGCGTCTGATTGACTTCTTCTCTGGCGCAATGGCAGCTGAGCACAAATACCGCGGCTTCTGGGATCGTTTGCATGAAGGCAAAGCGATCAAGAAAACCGATGAAATGCAGACCAGCGAAGGTGAAACGGTCTACGTCAAATCCAATTATGTTCCACTATTCACGCCCAATGGAAGCTTCTGGAAAATGGCAATGTTCTTTGTGGACGTCACAGCCAGCACGCTTCGCGAAATGAAGCTTGATGAAAGGATGCGTGCGATTAACTTAACGCAGATGATGGTAGAATACGCCCCTGACGGAACCGTCATTGATCTCAACGACAAATTTGCGGCGGCATTCGGATTTACTGAACACGAAGCAAAGGGGCAAAAACTCAACACACTTTATGCGAGAGACACCAAGGAAAGTGAAGGGCACCGCAAAATGTGGGAGCGCGTGACGAGTGGTGACAGTCAGACTGGCGATTTCAGACATCGTGACAACAACGGTAAGGATGTTTGGCTACACGGTGCCTATAGCCCGATTCTTGATCCAAAACATAAGGTGTCTAGCATCATATTTTTTGGCAGCAATATCACAGATGACAAATTGGCGCGGCTTGCAACAAATTATAAGCTTGACGCTCTGAATGCACTTCAATCAGTAGTTGAGTATGATACTGCTGGAAATGTTCTAAGAGCCAACGACATATTCCTAAAGACATTTGGGTATTCCTTGCGCGAAATTGTTGGACAGCATCATTCGATGTTCTGTTCACCAGACTATGTTCAGACCGATGAATACAGAACGCTTTGGTTCAATCTAAGCAAAGGCGATGGCCACACCGGCCGTGTACGTCGCGTGGCACGCTTTAACCGAGACGTCCACTTACTTGCAAACTATCATCCCGTTCGTGACATCGATGGCGAAGTGACAAAAGTTATCAAATGCGCAATCGAAATCTCGCCTCTCATTAACTTGGAAAAAATTGTAAATGACGGGGGCGGTAAAATTATGTCGATGATTGCTGATGGCTGTAGCGCTAATCATAAAATCAAGCAGCAAGCCGAAAAACTCTCAAACGTAACTGTATCATCGCGAGAAGTTAACGAGCAAAATGAATCGAATATCGAAACGACTCTAGATAAGCTGGCATGTGTTTCATCTGAAGTCTCTGAATTGGCAGAGATCGTAGAAGTCGTCGGAGAAATCGCCGTACAAACAAATCTCTTGGCCTTCAATGCCGCAATTGAGGCAGCGCGGGCGGGTGAACACGGAGTGGGATTCTCAATCGTTGCTGATGAGGTTCGTAAACTGGCAGAGCGGAACGGAGAAGCTGCCCGTGGTATTAGCCGACATGTAGAACAGGCCGTCAGCCATATCAAAGCCGGTACTGACAATGCACATACGATTTTGGGAGATCTTAATGGACAGAGGCAAATGCTGACAAACAGCGCTGAACTCATCGCGACAATTCTGTCCGATAGCCAGCACCAAACCGAGCAGATGCAAGCGGCGGTCGAAGTCGCTAAAGGTCTGCAAAGCATAACAACAGACTAGGCACTGGTTCTTGGTCAACATGGTAAAGACTTCATGCACGCAATTCGGCGTCATTCAGATTGGAGCGGCATTGATCGCGGTCCCGATCCAAAATCTTTCAGAAGTTTTACATATCCAAAAGCAGGAGCCACTGGCACAAAATGGTGCTTTGCTGCGCGGAGGCATAGCTCTACGCGGAAAAATTGTCCCCGTCCTTGACATACAGTCATTGGCAGGTTTGCCTGAACCCGTTTCCACAACAAAGCTAGGT
This sequence comes from Cognatiyoonia sp. IB215446, assembly GCF_033963825.1. Classification (NCBI taxonomy): domain Bacteria; kingdom Pseudomonadati; phylum Pseudomonadota; class Alphaproteobacteria; order Rhodobacterales; family Paracoccaceae; genus Cognatiyoonia; species Cognatiyoonia sp. IB215446. The sequence continues at coordinate 648,957 of NZ_JAXBMD010000002.1, read as the reverse complement.
GTCGTTTTGGAGCACCAAGCTCATCAGATCGCAGTCTTCGCCGACCGTATTATCGGCATCGCTAGCGTTGCGTCAGATGACATTCATGAAATCACAGAAACCGCCAGCAGCCGGTCTTCGCTATTCTCCAAACTCTTTTCCTATGATGGCTCCTTTGCATCAGTATTGAATGTGCCAGCGACATTCGAGACACCCAACATTTTTACAGCAAGACGTTCAGATAAGTTGAAAACCGGCGTCCTGCGATCACAGGTTCCAATGCTTACCTTTGAAGCAGGAACGGTTCGCTTTTCCGTGCCCGCCATAGAAGTCTATGCAGCGATCCCACGTCAAAAAATTGATAGGACGGCTATTGCTATTGGGCCGGTATTAGGTGAGATCGCCTATCATGGTCGCCGCATTCCAGTAGTTTGTGCGTCAAGCATTCTAGGTTTGGGTAATGGAGAAAGACCATCACGCCCAGAAATTGTAGCCTTGCGCTTCCCGGGCGATTTGGTTTTGGGGTTCGCAGTGGACGCAATCCATCAAATCGGAACTTTCTTTGGTGTTAAGGAAACAACGATACCTCTGTGGCAATCCGGGCGAAACTTCATTGACAAAGTTATGATCGGCGAGGATCAATTGCAAACCTATGTTCTAGATCTCGATGGGCTGCATCGGGCTGAAGATCTCCTTAAAATAGCAGAACTCTCCAAAACAGAAGAAGACGTAAAGGTGCAATCAAAACCCGAAACTACAAAAGAGCGCAACGTGAGCCGAAAAAGGCAACGTTATCTTGTAGTGGACGCCGACGTCCGGTTTGCAATCCCTCTGTCACAGGTGAACCGTATCGTTGAACCACCAGCACGCCTAGCCTGCACGACTGTTTCAATACCCGGATTTCGAGGATACTTCTCACGATTTGACGAAAGTATTGCACTTTTTGATCTGGCTACTTGCCGCGGCGGCAAATCCAGCCCTGAGTCGAAAGGAAAGGTGTTGCTCACAGGACCTACCGGGCGTCAAATCGGGTTTAGTGTTGAGAATGTAGTCAGCATCGAAATGTCCGAATGGTGCGAAAAACCAACGAATCCCGTTCAGCGAGGATCTACAACACTGGTTCAATTGGGAGATGGAGAACATGCAAAGGTGCTGCCAGCACTAGATTTGAACGAAGCGATCAGCGCAACTTTTGACGCGGAAAGTCAGAATTGAGATAGGCACCTTATGACCATCAAAAGCTCGACAAACGGGGCAAGTTCAGACTGAAGTGGGGCCACCGCGACCTTTTCCTAGTGTGAGGATACATAGCCATAAAACGACGATTTCGGTTGGAGCGATTGTTGAGAGGAAGACGGATGGGCATCTGCTATATCGGGCTGCGACCCGTCGCCAATCTTTAAGCCTACCGAGCAGAACCTTAGTCCTGTAGCGACACTTGTCGTATTTAACGGACTTCTTGCGTTGTTTTCAGTAAGAGATACAAGGCCTTATGCCGCCGGGTGATCTGCCCGATTTTCCCCATATCGACATGCGATCCATGTCGGGCCAAGTCCTGTAAACCGTAAAGGAGTTCGTTGCGACCGTGCGCGAGATGCCGAAACTGATGGAGTTCTGGGCAGACACAGAGAACGACATGCCGAAATCGAAGGGTTGCTGTCGTGGCCAACGCTACCGCTGCCCTGGCCCTTGCACAGGAACAACCAAGAGAAACCGGACGACTGCGTCGGATTCTACTACATTTGCTATTTGATAGTGATGGAGTGCGATGGCTCTTGCTTTGAATACATCGGCTGTTGCAACACCAACTTACCTGGTTTTGAACCTAGCTGATACCTGGCACTCAGACATTGATGTTTGGTGGATGGAGCTTTGGGAACGTCCCTTCAATCGTCCAATCGAACATAATCGCTGGCGGCACTGTCTGCTGCGTCGAACCCCGCCGCGTTTAGGCCGTAATAGGCGCCCACCGAAATCACGGCCGTGACGGCAAAGGCGGTCAGCATGACTTTCATTGCGTGCTCCTACTCTGCCGGGGTCGCGCCGGTGGGGGCCTGCGCCTCTTTGGCCTTCACCTCTTCCACCCACAGGCTGTGGTGTTCGCGGGCCCACTGTTCCTCGACCTCGCCGGTGCCCATCGCGTCATAAGCCCCCTCCATCCCGACCGAACCGATATAGATATGGGCGATGATGATGGCCATCAGAACAAAAGAGACCAAAGCGTGCCATAGCTGGGCATATTGCATCTCGGCATGGGGCGTCAGCTCGGTCGGCAAAACGCCGAAGCCAATGAACTGCGGGATGCCGGTGGCGTTAAGCGCGGCGAAGGTCTTGGCAAACATCGGCAGCTCAAACGGGAAGAGCAGCGACAGACCAGAGGCCGAAATCGAACCACCCAGAATGATGCAAGACCAAAAGATAACCTTTTGACCTGCATTGAATTTCTTGGCTGGCGGATGCACGCCTTTCTTGAAAAGGCCCCCACCCACAGCGATCCAGCGCAGGTCGGTGCGGTTCGGGATGTTCTCCAGCACCCACATGAAAAAGATCATGATCAGGCCCAGCATGAAGGCCCATGAGACGTTGTTGTGAATCCATTTCGAGGCCAGCGCGATGGTCGCAAAACTCTCGTGCCCAAAGGTCGGGATGATCACCTTGCGCCCGAAAAGTGTGATCAGACCGGTGATGCCAAGCAGGATAAACGAGCCTGCCATCAGCCAATGACCAAAGCGTTCGATGGCCTTGAACCGCGTGATCGTGCGCCCGGTCTTTTCGCCATCAATGCGGATACGTCCGCGCAGCACGAAGAACAGGACTAGCAGACCCAGCGTGCCCAGCAGGATATAGGCCCCGAAGGTCATCAGCGGCCCCTGCCGGAATTCGTACCACCACATGCCGCTGTCCTGGATCAGCACCGCAGGCGCATCACCGCGGGCTTGTGTGGTCACATCCGCCGCATCAAAGCGCAGGCCACGCCACAGCTCGCTATCAGAGAGCCCGCCGCGCGCGCCCAGATCATCCGTCAGCGGCGCAGCGGCGTCCGGATTGCCCAGCGCCTCACTGCGGAAACTATCATCGATCTGAAGCTGCTGCTGCCGCGCCATGATATCTTCCAGCGTCTGCGCCCCACCCGTCGCCGTACGATCAGGCGCAGGTGCTTCCTGCGCCACAGCACTGATGGCGAATAGGCTGAACAACATCGTCGCGAAGAAGGCCCGGATCATGGACATGCCCCTTGGTGATCAGAAATGCGTCTTGAGGGACGGCAGGAGAGCCGCCCCATCGCCGGGCTTAACCGCCCTTTTGATCGTAAGCCGTACCCCAGCCCCATGCGCCAGAGCCGAAGCCACGGGCGACGACACGTTCGCGGTAGATGCTGGACACTTCGTCACCATCACCGGCGAGCAGCGCCTTGGTCGCACACATCTCGGCGCAGATGGGCAGCTTGCCCTCGGCGATCCGGTTGCGCCCATATTTGGCGAATTCGGCGGTCGAATGGTTCTCTTCCGGGCCACCGGCGCAGAAGGTACATTTGTCCATCTTGCCGCGTGAGCCGAAGTTGCCCGCCTGCGGGAACTGCGGCGCACCGAAGGGGCACGCATAGAAGCAATAGCCGCAGCCGATGCACAGGTCCTTCGAATGCAGCACTATCCCTTCTTCGTTCTGATAGAAGCAATCGACCGGACAGACGGCCATACATGGCGCGTCCGAACAATGCATGCAGGCGACCGAGATCGAGCGCTCACCGGGCTTACCGTCATTGATCGTCACCACCTTGCGGCGGTTGATGCCCCAAGGCACTTCGTGTTCGTTTTTGCAGGCCGTGACACAGGCATTGCATTCAATGCAGCGTTCGGCGTCGACAAGAAATTTAGCTCTTGCACCCATTTTTCATCTCCTCCTTACGCTACCGAGATTTTGCAGAGCGTGGCTTTCGTCTCTTGCATCTGGGTCACTGAATCATAGCCGTAGGTCTGTGCGGTGTTGGTACTTTCGCCCAGCACATAGGGGTCGGCCCCGTCGGGGTATTTGGACCGCTGATCCACCCCTTCGAAATGCCCGCCAAAGTGGAACGGCATGAAGGCCACGCCTTCACCCACCCGGTCGGTCACCATGGCCATCACTTTGACCTTGCCACCCTCTGGCCCCTCGACCCAGACCTGCGCACCGTCGCGCACGCCCAGATTGTTGGCGTCCCGCACATTCATTTCCACGAACATGTCCTGCTGCAATTCAGCGAGCCATGGATTCGACCGGGTTTCATCCCCGCCGCCCTCATATTCGACCAGACGACCAGAGGTCAGGATGATCGGATACTCGGTTGAGAAATCCTTGGCCTGGATGGACGCATACATGGTCGGCAGACGGTAGAATTTCCGGTCCTCGTAAGTCGGATAATCAGCCACCAGATCGCGCCGGTTGGTGTAAAGCGGCTCGCGGTGGATCGGTACTGGGTCAGGGAAAGTCCAGACCACGGCCCGTGCCTTTGCGTTGCCAAATGGCGCGCATTCATGCTTGATCGCCACCCGCTGGATGCCGCCCGAAAGGTCGGTTTTCCAGTTGGTGCCCGGACCGGCCACCGCATCAATCGCTGCGCGTTCGTCGGCAGTCAGGTCGCTGTCCCAGCCCAGATCCATCAGCATCTGCATGGTGAATTCGGGATAGCCATCCTGAATTTCGGACCCTGCGGAATAGACTCCTTCGGCCAGCAGGTTATCACCGTCACGTTCCACCCCGAACCGGGCACGGAATGTCAGGCCACCCTGGCTGACAGGTTTCGACATGTCATAAAGGTTCGGCGTACCGGGGTGACGCATTTCCGGCGTACCCCAGCAAGGCCATGGCATACCGTAATAGTCACCATCTGCAGGGCCGCCCACGGCCTGCAGCGTCGTTTTGTCAAACGTGTGCTGGTTGGCCATATGCAGTTTCAGCCGCTCCGGGCTTTGCCCGGTATAGCCGACCGTCCACATGCCGCTGTTGAACTCGCGCGTCACGCTTTCGATGTTTGGCGTCTCGGCATCATCCATCTCGATATTGCGGAAGAACCGGTCGGCAAAACCAAACTTGTTGGCAAATTTCGCAATGATGACATGATCCGGCAGGCTTTCGAACAGCGGCTCAACCACCTGATCGCGCCACTGGATCGACCGGTTCGATGCGGTGACCGAGCCGTAGGTTTCGAACTGCGTGGACGCGGGCAAGAGGTAGACGCCATCGGTCCGGTCATGCAGCACAGCGGAAACTGTTGGATACGGGTCGATCACGACCAGCATATCCAGCTTTTCCATCGCCGTTTTCATTTCCTTCATCCGGGTCTGGGAGTTCGGGGCATGGCCCCAAAGCACCATCGCCCGCACCGCGTTCGGCTGATCGGTGTTTTCGGGGTCCTCAAGTACCCCGTCGATCCAGCGCGACACCGGAATGCCCGTCTTGTTCATGAGCGAGGCATCGTTGCCATCGGCATCCTTGATCCCTTGGAACCGTGCAGCGAGCCATTCAGGGTCTTCGCCCCAGACCCGGCCCCAATGGGCCCAGGCGCCTGCGGACAGGCCGTAGTAGCCTGGCAAGGTGTGAGACAGCACGCCAAGGTCGGTTGCACCCTGCACGTTGTCATGGCCGCGGAAGATGTTCGTGCCGCCACCGGACGTGCCCATATTGCCCAGCGCCAACTGCAACACACAATAAGCGCGGGTGTTGTTGTTACCGTTCGTGTGCTGCGTACCACCCATACACCAGACGACGGTGCCGGGGCGGTTATTGGCCAGCGTAAAGGCCACGCGGCGCAGTTGCGATCCGGGTGTGCCGGTCACACGCTCCACCTCTTCCGGTGTCCAGCGCGCGACCTCATCACGGATCTGGTCCATGCCCCAGACACGGGTGCGGATGAATTCCTCATCCTCCCAGCCGTTTTCAAAGATGTGCCAGAGGATGCCCCAGACGAGCGCCACATCAGTACCAGGACGGAAGCGCACATACTCGTCAGCATGGGCCGCCGTGCGGGTAAAGCGTGGGTCGCACACGATCACGGGCGCGTTGTTCTGTTCCTTGGCTTTCAGGATATGCAGTAGGGACACAGGATGCGCCTCTGCCGGGTTACCGCCGATGATAAAGATCGCGCGGCTGTTGTGCATATCGTTGTAGCTGTTGGTCATCGCACCATAGCCCCAGGTGTTTGCAACACCCGCAACAGTGGTGGAGTGACAAATCCGCGCCTGGTGGTCCACGTTATTGGTGCCCCAATAGGCGGCGAATTTCCGGAAGAGATAGGCCTGTTCGTTGTTGTGCTTGGCCGAGCCGAGCCAGTAGACGCTGTCAGGTCCGCTTTCCTCGCGGATATTCATCATGCCGTCGCCGATTTCATCAATCGCCTGTTCCCAGCTGATGCGGACCCACTCACCGTTTTCTTTCTTCATCGGGTATTTCAGGCGCCGCTCACCATGAGCATGCTCGCGCACGGCAGCGCCTTTGGCGCAATGGGCACCCAGGTTGAACGGGCTGTCCCAGCCAGGCTCTTGCCCGGTCCAGACGCCATTGTCGACCTCCGCCACAACGGTACAACCAACCGAGCAGTGGGTGCAGACGGATTTGATGTTCTGCACAGCATTGGCAATCGCCCCTTGGGCATTTGCGGCTGTGACGGTGCCGCCGGTCGCGGCGATGGCGGTCAGCCCGCCGATTGTCAGGCCAGAGCCGCGCAGGAATGTGCGCCGGTCAATCGTGCCACCTGATTGTTGGGTTTCGATGCTGGCACGGCGCGCAGCACCTGTCGTCTTTCTCTTGAGCATGTCTTTCTCCCTGGCATTTGCGAGGCTTCCGCCCTGCTGGCTGGGTTAATTGGGTGCGTCGCGTCAGAAACGGGCGCTGGCCAGATAGGCGCGGGTATGCGCGGTATCCTGCATCTTGTCAGATTGCAGATCGACTGGCTGGGCCGATGCTGCTGTACCAGATGCTGCGACAGCTGCCGCGGCCGGGGCGGCAACCCCTAATTTCAGAAAATCACGGCGGTTGGTGCCGTCATCCTTGCCTTGTTTCATGGGACGTCTCCCCTTTCGTTTTGGCGGACGCGACCGCCTGTTTTGTGCGGATCACTCCGCAATCATCCGAAACGCTTCGCGTTCGATATCCATAAACTCGCGGCCCACAGCGCCGACTGAAGCGTAAAGAACCGAGTTCTTGGCCGCCTCCAGATCGCTGAAGAAATGCCCCGCCCAAGGGCCGATATGCTTGCTGAAAAAGGCCTTTTGCGTCGCGAGGTCCGCAGGTCCACCCGCAAACCGCCCGACGATCAGCCCCCCCATCATCTCCATCAATGAGGCGATGTTGTCTTCGGGCTCATAGACATTCGCGGCACGGGCAATGCCGTTGGCGACCATGTCACCGCGCAGAACCGCCAACGGCTTTTCATTGAGGAACCCCGTCAGATAGTAGCTCGCGAAAGGCAAAAGTTCACCGCGACCGAGCCCGATGAACAGCGCGTTGAATTCGCGTGTCACCGTCTTTGGCTTGCTGACCTTGGCCACATTCGCCAGTTGCGTGATGGCCTGACCGAGCCTCGTGTCATCCCCGCTCAGCCCCGCCGTTTGCGAAAGCACCAACTCATCGGGTGGCCCGGACAGCAGAAAGCCCAAGAAATTGTAAAGATCGGCGCGCAGCCGATCCTCTTGCGCGATGGTGTTCATGTCTTCGGCAACACTCATGCTGGCATCGTCTCGCTTCCATAGCTGAACCGCATCCGACGGCGCGGTTCTGGCTGGGCCTCTTCCTCAATTTCCGACGGTTCCTCTGCAGCAGCAACTACGACCTTCGTCGTATCCTCAACCTCTGGCGCGTCCTCTTCGGCTTCGACAACCTCTTCCACCAAGGCCTCTGCCTGGCGCGCCATTTCCTGCACATGAGCAAACATACCCTTACCGACCTGATAGGCAGTTTGCATGCCTTCGATCACCGTCGCACTGTCGGTGAAATCCTCACCGTAATCGACAAGCCCGTCCACATTGGCGAGTATCGGATTGAGGCGCCATAGCCGCCGCAATGCCTTGCGGCGCAGATGATCCGGCACCGCCTTGGCCATAAAACCCCTGATATCATCACCAAGCTCAAGAGTGTCAGGATCAGGCAGATCAAGCGCGGCCAGCACCTCTTCATCGCTTAGCTCAGCAGTTGGTTCTGCCGGTTGCTCTACCTCGGCAAGAGCCTCTTCGGCAACTTTCGCCTTACGGCGCGACCAGAAATCCATCCCCGTCTCCGTCACGCTGTGGGCTCCTTGCGTCTGGGCGCGCGGTACACATCGCTGATCTGGGATATACGGGCGTCGCCAATGCCATCTTCAACGATATCGACACGTTTCTTGTCGCGACGCCGTTTGACAAAGGTCTCTTCCTCGTAAAAGCGCTCAGTGAAATCATTCACCCAGGCGATCAATCCGTCGGGCATTGGCACTTTCTCGACCAAATCCTCACCATTGTCGGAGTAGTCCTGCCCCTCGTATGGGGATGCGGTCGCCAGCAATACGTCAAAGGAGCGTTCAGTATCATCAGTACTGCGCAAAACGACATATACGGAGGGCACAGCATCTGCCAAACCGGTGCGATAGGCCTCACACTCCGCGCCGTGCAATTCCAACGGTACAGTAGCCACGTGGTAATCCCGGACATCACCAGTTTCGCGGATTGTGTTCCAAGAAGCAGGACCCGCACCAGGCAAAACATCTGCCACGCGCCAGGACCATTTAGCCCATGCCGTCACGCCCGGTGACCGACGCAGAACAATTCCCAGCGACATCGATTGGTATTGGTGCGGATTGCGGACCACCGCCCCTCCCTAGTGTGATGTATACGGCTGTCGACATGCTGGACCAAAAAAGTGATCAAAAAAAGCACTTTTTTGGAACGATTGTTTCTGCAACGCAGCATGTCCAGGGTGCATTTTTCCCGTTTGCCCGCGATTTGATCTGTCGATAGTCTGTCCGCGTTGCGGTGACGCAAAACCGGGGAGGACAATCAATGAGCAGCCAGCGTGATTCACGCAAGCAACTGATTTTATGCGATTGTTCCGGCACCCAGGCACTTGATCCAGCCGCACTTGAAACAGCAACCGGTTTGGGGTGCAGCACCGTCCATACCGCATTGTGCACGCGCGAAATCGACAAGGCCGAAAGCTATTTGCAGGATGGAACGGTCGTGATCGCATGCAAGCAACAGCGACACATCTTTGAAGAACTTGCGCAGCAAATTCAGGCGGATATGCCCGATTTTGTCGATCTGCGCGACCGTGCTGGCTGGTCAGATGACCCTGCGTCAAAAAGCCCCAAGATGGCTGCACTTGCAGTAGAGGCGCTTTTACCTAGCCCCGCGCCCAAAGTGCGTGATGTGATCTCGCAGGGAACGTGCCTGATTTTTGGGCAGGACGACGTGTGTTTAGAGGCTGCCACCCAACTCTCTGAAACACTCAGCGTCACCGTGCTGATCACGGGTGACGAGCCGCCTGAACCACCGCAGGATTTCGACATCATCAGGGGCCAATTACGCGGCGCGACAGGCAGTCTGGGGCAGTTCAACCTGCGTTTTGATGCCTTACAGGAAATCGTGCCCGGCGGCCGCGGTCCGGTGCAGTTCACAACGCCACAAGATGGCGCACGCTCAACCTGCGACATCCTGCTCGACCTGTCAGGGCAGCCACCCCTCTTCCCCGCGCCCGAAAAGCGCGATGGGTATCTGCGCGCCGATCCGAAACATCCGCCTTCCGTTGCGCGCGCCATCTTTGACGCGGCCCAGATGGTCGGCACCTTTGAGAAACCGCTTTACGTGCGGATGGAACCTGCGCTTTGCGCACATTCCCGCGCGGGAAAACCCGCCTGTTCGAATTGTCTGAATGCCTGCCCCACCGGCGCCATCACGTCTGCTGGCGACTACGTCAGCGTTGATCCGATGATCTGCGCGGGGTGCGGGGCATGCGCATCACTCTGCCCGTCCGGTGCGATCAGCTATGATGCTCCACCGACAGACGATGCGTTCCGCCGCCTGCAAACACTTGCAAGCACTTATCGCAAGGCGGGCGGGCAAAGTCCAAGGCTCCTGGTCCATGATGCAAGCCACGGGGCCGAGATGATCCGCCTTGCCGCGCGTTACGGGCGTGGCCTGCCAGCCGATGTCATCCCGTTGTCAGTCGAAGCGCTCGCCAGCTTCGGCCATGCGGAGATGCTGGCCGCATTCGGGGCCGGTTTCGGTGCAGTCAGTCTGATCCTCGCGCCGACCTCTGATCGCGATACGCTGACGCGCGAGGCGGAACTTGCCAGCGTCATTGCCGGGCGTGACGTGGCATTGCTCGACCCAGCCGACCCCGATGTACTGACCGAGACGCTTTATGGCGCGTCGGAAGCCGCCGATATCGCGACGCCCATTCTACCGATTGGAACCCGGCGACAAGTGGCGCGCACGGCAGCCAAAACCTTGCGGTCGGATGATCTGATCCCGTTGCCTAAAACGGCCCCTTATGGAGCCGTCGTTGTGGATACGGAAGCCTGCACATTGTGCCTGGCCTGTGTGTCACTTTGCCCGTCCGGCGCGCTGGCGGATAATGAGGACCTGCCGCAACTACGCTTTCAGGAAGACGCCTGTCTGCAGTGCGGGCTGTGCAGCAATGTCTGCCCGGAAAGCGCGATCACGTTAGAGCCGCGGCTGAACCTGACGGATGCCGCACTGACACAAATTGTCCTCAACGAGGAAGAGCCCTTTGCCTGCGTCGAATGCGGTGCCCTTTTCGGTGTGAAATCCACAATTGAGAAGATCAGCGAAAAGCTGGCAGGAAGCCATGCGATGTTCGCCAACCCAGAGGCTGCACGCATGATCCAGATGTGCGACAATTGCCGCATTCAGGCGCAGTATCATTCCGAGAACAACCCCTTTGCGGGCGGTGAGCGCCCTCGCGTGCGCACCACGGATGACTACTTTTCCGACAGAAAGGATCACTAGGATGAGCGATGATTTCAACATGTCCATGCGCAAGTTCCTCAAGCAGGTTGGCGTGACATCACAGCAAGCCATTGAAGAGGCGATGCGCAAGAACGGTGCGGCAGGAAAATCATTTGAAGCCAAGGTAGTACTGACCGTTCCTGAACTGGAACTGGAACATGTCGTGACCGGCACGATCACCGGACAGGACGCCTGAATTGACCATCACACGTGACGCCGTCATCGCGATCCTCAAGACGATCAAAGACCCCGCCTCGGGCGATGATATCATGTCCGCCGGGCTGGTCCGGGCCCTGTCGGTCGAAGATGGCAATGTCCGTTTCGTCTTTGAAGTCGCCCCTTCCATTGCTCCGCAGATGGAGCCGGTGCGGGCCGCAGCTGAAACCGCCTTGAAGGCTATGCCAGGCATCAGCAGCGTCTCGGCGGTGATGACAGCGCATAGCACCCCTGCAGCGCCACCCGATCTGAAACCGCAGCGCGCAGCAGAGCCGAAGGGCCCGCAAAAGGTCCCCGGCGTGGACCGGATTGTCGCCATTGCCTCTGGCAAGGGTGGCGTGGGCAAGTCCACGGTCTCAGCCAACCTCGCCTGTGCTTTGGCGGCAGAGGGGCGGCGTGTGGGGCTTCTGGACGCGGATGTCTACGGCCCCTCGCAGCCGCGCATGCTGGGCGTCTCTGGTCGCCCCGCCTCACCCGATGGCAAGACGATCCTGCCGATGCGCAATCATGGCGTGACGATGATGTCCATCGGCCTGATGCAGAACGATGATCAGGCGGTTGTCTGGCGCGGACCGATGCTGATGGGCGCGCTGCAGCAGATGATGAACCAGGTGCAATGGGGTGCACTGGACGTGTTGCTCGTCGACCTGCCCCCCGGCACCGGTGATGTGCAGATGACGCTGACGCAGAAATTCGCGGTCGATGGCGCCATTGTCGTCTCCACGCCGCAGGATGTGGCGCTGATCGATGCGCGCAAGGGGATCGACATGTTCAACCAGTTGGGCACGCCGATCATCGGTTTGATCGAGAACATGAGTACGCATATCTGCTCAAACTGCGGCCACGAAGAGCATACATTCGGGCACGGCGGCGTTGCGGCAGAGGCCGAGAAGATGGGCGTCCCGCTCCTCGCGGAACTGCCGTTGCATCTGGATATTCGTCTGGCCGCCGACGGCGGCGCGCCGATTGTGGTGTCTAGGCCGGAAAGCCCTCAAGCCGAGAGCTTTCGCACCGTCGCCCGCCAATTGATCGCTGACGGGAACGCATGACCGCCCCCAGCTTTCCGCCTTTGATGACCGGTCAGGCGACGGTGGATGACCCAACGGATGTTGCGGCGCAAATGGCCGCCGTGGGCTGTGATGCGGGAACAATCGTCCACAACCTCGGCACGGATGACCTTCGCGCGGCGATGATCTTTGCCCCCGATATCCCGCTTGCCGATGCGATGATCATGCTGCCGATTTGCGGCATCGGGTTTCAGAATGCGTTGGGCGCCATCGCGCCGCCTGAAATAGCCGTGCTTTTAGAGTGGGACGGGACGATCCGCGTGAATGATGCTGTCTGTGGCGCGCTCAGTGTGAAATCCTCTTCACCACAGAAGGACAACGTCCCCGACTGGCTAATTGTCGGCCTGCAGGTGTCGATCCGCAACAGCACACAGAACCCCGGTGATACGCCGGATGTCACAACGCTTTATGAGGAAGGCTGCGGCGATCTGGGCGCCGCGCAGTTGCTGGAAGGCTGGGCGCGGCACACGCTGGTCTGGATCAACCGTTGGACGGATGACGGCCCCCGCCCCATACATGCCGAGTATGAAGGGCTGCTCCATCGCGGTGACGATGAAATCGGCGTTGACGAGCGTTTCGGCCTGTTGCGCAAATCGTGCGAGACCACCACACTAACCCCGTTGACCGCCCTGTTGGAGCAAGCATGACCGACCGCTACCTCGCCCGCGCGATCCATTTCGACGAAAGCGATATGAATATCTTTCATACGCCCGCCCGCACGGGCGAATGGTGCATCTCGGGCGGGTTCGAGTTTTCGAACTGGTCCGAGGGCGACCTGACCGGCAAGGCCAAGCAGGCCTTTACCAATGGCTGGCTGGGGCTTGAGACATTCGGGCGCGTATCCGTTGTCGCCATCACCAAGATCGAAGATCACGAGGTCGAGGCGCTGACCGCCGCACTGGCGGCGCATTTTGTCAGTCATTACGGCGCGCCGGATATTGCGGCGGCAAGCGGCGTGGCCAGCGATGAAATCGCCCAGATGTCGGAGCTTTGCGCGGGTCAGGACCCCAACACATTGCTGATGGTCACCCGCGCCCTCACGGATGCGGGCCTCAAGGAAAGCTACCGCATCATCGAGCCCCAATCTGCGGGGCTCGACCAGTTTGCGATCCATGGGTCGCTGGATGATTAAGACGGGTTCACGGCGTTAAACGTAAACAGCGTCTCGCCATTAATCGTGTAGCCGTCGATCAGTTCTTTGGCGCGGTCCGACGTCAGCCAATCTTCCAAAGCGATGGCAAAATCAGCTTTGACATGGGCATGCCGGTCCGGGTTCACGGGGATATAGGCATATTGGTTGAAGAGCGCCGGATCACCGGCAAACAAAAGATCAAGCCGCGCCTTGTTCCCGAAATTCAGCCAGCTTGCCCGGTCTGCCAGGATATAGGCGTCCATGCCTGCCGCCGTATTCAGGGACGCGCCCATGCCCGCACCAACGGGGCGATACCAGTCGCCGCCACGCGACGCACCCGATGCCTCCCAAAGTGACAGCTCCTTCTTGTGAGTACCGCTGTCATCACCACGACTGACGAAGACTGCCTGCGCTTCGGCGATACGGGTCAGCGCATCCGCGGCATTCTGCGCCTCGGCAATGCCCGCCGGATCACCTGCCGGGCCGATGAAGACGAAATCATTATACATGATCTCACGCCGATGCGTGCCGTAACCGGCGGCAACAAAGGCATCCTCTGCAGTACGCGAATGAACAAGGATCGCGTCCACATCCCCCGCTTCACCAAGTCGCAGGGCCTGACCGGTGCCGACCACGAGCAATTGCACTTCAACATCGATGTCTTCCTTGATCGCGGGCAGCAGGATGTCCGAAAGGCCCGAATTATGAAACGAGGTTGTTACGGCGAGCTTCAGGCTCTCAGCCCAAGCACCAGATCCCAAAAACATGAAAACAAACGCAAAAATCCGTATCATTCTACGATATCTCCCTGTAGCAGCGCCGTGGCTTGCGGCGTTGAGGGGCCTGCAAAGAACTGATCTGCTGACCCTTCTTCGATGATACGGCCATGCATCAGAAAGACAACATCATCAGCCAATCGTTTGGCCTGCCCCACATCATGAGTGGACATGACGATGCGCGTGCCACCTTCTTGCGCCTCTTTGAGGATCGCCTCAATCTCCCGGATGGCGCGCCCGTCGAGATTGGCGCAAGGCTCATCCAGAAACACAATCTCGGGCGCGCGGATCAGCGCGCGGGCGAGTGCCAGTTTCTGCCGCTCCCCGCCCGACAGTTGAGGTGCCGGCCTGTCGAGCGCGTCAGCAAGCCCCACCCTCTCGGCCCAGTTTTGGGCAGTCTGATACGCCTCTGCCTTCCCCATCCCATGCACCATCAGCGGATAGGCGAGGTTCTCGCGCACGGAACGGCGCATGATGATGGGCGTCTGAAACACAAAGGCCTGCCGCGTCCGTGCATCCGTCACGGGTACCTGCCAGCTTGTGTTGCCGGACGATAGACGCTCCAGCCCGTGCAGCACTCGCAAAAGCGTGGTTTTCCCGGATCCGTTGGGCCCCATGACGATGGTGCAGCCGGTCGTTGAAATCTTCAGATCTACTGGGCCAAGCAGCGTTTTGCCTTTCCGCTGCACAAGCGCCTGCGACACGGTCAGGGGCAGGATGGAACTCACCATTTCCCCTCGCTCTCCGTTTTACCGATTGTGTGGATGGCGAGGTTCACCGCGATGGCCAGGCCAATCAGGACAAAGCCAAGACCCAAAGCAAGGGCAAAGTCCCCTTTGCCCGTCTCCAAGGCAATGGCCGTCGTCAGCACGCGCGTGGCATTGTCGATATTGCCGCCCACGATCATGATCGCACCGACCTCGCCAATCCCGCGCCCGAATCCGGCGAGCGATGCGGTGATCAATGCGCGTCTGCCGTCCCATAGAAGGGTCTTGATCCGCTGGCGCTTCGTCGTAGAGAGCGAGATCAGCAGGTCATGATACTCCGCCCAAAGATCGCGGATCGCCTGATGCGCGATAGAAGCTATCAGTGGCGTGATGATGATGACCTGCGCGATGATCATGGCCGTGGGCGTAAAAAGGAGCCCAAGCACACCAAATGGGCCAGAGCGTGAAAGCAGAAGATAGACGATCAGGCCAACAACAACCGGCGGCAGCCCCATGAGCGCGTTCAGCACCGCAATCGTTGCGCGCCTGTGCCGAAACCGGCGGATTGCCAGAAATGCGCCAAACGGCAAACCGATGGCCGAGCCAATCACGACAGCCGTCAGCGTCACGTAAAGCGACCGCAACGTGATCTCGACCAGATCAGCGTCCAGCGTGATCACCAGCCAAAACCCGGCTGTCAGCCCTTCCCAGATTTCACCCATTGAGCGTGCCTGCCCTGTTCTTGTCGGCGCAGGGTTTCATGGCCTGCATTGCTCTTCAATGGTAATCTGACGCGAATTCCTTTGTGCTGCGCGCGCGCAAATTGGCGCGCAGAAATGCTGTGATGAACAGTAAGGTCATCACGAGAATGATTGTCGGTGCCGGTGCGCTGTCGAGAAAGAAGCTCAGATACGCTCCTGCTATGCCTGACAAGAGTGTGATGAGCACCGAGAGGGGCAACATGACCTCAAACCGTTTTGTCAGCAAAAAGGCAATCGCACCCGGTGCGATCAAAAGCCCGATGGACAGAATGATGCCAACTGCCGACAAAGTGGCAATAATTGTCAGCGAAATCATCGCCAGCAGCCCGTAATGCAGCCAGCCGACACGCAGCCCCACGGCGCGCGCCTGCACAGGGTCAAAGGCGTGCAGCGTGAACTCACGGCGTTTCGCAATGATGATCGCGGCGACAAGTGCGGCGATCCCACTGGCAGTCCATAAATCCGCCCCATCCACGCCCAGCATGTTGCCAAACAGGATATGGTCAAGATGCACATCCGTTGTGATCTTGGTGTACAGGATCAGGCCCAGACCAAACATGCCTGAAAACACCACCCCCATCACCGTGTCCTGTTTCACGCGGCTGTTTTCGGCCAAAAAACCAGTGGCGAGCGCGCAGCACATCCCGGCACAAAAGGCCCCGATCAGCAGCGGAATGTTCAGGATATAGGCAAGAACAATGCCCGGCAGAACGGCGTGGCTGATGGCATCACCCATCAGCGACCAGCCTTTCAACACCAGATAGCAGGAGAGCAGACTGGTCGGCACGGCAATAATCGCCATGATCAGAAAGGCGTTGTTCATGAACGCGAACTGAAACGGGAAGAGCAGCGTTTCCATCACACGGTTCCCCCCGCAGCAGAGGACCTTCGGCGCGCCGCCAGGTATCCGTGTTTGGGTGCGAAGAAGAACGCCGCCAGAAATAGCAGGGTCTGCAGGGTCACGATGATCCCCCCTGTCGCACCGTCGAGAAAATAGCTGAGATAGGCGCCGACAAAGCTGGTTGTCGTCCCCAATGCCACGCTCAGTACCAAAAGCCGAGGGAAGCGGTCGGTCAGCAAATAGGCGGTGGCGCCCGGTGTGACCACCATGGCAATGACCAAAAATGCGCCCACGGTTTGCAACGCTGCGACGCAGGACGCCGCCAGCAACGTAAAGAACACCACACGCAGCAAGTCGGGGCGCAGGCCAATTGAGCGCGCATGGTTTTCATCAAAGAAGGTGACCATGAAGTCTTTCCACTTGGCTGTGAGGATTGCCAAAGTGACAAAACCGATGATGGCCAATTGCAGCGTGTCCGACGGCGTGATGGCCAGGATATTGCCAAGCATGATTGTCTGCACACTGACCGAAGTTGGCGACAGCGACACCATGAAAAGGCCCAGCCCGAAAAAGGACGTGAAGATCAACCCAATGATCGTGTCCTCCTTCAAGCCCGTGCGCTGATTGAGAAACAACATCGCCCCTGCCGCAAGCCCGCCTGCTGCAAAGGCGCCCAGCGCAAAGGGCAGGCCCAGCATATAGGCTCCAGCCACGCCGGGCACGATCGAGTGGCTCAGCGCGTCACCAATCAACGACCAGCCCTTGAGCATCAGATAGGCTGACAGAAACCCGCAAATGGACCCCACGAGCGCGCTGACCCACATCGCGTTGAACATGTAGGCGTAGCTAAAGGGCTCCAGCAGCGCCATTATTCGCCACTCGCCCGTTGATCTTCGCCATAGACCACAAAGGGACGCTCATCATCGGTGATCACCCGGATCTCGCGGCTGTCATCGTCATCATGCAGATCGGACCCGCCAAGGACGAAATGGCGTAGAACCCCGCCAAACGCCAGTTCCAGGTTCTCGCGGGTGAAGGTTGCTGATGTCTCACCAAAGGCGAGCACGGTCTGTTTAACCAGGATCGTCCTGTCACAAAACTCCGGCACCGAGCCGAGGTTATGGGTTGAGACGAGCATCACGCGTCCCTCATCCCGCATCTCACTCAGCAAGGCGATGATCGCTTCTTCAGTCTTCACATCGACGCCGGTAAAGGGCTCATCCAGCAGGATCACCTGCCCCTCTTGCGCCAGCGCGCGGGCGAGGAAGACGCGTTTGCGCTGCCCGCCGGAAAGCTCGCCAATTTGACGATGCCGATAATCCAGCATGTTCACGCGGTCCAAAGCATCCGTCACGGCCTTGTGGTCAGCCGATTTTGGCCGCCGGAAAAAGCCCATATGGCCGTAGCGCCCCATCATCACCACGTCTTCGACCAGTACCGGAAAACTCCAATCCACCTCTTCGGATTGCGGCACGTAGGCGACGATGTTGCGGCGCAACGCCTCTGCCACCGGCAAACCCAAGACCGAGATCTGGCCCTTGGCAGCAGGCACAAACCCCATGATCGCCTTGAAGAGGGTCGATTTGCCCGCACCGTTAACCCCCACAAGTGCGGTGATCGTCCCGGTCGGGATATCAAAAGTCGCATCGTGCAAAGCAGTGTGACCGTTACGGTAAGTAACGGTCACATCCTGTGCAGCAATGCCGGGGCTTTGGTTCATTCGGTGAGACCTGTAGCAATCGTTTCCGTGGTGACGCGTAAGAGGTCCAGATAGGTCGGCACCGGCCCATCCGCCTCTGTCAAACTGTCCACATAAAGGACACCGGCGTAACTTGCATCCGTTTCCCGCGCGATCTGTTCGGCGGGCGCTTGTGAGACGGTGCTTTCGCAAAACACCGCCGAGATATCGTTGTCGCGCACCGTATCGATCACGCGGCGCACTTGCTGCGGTGTGCCCTGCTGGTCGGCATTCATGGGCCAGATATAGAGTTCCTGCATCTCAAAGTCGCGGATCAGATAGCTGAACGCCCCCTCGCACGTGACAAGCCAGCGCTGCTCTGCCGGGAGAGCGAGGATCGTTTCGCGCAAGGGGCCAATCGCATCTGTGATCTCCTGTTTATAGGCTTCGGCATTGGCGGTGTAGATTTCGGCATTGTCCGGGTCATGCGCGATGAAGGCGTCGCGGATGTTGTCAATATAGACCAGGGCGTTGTTCAGACCCATCCATGCATGGGGATTGGGTTTGCCGGTATAGTCACCCGACGCGATGCTGATCGGGTCAATGCCATCGGTTAGAATGGCGCTTGGCACATCCGACAGGTTGGCGAAGAATTGTTCGAACCACAATTCCAGGTTCAGACCGTTCCAAAGGATCAGGTCCGCATCCTGTGCGCGGATCAGGTCGCGCGGCGTTGGCTGGTAGCCGTGTATCTCGGCACCGGGCCGCGTGATGCTTTCGACAATCGCGGCGTTACCCGCCACGTTTTGCGCCATATCAGCAATCACCGTAAAGGTTGTCACCGCCTTGAAACGATCATCCTGTGCCCAGGCGGTTGTTGCAAACACAATACTCATGACTGCCGCAAACAAGAGTCTGAAGGTCGCCATCAAATTCTCCCCTTTTTGAGCGCCGCAGCTTCTGAAGACGCGTTTATGAGAATCGTTCGCAACTGTAAATAGGAATGATAACCATTCGCAAGAACTTCATATTGGTACAGTTAGACCTGCCCGCAATTTGGGCAAGATATCAGAAGTGCGGCAGAAAGACCGGCGTTTGCGATTGCAAATTTGGCGAGCGCCCGTTTTAGTACCCCCGACGGGACGCGCTCTTGGGGAGATCGGTTTGCTGCAGACAGCCAATGATGCTGCATTTGTTGAGTTTGAACGCGTTCAGAAAAGCTATGACGGCGAAAGTCTGGTCGTCAAAGACCTCAACCTTTCCATGCCAAAGGGTGAGTTTCTGACGATGCTTGGGCCCTCCGGGTCGGGCAAAACCACCTGCCTCATGATGCTTGCCGGGTTTGAGACCGCGACCCACGGGGAAATCCGGCTGGATGGCGTGTCGATCAACAATATTCCACCGCACAAACGCGGGATCGGGATGGTGTTTCAGAACTACGCCCTCTTCCCGCATATGAGCGTGGCCGAGAACCTTTCTTTCCCGCTGGAAGTCCGCAAAATGGACAAGTCCCTGCGCGAAGAAAAGATCATGCGCGCGCTCGGTATGGTGCAGATGCAGGATTTCGCGGGCCGTCGGCCAGCCCAGCTTTCGGGTGGTCAGCAACAGCGTATCGCGCTGGCCCGCGCCCTGGTGTTTGAGCCGGAATTGGTGCTGATGGACGAACCGCTTGGCGCGCTTGACAAGCAGTTGCGCGAAAGCCTGCAGTTTGAGATCACGAACCTTGCGCATGAATTGGGCATCACCGTCGTCTACGTCACCCATGACCAGACTGAGGCGCTGACAATGTCGGACCGCGTGGCGGTTTTTGACGACGGGCGCATCCAGCAACTTGCCCCACCAGATGCACTCTACGAGACGCCGCAGAACAGCTTCGTCGCGCAATTTATCGGTGAAAACAACACGCTCGAAGGTGTTGTGGAAGAGATTTCGCAGGAGAGCTGCACCGTGAAACTCGATAGTGGAGACATTATCGACGCGGTGCCGGTTAATGTGTCTCAAGCCGGGGAACGGACGCGAGTCTCAATCCGGCCGGAGCGTGTGGAGTTTAACAAGTCCCGCCTCAAGCCTGGCGCGCATACGTTGCAGGCAGAAGTGCTGGAATTCATCTATATGGGTGACATCTTCAGAACGCGCCTGCGGGTGGCGGGGAATGATGACTTTGTGATCAAGACACGGAACGCGCCCGATCAGGTGCGTCTCGAACCGGGCAGTCAGATCGAAATCGGCTGGCTGGCATCCGATTGCCGTGCGCTGGATGCGTAGCGGCTGAACCAAAGAGGCCACCATCGCCCGGCAGGCGGCCTCCACCAAAACCAAACGGGCATATGACAACGGGAGAATGTGATGAAAATGATCAAAACACTTCAGGCAACAACAGCACTGACGCTGATCGCCAGTGGCGCGATTGCCGATGGCCATATGGCCGACGAGATGACAATCGTCAGCTGGGGCGGCGCCTATAGCGCCTCACAGCAGGCCGCTTACCACGACCCCTACATGGAAATGACCGGCGTCACGATCATCAATGATGAAAGCTCGTCAGAGGCTGTCGCCAAACTGCGCGCGATGAACGAGGCGGGCAACATCACCTGGGACCTCGTTGATGTCGAAGCCGCCGACGCGATCCGGCTCTGCGATGAGGGGCTCGCGATGGAAATCGACCCCGACGAAATCCTTGCCCCCGGCGATGATGGCTCATCCGCGTCGGACGATTTCGGTGACATGCTGGTGTCGGACTGCTTCATCCCGCAGATCGTCTTTTCGACGACGTTCGGCTACCGTACCGACATGGTGCCTGCCGGGGTTGAACCACCCACCGGTGCCTGTGACGTCTTCGATCTGGAGACCTATCCCGGCAAACGCGCGCTAAACCGCAACCCGATTGCAAACATGGAATGGGCGCTTCTTTGTGACGGCGTCGCCTACGAAGATGTCTACGACGTTCTTGAGACTGACGAAGGACAGGCGCAGGCTTTCGCCAAGCTCGACACGATCAAGAGCGAGACAATCTGGTGGACCGCAGGCGCGGAAACACCCCAGCTCCTTGCCGATGGTGAGATTTTCATGGGCTCCACCTATAACGGGCGGCTCTTCAGCCTGATTGCCGAGCAGGGCCAACCGGTTGAAATGGCCTGGAACTGGCAGATGTTCGACCTCGATGGCTGGGTCATCCCGACGGGCCTGTCAGAGGATCGTCTGGCACGCGTGCTGGATTACGTGCGTTTCGCGACCGATACGCAGCGCCTCGCCGATCAGGCCAAGTATATCTCCTACGGACCCGCACGCGCCTCTTCGGCACCTCTGGTCAGCACCCATGCAACGTTGGGGATCGACATGGCGCCACATATGCCAACCGACCCCAACAACGCCGAGAACACATTCGTGAACAACTACGAATGGTGGGCGGATTATCGGGACGATCTGGACGCCAAGTTCCAAAGCTGGCTCGCCCAGTAGATGAAAAAGGCGCAAGACGGCCACCGTCTTGCGCCAATTGCCGACAGGGGATCATGCCATGCCAAAAGGCTATATCATCGGGCACATCACTGTGAACGACCCGGAAGCCTATAAGGAATACATTGTCCGTGACACGCCCCTGATCGAAGCTGCGGGTGGCAAACCGTTGGTACGGGGTGGTGAGGCTGACAGTGCCGAAGGCCCGGAATTCGCACGGCATGTGATCTTTGAATTTCCAGATTTTGAAAGCGCGAAGGCGCTTTATTACCCTGAAGAATATCAAGATGTTGCACGGATCAGGCGCGAGAATGCGACCAGCATGATCGTTCTGGTCGAGGGGGTGTAGCCGGTGGCCGAACAGATGCTGGCCGCCGATGGCCGCCCTCTGAAAGCCAGCCTGAACCGCGCATTGCGGCGTCAGAAGATGCGCGCGCTGATGCTGATCGCACCGCTTCTCATCTTCATCCTGATCACCTTCATCATTCCCATCGGGCAGATGCTGTTTCGGTCCGTCGAGAACCAGATCGTGAGCGACACGATCCCCCGCACGGTGGATGCCGTCGCTGACTGGGACGCGGATGCAGGAGACGCACCAAGCGAGGCGGTGTTCAGAGCGCTCGCCATGGATCTGATGATCGCGGTTGAGGAAAAGAAGCACACGCGCCTTGGCAGCCGCCTGAACTACGAAACCTCTGGTATCTCATCCCTTTTCCGCAAATCCGGGCGGCGCGTGGATGATATTGGAGAGGTCTATGCCGATCAATTCATCGCACTGGATGAGGCATGGGAAGAGCCTGCCACCTGGGTCACGCTCTTGGCCGATCCCGATTGGATCGCAGAGCAAGCGGCTTGGAATGGCGAGGGTATTGAACCTGCTTTTGTCGTGGCAGAGCAAGCGCGTGACGCGCTGCCGCAGACCGCTGCGATCTATGCAGATTTCGCCGCGACCATTCGCGATGTTGATGGCGACAGCCCGATTGAGGAAGAGCCTTGGAACGTCGTCTATCTTGCTCTGCATGAAGACCTGACTGCAAATCCGCAGGTTGAGATTGACGGCCCTCTTACTGGTCTGGTGTCCAACGCCGCACGCGAGGCGCAGAGTTTCGAACGCGAAGATGTGCGTGCTGCGTTCGCGCATATTGACGATGATTGGCTGGATGTGGAGGTCTGGCAGACGATCCAGACCTATAGCCCCGCCTTCACGTCGGGCTACTTCCTGAACGCCGTCGATCTGCAGAAATCCCCTGACGGCCCGGTCTGGCAGCCAGAGAACGAGCAGATCTACCTCACCCTGTTTTGGCGAACTCTGGTGATGTCGCTCACGATCACTTTTGTCTGTGTGCTGCTTGGTTATCCGGTGGCCTGGCTGCTGGCCAACCTGCCCGCCCGCAAAGCGAACCTCTTGATGATCCTCGTACTGCTGCCGTTCTGGACATCGCTTCTGGTGCGCACCTCCGCCTGGAAAGTGTTGCTACAACAGCAGGGCGTGATCAATGACACGCTCGTCTGGATTGGGCTCGTGGTTGATGACAACCGGCTGGCATTGATCAACAACGCCACAGGCACAATCATCGCGATGACGCATATCCTTTTGCCCTTCATGATCCTACCGCTTTATTCGGTGATGAAGACGATCCCGCCCAGCTACCTGCGCGCGGCCAAATCGCTGGGAGCGACCAACTGGACAGCCTTCTGGCGGGTCTATTTCCCGCAATCCGTGCCGGGGATCGGGGCGGGCTGCATCCTCGTGTTCATCCTTGCCATCGGTTACTACATCACGCCCGAAATCGTGGGCGGGACGCGCGGTGTCTTTATCTCGAACCGGATCGCCTATCACATTTCGACCTCGCTCAACTGGGGGCTGGCGGCAGCACTTGGCGCCATTCTGCTCGCGGTCGTGCTGATCCTTTACTGGGCCTATGACAGGATCGTGGGCATCGACAACGTGAAGCTGGGGGGCTGATCAGATGAGCGCGCTTCCCCCCTATGCAACAACCGGCCAACGAGTCTGGTACTACAGTTTCCGTGCGATCGTCGGCCTGATCCTGTTCTTTCTGGTCGCCCCGATCATCATCATCATCCCGCTATCGTTTAACGCGCAGGACTTCTTTACCTTCACGCCTGAAATGCTAGCGCTCGACCCTGAGGGCTATTCGCTCAAACACTACCGCGACTTCTTCACCAATCAGGATTGGATCAGGCCGCTGCAGAATTCACTGATCATCGCGCCCTTTGCGACGATCATCTCGGTCTCGCTCGGCACGCTGGCGGCGATTGGCCTGTCGCAATCCCATGTCCCGTTCCGGCGCGGGATCATGGCGCTTTTGATCTCACCCATGATCGTGCCACTGATCATCTCGGCCACGGGCATGTTCTTTTTCTACAGCCAGATGGGGCTGTGGATGGAAGAGAATTTGGGGATGTCGAAGTCCCTGACCGGTTACATCAAGGTCATTCTGGCGCATGCGGCCCTTGGCATTCCGTTTGTGATCATCACGGTCACGGCAACGTTGGTGGGGTTTGACCGGTCGCTCACGCGCGCTGCGGCCAATCTCGGCGCCTCACCGACCACGACATTCTTTCGCATCCAGATGCCGTTGATCCTGCCGGGTGTGATCTCGGGCGGGCTTTTCGCCTTTATCACTTCGTTTGATGAGGTGGTCGTCGTGCTGTTTGTCGGGGCCGCCGCGCAAAAGACGCTGCCTTGGCAGATGTTCACCGGCCTGCGCGAACAAATCAGCCCCACTATCCTTGCCGCGGCCACCGTCCTGGTCACCGTTTCGATCATATTGCTTGCGACAGTGGAACTGCTCCGCCGCAGGTCAGAGCGACTACGGGGTCTTTCGCCGTCCTAAGGCAACACCGCAAGCCACAGCCACACCGTCAGGATCGACAGCCCCGTGCCCATGAGTACGGACGAGGCGGCGACGCGCCGCGCGCTGCCGTACATGTTGGCAAAGACGTATGTATTGATGCCCGGCGCCATCGCAGCGGTGAGCATGGCAGAGCGTGTCGCCTCGACCGACAGGGCGTTGAGGTCTGCCAGCACCCAGACAATCGCAGGATGCAGGATCAGTGACACAGCCACGACGAAGAGGATCGTGCGTAAGTCCCCCTCCGGCCTGTAGCGGTAGAGGACACCGCCAAGGCCAAACAAGGCGGCAGGTAGGGCCGCGCGCACCATCAGGTCGAGCGCATCGGTGACCACGCCCGGCACAGGCAAATTGCCCAGATTGACCACCGCACCAAGCGTGATCCCAAGGATCAGCGCATTGCGAAACATCGCGCGCAGCACCTTACCCGGAAGGGTCGTCATGCTGGCCCCGCGATTGCGCACGATCTCCATAGCGGTGATCCCAACCGCGTAGCAAAAGGGTGAATGGAGCGCGATGATAGCGTAGTTGGCCTCAAGCGCGGAAGGCCCATAGGCGCGCTCAGTGATTGGCAGACCCAGAAGAAGCGAGTTTGAGAAAAGACAGCAAAAGCCGATGGCAATGCTGTCCTCCCACCCACGTCCGAAGAGATAGCGGGCACCGATGACGCCGGTCGCAAACCCCGCCAGCGCCCCGATATAGAAGCTGCCCAGGAGGGCGAGATCGAAATTCTGCTGCAGGTCCAGCGTGGAAATCGCGCGAAAAAGAAGACATGGGATCGCGAAGTTCTGGGTGAATGACATCAGCCCGTCGACGCCCGCATCACTGAAGAGCCCGCGCCAGACCACGACATAGCCGAAGCCGATGACAAGGAAGACTGGCAGGATAACGTCGATCAGTGCGGCCATGTGTGATCCAGATGCGCGGCTACGCCGCAAGTCATTTTTTGGTGCCTCCGGCGGAGGTATTTATGAACGAGAGAAGTCAGTCGATGGGGAATTCCAGCGTCATGCCGTCATATGCGGGTTGGATATGGTCGGGTGTTTCGGCGGCCACTGTCGCATAATCCAGATCATTGTGCATATTGGTCAGCACCGCTTGTTTCGGTCGGGCCTGTGCGATCCATTCAAGCGTTTTGGCCAGATGCGCATGGGTCGGATGCGGATCGCGTCGCAAGGCATCGACAATCCAGCAATCGAGGTTCTGGAGCTGCGGCCAGGCGGGTTCCGGAATGTCCGAGACATCCGGCAGATAAGCCACATCTCCCACGCGAAAGCCGAGTGCTTCGATTGATCCATGCTCGACCTCAAATGGGGTCAGCGTGATCAGGCCCCCTGCCCCGTTCACCATGATATCTCCGTCTATCGCATTGAGTTCGAGGATCGGTGGATAAGGTGAGCCTTTCGGTTGCACGAAGGCATAGCCAAACCGGCCCAGAAGGTCGTTTGAGGTATCGCCATCGGCCCAGACCTGCAGACGCTCGCGCATGTTGAACACGATCATGCGCAGGTCATCGAGGCCGTGGACGTGGTCGGCGTGGGCATGCGTGTAGACGACGGCATCCAGTGTGCCGACGCCCGCCTCCAAAAGCTGGCTGCGCATGTCAGGGCTGGTGTCGACGAGGACGCGGGTTTCGCCGTCCGCCCCGCTGCGTGTGATCAGCATCGAACAGCGGCGGCGTATGTTCTTGGGGTTGTCCGGATCGCAAGCACCCCAGAGGCCGCCCAGACGCGGCACGCCACCCGACGAGCCACAGCCCAGAATGCGAAACGCGATCCGGTCGGTCATGCGGCGGCCTTCCAGAACAGCCGGTCAAAATTCGCGGTGGTTTGGGCAGCGAAGTCTTCGTATCTGACGCCAAAGATCTCGGCCCCGACCTTGGCGGTATGGGCCGTGTAGGCAGGTTCATTCCGTTTGCCGCGATAGGGCGGTGGTGCCAGATAGGGGCTGTCGGTCTCGACCAAAATGCGATCAAGTGGCGCGCTGGCGAAGATATCGCGCAGGTCCTGACTTTTGGGGAAAGCCGCGATGCCGGACATGGAGAGATAGAAGCCCAGATCAAGTGCCGCCTTGGCAAGCTCCGCTCCGCTCGAAAAACAATGCATCACGCAGGTATAGGCACCGTTTTCGTATTCCTCTCGCAGGATACGCGCCATATCGTCATCCGCCGCGCGCGCGTGGATAATCAGGGGCAGTTTCGTTTCGCGCGCGGCGGCGATATGGGTGCGCAGAGAGGTTTGCTGGGCGTCGGCGCTTTCCGAGGTGTAGTGATAATCGAGCCCCGTCTCGCCGATGCCGACGAATTTGGGATGTGCGGATAGGCGGATGAGGTCATCAATAGCCGCCATCGGCTCATCCGCCACGCTCATCGGGTGGGTGCCTGCGGCGTAAAAGACAGGCTCATGTTCTTCAGCGATCGCGCGAACTTGCGGTTCCAGCCGCAGCTTGGTGCAGATCGTGACCATGCGTTCCACACCCGCCTCCACAGCGCGGGCAACGACGGCTGGCAATTCGGCATCGAAATCGGGAAAATCCAGATGACAATGGCTGTCAACGATGCTGGCTTGGGGCATGGGGCCGCTTTCACGCTGCGGCGACACCTTGCGCCGTTTCTTCGATCTTGAAGATCATATCAAGGATCAATGCCGCAGGGTCAAGGTTGACAGCGCGCCCGTGGCGCGACCGGTTTGAGAGGTCCTGCTGGAGCGTGGCCCAGCGCCGTGCTGCCCGATCATCAGGCGATATGCGGGCGAGCAACCGCGCCTCACCCGCTGCGCCCTGGCTATGCGGTTCACCCATCAGCCCCGTCCGGGCGGCCCGTGCCAGAAACACATCCATCAGGTCGAGCGTCATGGCAAACCGCGTCTCAGCCCCCCGCCCCGCGCAGCTTTCGGCGAGTTTCAGCGCCGCCTGGCGGTTGATCTGCGGCAGGCCTTCCAAGGTTTTGACGATGTCTTCGTAAAGCGCCATGCCATCATGGTTGATCAACCGGATCGCATCGCCCGCCGATCCCCCCGCCAATGTCGCCAGCGCCTCGCTATTTTGGGCCTGGTGGCCGGCCTGCTCCAAAGCCGCCTGCAGATCGTCAGCACCAAGTGGTGCACAACGCAATTCGCGACAGCGCGAGCGGATTGTGGGCAAGAGGCGCGAGGGCTGGTGCGCAATCAGGAGGATCGTTGTCTCTGCGGGCGGCTCTTCCAGCTCTTTCAGGATTGCATTGGCCGCGTTCCGGTTGAGCTCATCGGCGGCATCCACGATCACCACACGCCTACCGCCGTCGGCGGCGGACATGTGAAAGAAGGTCTTGAGGCTGCGTACCGCATCCACCGTGATCTCCGCGCGGAGCCGCTTGGTCTTGTCGTCCCATGGTCGCCGGATCACGGTCAGGCGCGGATGGGCGCCCGCTTGGATGAGCCGTGCTTCGGGGTCGTTCGGGTCCACCTGGAGTGTCGGATCACCAAAGAGGCCCGTCTCAGGCGCGGCCAAAAGATAAGTTGCGATTTTCCAGGCCAGCGTCGCCTTGCCGACGCCGCGCGGTCCGGTGATCAGCCAGCCTGAATGCAAACGGCCAGAGGCAAACGCACCCAGAAAGGTCTGTTGCGCCTGATCCTGCCCAAAGAGCGTGATTGTCTCGCGCGGATGCGGCGCGCCCTCAATCCGGTCGGGTTCGGGGATGACCTCATCGCTCATGCGTAGGCTGCAATCTCGGACGCGATCTGATCTGCCGTGCGGTTCCCGTCGATCAGAACACAGCGCTGTGGGTTTGCATGAGCCAGAGCGAGAAAGCCGTGGCGCAGAGTTTCCTGAAAGGACAGTCCAAACTCCTCAAACCGGTTCTCAGGTAGTGAGTAACCTGCCAGCGCGTTTTTAGTTTCCGCTTGCGACGTGTCCAAAAGAGCGTTCTTTGTTTGCTTGGCGTCATCGACGCCTAACAGCGCATTGCGACTTGGTCCGGAAGACATATCCTGCAGTGCATTTTTTTGTGTTGAGCGATCCGTTGCGCCAACAGTGTTCTGAAGTGCATTTGTGGGAGTCGTAGAACCGAGCCGCGCTAAGCTTCGGGATAGAGCAACTTCGGGATCCATGTCTATGATGAACGTGAGATCTGGTTCACGCTTAATCACCAACTTATGGAGTTGATCAACCATCGCCCGCAGATCGCCCCGTGTCGCGCCTTGATAGACGCGTGTGCTATCCGCAAATCGGTCGGAGACCACATGGCGCCCGGCAGCAAGCGCAGGTTCAATCGTCTTTTCCAGATGATCCCGGCGCGATGCGGTAAACAGCAGAATCTCGGTCTCTGCCGACCAGCGATCAGGATCGCCAGTCAAGACCAGCTGACGGATTTCCTCGGCCCCTGCACTGCCGCCCGGCTCGCGCGTCAGAACAACATCAACGCCCTGCCCGCGCAAATGGTCGGCAAAGCGGCGGGCCTGTGTGGACTTCCCGGAACCATCGATACCTTCAAAGGTAATAAATCGCGGGGATGTCATGCGCCCTCGGCTGCGTCATCACCTTGCGGTCCGTACTTCTGCCACAACACCAGTGCCGCCGTACGCAGCCGCGTGGTGAAGCCGCCCCGCAGAACATCGCTTTCGGCGACCAAGGGCAGGCGCTTTTCAGGTAGCCCGTCAAGCTGGACCACCATTTCGGCCAGTTGATCGCCCGCATTGATCGGAGCCTCAATTGGACCGGTGTAAACGACTTCGGCCTCAATTTTATCATCAGCCCGAATGGGAACGAGGAGCGAGACATCTTCGGCTACTGTGAGGCCAACAATGGGGCTCTCGCCCATCCAGACATCAGCCTCAGCCACGCGTGTTCCGGCGCTGATTACGTCGCGTTCGGCAAATTGCCGGAACGCCCAATCGACGATCTTGCGGCTTTCCTGAGACCGTTCTGCCACCGTATCAAGGCCCGTGATCACAAATATGACGCGCCGGTCGCCCTGTTTGGCGGAGCCGACAAGACCATATCCGGCCTCTTGGGTATGGCCGGTCTTCAGCCCATCCGCGCCAATACCCATGGTCAGAACCGGATTGCGGTTGCGCGAATTCGATGGCACGCGTCCATCAAAGGCGAACTCCGTCTCCGCAAAAAGTGGATAGAAGGTCGGGAAATCCGTGATGAGGCGATTGGCAAGGATGCCGAGATCTTCCATCGACATCCGATGGCCAGCCGCTGGCCAGCCACTGGCATTCGTGAAATTCGAGCTGTTCATACCGAGTTCACGCGCGCGTTCGGTCATCAAACGGGCAAAACCGCTTTCGGTCCCGTCCGGCGACAACGCCTCGGCAAGCACCACGCTTGCATCATTACCGGACAAGACGATGACGCCACGCAACAAATCCTCCACCCGGACGCGATCCGTTGTGTCCAGAAACATTGACGAACCACCATAGGCCGCCGCCTCGGTTGACACAGCCAGGGTTTCGTCAATGTCCAAATGGCCGTCGGCAATCGCCTCAAACGCCATGTAGAGCGTCATCAGCTTGGACATGGAGGCAGGTGGCAAAGGATCTTGTGCATTCTTCGCCAGGAGAACCGTGCCGGTGGTGTGATCCAACACGTAGGCAGCTTGGGCTTCCGTCTCGAACGCATATGCGGAACTACCAAGCGCGCCCGCAACACAGGCCAAGCTGATCAGGTGGTTAAGCCATGCTTTCATGAGGTCTCTCCAGCCTTAGCCATCAGTGTTCTCGACCAGAAACGCGTCAGGAAAGCCTTGTTCGGCAATCTGGGCAATTGTCTCCTCGGCATCCTCATCAATCGGTGACGCAACCAGCCGCCACACGTCTCGTCCGCCGGCTTGCTGAATCTCGACCGAGGCAGGTATGCCTGCAGCGCGCAACCGGTCTGCAGCACCGGTTGCGTTTGCCTCAACGCTAAAGACCCCGATCTGGATCAGGTCACCCGACAAATCAGCCTCACCGGCAGCGTCGAGTGCTGGCTGGACTTGGGGCGCCTCAGTTTCTGTCGTCGTATCCTCCGTTGCGGCAGGCAATGCGACAGGAACGGCAGTTGTTGCCTCCGCGGCTGCCTCACCCGCATCCTCGGCTGCGTCAATGGCCGCCGCCGCTCCTGCAATCGGATCAAGTGGCGCGGCCTCTACCGTGACAGGCGCATCCAAGGCGGCAACAACGGGGTTAACCTCTGGTTCGACTGGAGATTGCTCCTCCACGACCTCTTCGCGCCGCAACACGACGACGTTCAGTGAGGTCGGCGCCCCCGCCAGTATGTTCAACTCTTCCGCTGCATCGGATGAGACCTGCAGCAACGGGCCCGGATTTTCACGCTCACGCCGGAACAAGGCGCCAACAACCGAACGGCCATTTTCAGTGTTGCGGATAATTACACGCTCTGGGTCCTGCACGTCAGGATGCGCAACCCAGATACCGCCAAGCGATGGGCGTCCATCCCACAGACCGCGATCAGTCACCTCGAAAATGTCTGGCCGTTCAACATCGCGCCCTTCCGTATTGGTCCGGATTGACCGCGTTGGCCGTTCTGCACTCGCAGCCTCTGCCCCGCCGCCAGGGAATGCAAACTCGCCATTCTCATCACATGCCGCAAGCGAAAGCGTCGCTGCCATGGCGACACTGCCCCACAAGATACGTCGCTTCGAAATCACGTTGCCCATCATGTTTCGCCCCTCTTTTCTCCTTCTGTGCAAGACAGAAGGCCCCGCTGTTATCCAGCCTGTTTGTTGCGCGTCCCGCAGATGTGGGGATCCTGATATGCCAAAACAGCCGCCCCCCGCACAAATTTGCCAAACGATAGCGTCCGATACCACCATTTGAAAGTGTTTGCACCGGTTTGTCGGCGGATTTTCACAGAGCAGGAAGCTGCTTTTCGAATCGGAAACGACCCGCTAACAGGGGCCGGTCGGAGGAGTGGCAGAGTGGTTGAATGCACCGGTCTTGAAAACCGACGTAGGTGAAAGTCTACCGTGGGTTCGAATCCCACCTCCTCCGCCAATTATAACTTATTGTTTTTGAACGACTTTGATACGTTCCTTCCTTTCGACGATTCAAACCTAGTTTGATGCAGCTACAGCACGGAAGACCGTAGCAGCTGCGATATCCGCGCCCTTTCGCTCATCCGTCTCACTTGCACGACACACTAGGTCCGTTTTCTGACGGCGGGCAGAACGGCATTAACAGATGTTTGAGGGCCGGTTTACAGCGCATTGAACAGGGCGCTTTGCGCATCCCAATCGGCGGGAAAATCAAGGCTATTCAGCCATTCGGATGTGAAGCCAAAAGGCTGATGGCCCGGTGATTAGGGCGAACGGATCAGGTGCCAGGAAGGCCAGGCTGAGATTTCTGCTGAGCCCGCCGGGACAGCCTCCATCACGCGCTGTCAGTTGAGCGATGATGTTGCCTGCGATGATCTCGCTGACCAGACACTACCGCTTCCTGTTCAGCACAAGTCCAGTCAAAAAATGCACCGCGCAGGGCAACCGTCGTTCGCTCCGCAAAAGTCAGCGATGCGCAGAAAGCGGACACTGCCGAATTACATAGTTTCGCCGTGATCGAGGTAGAGCCCGCCCAAAGCTGCCTCCGGACAAATCCGCGGCTTTGAGTTGGCCCTTTGAACGTCAAGGTGATACCAGAACTGCGTTGCCCGCCTGCTGTCCTGACCGTAAGCGCTATGGACACAGCCACTACGAGGCCATTGTGCCGTAACAACGCCCATCACCGCCAGTGCTTTATGATTTGCGTCGTTTACGAAACGTCGCGTTGAACGCGACCGTGACACGCTCGGTATCCATTTCGTTGGGATAGACCCAATGCGTCAGGTAGGAAGGAAAAAGTACGATCTCGCCGGCTTGTGGCCTGATCTTGCGCTTGGGTCGGAACGGTTTGGCGCGGAGTATGCGCCAGTTTGGCAGGTCAGAGCGCGGGTCGAGGAATTCGATCATCCCGGAGTTGCCTGTCTCCACTTCCGGCTGGTTAACGTAGTAGACGCCTGACCAATGTGCGCCGGGATGGGTGTGTGGTGCATTGAAGCCGCCACGCGGATTGGCATTCATCCAGCCGGAGATTTTCATGTCGAGGTCGTCCGGGTCGACCCGGCTGGTCACACACCTCGTGGCGTCTTTGACTGACTGGATGGCAAGCGCACGCAGGCGCTGGATGCAGGGCGCATCAAGGTCCAGAAAACCCAGATCGGAATGCCATCCGCCGCGGTTGGATTTTTGCACGCCGTCGCTTGCACCGCGCAGACGCTCTCCTTCTGCCAGGAGTTCCGCGTTCAGCGTCTCATGATCCTGCACTTTGAAGCGCGTCAGTGGCGTTGCGAACAACATGTCGGTTTCTGCACTGGCAAACTCAGACATCCTACAGATCCTTATGAAAGTCGGCGACCAGCGATGCAACCACAGCCGCCATTGCCTCTTGTTTGGTGGCGCCGCTGGCCAAGGCGGCATCGCGCACCTGGCGTTGATGATCGGCGCTGGTGCCGTCTGTAACGATCTGGCGGGCGGCCTCAACGGCATCGACACAATCAAGCGCTGCCGCATCCTCGGCGATCAGCGCCAAAATCTCGTCAACGGCCTGTGTGAACGGGATCATCGCCTGGCGTCCAAAATCGATCTGACCCTCGGCAATCCCGTAGCGTTGTGCACGCCAACGATTTTCGCCCACCATAAAGTTTTCGACGATGGGCCACGGCTCGCTGGCGCGGGTCCGGCGCCACAACAGCCGTGTGAGGCATTGGGTCAGCGCGGCTAGGGTCAGCGTCACCTCCATCCGGGGGGCAACATCGCAAATGCGCGATTCAATCGTCGGAAACTTGGACGATGGCCGCAAATCCCACCAAATCTTTGATGCATCTTCGATCAGACCCAGCGAAACCAGCGTCTGAACGGTCGACGAAAACTCGTCCCAGTTCTCCATGCGCGGCGGCAGCCCGGTGCGCGGCAGATTGTCAAAAACCGTCAGGCGATAGCTTTTCATGCCGGTGTCATCGCCCTGCCAGAACGGCGACGACGTCGAAAGCGCATGCAGGTGCGGCAGAAAGTATTTCAACTGGTTGACCAGCTGGATGCGCATCTCTGGATCGGGAATACCCACATGGACATGCATGCCGCAGATCAGCATACGGCGCGCAACGCCTGCCAGTTCCTGTTGCAGTGTATTGTAGCGGTCTTTGTTCGTGTGCGTTTGATCTTTCCAGTCGCTGAATGGATGGCACGAGGCCGCAATCGGCGCGAGTCCGAATTCGGCCGCATGTCGCGCGACCGACCTGCGCAAATTGCCGAGATCAGCCCGCGCTTCAGCGATGGTCTTGCAGATACCTGTGCCGATTTCGATCTGGCATTGCAGAAATTCCGGGCTGACTTTTCCGGCGAGTTCGGCAGTGCAAGCAGTTATCAGCGCATCTGGCGCTTGCGCGAGACGCCCCGTCTCTTGATCGACTAGCAGATACTCTTCCTCGATCCCGATCGTGAATTCAGGCTCAGCCCCTGCCATCAAATGCTCCGCATGCTGCCCCAACGGCAAGCAAATCAGGTCTAAATGCAGCAGGCAAGCCCTGCGCCAATATTACTCAACGCAAGGTGCGTATCCATTATTGCCCCTTTAAGCACAACACTTTAGAACCGCCACCAAGACGAGTTTGTCCCTGAATCGGGACAGGCCCGATGTAGCCAATACGAGGAGAGCCATAATGGCAGACGCAGCCATCCACGGCGACACACATGAAGACGAGCGCGGGTTCTTCACGCGCTGGTTTATGTCGACAAATCATAAGGATATCGGGATCCTATACCTGTTCACCGCAGGTGTTTTAGGCTTCATATCCGTCGCCTTTACGGTCTACATGCGGCTCGAACTGATGAACCCCGGCGTCCAGTACATGTGCCTTGAGGGCGCACGTCTGTTCGCGGATTCTTCATCACCCTGCACACCAAACGGGCACCTTTGGAACGTGCTGATCACCTATCACGGCATCCTGATGATGTTCTTTGTGGTGATCCCCGCGCTGTTCGGTGGTTTTGGCAACTATTTCATGCCATTGCAGATCGGCGCGCCTGATATGGCGTTTCCGCGTTTGAATAACCTGTCCTACTGGATGTTTGTTGCAGGTGCGTCGCTTGGTGTAGCATCAATGCTGGCGCCAGGGGGCAACGGACAGGCCGGATCTGGCGTCGGCTGGGTGATGTACGCGCCGCTTTCGACAAGTGAGGCGGGCATGTCGATGGATTTGGCGATCTTCGCCGTTCACTTGTCTGGTGCTTCATCGATCCTCGGCGCGATCAACATGATTACGACCTTCCTCAACATGCGCGCACCAGGCATGACATTGCATAAGGTGCCTCTGTTCGCATGGTCGATCTTTGTGACTGCATGGCTGATCCTCTTGGCGCTGCCAGTTCTAGCCGGCGCTATCACCATGCTCCTGATGGACCGGAACTTTGGCTTTGGCTTCTTCCAGCCGGAACAGGGCGGCGACCCGGTGCTTTACCAGCACATCCTTTGGTTCTTCGGCCATCCAGAAGTGTACATCATTATCATTCCCGGCTTTGGCATCATCAGCCACGTGATCGCAACATTCAGCCGTAAACCGATCTTTGGCTACCTGCCCATGGTATACGCGATGGTGGCGATTGGTGTTCTGGGCTTCGTTGTCTGGGCGCACCACATGTACACCGTGGGCATGTCCTTGACGCAGCAGAGCTACTTTATGTTGGCGACCATGGTCATCGCGGTGCCGACAGGCGTGAAGATCTTCAGCTGGATCGCGACGATGTGGGGCGGTTCGGTTGAGTTCAAGACACCGATGCTGTGGGCCTTCGGCTTCCTGTTCCTTTTCACTGTCGGTGGCGTGACAGGCATCGTGCTCAGCCAGGCAGGCGTCGACCGGGTGTATCACGACACATACTATGTGGTCGCGCATTTCCATTATGTGATGTCTCTGGGTGCCGTCTTTGCGATCTTTGCTGGGATCTATTTCTACCTGCCCAAGATGGCGGGGAGGATGTATCCTGAATGGGCGGGCAAGCTGCACTTCTGGACGATGTTCATCGGTGCAAACCTGACGTTCTTCCCACAGCATTTCCTGGGCCGTCAGGGCATGCCGCGTCGCTACATCGACTACCCAGAGGCCTATGCGTTCTGGAATTACGTCTCAAGCTGGGGTGCATTCCTGTCCTTTGCGTCGTTCCTCTTTTTCATCGGAGTGATGGTCTGGACCCTGACCCGCGGCAAGGTTGTCACCGAGAACAACCCTTGGAACGAATATGCGGACACGCTGGAATGGACCCTGCCCTCTCCACCGCCTGAGCATACGTTTGAGACGCTGCCAAAGCGGGAAGACTGGGACAAACAGCACGCGCATTAGACGCAAGGCACATGAGGGCCCCGCTAAACGCGGGGCCTTCGTTCTTGTGTCACAACGCTTTCGCAGGGTTTTCGCGGACGGTACAGCAAACAACCCGGCAGCAGCGTCGTCTCGCGACAGTGTTGCGCATATGACTGCCTCAAGCCGCGCGCTATAACCATCCCCATGCCCTACGAATGGACGCCAGAGCCGCCACATCACAAACCGCATTGGGAGCTGAGCCTTTGGCCCTATCGGTCGCTTCTACGCCGCGATTTTGTGATCTTCATCGGTGCCACCGCACTGCTTGTGGCGCTCCCGCTGGTCACGGTGGTCGGCACTCCGGTGTTGTGGGGGCTGTTGCCATTTTTCCTGTTGATGATCGGCGGACTCTGGGCAGCTTTGCATGTCAGCTACCGCCGTGGCGAAGTGTTAGAGGAGTTGGTGGTTGACGAGAACACCGCCCATCTGACCCGCCACAACCCGAAAGGTCCGGCCCAGGAATGGCAGGCGAACCGCTATTGGGTGACTGTCCACCTGCACCCAAAGGGCGGCCCGGTGGACAACTACATCACGCTCCGCGGTGGCGACCGCGAGGTTGAGATAGGCGCGTTTCTGGATGCGGCAGAACGGTTGGCGCTTTATGACGATCTCAAGCGAGCGCTGCGCAGCTAACGACGGCGGGCCGCGAAGAACTTCTACCCAAGCCGGTCCTTGACCATGGGCCCCGCTTTACCGAAATCCATCTGTCCGGTGTATTTACCCTTGAGCACGGCCATCACCTTGCCCATGTCGCGGATGCTCTCGGCACTGACATCCGCTATCGCCGCATCGATGGCAGCTGTGGTTTCGTCTTCGCTGAGTTGCTTAGGCAGGAATTCTTCGATCACCTTGATCTCGGCCCGTTCCTTTTCCGCAAGCTCAAGCCTACCGCCCTCTTCGTAAGCGCGCGCACTTTCCTGGCGCTGCTTGACCATACGGCCCATGATCGCCAGCACATCCGCGTCGCCAACGCCGCTGTCCTCGTCGACCGCGCCGCGCAGCGCAATATCCTTGTCCTTGATCGCGGCATTGATCAATCGCAGGGTTGACAGGCGATCAGCCTCTTTTGATCGCATCGCATCCTTCAGGGCCGCATTGACCCGGTCGCGCATGTTCATGTGGTGATTTTCCGTCTTTGTCCCGTCAAACGAGGGGAGATCATATGCGCAAGGCCCTTTTTTGACAAGCGTCAGTGGCGCAACGTCAAGATCGACGTACGTTTCCGTACCATCCCTTGACCACCCGGCTTGCCCCAAATACACACCAAACAATTTGGCACATCGGAGGATCATGAAATGGCAGAGACACCTACGGCTTGTCTGGCGCTTGCAGATGGCACGATCTTCTATGGGATGGGCTTTGGCGCCACTGGTGAGACTGTCGCAGAGCTTTGTTTCAACACCGCAATGACCGGCTATCAGGAAATCATGACCGACCCTTCCTATGCCGGGCAGGTTGTCACCTTCACTTTTCCGCATATCGGCAATACCGGGGTGAATCCCGATGATGACGAGACTGCCGATCCGGTCGCGGACGGCATGGTTGTGAAATGGGACCCGACCACCCCGTCGAATTGGCGCGCCACCGAGGAGCTGACGGCCTGGCTCGCCAAACGTGATCGGATCGGCATGGGCGGCGTCGATACGCGGCGGCTGACCCGCGCGATCCGCCAGCAAGGTGCGCCGCATGTCGCACTCGCCCACAATCCCGACGGTGTCTTCGATATCGAAGCGCTGGTGAAGAAGGCGCGCGCTTTTGCGGGGCTCGAAGGGCTCGATCTGGCCAAGGATGTCACCTGCGCGCAGTCTTATCATTGGGATGAGATGCGGTGGGCCTGGCCAGATGGCTTTCCACGGCAGACCGACCCAAAGCATAAGGTTGTCGCCGTCGATTTTGGGGCCAAACGCAATATCTTGCGCTGTCTGGCCAGCGCTGGTTGCGATGTGACTGTATTGCCTGCCACGGCGACCGCCGAAGATGTGCTGGCCCTGCAGCCCGATGGTGTTTTCCTTTCCAACGGCCCCGGCGATCCGGCGGCCACCGGGCGTTATGCAGTGCCGATGATCAAAGGGGTTCTGGCCACAGAGATCCCGGTTTTCGGCATCTGCCTCGGCCACCAGATGCTGGCCCTCGCCCTGGGTGCCGAGACCATCAAGATGAACCACGGCCACCACGGCGCGAACCATCCGGTCAAGGATATGGAAACCGGCAAGGTCGAGATTACGTCGATGAATCACGGTTTCACGGTGGACAGCCAGACACTGCCCGCTGGCGTGATCGAAACCCATGTCTCGCTTTTCGACGGCAGCAATTGCGGGATCCGCGTGGCCGACAAGCCGGTCTTCAGCGTGCAATATCACCCGGAGGCTAGCCCCGGCCCACAGGACAGCTATTACCTTTTTGAACGTTTCGCCGAGGCAATGGCCCAAAACAAGCGCATGCCAGTTTCGGATGATGCTTAACGACTGATTAACCAAGTTCCCCCATGTTCGTCCCGGTTCGGGGAAGGACATGCTGCATTTTGACCAAACCAAAGGGCGAGCCGATGCGCGCCGTGTGCCACATGGCTGCAACCGTTGCCTGTCAGACGAAGTTGCCGCGCGCGGGCTGATCAGCATCGCCGACGCGCAAGCCGCCCAGCGTATGGCTGTTCAGCAAGGGGTTCATGTTGCGGATGTGTTGGGCCGCGATTATCGCATATCTGATTACACAATCGCCGCCATTCTCGCCGATGCGGCGCAAAGCCAGCTGATCAACCCGCTTGAGCAACCGCCGGACGAAAACCTGATCGCCGCATATGGCCCCGCGAATTGCCTCAAGGACGGCCTTTTGCCCTGGCGCCGCATGGGTGGGGCCTGCATCGTCCTCACCGCACGGCCCGACCATTTCACCCGTCACCGTACCCGCCTCAGCGATTGCTTTGGTCATGTTCGGATGGCCGTCACAACCGAAGAGCAGCTCCACCGCGCGGTCCAAAAGCATTGCGACCGTGATCTCGTCAAACGCGCCGAGAGCAAAGTTGCCGATCACGAAAGCTGCCGTCATTGGGATGCCGGATTTGCCCTTTGGATCGCGCTTTGTGTGGCGCTCGTCGGGATTGCGAGCCTCATCCTTGCCCCGACAACAGTATTCGCCATCTTCACGGCCTGGGCCATCCTGACACTGTGCCTGAACGCCATGCTCAAGGGGGCGGCGGCCTATCTGGGTTGGCGTGAGGCACCGCAAGAAGCCGCGCTTGTGACACCAGCGCGACTTCCAGTGATCACCGTTCTGGTCCCGCTTTACAACGAAACGGCCATTGCCGAGCATCTTTTGACGCGGCTCAAGGCGCTCGATTATCCGCGCGCCCTCCTTGATATCTGTCTTGTGCTGGAGGCGGATGACCAGACCACTCGTGACACGCTGGGCCGGACGACACTGCCAACCTGGATGCGCGCCATTGTCGTTCCGAAAGGCACGATCAAGACCAAGCCCCGCGCGTTGAATTACGCACTGGATTTTGCCCGTGGCAGCATCATCGGGATCTGGGACGCAGAAGACGGCCCCGCCCCCGATCAGCTGCATGTGGTCGCCCACAGCTTTGCCAATGCCGCACCTGATGTGGCCTGTCTGCAAGGCACGCTTGATTACTACAATGCGGGGTCAAACTGGCTCACCCGCTGCTTTACCATCGAATATGCCAGCTGGTTCCGGGTGATCCTGCCGGGCCTCGCCAAGCTGGGTCTGGTTGTGCCGCTTGGAGGGACGACACTGTTTTTCCGGCGCGAAATCCTCGAAGAACTGGGTGGCTGGGACGCTCACAATGTCACAGAAGATGCTGATCTGGGCGTGCGTCTGGCCCGGCATGGCTACCGCACGGCGCTGATTGACACCGTGACCGAGGAAGAGGCGAATGGCCGCGCGTGGCCTTGGGTCAAACAACGCTCTCGCTGGCTGAAGGGCTACGCGATCACCTATGGCGTCCACATACGTAGCCCAAGCAAGCTGTGGCGTGACCTGGGTGCGTGG
The DNA here is from genome assembly GCF_033963825.1 of Cognatiyoonia sp. IB215446. Classification (NCBI taxonomy): domain Bacteria; kingdom Pseudomonadati; phylum Pseudomonadota; class Alphaproteobacteria; order Rhodobacterales; family Paracoccaceae; genus Cognatiyoonia; species Cognatiyoonia sp. IB215446. The sequence continues at coordinate 609,120 of NZ_JAXBMD010000002.1, read as the reverse complement.
CGTTTCTTTGGCTTTCAGGTGTTGTTTCTTGGCACACTCTCTCAATTCGTGCTCGCCCCGATCTTGTGGAGCTTTTGGCTGATCCCGCTGGGCCTTGACCACCCGCTGCGCCCGGTCCTGGCACCTTGGGCTTTTTGGACGCTTGCCGGTCTGTTCCTGATGTCCGAAGTGATTGGTTTTGTCGCTGCCACAATAGGGTTGCGCAAGGCGCGCAAACCATGGCTGATCAAATGGGCGCTAACCTTGCAGGCCTATTTTCCGCTTGGGGCTCTCGCCGCCTATAAGGGCCTTTGGGAATTGGCGCGCAAACCGTTTTATTGGGACAAGACGGCGCATGGCGTTCTGTTACCGAAGGGCTGGAAGGCAGGCGCTATTCAGCCGCCTCCACCGCCGCTGCATCCAGTTTCAGGCGAGTGACAAACGCCTCTGAGATATGATCGCGCAGCGCCTTGTAAGCCGCGTCCCCATCACCTTTTTCAATCGCAGCCACGATTGTGGCATGTTCCTCTAGCGTTTCCTTCGTGCGCCCTTCTGCAGCAATCGACGTGGTCGCCAACAGCGCCATTGACCGATGCACCAAGTCAAGCTGCTGCACCAGAAACCGGTTATGCGAGGCGAGATGGATCTGTTTGTGAAACCGCCGGTTCGCCCGGCTAAGCGCGTTGGGATCACCGATCAGCTTGTGATCTTCCTCCAGCATGTCGCGCAGGACCTTGACCTCTTCCGGCGTTGCATGGCGTGCAGCCAGGCGCGCGGCCAACCCCTCAAGTTCTCCTCTGACCACGTAAAGCTCGGACAATTGCGAATGATCCAGCGAGGCGACGATCAACGACCGACCGTCCCGCGTGAGCAGAGACTGTGTCTCAAGCCGCTGCAGCGCTTCGCGGATTGGGGTGCGCGAGACGCCAAAACGTTCAGCCAATTCGCTTTCGACCAGACGATCACCGGGTTTATACGTATGATTGTCGATCGCTTCGAGAATTAGAGCGTAAGCATCCTTTTGCGATGCGCGCGGGTCTTGCATATCTGTGAAACCTCCGATGATCATGAGATCATACTCCCGCCATCACCCCAAAGCAATTGCACGCACCCCGGCACGGTCTTAGATTGCAACCATGGTCGCGCAGCAGTTTTCACATGTGGATACGTGGGTCTTTGACCTCGACAACACGCTTTATCCCCCCTCGGCTGATCTTTTTGGGCTCATGGATGCCCGGTTTTCCGCATATGTGACGCGTTTGACGGGTGTCGAAAAAGAACGCGCGCTGAAACTCTGCGCAGAGTATTGGCACGATTACGGATCAACGCTTGCCGGTCTGATCGAACATCATGACGTGGACCCGTATGATTTTCTGGCGGATGTGCATGACATCGACATCTCGCATCTTGAACCGTGCGAGGCGCTGATTGCCGCCGTACGCGCTCTGCCTGGTCGTAAGGTCGTTTACACCAACGGCTCGCACAATCATGCCAAACGTGTCTTGGCTGCGCGGGGGCTTAGCCGTCAGTTTGATGCCGTCTATGGCGTGGAGCATGCCGATTTCACGCCGAAGCCCCACCACGATGCTTTTGCGAGAATTTTCGCCAAGGACGGGATCGCAGCACCATCAAGCGCGATGTTTGAGGATGAAGAGCGGAACCTGAAAGTGCCCCATGCGATGGGCATGAAGACCGTGCATGTTCATCCTGACCGGCATGAGGCCGATCACATTCAACACCACACTGATGATCTCGCGGATTTCTTGTCGCAGCTGTCGCGCTGACCCTTTCCGCCTTGCCGCGATCGGCATATGTCACCTGTCATGACGCGTGAAGAGACGGACATCCTGATTGCGGGCGGCGGTGTTGCCGGGCTGACGGCGGCTGCGGCTTTTGGCACAGCCGGGTTTCGCGTTACCCTCGTTGACCCCACTCCGCCGGTTACGCGGGCCGAGGATGATGGCGCGGACCTGCGCACAACCGCTTTCCTGCAGCCCGCGCAACAATTCCTTGAGGCCGCAGGACTTTGGACAGCACTTGCGCCACATGCTGCACCGCTGCAAATCATGCGGATTGTCGATGCGGCGGTCGAGCCGCATGTGACGCGGGATTTCAATGCCAGCGACATCTCAGACAAGCCGTTCGGATGGAACCTGCCCAACTGGCTGTTGCGGCGCGAGATGGTGGCGCGACTTGAGGACCTGCCCAATGTCGATTTTCGCCCCGGCGTGGGGTTTGCCCGGATGGTTGCCCGCACGCAAAATGCAATCGTGACGTTGAGCGACGACCGACAAATCGCCGCCCGTCTGGTGATCGGAGCGGATGGTCGGCATTCGGCAGTGCGACAGGCGCATGGCATTGGTGTGCAAACCCTGCGCTACGGCCAGAAGGCCGTGACGTTTGCGGTCACACACGCCGCACCTCACAACAATATCTCAACCGAAATCCATCGGGCGGGCGGACCGTTCACGTTTGTTCCGCTGCCCGATCATGAAGGCAAACCCTGTTCTGCCGTCGTCTGGATGGATCACGGGGCAGAGGTGCAACGGCTCGCGAACCTCACGCAGGACGCCTTCGAAAACGCAGCGAATGAAAGGTCTGCCTGGACCTATGGCCCACTGAACCTTGTCAGCAAACGCATGGTCTGGCCCATCATCAGTCAGGTGGCCGACCACCTGACGGCACCGCGCACGGCCCTTGTGGCCGAGGCTGCCCACGTTATGCCCCCCATCGGGGCGCAGGGGCTGAACATGTCGCTGCGTGATCTGGCCTGCCTTCTAGAACTGGCGCAGGCTCAACCCGGGGACTTGGGCAGTCCGGCCATGCTTGCGAATTATGCGCGTAAGCGTCATCCTGACATCAAGTTACGGGTCGCAGGCATTGACGCGCTCAACCGTGCGTCAATTGCGGGCAACCCGATGGTGCAAAACATGCGCGCGCGCGGGATTGAGGCCCTTTACGGCATCACCCCCATCCGCCGTAGCCTGATGAAGCTTGGTCTTGGTGCAAGCTAAAGAACGCGGTCCAGAACGGGTAGCAACCGGGACAAGGTCGCGTCCACATCGTAGAGCTTATCAAGGCCGAAAAGACCCAGTCTGAAAGTCCTGAAATCCGCTGGCTCGTCACATTGCAGCGGCACGCCTGCAGCGATCTGCATGCCAGCGGCAGCAAATTTTGCGCCACTCTGAATCTCCGGGTCATCGGTGTAGCTGACAACGACACCCGGCGCGCCAAAACCTTCTGCCGCGACCGACCGCACGCCCTTGTCCGCCAACGCCTGCCGCACCGCATTGCCAAGCGCCCATTGCGCCTCTTTCACCCGTTCGAAACCAAAAGCGCGGGTTTCCAGCATCGTATCGCGAAAGGCGCGCAAGCCGTCCGTTGGCATCGTCGCATGATAGGCATGGCCCCCGTTTTCATAGGCCTGCATGATACTGTGCCATTTCTTCAGGTCCATCGCAAAGGAGTTCGATTGGGTGGCATCCATCCGTTTCGCCGCGCGATCCGACATCATCACAAGTCCAGCACAGGGCGTCGACGACCACCCCTTCTGCGGGGCCGAAATCAGCACATCGACACCGGTTTCCTTCATATCGACCCACGCGCAGCCAGAAGCGATGCAATCAAGAACCAGCAACGCACCAACCTCATGGGCCACCTTCGCGAGCGCTTTGATGTAATCATCCGGCAGAATAATCCCCGCGCTCGTCTCAACATGCGGGGCAAAGACGACATCGGGCTTTGCGGTGCGGATCGCATCGGTGACATCCGTAATTGGGGCTGGTGCAAATGGCGCCTGATGGTTGTTGCCCGTAATGCGCGCCTTCATCACGGTCGTGTCGGCGGCGATGCCGCTGGCCTCAAAAATCTGGCTCCACCGATAAGAGAACCAGCCGTTGCGCACGATAAGCGCGTTGGCATCGGCGCCGAATTGCCGCGCCACAGCCTCCATCGCGAAGGTCCCACCGCCCGGAACTAACGCGACCTGATCCGCGCTGTAGACCTCTTTCAGCACGGCCGAGATATCCGTCATCACGCCTTGAAACGCCTTGCTCATGTGGTTGAGCGAGCGATCGGTGAAAACCACCGAGAACTCCATCAAACCATCAGGGTCAATTTGCGGATTTGCGCCGTCCATCGTGATCTCCCATTTGTCATCGCATTCGCTAATGCCGGGAAGAGAGAAAGGCAAAGTCTATTTCGGTATACTGACAACCGATCAGGCAGCGCTGACCGACGCGGTTTCATCAATGGCCGAGGCAAAGACGGTTTGATTGCGCCCCGCGCTCTTGGCCCGATAGAGGGCTTCATCCGCTTGCTGGATCGCGCGGGTGATGTCCGCCACCTGCTCTTTCAACGATCCACCGATTGAGACGGTCACCGAAAGGGCTTTATCGTCGAAATTCACGACCTCATCGGCGATAGCCTTCCGCATACGTTCAGCAATGTGAAAGGCCGCCTGCGGCCCCTCTTCATGCAGAAAGACGATAAACTCCTCTCCACCAAAACGGCAAACAATGTCCTTTTCCCGGGTATTCTGACGCAAGATCATCGCCACGCGACTGATGACCGCGTCCCCCGCGAGATGGCCATGGGTGTCATTGACCGACTTGAAGTGATCAATGTCGATCATCAGTGAAATGCCATAAGCCTTTGGTTCGGCGCGCATGCGCGCGAAAAAGAAATCACGGGTCGCAACGTCCGTCAGCCGGTCGCGATCAACAAGGCGCTGCAATTCTGTATTCAGATGCACGTTCTTGCGCACTTGCGCCCAGACAAACATACAGAACGGGAAGGCCGTGATGATGGTGACCAAGGGCCCAACACGCAATGCGGCCCTCAGGTCCTGCCCCGTATACAGAAGATAAACGAGGGCCTCCGACACGGCGACAGCCGCCATTGTCGTCAGGACGGCGGCAATTGTGACGCCCCACCATGTCTCTAACCCAAATCGCATCATCTCACTCATCGGTCGGTAGCTCTTGAGCATTGCGCAAGAAGATGAGGAATCCGTAAACTCTGGCCTCTAAATCGGTCCCGGCCTGCGTTCTTCACTCAAAAGCACATTTGCCTCCACGTCCCCGACACCCGGCAAAGTCATAATTCGGCGTCGCAGGACCCGTTCAAAATCAGCCAGATCGCGGGCAATGACGCGCAGCCGATAATCGTAGAGGCCGAGCACGTGATCAACGCTTTGCACTTCGGGGATCGCGCCAATGGCCCGCTCGAAATCCTCGAGGCTGACCCTGCCCTTCGCTGCGAGCTTCACGCCCAGAAAGACTGTCACGCCAAAGCCAACACGCGCCGCGTCAAGCACCAGTCGCCTACCGGCCAGCACGCCCGCGTCCTGCAGTCGTTTGATCCGCCGCCACGTAGCTGGTTGGCTTAGCCCCAGCTTACCAGCGAGCCGCGTCGTCGGTTGTGCTGCGTCCTTCTGCAATGCCGACAGGATCGTCCAATCCAGATCGTCGAGCGTCATAGCGGAATACTCCGATCCGACTTCACATTGGCGACATCCATCAATGCCTCAATATCCGCGATATGGGGCAGCGTCAGAATGCGGTCCCGATAAAGACGCTGATAATCGGCCAGATCCTTCGCGATGAGTGATAGGCGTACATCGACCCGACCCAGAAACGTCTGTATTTCGAGAACCTCCGGCACGGCTCGCGCAGCGGCAAGAAAATCGTCAAAGGCCCGTGTGACCGTCTTATCAAGCGTGATCCGGAGCGACACATGCACCGCGTAACCCAGCGCCCGCCAATCAATGATCGCCTCTTGCCCGAGGATAACACCATCGGTGCTCAACCGCTCCACCCTGCGGGTCACGCGAACGGGCGTGCTGTTTACCCTTTCGGCCAGTTCCGGCATCGAAAGTGTGGGGTCGGTCTGAAGCTGGCGCAAAATCGCGCGATCCGTATGATCAAGCATAAAAATCCGAATAATGCTATGCTTCGCGCATAGCAATTATCATCTCGCCAGAAATACTCAAAAACCCAACCTCGCCGACAATGCGTCGCCGAGGTAACAAGCCCCAAATCAACCGAAAGGACAAACCATGCGCGTTTACTATGATCGCGATTGCGATGTGAACCTGATCAAGGACAAGAAAGTCGCCATCCTCGGCTATGGCAGCCAAGGGCATGCCCATGCGCTGAACCTGCGCGATAGCGGCGCCAAGAACCTCGTCGTCGCCTTGCGTGAGGGCTCGCCCTCTGCGGCGAAGGCCGAGGGAGAAGGCCTGCAGGTCATGGGAATCGCCGAGGCGGCGGCCTGGTGTGATCTGATCATGTTCACCATGCCCGATGAGTTGCAGGCCGACACCTACAAGAAATACGTGCACGATAACCTCAAAGAAGGCTCTGCCATCGCCTTCGCCCACGGCCTGAACGTGCATTTCGGCCTGATCGAACCCAAGCCCGGCGTTGACGTGATCATGATGGCGCCCAAGGGCCCCGGCCACACCGTGCGCGGCGAATACACTAAGGGCGGCGGCGTGCCCTGCCTTGTGGCCGTCCACAACGACGCATCTGGCAAGGCGATGGAAATCGGGCTGTCCTACTGCTCCGCCATCGGCGGTGGTCGCTCCGGCATCATCGAAACCAACTTCCGTCAGGAATGCGAAACCGACCTCTTCGGCGAACAGGCGGTGCTTTGCGGTGGTCTGGTCGAACTGATCCGCATGGGGTTCGAGACCTTGGTCGAGGCCGGATACGAGCCCGAAATGGCCTATTTTGAATGCCTGCACGAGGTGAAGCTGATCGTCGACCTGATCTACGAAGGCGGCATCGCGAACATGAACTACTCGATCTCGAACACCGCCGAATACGGCGAATACGTCAGTGGGCCGCGCATCCTGCCCTATGACGAAACCAAGAAGCGGATGAAGGACGTGCTGACCGACATCCAGACCGGCAAATTCGTGCGCGACTTCATGCAGGAAAACGCCGTGGGTCAGCCCTTCTTCAAGGCCACGCGCCGGATCAATGACGAGCACCAAATCGAACAAGTCGGTGAAAAGCTGCGCGCCATGATGCCGTGGATTTCCGACGGCAAGATGGTGGATAAGGCGAAGAACTGAGCCACACCGCAAGATGGGTTGTCGCCCATCCTGCCAACAAAAGGCTCGGCGTCATGCCGGGCCTTTTCTGTTAGGGTTGCCATGACTCATCAAAAGAGGATGACCACCATGACCTTCACCCGCACAACGCTGCCCGCTCAACACTACCTCTATGTGGACCGCGAATGCGCTTACGGGCCTGAGATCGCCAAAGCAATGGAATCAGGTTTTGGTGCCGTTTTTGGACATGTCGGTGCCCATGGGATTGCCCCGCAATCCATGCCTATGTCGATCTATCTGAGCATGGACCCGAATATCCTGCGGTTTCGCGCGGCCGTCATGGTCAGCGCCGAGGATGCGGCGAAAACGAACGGCGAAATCAAGGCGGACGTGCTGCCTTCCGGGGAGGCGATGATGACCACGCATGTGGGCAGCTATGAAAAGATGAGCGAAACACATCAGTCGTTGTGGCAACACATGGAGGCAGAGGGCATGCGCGCCGCCATGCCGGTTTGGGAAATCTATGTCGATGATCCCGGCAACACACCTGCGGACGCAGTGCGCACCGAAATCTACCGAATGATCGACGGAAACGCCTGATCAAACTGGCTTTGCCCGGAAGCGCTGAAATGGATCGCCCGGCTTGTCGTATCCCGTCGCAGCCAACCGGTGTCTTCCATCCGCGCAAGCATCGCGCGTCCCAGTGACCCGGCCAAATGGGTGCGCCGTTCGCTCCAATCAAGGCAGGATCGGCAAAGCGGTGCGCGCGCGTCCTCAAGTCGTCCAAGATCCACACCGAAGCCTGTCACGAAATCCTCGCCCGCGCCCGTCAGGCCAAGCGCCTCGCCCTCTTCCCAGATCAGATCACGATCCAGCATGCTGGTAAACATCTGCACACCCATGCGCCCGGCGAGGTGATTGTAGCACACACGGGCCTGACGCATTGCAGCATCCTTCGGACCAGTGCGCGTGCGTAACGTGCCCTGCCCCGCCGCGAGCCCCATCAGCGCTTCAAGCGTTGCGGCCACGTCCGCATGGGCCAGCGCGAAATACTTGTGCCGCCCCTGTTTGCGCGCTTGCACCAGTTGCCCGTCCAGCAGTTTCGACAAATGCCCACTGGCAGTCTGCAGGGTGACGCCCGCCTCACCGGCCAGTTCCGTCGCCGTCAGGGCTTTACCGCTCATCAACGCGGTCAGCATATGCGCGCGGGCAGGATCGCCGATCAGCGCAGCGATACGGGCAATGTCAGGACCTTCGCGCATAGTTCGACCTTAGCCGAAGCATTGACGTTTACCAAGGTGCTAGACGCTCCTCAGAAGAAGGAGACACCCATGCTGACCTGTATCATCCGCTACCAAATCGACCCGACCAAAAGGGAGGCGTTCGAAACCTATGCTCGCAACTGGGGCCAGGCCATTCCCCGCAACGGGGCCGACCTGATCGGTTATTTCGCCCCGCATGAAGGTTCAACGACCCTCGCCTATGGCATCTACAACATCCCGTCACTTGCCGCCTATGAGAGCTATCGCGCGAAACTGGCAGCCGATCCGCTGGGGCAAGAGAATTACGCATTCGCGCAACGCGAGAAATTCATCCTGCGCGAGGATCGAACCTTTCTCCGTCTTGCCTCCGCACCACATGGCAGAGCGACATGATCGCCGTGATCTTTGAGGCGACGCCGACCGAGGGCCAGATGGACACATATCTGGAGCATGCTAGACGCCTGCGCCCCTTGCTGGACGCGCATCCTGGCTTTCTTTCGGTCGAACGGTTTCGCAGCCTGACGGACCAGAACAAATTGCTGTCGCTGTCGTTCTTCACCGACGAAGCGGCGATTGCCCGCTGGCGTAAGGCCCACGAACACCGCAATACACAATCCGCTGGACGATCGGGCATCTTCGCCGATTATCGCCTTCGGATTGCTGATGTTTCACGCGACTACGGCTTGCATGATCGCGCCCAAGCGCCCAAAGACAGCAGGCTGCATCACGGTTAAGCAACGGATAACATGCCCGCTCCACCAACGCTGACAAACTGGCTTTCCATCGCGCTGCTTGGCCTGATCTGGGGCGCGACCTTCATGGTTGTCGCAATCGCGTTGAAGGGGTACGGGCCTTTCACCGTTGCCTGCGCGCGAACGACTTTGGGGGCGGTTGCCTTGCTGGCATTAATGCGGCTTTTGCGCCGCCCCCTGCCCGTCTTCACCGCCCAGATGTCCCGTTACCTGATCGCCATTGGCCTATTGAACACCGCCGTGCCCTTTGCCTTGCTCAGTTGGGGCCAGCAATTTGTGCCATCGGCCTTTGCGGGCATCTCGATGGCGGCACTCCCGCTGTTCATTCTGCCATTGGCGCATATCTTTACGGATGAGAAGTTGAGCCTAAGCAACAGCTTAGGCGTCATTCTTGGATTCATCGGCGCCATCGTCCTGATCGGTCCGGGCGTATTGCGCATTGGCACAGGGATGGAACCACTGGGGCAGCTTGCTTGCATCGGCGCGGCCATTTCCTATGCGATCTCCAGCATCATGACCCGCCGCTGCCCGCCGATTGACCCGATCACGATGGCCGCTTTGTTGCTGACGGTTGGTTCGCTGGCCCTGATCCCTGCCATGCTGCTGATTGAAGGGGTGCCGACGCTTGAAGCGCCTCGCCCCACCATCGCGATCATCGCGCTTGGCCTAATCCCGACTGCTCTCGCGGCGTGGATCAGGGTCGCCACGATCCGCACGGCGGGGTCCGTCTTCATGACGCTGGTGAACTATCAGGTCCCGCTCTGGTCGATGCTCTTTGGCGCGTGGATCCTGAACGAAGTATTGCCGTTTCGGTTTTTCGCAGCACTCGCCCTGATCCTGGTGGGTCTTGCGATCAGCCAATGGGCAACGCTCAGGCGGCTTCTGATCCGTTAGACCGCCGCTTCAACCTCGGCCACAATCCCGTCAACAACCTGAGTCAACAGGCCGTCATCCTCGCATTCGGCCATCACGCGGATCAGCGGTTCGGTCCCGGACTTCCGGATCAGCAAACGGCCCTTGCCCTGCAGCATCGCCTCGGCATCGGCGATGATCTTACGCACGGGATCAGTGCTGAGCGGGTCCTGACCCGCCGCGAAACGCACATTCTTCAGAAGTTGCGGAACGGTTTCAAACGTCTTGGTCAGTGCGCTCGCCTTCTGCCCAGTCTCAATCATAGCGGCGAGGAATTGCAGGCCGGCAAGCAGCCCGTCACCGGTCGTGGCAAAATCGGTCATGACGATATGGCCCGATTGCTCACCGCCGAGGTTCCAACCACCCGCGCGCATCGCCTCAACCACATAGCGGTCACCAACGGCGGTGCGTTCCAGGTGCAGACCGCGCCCATCAAGAAAGCGTTCGAGCCCAAGGTTCGACATGACCGTCGCAACCAGGGTGCCGCCCTTCAGGCGATCCTGATCGGCCCAGCGCCCAGCCATCAGCGCCATGATCTGATCGCCATCGGCGACCTGACCTTTTTCATCGAGGATCATCACGCGGTCCGCATCACCATCCAGACAAATACCCACATCAGCGCCATGAGAAATGATCGTCTCAGCAGCGGCGGTCAGGCTCGTTGAGCCACAGCCTTCGTTGATATTGGTGCCATTCGGAGCGACACCAACCGGGATGACGGTGGCACCCAATTCCCACAAGACCTCGGGCGCGACACGGTAGGCCGCACCGTTGGCACAATCGATCACGACCTTCAGCCCATCAAGACGCATGCCCGCGGGGAAGGTGGATTTCACCCGCTCCGCATAGCGGAAGCGACCGTCGTCAATCCGTCTGGCACGCCCAATATTCTGCGACTGCGCCGGGGCGATGTCACCCGCGATCAGCGTCTCAATCTCAGCTTCTGCCGCGTCCGAGAGTTTAAAGCCATCAGGGCCAAAAAACTTGATCCCATTATCATGATGCGGGTTGTGGCTGGCGGAGATCATGATGCCGAGATCTGCGCGCATCGAAGTGGTCAGAAGCCCGACTGCGGGCGTCGGAACTGGCCCGAGAAGCAAGACGTTCATGCCAGTGCTGGTCAGCCCCGCCGTCAGCGCGCTTTCGAACATATAGCCCGACAGCCGCGTATCCTTGCCAATAACAACGCGATGACCGTTTGAGCCATCATTGCGAAAATACCGCCCCGCCGCCGCACCGATCTTCAGCGCCATGTCGGCGGTCATCGGATAAGTATTGGCGGTGCCACGCACACCGTCGGTGCCGAAGAGTTTTCGAGTCATCTTTTCGCTGCCCCGTTGATTGCCCATTCCAAGTCTAACGCCTGTTTTGTGGCAAAGATATCGTGCACACGCAGGAATTGCACCCCCTGACGGGCCGCATGGAGCGCCACGGCAATTGAGCCGTTGACGCGATCCGTGGCGGCCTCACCCCCGCCGATCACACCGATGAAGCGCTTTCGCGAGGCACCCAGCAGGATTGGGCACCCCAAGGAATGAAAGAGCGCGATGCCTCTGAGCAGCGCGAGGTTATGCTCCACCGTTTTGCCAAAGCCGATGCCGGGATCGACGATAATCTGGTCGCGGGGAATGCCTGCGGCCTCTGCCGCAGCAACACGTGCAGCCAGGAAATCATACACATCCAACAGCACATCATGGTAGCGCGGATCATCCTGCATCGTCTGGGGGTCACCTTGCGCATGCATGAGGCAAACGGGCAGACCCGCATCAGCCGTCACCCGCGCCAGATCGGGATCAAAAGTGAAGGCCGCAACGTCATTGATCAGCCCTGCCCCCGCTTCAATCGCCGCCTGCGCGACCGACGCCTTGCGGGTGTCGATGGAGATCGGCACGTCGCTTTGCGCCCGGATCGCACTGATCACGGGGGCGGTGCGGGCGATTTCCTCGTCGACGGGCACTTCAGATGCGCCGGGCCGCGTGCTTTCGCCGCCCACATCGATGATATTGGCGCCATCCGCCCGCATCTTTTGGGCCTGTGCGATGGCGGCGTCGCGGTCATTGAACCGCCCGCCATCGGAAAAACTGTCAGGTGTGACGTTCAAAATGCCCATCAGGCGGGGCCGGTCCAAGCTGAGGCCAGCGATATCGGCCCGCCTTGCGGTGAGACGATCAAGGACGTCGGGCGGCGCAGAGACGGCTGGAATGACATCCTCAACTGCGTCGCGGCGATGAACACGTATCTCCCTAAACCAGAACGGACCACCTGCAAGCGGCAGGGCGACTTCGGGTTTCGGACCCGCGCCGACGATGGGGCAGTAGTAGACGTTCATGCAATCTGTGCGGTAGCCAGATCGTGGATACGGACGGGCACGTCCGTTACAGGTGCGGCGGCGTCAATCAGCAACAGTTCCTTGGCCTCGATCTCTGCCGCGAACCAAGCGACCAACGCGACCGCATCGCGCGGACTGGCCGAAGGGCCATCGACCGCATCGAGCACAATCTTCGACGGCGCCCATATACAGATCTGGCCATTCTTCATGGCCCAATCGAGTTCGGTTCGAGTGCCGACAACAATGCAGCGCCGATCGCGGGCGGCCAGTGTCCAGGCGTTTTGCTCTATCGCCAAAAGATCGATCCGCCGTTGCGCGAGGGCATGACCCGCCTGCGGCGCGGCCACATCTGAGGGACCGACACAGATGATCAACGGCGCATCCATCGCCGCCAATTGATCGATCCAGCCAGACAAAGCCGGTGCATCAATAGCTGCGTTTGAGAGATACGTGACACGAGGATGCGGCACCTCGACATGGTCCTGTCCTGCCAGATCCATGCCATCCCGTGACCGGACAATCTCAACCCCCAAGGCGAACGGTCCGCGATCCAGCTTTTCGATCCGCACAAAGACGCGCTCGGGTTGCGGTTCCAGCAGAATCCGCTCGGCGACACGTGCCGCGAGGGTCTCCAACAGGTTCAGACGCTCCGCCTCAAGCTCGATCCCAATCGCCTCCGTCACCTTGTCATAAGACAGGATGCGGTCCACATCGTCGTCAATCGGGCCGGTCATCGGCAGGACCTCGACCACCACGTTGAAACGCACACGCTGAAGCTTGCCCCGTTCCTGCTGGAACGCGCCAATCTCCACTTCGACCACGTAGTCGCGCAGTGAGATCCGGTCACAAGGCGTGGTACTGCTCGCCTCGGCCCGTTCGCTGGGATGCGCAAAAGCGAGGCGAATATCGTCAGTCATGCCGCTCTCCGATCAAAGAGATATCCTGTGACGCAAGGCAATACGCGGCCCTGACCCGCAGAACAAGCACGGGCCGCGACAACGGGCGCGTCACATGCGACTTACTTTGAGGCAGTCCGGATCGGCTGGCGATAAAAGTAGTGCGAGCCGATAGCCGCCGTGCGCGGGAAGCGCTGTGCCCAAGACGGGTTCACCGCCTTGGTGTGGTAGTGCGTTGCACCGCCCGTCAATGCACGGGGCGTGCCTTCCATCAAGAGCTGCGCAACCTTGCCGACACGTTCCCATGAGCGGGGCTCACCAATCGTTTCGGCCAGACCGTCACAGGTATAGGTGAACTGGCATGCATATTTGCGGCCCGTGCCCTGATTGATCACAGCGCAGAGCGTGTTTGGATAGGCGCTGCTATCCACACGGTTCAGGATCACCTCACCAACCGCGAACATGCCGCGCACTGTCTCACCGCGCGCCTCAAAGTAAAGCGCCTCGGCCAAACAGGCCCACTCATCATCTCCGTCAGCAACAGGCAGCGATGCGAGATAGGCGCGGTCATAAACCACGCCCGACTGAGTCGCGACACCGCGTTCGCTGGCAGGCGGCAGCGATGTCAGCATGGTCATCCGTGTATCTGGCACAACGGCCAGCGCCTGCCGTTCCTGGCCCAGAATGGCCCCCAGACGGCTGGCCAAAAGATCATCAGCAAAGGTGGCAGAGCCACTCAAAGTCAGTGTTGCCGCAGCAATTGCGGCGCAAAACGCCTTAAAAATCGTCATAATATTCCCACCCAGGAATCCACGCGAACTTGCCCCGCGCTAGCGACGGCGGAGATAAGACATCGCGCGCTTTACGTCTAGTCCCCGGGATAGACTGTCGCAGTTAGCGAAACATCAACTCGCGCACCACCGCCACTATTTCGCAATATCACGGGATTTGCGGCATTTTCGCCACAATATCTGGATCTTGCTCAGGCGTTCATCCGCTCTTGCAACGCCAATTGGGCGGCAGTGAGTCGCGCAACCGGCACCCGGAAGGGCGAGCAGGAGACGTAATCGAACTTGTGTTCGCGGCAAAAGGCGATTGCCGAGCGGCTGCCGCCGTGCTCGCCACAGATTGCCAGAACAACATCCGGACGCCCGGCCCGGCCCCGTTCCGCGCCAAGCGATACAAGTTCACCGACCCCTTCGATATCGAGCGTATGGAACGGATCTTCGGCATAAACACCCTGCTGAACATAGGCCGACATGAAACGCCCCGCATCGTCACGGGACAGGCCGTATGTCATCTGCGTCAGGTCATTTGTGCCGAAGGACAGGAACTCCGCATGCTCGACAATGTCTTGCGCGCGCAGAGCACCGCGGGGTGTTTCGACCATGACACCAAGCCGATAACTAAAGACCGCCCGGTTCTTGGCGCGCACCGCATTGGCCACCCCGTCAATGCGGGCGCGCATCAACTCAACCTCGCGCATCGCACTGACAAGCGGGATCATGATTTCCACGTCAATCGTGACACCCTGGGACTGGACGGCAGCCAGGGCCTCAAAAATCGCGCGCGCCTGCATGTCGTAGATCTCGGGGATCGCGATGCCCAGCCGCACACCGCGCATGCCCAGCATCGGGTTGTACTCGCGCAAGGCATTCACCCGCTCTGTCACGGCGGCAAGCGGCAGCGCCATCTGCTCAGCCAAGTCCCGCAGCCCCGCTTTGTCGGCAGGCAGAAACTCATGCAGGGGCGGGTCAAACAGACGGACGCAGACATTCTTGCCCGCCATGATCGCAAACAGCGCCTGAAAATCAGCGCGCTGCATCGGCAGCAAACGGTCGAGTACTGCCCGACGATCATCGCTGCTTTCCGCAAAGATCATCTCGCGCATGACACCGAGTCGTTCATCATCAAAGAACATATGCTCGGTCCGACAAAGGCCGATGCCCTCAGCGGCAAAGTTCTGGGCCGTGTGTGCGTCAGCAGGCGTATCGGCATTGGCGCGCACACCGATATCCCGGAAATCGTCAGCCCAGGTGAGCAGGGTCTGAAAGGCGCCATCAAGAGCAGCCTCCAGCATAGGCGGTGAGCCAGCCAGCACTTGCCCGGTCGTGCCATCAACGGTGATCAGGTCTCCCGCAGCGAAACGGCGGCCGTCCCTGCCAATGATCCCGCCACGCTTGCGGTCAATCACAAGGTCCGACGCGCCCACGATACACGGTACACCAAGACCACGCCCGATCACGGCGGCATGGCTTGTCACCCCGCCGCGCATCGTTAGAACCGCCTGGGCGGCATGCATACCGCGAATATCTTCGGGAGTCGTCTCACGCCGGACGAGCACGCATGGCTCGCCGCGCGCCGCACTCGCCTGCGCCTCATTCGCGGTCAGCACGATCCGACCGGTCGCCGCACCGGGACTCGCGGGAATGCCGGAGACGATCATATCACGGGTCGCGCTCGGATCGATCTGGCGGTGTAGAAGTTCAGACAACGCCGATGGTTCAACACGCAAAACGGCCTCTTCGCGCGGGATGATGCTGTCTTCGGCCAAAGCCACCGCTATCGCGACCGAGGCGCGGGACGAGCGTTGGACGCGCACCGCATCCAGCACATGCAATGTGCCATCATCGATGGTGAATTCCACCTGCATCTCTTCCCGCAATTTGCGACGGCAGAGATCGCCGTATTCCTTGAGCTGCGCAAAAGGTTCCGGGCAGCGTTCCTCCAGCGACGGCCCGCGTGGGTCCTTCGTCAGGTAAAGCGCACTGTCGGTATCGCCTAGCGCCTCGCGCCCCTGGCTTTGGCCCAGATAACGCCCGGTGATCTGCGGCTGGCCGGTGGCGCTGTCCACATACTGGATCACGCCTGACCCGCATTCGCCCTGCCCCACGCCCAGCGCCATTTTCTGCACGACAAGGCCCAGCCCCGCATCCACCGGCGCGCCTTTGGCCTGCCGCAACAGCCGGGCGGTGGTGCCATCCCAGGCCCGCGCCATAGACCGCAGCACCTCACCCAGTTGCGTCGCCGGGTCCTGCGGGAATGGCTCATCGGTTTCCAGCTCATATGTGTCCAGCATCGCGCGCAGGCTGACCGCATCGGGCACATCGGGCAGATAGAATTCTTCCGGGTCGAGCCGCGCCACATGAATGGCATAGGATTGCACAAAGCGCAGATAGACCGCAGTGGCCGCCCATTCCCCGATCACCGGGATCATCTCGGCCAGACGCGCATCGTTCATCCCGATATTCAGGATCGCGCCAGGCCCACCCCAATCCGGATCCTGACTTGACGGACGGACAGACACGAGCGGGTTTTCCCCAAAGGGCGCCAGCAGCGCCTCCATATCCGGCAGATGTCCTTGCGCGATCCGGTGCACAACATCAAACGACAGCGCCATCGTGCGCGGCACGGGCATGCCCATGCGGATCAGCCGCTGCAGGCATTTCGCACGGCCACCATGCACCTCTGCCGACATTTTGGCGGTTGGTGTGATCAGCGTCAGGGCCTGATATGTCGTCTGTTGCTGCAATGCGGCAAAACCTCATGTTCACCTGCAGCATAAGTCATAAATCGGTTACGTGTAGGAAAATCTTTATGGACTTTTGTCTAGCCTTCGATTTTGGTCAGATCAGCGACGCTGAGGCATATTTTCCTGATCCGTGACAAGAGGTTAAGCCGGTTGCGGCGCAATACCGCACTTTCGGCGTTCACTTGCACATCGGTGAAAAATTGGTCAATCGGCCCGCGAAGTGCCGCCATAGCAGTCATCGCGGTGCTGAAATCCTCGGCTTCCATGGCCGGTGCGATCTTCGCATCTGCAGCATCGAGAGCAGCAAAAAGCGCCTTCTCGGCGGGGTCTTCGGCGAATTTCGGATCGGCCCCATAGGAGTATTCGACCCCATCCGCCTCTTCCGCTTGGGTGAGGATATTGTTGGCGCGCTTGAACCCCTGGATCAGGTTTTCGCCGTCATCGGTGGCGAGGGTTGCGGCCAGCGCCTGAGCCCGTTTGACGAGCAAGGTCAAATCATCATTCCCCGGCATCGCGATGCAAGCATCGATGATGTCATGGCGGATACCTTTGTCTTTCAGGAAGACTTTGAGGCGATCGTGGAAGAAGGAGAGGAGGTCGCGTGAGACCTCAAACCTGTTTCGACTGATCTCATTCATCTGATCGCGCGCACTTGAGGCAGCCAAAGTCTGCTCAAGATGATCAGCATGCCAGTTCTCTACGTCTTTCTGCTCTTCCGGCGTTTCGCGGCCAAGCAACTCTGATTGCCTCTCAGCAAGCTTTCGACGTTGGCGTGTCTCAGCAACATCGCTGACAAATACTGGTGCGTTCCCGGTGATGGCATTCATGGAAATTCGTACTTCATTCTCCAATACCAACCGAATAACCCCAAGCGCCGCCCTTCGCAGTGCAAACGGGTCCTTACTGCCGGTCGGTTTCTCATCAATCGCCCAGAACCCGGTCAGCGTGTCGATCTTGTCGGCCAGTGCCACGGCGACCGATACCGGCGCGGTTGGCACGTCATCCGACGGCCCTAACGGCGAATAGTGTTCCTCGCAGGCTTCTGGCACGCCATCATCGTGGCCCGCAGCTTCTGCGTAGTAGCGGCCCATCAACCCCTGCAGTTCAGGGAACTCATAGACCATTTCGGATGCCAGGTCGGATTTGCAAATCCGTGCGGCTTCTGCCGCCAGATCGGGTTTGACCCCGACGCTTGGCGCAATCTCGCGCGCCAGCGCCTCGATCCGTTTGATCCGGTCGGCCTGTGAGCCCAGCTTGTTGTGGAAGGTGACATCCGCCAAAGGCGCGCCCATGCCTTCCAGCCCCTTGGTCTTGACCGTGCGCAGATCATTCTCCCAAAAGAACTTCGCATCCGCCAGCCGCGCCGACAGCACCTTTTGGTTGCCCGCGAGGATCGTCGCGCCGTTATCCGCCGTTTCCATATTGGCAACGGTAACAAAGCGTTCGATCCGGCCCGTTTTGGGGTTCTTGACGGAAAAGAACTTCTGATGCTCTTTCATTGAAGTCTGCAGCACCTCTGGCGGCAGGTCCAGAAAGGCGTCGTCGATTTTGCCCAGCAGCACGACGGGCCATTCGACCAGCCCCGCAACCTCGGCCAAAAGCCCGCGATCTTCGACCACTTCGAGGCCCAGCGCGAAGGCCTGATTTGTGGCCTCGGCCCAGATCGCCTCGGCCCGTTCATCGGCGCGAAGAATAACATGCGCGCGCTTGAGCTTCGCCTCGTAATCATCGAAAGACGAAACAGAAATCGCGCTTTTTGACATGAACCGGTGCCCTTGCGTCGTATTGCCCGACGCGATGCCATCCACCTTTAGCGGGACGACTTCAGCGCCAGCCTCATCGACCAGAATGGAAAGAATGGAATGCAGCGGGCGCACCCATTTCAGCGGACCTGCACCCCAGCGCATGGATTTGGGCCAGGGGAAGTTGCGGATGGTGGTCTCAAGCACTTCGGCGATGATCTCCGCCGCCTTGCGCCCCGGCTTTTCGATCACCGCGAAATAGACCTGCCCCTTCTTGTCATCACGCACTTCAAGGTCTTCGCGCGCCACCCCGGCCCCGCGCAAAAAACCCTCAACCGCCTTGTCCGGCGCGCCGACCTTCGGGCCCCGCCTTTCTTCGCGCACCGGCTTGCTTTCCGCCGTCAGACCATCAATCGCCAGCGTTAACCGACGGGGTGTTGAGAACGCCGCGGCACCGGCATAGGTCAGGCCAGCCTCGACCAACCCATCCGTCACCAGCTTTTGCAGATCCTCCGCCGCACGCTTTTGCATGCGCGCGGGGATTTCCTCGGAAAAGAGTTCGATCAGAAGGTCAGGCATTATTGCAGGCTTTCGGGGGCTGGGGGGCAGTCTTCGGGGACAGGTTCGCGGTTGAACACAACCTCGCCGCAGGGATTGATCTGGTGCCAGGCAAAGGCGCGGCCATCGGGGTAGATCGCGACCAGACGGTCGATGCCATAGGTGATGTTTTCGACACCAAGAAACGGGATCGCCTCACCACTTGCGATATCGGCCCCGATCTGGGCCGCGTCGAAGCAGTCAAACCAAGGTGGAGCAACCAGCGGTTCCGCATCATCGCGGATGATGAAGGTTTCGGTCAGCATCGCCTGGCTCAGTGGTGTGGTGAAACAGGCGCGATAGCGGATGGGGCTGCTGTCTGAATCAATGGCCTCGAAATCCTCAAAAAGGATCGGTTCCGCTTCGCCGGTGACGAGATTGGTCAGGCGCACATCCGCCGCCTCGGCCTGCACCTCTTCATAAAAGGCGTAGACCTGATTGTAGTACAAAAGCGCCCCGGCGATCGCTGCAAGCACAAGCATCCCCACAATGATTATCCGTGCCATCAGGCGGCCTGCCCCCCGGCCCCGGTCTGGACAAAGGCATCGGCGCACATCTTGGCCAGCGCGCGGACACGCCCGATATAGGCCTGCCGTTCCGTGACCGAGATCACGCCGCGTGCGTCGAGCAGGTTGAAGACGTGAGAGGCCTTGATGCATTGGTCATAGGCTGGATGCGCCATGATGATGCGCAGGCCGGTTTTGTGGTCCTCATGCGGTTCGTTCAGGATGCGCTGACACTCTGCTTCGGCATCCTTGAAGTGCTGTAAAAGGACCTCCGTATCGGCCACGTCAAAGTTCCAGCGGGCATATTCCTGCTCTGTCTGTTTGAAGATGTCGCCATAGGTCAGCGGGATCGGCGTCTGCGGGTCGTTGAAGGGCATGTCCATCACATGGTCGACGCCCAGCACATACATCGCCAGACGCTCCAACCCATAGGTCAATTCACCCGAAACCGGCTTGCAATCATGCCCGCCGACCTGCTGGAAATAGGTGAACTGGCTGACTTCCATACCGTCGCACCAGACCTCCCAGCCCAGCCCCCAGGCACCCAGCGTGGGGCTTTCCCAGTCATCTTCGACAAAACGGATATCGTGCATCGCCGCGTCGATGCCGATGGCGGCGAGCGAGCCCAAGTAGAGCTCCTGCAGATCAGGCGGCGATGGCTTCATGATCACCTGAAACTGATAGTAATGCTGCAAGCGGTTGGGGTTTTCGCCATAGCGCCCATCGGTCGGGCGGCGTGAGGGCTGGACGTAGGCCGCCGCCCACGGCTGATCGCCTAGCGCGCGCAAGGTTGTGGCGGGGTGGAACGTGCCTGCGCCGACCTCCATATCATAGGGCTGCAGAATGGCGCAGCCCTTGCCCGCCCAGTAGGCCTGAAGCGCCAGGATAATCCCTTGAAAACTGCGGGGCGTGTCCACCATATCTCAACCCTTGTCTGCGATCAGGGGTTCAATAGGGTGCCGCGCGCACAGGGTCAATTGGGCAACGGGCTGTGACTTTCTGTCAGCATTTGATCAAATTTTGTGCCGCCACCCTTGCGTCGCCCTGCAGACACGGCCAGTGAATGCAGGACCACTCAAAGGACTTCGGGGATCCAAGATGAAAGCCGTCGCAGCACTGATACTTTTCTTGCTGTCAACACTGCCTGCCGCCGCCCAAGACAACTTTTGGGTGCAGATTGAGGCGCGCCAGACGCTCACGGGTGCGCAGGACCGCGCGCGTGAATATGCAAGACGCCTTGATGACATCAACGGCTTCTATCTGGGCGATGGGTTTTACGGGATTTTCATAGGACCGTTTAGCGAGGCGCAGGCGGAAACGGCGTTGCAACGCCTGCTCGCGCGTGGGGCCATTCCTGGCGACAGTTTTGTCAAGAATGGTCAGTTCTTTAAGCAGCAATTCTGGCCCATCGGGGGCGGCAACGGGCGCGCTGCGGCCGTACCGGACGCACCTGAAGACGCTAGCCGGGCCCAGACGATTGCGTCCGCCGACCCGATCGTGCCGGCCGATGAGACACCGCAAGAGGCACGTGCATCCGAAGCGGAACTCAGCCGCGATGAGAAGGAAGAGTTGCAGCGCGCTTTGCAATGGGGCGGCTTCTACACTGCGGCGATTGACGGCTCATTCGGGCGCGGCACACGGGCCGCGATGCAAGCCTGGCAGGAAGCCAACAATCGCGAACCCACCGGCATCCTCACAACGCGCGAGCGGGTCTTGCTGTTGGAGCAATACAACAGCGTGCTTGACGGGCTGAACTTGCGCCTTGTGCGCGACAGCGCCTCGGGTATCCAAATGCAGATTCCCACCGATATGGTGTCATTCACCGAATACCAGCCGCCATTCGTGCGGTTTGAGGCCAGCGGAGACGTGCCAGAGGCGCTGGTGCTCTTTATCTCGCAGGAAGGCGATGCTGGCAAACTTGTCGGGCTCTATGAGGTGCTGCAAATCCTCGACATCGTCCCGACCGATGGGCCACGCAACATCTCGGAAAGCGGGTTTGAGATTGAAGGGATTGGCGGCGGCATCCACTCCTACACCACCGTGACCCTACAAGATGGTGAGATCAAAGGCTTCATGCTGGTCTGGCCTGAGGGCGATGATGAACGCCGCACGCGGATGCTGGAAGTGATGAGGGACAGTTTTGAACGGCTCTCTGGCGCGCTTGACCCGAACATTGTTCCGGCCAGCGAAGATCAGGCGATTGACATGGTGGCGGGACTCGCTGTGCGGCAGCCGAAACTGTCGCGCTCCGGCTTTTATGTGTCGGGCGACGGGACGGTGGTGACCACGCCAGAGGTGATTGCCGGATGCTCCCGGATCACGTTTGACCGTGAAGACGACGCCGAAGTTGTTTTCCAGGATGATGAACGTGGTCTGGCCATTCTGCGCCCGGTTGAGGCGCTGAGCCCGATCGGGACAGCTACGTTCCAGACAGGCGTGCCGCGTCTGCAGGACCAGATCGCTGTCGCGGGCTACCCTTTCAACGGCGTGCTGAGCGCACCGACGCTGACCTTTGGCCAGATCGTCGATATCCGAGGTCTGAATGGCGACGATACGATCAAGCGGTTATCCATCCTGCCGCAGCCCAGCGATGCGGGCGGGCCTGTTTTTGACGACACAGGCGCGGTACTAGGCATGCTCCTGCCCCGAAAGGACGGCAACACGCGTGTGCTGCCGCCAGAGGTGAATTTCTCGCTTGATGCGGCAGAGATCACCGCCGCACTCACTGAACTGGATATCGCAGTGGAGACAAGCAACGGCGCCCGCCCGATTTCACCTGTCGCCTTGACTCGCCGCGCTGCAGACATCGCTGTGTTGGTCAGTTGCTGGTAGGTGCTGGCGCTACCGCGATGCCTACAGAGCCAAGGCCCTGGGCTGATTAAGCGTGCAACGCGATATCCGATTTGACGTGAATGATCGTGGGTCCCTTGGCTTTCAAAGCATCCTTAATCGCGTGCTGAAACGCAGCGAGATCTTGTGGAGCTGCGGCGGCGGCACCATACGCCTCCGCCAGTTTGCAGAAATCGGGATTGCGCTGAACAACCGCATTCGGCGCGATCTGTGCGCGCACCATTGAATCCTCGATCTCACCCAGCTTGCCGTTGTCCCAGATGATGATCGGCAGGGTCAGTTCCAGTTCGACAGCCACCGCAAGCTCCTGAACCGTATATTGAAATCCGTAATCGCCAAGGATGGCGATGCAGGGTTGGTCACCGATTCCGACTTTGCCGCCGATAGCTGCGGGCAAGGCATAACCGAGCGTCCCAAAGCCGTAGGGATGATGCCAATGGCCAGGGCGATCCATTGGATAGACCTCCTTGGCTGCATAGGCAAATTGGGTCATGTCGGAATAGATCATGGTGTTTGCAGGCAGCGCCTCTTTCAGAGCATCAGCGACAGGCACGATACCGGGGCGCTCGGCGTTGATTTCAGCGCGCCATTTATCCTTATACCCGGCTACAATTTCTTCTGACCAAGTCGCTTTTGGCTCTCCGTCGAGCTTGAGTTCGAGCGTTGAAATGAATTCGGTCGCGTCTCGTTGCAGGCAGTAGTCTTTAGGATGCGCGCGGGCCAGAACTTCGGGGTCAGTATTTACCCAAATAGCACCAGGACGCTGGCCAGCTTCTGCCCTCCATAGATCAACCTCTGCCAAGTCAGTTCCGACAAGAATGACACAATCGCTGGCATCGATGATCTTTTGGCTTTCCGGGCGCGCGAGCGACGCGCCAAAGGCGAGCGAATTACTCGGATCAACTAGGCCCCGCCCCGCATATGTGGTGAATGATGCCGCTCTACATTTTTCAAGCATAGAGGTGATCGGCCTTTGCATCCCCCCTACCCCTGCTGCGCCACCGCCAAATACGAATAAAGGACGTTCGGCCATCATGAGCCGCATTTTGATCATATCTACGACGTCTAGCGGAATAATCGATTGAATCGCGCCAGGTGACCGCTTGACCTGATAGTAACCTTCAGGCGCGGGGGCTTCTGTACCCCATCGCAGGAAGTCGCTTGCAGCTCCTTCTAGCGTAGCAATAGGCACCTGAATGTGCTTTGGACGTGATCGCTTTGCCTGAAATTCCATCATTGCCCGATCAATGAGCGCATAGCCTGCCTCCGCCGTACGGGCTGTCTCCGACCAGTCACAGACCGTCCGCGCAGCGCCTTCCTGATCTTTCATCTGATGCAGCTGCCCCCGGGTTGCTGCGGTCTCATCCAGACATGACGAAATCACCAACATCGGCACGCTGTCGGAATAGGCTTGCCCCATCGGCGTCATGATGTTGCAGAGGCCCGGGCCGGTGATCACGTAAGCCACTCCGGGCTTGCCCGTCGCCCGGGCATAGCCGTCTGCCATGAAGCCGGCCCCCTGCTCATGCCGGGCCAGCACATGGGTGATCCCTGCCTCTTCGATGCCGCGATACATTTCTTGGTTATGCACGCCGGGAATGCCAAAGATTACGTCAACGCCGCGATCTTTCAGCATGTGGCTGATCTGCGCACCCAAAGGCCGTGTTGTCATTAATTTCTCCAGAACTTGATCGACAGAATGGTCAGCACGACCATGATTTCGAGGCGCCCGACGAACATCGCCATCGCCAGAATCCATTTGGCCACGTCATTGATATTCGCGTAGTTACCCGCCGGGCCAATCTCCAAACCTAGGCCGGGCCCGATATTGGCCAGGGCGGCTGCGGCGCCTGAGACCGAAGTGATAAAATCCAGCCCCGTCAGCCCGAGCAACACTGAGGTCGCGCCCAGCGACAAGATGAAAGCCACCAGAAAGGCAATAACGGAGTTCAGCACATCCTCACTGATCGGACGGCCATCATAACGCGGCGTGAACACGCCATGGGGGGAGTGGATCTGTCGGATCTGGCTCTTGATGGCCGCAAAAAGGAGTTGATAGCGGAACACCTTAACCGAGCAAGAGGTTGAGCCAGCGCAGCCACCGATCAACCCGATGAGAAAGAACATCACCACCGGGAACGTCCCCCAACCCATGTAATCGGCACTGGCATAGCCTGTCCCGGTCATGATGGAGGTCACGTTGAACAAGGCCTCCCGAAAGGCGCGTTCAGTCATCTCACCGCCGCGGCCCCAGAGCCATGATGTGACGAGCAACACGCTCAGCCCGATGATCAACAGGAAGGTGTGGATCTGTTTGTCGTTCACCAGCGGTTGAGCGGAGCCCGCCAGCATCTGCACAAACCGCACGAAAGGTAGTGCCGCGAGGATCATGAAGACAACGGCGACATAATGCACGCCCGCGCCCCAGGTCGCGAATGATCTGTCGTAGTTCGCCATGCCGCCGGTCGATACCGTTGTCATCGCATGCACGATGGCATCAAACCCGCCCATCCCCGTCGCCGTATAGGCGAGCATACAGGCGACGGTGAGCGCGACATAGATGCCAGAGATCTGCGTCGCGATCTCGCCTGCGCGGGGCAGGATTTTACCGGATGTCTCAAACCCTTCGGACCGGAAGATCTGCATGCCACCTACGCGAAGTTCAGGAAGAAACACCATGGCCACGACGATAATGCCAACGCCGCCCAGCCATTGCAGAACGCCGCGCCAGAGCTTCAGGCCGTCCGGCAGGTCCTGAAGATTGCCGAATGCCGTCGCGCCAGTTGTGGTGAGGCCAGACATCGCCTCAAAAAACGCATCCGTAAATGTTGCTTCGGTTTCCCCCAGCACGAAGGGGATCGCACCAAACACCGGCAAGGTAAGCCAAACCAGCGAGGTAAGCAGGAAAGTCTGCCGCAGCGACAATCCGGCGGTCACACCGTTTGCGCAGGCCAGTGCCATAAGCCCGCCGGTCAGAGTTGTGATCACAGCGCTTTCGAAGAAGACAAACCAATGCCCGTTGCCAGCCAGCAGGTCTGCCACCAGCGGGCCCAGCATCGTCAACCCCAATGACGCCACAAGCAGACCGATCACATATCCCACGGGGCGCAAATCAAGCATGGCGCAGCGTTGGCCTGCCCAAAGCACGGTGTCAAGAACCGACGCGACGGTTGAAACGCCCCTGCCCTGCCTTAGCTGCCTTCTCATGTTCACGCCCACATACACCGCGGCATTGGAGCGCCTGCACGCATTCGTGCCCCTTGCCGGGCGCGACTATGCGGCCAAACGCAATTTTGATGACACGGCCCATGTGTCAAACCTGTCGCCCTTTCTCCGGCACCGGATCATCACCGAAGAAGAGGTTCTGCGCGCCGTTTTGGGCCGTCACAGCGCGCAGGCGGTCGAGAAATTCGTTCAGGAGGTCTATTGGCGGACTTATTGGAAGGGTTGGCTGGAAATGCGGCCCAGTCTCTGGACGGCCTACAAGGCCGAACTGGGTGCCGCGCTGAACCGGATACAGACCGAAAGCGGCCTTCGTCAGGACTGGGAGGCCGCGTGCACCGGCACAACCGGCATCGATTGCTTTGACCATTGGGCTAAGGAACTTGCCGAGACGGGGTACCTGCACAATCACGCGCGGATGTGGTTCGCCTCGATCTGGATTTTCACCCTGCGGCTCCCTTGGACGCTTGGTGCGGATTTCTTTCTGCGGCACCTCTACGATGGCGATCCAGCCTCAAACACGCTGTCCTGGCGCTGGGTTGCCGGTTTGCAGACCATCGGAAAGACCTATCTCGCGCGACCCGACAACATCGAAAAATACACGAATGGGCGGTTTCGACCCTCGGGGCTTGCACCACATGCCGCACCGCTTGACGGTGCGCCGCATCCGTCACGCGGGCCGCTGCCCGTCAGCGACGGCTTTGATCCCGGCGCACGCACCGGGCTCTTGCTGACCGAAGAAGATCTCTCGCCCGGTTGGCTGCTCGACCAGATCACCCCGGTGGCCACTGCCACAATCCAGACGACGCGCGACCGCAGCCCCCTGATCACGGCACCCGGAGTCTCCCGCTTTGTCGCTGACGCGATGGCCGATTGTGTTTCGCGCTTTGGTGACCGGCTCGGACCCGTGACAAGTGAAACACCCGATACATTGGCTGACTGGGCCAATGCACATGATCTTGAGCAGATTATCACCAGCTACATGCCCGTTGGTCCGCCCGCAGATGCACTTGTCGGACAACCTCTTCGCCAGATTGTGCGCCCCTATGACAGCACCGCCTGGCCCTACGCGACCCATGGTTTTTTCCGGTTCAAAGAGAAGATTCCCGCGCTGATTGGCCAGATCAAAGGGCTCAGCCTTGCATGATCCTCCGGTGAAGCGCGGAGGAAAATCAGAGTATCATGCGATGAAAACCGATTGTCCTGGTTTCCGTCCTGCGGTAGGGTAAACTGAACCGTTTACTCTCCCGCCGCTAGCCAGAGGTGCCCCATGCCCACCACACTGACAATCAATGGCCAATCCCATGACGTTGATCTTCCCGATGAGGTGCCCCTTCTCTGGGTTCTGCGTGATGAGGTCGGGCTGACAGGCACGAAATTCGGCTGCGGCGTCTCCGCCTGCGGGGCCTGCACGGTGCATATCGATGGCGAAGCGGTGCGGTCCTGTCAGGTGGCTCTAGCCGATGTCTGGGGCGAGGTCACCACAATCGAAGGGCTTGGAACGCCCGACAATATGGCCACGATCCAGCAGGCTTGGGTTGATCATCAGGTCGCCCAATGCGGCTACTGCCAGTCGGGCCAGATCATGAACGCCGCAGCATTGCTCGCGCAGACACCCGACCCAACGGATCAGGACATTGATGACGCCATGCAGGGCAATCTTTGCCGCTGCGGCACCTATCCCCGCATCCGGGCCGCGATCAAGGATGCAGCCCAGCGCATTCAGGAGGCTTGATCCATGGCCAGCATCGGTAAAATCGCCCGCCGCACCTTCCTGATCGGGACCGCCGCCATCGCGGGCGGGGTTGCTTTTGGCGTCTATCAAGTCCGCAGAGACGCGCCCAACCCGCTGGTGGCGGGTGAGGGCGAGGCGACGCTCAACCCCTACATCCTGATCAATCAGGACGGCATCACGATCATCGCGCCACGCGCAGAAATGGGGCAAGGGGTGCAGACCACACTGGCCGCTCTAGTGACTGAGGAACTGGATGTCGCCTGGGACGACATTACCGTGCTGCACGGCCCTCCGGCGCAGGCCTATTATAATCAGGCCCTGCTCGGCCTCGCCCTACCCTTCCACCACTACGCCGACAGCGATTTCCAGCATAACCTGCGCCAAAGCGTTGGCATGGTTGGCAAACTTCTGAACCTGCAGGTCACCGGTGGCTCCACCTCGACCAAGGACGCTTATGAAAAGATGCGCTATGCAGGGGCCTCGGCCCGCGAAGCGCTGAAACTGGCCGCCGCCAATCAGCTGGGCGTCGATGCCAGCACCTTGCGCACGGAAAACAGCAAGGTCATCGCACCTGACGGAACCGAGCTTGCCTATACCGCGCTTGCGGAGGCGGTGCGCGATATCGACCCACCCGACGTTGCCTTACGCGCGAAATCCGAGTGGAAATATCTTGGCAAATCCATGCCGCGCACGGATGTCGTCGCGAAGTCGACGGGCACCGCGCAATATGGCGCTGACACGAAGCTTGACGGTCTGAAATTCGCAACGGTCCGCATGAACCCCAAGCGGGCCGGCATGGTCTCTTACGATGACAGTGCCGCGCGTGATATGCCCGGTGTTGAGGCGATTGTGGATCTTGGCGACGGGATCGGTGTGATTGCGTCCAACACATGGCTTGCCTTTCAGGCAGCCGAAGCGGTTGAGATCGAATGGGAGCCATCCAGCTACCCCGCAGACAGCGACAGCCTGCGCGCAGCGATCATGGCCTCGCTCGACGATGCGCCCAACAGCACCACACGTGATGATGGTGACGTGACCTCCGCCGTCGAAGGCACTGAAATCACGGCAGAGTATCACGTGCCATGGCTCGCCCATGCGACGATGGAGCCGATGAATGCAACGGCGCTTTACACGGAAGCGGGGCTTGAAGTCTGGTCGGGCAACCAAGCGCCTGTCATCACGCGTGACAAATGCGCGGCGGCTGTGGGGCTCGAGCCAGAACAGGTGACCGTCAACACGACAATGCTTGGCGGTGGCTTTGGACGGCGGGCGGAGTTTGATTTCTCTGTCCATGCCGCAAAAGTTGCGCAAGCCATGCCCGGCACTCCAATCCGCATGACGTGGAGCCGTGAAGAGGATATGCGTCATGACTTCTATCGACCCTATGGCGTGGCACAGTTCCGAGGGGTTGTGAAAGACGGCAAACCGCAGCTTGTCGACGGGAAAATCGCCGCGCCATCGGTGATGCACAATACTGGCATCCGCGTGATCGGCAGCCCGCCCCCCGGCCCTGACCGCGCACATGTGGAAGGTGCAGCGGACCAGCCGTATTCAATCCCGAATTACCGCGTGACAGGACATCTGACGCCCATTGATCTGCCCATCGGATCGTGGCGGTCCGTAGGCAACTCGCATAACGGTTTCTTCTTTGACACCTTCATTGACGAGATGGCGCATGCGGCAGGCACCGACCCGCTGCAATTCCGGCTGGAAATGGCGCAGGCCGAGCATTCACCCTCAGCCGGTGTGATCGCTGCGGTCGGTGTGATGTCGGGCTGGACCGGAGAGACACCCGCGAATATCGGACGCGGCATCGGCTTCACCTATTCCTTTGGCACACCGGTCGCCGAGGTCGTGGAGGTCGAAGATACGGGCAATGGGATCCGCATCAACAAATGCTGGATCGCCTGCGATGTGGGCACAGCACTTGACCCAAGCATCATCGAGGCGCAGATGATCTCTGGCGCGATCTACGGGTTCTCAGCCGCGATGCAGGAAGAGATCACGTTCAGCGATGGCGAGGCCGAACAGTATAATTTCTACGATTATGACGCGTTGCGCATGCATAACACCCCGCAATTCGAAGTGCGCATCTTGGAGACCAACCCGCATATGGGGGGCGTGGGTGAACCAGGCACGCCCCCCGCGGCTTCAGCTTTGGGGAATGCGCTCTTTGATCTGACCGGCACACGTGCGCGGGAATTGCCGCTGATCAAGACCTTTGATCTCATTCTTTAGGACTACAATCGGGCGCAAATTTATTCGAACGAAATTGCGCCGGTCACGTCAACCAGGTCTTGTAATCACTGACAAGAAGATGCGTCGGCGTCGCATCTTCATCAACATCCGCAAACCGTCCAATCGGTTCGCGAAAGATGTTGTCGGTCTCATCGTCATTCACTGTTGAGACCTCACCAATCAGCACATCACCGCCCTCCCCCCAGAAGGCATGCCAATCGCCGGGCATGAGCGTGACGCTTTCACCAGGCGCGAAGCGGAGTTTCTCGCCGGGCTCGAATTCCCGCCGGATGCCGTCGCACATGACAACACCACCAGCCGTTTCATCGAAACGGCCCTCCGGGTCAGAGCCATAAAGCTCCACCACCAGCGTCGCCCCGCCGCGGTTGATGATGTCCTCGGCCTTGATCACATGAGTATGCATCGGGGAAAGCTGATCCTGCTTAGATATCAACAACTTCTCGGCATAACACATCCCCCCTCCACGCTGCAGATCGGCGAGACGCCCGTTACGCAACGTGAATAGGAACAAACCCATCTCGTCATAACGACCGGCACCATAATCGGTGATGTCCCAGCCGCATCGCGCCTCAATCACCGCGCGGGCGTCATGGGCGCGCGCCTTGAATTCGGCAGCTGTCCAGTAAGCCCAAGGTGGCAGCGCAAAGCCGTAAGACCGGATCGTCGCATCCGCCTCTGCCATGATCTCATTAATTCGGGACCGTTTCATCGTCCTCTCCGTAATCGTTTACGGCAGCATGAAACACTACGGCGATCTTGCCAAGCGGCTATTCAGCCTAGCTCAATCCTCATGACGAAAACCGAAAATTTCGAAAAAGTCACCGTGACCTCGACCGAGGAATTGCGGGATTGGCTTATGGCACATTACGCACGGACCGATAGCTTCTGGCTCGTAACCTACAAGAAGCACATGGGTGACAAATATCTGGACCGGTTTGCAGTCCTTGATCAACTCTTATGTTTCGGTTGGATCGATGGGATCAGGCGGGTTCTCGATGATGACCGGACCATGCAATTGATCAGTCCGCGAAAGACCCAGCATTGGGCGCAAAGCTACAAGGATCGGGTGGCACGGCTTGAAGGCGAGGGACTGATGCACACATCGGGCCGCGCTGCGGTTGCCGCATCGAAAGCGAACGGTCTTTGGGATTTCATGAACGATGTAGACGCACTGATCGTCCCCAAAGATCTGGCTGCTGCATTAAACGCAGTCCCGCCTGCCAAAGCGCATTGGGAGGCGTTTTCGCCATCCAGCCGCCGCAACATGCTCCGGCGGATCAAGCTGGCCAGATCTCCCGCAACCCGCGCCAAACGCATCGCGGAAACGGCCACCCTGGCTGCACAAAACCAGAAAGTGCCCCAAACTTGAGTGGGCTAGCCCGCCTTGCGCAAAGCACCCGCAGCCCAGGCGCTGCAAGCCTCTCCAAACGCCTCAAAAAGCGGGCGAGAGACCTGATCATCGGCCGCGTTCCATTCTGGATGCCATTGAACAGACAGTGTGAAGCCCGGCGCGTCCTTGATATAGATCGCCTCTGGCGTGCCGTCCGGTGCATGGCCATCAATCACGATCCGCGCACCCGGCACTTTGATACCTTGCCCGTGCAGCGTGTTGGTCATCACTTCAGGCGCCCCCATCAGACGATGGAACACGCCACCTTCTGAAAAGGTCACTTTGTGGCGCAGCGCGAAT
The DNA here is from genome assembly GCF_033963825.1 of Cognatiyoonia sp. IB215446. Taxonomy (NCBI): domain Bacteria; kingdom Pseudomonadati; phylum Pseudomonadota; class Alphaproteobacteria; order Rhodobacterales; family Paracoccaceae; genus Cognatiyoonia; species Cognatiyoonia sp. IB215446. The sequence continues at coordinate 577,797 of NZ_JAXBMD010000002.1, read as the reverse complement.
TTCTCTTCCAGCGTGCCGTCAGGCGGCATCCGGTGATTGTCCCGGCCCGGCAAATCGCGAATCTCGGGGTGGAGCGAGCCACCCATGGCCACATTCACCTCTTGAAAACCACGACAAATGCCAAAGATGGGCTGACCCTGCGCGACACAAGCCCGGATCAGCGGCAACGCAACGCGGTCACGTGCGCGGTCAAAAGCGCCGTGCGCCTCCGTTGGTTCTTCACCATACTCTTCGGGATGCACATTCGGGCGCCCCCCGGTGAAGAGGAAACCATCACAAGTCGCCATCAGCGCGTCGAGACAGACCATGTCCGGATCTGATGGCACGATCAGCGGCAGCGCATTGCTGACCTCCGCGACCGCCTGTGCATTCATCTCACCCGCCGCATGGGCGGGGTACTGGTCATTGATCAGATAGCTATTGCCGATAATGCCGATCACCGGACGGCGCATGGATGTCCCTTTCACATTTGCACCTTGTTAACGTCTCGCGGGCGGCGATGAAAGCCGTGACGCGCGCAACGCTCTGTTGACACATGCACAGATGCTGCCCAATTCAACCTTATGGCCTATGATTTAAGCAGCGCTGAATTTCTTGCAAATGCCGCTCCAATGCTGGCGGCAATGCAGGCCGAGGGGCCACTTGTGCAGATCAAAATGCCAATTATCGGCGATATCTGGATGACAACGACCGATATTGCTGCACGCCAGTTGCTAAAATCACCGGCGCTTTTCGGTCGGGACTCACTGCAAGGAACGGGCAAGACGCTGGCGCAACGATATTGGTATTTTCCATCCTTTCTGAAAGTCCTTTTTCAAAACATGCTTGGGGCGGACGGGCCCGCCCATGCGCGGTTGCGCGGCCTTGTTGAGCCTGCCTTCAACAAGACATCCATTGACGACATGCGTCCGCGGCTGACTGCAATCGCCGATGATCTTTTGGACAGGATCGACGCGAAGCAACCTGTTGATATCGTACAGGCCTATACCCGCCCACTGCCGCTCAAGGCGATGTGCGATCTCTTGGGCATCCCGCCAGAGGATCGAGCCATGGTGGCCAACTAGATCAGCCCACTTTCGGGGCCGACAAATGCGTGGAGCATGCTCCGTGGCCTGCCGGGGTTACGCAAGACCGTCCGCTATTTCTGCGCCGATTTTGCGCGTGTGCGGCGAGATCCCCGGCCCGGCATGATCACCGATCTGGTCAACGCAGAAGCCGAGGGCGACCGTCTGAGCGATGATGAATTGCTCGCGATGGTCGTGACGCTCTTTATCGCGGGGCACGAGACGACGGTGCATCTGATCACGATGGGCATCTACGGGTTGCTAACGCTTGACGGGGCACGCGATGCGTTGCGTGACCGACCTGACGAAGTCCCGCTGCTGGTCGAGGAATTCATGCGGTTCTGGTCGCCAGTGATGATGACCAAGCCCCACTTCGTCCGGGAAGATACTGTTTTTGAGGGGGTTTCTCTCAAGAAAGGTGACCAGATCGCGGCGCTGCTGATTGCCGCGAACCACGATCAGGCACGATTTGCGGAACCGGAAAGCTTCATTCCCAATCGCCGCCCGAACGCCCATCTGGGGTTTGGCCACGGGCCGCATGTCTGTCTGGGCATGCAACTTGCCCGGGCCGAGGCGCAGGTGGCGATCTCCCGGCTTTTCAACCGCTTTCCCGATCTGCGCCTTGCCGCTCCGAATGAGAAGCCCCGCTACCTGCAACGCGCTGGCATGCGGGGCCTGAAGGATTTGCGGTTGCGCCTCTCTTAGGCCTCGCCGGTCAGACCGGCGGCCTCAATGCCCGCCATGGCGGCGATGACGTCATTGTCGGATGTGTCCCCTGTCACACCAACCGCACCTATCAAATTGCCCCGCTTGTCACGCACCAGAACGCCACCCGGTACCGGCACGACCTGCCCGCCATAGACGCCGTTTACTGCCGCCATGAAATAGGCTTGCTGTTCTGCACGGGCCATTTGCGCCGTACCGGCCATACCCAGCATCACGGCACCATAGGCCTTGCCATGCGCGATCCCGAACCGACCTGGTGAAGCGCCATCAGCGCGTTCAAACGCCTTCACATGGCCGCCCGCATCGAGAATGACAACCGAGAGCGGCTTGAACCCCATCTCATCGCCTTTGGCCATGGCTTTGCGGATGATGCTCCGCGCCTTACTTGCTGATATTTCTGCCATTTTGATGTCCCCGTCTTAGTGATTGCGCTGCGCTTTCAGTTCCAACCGGCGCTGATGCAGAATTGGCTCCGTGTAGCCCGATGGCTGGATACGGCCCTTGAACACAAGGTCACAAGCAGCTTGAAACGCGATGCCGTCAAAGTTGGGTGCCATTGGCAGGTAGGACGGATCGTCCGCATTCTGCCCGTCCACCACAACGGCCATCTTGCGCAACGCCTCCATCACGTCGGTCTCAGAGACGACGCCATGATGCAGCCAATTGGCCAGCGCCTGGCTAGAGATGCGGCAGGTCGCCCGATCTTCCATCAGGCCCACATCATTGATGTCGGGCACTTTGGAGCAGCCGACGCCCTGATCGATCCAGCGCACGACATAGCCAAGGATGCCCTGGGCATTGTTTTCGATCTCGCGCGTCTTCTGGGCGTCCGTCCAGCGCTGGTATTGCGCCAGCGGGATATCCAGAATGGACGACACATAGGCGCGCCGCCCGCCCTTCCGCAGCTTGTCCTGAACCGCCATCACATCGATCTTGTGATAGTGCAGCGCGTGCAATGTCGCCGCTGTCGGGCTGGGAACCCAGGCACAGTTCGCGCCCGATTGCGGATGCCCGATCTTTTGCTCCAGCATCGCCGCCATCATGTCGGGCATGGCCCACATGCCCTTGCCAATCTGCGCCTTGCCGGAAAAGCCGCATTCCAGACCGATATCGACATTCTGGTCTTCATAGGCGCCAATCCATTGTTTGCGCTTGATAAAGTCCTTACGGCTGAACGGCCCCGCCTCCATCGACGTGTGGATTTCGTCGCCCGTCCGGTCGAGGAAGCCGGTATTGATAAAGGCCACGCGATGCTTGGCCGCGCGGATGCATTCCTTGAGGTTCACGCTGGTGCGCCGCTCCTCATCCATGATGCCGATCTTGACCGTGTGGCGCGGCAGGCCCAGCACATCTTCGACCTTGGCGAAGATGTCGTCGGTCAGCGTGACCTCTTCCGGCCCGTGCATCTTGGGCTTGACCACATAGACGGACCCATGGGCCGAATTGCCGCCCTCATGTTTCAGGTCATGCATCGCGATCAGGACCGTGAACATCGCGTCCATTAGCCCCTCGAAAATCTCGTTGCCATCTGCATCGAGAATTGCGGGGTTGGTCATCAAGTGCCCCACATTACGCACCCACAAGAGTGCACGGCCTTTCAGCGTGAACGGATTGCCATCGGGCGCCGTGTAGCTCAGATCATCCGCCAGGCGGCGTGTCATCGTTTTGCCGCCCTTCTCAAATTCCGATGTCAGGTCACCCTTCATCAGCCCCAGCCAGTTGCTGTAGGCGAGCACCTTGTCCTCGGCATCCACGCAGGCGACGCTATCTTCACAATCCATGATGGCTGTGACCGCACTTTCAAGCCGCACATCGGCGAGCAAGGCCTGGTCGCGGCTGCCAATCGGATGCGCGCGATCAAAGATAAGTTCGACATGCAAACCATTGTTTTTCAACAGAACTGCATCAGGCGCTTTCGGGTTACCGCGATAACCAACAAACTTCTCGGGCTGGCGCAGCGGCTGATCATCGATCATGAGCGCGCCGTCATGTACGTAGTAGCGTGAGACATCGGCGTGGCTGGTTCCTTCGATGGGAAACGCCTCATCAAGGAACACACGCGACCGAGCGACAACCCGCGCGCCATGGCCCCGATCATAGGCGCCCTTGGGTGGCTGCACACCCATCGCATCGGTGCCGTAGAATGCATCGTAAAGGCTGCCCCAGCGAGCATTCGCCGCGTTCAGCGCAAAGCGGGCATTCGTGATGGGAACAACCAGCTGCGGGCCGGGGATTGTCGCGATTTCAGGATCGACATTAGTGGTCTCAACCTCAAAATCATCGCTCTCTTCGACAAGATAATCGATTTCGCGCAGGAAGGCCTCATACGCCGTGCGATCATGTGATTTGCCGCGATTTTTGACATGCCAGTCGTCAATCACCGCCTGCAGATCCTCGCGCCGCTGCAGCATCGCCTGGTTGCGCGGTGTCATCTCGGCCACAAGTGCTGCGAAACCTTGCCAGAAGGTATCAGTCTCTAAACCCGTCTCGGGTAACGCCTTGTTATCAATGAAATCAGCCAGTTCGGCGGCAACTTGCAGCCCGTGTTTCGTGACGCGGTCAGTCATGAATTCCCCTTCGAATTGCGCGGCATACAGCGGCACACCGCGCCGTGATCGCAGCTAGAGCTAGTGCAGTTGTTTCCGATAGGCAACAAAGCGGATGTGGATTATTTTGACCGATCCTTTCGGCACCGTTCCGAACAGTAGCGGACCTCGTCCCAGACCTTTTCCCATTTCTTGCGCCAAGCGAAAGGTCGCCCACATGTGGCGCAGGTTTTCTGGGGGAGATTGGCTTTCCGGCGCATCTTGGGCATAATCAGAAAACTATGGTGACCATGGGATTTTTCAAAATGTCCGCAATCCTTAGCGCCAAAGGCAATGATAATAAGCCAGTTGGCCGATCCTTGCCGATCTTGTTGCCAGAGAGCAGCGCGCCTCTGCCGTCGTGTGATGATTACAAATCTGTCGTGGAACCTTTACATTTCACTGCGCATTGAAGGCCCCATGGAACACCGCATCGACCCGCTGATCGCTGAACGCGCCCCGTGGCTTTACAGTGATCGACCCGGAACGCGTATCGCAAGACGCGCACTGCACAAGGTGCTGGGATACGACACGACGGTCGCAATTGCGAAAACGCTGAAGGATGCGAGCTCCCCCGACATCATGGGCAATATGGCCAAACGGCTGGCCAAAGTCGTCTCGGCCCGTGGTCTGGGCCATATTCCGGCGCATGGCCCTGCCTTGATCGTGGCCAATCATCCTACTGGAATCGCCGATGGGATCATCCTGCATCACCTGATCGTGCAAACGCGGCCCGATGCCTATTTCTTTGCGAACCGCGATATCTTGCGTGTCTTCCCGCAAATGGAAAGCATGATCGCACCTGTTGAATGGCGCAAAGAACTGCGCAGCCATGCCAAGACGCGCGAGACAATGGGTTATGTGCGCGAAGCCACCGATGCCGGGCGCCTTGGCGTGATCTTTCCGTCAGGCCGGTTGGCCAAGAGGCGCGGATTGCGCCTTTATGAGCGTCCATGGATGGCCTCCGCCGCGATGCTGGCGCGCAAGTTCGATCTGCCAGTGATCCCGGTGAATATTCAGGCGCGCAACTCAGCCCTGTTTTACCTCTTCGACATCATTCACCCGACATTGCGGGACATCACCCTGTTTCACGAGACGCTGAACAAGGAAAAGCAGCCTTTCCGCGTGACGGTTGGCGAACCGATTTCGGCTGCATCGATGCCTAAGAACTCGGAAGAAGGGATCGCGATGCTGCGCAAGGCCACCTTGTCGCTTGGCGGGAAGGACGCTCCGACCGTTAATCTTGTGGCCACGTCCCGATCCTGGGTGAAGCGTCCGCAAGCGGACTAGGCCGAACCGACGGACGCGGCAAGCTGAGTGGTGCACAATAACTCTGCGCGCGCGTCCAGGCCGCCATCTCTATGATTTTCGCGCTGTTCGTCATTGGCCCCCAATCCGCCGCAACGCCGCGCCAACGGCCATCGTGGATAGCAACAGCCTGATCCCTTTCGACGGTGACAGCCATGATGCGTGCTGCACAACTCAGATTGTCAGCCGCATTGGTCAGCTCGGTGCCACTTTGCGCCCGGCATCCATAACGGCGGGCCGTGTCGGGATAAATCTGCAGAAGGCCATACCAGAGATCACCCCCGCCCACCGCACGCGGGTTGTAGGTGCTTTCATGTTTTGAAAGGGCCGACATCATGCCCACCCAAAATGCGCGCCGTTGGCCGGGCGGGGCCGCTGCATAAGCCGGGCACCAAGTCTCGATATCCCGTGGAACGATTGTGGTCAGCACTTCGGCATGGGTGGCAATCGCCGACATGGCCGCGCGGGTCCACAAATGCCCGCCGTCCTGAAAATCCCAGCGGGCGCGTGGCAGATATGAGGTGCGGGCAATCGGTCGCATGACTGGCGCGTCGGTCTCAACCGCAATCGGATAGCGGAGCATATGTGGGGGCCGCGCCTCTGGCCGTACGGCAAAGGTCTCGGCCATTGCAGGGCCAAGGCCGATCATGCAGACAAAGAGAACAAGCAGCAGTCGCATCTTTTGGACGGTGCCAGTACCGCGCGGATGGCTCAAGCAGATGGCATGGGGCACGGCAAGTTTCAGCCAAAGCCGGAGTTCTCTTGAAGCCTGCAGGCGCATCTTCTAAACCCGGCGCAACGCTTGCCAAAGGATGTGCACATGCTCGACCTGACCTATGACGCCCCCGCCCCCAAAGTGATTGCTGGCGCCCAGAATGATTGGGAGCTCGTCATCGGCCTTGAGGTGCACGCGCAGGTCTCATCCAACGCCAAGCTGTTCTCGGGCGCATCGACCGAATTTGGTACGGAACCCAACAGCAACGTGGCTTTTGTGGATGCGGGCATGCCGGGGATGCTGCCCGTCATCAATGAAGGCTGCGTGGCGCTCGCCGTCAAAACCGGGCTGGGCCTGAACGCGCAGATCAATCTGACCTCGGCGTTTGACCGCAAGAACTACTTCTATCCTGACCTGCCGCAGGGCTACCAGATTTCGCAGCTGTACCACCCAATCGTTGGCGAAGGGGAAGTACTGGTTGAGATGGGCAACGGCACTGCGCGCAAGGTGAGGATTGAGCGTATTCACCTTGAGCAGGACGCAGGCAAATCCATCCACGACATGGACCCGCATATGTCCTTTGTGGATCTCAATCGGACTGGCGTCGCGTTGATGGAGATTGTCAGCCGCCCCGATATCCGCGGGCCTGAAGAGGCGGCGGCCTATGTGCAGAAACTCCGCCAGATCCTACGTTATCTTGGCACCTGCGACGGCAACATGCAGAACGGGAACCTGCGCGCGGATGTGAACGTGTCAATCTGCAAACCCGGAGATTACGAGAAATATCAAGAGACGCAGGATTTCAGCCATCTCGGCACGCGTTGCGAGATCAAGAATATGAACTCCATGCGGTTCATCCAGATGGCGATTGATTACGAGGCACGCCGCCAAATCGCACTCATCGAGGATGGGCAAGAGGTTGTGCAGGAAACCCGGCTTTACGACCCGGACAAGAACGAAACGCGGTCGATGCGGTCCAAGGAGGAGGCGCATGATTACCGCTATTTCCCTGACCCTGACCTCTTGCCATTGGAGATTGAGCGGGCGTGGGTCGACGATATCAAAGCGTCCCTGCCGGAACTGCCTGACCAGAAGAAAGCACGGTTTATCGGGGATTTCGGCCTGTCGGACTACGACGCCTCCGTCTTGACTGCAGAGGCCGAGAACGCTGCCTATTTCGAGAAAGTCGCTGAAGGGCGCGATGGCAAGCTCGCCGCGAACTGGGTCATCAACGAGCTTTTTGGCCGCTTGAAGAAAGAAGACCATACGATCGACGAAAGCCCTGTCTCGGCCGCGCAATTGGGTGAGTTGATCAGGCTCATCAAAGCGGGCGACATCTCGGGCAAAATCGCCAAAGAGGTGTTTGAGATCTGCTACACCTCTGGCCGCAACCCGGCCGAGATTGTCGAAACCGAAGGCATGAAGCAGGTCACCGATACTGGCGCGATTGAAGCAGCGGTGGACGAGATCATCGCCGCAAACCCTGCACAGGTCGAGAAGGCCAAAGAGAACCCCAAACTCGTGGGCTGGTTCGTGGGTCAGGTGATGAAGGCCACCGGCGGCAAGGCCAATCCGGCGGCGGTGAACCAGATCGTCTCGGCCAAACTGGGGCTTTAGGCTGCGGCCAGTATTTGCCTTGTGATGCGCGTATCCTTGGATTCGCGCTGACAATTTGCTAGGGAAGCGTGGTGGAAAAGGGGTGACGTCATGTCATATGAATACAAAGTCGTGCCAGCACCGACGCGCGGTTTGAAAGCGAAAGGGGTCAAGACGGCAGAAGACCGCTTTGCCCATGCGCTCGCGACCGAGATGAACACGCTCGCCGCTGATGGGTGGGAATATCTGCGGGCCGATACCTTGCCAAGCGAACAGCGTGAGGGCTTGATGGGCAAGACGACCGTCTATCAGAACATGCTCGTCTTTCGCCGTGTCAAAGAAGTGACGGCGGCTCCGGCCCCTAAACCCGTTCTAAAAGCGGAGCCGCCGGTCGCGAAGCCGAAACCTGTTCCGGCACAGGCTGAGGATACCGAGGAAGAGGCGGTTCCAACGCCGATCAAAACGGCAAAGCCACCTGCATCTGAAGTCGCCGCCGAATAGCTACTTGATTTCAATCGCCAAGGCGTGGATGCGCCCAATGATTGTCGGGCCAAGCGCGTCGTGGATAGCGCGATGGCGCGCAATCCGCGTCAAATCATTCAGGCTTGCCGCCGCGATCTTGATGCGCCAATGGCTCTCGCCGGAGCCGTCATCACCCGCATGTCCGGCATGCTGCGCGCTTTCATTGATGACCTCCAGCGCCTCCGGTGAAAGCGCCTCCAACGCAGTGCGAATTTCTGCCGCGAGTGTCATTATTTTGGCCCTACCCTCTTCAATCTCTCGCCCGAGGGTTTAAAGTCTATCGGCCTGAACGGAAAGATGAGTCGCGTCATGAAGAAAGATGATCCCTTTGGTTTCGACATGTCGGTGTCGAGTTCCAAGAAAAAGAACCCGCGCGGCCGGCGCGGCATGTCAGGCGCGTCTGAGACATCGAAGCGGATCTGCGATTATGAAGGGTGCAACAAACCGGGCCTTTATCGCGCCCCAAAGTCGCCTGACACGCTGGATGACTACTACTGGTTCTGTCAGGAGCATGTCCGCGAATACAATCTGAAGTGGAACTTCTTCGACAGCACGTCCGAGGCCGAGCTGGCCGCGCAGATGGATCAGGACCGCGTCTGGGAACGCCCGACCAAGCCGTTCAAACGGACCGTCGAAGAACGCGCCTGGGCCCGGTTGGGCGTGGATGACCCGCATCAGGTACTTGGTGCGAATGCGACGCAGAATCCGGGGCGCGGTGCGGCATCAGGCCGGAAGCTGCCCCCAACGGAGCGGCGCGCAATTGAGATCCTTGAGGCAAAGGACAATTGGTCCAAACCGGAGATCCGCAAAGCGTATAAGGCGCTCATCAAGGTGCTGCACCCGGATATGAATGGCGGCGATCGCAGTCAGGAAGAGCAGCTTTCTGAAGTCGTCTGGGCCTGGGACCAGATCAAGATCAGCCGGAACTTCCGGGAAAAAGATTAGATTCAAAGCCGCTGCGGCAAACGAAAATGGCGCAGCCTCGCGGCTACGCCATTTTGTTGGACTGGGTTGTAAAACGCCCTGATGAATTAGCTGCGGCGGTACAGATTTTCCTGTGACAGACGGCTGAGTTGCGCGACTGCGCGCTGTTTGGCGCGTGGCGGTGCAAGCAACTCACGCTCCCGCCGGGCTTCGAGCAGCAAGCCATGCACGGCCATTGACCCAACGAACCAGGCGATGGCCAACCATGGCCGTGCGAGGAACTCGGTCACCAAAAGCACCGGTCCATAGACAACGCCCAGCAGTGGGTCGATCAGGATACCGGCAATCATAGCCGCCATGATTGCAATCGCCATACCGCCGATCACGGCGCGTGCCAGGCCAAGCATGCCTTCCAGCCCCATCCACCCGCGGGCCAGGGCGAGGCTGATACCACCGCTGAGCGCACCCGCGAAGATGACCCATTGGCTGAACCAAGACTTGTCTGCCCAGATCAGGCCTTCGCCATTCACGCCTGACATGATCAGGATCGTTATTCCGGCCGTCATCGCGATGACGGCCCCATATGCCAAGACGGTTGATTTCTCGCCACGGCTCAATGCTAGTTTCTCAATAATGTGCGCCGACATTGCGCCCCCCATACCAACAGTTAATAACGCTTATGTCGCAGTATTTTCGCGACACTTCAGTGCGAAAACTCACAAGTCTTCGTTTAAATTCTGTCAAATTTGTGCCATAATTCGCCTAGTCTCACAATATAAAAACGGCAAGAAACCGCCTATGGTGATCTAAGGCTCAGATTATATTGACAATTTTCTCATACAACCAATGGGCGATTGGCGCACACATTGTTAATGAATTTTCAACAATAGGACAAAGCGTCGCTCAAACGCGTTTTCCTGCCCCATTGCGATTCACCCATGCCGCTGCCCTTCGCGATGTATCAACGCCAACACGGGACCCCTGAAGGCCCCTTGGTTGAGAGCAGGACGTGCATGCCTCAACATGAACGCCGGACCGCTTAACCTTCCTCACCCAACACTTCGTCGCACATCCTGCAGTAGGGCAATGCTGGTAAAGCAAAGGACGAGCGGGAAACCACACCCTCTTGGGCTTAGCGCTCAAGCGCCCAAATGATCAGCAGGCATTCACAATTCCAGCCCATGCGCCGCCCTTCCCCTTGCAGCGTCCAGCGTTATGATGCATGCCCACAGACGACAATACGATATGAGAGCAAAGGCAAAGATCATGGCCGACGGAACCACCGAGATGCAGGCGAAACCGACGGAAGAGCTTTCGGTCCGCGAAGTGTTCGGTATCGACAGCGACATGAAGATCAAAGGGTTTGCCGAGCGCTCGGACCGGGTTCCTGAAATTGACAGCACCTACAAGTTCGACCCCGACACGACCTTGGCCATTCTTGCTGGCTTTGGATACAACCGTCGGGTGATGATCCAGGGCTATCACGGGACCGGCAAGTCGACCCATATCGAACAGGTTGCCGCGCGTCTGAACTGGCCTGCTGTGCGTGTAAACCTCGACAGCCATATCAGCCGGATCGACCTGATCGGTAAAGACGCGATCAAGCTGCGCGACGGCGTTCAGGTGACCGAGTTTCACGAAGGCATCCTGCCCTGGGCCCTGCGCAATCCTGTGGCCATTGTATTTGACGAATATGATGCGGGCCGTGCGGATGTGATGTTTGTGATCCAGCGTGTGCTGGAGGCAGATGGCAAGCTGACCCTGATGGATCAGAACGAGATCATCACGCCGAACCCGTATTTCCGGCTGTTTGCGACGGCGAACACCGTCGGCCTCGGCGACACGACGGGCCTTTATCACGGCACCCAGCAGATCAACCAAGCCCAGATGGACCGGTGGTCACTGGTGGCGACGCTCAATTATCTCAGCCATGACGCAGAAGCCGCCATCATCCTGTCGAAGTCGCCACATTTCAATACGGAGCGCGGGCGCAAGACGATCAGCCAGATGGTGACCGTTGCCGACCTGACGCGAACGGCCTTCATGAATGGTGATCTGAGCACTGTGATGTCACCCAGGACCGTGCTGGCGTGGGCCGAGAATACGCGAATTTTCAACGATGTGGGCTACGCATTCCGCCTGTCTTTCCTCAACAAATGTGATGAACTTGAGCGCCAAACCGTCGCAGAATTCTATCAGCGCTGCTTTGACGAGGAACTGCCGGAAAGCGCGGCGAGCCTGACTTTGGGGTGATCCGAGGCGTCACAAACAAGGTTGACGCAACGTAAAAATGTTCCGGAATAGGCCCGATCCGGCCATAAAATGGACGGAATACATACGCATACAAAAGGCGTTATGTATCGAGTATGTGTGTTATCAGTCTATTTATTGTCGGCGTGCATTACAGCACCGGCGCAGGCCCAAGGACATGATCCCGAAGCACAGCTTCGGACCTTTGCCGCCTGCGTCGGGCGCCTTACAGCGATCGTCGAATATGAATGGAACATGTCCGGAACCGTCTCTGCGGAAACGGCCAGAAGGCGGGATGCGGCAACCGACATTGTTGCGGCTATTGTTCCTGCCGAAAAATCACGTGATGTTCTGGGTTGGCGAAATGCAGCAAAGCAGGCGCAGTCGAACCTGCTGAGCCGCGCGACATCCTCGGGCGATACGTCCGATGCCAGATGGGCCATGCAGCAGGCAAGACAGTTTGAGACAGCCTGCACGGCCCTGCTAACGCTTTAGCACTGAACACACTGTTTTCAGACTGCCTTATTGATTAGCGATTTTTTAGGCTGCATGCTTTATTAATGAGCAGTATGAAAACTATCGGGTTCTTCCGTGCACTCTGCGCCGCGCTCCTGATCGGTAACAGCGCTGATGCAACGGTTTCCGACAACGCGCAGTTGATTGAGTTTGCTACCTGCGCAGGGCGGTTGTCGGCACAGATGGAATACCAGTGGATGTTTGATGGCCCTCTGTCTGAGCAGACAGAGATTGATCGCGCCGCGATGATTGATCTGGTGAACGCTATCATGCAGCCGGGCGAAGGCCGCTCGGTTCTGAATTGGCGCATCAGTGCCAAACAGGCGCAGTCTGCACTCCTCACAAGGGCCACGTTCAACGATGACGCTGCAGACGCAGCCTGGGCTGCGCGCATGGCGGCCCAACTGGCCAGGGAATGCACGGCGCTGATCCTGTACTAGCGCTTGATGCGGTTGCCCGCTGATTTTGACATTTGCCATAATCTCGTCTGTTTTGTTTGTAGGTTACCGTCAAAACCAAAAAGGAACGGAGCTGCCGATGAAAATGACAATTGGGACCGAGCTGCCTGCGGATTACGAAGTCACACATGAAGACCTCGCCGAATCGGTCGCAGCGCTGATTGGCCAGGCCTTGTTGCCCCTTTTTGCAGAGAACATGCCTGAAGATGCGGCCAAGGCGAATGTTGAGGGGATCCTGACCGAGCTTGGATATCTTTTTGATGAGGGCGAGATCACCCTGGGCGGCAAGACCTACCGGCCCCGGATCGCCTTTGTTGACGAGGCCGGAAACACGCTGCCGGGTGTGGCAGCACTCAACAACTTTCACGAATTGGTCGTCGATCCGTTCGATATCGCGCCCGAAGCGAACATCACCTTCGTCGCCCCTGAATTCGCGGAAGAGTAGCCGCGCGGCCTCTGGCCTTTGGCGCCCCTCGGTTCTAATCTGTGGGGCAGCAAAGGACCGCAGGTGATGAACAAACCCTCTGACAATCCCGCCGACCCGTTCAAGAAAGCCTTGGCCGAAGCGACCAAGGTCATGGCGGATGACCCGGAACTGGCGGTGACCTACTCCGTCGATCCGGCAGGGCAGACCGCGGACACGATCCGGCTGCCGCAGGTCAGCCGCCGCATGACCCGCGATGAGGTGTTGCTGGCCCGCGGCACCGCCGATGCCTTTGCCTTGCGCCACAAGTTCCACGACCCCAAAGTCGCTGCCCGCTACATGCCACAAGGGCAGATGGCGCAGGACCTCTATGAGGCGATGGAAACCGCCCGGATTGAAGCGGTGGGTGCCGAATACATGCCCGGCACTGCTGGCAACATTGACGCCAAAATCGGCAATGAGGCGCAGCGCAAGGGCTATGATCAGATCACCCAGGCCGCTGACGCGCCCTTGTCCGTCGCTGCAGGCTATCTGATCCGGCACCTCGCCACCGGACGCGACCTGCCAAAAGGGGCCGAAAATGTCATGGAGCTGTGGCGCGGTTTCATCGAGGATCATTGCGGCGGCACGCTCGAAAGCCTGAGCGATACTTTGAAGGATCAGCAGGCCTTTGCCAAACTCGCCCGGCAATTGATCAGCGATATGGGTTACGGCGACCAGCTTGGCGACGACCCCGACAGTCTTGACGATGATCAGGAAGAAGAGGCCGAAGACAGCCAAGACGACAATCAGGACGAACCTGACAGCACCGGCGAGGACGAAAGCGAGGGCGAAGAGGCGGACGCCGCCCCGGAGCAATCGCAGGAGGAGCAACAGGATGCGAGCCAGGCTCAGGTGAGCATGGATGATCAGGCCGATGCGGAAATGGGTGAAGAGGCGGAAATGCCTGAAGGCGAGGCCCCGCTGGAGCCGCCTGCCCCGCAACCGATCTCGGACGCTGATCCCGACTACAAGGTGTTCACAACCGAATATGACGAAGAGATTGCCGCCGAAGACCTTGCCGAAGCCGTCGAGTTGGAACGGCTCCGCGCCTATCTCGACCAGCAGTTGGAACCCTTAAAAGGAGCCGTGTCCCGGCTGGCCAACAAGTTGCAGCGGCGCCTGCAGGCGCAGCAGAACCGGTCATGGGAGTTTGACCGCGAAGAAGGGATTCTGGATGCCGGGCGGCTGGCGCGGATCGTGGCCTCACCCACCACTCCGCTGTCTTTCAAGGTCGAGAAAGACACTGATTTTCGCGACACGGTCGTCACGCTTCTGTTGGACAATTCAGGCTCGATGCGCGGGCGCCCGATTTCGATTGCCGCGATCTGTGCGGACGTCATGGCCCGGACGCTGGAACGCTGCGATGTGAAGGTCGAGATCCTCGGTTTCACCACCAAGGCCTGGAAAGGTGGCCAATCGCGCGAGCAATGGCTGGCGGAGGGGCGTGCGGCGACGCCCGGTCGCCTGAACGACCTGCGCCACATCATCTACAAATCTGCCGACGCCCCGTGGCGGCGGACGCGGCCAAATCTGGGCCTGATGATGAAAGAGGGGCTTTTGAAAGAAAACATCGACGGTGAAGCGCTGGAATGGGCGCATCGCCGCCTCACGGTCCGGCAAGAACAGCGCAAGGTGCTGATGGTGATTTCGGACGGCGCACCAGTCGACGATTCAACTTTGTCCGTTAACCCCGCAAACTATCTGGAAAAACACCTGCGCGATGTGATCGAAATGGTGGAGAAACGTAAAGCCGTTGAGCTGGTCGCCATCGGCATCGGTCATGACGTCACCCGGTACTACGAGCGTGCAGTGACGATCACGGATGTGGAGCAATTGGCAGGTGCCATGACCGAACAACTGGCGAGCCTCTTTGACAGTGACCCCCGCAAACGCGCCCGTGTCCTCGGCATGCGCAAGGCAAGTTAGTTAAGCGGCACACGGCCAGTGCCATTGCAGACCCCGCATGCGCGATTTGCATTTGGCGACTGCAATGTGCCTGCAGGTGTCGAACCACTGCCATTGCAGCTATGGCATATACCTTCGTCGAACGGCAGCTTTGCAAATGCTGTCGGTTTGCGAAACACCAGATAGGCCAGATAGATATTGAAACCTATCAGCCACAACCCGGCGTTGGGAACCGTCTCCAAAAAGCTGGTTTGTGTGATCAGCAGGACGTTGAGCGCCACGGCCACGGCGAGCCGGATCGCAATGCCCGAAATGCGCCCCAGGATCAGCCCTGCAACCATTATGGCAGCGATGGCAGGCAAGAGATAGGGCGAGTCCGCCCCAAGCAGCCACCCCAGGATGGCGCCGCCAATGATGGTGGACCAGATCGCATCTTTCAGTCGGTTGATCATCAATATTGTCGTTGCACCTATGGCGCGGCAGGCTAGTCTTTCCAAAGAAATCGTCAACTAAGGGCCAAGGCTCCTCTCATGCTCCAAACCTTCGAGGCCCAATCCTCGCCCGAGCAAGGTCCATCACGGCTTGCCGCTCTGCGCCTTACCATGGCACAGCATGGCTTTGACGGATTTCTCGTCCCGCGAGCGGACGCGCATCATAGGGAGTATGTCGCCGAACGTGATGCACGCCTGGAACGGTTGACCGGGTTTTCAGGTTTCGCCGGGGAAGGCAAGGCCCGTGATGTGATGGATCATCTGGGCACTGATGTCGTCTTGCGCGACGTTGATGACTTTTTGAACGCGGTCAAAGCACTTGGTGGCCCGGTGCAGATCGACCCCAAATCCTGCCCCGATATCATCGCGACCACATTGCGCGACGCTGAGGTTGAGGTGATCGAGGCGCGAGACCCCTGCGTCCTGCCCAAGGCGCGCAAAAACGAAGTCGAGATTGCCGGCGCAAAAGCCGCACAGGAACGTGATGGTGTCGCCATGGTCCAGTTTCTGGCCCGGCTTGATGCGCAAGATCTTGATGCTGGCCTGACCGAGATCGACGTAGTCAAGACCCTCGAAGGTTTCCGCCTGAAGACAAATGCGCTGCGCTATATCAGCTTTGACACGATCAGTGGCGCGGGCACCAACGGCGCTATTGTGCATTGCAGGGTCAATGAAAACACCAATCGGCGCGTTGGCAAAGATGAGTTACTGCTGGTTGATAGCGGCGGACAATACGTAGACGGCACAACCGATATCACACGGACCATTGCCATGGGCACGCCGACAGACGAACAGCGCGCCTGCTACACCCGCGTGTTGCAAGGCATGATTGCCATCAGTCGCGCCCGCTTCCCAAAAGACGTCGGCGGCCAGAATCTTGACGCGCTTGCACGCGCGCCGCTCTGGATGGCCGGTATGGATTATGACCAGGGCACAGGCCATGGCGTGGGCAGCTATCTTTGCGTCCATGAGGGGCCGCAACGCCTCGCGCGCCGGTCCAAAGTCGCGTTTGAGCCAGGCATGATCCTGTCAAATGAGCCGGGCTATTACCGCGAAGGCGCCTTTGGCATTCGGATCGAAAACCTGATCATTGTGGTGGAGGCGCCGGCTATTCCAGGCGGTGACGATCGCGACATGCTCTGTTTCGAAACGCTTACATATGTGCCGTTTGATCGTCGGCTGATCGACACGGCGATACTGTCAAGACCAGAACGCGACTGGATCGATCAGTACCATGCCACGACCCTCGACAAACTTGCGTCGCGGTTGGACCCGCAAACTCAAGATTGGCTGCGCGCAGCCTGTGCACCGCTTTGACATCAAAGCGTTACCCAGCATCCCTAACCTATCGCAGCCGCGCCATACGGCGCAGAAGATGAAGAAAGGAAAACCCAAATGGCAGATCACATCAAAATCCGCCCGGCCACAGGAACATGGGTCGTGCGCGCCGCCGGGGCCGTTTTGGGGGAAAGCACGCAAGCGCTTGAACTTGTGGAGGGGGATTATCCACCCGTGATCTATTTCCCGCGCAGCGATATCGCGATGGCCTTTCTTGAACCCAGCGAAACGACGACCACTTGTCCTTACAAGGGGGCCGCACGCTATTACACGATCCAGGCCAAAAGCGGCGCTATTCCCGATGCGGCCTGGTCGTACGAAGATCCAAAGGCCGAAGTAGCCGAGATCAAAGACTATCTGGCGTTCTACACATCGAAAGTGGCCGTGGAAGAAGTTTAGGAATGCTCTTCCGCTGCTGTTTCTGACAAGGCGCGGTTCATCGCCTTGAGCGCATCCACCTGAAACAAAGCGCCCCATAGCTCTGGGGGGGCGTCCTCACCGCCCAGGGTGACGACCGGGATAAAACGATATCCGCCCTGATCAAACATCGGCATGGCCTGTTCCAGTGTGGCGTTGCCGTCGATGTAAATCCCATCCCGAATTAAGTCCCAGCACTCATTTTCAGGCGCTGAACGTTCTGCACCCATGGGCCGCATGATGCTAGACACCTTAAAAGTGGCCAATAGGTAGGCCTGCGGGCCCGCCGCCAGATGCACATTGCGCCGTTCAAGTTGGGTGAGGAAGAAGGACCGGTCCACCAGCTTTGTCGACAGCGCGGTTGAAAGCGATACGGCGACCATCACGGCAAGACCGGTCTGCCAGTCACCGGTGAGTTCAAAGACAATCAGTGTCGTCGAAATCGGCGCGCCAAGCACTGCGGCAGCAACCGCGCCCATGCCGGCCAATGCATAAGTTGTTCCCTCGCCCGACACGTTCGGAAAAATGGCTGTGGCAATGATGCCAAAGGCAAGGCCCGTCAGCGCACCGATCATTAAGGACGGTGAAAAGACGCCGCCACCCATCCGACCACCCATCGTGATGGCGACTGCAATGATTTTCATGATCACGAACACAATGGCTTCGTGTACGAGCAACTCGCCGGTAAGCGCGGCAGAGGTTGTTTCATACCCAACGCCGATAATATGCGGCCACCAGATCGCCATCGCGCCCAGCAGTGCACCTGCAAAGGCTGGGCGCAGAAAACGGGGCAGACCCGTCATGTCTTGCAGATAAGTCGCAAAATCGTCGATCCAAAAGATCGCCTTCATCAGGGCAACCGCGACGATGCCACAGACCAGCCCAAGGATCAGAAATGCGGGTAGCTCGACATAGAATGCCAGGGCATTTTGCCCCGGCAAAACAAACTCGGTCACATCGCCAAAAACGAGCCGATTGATCACTGTGCCGGCGGCAGAGGCGATGACGATGGGCGCAAAAGCATGCACGGCGAAGTGACGCAAAACCACCTCAAGGGCAAAAAGCGCCCCCGCAATCGGCGCGTTAAAGCTGGCAGAGACCGCAGCAGCAACCGCACATCCCAAAAGGTCTCGGCCCGTAATGCCATTGGCTCCCATCCAGCGGCAAACCAATGTCGACAGAACCGCGGCCAAATGGACCACCGGGCCTTCGCGGCCGCTTGACCCGCCCGTGGACAAGGTGATCATCGAGGCCGCGGCAGAGGCGAGGCCACGCCGCACTTCGACCCGACCCTCTGACAAGGCGGCACCTTCGATCACGTCGGCGACAGATCGCACCCGCCCATCGTCGGTAAAGCGGTCGAGGATGATACCAACGATCAGCCCGCCGCAAATCGGGATCACCAAAATCTGGTACCATGCCAGATCCGCCGCAAAGGAATGCAAAAGCCGGATATCATCAGTCCCATAGGCGGTAGATTGGATGAACTCGATCCCCAGCCGAAACAGGACCGCGGCACCACCCGCAGCGATCCCGATTGCAAGCGCGATGAACCAGAATTGTATCTGGCTTGGTCCACGTGTTTTCAGAATATGGGCCGCGTCACGACAGGTTGAGGTTATCTCAGCCACACCATGCTGCACTAACACTTTGACGGGCTTGCCCATACAGATCGCTCTCTGGCTGTCGCGGGTGCACAGCCGAGCCGTTGCAAATGCCGCGCATTTTGGTGTTCTAGAGGATCAGTTTTCGCGGGCCAAGGGTACAGAATGGCCGCGCAAGCCATTGTGACCCACTTGCGCCAAAAAGAATCAAGCGATCAGTGACGTGATCGAAATTTTGGGCATTGTCTCGGCTTTGGAAATGATACTGTGACCTAGCGGCAACCCTTTCCAAAAAGCTGACAGTCACAATTTGTTTGACCACGCGTCACAATGCCTCGAAAAACAATCGAAAATTGAATTGACTCCACTTTTAGCTGATTCTCTCAACGTCCTTTGTGGCGTATTTTCACTGCATTTCAGCCCAAAAACACGCCCAAATGACATACAAAATATTGATTTCATTACAGTTTTAAAAGGGCAGATCTTGAACTAGAGAACCGCGAGGGCGCGGTACGGCATAACAGGACATGCAACCTGTAATAGTTATGTCAGCAATATTGACATACTTTGGGACAGGTTGATTGGCAACAGACCGCTCGGTTATTCCGTTTTTAAGGCATGTAGCCTTGCGTTGGTAACGAGTATTTGGGTTCGGTTTACCATTTCGGCAAATAGAACTCAGCTTTAAAGAAACTGGACGTTTGCGGCCTTTTTCTGTGTGTGATTACAGGACGTTTCGGAGGTGAGTGGCCGATCGGACTGGATTAATGAGTGGGTTGGGTAACCCGTTGTTAAGGGGGACAGTGTGTGGCTCTGCTTAAGCATTCACACACTGTCCCCATCTAACGAAAACCTCCAGAAAATCTGTCTTTGAGTGTTACCCGCAAGGCTTTGCGCGCGGGTTTAGAGCAGCGGGATTCAGGCCTCGATCAGTGCCTTAGCCGCCGCCCGCGCCGCATCTGTCACCGTATCGCCCGACAGCATGCGCGCAATCTCATCAATCCTTGCGGCCTGATCCAGCGGAACAACCGTTGAGAGCGTTTCATTCTTTGCCTGCTGCTTTTCGACGCGCCAATGATGGCCACCCAAAGCAGCCACTTGCGGAGAATGCGTAACAACAAGCACCTGTCCGCCCCGCGCCAATTCCGCGAGCCTGCGCCCTACTGCGTCGGCGGTGGCACCGCCAACGCCTCGGTCAATTTCGTCAAAGATCATTGTCAGACCCGGATTGGCTTGTGTCAGGCATACTTTCAGAGCCAAGAGGAATCGGCTGAGTTCCCCGCCCGAGGCAATCTTGTTGAGCGGACCGGCGGGCGCACCGGGATTGGTCGCAACGGTGAATGCAACTGCGTCGATACCATCAGGCCCCGGCGCGGCGTAACTCAAAGTCGTTGAAAAAACGGCGCGTTCCATCTTCAGCGGCGCCAATTCCTCGGTCATCGCAAGGTCGAGCGCTTTGGCTGCTTTCACACGCTTAGACGACAAGGTAGCCGCAGCTGCGTCATAGCGCTCTTGGGCGGCGGTCACAGCCTCTGACAGAGCCCTCAGATCGCCTTCACTCTCATCCAGCATGGTGAGGCGGCGGCGCAATGTGTCAGCAAGCTCTGCCAGCGCATCGGGCATCACATTATGCTTCCGCGCCAAACCGCGTATCGCAAAAAGCCGCTCTTCCACTTCTTCGAGTTCAAGCGGATTGAAGGTCAGCGCATCCAGACACTGGGCAACCCCAAGCTGTGCCTCATCAAGCGCCATTGTCGCGCGTTCAATGGCCGCCAGTGGCTCATCAAGCTGCCCCTCGGCCTGATCAACAACACCCTGCAACCAGCGCGAGGCGTCCGTCACAAGCCCCTCTGCCCCCTGCAGCCCTAGCGCCTCTGCAGCTTTTCCGATATCTACACGGATCTTCTCCGCGGCCTGCATCAGACGGCGCTGCGTGTCCAAAGCAGCCTCTTCGCCGGCCTCCGGTGACAATGCATCAAGTTCAGCCACCGCATGGCGCAGATACTCTTCTTCGGTGCGTGCCTCCGCAATCCTCGCCTCGGCATCACTCAACGACTTACGCGCATCAGATAAGGCCCGCCACGCAGTACGTGTCGCAGCGATGTCCTCCTCCAGCGCAGCATATGTGTCCAGCAGTTGGCGATGGCCACGGGGGTTGAGAAGCCCGCGGTCATCATGCTGTCCATGAAGCTCAACCAGCGTATCAGACAATGCACGCAAGACCTCTCCACTGACGCGGCGGTCGTTGACCCAGGCTGTCTTGCGCCCCTCGCGCGTATTGATACGGCGCAGTATCAGCTCATCCTCCACCGCGATTCCCGCCTTTTCCAGGACCGCCGCAGCAGGATGCCCCTCGGGCAGGTCAAACCACGCCGTCACCTCGCCCTGTGCTGCGCCCTGGCGCACAAGCTCGGCCCTGCCGCGCCAGCCAAGCACGAACCCCAGCGCATCAAGCAGGATCGATTTGCCCGCGCCCGTTTCACCCGTCAGCACATTCAGACCGGGCTGAAAAGCCAGTTCCAGCCGGTCAATAATCAACATGTCCCGAATGTCTAATCCACGCAGCATGTCATGACCTGCACAGATTTAGGCCCACCTGCATGATCAGAGCCACTCACCACGCACAACCTGACGATAGATTGACGCCAACCAATTGTCACCGGTGGCGTTGGGGTTCAGGCCTTCGCCGGTCAGCAGGATAAAGCTGGCCTCGTACCACTCGCTTGAACGGTAGTTGAAACCAAGGATCGCGCCAGCGCTTTGTGCCTCGTCTACCAGACCAAGCGACAGGTAACATTCGACCAGGCGATGCAGTGCCTCGGCGGTATGCGTTGTCGTCTGGAAATCCTCCACAACGGTGCGGAACCGGTTTGCGGCCGCCGCATATTGCCCGCGTTTCAGGTAATAGCGCCCGATCTCCATCTCTTTGGCCGCGAGATGGTCAAAGGCGAGATCGAATTTCAGCACTGATGTGCGGGCATATTCAGAATCCGGATAGACTTCGATCACCTGCCGCAGCGATTGCAGAGCCTGAAATGTCAGGCCCTGATCGCGTCCGACCTCGTCAATCTGATCGTAATAAGAGAGCGCCAGAAGATAGGCGGCATAGGCGGCATCATCTTCGGCTGGGTAAAAGTCGAGATAGCGTTGCGCCGAAGCGCGGCTATTAGGATAATCTTCTGCCCGATGATACGCAAAGGCCTGCATGATCAGCGCACGTTCAGCAAATTCCGAATAGGGATAAAGCCGCTCAATCTCGCCAAAGGTGAAGGCGGCATCATCGGGCCGGCCATCTTCGATCTGCTGCTCACCGCGCGCAAAAATCTCTTGCGCGGTCAAATCATCTAGCGGCGCGCCCGATTGTTCACTGCTACACGCCACCAACAGCAAAACTGCCAATGCCACGCCGAACCGCCGCCTGATGTGATGAGCGCTGCCTGACACGTAGCTCGTCCTTACTTTATCACTGCCTAACGTAAGGGTTGTTACCCCCGGATTGCAGCGGGTCTAGCATAGAAACATGGGGGGCAAAATGCCTTTTGAACAGCCCGCGATCAACTGTTTGGAACAGGAATGCGATCAGGCGACAGCGTCGAGATCAGCAACACTCACGCCAACGCCTGGCAAACGCGCTGCAGTCTTTGCATCACACGTGACCCAGCGCCATGCGCCGTCATCGGCAAAGAGCGCATGCAACAGCTTGTTTGTCATCGCATGGCCGGACCGTGTGCCTGTATAACGCCCGAGGATCGGTGCTCCCGCTGTATAAAGATCACCCAACGCATCCAGCATCTTGTGGCGTACAGCCTCATCTGCATGGCGCAGGCCACCAGGCGTCAACACTTTGTCCCCGTCCACGACAACCGCGTTCTCCATCGTCCCGCCAAGCGCCAGACCGTTCGCCCGCATCGCATCGACGTCAGATGACCGGCAGAACGTCCGGCTATCGCAGAGCTCACGCACAAAGCTGCCATTGGCCATGTTCAGCATCTTGTGCTGCTGCCCAATCGCCGCATCGACAAAATCGATCGCAAAGTCGATCTGCAAGGTTGTGGCAGGCGACAATTGTGCAAATGCCGCGCCTTCAGACACCGCCACGTCTTTCAGTACTTCAATTGCGCGCAACGGTGCGGCAAGCCGGCTCAGCCCTGCTTTCACGATACCGCGCACAAACGCCGCAGAACTACCATCGAGGATCGGCACTTCTGGCCCGTCAATATCGATCAACGCGTTGTGCACACCACAGCCAGCCAGGGCGGCCATCAGATGTTCAATCGTCGATACCGTCACCCCATCCGCATTGGTCAAGCGCGTATTCAGAGGCGACACAACAACACGGTCCCACCGCGCCTGCAATCTGGGCTGCCCAGTGACGTCAGTTCTGCGAAAAACGATTCCACTGCGCGCAGGCGCCGGATGCAACACAACCCGCACAGGCATACCGGTATGCAAGCCGGTGCCCTCAAAGGCGACACGTGTTTTCAGGGTAGTCTGCACGATAGGATTCTTCTTTCGCATGCGTTTTGCTGCGATTGAACTATAGCGCGTGTGTTTCTCTCTCAACTCACTCTTTACAACGGTCTGAAACATCGCCCGACAATTTCAAGGCGAGAATGTGGCGCACCTAGCAACTCAATGATTTCAAAAGAAAAAGGCCGCAGATTCGCGGCCTTTGATGTGAGTTTAACCTCACGTTCTGTTTCAGCTTTGCAATCGGTTCAGTTGGCCTGGCGGCGCAGGAAGGCCGGAATCTCGATCTTTTCCTGATCTTCATTTGGCCCGGTTTCCTGATGCAAGGCGGTCACCTGCGGCTGTGTGCGGGCAGGCTGCGGTTGTGCGCCAGCATCTGCCTGCGCCCCCGTCATCCGGTTGATCAGTGAGTTGATACCAAAGCGCGGCTTGTCCGCTTCCGCCGCTAGTGCGGCCTGCTGTGGCTGCGCTTCAACCGGACGCGGTGCGGCGCGGCTCACGGCTGCCTGCAGGCGTGCCAGTGCCTCTGGCGATGGCGTACCCGGGGCTGCGGCGCGGGGCGCGACGAAGCTTTCAGCCTCTGCCATGACAGGCTCTGGCCTTGGCGTGTAGGCTGGTGGTGGCAACTCGTCCTGTGCTGCAGGCTGCGTTGCCACTTCGGGCTCTGGCCGCGGTTGGAATGCTGCAGGCTGCTGCGGCTGGGCCGTGGGCACGTCCAGCTCTTCGAACAACGTGCGCTCTTCTGCTGCCGGTGCTTGCGCCACGGCGGCAGGGGCCGCTTGCACAGGCTGCGGCGCAGGCGCCTCAACAGCTGCAGGCTGCGCCAAAGGTGCTGCCATGGACCGGCGTGGCAGAGGCGTTTCGGCGTTGCTTGCCACCGCGTCGATACCAGTCGCCACGACAGAGACGCGCATTTTTCCTTCCATCTCCGTATCAAGCGTCGAACCCACGATGATATTGGCGTCGCCATCCACCTTTTCGCGGATCTTGTTCGCGGCCTCATCCAGCTCGAACAGCGTCAGGTCGTAGCCGCCGGTGATGTTGATCAATACACCTTTCGCCCCTTCCAGAGAAATCTCGTCCAGAAGCGGGTTGGCAATCGCCTTTTCGGCAGCTTGGATCGCGCGGTTCTCGCCATCGGCCTCACCTGTGCCCATCATCGCCTTGCCCATCTCGTCCATCACGGCGCGGACATCCGCAAAGTCGAGATTGATGAGGCCCGGGCGCACCATCAGATCGGTCACGCCTTTGACGCCCTGATAAAGCACGTCATCGGCCATCGCGAAGGCCTCGGTGAAGGTTGTGTTTTCGTTGGCGAGGCGGAACAGGTTCTGGTTCGGGATGATGATCAGCGTGTCGACAACTTTCTGAAGCGCTTCAACACCTTCCTCGGCTTGCTTCATGCGCTTGGCGCCTTCGAACTGGAAGGGCTTGGTCACAACGCCAACCGTCAGCACACCCATTTCACGCGCGGCCTGCGCGATGATCGGGGCGGCCCCTGTCCCGGTGCCACCGCCCATCCCGGCAGTGATAAAGCACATGTGCGCGCCAGCCAGATGGTCGACAATCTGTTCGATGCTCTCCTCAGCGGCCGCCGCACCCACGGTTGGGCGTGCCCCGGCGCCCAAACCTTCAGTGACTTTCAGACCCATCTGGATCTTCGATCCGGCATGTGATTGCTGCAGCGCCTGCGCGTCGGTGTTGGCCACCACAAACTCGGTCCCGTCAAGCTGCTGCTCGATCATGTTGTTGACCGCGTTGCCACCAGCACCGCCCACACCGAACACGGTGATACGGGGTTTCAATTCCTCATGCCCGGGAAGGGATAGATTCAAAGTCATTGCTTGATCCGCCTGTTTTTTTGGCCCCGTGCCCACGGGTGCTTACTGCTTATTAAAACTCACACTAGCGAAGTGATGCCGAAAGGTCACGACAAAAACACAAAAAAGCCACCAAATCTGGACGAAAAACTTGGGTAACCGCCTGTATTTCCACATGTCGGCAAGATGTTGCGCATTACCAATTGTCCTTAAACCACTTGACGGCGCGTTTGAGCGATCTGGTCGGGTAGCGATCTGCTGGAATTTCGAAATCCCACCATTCATCCTGTGGATTTGCGGCGAACAGCGTCAGGCCCACCGCACTGGAAAAGGCCGGGCCAATCGCCGCCTGCGGCAGGCCCTGCACACGCAAGGGCCGTCCAAGCCGCACCTGCTGGCCAAGGATTTTGCTGGCGAGACCATCAAGGCCGGGTATCTGGCTGCCACCACCGGTCAGCACGATCTGTTGGCTTGGCAGGTACTCAAAACCCGCCGCATCCAGCCGCGCACGGACTTCTTCGAGGATCTCTTCAACGCGGGGGCGCATGATCCCGATCAGCTCCGCCCGGCTGACCGTGCGCCGGTCATGTTCCCAATCACCGGTATCGCCGCCGATTTCGATCATCTCGCGATCATCCATGCCGGTGGCGACAACGCCGCCATAGAAGGTCTTGATCCGCTCCGCGGTCGGCGCCGGGATCTGCAGGCCCATCGAGATGTCAGAGGTCACATGCTCCCCGCCCATCCGCACCGAGTCCGCGAAGATCATGTGCTTTTTCATGAAGATGGAGATGCCAGTGGACCCACCGCCGAGATCGATACAAGCAGCACCCAACTCTTGCTCATCCTCCACAAGCGAGGACATGCCCGAGACATAGGCCGAGGAAGCAATCCCCGCGAGTTCCAGATCACAGCGCTTGATGCAGTAAAAGATGTTCTGGATCGCCGATGCATCGACGGTCAGCATATGCATATCCGTCGTCAACCGGTTGCCGATCTGGCCACGCGGATCGGCCAATCCGCTGCGATGATCAAGCGCGAAGTTGATCGGCTGCGCGTGCAGCACTTCGCGGTCGGCGCCGTAATCAGGCACATCGCAGGCAGCCATGACCTGGCTGATATCCTGCTCGGCGACCATTGCACCACCGATATCGATGGCACCATCCAAACCGTAAGAGCGTGGGCGCGCACCCGACAAGCAGGCAATTACATGATCGACACGCACATTCGCCATCTTCTGGGCGGCTTGCACGGCAGTCCGAATGGCCCGCTCTGTCTCTTGCATGGCGTCCACTTCGCCAAAGCGCACCCCGCGCGATCGGGTGGTCGCAGCACCGATGACGCGGAACTGTGATTGCCCGGCCATAGACCCGACACCATCCACGCTGCGAAACTGCTCTGGCCCGTCAAAGCGCAACACGAGGCAGGCGATTTTTGAGGTGCCCACGTCCAGAATGGCCACAACGCCGCGCTGCATCGCCGCTTTGCGCATCTGCCGCATGGCCCGTTGGCTGTCGTAAATATCGCCCATCAGTTCTCTGCCCCGTTATTGTTGATTGTTGTATTCACGCGTCTTAGCGCGAGCGCTGCCTCTTCATTCATCCGCAAGGTGGGTCGTTCGGCATTGCGCATATCGACGACAGCGACATCCCGGCTGAGCATGTCTTGCGCTTCACTCAACGCGATGACCCGGTCCAAGGCGGCAACAGCCCCCTCACCTGGCAAGAGGATGCGCTGATCCCGATCAAGCACGATGTCCCAACGTCGTTCCCCCATACGCACAAGCCCCCGCACCCGCTCGCGCAATGGGCCCGCACCCGCATAGAGCGCCAACGCTTCTGCGATCTTCTGCTCGGCGCCGTCGCCGGCGATCAGCGGCAGGTCCAAACGATCCGCCCGCGCCGCGACAATGCCTGACCGCAACCCATCCCCATCAATCAGGCGCAAAGTAGCGCCATCCCGCCAAAGTGCGGCCGGCACACGCGGGGTCAGGCGCACGTCCAGAGTACCCGCCTGCCCCACCCGCACGCTGGCTGATTTGATCGGGTCAAGTGCCTCGATTGCGGTACGCATCCCTTCAAGGTCGAGATCAAACGATGACATCGGGTAGTTAGAGGGCAGCATATCGCGCACAGCCGCTGTGATCTCGCCATCCGCACCGGTGATGTTCAGGCGTTGCACCATGAATTGCGGGCGTTCCTGAAAGCTTTGCTTGGCCGAGGCGATCTGTGCCGTAAGCGCCGCCCGGTTCTCGGGTTTCGAATACCACGAGCCGATAATCGCCATGATCAGCAGGATTGGCACACCGATCCGCACCGTCGCCCGGAAGCCGGGCGTCAGCATCAGGCGCTGCCATCTGTAATCAAGCTTCGACGGCGCCGGATCGCGCGGCGCGTTGTCGGCAAGGGCGCGGCGGATCAGCGATCGCATGACGCATCCTCCACCAGCCAACGGCAGAATTCGACGAATGAGTAACCCACATGCGCGGCCTGTTCGGGCGTTAGCGATGTGGGCGTCATGCCCGGCTGCGTATTGGTCTCAAGCAGGATCAGGCCCGAGAGGCCACGCTTCTCATCCCAGCGGAAATCAGTGCGGCTGACACCCCTGCAACCAAGCGCCTGATGGGCGCGCAGCGCGTAGTCCATACAGGCATCGAAGATATCGGCGGGGATGTCGGCGGGCAGAACATGATGCGAGCCGCCCGGCGCATACTTCGCATGATAGTCGTACCACCCATCGGTGATGATATCGGTAACGGTCAGCGCCCGGTCACCCATCACGGTGACCGTCAATTCCCGCCCGGGCACGAAGGTCTCAACCATCACCTCATCCGGCATGTCGGGGGCGAGCTTCGGCGGGCCATTGGCCCTTTCAGGGACGATGTAAATCCCCACGCTGGAGCCTTCGTTATGCGGCTTGACCACATAAGGCGGCGCCATCACGTGCGCAGCCTGCACCGCATCCTTGTCAGCGAGCAGGCTCTCCACAACGGGAAGGCCCGCCGCCCGATACACGGCCTTCGTCCGCTCCTTGTCGATCGCCGTAGCCGAGGCGAGGATTCCGGAATGCGTGTAAGGGATCTTGAGCCATTCGAGGATGCCTTGGACGACACCGTCTTCGCCCCATCGACCATGCAAGGCGTTAAACACAACGTCAGGGGCGATCTCGATCAGACGTGCGGCGACATCGCGGCCTGCATCGACCTCGATCACTTCGCATCCCGCTTCCCGCAAAGCTGCCGCGCATTCCGCACCCGTCGACAATGAGACTTCGCGCTCAGCCGATGGGCCGCCCATCAGGACAACAACTTTCGGGTTTGCCCTGCTCGACATACCCTACCGCCTCTTTCGCGGGTCTTTTGCGACCCGTCATTTCGTTTGATCCTTGCCTCGGATCTTGGCCTTTGGCCTATTCTTTTTGCGCGTCTTGGTCACCACGGCGACCGACCCGCATGATTTCCCACTCTAGCTTAATCCCTTGGGAAGCGTAAACCTTTTTCCGCACGTCTTCGCCCAAATCCTCAAGGTCGGCGGCGGTCGCTCCACCGGCATTGGTCAGGAAGTTCGAATGCTTGGTGTTCATAGCAGCGCCACCAAGCGTGGCCCCACGCATGCCCGCATTGTCGATGACTTTCCAGGCTTTCAGATCATGCACGTCATCCGTGCGACCAGTAGAGGAAAAGCCCGCCGGATTGCGAAAGGTCGACCCCGCAGTGCGGTCCTTCGTGGGTTGCGTCTCGTCACGCTTGGCCAGTTGGTCCGTCATACGCTGCGCCAGTGCTTCCGGGTCCCCCGCAGGCGGGCTAAACCGTGCTTGCGTGATCACGGCCCCATCAGGCAATGTGCTTTGCCGGTAAGCAAGGCTCAGCGAATTCGCGGTGATTTCGGTGACGGTGCCGTCGCGCAGCACAGCAGTCACTGATGTCAAAACATCAGCCACATATGACCCATAGCAACCGGCATTCATCCGCACCGCCCCACCAATTGTGCCGGGGATGGTGCGCAGAAACGTCAGGTCCAACCCGACTTCGGTTGCCTTGCGCGCGACATGCGCATCCAGGGCGGCAGCACCAGCGATGACCTGATCGCCTTCTATCGTGATGGTGTTAAACCCGCGCCCAAGCCGGATGACGACGCCGTCGATCCCCCCGTCACGCACGATCAGGTTGCTGCCGACGCCCATTGGGAACACAGGGATGTCGGGATCAAGGGCCGACAGAAACGCAGCCAGATCATCCTGATCCGCTGGCTGAAACAGCACCTCAGCGGGTCCGCCGACACGCATCCAGGTGAGGTCCGCCAAGGGGCGATGCGCGGTCAGCGTCCCGCGCACCGCGGGCAGATCATGCAAATCTTTCATTGTCCTTTTTGACCCACCCAATAATTCCGCCGATCAATCCGCCAACGCTAGCCGGGGCGCTGATACAAAAGAGCCCAAGCAGATAAATCAGACCGTCCCACCCAGAGGCAACTTCCATGCCAACGAACATCCAACCTGTAAACACGGCCCAGATTGCCCCAAGGACACCAAGCACCTTTCCGTTGCGGTCCTTCGCATAACGATAGGCAAGAAAGATGGAAAGCGCGAGGACCGACACGGGGATGCCAAAAATAAGAAATTCTTCGATAGCCATGATTCGTCTCCATTTATGAACATTGTTCATTTCTTTACCGAACTTTTGAACGACGTTCAATTCTAAGTTTGGCTATTTTACGGAACGATCATCCTGTCTGCGCAGCAGCCAGCCAAGAAAGGCACCAGCCGTGCTGCCCAAAAGCGCCGGAATACAGGCCAGCATCGCGATCATCATCGCAAGTACGGGATCAATGCCAAAGGGTCGCCCACTCGCATAGATGAACATGGCCAGCGTCGCGCCAATGATGGACACGATGGTCAGCGCAAGACCGCTCTGCCCCGACCGCATCAGATAAGTGAGCAGCGCAAACGGCACACCTGCGAAAAGCAGCATACCCCCGAGAACCATTCCTTGCGTCATCTTGTGGTCCCCATCTGCCGTTTGATCCAGCGCAGAAGATAGCGCACCGGCCAACGCAGAACCAAGCCCCCAACGACAAGGCCCAAAAGGCCCATCATGATGCCACCTTCCCAGACCAGAAAGACCATAATCGGCGCGCCCAGCGCCATCAGCACATAGGCCCGCCGCCAGTGATTGTCGTTTGAAGGGATGGCCGCCATCACGAATGCGACGACAACCCAAAGGCAAAGCAGAAAAAGCGACAGGCTCACTTTTCCAAACGCGCAGGCAATCCGTTCGCCCAGGCGCTGATCGTGCCCGCGCCGAGGCAGACGACGATATCACCCGCTTTGGCCTGTTCGCGCACGATCCGCTCCAGATCATCTTCGGATTCGACCGTCCGCGCATGGCGATGCCCATGCCGGATCAGACCGGCGACGAGATCCTTGTGGCTCGCGCCCTCAATCGGGTCCTCACCAGCGGCAAAGACCTCGGCAATGCCGACCACATCGGCATCGTTGAAGCAGGAGCAGAATTCGTCGAAATGATGCGACAGCCGCGTGTAGCGGTGCGGCTGATGCACAGCGATGACGCGACCCTCGGAGGCCTGACGGGCCGCTTTCAGCACAGCTGCAATCTCAACCGGATGATGACCGTAATCATCAATGATTGTGACGCCATCAACCTCGCCTACCTTGGTAAATCGGCGATTCACACCCTTGAAGTCCTTGAGCGCTGCGCGGATTTCATCCCGCTTCATGCCCAGATGGCGGGCGACAGCGACGGCGGACAACGCATTCGAGACGTTATGATCCCCCGGCATCGGCAAGGCGCAACCTTCGATCAGCGCATCCTCGGCCTGAAGTGCTACGTCAAAATGGGCGACGCCAGCCTTGTATGTCAGGTTGACGGCCCGCACATCGGCCTGCGCGTTAAAGCCAAAGGTTGTCACGCGCCGATCCGTGATCTTGCCCACGAGCGCCTGCACATCAGGATCATCGGTGCAGCAGACGGCGAGCCCGTAGAACGGAATGTTGGAGACGAAATCATAAAAGCCCTGATGCAACGCCTCTTCCGTGCCCCAATGCTCCATATGTTCGGGGTCGATATTTGTCACAATCGCGATGGTCGCGGGCAGGCGGTTGAAGGTGCCGTCGCTTTCATCCGCCTCCACCACCATCCATTCACCCTGCCCCATCCGCGCATTGGAGCCATAGGCGTGAATGATCCCACCGTTGATCACCGTCGGGTCGATGCCACCTTCATCCAGAAGGGCCGCCACCATGGTCGTGGTCGTCGTCTTGCCGTGGGTCCCCGCCACGGCCACGTTGGATTTTAGACGCATCAGTTCCGCCAGCATCTCGGCCCGACGCACCACGGGCAGACCCTTCGCGCGCGCCTCGTCCAGTTCCGGGTTGCCGGGCTTGATGGCCGACGAAATCACGACAACCTCTGCCCCTTCCAGATTCTCGGCTCGCTGCCCTTCATAGATCACCGCACCCAGCGATTTCAGACGCTCCGTGATCTTCGAGGCCTTCAGGTCAGAACCCTGAACCGTGTAGCCATGGTTGAGCAACACTTCGGCAATACCGGACATGCCAATGCCACCAATGCCCACAAAATGGATCGGCCCCACATCCAGGGGAAGTTTCGTTGCCGCATTCATTCTCGGATTCCCGTCCATCATTTCCCGCCTGCCTCTGCCAGATTTTCCACCATATGTACAAGACGCGCTGTCGCGTCAGGGACGCCACAGGCGGTGGCTGCCTGTGCCATTTTCATCATTGCTGGCCCATCTGACAGCATTTCGGAGATCTTGTCCGTCAGGGGCGCCACCTCAAATTCCGCTTCGGTCATGATGACGGCCCCGCCCGCCTCGACCAACTGCCGGGCATTGGCTGTCTGCTCGTCCCGGATTGCGCCCGCGAACGGCACCCAGATGGCGGGCCGCCCCACGATGCTGACATCGGCCACTGTCGAGGCCCCGGACCGCGCGATCACCAGTTGCGCATCCGCCAGACGCCCCGGCACGTCATCGAAGAAGCTCTCGACTTCGGCCGTGATCAACTCGCTTTCGTAATAGTCTGTCACCCGTTGCAAATCCTCTGGCCGGGCCTGCTGGCTCACGCGGATATTGCGGCGGATATGCTCTGGCAAAGCGGCAATCGCGGGCGGCACGATATCCGACATGATCCGCGCGCCTTGGCTTCCGCCCATGACAAGGATCGACATCGGATAATCGCCGGGCGGGATATATGGCGCCGCCTCGCGCGCGAGGATCGCCGCGCGCACGGGGTTGCCGGTATGCTCGCCCTCAACACCACCAGGCAAATCGGTCGGCCACGTGCCACAGGCGATCTGATGCACACGGCGGGCAAAAAGCTGGTTCACCCGGCCCAACACGCCGTTTTGCTCATGGATCATGCGCGGGATACGCAAGGCCCACGCCGCCGACATGGCCGGGATTGTCGGATATCCGCCAAAGCCCACAACCACCTTGGGCCGGTCGCGCAACATGCGCAGCTTGGCCATGCCGACACCGCCCAGAATGCGAAAGGGCACAAGTAGCTTCTGCAGGATGCCGCCGCGCGCGAAAGTTGCGCTGCCCACCACGCTGATCTCAACCGCATCGGGAAAGCGGCCCGTATAGCGGGCACCACGCGCATCCGTTGAAAGCCGCACGCGCCAGCCCTTTTCCAGCATCGCCTCGGCCAGCGCCTGGGCTGGGAACATGTGCCCCCCTGTTCCACCCGCCGCAATGATCAAAAGCGGTGCCTTCATCGATTGGCCCTGCGCAACAGAATATCCTCCATCTCGCCTTGTGGACGGCTGCGGGTGAAGGCGAGCAACATACCCACGGCGATCCCACCCGCGATCAGCGAAGAGCCCCCGTAAGAGACAAACGGCAACGTCATCCCTTTGGCAGGCAGAAGCCGCACAGCGACCCCCATATTGATCATTGCCTGCACCCCAAAGGCACAGACAAGCCCGGTGCCCGCGAGGCGAATGAATACATCACGTTCCTTCATCAGCCGCAGCAAGGACCGGACCACAATGACGGCATAAAGCGCAATGATGACAAGCACGCAAATCAACCCGTATTCCTCAGCCGCGACCGCGATGATGAAATCGGTATGCGCATCGGGCAGTGACCATTTCACCTGCCCCTCGCCCACGCCCACACCAAAGAACCCGCCTTCGCGGATTGCGTTGGTGGCGTAGCCCAGCTGCGTGGTCGGGTCGATTTCCGGCGACAGAAACCCATCGATCCGACGCGCAAAATGCTCTGAATTGGCATAGGCGAAGCTGCCTGCAACAATCACCAATCCCGCCAGCACGATCAGGATCAGCATCGGCGCCCCGGCGACAAAATACATGACGCCCCAAGCAAAAAGGATCAGGGCCGCCTGTCCGAAATCAGGCTGCAGGGCGAGCATCAGGACGATCATCACCGTCAACACAAAGGAATACGTCTTGCCCGGCGGCCCGCCCAATTGCTGAGACGCGGCCAAGAGCCAAGCGGCCATGACAATAAAGCCGGGCTTGAGGAATTCCGACGGCTGCACAGCCGCAAACCCCAAGGAATACCAACGCGTTGCACCCTTGCCGAAGTCGGTCCCGAAGACGGGAAGGAAAGCCAAAGCGGCAAAAGCAACAAGGAACCCCAGCACGGCCAAACGGCGCACCAGCGTGGGTGACATCATCGACACGACAAACATGATCGCCATCGCCATGCCGCCAAAGATCGCCTGACGCGTGACATAGTGAAACGGATCCAAACCGTTTTTCGCGGCCAGCGGCGGCGAAGAAGCCAACCCCAACAGCAATCCGATCCCGAACAGGATCAGGATGCAGGACATCGTCCATTTATCGATTGTGCGCCACCACCGTGGCAAAACAGGATCGCCGGAACTCACCGGGATCGCGCCATGGACCATTTCCGTCATGGATCTACCGCCTACTGCCTCTGTCGCCCGTTTGCCGGGTCTGACGGCACCTTAGCCCGGCTTTCCATGCGATTCTACCTCAATTTCAATGCGCCCCTGATCTTCTCATGTTCAAAAATACCTCCGCCGGAGGCATCAAGTTTCTAGAAATTTGATCTCGACCTCGCGCTGCGCCATATGCGGTGCGATGAAGGTGGAGACGTTGATCATAGGGGCCGGTGCTGCTGGCATGATGTGTGCGGCGCATGCCGGCCCGGGTTTTTTGATCATCGATCACGCCAAAGCGCCGGGCGAGAAAATCCGTATCTCTGGTGGTGGTCGCTGCAACTTCACCAACCTCCATGCCAGCCCCGCAAATTTTCTAAGCCAGAACAAGCATTTCTGCAAATCGGCACTCAAACGCTACACCCAGTGGGATTTCATTGATCTCGTCGATCAACACCGCATCCCCTGGCACGAAAAGACGCTCGGTCAGCTTTTCTGCGACACAAGCGCGAAGGACATCATCGCAATGCTCCGCGCGGAGATGGACAAGGCAGACGCGCAGCTTTGGCTGCAAACGGAAGTTGGCGAGATCAACCATGACGGTAACCACTTCCGTGTTGGACTAACCAAAGACGGGCAGACAAAGACGGTCACCGCGAACAACCTTGTCGTGGCATGTGGGGGCAAATCCATTCCCAAAATGGGGGCGACAGGTCTTGGCTATGACATCGCGCGGCAATTCGGCCTCCCTCTGGTCGACCCACGCCCAGCGCTCGTCCCCCTCACCTTTCCTGATAACCAGTTCAAACACCTCGCCGGTGTTTCCGTCCCCTCACGGGTCAGCGCGAATGGGACCAGCTTTGATGAGGCGCTGCTCTTCACCCATCGCGGCCTCTCCGGACCGGCGATCTTGCAAGCCTCATCCTATTGGCGCGAGGGCGATGCGATCAGCGTCCATCTGGCGCCAGAGATCGATCTGATGACCGCACTGCAAAAGGACCGTCAGTCCGATGGCCGCAAGGCCCTGACCACGCGGCTCAGCCAGTACCTACCAGCACGTTTAGTAGACCATCTGGCCGAGGAACTGGCGCTGACGGGCACCATCGGCGATCAAAGCGATGCCGCCTTGAACACGATATGCCACGCCTTGCAAAACTGGGAACTGCGCCCCGGCGGGTCGGAAGGCTATCGGACTGCCGAGGTGACCTTGGGCGGTGTGGACACAGATGCTTTGTCATCCCAAACCATGATGGCCAAGGACGTTCCCGGCCTTTATTTCATTGGGGAATGCGTGGACGTGACCGGCTGGCTGGGCGGCTACAATTTCCAATGGGCCTGGTCATCCGGCTGGGCAGCGGGCCAAGCGCTTAAAGCGCGCCGCTAAACGCCGCCCACGACCTCAAATTAACTTTTTCAGAATAAATCTTAACAACGGCGCGTAGCCCTTCCGAGCCCGCGAATAAACGCGGCGCGAACACTTGGAAGGTACACGCATTATGTCGCAAAAACCCACAAAAACACACCCCATTTCCCAAGTCTCTGCCCTGGCATTGGCCATCGGGTTCACCACATTTTCACCCGCTCTTGCCCAAGAGGCGATCATCATCGCGAATGGTGAGATCGTCACGGATCAGCAACTTCTCGATCAGGATGGTGACAGCCTGACGGTTGATGCTGGCGGCACACTTGACGTTGGGGACGACAGCGCCGTCATTGTTAACGCGAACGATGCCGTTGTCGAGAATGACGGGACGATCAACGCATTGACCGACGCGGTCGACGCGAGCGGGGACAATCTCACCCTCACGAATGACGGTGAGATTATCGCCGCGGGCGATGATGGCTTTGACATCGACGGCATCGGCGCAGAGATCACAAATAACGGTCTGATTACTGCAGGCAATGACGGCATCTTCTCCAATGGCCTTGATGCGAACATCGTCAATACCGGTACAATCGACGCTGCTGATGAAGGGATCGATTCCGAAGGGGATAACGCCCGGATCGTCAATACTGGCAGCATTACCACTGACGAAGGCGACGCGATTGAAACGGAAGGCACAGGCATCGTTATTGAAAATAGCGGCACCCTCATCGTGGCCAACGACGCTGACGGCATTGATGTCGGTGGCAGCGACACGGTCGTCACAAATAGTGGAACAATTGAAGCAGCCGATAGCGGCATCGAAACGCAGGATGACGCGGCGAATGTGCTGATCACCAACACCGGGCGGATCGTCATTGCGGACGGCTCGGACGGCGCAGCCATTGAGATGAATGGGGACAACGGGCAGCTGATCAATACCGGCCTGCTCTCTTCCGACGATGTCGCCATCGAGGGTGGCAGCGGCACGCAGTCCGTTACACTCGGCGCTGGCTCCCAAATCATCGGTGAAATCGATCTGGGCGGTGGCGACGATGTGCTCGCTATCGAAGAGGGCAGCGCATCTGCCGTCCTCGCGATCAGCGGGGTGGAAACCCTGAACCTTGCCGATGACCTGGTCGCGTTTGAGACCGTCAGCGGTGTGGTGACCATCGATACCACAGGCGTGTCGGTATTGAACGAGGCCGTCGGCACGCTGGCGCAGGATGTGCAAACACAGATCGCCGGGCGTTTCTCTACCGCCCCTGATCTGACGACCCGTGGCCCGCAGGCCGGTACTTCAGGCGCCTGGGCCAGTGTGATCGGTCAAAGCCGCAATGTCGGCGATGATGGCGCGGCCCTCGCCTATGACCATGATTTTGCAGGGTTGCTTGCCGGTTATGACCGGGACTTTGGCGGCACACGGTTCGGTTT
This sequence comes from Cognatiyoonia sp. IB215446, assembly GCF_033963825.1. Lineage (NCBI taxonomy): Bacteria > Pseudomonadati > Pseudomonadota > Alphaproteobacteria > Rhodobacterales > Paracoccaceae > Cognatiyoonia > Cognatiyoonia sp. IB215446. The sequence continues at coordinate 540,918 of NZ_JAXBMD010000002.1, read as the reverse complement.
TGTCGGCGGTGTCGCGCAAGGCGAGATCGCGACCGATGAGGCATCGCAGGACATCGAAACCGAAAGCGTCTTCGCAGGTGTTTACGCCAACCGCCAGGTCGGCGCTTTTGACCTGACCGGCAGCGTTCTGGCAGGTGCCGAGACGCATGAGAGTGAGCGGCTGGTGATCGACGCGCTGGAGGGCGAAGAGACTGCAACCGCCAGCTTTGACAGCCGTTTTGTCAGTGCGTCGGTCAATGCGACGGCGCGAAGCTTCACGCTGGGCGATGTCGCAGTCATTCCGTCGGTGCAGGCCACATATACGGCGGCTGAGTTCGACGGCTACACCGAAGAAGGCACGACAAATGCCAATCTGGAGGTCGGCAGCCGCAATGCGCAAACGCTCTCTGGCCGTGCGCAATTGGCCACTTATGTCGCCATGGGTGCCCTGCAGACCGAGCTGCGCGCCGGGATCGACGCGCGCGCCAGTTTTGAAGACGATATCAGCCTGACGCTGAACGGCACCACACTGGATGTTGAGGCGAGCGACAGTGATCGGTTAATCGGCGGGTTCTTCGGTGCGCAAAGTCAGCTTTTCACAACCGGCGGGCTGAACGTGACTGGTGATGTCGAATACCAGTTCGGCGAGCGGGAGACGGATGCGCTGTCAGCTGCTTTGACCGTCAGCTTCTCATTCTGACGCAACATTCCTGTAAGGTGGGTTTTGGCCCACCTTACGACAGGGCGTCTTTCACGTGTTGAATGAAGTCCGCACCCCTTTTTTCGAAGTTGTCGTATTGATCAAATGAGGCCGCCGCCGGCGCGAGTAACACAACCTCACCCGGCTGCGCCTCTGCCGCCGCTTGGGCCACTGCAGCGGCCATCGTGCCGCAGATCGCCACATCCGCATCTGCCAATTGCCGTGCAAAATCAGTGGCTTCGCGTCCGATCACGTAAGCTTTGACGACGCCGTCCAGATGGTGCGGCAAGTCACCCAAGCCACCCTCTTTCTGCAAGCCACCGCAAATCCAGCGGACCTTTGGAAAGGCCGACAATGCCTTAATCGCGCTGTCGATATTGGTGGCCTTGCTGTCGTTGATGAAGATCACCCCGTCACGCTCGGCCACGACCTGTGACCGGTGCGGCAGACCGGGATAGCTGCGCATCGCGGCCTCGATCCCCTTCGGCCCCAACCCGACAGAGCGGCAGGCCGCATAGGCCGCACAGGCATTTTGATGATTGTGCGCACCCGGTAAGCCCTTGATATCCCTCAAATCTATCGACCCGATCTGCCGGCCCTTGCGGTATTCCGACAGGAACCCCTTGCGCGCAAAAACGTTCCAGCCCAGCCCGCCCAGCTTTTGGCCCGATGACACGCGGATCACGCGATCATCGCGCGGCCCGGCGATCAGCTGATTGGCGATGTACCGCCCCTCGGCCTCGTCCACGCCGATCACAGCACGGTCCGGGCCACCTTCGGCAAAGAGCCTGCGCTTGGCCGCGAAATACCCGCCGAGGCCCGCATGGCGATCCAGGTGATCCGCAGAAAGGTTCGTAAAAACAGCAACATCCGGCGTCAACGACCGTGCGAGGTCGGTCTGGTAGGAGGAGAGTTCCAGCACCACCACCTCCCCATCATGGGCAGGTTCAATATCTAACACGCCGCGCCCGATGTTGCCCGCAAGCTGCGCGGGGCCGCCGTTTTCGACCAGGATGTGGTGGATCAGGGCGGCGGTGGTGGATTTGCCGTTGGAGCCGGTGACCGCGATCACGCGCGGGGTGGTGTCGAAATCGTCCCAATCGGACGTGGCAAAAGAGCGAAAGAAGAGGCCGATATCGTTGTCGACGGGCACGCCCGCCTCCCATGCGGCGGCGATTGCGGCATGCGGTGCGGGGTAGAGATGTGGGATGCCGGGGCTGGTGATCAGGGCGCTAGCCCCTTCGAAAGATTGGGGTTTCGTGAGGTCTCGCAGCACGAAACCGTCAGCCTCTGCATCCTCGCGCGCAGGTGTGCTGTCATCCCAGACGATCACCTCGGCACCCCCTGCCTCTAATGCCGCAGCCGCAGCCCGCCCGGTTCGTCCGAGACCGAGGACAGCCACCACCTGCCCCGCAAAACCCTGCACTGGAATCATCGCCCTGCCCTTTATCCCCGTGGCGCGCAGAGTGCCCATTGGGGATGCGACGTGCAAGAGAGGTTAAAGGGTGGTTAAGACGGGCGGCGACATGGCTCGCATCAGGCGGGGAATCACTTGATTAACAAGGGTTTCAGCGCGGTTTGTGACGTCTGCTTTCCGTACAGAGCCTGTACAGAACTTGTACGTAAAGATGTACGCAAGGTGCGGTGCTAAGAGTGCGTGCGGTGGGATTTGTTAAGGATGTGTCTGCCGCACGTCACCAGGCCAACGGTTTCCGGTCGCGGAAGAAGCCGCCTGAGGGGCCGTCGGCTGGCAAGGTGGCGAGCCAGATGGCGGTGTCTGCAGCCTCTTCCGGTGAGCGGGTCGCGCCCGCCCCGCCCATGCGGGTGCGGACCCAGCCGGGACACATTGAATTTATCTTGATGAAATCCGGCGTGTCGCGGTTGGCGATCACCGTTAGGGCATTCATCGCGGCCTTGCCGATGCCGTAGGCACCGCCGCCACCCAGCCCTTCGGCAAAGCTGCCCCAACCGGACGAGACGTTGACGACGCGGCCATAGCCTGCGGCCTCCATCGCGGGCAAGGCGGCGCGGATCAGCGCAAAGGGGCCGTGCAGAGCCGTGTCCATCGTGGCCTCGAAATGGTCCATGTCATCGAAAAGCTTGTCGTCCCAGAGGACACCGGCATTGTTGACAAGCACGGTGACGCCATCGATGGCCCGGTCGCAGGCTGCGGGGTCGGTAAGGTCAAGCTGAATGGCCGAGGCCCCGACGTCGCGCGCCGCGTCCTGACCGGCGGCAAGATCGCGGGCACCGATGATCACCTCCAGCCCTTCGCGCACGAGACCTGCGGCAATCGCCTTGCCGATGCCACGGTTACCGCCTGTGACCAGTGCTTTATGGGTCATCGCTCCCTCCGTCTTGTCCACACTATCGCAGAGGTGGTTGTCGGCAACCAGATGTGATTATGCGCGGGCGTCATCCGTCCAATGCGGCGAGGACCCAGTCCGCGCGGGCCGCGACGTCTGTTTTCGGCAGAATGCGGATGTCATAGCCTTTGGCGGGGTAGCTTTGGCGCAGCGCGTTGTATTCGGCGATGGCGGCGTCCAGCCCGTGCCATCTTTCGTCGTCTTGTACATAGATTTCCGGCAATGGTGGGGCGAGAAAGACGGGGCTGTCATAGCGGTGGCTCTGGATCAGGTTGCGGACCTGATCGGGCACCTGTTCGGTCTGGCCTTCGCACCATGTCACCGCGTCGATCAGGGAACGGTCATAGAAGCACAGCCCCTCTGCGGCCTGCCAATCTGCGATGCCGCGTGTGATGACAAGATCGGCAAAGCGTTTGGGATCGACCCATGGCAGGCCAGTGCCGCCTGTCGCTGTCTCGGCCTTCACGACCGCGCGGCCCGGCTCTGCGAAGACGCGGTGGCCGCGTTCTGCAAGGGCCGCGAGCAAGGTCGATTTGCCGCCACTGGAACAGCCGGAGATGACGATGCGGCGTGTCCCGGTACTCATCGGCCGGGGCGCGGCCTAGCGGTGGAAGGCCCGTTTCATATCCGCAACCGCGTCCATCTGCGCATGGCTCAGCTCGCCATCAACGAGGCTGGTCAGGATATCCTGCAGCAGGTCCCATGACGCATCGCCGTCGATCCGGTGCAGACGGCGGGCGAGCCGTGTGATCGCCGCACCGGGCGTCTGACATTGGGCGACGAGCCAACGGCCGAGCACCTCCATCTCTTGCGCCTCATCGGCGCTGGCGCGCAGCTTTGTGCGTAGGAGCGTGTTCAGGTGGGTCCGCTGTTCCGCCGTAGGCAGGCTGTCGAGTTCGATAAAGGCCTGTGCAAGGGCGCAGATGGCGATGCGGGCATCGTCGATGCCTTCCACGGGATGCGCCTTGGTCTGGCGACGAAAGGCCAGTTTGCGTGGGGCGTTGCGTGCGGTTGTGACCGCGTCCTGCGCGGCATAAATCGCCTGATCGGGGTTCTGTCGGGCCCACCACCAAAGCGCGCCGCCGATTGTTGTGAGGATGAGAATGATAATGGGCATAAGAATGACTTTCGCTGTTTGGTCCAGCATGTACACGGGACCGTTGCAGAATTAAGGGGCTATTTGCGGGATTGGCGGTTTTGAGCGGAAAGGTGTGTCAGTTCCGCCCAGAATTGCCACCGGGTGCGGCCGCATTTGGCTGTGCCAAACGCTTTCCCGCACGCCGCAAAACGGCTTTGCCGTTTCGCGGTTAGCGCACCTTCAGGGTTGCAAGCCCAATCATCGCGAGGATCAATGAAATGATCCAGAAGCGGATGACGATCTGGGGCTCGGCCCAGCCTTTTTTCTCGTAATGATGGTGGATCGGGGCCATCAGGAAGACGCGTTTGCCGGTGCGTTTGAAATAGGCGACCTGGATTATGACCGATAGTGCCTCGACCACGAAGAGGCCGCCGACGATGGCCAGGACGATCTCGTGTTTTGTCGCAACGGCGATGGCACCCAGCGCGCCGCCCAAGGCCAGCGAGCCGGTATCGCCCATGAAGACCGCCGCCGGGGGGGCGTTGTACCAGAGGAAACCGAGGCCTCCGCCGATCAGCCCGGCGCTGAAGATCAGTATTTCACCGGTATCGGGGACGTAATGCACGTCCAGATATTGGGTGAAATCGACCCGGCCCACGGCATAGGCGATGATCCCGAAGGTACCCGCCGCGATCATCACGGGCATGATGGCGAGCCCGTCAAGGCCGTCGGTCAGGTTCACCGCATTGGCCGCCCCCACGATCACGATGATCGCGAAGGGGACGAAAAGGATGCCGAGGTTCAGGAGCACATCCTTGAAGACCGGCAAGGCGAGTTGGTTGGTGAGGTCATCGGGGTGGTAGGCAGCGGCCCAGTAGCCTGCGATACCGGCAATCAGAATACCCAGCAAAATCCGTATCTTGCCCGACACCCCCGCCGTATTCTGCTTCGACACTTTCGCATAATCATCCGCGAAACCGATCGCCGCGAAAGAAAGGGTCACGAAAAGCACCATCCAGACGAAGGGATTGTCGAGCCGCGCCCAGAGGAGCGTGGATGTGGTCAAAGCTCCCACGATCAGCAGGCCGCCCATGGTGGGTGTGCCCGCCTTCTCAAAATGCCCCTCTGGCCCGTCGCTGCGGATCGGTTGGCCCTTGCCCTGCTTGCGACGCAGCACGTTGATCAGCGGGGGCCCGAAGATGAACCCGAAGAAAAGCGCCGTCATGAACGCGCCGCCTGCGCGGAACGTGATGTAGCGAAAGAGGTTGAAAAAGTCGCCGCCGTCCGAAAGTGCCGTAAGCCAGTAGAGCATGTTGTCCCTTTATTCTTCTTGGGGGCGCCGGTGCCCCAGTTTGCGGATGGCGTCAACGATCAGACTGACTTTGCTGCCCTTGGAGCCTTTGACGAGCACCACGTCACCCGCATCGACCAGCCGGGGCGCTTGACCCACAAGCTCTGGCGCGGTCTCGGCCCAGCGTCCGCGCTGCCCCTCCGGAAGGTCCTCCCAGAGATGCCGCATCAGGGGGCCGACACAATGGACCAGATCGGCCTGTTGCAGATGCGTGTTGGCGGCCATGTCGCGATGCATCTGCACTTCGTTCGTGCCAAGCTCCAGCATATCGCCGAGGATGGCGACTTTGCGCCCTTTGATGATGCGACCGACATTGTTGGCCGGTTTTGCCGCGGCCAGTACCTCAAGCGAGGCGGCGAGTGATGTGGGGTTGGCGTTGAAGGCGTCGTCGAGCAGTTCAAGGCTTTCTTCGTTCGCATCGTCGGTAACGATGATCTCGCGCGTGCCGCGTCCTGCGGGTGGAATCCATCGTGCAATATCGAGGGAGGCGGCAACAGGGTCCGCGCCCAAGGCATCGGTGACGGCCAGCACGCCGACGGCATTCATTGCAAAATGGCGGCCGGGGACGGAGAGCTTAAAGAGGTAGTGCTGGTCACCGTGGCTGGCATTGATGATGGTGACATCTCCGCTGAGCCGGACATCTTTGACGGTCCAGTCCCGCCCTGTCTTGCCAAAGAGCGTGGTTTTGACGCCCATCTCAGCCGCGTGGTCCTGCAGGATCTGGGTGGTCTCGATATCAGCGTTCAGCACGGCCACGCCACGGGGTTGGAGGCCATCCATGATACAGGCCTTTTCGACCGCGATGGCCGCGAGACTTTCGAAAGAGGCGAGATGCGCCGCCGCGACCGTCGTGACCATCGCCACATGCGGTTGCGCCATTTGCGAGAGCGGTGTGATCTCGCCCGGATTGCTCATCCCGATTTCGATCACAGCGTAATCGGCGTCAGCGGGCATGCGGGCGAGGGTGAGCGGCACACCCCAGTGGTTGTTGTAAGAGGCTTCTGCCGCGTGGCATTTGCCCTGCTTCGACAGCACGGTGCGCAACATTTCCTTGACGGATGTCTTGCCGACAGAGCCGGTGATCGCGGCGATCCGCGCCGTTGTGCGTGCCCGTGCCGCGCGGCCCAGATCGCCGAGCGCTGTCAGCACATCAGGCACGATCAAAAGCGGGGCGTTTTCGGGCACGCCGAGCGGGCGGTGGCTGACCAGTGCGGCGGCGGCGCCTTTCTCGAGCGCCTGTGCGACGAAATCGTGCCCGTCTCGGATGTCTTTGAGGGCGACGAAGAGATCGCCCGGTTGCAAGGTGCGCGTGTCGATGGACACGCCCTTGGCATTCCACACCGTCGTGCTTTCGCCGCCTGTGGCGGCTGCGGCATCGGCAGAGGTCCAGAGGCTCATATCCGCCCCTCAAGCGCTGCGACGGCCACGCTGGCCTGTTCGACATCGTCGAAGGGGTGGATCGTATCGCCCACCTCTTGCCCCGTCTCATGCCCCTTACCGGCAATCAGCAGCGCGTCACCGGGGGCAAGCTGGTCGATGCCGCGCAAGATCGCCTCGGCCCGGTCACCGACCTCGGTAATGCTGTCACTGCCGCCCGCATTCACGGCACCGGCCATCACGGCGGCGCGGATGGTGGCGGGGTCCTCGGAACGGGGGTTGTCATCGGTGATAATCACGATATCCGCGTTCTCTGCCGCTGCAGCCCCCATCAGGGGGCGTTTGCCGGTGTCCCTGTCGCCGCCCGCACCGACGATGACAATAATCCGGCCCATCACGTGGGGGCGCAGCGCCTTCAAAGCCGTCGCCACGGAATCAGGCGTATGCGAATAATCGACAAAAACCGCCGCACCATTGGCCCGCGTCGCGGCGAGTTCCATGCGGCCCCGCACCGCGCTGAGCTTGGGCAAAGCGGCGAAGACCGCTGCCGCATCGGCTCCCGCGCCAATCACCAGCCCGGCGGCCAGCAGTGCGTTTTCCGCCTGAAACCCGCCGATCAGATCAAGCCGCGCGTGATGCCGTTGCCCCTGCCAGGTAAAAAGGATGTCCTGCCCCGTCGCATCAAAACGCTGACTTGTCAGTTGCAGTCGGGCTTGCGTGTAATGGCCGACGCTGATCACCTCCTGCCCGCGCGCGGTGCAGATATCGGCAACCTCTGGCCCTTTGGGATCATCAAGGTTGATGACGGCGACCGCATCATCGGGCAGTACCCGTTTGAAGAGGCCCATTTTGGCATCGAAATAGGCCTCGAATGTCTTGTGATAATCTAGATGGTCTTGCGTGAAGTTGGTAAAGCCTGCGGCGGCCAGCAGCACGCCATCAAGGCGGCGTTGATCAAGGCCGTGGCTGGACGCCTCCATCGCCACATGGGTGACATTGTTTTGATGTGCCTCGGCCAGCACGCGATGGAGCGTGATGGGTTCCGGCGTGGTGTGTTTCAGAGGGTGGGTCCAGGCGCCTTCGACGCCTGTGGTGCCAAGGTTGACGCCTGCGACGCCCATCGCCTCCCAAATCTGGCGGCAGAAGGTGGAAACGGAGGTCTTGCCGTTGGTCCCTGTCACGGCCACAACCGTGCTAGGATGCGGGCCGAACCAGAGCGAGGCGGTTTGCGCCAAGGTTTGGCGCGGGTCTTCTGCTATGACGAGGGCGGCATCTGACGCCGCCAGCTCTGTTGCCGCGATCTCTGCCCCTTTTGCGTCGGTCAGGATCGCCGATGCCTGCATGCGCAAGGCATATTGGATGAATTCGCCGCCATGGACGCGCGCGCCGGGCAAAGCGGCGAACAGAAAGCCGGGCTTCACTTCGCGGCTGTCGACGGCAATGCCGGTGATCCGGGCCTCTGCCCCGCCCTGTGCCCGCAATCCAAGCTCTGCCAGCGACTTCATCAGCGCCCCCGCCTAATTTGAAGTGAGTGTTACACCGATGGATTGGGAGGAGTCCACTTGTGGCCGCAAGCCCAGCAGCGGCGCGACGCGACGGATCATTTCGGCGGCAATGGGAACGGCTGTCCAACCGGCTGTGCGGCGCGGTTCGTCACCGGAATTCTCGGACGGCTCGTCGAGAGTGACGACCAGCACATATTGGGGATCATCCGCGGGAAAAGCCGCGGCGAAGGTCGCGATGACCTTGTCATCATAGTACCCGCGCCCGGATGTCAGGGGTTTGTCGGCGGTGCCGGTTTTGCCGCCGACATTGTAGCCAGGTACGTCCCCAAAAGAGGCTGAGCCGCGCAGTACGACCTGGCGCAGCATTTCCATCGAGCGGCGGCTGACGGCTTCGCTGACGACGCGGGGGCCCTCGACCTCATTCGCCATGCGCAAGAGCGTGGGTTCCACGCGGGTGCCACCGTTCAAGAGCGAGGCATAGCCCGCAGCCAGATGCAAAGGGGACGAGGACAGGCCGTGCCCGTAAGAGATTGTCATCGTTGAGATTTCCGACCAATTGCGCGGCAGCAATGGCTTGCCGGTTGGTGCTTCGGTCAGTTCAATCGGGGTGGGTTCGAGAAATCCCAACGACCCCAAGAAATCACGCTGCCGGTCCGCGCCGATCATCATCGCGATGCGCGCCGTGCCGATGTTGGAGGATTCGACGATCACGTCTGTCGCGCTGAGTTCCTCGCCATTATAGCGGAAGTCACGAATGCGGAAGCGGCCCCAGGTCAGTGGCCCGCTAATGTCAATAATGGTGTTCGGGTTGATCAGGCCCAGCTCCATCGCCTGCGCGGCGGCGAAGATTTTGAACGCGGAGCCCAGCTCGTAGACGCCCTGCACCGCGCGGTTGAAAAGTGGGCTGTCGGATTGGTCACCGGTCGTCAACACGCGCGGGCGGTTATTAGGGTCGAAATCGGGGAGCGAGACCATGGAGATGACCTCGCCCGTATGGATATCCATCAGGACAGAGGCCGCGCCTTTGGCGTTCATGATCGACATGCCGCCGGCGAGAACCTGCTCAGCCGCCGCCTGCACCGTCAGGTCGAGCGAGAGCTCCAGCGGTGCGCCTTCATTGGCGGGATCGCGGAGGTAGGCGTCAAACTGGCGTTCGACACCCGCGACGCCGATCACTTCGGCGCTCGCAACGCCCTCGCGGCCATAGCTGGCGCCGCCCAGGACATGCGCCGCGATGGGGCCGTTGGGGTAAAGCCGCATCTCACGCGGGCCGAAGAGCAGGCCGGGGGAGCCGATATCGTGGACGGCTTGCATTTGCTCGGGGCTGATCTGACGACGAATCCAGAGGAAACGGCGGTCACCGGTGAAGTCTTTCAGGAGCTCCTCGGCATCGAGTTCGGGGAAGATTTTGGCCAGTTCCGTCGCCGCATGCTCCGCGTTGATCATGTCGCGCGGGTGGGCGTAGAGCGAATGGGTGGCCAGGTTTGTTGCCAGAATACGCCCGTTTCTGTCAACGATATCAGAACGTTGGCCGATGATCGGGTTACCCACTGCGGAGGCACGCGGTTCTTCCGGTACAGATGAGGCGAGCGCGCCCATGCGCATGCCGATCACGCCAAAGGCGCAGAAAAACGCAAGGCCGAGCACGAGCAAGCGCCCTTCGGCACGCTGGCGCTGTTTGTCGGCCATCTCCTCATGGCGTTTCCGGCGGTTTTCGGCCTCAATTGCAGCAGGGTCTTCGCCCTGCGCGCGCGCGCTGAGAATGCGAGCCAGTGGGCGCAACGGGGTGCGGATCATAGATCGTTCTCCAGCGCGGCCAGCTCATCCGCCGACAGTTCAATCGGGTTGATGATGGGCGCAATGGGCGGGATCGGATAGATGATCTGATCCACCGCGCCAAAGGCGTCGGGCATCAGGGGCAAGAGGCCCAACCTGTCGAAATTCAGATCGGCGAGATCAGCAAGCCGGTCGGGCCGGTTGAGATAGGCCCATTCGGCCCGCAGCATGCCGAGGCGTTCATGCGCCGCCCCGATTTCCGCATGCAGCTGACGCACCTCTCTGATCGCGCCTTGGGTCTTGTAGTTTTCCTGATAGGCCCAAAAGGCCAGCCCCATCACGGCGAAGGCGGCGATGACATAAAACAAACCACGCATTTACTTGCCCCCCTTTCTCTTTCTCATCGGCATGCCCAAAGCGGCAGGATCAATCGCCTCGGCCGGTGCATCTGTGCGGATCGCGACGCGCAGCTTGGCGGAGCGTGCGCGTGGGTTTTCCGCAAGTTCCTGATCGTCCGGCCCAATCGCCTTGCGGGTCTCAATGCGCCAGGCAGGAGTGACCTGTGCGGTCTCCGGCGCGTAGCGGTTGGCATTGGCCACATTGCCGGACCGCGCCTGCAAGAAGCGTTTGACCATGCGGTCCTCGACTGAGTGAAACGTCACAACGGCCAGCTTGCCGCCCGGTTTTAGGGCGCGTTCAGCGGCCATGAGCCCTGCAGCCAATTCGCCGTATTCATCATTCACCGCAATCCGCAGCGCCTGAAATGTGCGCGTTGCGGGGTGGGACTGACCGGGCTTGGCGCGCGGTAAGCAACTTTCGACGACCTTGGTGAGTTGCAAGGTCGTCGAAAGCGGGCGAGCGGCCACAATGGCTTTGGCGATCCGGCGCGAGGCGCGTTCTTCGCCATAAAGATAAATAATATCAGCGAGTTTTGCTTCTTCGGCTTGGTTGCAAAGGTCAGCGGCAGACGGTCCATCCTGCGACATCCGCATATCCAGCGGCCCGTCGCGCATGAAGGAAAAGCCACGCTCGGCGATATCAAGCTGCATGGAGCTGACGCCGAGGTCGAGCACGACGCCATCGAGGTCCTGGCCGTATTCATCGAGCTTCGAAAACACGCCCGCCACGGTTTCGATCCGGTCCCCATATTCACCGATCCACTCGGCGGACATCTCGAACGCCAGTGGATCACGGTCAACGCCGATGACCTTGTCGGCCCCTGCCGCCAGCAAGGCACGCGTATAGCCGCCATTGCCAAAGGTCCCATCCAGCCAGACCCCAGAAACGGGCGAAACCGCTGCGATGAGCGGTCGGATCAGAACGGGGATATGGGGTGAGGTGGTCGCGGCAGCAGACATGGCACCCTACTCATCCAAGAGGATGAGCGGATCAAAGCCATCCTCCTGTTCATCGAGCCAGCCGCTGAGGTCCTCCGACACTTCCGCCGCAAAGGTCTCGGCCTTCCAGATTTCAAAGTGATCACCAAGGCCACTGAATGTCAGCTCCCCATCCGTCAGCCCCAGCTTCTGGCGCTGCTTGATGGGCATGACGGTGCGCCCGTCTTTGTCCACATCGAGACGGATCGATTGGCCAATGATCAAACGGGACAGTTTTTTCTTATTAGCCGAACCGCGCGGCAGCGCGTTGATCTGGGCGACAACTTTCTGAAACTCGTCAACCGTGTAGCCGTGCAACTGGTTTTTCAGGTGATCGCCGTACAGCAGGTACATGCGGGGGGAGAGGCCGGGCGTCCAATCCGGGTCACCGGCTTCGAGAACACGACGAAAATCGGCCGGGATCGACATGCGCCCCTTCCCATCCACCTTTTGGGTGTGTTCGCCTGTAAAACTCAGAACCACTGTCCCTTCGGTCCCTTACCCCCCGAACGCCTTTTTGAAGTGAAAACGGCGGATTGATCTGCTGCCACTGATCAATCCGCCGCCCTCGTCCCATTTGCTGGGAAGTCCGACTGCGCGTGCCACCTGGGGGGATGTCTGCTCGCTCACGCGCCGGATCTTTGTTGGGTAAGGGCGTAGCCTGTATGAAACCTGGCTTTGCCGGTGGGGTTCTTGGCGCCCCGTTTGAAGTCTTGGTCGTCCTTACCGTGGACCCTTTGTGGCATCCCTTGGATCACCGATCAACAACTTTTTGGGAATTCATGGTACTAGATGGTGTTTTCCGGATGCGCTGGAAACAACATCTAGGGTAAATGATGTCGTTTTGTGCGCATTTATTGGGCTCTTTGTGCTAATAGACACAACATGTAGTCAAAACTTGCTAGTTCACAAAATTCCCGGCTTGGCTGTCTTTTTTCGAGCCCGCTTCCGAATTTCACGAAAATTCGTGTATTTTTGAAGATCAAATCGCCGGAATTTCCCGAATCCATCTTGATTGTGATTCGAAAATCACACTGATTCCATGATTTCCCGATTGCGTTATTCCGGACCCGGATCGGTGTTGAGCTGAATTTAACCGTTCCGCATCGATGATGATCTATGCCGCTACGAAACGAAAAACTGGTCAAAGTGGATTTCACCGTCATCCATCCACATCCAGAGCTCCCACTTATTGACCTGGAGACTGTTGTTGTCAGCCGATATGTGCCTGCCAGCTGTTTTTTGCCCGAACTTGCGGACAAACGACAGATTGTCTCGTGTCGCATCACGGAAGCCCAGGATCTGTTGGCCGCTGCCCGGAAAATGGCGGCCTTCGCTGACAATTGGGTGCTGGATCGCTTGCTCTATGCCAAAGCGATGCAGAAGCTTGGCAAGTCGCGTCGGCAGAAAGTGCCCCGAAAACGCTCAGTTGGATAGGTGTGCACGGGCAGGAAGGTGAAGTAGGTGCGCGTGCAGGTTTACTTGGCAGAAGGGCCGATTTTAGCGAGGCTCTTATACATGATGTGGGCGTCGACGAACCCGAGCTGCGGGTGATCGAATGCCTCGTGTATCGTCCCGATGGTTTCAAAACCCAGGCGGTGCCAAAGCCGAATGGCGCCTTCGTTGCTGGCCAGAACGAAGTTGAATTGCATGGCTTTGTAGCCCAGATGGCGTGCCTCATCCTGGCTGTGCGCGCACATCAGAGCCGCCAACCCCCGCCCGCGGGCCTCAGGGGCCACGATATATCCGCAATTGCAGATATGCGCGCCGCCACCGGGCTGGTTGGTTTTGATGTAATAGGTGCCGCGGATTTGGCCGTTCTCTTCCGCAACGTAAACGGCGCGGGGCTGGGTCATCCAGTAATTGAGCGCGGCATCCTTGCTGATCTGCGGATCGACCGCATAGGTCTCGCTCGCGCGAAAAACGTCCCGCAGAAGCGGCCAGATCGCGTCCGCATCCGTCGCGCGCGCGAGCCGGATACTCACGCCATGCCGCCTGCGATGAACCTTTTCGCGAGTTCGCGGTAAGCTTCTGCCATGGGGCTGTCACCTGCTGCGATGGGCGTGCCGTCGTCCCCGGCAAGGCGTGTGTCGAGGTCGATGGGCAATGAACCGAGCAGGGGCACGCCAATCCGCTCGGCCTCTGCCGCGACGCCGCCATGGCCGAAGATGTGGCTTTCGTGTCCGCAATTGGGGCAGCAGAAGGTGGACATGTTCTCGATCAGACCCAGCACAGGTGTTTTGAGATTGTTGAACATATCCAATGCCTTGCGCGCATCAATAAGTGCCACGTCCTGCGGCGTGCTCACAACGATTGCACCGGTCAGATGCGTTTTCTGGCACAGTGTGAGCTGCACATCTCCGGTCCCTGGCGGCAAATCGACGATCAGCACGTCCAGTTCACCCCATTGCACCTGACCCAGCATCTGCTGGAGGGCTCCCATCAGCATCGGCCCGCGCCAGACGACGGCCTTGTCGGGATCGACCATGAAACCGATGGACATGATCGTGACCCCATGGGCATGGAGCGGAATGATGGTTTTGCCATCCGGGCTGCCCGGGCGCTTGTTAACCCCCATCATCCGCGGCTGAGAAGGGCCGTAGATGTCCGCATCCAAAAGGCCCACACGCCGCCCTTCGCGCGCCAAGGCGACCGCCAGGTTGGAAGAGACGGTTGATTTGCCGACCCCGCCCTTGCCGGAGCCAATGGCAAGGATCCGATCAACACCAGACACTTTTGCCGGGCCCGCCTGCGGCGTCGGATGCCGCCCGACCTTCAACGATGGTGGTTCCGGGGCTTTGGGTGCGGGCCCATGTGCGGTCAGAACGACAGAAACGCTATCTACGCCCTGCAAATTGCTGACAAGCTGCTCTGCAGCGCGGCGTACGCCGTCCATCTTGGCCGCTTCAGCAGGATCAGCGGCTTCGATCACAAAGCGGACGGCACCGCCTTCAATGGTCAATGCCCGCACCATATCGCGCGATACAAGGTCATCCCCGCCCGGCAGCGTGAGTCGTGACAGCGCGCCTAATACTTCATCGCGGGTGACAGGCATATTTTGCTCTCTTTTTTACACAATGACCAAATTCTACCCATCATCTGGCACCTTTTGAGCAAAGCGCAAGTCTTTGCCGATGACGACAGGTGAATACGACAAAATCATGACATTAGGTCAGCAGTGCTTATGCAGTTTCTGCATAGCAGCGTTGCTCAATAGGACATTGTGCAGTCGCAGCATTATCATACATCATGAGGGCAACAAGGCAGCATATGCCGAAGACGATAGATGAGATGAGCACATGACCTACAACACTGATACTGCCTTTGCCGGCGTCTCCCTCGCACAACGCTTTGCTGCGCTGCGTGCTGATTTGGCAGAAAGAGCCGCGAAACGCAAAGTGTACCGTACCACGCTCAATGAGCTGCGTGGCCTTTCAGACCGCGACCTCAACGACCTCGGCATGAGTCGGGCGATGGTTAAGGGGATCGCGTTGGAAGCCGCTTACGGCGAATGAAATTCAAGGATCAGATTTGCCGCCTCCTCCCATTAGGCAAATCTGAAAGACCCCGCGCTCTCTCCTCCTCCCTGAGCTAGGGGTCACCAATAAGGTGGCGGCATCCACCTCCTCCCGGATGCCGCCACTTTGAAACAAGTTTCGGAACCGCCCACCTCCTCCCGGGTTGGAACCGATGAAGACCGCTGGCAACGCTCACCTCCTCCCGAGCCAAGTCAGCGAGAAGGCGCTTCGCTCTCCTCCTCCCTTGAGCGAGCGCTGACCAATAGGACGGCCATGCCCACCTCCTCCCGGGCATGGCCGTTTTTTTGTGGCAAGTGCTAGCGACTACCCCCGCACATCCTTGGGCGAACCCATCACCATGTAGCTGGTGATCGAACGCACATGTGGGACAGTACCCAGAATATCGGTGTGGAAGGCCTTGTAGGCAGGCAGATCGGCCACTTCGACGCGCAGGATGTACTCAAAAGCACCGGCGACATTGTGGCATTCGGTGACCTGATCGGCCTGTTGCATGGCCCGTTCAAAGCCTTCTTGGGCAGCTTTCGTGTGTTCGGAAAGACCGACGGCGACGTAAACCAGATAAGCCTTGTCCGTTTGGACCGGGTCAAGGCGCGCGCGATAACCCTTGATCACGCCTTTGCGTTCCAGTTCTTGCACGCGGCGCAAGCAGGCGGAGGGCGATAGCCCTACTTTGTCAGCCAGTTGCAGATTGCTGATCCGGCCATCGGCAGCAAGCGCACGCAATATCGCGTCGTTGATTGGGTCTGCTGTCATCATTTATTGCGACATTAGGCTATTTTTGCGCAAGTTAGCAATTTCATTGTGCCTTTCGCCCATTATCATTGCGCAATGAGCTTTGAGATCCTGATTGCCCTGATCGGCTTTGCCTTTGCCAGTTCGATTACACCGGGGCCGAACAACCTAATGCTGATGGCGTCTGGTGCCAATTACGGGCTGCGGCGCACAGTGCCACATATGCTGGGTATATCGCTCGGCCATGCATTCATGGTGGTGATGGTGGGCATCGTGCTGCTCAGGATGTTTGAGGCCTATCCGGCGCTGAACACCCTCCTGAAAGTGTTGAGTGCGGCCTATATGCTGTGGCTAGCCCGGAAGATCGCCAATGCTGTGGCGCCAGAGGCGAAGGAGGTGACGGGCAAGCCGTTCACGTTCCTGCAGGCGGCGGCGTTTCAATGGGTCAACCCCAAAGCGTGGTTCATGGCAATCACCGCGATCAGCGCCTATGCGCCGCAGGAGATGGGGGTGCTGATCGGGTCACTGCTGGTCGCACTGGTCTTTTCGGCAACCAATCTGCCATCGGTGACGGTCTGGGCCTGGATCGGTGTGCAGGTGCGGCGTTGGCTTGGCACGGCGCGGCGATTGCGCATCTTCAATGTGACGATGGCCGTGCTGCTGGTTGTCTCGCTTTATCCAATGTTGATGACCTGAGATAAAATTTAGCTAAATTTTATCATCCCGCGAGATTTTTCGTGACGAAAAATCTCGCGCGTCTCAGAACGGCACATCATCGGCGGCTGCGGCATTGACGACAAACTTGGCCACCACATTCTTTGACCCGGCCTTGTCGAATTCGATCTGCAATTTGTCACCTTCGATGCCGATCACCTCGCCGTAACCGAATTTCTGGTGGAACACCCGGTCGCCTTCGGTGAAGGCAGACACGGCTTCCATATCGATGGTCATATTGCGCGCCTCAGAGGGTTGCGCCATGCTGCGCTGCTGCCCGCGCGCCTGCAACCTGCGCCAGCCGGGGGAGTTGTAGACATTCGCCTCTGCCGCCTTTTCATGCAGGTCCGAGCCCATCATGCCCTGCACCGCAGGTGAGGCCGCAGCCGCGCCATATCCGCCGCCATAAAGGCCTGGCGGGGTCAGCACCTCCACATGATCCTCGGGCAATTCGTCGATGAACCGCGAGGGCATTTGCGACTGCCATTGGCCATAGACGCGGCGGTTTGCAGCGAAGGAAATCGTGCAAAGCTCCTCGGCCCGCGTGATGCCGACATAGGCGAGCCTGCGTTCCTCTTCGAGACCTTTAAGCCCGCTTTCATCCATGGAGCGTTGCGAGGGGAAGAGCCCGTCCTCCCATCCCGGCAGGAACACGGCGGGGAATTCGAGGCCCTTGGCCGCGTGCAGGGTCATGATGCTGACCTTCTCGCCCGGCTCATCGCTTTCATTGTCCATGATCAGGCTGACATGTTCGAGGAAGCCTTGCAGGTTCTCGAAATTCTCCAGCGCCTTGACGAGTTCCTTGAGGTTTTCGAGCCGTCCAGGTGCCTCGGGCGTTTTGTCGTTCTGCCAGAAGCCGGTATAGCCAGATTCGTCCAGGATCATCTCGGCCAGTTCGACATGGGTATCGGCCTCGGCGCGGACTTGCGCCGCCCAGCGATCAATGCTGGCGACCAAAATGGTCAGTTCCTTCAACCCCTTGCCGCCCAGCAGCTTGCCCTGACAGCAGAGCCGCGCGCCTTCGACCAGTGACACACCATTCGTCCGTGCGGTGCGCTGGATCGTTTGCACCGCCTTGTCGCCAAGGCCGCGTTTGGGCGTGTTCACGATCCGCTCGAAGGCCAGATCGTCCTCTGGGGTGACGGCGAGGCGGAAATAGGCCATCGCGTCGCGGATCTCCATCCGTTCGTAAAAGCGCGGGCCGCCGATGACGCGGTAGGGCAGGCCGATGGTCAGGAAGCGGTCTTCGAAGGCGCGCATCTGGTGCGAGGCGCGGACGAGGATCGCCATTTTTTCGAGGCCAATCGGCGCCATGCCTCTTGTGCCGCGTTGCATCGCCTCGATCTCTTCACCGATCCAGCGCGCCTCTTCCTCGCCATCCCAATGACCGATCAGGCGGACCTTTTCGCCGTCTTCACCACTAGTGAACAGCGTCTTGCCCAACCGCCCCTTATTGGCGGCAATCACGCCAGAAGCGGCGGCGAGGATATGCCCGGTCGAGCGGTAGTTTTCCTCCAGCCGCACCACATGCGCGCCCGGAAAATCCTTTTCAAACCGCAGGATATTGCCCACCTCGGCCCCGCGCCAGCCATAGATCGACTGGTCGTCATCGCCGACGCAGCAGATGTTCTTGTGCCCGCCTGCGAGCAGACGCAGCCAGAGATACTGGGCGACGTTCGTGTCCTGATACTCGTCCACGAGGATGTAGCGGAACCAGCGTTGGTATTGCTGCAGGATGTCGTCGCGGGTCTGAAAGATTGTGACCATGTGCAGCAGGATGTCGCCGAAATCGACCGCATTCAGCTCTAGTAGGCGCTGCTGATAAGCGGCGTAGAGGTCGACGCCCTTGTGATCGAACGCCCCGCTTTCGGCGGCGGGCACCTTGTCGGGTGTCCAGGCCTTGTTCTTCCAGCCATCGATAATCCCCGACAGCATCCGCGCAGGCCAACGTTTTTCGTCGATATCGGCGGCCACGATGAGCTGCTTCATCAGCCTGATCTGGTCGTCGGTGTCGAGGATGGTGAAGCTCGTTTTGAGGCCAGCCAATTCCGCATGGCGCCTAAGCAATCGCACGCAGACCGCGTGGAAAGTGCCGAGCCAAGGCATCCCCTCCACCGCCTCGCCCATCAGGCTGCCGATGCGGTTCTTCATCTCGCGCGCGGCCTTGTTGGTGAAAGTCACCGCGAGGATTTCGTTGGGCCGCGCCGTCCCGGTCGCCAGAAGATGCGCAATCCGGGTCGTCAGCGCTTTGGTCTTGCCCGTGCCCGCCCCGGCGAGCATCAGGACGGGTCCTTCCAGCGTCTCGACAGCCTCACGTTGTGCTTGGTTAAGCCCCTCAAGATAAGGCATCGCAGGTCGCGCCATCGCCCGCTGGCTTAGCGGCACAGCGGCCCCAAACGCGTCGTCTTCGGAAAAACTGCTCATGTGTGCAAAGGTAAACTGAATCCTGTGGCAGGGAAAGCCCTTGTTCACTTAATGTTCTGCACGTTGACTTCACCCCGCGCATGGGTAACGTCGCGCAATGGACCTGCACAGCCGCTACCCCGCGATTTCCGACCTCAAGGCCCGCGCCCGTTGGCGTATCCCGCATTTTGTGTGGGAATATCTGGACAGCGCAACGGGGATAGAAGCCACACAGGCGCGCAACCGGACGGCGCTGGATCAGGTCTTGCTGAACCCATCAATCCTGCACGGAGAGTTTGACCCCGACCTCTCGACCAGCCTGTTGGGGCAGACGCATCCTCTGCCCTTTGGCATCGCGCCTGTCGGCATGTCGGGTCTGATCTGGCCGGGGGCGGAAAAGATGCTGGCCAGGACGGCGGCGAAAGAGGGGCTGCCGTTCACTTTGTCGACTGTGTCCACGCAACTGCCCGAGGATATGTCCAGTCATCTGGGCGAACATGCCTGGTTTCAGCTTTATCCGCCACGCGACCCGGGCATTCGCGATGATATCCTCAAGCGCATCAAAAATGCAGGGTTTTCGACGCTTGTGTTGACTGTTGATGTCCCCGTCGCCTCACGGCGGGAGCGGCAGACACGCGGGGGCCTGACCAATCCGCCAAAGCTCACGCCACGACTGGCGATGCAGGCCGCGATGTGCCCTTTCTGGCTGAACGGTATTCGCCAGACGGGGATGCCGCGCATGAAGCTGATGGATGACTATTCAGAAAACCGTAGCGCCCTGCCCTCAAACAAGCATATCGGTTATTTGCTGCGGACCTCGCCTGACTGGGATTACTTCAAGTTATTGCGTGAGGCGTGGGACGGCCCCTTGATTGTCAAAGGTGTGGGGCGCGCGGATGATGCGGCACGGCTGACGGATGAAGGCGCTGATGCCATTTGGGTCAGCAACCATGCGGGGCGGCAATTTGACGGCGGGCCTGCCACGATTGAAACGTTGCCTGCGGTGCGCGCGGCGACGAATTTGCCGGTCATCATGGATAGTGGGATTGAAGGCGGGCTGGATGTGCTGCGTGCGCTGGCGTTGGGGGCCGATTTCGTGATGCTCGGCCGCGCGTTTCACTATGGCTTGGCTGCTTTGGGCGAAGTCGGGGCTGCCCATGTCGTCGACATTCTGCGCCAGGATATGATCAGCAATATGGGGCAGCTTGGCGCAAAAACGCTCAAAAACGTGGGCGACTGCCTACGAACTACCCAGTAATCCTTATGGACGCCCCAGAATTTGCCCCTTAAGGAATGCTGCAACTGCGAAGGGGAGTGTGATGGCCGAGTTTAACAAGATCCTGATTGCCAACCGCGGCGAGATTGCGATCCGCATCATGCGCGCCGCAAACGAGATGGGCAAAAAGACGGTCGCGGTTTTTGCTGAAGAGGACAAGCTGGGTCTGCACCGGTTCAAGGCGGATGAGGCCTATCGGATCGGCGAAGGGCTTGGGCCCGTCGCGGCTTATCTGAGCATTGATGAGATCATCCGTGTGGCCAAGATGGCCGGGGCAGATGCCATTCACCCGGGCTATGGGTTGCTTTCGGAGAACCCCGATTTCGTGGATGCTTGTGCGGCCAATGGCATCACTTTCATTGGCCCCAAGGCCGATACGATGCGTGCCTTGGGTGACAAAGCCAGCGCGCGGCGGGTCGCGATTGAGGCCGGTGTGCCCGTCATCCCGGCAACCGAGGTGCTGGGTGACGATATGGCGGCGATCAAGAAAGAGGCAGCTGAGATTGGCTATCCCCTGATGCTCAAAGCGTCCTGGGGTGGAGGCGGCCGCGGAATGCGTCCGATCTTTTCCGAGGATGAGCTTGAGGAGAAGGTGCGTGAAGGCCGGCGCGAGGCCGAGGCTGCCTTTGGTAATGGCGAGGGTTATCTCGAAAAGATGATCACCCGCGCGCGCCATGTGGAGGTACAAATCCTCGGCGACAGTCATGGCGTGATTTATCATCTGTGGGAGCGGGATTGCTCGGTCCAGCGCCGCAATCAAAAGGTCGTGGAGCGCGCGCCTGCTCCATATCTGAGCGGCACCCAGCGCGAACAATTGTGCAATCTGGGCAAGAAAATCTGTGCCCATGTGAACTACGAATGTGCAGGCACTGTTGAGTTCCTGATGGATATGGATTCAGGCGAGTTCTATTTCATCGAGGTGAACCCCCGCGTGCAGGTTGAACACACCGTGACCGAAGAGGTGACGGGCATCGATATCGTCCGCGCGCAGATCCTGATTGCCGAGGGCAAATCGCTGGTAGAGGCGACGGGCTGTGCTTCGCAATACGATGTGAAGCTCGACGGCCATGCGTTGCAGTGCCGGGTCACGACCGAGGACCCGCTGAACAACTTCATCCCCGATTATGGGCGTATTCAGATGTACCGCTCGGCCACTGGCCCCGGCATCCGTCTGGACGGGGGCACTGCCTATTCAGGCGCTGTGATCACCCGCTACTACGACTCGCTTCTGACAAAAGTGACCGCCCGCGCACCCACGCCGGAAATGGCAATTGCGCGGATGGACCGGGCCTTGCGCGAATTCCGTATTCGCGGGGTCAGCACGAACATCGCCTTTGTCGAGAACCTGCTGAAGCACCCGACCTTCCTCAACAACGAATACACGACCAAATTCATTGACGAGACGGCGGATCTGTTTGACTTTGAGACCCGCCGCGACCGGGCCACGAAAATCCTGACCTATATCGCGGATATCACGGTGAACGGGCATCCCGAAACCGCCGGTCGCCCCCTTCCGGCTGCGGATGTGAAACCGCCCAAGCCCCCCGTGAAACCTACCACCGATGTTCCAGCGGGCACGCGCAACATCCTTGATACGTCGGGGCCACAGGCCGTCGCCGACTGGATGCGCGATCAGAAACAGCTTTTGATCACCGACACCACGATGCGCGACGGGCATCAGTCGTTGCTCGCGACGCGCATGCGCTCCATCGACATGATCAATGCCGCCCCGGCCTATGCTACGAAGATGAGCGGGCTTTTCAGCGTTGAATGCTGGGGTGGTGCCACGTTCGACGTGGCCTACCGGTTCCTGCAGGAATGCCCTTGGCAGCGCCTGCGCGATATCCGCGCTGTGATGCCCAACATCATGACGCAGATGCTGCTGCGCGCCTCAAACGGGGTGGGCTACACGAATTATCCGGACAATGTGGTACAGGCTTTTGTGGCGCAGGCTGCGGCGTCTGGCGTGGATGTGTTCCGAGTGTTCGACAGCCTCAACTGGGTTGAGAATATGCGCGTGGCGATGGATGCCGTGATCAAGGCCGAGAAGGTCTGTGAGGGCACGATCTGCTATACCGGCGACCTGATGGACCCGGCCCGCGCCAAGTATAATCTGAAATACTATGTCGCGATGGCCAAGGAGCTTGAGGCGGCGGGCGCGCATGTGCTGGGGCTCAAGGATATGGCCGGGCTGATGAAGCCAGCGGCGGCCACGGTATTGGTCAAGGCATTGAAAGAAGAGACAAATCTGCCGGTCCATTTCCACACGCATGACACGTCCGGGGCGGCGATTGCGACGGTCCTCGCGGCCTCTGCCGCTGGTGTGGATTGCGTGGATGGAGCGATGGATGCGCTGTCGGGCAACACCTCTCAGCCGACTTTGGGCTCAATCGTGGAGGCTTTGCGGGGCAACGACCGCGACACGGGCCTCGATATCGGAGCGATCCGCGAGATCAGCAATTACTTTGAACAGGTCCGTGCGCATTATGCGGCGTTTGAGAGCGGGCTGCAGGCCCCGGCGTCGGAGGTCTACCTGCATGAAATGCCGGGCGGGCAATTCACCAATCTTAAGGCACAGGCACGCTCGCTTGGTCTTGAAGAACGCTGGCACGAGGTGGCCCAGACCTATGCGGATGTGAACCAGATGTTTGGCGACATAGTGAAAGTCACGCCATCGTCCAAGGTCGTGGGTGACATGGCGCTGATGATGGTCAGCCAGAACCTCACCCGCGCACAGGTGGAGGACCCGAAGGTTGACGTCGTCTTTCCCGACAGCGTGGTCGACATGATGCGCGGCGCGCTCGGCCAACCACCCGGTGGCTGGCCAAAGGCGATCCAGGAAAAGATCCTCAAAGGCGAAAAACCGATGACCGAGCGCCCCGGCAAGGCGCTGAAACCTGTGGATCTGGAGGCGACACGCGCCGATCTGTCGGCCCAGCTTGAGGGTCAGGAGATCGATAACGAGGACCTGAACGGGTACCTCATGTATCCCAAAGTCTTTTTCGATTATGCGAAGCGGCACAATATCTATGGCCCGGTCCGCACCCTGCCCACGCGCACCTTCTTTTACGGGATGGAACCCGGGGAAGAGATCGCGGCCGAGATCGACCCCGGCAAGACGCTCGAAATCCGGCTGCAGGCCGTAGCGGAAATGAACGAGGATGGCGAGGTCAAAGTCTTCTTTGAACTCAACGGCCAGCCGCGCACCATCCGGGTTATGAACCGCCTTGCCGCAGCTGAAAAGGTGCAGCGTCCCAAAGCTGAAGACGGCAATACAAATCACATTGGCGCGCCCATGCCAGGGGTTGTCGCCTCCGTCGCCGCTCAGGCAGGCAAAGAGGTAAAGGCGGGCGATCTTCTGCTGACCATTGAGGCGATGAAGATGGAAACTGGCATTCACGCGGAACGTGACGCGGTGATCAAAGCGGTGCATGTTCAAGCTGGGGGACAGATTGATGCCAAGGACCTGCTTGTCGAACTGGACTAAGATCATCTGGGTTGCTTTGGGCCTCAGTACCGTCGCACATGCCCAAGAACCACCTCTGCCGCCTTGCACATTGGCGTCGTACCGCGCGGCAGCCGTTCCGGATGTCGCGAAATCCTGGCCCATCGTCGCGCGCAATGCGTTCGACGAAAGCGGCATCGCTCATCCATCTCTGCTTATCTCGCTGCTGATCGCCATTGAAAGCGGTGGCGGCGCATCATGCCTTTCGGCCTATCTCGTTGACGACCTTATCCGGTCGCCTGACGGGGCCATCACAGGCAGGGTTGTCCCAACAAACAGAGACCACCCAGTGTTCTTCGGCGACAAAATTGTAGTGGACCCTCAGATGATCATCGATTGGCGCTATGCGGAGAGCACGAACGGCCCGCGTTACGGGGATTTTCAAGGCCGATCTTTACTGAACAAAACAGAGCTTGAAGCATTGGGTTTCAGCCCAGATGCGATGCCACCACATTGGAAGTGAAAGGTTGATGGCGCAACGGCTTGCTCTGCTCTCCATCTTGGTGCCGGACTACGAAGCCGGTATAGCGTTTTTTGTAGACAAACTAGGCTTCGAGCTTTTGGAGGATACCGATCTCGGCGGTGGCAAACGCTGGATCCGTGTAGCGCCTGCGGAGGCCGAAACGGGCTTTCTGCTTGCCCGAGCGGTTGGGGAGCGGCAGATCGCTGCCATCGGAAATCAAGGGGGCGGTCGTGTATCGCTGTTTCTTGAAACCGATGCATTCGCCGATGATCATGCCCGGATGATCGCGAATGGAGTGATCTTTGAGGAACCCCCCCGCGATGAACACTATGGAATTGTTGCAGTGTTTCGTGACCCCTTTGGCAACCGCTGGGATCTGATCGAGTTCAAGAGTTAGGCGGTCGAAAAGCGGCTCCATTTAATCTCCATCGAAACTCATCTATCGACTGACGAACCGGTGACGTCTTAAGGTGTGCTAACGACCAAGAAATCCGTAGATGTAAGCAAATGCGAGGCGTACAGCTAGGTCCGCACGTCATCGGTGGCTTTAGCGAACCGTGATGTCACTTGCAAAAAATGTCGACGAGCGCGGTTTTGCACTTGCGAACTGACAGAAGTGTTTATAGATGACCTCTCACACAATGGAGTGCGGGCGTAGCTCAGGGGTAGAGCATAACCTTGCCAAGGTTAGGGTCGTGAGTTCGAATCTCATCGCCCGCTCCAATTTAGACCAACAAACCCAGTTGGTTACGATATGGTCGCTCTCAGGCGGAGCTTCGCCATTTTATGCCATTGGATCACAACTGCTTCAAATCGTCGCCCATTTGACGCCAAATTCCAGATGTAGCTACGTGATTGAAAAACCGTAGAATTTGGCATCATGGTGCGTCCTAGAACCGACGAATAACCCTTCTTGCGCTCGAAACCCAGCGGAGTCCTCAAGGTAATATGGTACGAGAAAGGCAACTGACGCCGCAAGATTACTGACACAAGATGTCAAGTTACGGCACAGGCAATGATCCCGAGCATCGTTCTCGCCGGAACAAAGCCTTCTCTTGGTGCGGAAACGAGGACCGATCAGGCATTGTTAACGATGCCTGATCGGATTGGCATGAACGTGACCGAGGATCTTCACACTGAAGACGAATGTAGCTTTATCACCGCCCCCCTGCGCCCACACTATGCGGCAGGCTGCGGCTGAATTCGTTGTGGTTCTGCAAATTGTGATGAAGCCGCCTTATTCCGCGCAAACGGTGACTGTGTCTGTGAATCCACCTCGTAAGCCGCCAAGGTCGCGTCAACCCTCATACGCGCAGCGAGAGACGGAACGCGAGCAGGTTTTTCGGGGACGACGGGCAGAGGCTGCTCCTCCAGCAGTTCCGCTGCCATCAATGCTTCGTCGGCAAGTTCCTCTTCAAACTCATCCCAGGCGTCGGCTACGATCGCGGGCGTTTCATCAGGTTCGATCATTAGATCATCAGGCAATGCCTCTTCGGCTATGTCGGCAGCCGTGTTTGCAGCCACCCGGGTCAACATATCCGTAGTCTTTACCAAGGATGCTAGTGCCAATTGTCCTACAAGGGACGGTGCAGTGTCGACGCCAACCAGCGCGTAAAGACTTGGGATCAGATCATAGAGATCATCGGTTTCATCCCGCGACCGATCGGTCATCAAGATAGCGCTGATATACGGGTTTTTCCGCTCTCCGGAGAGGGCCACGGCATGGGTCATCTCACCCTGCACCTTTTCATCCATGACCAGAAGGTCAATCGTGTCAGAGCGGACCAGCATCTCAGCGGCCGCCCGCGTGTCGACACAAAGGATTTGGAACCCTTTTTCAATTAACGCTCGGGAACTGGCAACGGCGGCGATGGGATCATGACGTAAAATCAAAGCGCGCATCGGATTCTCCTAATATATGGCAGCGATTGCGGGCACCTTACGCCGCGAAAACTTAAAACTTGCTGAAAAGCCGCCAGAGTTTTTCCGCTCTCTTGGCCCCTGCCCCGGATGCGCCTATAGAGACGCGCAAAGAAGAGGAATGGCGATGCGCACGGCGACGATCACACGTGAGACGGCGGAGACGGATATCTCTGTGACGGTGAACCTTGACGGGACCGGAGAGTATGACAACCAGACCGGCGTCGGGTTTTTTGATCATATGCTGGATCAATTGTCGCGCCATGCGCTGATCGATATGACGATCCGGGCCGAAGGCGATCTGCATATTGATGACCACCACACGGTGGAGGATGTGGGCATCGCGCTGGGTCAAGCGCTGACACAGGCGCTCGGCGACAAAAAGGGCATACGGCGCTATGGCGCCTGCCATCTGGCGATGGATGACGCGCAGGTGCGTTGCGCGCTCGATCTGTCGGGGCGGCCTTATCTGATCTGCAATCTCGACCTGCCATTCGGCAAGATTGGCACGTTTGATACCGAATTGGTGCGGGAGTTCTTTCAGGCGCTCAGCACCCATGGCGGCATCACGCTGCATATCGACCGTCTGCATGGGTTCAACGCCCATCACATTGCGGAGGCCGCGTTCAAAGCGGTTGCGCGTGCACTGCGCGAGGCTGTTGAGACCGATCCGCGCAAGGCCGATGCCATCCCGTCGACCAAGGGCAGCCTATGACCACGGCCCTTGTCGATTACGACAGCGGCAACCTGCATTCCGCCCAGAAGGCATTTGAGCGGATGGCGGCGGAGATTGGCGCGGGGTCGATCATCGTAACGGCGGACCCGGATGTTGTGTCCAAAGCCGACCGGATCGTGCTGCCGGGTGATGGTGCCTTTCCCCATTGCCGGGCGGAGCTTTTTGCCCGGTCTGGCCTGGCCGAGGCCATCATTGAGGCTGTGACGGTCAAGGCGCGGCCCTTCTTTGGCATCTGCGTCGGCATGCAGATGATGGCGACGACTGGCCATGAATATGAGCCGACGCCCGGCTTTGACTGGGTGGCGGGCGATATCCGGCGGATCGCGCCCGAAGATGCGGCCTTGAAGGTGCCGCATATGGGCTGGAACGATCTTGTGATCGACCATCCTCACCCGGTGCTGGAAGGGATCACGACGGGCGATCACGCATATTTCGTGCATTCTTACGCGATGGATGTAACGCATGCGGCAGAGCGGCTGGCCCATGTGGATTATGGGGGGGATGTGACCGCGATCATCGGGCGCGACACGATGATCGGCACGCAATTCCACCCCGAAAAGAGCCAGCAGGCCGGTCTGCGGATGATCGGGAATTTCCTGAAGTGGACGCCTTAGCGGGGCTCACAGAACGTCTCGTTTAGAAGACGTTGCAGCGCTGTTGCGAGATTGCCATCGCGCAAGGGTGATCCGTGGCAGGACAGCAATATGGTCGGTGGGCGTAACGCCAGCTGCTTTTCGACCCAACGGCAGAATTTCCCGCTATCCTTGATCCCGTATTTCGGGAAGGTGCCCAGCATGGATGGCGCGTCGGCCTCCTCGCCCGCCGGGTGTCGTTTGGTGCTGAAGGCGTCGGTGACGACCCAGGCAACTTCCTCCCCTAGCACGATCTCCGACCAGACTTCCCCAGTCTTCAGGCCCTCTGGTTCAAGCAGGCGGGTTCCGTCAGGCAATTGCGGGGCGAGTGCTTTCACGTCCGAAAAGGCCAACCCGGTGATCTTCTTCAGCCTTGGAGCCGCGGCGTTCGACGACATGAGTGTCGCACGTGGAAACGCCGCAACATGCTCCTTAAGGCCCATATTGTGGTAGTGGTTCGGCGCGAGAAGCACGGAGATGCCGCCCTTCTCACCCAGTTCCGTTTGTGCCTCCTGCGCCATTCCCGCGATGGGGCTGTAGAGACAATAGGTTCCGTCCTTGAGCCTCAAGGCGAAAGACGTGAGCTTTGCGGATTGCAGAAGATAGACGCCGTCAAGGCCGGGCGCGGGCGTGAAGTGCATGTTCATGTCTGCTCCAATGCGGCAAGGTTGGCGCAAACCATATCTACCAGATAGCGGCCTGCCCGATTTGATTGCTGTGCCCGGTTCTGCGCGTGAATGCCCATCACGGCGGAGACCAGCGCTTTGGCGAGTGTCTCGGGATCAAAACGCGCGGGCTGTCCGGCGTCTCGTTCCAGCGCCTGCCTGAAATGCGCCTCAAGTGCTGTCCAATAGGCGCGTGCGGCTTCGTCCAGCCTCTCGCTTTGGACACGGGCATTTTCGATGCCGGTATTGACGATCAGACAGCCGAAATCACTGGAGGTGAGCGAGCCGTCCGCCACCAGACCGCGAAAGAACGCCATCACTTCAGCGATCCCACCCGTCTTCATCGGCGCGAATTCCTCGGTCATGGCAGCGTCGACATAATAGCGCAGCGCTTCGAGATAGAGCCCCTCTTTCCCGCCAAATTCGGAGCGGATGGCAAACTGGTTCAGGCCTGTCAGCCGCTCCAGCTCGCGCACGCCCAGCGCCTGATAGCCGTGCTGCCAGAACGCCATACAGGCTTTGGCAATCGCATCTTCGCGGTCATATGATTTTGGTCGCGCCATTTCTATACGATTGCATAGAAATTATTTCAATGCAAGTGCATAGAAACAGGATTCCGCCAAACGCAAAGAAGATCGGGTGACTTTTCTGTCAGATCGCCGATACTGCGCGCAAAAGAAAAATCAGGAGCAGTTCATGTATCACCGACGCTTTGTCATCGGCGCACTTGCGGCCCTTGCCGCATGCGGTCGCCGCCGCGAGGATGACACGCCATCGCGCGCCAGCAATGACATCCCGCTTTACCCCAATGAGACGCCGGAATTGCGGCGGCTGATCAACAAATATGCGGAGGTCCACGACATCCCGGTCACCTTGCTGCACCGGGTGATCGTGCGCGAAAGCACCCACCGGCCCTGGGCGCGCAACGGCCCCTATTACGGGCTGATGCAGATCCTGCCCGAGACGGCGCGCACGATGGGATATCGAGGATCACCGGAAGGCTTGCTCGATGCCGAGACGAACCTGATATATGCGGGTCGCTACTTGCGCGGGGCGTGGCTGGTATCGGACGGGGATGAGGCGACGGCGGTCAGCTGGTATGCGCGCGGCTATTACTACGAGGCGAAACGGCGCGGGATGCTGGTGGAGACAGGCCTGCGGCCTGGCTGACGAAAGATGCCGCGCGGCAAGGCGCGGCATCCCGACATTTTCATCTACTGATCAGTTCGCGCGCGTCCAAGTCCCGCCGTCACGGCAGATGCCGAACACGCATCCTGAAACTGCCAGAGAATTCCCGCTCAGCTGAAGGCGCGAATTGTAAGTGCGGTCGCGGTCGGGCGCATAGACCTTGCCACGATAGGCGCCGCCACCTTGCGGCACCATTTCCGAGATGATCATGCGCCCGTCAAACTCGGTCGAGATCTGATTGCCTGACGCATCGAACGACTGCACCAACCGCCCACAAAACGCATTGCCACAAGGTGCCACCTGAATGATGCCGGAATTGCCATTGTCATCGCGCGCGGTCTGCCAGCGCCCCTCCAAAGGGTCTGCCAGGGCAGAAGTGGACAGAGCGATCAGGACTGCAGCTGCGATTTTGAGGGTTTTCATCTTTCAGGTCCTCCCAGTTGTTGGCGTCAGGATGCGCGGTTCTTTCCGGCGCAATCAAGTCTGCATGTGACGTGACGCTGCGTTGCAATTGGTGGCCCGGCAGGCGTAAAGACTGGGCAAACCTCTGAAAGGCACCGCATGATCCTTTATCCCGCGATTGATCTCAAAGATGGTCAGGCCGTGCGCCTTGTCCATGGCGATATGGATCAGACGACGGTCTTTAACGACGACCCGGCAGCGCAGGCCAAGGCCTTTGTCGCGGCGGGCTGCGAATGGCTGCATCTGGTTGATCTGAATGGCGCGTTTGCCGGAGAGCCGGTAAATGCTGCCCCGGTTGAGGCGATCCTCGCCGCCTGCCCGGTGCCCGCGCAATTGGGTGGCGGCATTCGGGACATGGCCACGATTGAACGCTGGCTGGATAAGGGGCTGGCGCGAGTCATCCTTGGCACGGTCGCCGTCGAAAACCCGGACCTCGTGCGGGACGCGGCGCGCGCCTTTCCCGGTCAGGTCGCGGTTGGCCTTGATGCGCGCAACGGCAAGGTGGCCACGCGCGGATGGGCGGAAGAGACTACCGTGATGGTGACGGACCTTGCGAAATCCTTTGAAGATGCTGGGATCGCAGCGATCATCTACACCGACATCCTGCGGGATGGGGCGATGAAGGGGCCAAATGTGGCCGCGACAGCCGCCTTGGCAGAGGCTGTTGATATTCCGGTCATCGCCTCTGGCGGTGTGTCGTCGCTGGAAGACCTTAAGACACTCCGGGATACTGATGTGATTGCAGGTGCGATATCGGGCCGCGCGCTTTACGACGGAGCGATTGACCTGAGCGCGGCGCTGACACTGCTCAAGGACGCGGCATGAGCATGGTGCGCTTCACCGCCCTGCCCGCCAGCAGTGCTTTGCATCAGCGTCGGGTGCCGGATGATTTCCTTGATTGCTACGCAGTCCATGCCGACACGACACCGCGTGCAGCTGCTGAGGTGATCACCGATTTTCCCGGCTGGGCGCAGTTTCTGCTGCTGATCCGCAGGATCATGACGGCGCCGTTTGGTCTGGACAATGACGGACCGGATGTGCCTGACAAGGTCGGGCCATTCCCCGTTGAAAGCGAAAGTGGGACGGAGCTCATCGCCGGATTTGACGATAAGCATCTGGATTTCCGTGTCTCGGTGATGGCGCTGGACGGCCAGGTGAGCCTCGCCACTTGGGTGTCGCCCCACAATATCGGGGGACGACTTTATCTCGCGGCGATCATGCCGTTTCACATTGCGATTGCGCGCAATGCTTTGGCGCGGGTCGCTAAGGCGCAATAGCCTTGTCTGTCAGCATGTTGAGGGCACCGTTCATGCGGCCGATGACCTCTGCGCTCATATCAACGCTCAGCCCGTCCAGCAGCGTCTCGGCGGTTTCATAGCTGACAGCCACGCTGCCATCCGCAGCCTCATGCACCAGCACGCGCAAGGGCAGCTGCAGGCCTGCGACGATATCCATGTTCATCACCGGCGTCCCCAGACGTGGATTGCCAAAGATCAACAGCTGCGCCTCCGGCATCTCCAGATCGACGCTCGCCGCACCCGCCCCGTGATCCACACGGGCAAAGACCGTGGCCCCTGCCCCGTTCACCGCTGCTTCGAGCGCGTCCATCGTCTCTGCCACCGTTTTGGGTGACGGTTTTGAGACAAGCTCTGCTGCTGCTTGTGTCGCCGAAAGCCCGATCAGGGCCGTTGCAATGAGGTATTTCATAAGTTGCTCCCAGTTCCGGTGGCCAACGCCTATCACCCCCCTCTTCCCATTTCCCGCCTTTCCGCCTAGAGATCACGCCATGTTGAAGACCCGCATCATCCCCTGCCTCGACGTGGCCGAAGGCCGCGTGGTGAAAGGCGTGAATTTCGTCGATCTGGTGGATGCGGGTGACCCGGTGGATGCAGCTATCGCCTATAACGCAGCAGGTGCGGATGAGCTCTGCTTTCTCGACATCTTGGCGACGCAGGAAAATCGCGGGACGATGTTCGACCTCGCCACCCGCACGGCGGAGCAATGTTTCATGCCGCTGACTATCGGTGGTGGCGTGCGGACCCACCATGATGTGCGCGATCTGTTGCTGGCAGGGGCCGACAAGGTCAGCTTTAACTCCGCCGCGGTCGCCGACCCTAATGTGGTGGCCGAAGCCGCGATGCGCTTTGGCTCGCAATGCATTGTCGTCGCCATTGATGCGAAGACGGTGGCACCGGGGCGTTGGGAGATCTTCACCCACGGCGGGCGGCGGCCTACAGGCATTGACGCGGTCGCGTTCGCCAAAACCGTTGTTGAGAAGGGCGCGGGCGAAATCCTTCTGACCTCGATGGATCGAGATGGCACAAAGTCCGGCTTCAATCTACCGCTGACCCGCGCGATCTCAGACGCTGTGGACGTTCCCGTCATCGCATCGGGGGGCGTCGGAACGCTCGACCACCTTGTCGAAGGTGTGACCGAAGGCGGCGCGTCTGCCGTGCTCGCCGCGTCGATCTTCCATTTCGGCACCTACACAATCGTGCAGGCCAAGGCGCATATGGCGGCGGCTGGTATACCGGTGAGGCTGTCATGACGCTTGATGATTTAGCCGAGGTGATTAGGGCGCGCAAAGGCGCTGACCCTGACAGCAGCTGGACCGCGCAATTGCTGGCCAAAGGGCCAGAGAAGTGTGCCGAGAAGTTTGGGGAAGAGGCGGTTGAGGCGATCATTGAGGCGGTCAAAGGTGATCGCGCCAGTCTGACCGCAGAAGCGGCGGATGTGCTTTACCACCTGCTGGTAATGCTGGCCGCCTGCAATGTGCCGCTTGATGCCGTGATGGATGAATTGGCCAAACGGCAAGGCCAATCCGG
Organism: Cognatiyoonia sp. IB215446; assembly: GCF_033963825.1. Classification (NCBI taxonomy): domain Bacteria; kingdom Pseudomonadati; phylum Pseudomonadota; class Alphaproteobacteria; order Rhodobacterales; family Paracoccaceae; genus Cognatiyoonia; species Cognatiyoonia sp. IB215446. Next base: position 508,350 of record NZ_JAXBMD010000002.1, on the reverse strand, counting down.
GATCGCCGAAAAGGCCGCACGCCCTTAGAGCTTTGAAGATACGCGCCCGGTGACAAAACCGCCCATTCTGAGTTCATTGAACAGGCGCTGATACTCGATCTTCGGACAGCGGTTCTGGATGACGTCAACGCCGCGCGCTTTGGCCTTCGCCGAAGCCTCAGCATGTTCGACGCCGATCTGCATCCAGATAGTCCGTAAATCCGGCCAGCGCGCTAAGGCGGCATCCACAATCGGTGGCACGGCCTCTGACCGGCGGAAAATGTCGACCATATCCACATCATCAGGGATATCCGCGACATTGCCATAGACCTCCTCGCCCAGCAGCGTTTGCCTGGCCAGACCCGGATTGACCGGGATCACACGATAACCTTTGAGGCCCAGATAGCGTGCGACGTAATAGCTGGGCCGCACCGGATTGGCAGAAATGCCCACAACGGCAATCGTCTTGGTCCGTTCAAGGATCGCGCGCAGATGATCATCCGTATAGGTCATGGCATCCTCGTATCAGCAGACCGCGCGACAAAAAAGCGCCCGGTGCAGACCGGGCGCAAGGTATGGAACGAGGGACAGTGAGCCGAAACGCACTTGTTCCAGAAATGCGTTTCCAAACTATATGTATGTTGGCGGCTAAGCTCTCAGTAGAGTTGATCAGCAAAATGTGAACGTGCGTTAAGCGCCGCCCCTACCAATGCGCTGCCCGCCAATGCGCATCGGCCAGAGAAATGAAACGTTCAGGGTCCTGCCGCCAGCGATCACGCGCCGCAATGGAATGAGTGAGATAGAGCCGGCCCTCGTGAATAGTCCAAGCATCCGGATCGCTGGGCGACCATTGCCCGCTGATAAGTGACATCGCGCAATACCCGCCATAGCGCGGCGCAAAGACGCGCGGTGCTGCCTCGAACGCGGCCATGTTGATTGCGCTCTCAAACCGCCAGATCGCCTTGCGCCACATCAAACGGTGCGCATCCTGGCCTGCGATCGGTGCATCATTGCGGAAGTAAGACACCGGATCGATCCCGCGAATGGCATAGCCACCCTCCGCAAACACCGCCGCAGGCGTGGCAAAAGCCTTATTGCCCACAAAAGCGGTGGCGGCGAATGCGCCAAGAATGGATCGTCGTGTGATCATGGATAGGACTGCTCCGATAACGCCTGTTGCGTCTCAAGATGCGCACAGATTGCGCGTCTGCCTACCCACCTCGCCAAGCCGTGAGCGATGTTGAAAGGGCGTCAATCAAAGACCTCGTCCACGATCTCTTCCATGACATCCCATAGACCGGACATCACTTTGCGCCCGAAGCTTTTGCTTTTGCGTCGTTTTTTAGGACGGCGGGCATAGTCGTCATCATAGTCGCGGTGGTACTTCTTGGTTTCTTTGTAGCCATGCTTTGTAACCTTGCCCCGCTTTGGCTGGGCGTCTTTTGGTAACATTTTCATTGCATGGATCGGCGCGCCGCAATTGCTGCAGGTCAGCTCATGCCGCTCTTTGCCACGCAAAACCAATGCGGCACGGGTCCCGCAATAACAACATGTGGTAATCTTCGTCGCGCCCATCAGATGCCCGCCTTCTTCTCAGCCTCGGATAGCATATAAGGCCACTGCCGCAGCATTCGAGACGTTGAGCGAGCCAAAAGCGGCCGCCGCGTCGATTCGCACAAGCTGATCGCAGGTCTCCTTGGTCTTATCGCGCAAGCCCGGCCCTTCGGCACCAAGGACGAGTGCCACAGGCCGGTCGCGTTTACCCTCAATGGCGGCCTCAATCGTCTGCTCTGCCTCGCCATCAAGACCCAGCACGAGATAGCCAACATCCTGCAGCGCGATCATCGCATCAGCCAGATTGCGGACACGCAGATAGGGCTGTCGCTCCAGCGCCCCGCTTGCTGTCTTCGCGAGCGCCCCTGTCTCGGGCGCGGAATGCCGTTGCACCGCGACAACCGCCCGCGCACCGAAAACCTCCGCTGACCGCAAAATGGCACCGACATTATGCGGGTCCGTCACCCGGTCGAGCAGGACGATGCGCGGCGGCATCGCCCCATCACCGAGGGCGAGATCGTCGAGTGAGCCCCAATCGAGCGGCTTGACCTCAAGCGCGGCCCCCTGATGCACCGATTGCGGATCAATCGGTGCGGCGAATTTCCGGGGGTCGGAGATTTCGGGCGTCAGACCGCCGGTGGCCACCGCCTCTCCCAGCCGGTCCAGCGCATTGCGGGTCACGACCAGACGCAGTTTCTCGCGTTTCGGGTTCAGCAAGGCATCCCTCACCGCATGCAAACCAAAGAGCCAGACGGTCTCTTGCGCGGCGGCCCGTTTCGCCTGTTCCTTGGCGATGACCCACTTTGGTTTCTTCATGATCGGTTCCCGTTTGGTCATCCACGCAAGCGCGATACCCGACAAAGCGGGGCAAGTGAAGTGCCACGACTTTTGCGGTTGACGGCCTAAGGGGCGGCAGTTAATCAGCCCGTCAGTGGGCGACAGGCCGCAAGGTGTGGCAGGGGACTGTAACTCCCTCGCGGAGACGCACGCCTGGTTCGATTCCAGGGTCGCCCACCATCTCGCACTTTTGTGTTGAAAATCCCGCTAACACCTTGAAGGAAAAGGTAGTTTTAGCGGTTCGATAGCCACTCTTACGATTGTAGCTCAGTGGCTCCGCGAAGGCCAGTTTGAGCACTATTCTACGCAGCGCAATACCACCATTCTCGTATATATTACAAGGGCTTGCCAGGAAGGCCCTAGTGTGTTCGATAAAGTCGTCGAACCTGCCCTTTCTCGCCGCACCTCAATTGCCTTATCGGCATTCAAGGCAGTGGTAAGTCTTCAATCCTTGAGAGTTTGCGTTACGCACTCAACATCCCCTTTGGTGAAAAGGCCCAGGACAAGGACTACAAGAGCGGCTTGCTTACCTATATTTTGAAAAGCGGCGGCAAGATCATTGCCGAAGCCACTGACCGGCACGGCGGGCGGTTTGAAGTCAGCCGCATCTGGAATCATTCGCCCGATGTGTATGTTGATGGAGCACTGCGTCCCGGAGTCTCGATTAAATAAACAGTCATCGCTAAGCCTCTGTATTTTGGTCAGAAAGACCTCTCTGCCGCAGGAAAAGGGTTTGGGCACGACCTCGTTAAAAATTGATGGGCGATAGCCTCAAAACAGTTCGCCAGACTATCACGGAGAAGGCCGAAGAGCTTGAGACTGCCGTGCAGAACTACCTTTCCGTTCGCAGCGACGCGGAAGACAAACAGGCCCTCGAAGACGAGTCAAGGGGCACTGATCTGCTGGCTGACCATGGGTGGTTTTGATCTTCTTTCCGCGCCGGGCGCTGTGAATGCCAAGCTGGCGCATCAAGCTTTCGACTGTGCAGCGGGCGACATCAATCTTCTCACGCTTCATCGCATGCCAGAGTTTGCGTGCGCCGTAGACAGACCGGTTCTTCTTCCAAACCTCTTTCATCTCTGTGCGCAAAGACGCATCCCGCTTAGCGCGATCCGAAGCACGGTCGGGATCACGCTCGATGGCAAGACGTTCATAAAAAGTCGAAGGGGCAATCTGGAGAACCCTACAGATCGGCTCGACCCCATGCGCCCCACGATGATCCTGGATGAACGCAATCATTTGCGGAATGGGCGGTCGAGCTCCGCCTGTGCAAAATAAGCAGACGCCTTCTTCAAAATCTCATTGGCTTGGCGCAGCTGCCGGTTCTCGCGCTCAAGTTCCTTGATGCGATCCCGATCCGCAGTCGTCAAACCATCGCGCTTGCCAGTATCCGTCTCATACTGCTTCACCCAGATGCGTAGGCTGTCCCTGCTGCATCCAACCTTCTGAGAGATCGACAAAATTGCCGCCGATCTGCTCGCGTATTCTGTCTCGTGATCCAAAACCATCCGCACCGCTCTCGCGCGCAGTTCCTCTGGATAACGTGTTCCGTTCTTCGTCTTTCCCATGACCCAGTATCCTTACTTCTGGGCCTCCGGCAAACAAGGGGCGGTTCGGTCAGTGATCCAACTTGGTTTCAGGAGGATCGTCGTAAACCGACCAACCGAAATCCCCCTTGCTCTCAGGTAGGTCTTCTTGGCGCAGGTTCCCGGCCAGATAAGTCTTGGCGATGAAGTTTGCCGTAATCGGTGCTGTCAGGAACAGGAAAAGCGTGATCAGGAGTTCGTGGACCGAGATGTGTCCGGTTCTGGCGTAAAAGAAGATCATGGAGGCGATCAGGACACCACCCACACCCAACGTCGTCGCTTTGGTTGGCGCATGCAGCCGCTGCAGCGGGTCTTTGAGTTTTATCAGCCCATAAGAGCCCACAAAGCCAAAGATACCGCTGATAACAAGCGCCAGTGAGATCAAGAGTTCCGCAACAAAGCCCATCGGATCCCCCCTATTCGATGATGTCGCCGCGCAGGATGAAGCGACAATAAGCGACCGTTGAAACAAAACCGACCATGGCGATCAGCATCGCAGGCTCAAAATAAATCGCAGAACCGCGCCAGACCCCGTAAAGGACCAGAAGGGCAATCACATTGATCACCATCGTATCCAGCGCGAGGATACGGTCCGCGGGATCAGGGCCAATTGCGATGCGCCACAGATCCAGTAAAAGCGCCACGCCATAACAGCCAGCTGCGAAGACAAGAGCGTATTCAATCATTGAAAAATCTCCAAAAGGCGGCTTTCGTAGCGGGATTTGATCGCGTCGCGGACACTGTCTGGATCATCGGTATGCAGGCAGTGCACGAGGATGGAATTGCAATCGGCGGCAAGCGTTGCGGACACCGTTCCGGGCGTCATGGTAATCGTTCCGGCCAGAACCGTGATCGCCTCGGCCGAGGTCAACTCAAGCGGTATGGGGATCCATTGCGAATGGATTGTCTGTTCACGCTTGAACAGGATGATCATGGCAACTTCGACATTCGCCACAACGATATCCCACAGCACAATTAGCGTGTATTCTGCTATCTTCAGCGGGCGCGAAATGGCTGGACGATTGGGCCAATAGGCTGCCGTGACAATCGGAATGATGAGACCGAAAACCGAGCCAAGGATCAGGTTCCCCAAGGTGAACGTGTTCACAAGGCCAATCCAAACCAGAACCAGTGTCAGGCTCAAAAGCGGGTGCGGGATCAGACGGTGCAGCATCGGTCAGCTTTCCTCCCCTGCAGCGCCGCTCAGCACTGCATCAACATAGCCCGCCCGATCGAAAAGCTGTGCGGACGTGTCATCAAGATAGGCGGCAACCGGACCGGCAAAGACTGCAAGCGCACCCAGAAGGCCAAGCGCCAGCATCACCGGGGCGATCTGCATCGTTGTCGCAGGTGCTGCAGGTGCGCTGGCACCACCCTGATCATCGTCTGTCGGCGCCGCGACTGAAGTTGATTTCCAGAAAAGCGTGCTTCCAGCGCGACCGAAGCCCACAATCGTTAAAAGCGACCCGACAAGGATTGCCGACCACGCCCAGCCGATAACACCCGGCTCTCTCAAAGCGTCGAGGACAAGAAGCTTGCCCAGAAAACCGCTCAGCGGCGGCATGCCGACCATTGCAATGGCGGCGGCAAAGAAAAGTGCTGCAAAAAGGCCGTTTTGGGCAGTGACCGGCTGTGCGCTGAGTCGGTCCCCGGACCGACGTGTGACAACAAGATCAGCGATCAGGAATAGACACGCCGCCGCGAAGGTCGAATGCACCATATAGTAAAGGGCAGCAGTGGTCGCTGTTGTCGAGAAGGCAGCAACCGCCACCAAGAGCGTCCCCATCGATCCCACGACAGAAAACGCGATCAACGGCATCAGGCGTCGCGCACCAAGCACCCCAAAAGCCCCGACAGCAATGGTCATGATCGCAGCGGGGAAAAGCCACGTGCCTGCAAGATCCTCGGTCCCTGTGATACCCGGCCCGAACGCCGTGGTGTGGACCCGCAGTATTGCGTAAGCCCCAACTTTGGTCATGATCGCGAAGAGTGCCGCCACCGGAGCGGGGGCATTGGCATAGGTCATGGGCAACCAGAATTGCACGGGGAAAAGTGCCGCCTTCACCGCAAAGACGACCATCAAAAGGATCGCTGCCACCCGGACAAGTGCGGCCTCTTCAGGCGGGATCTCAGGTATGCGGGTCGCGAGATCCGCGATGTTGAGCGTGCCGGTCGAGGCATAAAGTGTGCCGAGCGCGAACAGAAAGAGCGTCGATCCGGCAAGATTCATCACCACATATTGCAGACCCGCGCGCATCCGGTCTTTCCCGCCGGAATGGATCATCAATCCGTAGGACGCGATGAGCAGCACCTCGAAAAAGACGAAAAGGTTAAAGACGTCGCCCGTCAGGAACGCGCCGCATATGCCCATCAGCTGAAACTGGAAAAGCGCGTGGAAGTGACGCCCCCGTTCGTCCCACCCTGTCGCGATTGCGTGGATCAGAACGATCAGCGCCAGCGTCGAGGTCAGAAGAACCATAAGCGCTGAGAGGCGATCCAGCACCAGCACAATGCCGAAGGGCGCGGGCCAGTCGCCCAGCCGATAAACATGCGTTGTGCCGTCCGCCGCCACCATGGCAAGGCCCACGGCCACAGCCAGCAATATGACCGTGCCCGCGACCGAGGCAGTACGCGCCAGCGTGATGTCGTGCCGCATCACAAATCCGATCAGCGGGGCAAGAAGCGCGGGCAGGAAGACGGGCAGGATGATCCAGTGCATCAGGCGCACTCCTCGGCTTCCGACGCGTCGTCGCGCTCGCCCTCATGCGGGTCGATGTCGATGCGGTCGCTTTCAGATTCCAGAAACGCGCCTAGCCCCATCATCACCAGAACGGCTGTCATTCCGAAAGAGATCACGATGGCCGTCAACACCAGCGCCTGCGGCAGTGGATCGGAATAGCTGGCGTCACCATAGGGCGACAGTATCGGCGACTGATCGATGGCAAGCCGTCCACTGGCAAAAAGAAAGACGTTCACCGCATAGGACAAAAGCGCGAGACCAAGAATGACAGGGAAAGTCCTGAGACGCAGCAGAAGATAAACCCCGCCCGCCGTCAGAACACCGATGCCGCTTGCAACGATAAACTCCATCTCAGCGCTCCGGTTCTTCTTTAAGGTGATTGGCCGGATTGTAGTCCATTGGCCTCACGTTCACCGTCTCCCCGGCAAAGCGGGCGATGCGACTAAGGCTATAGAGCATCAGCATCACCGCCCCGAGCACCGTCAGGAAAACGCCAAGATCAAAGATCATGGCGGTCGCCAGCTCAAACTCTTCGATGGGTGGAAGATGCACGTAGGTATATGCACTCGTCAGGAAAGGCGTCCCGGCCAGCCAAGAACCCGCGCCCGTGAGCGCCGCGATCACTACGCCAAGGCCGATCATCGTGTGATACTCGATCTTCTTGCGTTCCTGTGTCCAGGCAAAGCCAGAGGCCATGTATTGCATGAGCAGCGCGATAGCGATGACCAGACCCGCGACAAAGCCACCGCCCGGCTCATTATGACCACGCAGGAAGATATAAAGGCCTACGACAATCGCGATAGGCATCAGAACGCGCGTGACGACAACCATCATCAGCGGGTGCCGGTCGCGCGACAGGTCCTGAGAGAAATCCATGTTCTTCAATCTTCGCCCTGCAGGCCCGTCAAGCAATGCGTGCATCAGCGCAAAGATCACAAGACCGGCGATCCCCAGCACGATGATTTCGCCAAAGGTGTCATAGCCGCGAAAATCAACGAGGATAACGTTGACGACATTGGTTCCGCCGCCGCCCTCATAGCTGTTGGCGATGTGGTAATCCGAAATCGTGTCGATATCGCGCATCAGGAACGCATAGGCGAGCGCCGCCACACCGCCGCCAGCAGCGACTGCGATGACCGCATCCCGCAGTTTAAGGCCCAGCGGGCTCTCCTTCGGCGTCACCTTCGGCATGAAATGCAGTGCGAGCAGCAGCAGCATGATCGTAACCGTCTCGACCGAGATTTGGGTCAGCGCAAGATCGGGCGCCGACAGATAGGCGAAACCGGCAGAGATCGACAATCCGATGATCCCGATAAGGACCAATGCGCGAAAGCGGTGGTGGTGCATGATCACAACCGAAATCGTGGCGACAATAAGCATGACCCAGCCCACGGCAATGACCGGCGCCACTGGTAACATCTCACGCGTTGGGGCAGACAAGCCGCTTGATGAATAGGCGACCCAGCCAAGGAACACGGACGTGACTGTAAAGATGGCGAGATAGCGACTGATCGCACCATTGTGGCTGATCTCGGAAATGGCACGGCTCACGGCGACGATCAAGGCAACAAGTTTGTCGAAAATCGCCTTCGCTTCGGGCCTTGGTGCCGCAATCCAAGCTTTGTCAAGCGGTCGGTGTATAAGCAGCAGGATCGCACCGCCAGCGATGGCAATGACAGACATCCACAATGCAGGGGTGACGCCGTGCCAGATCTTCAGATGCGGATGCAGATCGGCGCCGGTCACAGCACTGGCCGCCGCCGTGACAATGCCTTCAGCAAGGAACGGAGCCACGCCAATGATGATCACCATGACGACCAAAAGCGCAGGTGCGGCCCACATCCCAAACGGGGGATCATGCGGGGTGTGCGGGTAATCGTCGCGTACCGGTCCGAGAAAGACGTGCGCCACAAACCGGAACGAATAGGCAACCGACAAGAGCGCACCGATCGTTGCCAGCACCGGCACCGCGTAATGACTACCCAGCCAGTCGGTATGCGATGCCTCTTCCAGCATCATCTCTTTCGACAAAAATCCGTTCAAAAGTGGGATGCCTGCCATGGAAAGCGCCGCGGCCGTGCCGATGACAAACGTAATCGGCATCAGATGCCTGAGACCGCCAAGCCGCTTGATATCGCGCGTGTGGGTTTCGTGATCAACGATGCCAGCAGTCATAAAGAGCGCTGCCTTGAACGTCAGGTGATTGATAATGTGGAACACGGCCGCGACCGCAGCAGCTTCAGTTCCGAAACCCAGCAACATGGTCAAAAGCCCAAGATGACTGACTGTCGAGAAGGCCAGCAGCGCTTTCAGATCGTCCTTGAAAAGCGCTATCAGCGCGCCAATCACCATGGTGACAAGGCCGGTCGTGGCCACAATATAGAACCATGCGTCAGTGCCGGACAACACGGGCCACATGCGTGCCATCAGGAAGATGCCGGCCTTTACCATTGTGGCGGAATGCAGATAGGCCGAAACCGGCGTGGGCGCAGCCATGGCATGCGGCAGCCAGAAATGGAACGGGAATTGCGCCGACTTTGTAAAGGCGCCGAGCAGGATCAGGATCAGCGCAGGCAGGTACCATTCGGACGCCCTGACTTCATCTCCGGCCTGAAGAATGTCGGTCAGGTTGTAGCTGCCAACGATATTCCCAAGGATCAGCATCCCCCCGATCATCGCGAGCCCGCCCGCGCCGGTCACAGTCAGCGCCATCCGTGCGCCCTGGCGCCCTTCCGGCAGGTGCTTCCAATAGCCGATCAAAAGGAAAGAGGAGAGCGAAGTGAGTTCCCAGAAAATCAACAAAAGCAGGATGTTGTCGGACACCACGATGCCAAGCATAGCGCCCTGAAACAGTAGCAAATATGTATAAAACTGTCCCATCGGATCGTCACCCGACAAGTAGAAGCGGGCGTAGAGCGTGATCAACAACCCGACGCCAAGGATCATGGCCGCAAAAAGCAGCCCCAAACCGTCAAGGAAAAAAGAGGCCGAAAGACCCAACTGGGGCAGCCATTCAATCTGCGCTTGAACGACTTCTCCACGCAGGACCGATGGTGCCAGAATAAGCAGAATGATCAGCGCCAGCAGTGTCGGCACCGCCGTTGAAATCGCACAGACATTGCGCCCCGCCCGGATCATCAGACCCGGTAGCAACGCCCCGGCAAAGGGCAGCAACGCAATTATGAAAAGGAGAGTCCCCCCGTGGCTCATGGAATAGCCTTACCCGTCTTTATTATTGCAGCAATGCTTAGCCGCTGCAGCAAGACACCACAACCATGCGTTTTGCCTCGCAGCCAAGGCTGTGCTTCAAAACCTCGCTGAAGTCATGGGCTAGCGAAGACCAAGCTGGCCGAGTTGAGGCTGCTGGGAGCATAATCATTCGTCGCAAGGCAGATACGTGCCATTGTCACGACCGAAATTGCATCGCTGCAACAGCGTGATAGAGGTGTCGCATGCATAATGCGGCAGATCAGTACGTGTTTGGTGTGGATGGCGGTGGCTCCGGCTGCCGCGTGCAGGTCACGGACCCGACGGGAAAGCGGTTGGTTGTGACTGAGGGCGGTCCCGCGAATGTCTATACCGACCTTGACGGTGCACTGAAGAACATACGCACGGCGATCAAAGGTGCCGCAGCGCAGCTTGGGCTGGATGATCGACATCTGACAACCTGTCCGGCGCATTTGGGACTGGCAGGAGCGATAAGCAACGTTGAAAGTGATGCCGTGAAAGTTGCAATACCGTTCGAGAGACTGTCGGTTTCGGATGACCGCGCGACCACGCTGGCCGGCGCATTGGGGGACACTGACGGTATCGTGGCTTCAGTCGGCACGGGAAGCTTTGTAGCCGCACAGATGGGCGCGCAACAACGCTTCTTTGGCGGGTGGGGCGCGATGATCTCGGACGAGGCGTCTGGCGCATGGCTGGGATATCAGTTGTTGACCCGATCCGTTTTCGCGGCGGATGGGCTGATAGCAAAAACAGTGCTGACCAAAGAGATGTTGACGCAAGTTGGCGGAAGTCCCGCAGGGCTGACCGCAATGGCCAAGGACGCGGCACCAGACGACATCGCCGCACTCGCACCAAGGGTCGTATCGGCTGCAAATCAGGGTGACGAGGTTGGCGTGGCGCTCATGAAAGAAGGCGCGAACTATCTGATGGCTTGCATTCGGGCTGCCGGTTGGGGCCCAGGTACGCGTTTGTGTCTGACGGGCGGGATCGGTCCGTATTACGCCCCTTATCTTGATGCAGATCTACAGCCATTTCTGGAACCGCCCGCGGGATCGGCGCTCGATGGAGCCGTGTTGCTCGCACTGCGACACGTGACTCAACCATGACCCGAAAGGCGATTACCGGCGCCGACATCTTTGACGGGCGCATTCTGCATCAAGGCGCCGCCTTGCTTTTGAAGGGGGACGTCTTTGAGAGCATCTGCGCGGAGGAGGAGATCCCATCAACCTATCATCGTCATCGCGTTGATGGCGGCACTATCATGCCGGGCTTTGTCGATCTTCAGGTAAACGGCGGCGGAGGCGTGATGTTCAATGACGACACTAGCGTTGCAGGCCTCAGGACAATTGCCGACGCCCATGCTGCGACCGGTACGCAGGCCTTCTTGCCGACTCTGATTACTGACACCGCTGAACGTACCAAGGCCGCCATTGACGCGGTTGCCGCCGCGATTGACGCGGGCGTGCCGGGTATCGTCGGGCTGCATTTGGAGGGGCCACATATCGCAGTCGCCAAAAAGGGGGCCCATGATCCGGCACTGATCCGCCCCATGACCGCCACAGACGAAACGATAGTCCTTGATGCAGTGGCGCGCCTGCCGAACGTGATGATCACCGTCGCCCCGGAGAGCGTGACGCATGCGCAAATCGAAAAGCTCGGTACCGCAGGCGCGATCGTAGCGCTGGGGCACACAGATTGCAGCTTTGCCGAAGCGCAAAAAGCATTCGCTGCGGGCACAAGCTGTGTCACCCACCTTTTCAACGCGATGAGCCAGCTCGGCAGCCGCTCACCTGGTCTTGTTGGCGCCGCCCTTGCCACGCGTGGAATTGCCGCTGGCCTGATCGCTGACAATATCCACGTCCATGCTGCCAGCATCCAGATTGCCCTTGATGCAATGGACCCCACCGATCTGTTTCTCGTGACCGATGCGATGGCGAGCGTCGGCTCCAACATCACTGGATTTCAATTGAATGGGCGTGAGGTGCGCCGCGCTGACGGATGCCTGCGGCTGGAAGACGGCACATTGGCAGGTGCAGATCTGACCATGCCAAGGGCCCTTTCCGTGCTGTTGGCTGAGACGAATGTATCGCGCGAGCGCGCCTTTGCTATGGCGACATTCGTTCCGGCGCATCTGCTGAAGGATGCCTTGGGCCATGGCGCGTTCACACGGGGCCAACCGGCACACGCGATCCATCTGGACCCGGACTGTGTCTATCGCGGCGCGCTCGCGGTCTGACGAATGGTTGCGTGACAGGCAACAACGGATATAGGCATGTGCGTCAACAACGCCGGTCAAACACCGTATGAGCCACGCTTTGCCCTTTAACATCATGATCGTTGGCCAGGCGGGGCGGCTGCAATATGAGGCGCTGATCTTTGCCGCCTCGTTACGCACCTTCTCACCTGATTTTCGCGGCAAGCTTCTTGTGGCCGAACCGCAACCCGGCCCGAAATGGCCACGCGACCCGCGAATGTCCGGCGACATCAAGGATGCGTTGACAGCACTTGGTGCCGAGATACGGCCCTTCCAGTCCGTGTATTTTGGGCACAGCTACCCTTATGGCAACAAGATTGAAGGGCTGCAGATACTTCCAGCAGAGCAGCCTTTCGTCTTCTTTGACACCGATACATTGATCACAGGCGACCTGACGCGCGTGCCTTTTGACTTTGATCGCCCCGCCGCCTCAATGAACCGAGGGCCGACCTGGCCGGTGGAGGAGCTCTATTGGCCCGGCTACACGGCGATCTGGAAATCGCTTTACGACGGGTTTGGACTGGATTTCGAAAGCTCGCTCGATCTGGCGCAGCCCGACGAGTATTGGGAGCGATATCTCTATTTCAACGCTGGCTGGTTTTTCGGCAATGATCCGGCGGCTTTTGGAAAGCTCTTCACCGAATACGCAGTCGCGATCCGGGATGATCCGCCGCCTGAACTGGTGATCCAACCGCTCGACCCTTGGCTGGATCAGGTTGCGCTGCCGCTTGTCATTCATGCTTTGGGCGGCGGGCGCCCCGATGCGGGTCTGCGCGGATTGGACGGCGCTGTCACTTGCCATTACCGCGCGCTGCCACTCCTTTATGCGCGCGGGAGAGACACGCAGATTACCGCATTGGAAGAGGTCACCGCACCTAATAAGATCAAGAAATTGCTCAAGCAATATGAGCCGATGAAGCGCATGATCTATCAGGGACGCGGGCACAAAGTACGCGCGATGTTCGACCGGGCCGCGCTGCCGCGTCACGAAAAGGCGCTGCGCAACAAGATCAAAGCGGCCGGTTTCTGGATGCGGTGATCCTGACCTCCGCGCGGCAGTTCATGGAAGACGGAAAGCTATCGTCGAAACCGCATCAACGTCAAAACGTCGTACCGGTAAAAGCATATAGTCCTTTCATGGGCTGCGCCGTTGAGTGTCCACGGCTTTGCGCCTACACGTATGGCCGAAAGACCTTAGGGAGAGATGACGATGTCCGACAATCCAAGCTACGGCTTTGATACGCTGCAAATACATGCTGGCGCCCGGCCCGATCCGGCAACCGGCGCACGGCAGGTGCCGATTTATCAGACCACGGCCTATGTATTCCGTGACGCAGAGCATGCGGCCGCTTTGTTTAACCTGCAGGAAGTCGGCTATATCTATTCGCGCCTGACCAATCCAACAGTTGCCGCATTGCAGGAACGCATTGCGACGCTCGAAGGCGGTGTCGGCGGTGTCTGCTGCTCTTCGGGACATGCGGCACAGATCATGGCGCTTTTCCCGTTGATGCAGCCCGGGCGCAATATCGTTGCGTCAAGCAGGCTTTACGGCGGGACCGTCACCCAGTTCAGCCAAACGATCAAGCGGTTTGGCTGGTCCGCGACCTTCGTGGATTTTGATGATCATGACGCCGTGAAGGCAGCCATCGACGACGACACGCGCGCCGTTTTTTGCGAGGCGATTGCCAATCCCGGCGGGCACATCACCGATCTTGATGCCATAGCCGCAATCGCTGACGAGGCGGGCATACCGTTGATCGTGGATAACACATCAGCCACGCCCTATCTCTGCCGCCCCATCGAACATGGCGCGACGCTGGTTGTGCATTCGACAACTAAGTACCTGACAGGCAATGGCACGGTAACCGGAGGATGTGTTGTCGACAGCGGTAAGTTCGACTGGGCCGCCAATGACAAGTTCCCCTCGCTCAGCGAACCGGAACCAGCCTATCACGGCCTGAAGTTTGCCGAGACCTTCGGCCCGCTCGCCTTCACGTTCCACGGGATTGCAATCGGACTGCGTGATCTGGGCATGACGATGAACCCCCAGGCCGCCCATTACACGCTGATGGGGATTGAGACCCTATCATTGCGGATGGAACGGCATGTCGAGAACGCGATGAAGGTCGCAAAATGGCTGGAGGATGATCCGCGCACCGATTACGTGACCTATGCGGGTCTGCCGAGTTCGCCCTATTCCAAGCTCGTTCCAAAGATTTGCCCACGCGGTGCGGGCGCGCTGTTCACCGTGGCCGTCAAGGGCGGGTACGAGGCTTGCGTGAAGCTGGTCGACAGTCTTGAGATCTTCAGCCACGTGGCCAATCTCGGCGATGCGCGCAGCCTGATCATCCACTCAGCGAGTACCACCCACCGGCAATTGACAGCGAAACAGCAAGAGGCCGCAGGTGCCGGACCGGGCATCGTGCGTCTGTCCATCGGGATCGAGGATGCCGACGACCTGATTGCCGATCTGGACCAGGCGTTAACCAAGGCAACGGCTTGATCTGACGGAACCTGCCGGTGCTCTTGGCGTGGGCAGGTTTCTGCTGTAGGGTCCGCAGGCAGCGGCAAAACGCGTTTTGCCACAACAACCAACATGCTAGATGCGTTCGATGACCCCGAATTTCGCGCTATCGTTGTCGTTTGAAGGAATTGAACTGCTGCAACGTGTGCAGCATGGCTGGAAGCGTGTCGGTCGGGCTGATGTCGAAGACGAAAATCTTGATGCCGTCCTCGCGGATCTGCGCGCGAAGGCGGAGGCACTCTCCCCGGATGGTTTTTGCACCAAACTGATCATCCCGCTTGATCAGATCAAATATGTCGCCATCGACAGCACGCAAACGACGGATGAAGACATCGAGGCCGAGCTTGACGGTGCCACGCCTTATGGCCTGAACGAGTTGGTGATTGATTGCGAGCGTTTCGGCGGACGCACCCATATTGCGGCTGTCGCCCGTGAAACGCTGATCGAGGCGGAAACCTTCGCAAATGCGCATGGGTTCAATCCGGTCTCGTTCGTGGCCGTGCCCGAACCTTTCACGTTCCAGAAAGAAGTATTCTTTGGCCCCACATCCATGATGCGGGATTTCCTGGGATGGGATGGCGAGGTCGAACGCGACCCGCTGCCCGTAATGGTCGTGGGCACGCGTATCAAGTCGCGCCTGCTTGTCTTTGACCTGCCCGAAGAAGTGATCCCGCCCAGCGATGACACCCTAGATCTGACAGAGGCTCTGCCTGCCAGAGAAGAAGCTGAGGCGCCCAAAAAGCCGAATGCCGACGAACCGCCATCGATGGGCTTTGATCTGGCGGCGGCACTGGCGCCGTTTGCGGATGACGCCCCCGCAGAGACAGACCCGCCAAAGGCTGCTGAGGCCTCTGGCGGCGACAAAGAGGACGAAAAGTCCGAGGGTTTCGATCTCGCAGCGACCCTGGCGCCATTTGTCGAGGAAACACCGGCTGCAAACGAGACCGCCAAGATTGACGACGTAGCCGATGATGGTGAAGAGGACCCGGAGCCTGAATTGCCCTTGGCTGCCGAGGTTGCGCCAATCGAAGAATCCGGCGCCACTGCTCTGGAGGCCGATGAACCGGCGCCGGTCGCCGCAGAGCCGACCGAACAACCTGCCGCCGCGCCCGAATTGCCGCAGGAGGAGGCACCGGCTGAGCCTCCGTCACCAGTTATTGTCGACACCATCATTCCAGAGACCGCGACGCCTGAGCCTGCCGCACCACCAGCGCCGGTGGCCGAAATGGGGCAACCACTACATGTACCGATCCCCGATGATCTGGCACTTTATACACCACGGCTTCTCGACACAATCATCGCCGAATACCACAAACCGAAGCTGCGCAAATCGCGCCGACAGCGCAGCCGTTTGATCGCCCTCGCACCACCAACGCAGGTGGCGGCGACTAAGATACCCGCACCGCCGCCGCGCCCAATTCCGATCCCGCAAACAGCCAATGACAATCGCCGCCCCCGTATGATTGCGGGCGCAATTGCTGCGAGCCTCGTCGTGGTTGGCGTGGTCGCATGGGCCATGCTGCGCGAGACCGAGGGCGCAACGACGCCTGAAGAGCCAACCGCCATCGCCGTCGAAGAGGCATTACAAGAAGCCACGGCGATACCCTCCCAGACCACGGATGAGGATTTGGTCGGCCCCGCGCCAGCGCTGCCACAGCTTGACGTTGCAACACTCACCGCCCCGGCAGATGAAGACGTCACCAATCCCGCCTTTCCGCCGGTTGACGCCGCTCAGACGCAAACCGACCTGCCGCAAGCATTGGCAGGCGCTGCAACGCCTGATGCCGCGCTCCCACCGGTCGAACCTGCACCGGCGCCACCTGCGGAGGAACAAGCCACTGCAACCGTCGGCGCACCCATTCTGCGTGGCCGCGTGCTAAGCCCTGCTGACGCGGCCCGCATCTACGCGGCCACGGGCGTCTGGCAGCGGGCACCGCGGTTTGTTGATGTGCCGGGCACCACCTCGACGGCAGGCATGATCGTCCCGACATCCGAGACGATGCCAGAACGATTGGCGCGGCCCGAAGCACCGCTAACCGACGATCTCGCGACCGATCTGAGCTTTCTTGCCCCAGCCGATCCACCCCCACCTGAAACGACGTTCGCACTTGATGAGGATGGTTTTGTGCTTGCCACTTCCGAGGGCGCGGTCACCCCGGAAGGTGCCATCGTCTTTGCTGGCGCACCGGATCTTGAGATACAATTGCGCCCGACCTTGAGCGCGGCGGACCTTGAGCGCATGGCGCTGCTCGCGCCGGCGCCTGAAGACGTTGTGATCGTCGCGGGGCGTCCTGATATCGTGCCGCCGTTGCGGCCCGCAGATGCAGCGCTTCCCACCGACGACAGCGTTGTTGCCAATGCAGATGCAACGGCAGAGGAGCAACCAACACCGGGCGGTGTCGCGCTTTCCGCCCTCGCGACAGAGGAGATCGACCCGACACCCTCCACCGCCCGCCCCGAACTGCGCCCATCAGACTTTGCCTCAACAGCGCGCCCTACCGATCCAGGCACCCCGGATATCACGGCGATCATCGCGGGAATTGAAGCCGAAGAAACTGAGGCGACCGCCAATGCTATCGTGAACGCGACATCCCAAGCAGTCGCCGCCTCGCTGCGCCCAACGGAACGTCCAAACAACTTCAACCAGGTGGTTGCGGCAGCCCGTGCACAGATCGAACGCCAGCAAAGCACCGCTGCCCCTGCTGCCGCACCAGTCCAGACTGCCGCACCTGTCGCCCCACAGAACTATGCGCCGGTTCCTGGCGGTGTGGCGCGCGCCGCGACGCAGGACGACGTGATCCGCCTGCGCGAGATGAACCTGATCGGCGTCTATGGTCGACCTAACGCGCGCCGCGCGCTCGTCCGTTTGAGCAATGGGCGCTATGTGCGGGTGGAAGTGGGCAGCGCGCTAGATGGCGGCCAGGTTACCGCCATCGGAGAGTCAGCGCTCAACTACGTCAAGCGCGGGCGTACCTACGCGCTGGAATTGCCGTCGGGCTAGCTCGCCTCAAGCACACCGCGGGCGATCTGGTCGGCTTCGATGCTTTCAAAGAGCGCCTTGAAGTTCCCTTCGCCAAAGCCGTCATCACCCTTGCGCTGGATGAACTCAAAGAAGATCGGCCCGATCACCGTCTTGCTGAAGATCTGCAGCAGGATGCGGGTTTCGCCGCCATCCACGACACCTTCGCCGTCGATGAGGATGCCGTGCTTTTCCATGCGGTCACGCGGTTCGTCGTGACCTTCGACACGCTCAGAACTAAGGTCGTAATAGGTGCTCGGCGGCTTCGGCATGAACTTGATGCCGCGGTCGGCGATCTCATCGGTCGCCTCGTAAAGGTCATGCGCGCCCACAGCGATATGCTGGATGCCCTCACCCTTGTACCTCTTGAGGTATTCGACGATCTGCCCGGTTTCGCCCCGGTCTTCGTTGATCGGAATACGGATACGCCCGCAGGGTGAGGTCAGCGCACGGGACAGCAGCCCTGTAAACTTCCCTTCGATATCAAAGAACCGGATTTCTTTGAAATTGAACAGGTCACCGTAGAACTTGAACCAGACATCCATGTTCCCCTTGTGAACATTGTGTGTCAGGTGATCGAGATAGTAAAAGCCGACGCCGGTTGGATGCGCGTCAGAGACCCAATTGAACTCAGTATTGTAGGGATTGGCCTCGTAATACTGATCAATGAAATAGATCAGGCTACCACCGATGCCGACGATGGCCGGCACGTCCATGGTTTTGCCAGCACCTTCATACGGGGTGGCACCGTTCTTGACCGCATGATCGAAAGCGTGCTGCGCATCAACGACCCGCCACCCCATCGAAGGCGCGCAGGGGCCGTGCTCTTCTACGAAGCTGCGCGCATGGCTGCCCGGTTCGTCATTGATGATGTAGGTGATATCGCCCTGCTGCCAAAGCTCGATATCTTTGGATTTGTGCGTGGCCGTGTGGGTATAGCCCATCTTCGTGAAGAGATCGCGTAGGGTCTGAGGTTCAGGATGCGCGAATTCGACGAATTCGAAACCATCCGTCCCCGCTGGATTGTCCGGGGTGATCGTGGATTTTGGTGCGTCATGCGGGAAAGGTCCCATGGGTCATCCTCCTGTTCGCGGTTGCTTGATTGTATCGCATGGGGTCTGTCCAAGGTGCGCATTCTAGTGGATTGATCCATCAAATCATGCGAGAAACCCGCGTGACTAACATCAATAGTGCCAGAAATCCGCATGAACCTTGATGAAGCCGATCTGAAACTTCTCGCCGCACTTCAGCGTGATTCCACCCGCACCGCGCAGGAATTGGGTGACGCGCTGCACATGTCGGCCTCGCAGGCCGGACGGCGGCGCCAACGGCTTGAGGTGGAGGGCTATATCGCCGGATACCGCGCACGCCTCATGCCCGAGAAAGTAGGGCTGTCCGTTGAGGCCTTCATTCAGATCGTGATGGCCACACATACCGAACAGAACGCCCGCGACTTTGTGCGGCTCACGCAAACGCGGGCCGAGATTGTGGGCGCCTGGACGCTGACGGGCGAGGCTGACTACCTGTTGCGCGTCTATTGCCGCGACCTTGCAGCGCTGAATGATCTGGTGCAGCAGGTCCTGCTCCCGCATCCGGCGGTCAGCCGGGTGCAAAGCCAGATCGTGATGGAGCGGGTGAAAACCGACGCGCCCCTGCCCGTTTAGTGCCGTGCCTGCAGGGCGAGAGCGCGCAAAGCCACTACAAACATCAGCGCGCCGCCACAGATGAACGCCATGCCAAAGGATGTGGCGGCGGCAATGGCCGCGCCCATAAACGGCGCGGTCAAAAGCGCAATCGTATTGATCGCCTCGCTTAATGCCGTGACGCGCCCGATCCGATCCGGCGCTGTATGGGTCTGGATGAGCGTGCGGAACGGGACGAGATTGATCGCCGAGGCAACGCCAAGACCGAAGAACAGGCCCAAGTAAAGCGGCAGCGTGATCGGCATGCCCAAAACCTCTGCCACGCCCAATGCAATGGTGAGAAGGCTGGCAACTCCTGCACCGGCGGCAATCCAGCGAAATGGATACTTTGTCTCGCCCAACACCAATGCGCCAAGCACGCTGCCTGCCCCTACTGCAGCCAGCGAGAGGCCCAAAGCGGTCTCGGAGAAGCCAAGGTCACGTGTCAGTGGCGCAATCAGCGTGTCGTAAAAGAACATCGCGAAATAGCCGATGGCCATCATGATAAGCGTAGCCCGCAGTATTGGCTTTCCGGCGATCTCGGCAATTCCGGCACGGATGTTTTGCATCATGCCGGTCGGCTCTGGCGTCTCGTCCACATCCCGTTGAATTGGCGGCAGACGCCAGACCATGAGCACAGCAATCAGTGATACCAGCGCATTGATAAGGAATATCTGCTGTGGTGCCAGCCAGATCAGCAGCGTGCCGCCCAAAGCCGGGGCCGCGATTTTGGACACCTGATTAATCGCATGACTGTGGCCATTCGCGCGCATCCGCGTATCATCATCGGTAAGTGCCTGGATCGCTGCCTGTTTTGCCGGTGTGAAAAACGTATCACAGCTGGCGCGCAAGGCGATAAACACCATCAGAACTGGCCAATGCGGCGCGAGAAACAGCGCCGCTGTACAGATTGCGCGCCCCAGATTGCTGAGAAGTAGGACGCGGTTCAGGTTGCTGCGGTCGACCCAGACACCGGCAAACGGCCCGATCAGCAGGTAAGGCAGCCCCATGCTCACCGCCAGAACGGCAAAGACATAAGGCGGCACCGTCCAGACAAAGGCCAGCAGCGCGCCAATCGCAACGAAGTCCAGCCAATCGGCAAAATCCGCAGGAACCTGGGCAATCAACAGGCGCCGCAAAGTCGCGCGGTGGTCAGGTGTGCTCATGGGGGCAACCTATGCCGGGTCCGGCGGTCGCACCATCCGCAAACTGCCGCGTTGCGCGTTTGAGGTTCCCTTGCGATACCTGAGCCATGGAATCCTTTTTGTTTCAAGCCACAATCTACTTGGGTGCCGCAGTGATTGCGGTGCCGCTGGCGGCGCGTCTGGGCTTTGGATCGGTGCTTGGCTACCTCTTGGCAGGCATTGTGATCGGACCTTTGACGGGCCTTGTTGGGTCTGAAACGCAAGATCTGCAGCATTTCGCAGAGTTCGGCGTTGTCATGATGCTGTTCCTGATCGGGCTGGAGCTTGACCCCCGCGCACTCTGGGCGATGCGCCAGAAGCTGATTGGTCTGGGTGGCTTGCAGATCAGTCTGACCATGGCAGCGGTGATGGTCGGTGCGATGGCATTGGGTTATGACTGGACGACAGCACTTGCCATCGGGATGATCTTTGCTTTGTCCTCGACGGCGATTGTGCTGCAAACGCTTACCGAAAAAGGGCTGATGAGCACCAATGGCGGACGGTCAACGTTCTCGGTTCTGCTGACGCAAGACATCGCCGTGATCCCGATGCTGGCCGCCCTGCCCTTGCTGGCGGTCCCGACAATGATGACGCTGACCGAGAATGGATCGGTCCATCGCGCCGCGGACGATCATCATGGCAGCCACGCGACGCTCAGCCTTGTCGAAGGTCTGCCCGGATGGGGGGTGACGCTTGTCACGGTGGGTGCGGTTGCGCTTGTGATCCTCGCAGGCATCTATCTGACCCGGCCGGTTTTTCGCTATATCCACCATGCGCGACTGCGCGAGATGTATACAGCGCTCGCGCTTCTGATGGTTGTGGCCACCGCCGTATTGATGAGCCTCGTCGGCCTCTCGCCCGCCTTGGGCGCATTTCTGGCGGGTGTGGTGCTCGCCAATTCAGAGTTCAGGCACGAGCTTGAAAGCGACCTTGCGCCGTTCAAGGGCCTGCTTTTAGGGCTGTTCTTCATCACCGTTGGCGCAGGCATCAACTTTGATCTGTTCTTCAACGACCCGGTCTACATTCTTGGCCTGACCTTCGCGGTGATGCTGATCAAATGGGTGATCCTGTTTGGGATCGCAAACCTTTTCAAGATCACCGGCAAGGATCGGTGGCTTTTTACTCTTGGCCTCGCGCAGGCGGGGGAGTTCGGTTTCGTGCTGATTGCGTTTTCAAGGCAGCAAGGCGTTCTGTCGGGTGCGCTGGCGGGGCAGCTTTTGCTTGTCATCGCGCTGTCGATGCTGATCACGCCGCTTTTGTTCATTGCCTATGAGTGGCTCAGCAGTCGTGGAGGCGAGGCCGAGGATCACGAACATGACGAGGTGAAGGAAACGGGTGCCGTGATCATCGCGGGCATTGGACGTTTTGGGCAGATCGTAAACCGCTTGGTGCAAAGTGCCGGTTTCAAGACCGTGGTGGTCGACAGCAACCTGGGCACGGTGCAGATGATGCGAAAATTCGGCTTTCGCGGGTATTTTGGCGATCCGACGCGGCCTGATCTTCTGAATGCGGCGGGACTGCAGGAAGCAGCCGTTCTGGTCGTGGCGATTGATGACAAGGCCTCTGCCAACAAGTTGGTCGCATATGCGCGCAAGGCACAGCCGGATCTGCATATTATCGCCCGCGCACGCGACAGGGTGCATGTCTACGAGCTTTATGATGCGGGCGCCAACGATATCGTGCGCGAGATGTTTGATAGCTCACTCCGCGCCGGACGGTATGCGCTTGAAAACCTGGGGCTCAGCGAGTTCGAGGCTTCCGAGATTGAGCAAGCGTTTTATCAGCACGACCGCTATGCCTTACGTGAACTGGCGCAGCTTTGGCAGCCCGGCGTGCCGGTGTCGGACATCCCCGAATATGTCAAACGCGCCAATGAGTTGAACAACGATCTTGAGACAGAATTTGCGACCCGCCAGCAAGCAGCGGAACGCAAAGACATAGCGTAGCCAGGATTTTTAGAAAATTGGCGGCCCTAGCCGTCGCTAACGCCCGCTTCGGCAAACGTTGCCATGCCGGAATGGCAGGCAACGGCCCCTTTCAGAACGCCAATGGCAAGGACCGCGCCTGACCCTTCGCCAAGCCTCAGCCCAAGATCCAGAAGCGGCTCTTTGCCCAAAGCTTCCAGCAGTTTGCGATGGGCACCTTCCGCGCTCAAATGTCCGGCCACGCAATGATCAAGTGCTGCATCTGCTAACTTGGCCAACACCGCAGCAGCCGCACAACAGATGAAGCCATCAAGGATCACCGGAATGCTGTGGTGCCGGGCGGCCGCGATCGCCCCAGCCATCGCCGCCAACTCGCGCCCGCCCAGGCAGCGCAACGCCTCTAGCGGATCATCGGTTGCATGCAAGGCGAGCCCTTGCGCCACCACATCGGTTTTGCGCGCGAGGCCCGCATCGTCCACACCCGTTCCGCGCCCGGTCCAAGACGCGGCATCGCCACCCAACACACAGGCAGCGACGGCGGCTGCGGACGTGGTGTTCCCGATCCCCATCTCGCCGGTGACCAAAAGATCCGCAGCTGGATCGACTGCATTCCAGCCGGTCTGCAGGGCAGCAATGAACTCATCCTCCGTCATCGCAGGCTGCTCGGTGAAATCTGCGGTGGGCACATCCAGCGACAGGGCGTGCACGTCCATTCTCGCACCAAAGGCTTTTGACAGCTGATTTATTGCAGCACCGCCATGGTCAAAGTTGGCGACCATCTGCACAGTGACCTCTGGCGGAAAGGCCGACACGGCTTTTGCACAGACGCCGTGATTGCCTGCGAAGACCACAACCTGCGGCGCTTTGATGTCCGGCTGGGGCGTCCCGCGCCAGCCTGCATACCAGATCGCCAGATCCTCCAGCCGCCCCAGCGCGCCCGGTGGTTTGGTCAGCTGACCGTTCCGTTCTTCGGCGCCAGCGATCGCTGCGGAGTCAGGCTTGGGCGCGTCGGTCAAGAAGTCACGAAAAGCGGCGAGGGTCGAAAATGGTGCTTGCATCAGGGTCTCATTCCATCAATCGTCGCACCTGTTTAACGATCACATCCGGGATGAAAAGACCCGCGAAGGACAACCCTTTGTACAAACACGACACCCCTTTGGTGGATCGGATTGATCTGTTGGCTGCATTGGGTCTTTTGACCCGTTTGCCAATAAGTGTTGACGGTGAGAGGGCGGTTGAGCGCGGTGCCGCATCGGCCTGGGCCTACCCGTTGGTGGGGGTCATCGTCGGCGTGATCTGTGCCACAGCCGCCACGTTGTTGGCCGCCGTCGGATTGCCCGCAGGCATCGTGGCAGGGCTGATCCTCGCGCTCTCGGTCATTCTGACCGGCGCGATGCACGAAGACGGGTTAGCTGACAGCGCAGACGGCCTTTGGGGCGGGTGGGACAAGGCGCGGCGGCTGGCCATCATGAAGGACAGCCATATCGGGGTTTATGGCGTTTGCGCGATTGCCCTGTCGCTGCTATTACGCTGGCTGGCGCTGAGCACGATTATTGCGATGGGCGCTTACTGGGTTGCCCTGATCGCCGTTGGTGCGCTGAGCCGATGTGCAATGGTTGTTGTGATGGCTACGCTATTGCCCGCACGCAATTCCGGCCTTGGCAAGAGCGTGGGGCCACCGCCCACCAATACCGCGTGGCTGGCGATTGTGATTAGCATTGGAGTGGCGGTGCTAACTGGTTATCCGCTTCTCGTGTTGTTTGCGGCACTTGCCAGTCTTGCCTGCGGTTTGATTGCGTCAGCCAAGGTTGGTGGTCAGACGGGAGACATTCTTGGCGCGACGCAGCAGGTCACGGAAACCGTGACGCTCATCGCACTTGTGACAATGATTACCTGACGGCTTGACAGGCAAGCGCCTGGGTAAAGCTGTCACGACCCGCAAATGGCCCGATATCCTGCGCCCGAAGTGACCCGTTCTCCAATCGGGTGGCCATGATACGAGTCCAGTTTGCGCTGGCCGTGATCATCTCGGGCCCCTGCCCGCAATCGCGGACGCCACCGCTGATGAAGTCTTCACCGATCCGATGGTTGCTGAGGCCGGAAGCGGCGGCAATCTCGGTGAAATCTCCGTCCTTGTAACGCCACACGCGCAGCGTTTTGGCCAGATGCGGGCGGTCGATATAGGCGATCTCGACAAAGCCGTCCCCGTCAAGGTCGGCAGCTCCGATTGGGGCCAGCCAGCGGTTGCGCGTCCCGATATGCGGGGTTGCAGCGATCTTGCCAGTCTCGTCATAAATCGCCAGCTGTGCGCCGGTATCGACCTGCGCCTCAACAACAATCACCTCGGGCGAGCCATCGCCATCGATATCAGCGAGGCGTGGCGCGATATCTTCGAACACGCGATCCGGACCAAGCGTGACTTCACGGACCACCCGTCTGGGAATGGGAAGCTCCAGGCCTCCAAGACCTACCCTGCCTTCGGAAGTGATGCGCAACTGCGACCATTCAATCGCGTCTCCCAACACGCCATGGGCATAGCGATCTGTGGGGCCGTCATATTCGGCAGACAGGATCGTCTCAGCAGCAAGCGGCGCCGCGAAGAACGCCAACACTGCCGCCAGGCGGATCATCAGATTTGCTTTTCCGGCATTTGCACGCGCAGCCCGTCAAGAGCATCCGTCACCTTCAACTGGCAGGTCAGGCGCGATTTCACCGCATCGGGCTCGTAAGCGAAATCCAGCATATCCTCTTCCATCGGATCTTTCGCAGGGAGCTTCTCCACCCATGCGTCATCCACGTAGACATGACAGGTGGAACAAGCACAGGCACCGCCGCAATCTGCCTCAATCCCTGGAATACCGTTGTCACGTGCCCCTTCCATCACGGTCAGCCCATTGGCCACGTCGACCACATGTTCTTTGCCGCCATGTTCCACATAGGTTATCTTGGCCATGCCTGTTGTCCCTTAATCGTCAAATCTGCTGGGATTACCTAGTGCATGGCAGATCAAGGGACCAGTGCAAATGCAAGACCATCAGGTCACAAAAGCAAGTGTCTGATGCCTTTGTTACCCAAATGCGTTCGCTGCACCAGAATCTGTGTGGGAATCCACACAAACTGCGTCGCAAACGTGCAGGCAACGCGCGGAACTCGTTGGAAACTATCAGATTGTGCAGATTTGGGCGGTTGCCCCTTGTCACCGGTGTTCAGTATTGCATCTTTCACGCTATTCTCCGGTTCGACCGGCACAACAAACTCTTGGGAGGAGACGTTATGAACTTTGTCAAAGCTGCAGTTGCGGCGACCCTAGTCCTCGCAGCCCCGATGGCCAAGGCCGACGTGGAAGAGGCAAGCTACATCCTCGCCACGGCTTCGACAGGCGGTACTTATTATCCTGTTGGGGTGGCGCTTTCCACATTGGTCAAGGTCAAGCTGGAACCCGGTATGAAAATCGGGATGTCGGCCATCAGCTCTGCCGGTTCTGGTGAAAACGTGCGCCTGATCCGTGAAGGCGAGGCGCAGTTCGGTATTCTGCAAGGTCTCTTTGGGTATTACGCCGCCACCGGCACTGGACCAGTTGAAGAATCCGGCCCGCAGGCACATCTGCGTTCGGTCACGATGCTGTGGCCCAATGTTGAGCAATTCGTGGTCTCGTCTGACGTTGCCCCCACTGGCACGATTGAGGATATGACCGCCCTGACGGGTGAGGCGATGGCGCTTGGCCGTCAGAACTCCGGCACCATCGGGTCGAACCGCACGGTGATGGCTGGTTTCGGCGTGAATATCGATGAGGATTACGAACTGGTCTTTGCCGGTTATGGCCCCTCTGCCGAGGCGCTGCAAAACGGGCAGGTCAAGGGCATCAGCACGCCTGCCGGTGTACCCACCGGTGCTGTGAGCCAGTTGATGGCGGCTGCGGGTGACAGCGTGAAATTCCTGGAATTCACGGATGAGCAACTGGCCCAGGCTGATGGCGGCCGTGAACTCTGGACGCGCTACGTGATCCCTGCAGGCACCTATCCGGGTCAGGACGCGGATATCAACACGATTGCGCAGCCGAACTTCCTCGCCACCCATGCGGATCTGCCGGAAGAAAACGTCTATCAGATCACCAAGACGATCTATGAAAACCTGCCCTTCCTGCAGGCGATCCACCCGGCCACCAAGGCCATGGCGCTGGAACAGGCCATTGCAGGTCTGCCGGTGCCGCTGCATCCCGGTGCGGCCCGGTATTACCAGGAACAGGGGATCGACATTCCTGAGCGTCTGATCGCTGAGTAATCCTCTTGCGGCCCGCATGTGATCCATGCGGGCCGTTCGTACGTTAAGGGGACAGGATATGTCTGACGAACCCAAGGCCGAGGCAGCCGTTCTGCGCGCCTTTACCGGCTGGCCGAATACCGCCTTGACGGTTTTGTGTTTCCTGATCGCCGTTGGCCATATCTATGTCGCCTTTGATCCGATCATTTCCGAATTTCAGCGCAACGCCTATCACTTTGCCGGCTTCGCGTTTCTTGCGGCAGTCCTGTACCCGCTGATCAAGGGACACACGCGCAGCAAGGGCATGCTCGCCTTTGATCTGACGCTCGGCATCTGTGTCGCGATCTCAGCCATTTACCTGCCCTATGCCGAACAAGGGATTTACGACCGTGGCGTGAAGTTTTCGACGCTCGATTGGATCGCATCGGTGATCTGCGTTGTTGGCGCGATTGAATTGACCCGGCGGCTGACCGGCTGGGTCATCCCGTCGCTGATCATCATCGCGCTGTCTTACGTCGGCTGGTGGGGCAGCATGATTGGCGGTGTATTCTCGTTTCCGGGCCTCAGCTGGGAGAGTATCGCGTTTCGTTCGATCTTTGGTGACGATGCGATGTTCGGCACCATTGCTCGGATTTCCTCGACCTTCGTCTTTCTCTTTATCATTTTCGGCGCGTTCCTTTTGCGCTCTGGCGCCGGGGATTTCGTCATAAACATCGCGCGTGCCATCGCGGGCCGTTTGGTGGGCGGGCCGGGTATCGTGGCGGTCATCGCCTCCGGCCTCACAGGCACGATTTCCGGCTCTGCTGTGGCCAACACCGCCTCGACCGGCGTGATTACAATCCCGTTGATGAAGAAGGCCGGTTTTCCTCCGAAATTCGCAGGCGGAGTTGAGGCCGCATCCTCCACCGGCGGCCAGCTGATGCCGCCGATCATGGGTGCGGGTGCCTTTGTGATGGCCAGCTTCACGCAGATCCCCTACGAGACCATCGTCGCCGTCGCGGCCCTCCCAGCCCTCCTCTACTTCCTGTCGGTCACATTCTTTGTGCGCATTGAGGCGCGGCGCCTCGGCCTGCAACCGATGGACAACGATGGGGAAACCGTTTGGTCAGCCTTCAAGAAGGGCGGTGCCAGCTTTGTCATTCCCATTGCCGGATTGATCGGGATGCTGGTTGCCGGGTTCACACCGGCATATGCCGCTGTCTTTGGCATTCTTGCGGTGATCGCCTCAAGCTGGCTGACCCAGAACCCGATGGGCCCGCGCGCCGTGTTCGAGGCGCTGGTGATGGGCACCAAGGGTATGATCATGACCGCCGTGCTGCTTTGCGCCGTTGGCCTTGTGGTGAACGTGATCGCCACAGCCGGGATCGGGAATACGTTCAGCCTGATGATCGCCGACTGGGCCAATGGCAATTTGCTGGCCGCCATCGTCATGGTCGCCATTGCGAGCCTCGTGCTGGGCATGGGCCTGCCGGTGACAGCGGCCTATATCGTGCTCGCGACGCTTTCGGCGCCCGCTCTAGCAGGCATGATCTCCGACCGGTTCGTGATTGACGCACTGGCGGCTGGCACATTGGGCGATGCGGGTCAGACGATCCTAATGCTTGGCTTGGCGGACCCGACCGTCTTGGCCGGACCGCTGACACTGGAAGAGGCCGGTGCCATAATCAAGGCACTCCCCTTGGAAGTTGCCGCCCCACTTCGCGATCTGGTTGTCCCGCAGGAGGTCGCGGTCGCCGCCCTCCTCTCTGCACATATGATCATCTTCTGGCTCAGCCAGGACAGCAATGTCACGCCGCCTGTGGCGCTTGCCGCCTTTACGGCGGCAGCCATTGCCAAGGCTCCGGCGATGGCTACAGGCTTTGCCAGTTGGAAATTGGCCAAGGGCCTCTATATCGTGCCGCTCCTGATGGCCTACACGCCGTTCCTGTCAGGTGACTGGCCGACGATGCTGATGATCTTTGGCTTTGGCGTTGTGGGCATTTATGGACTGGCGGGGGCTCTACAAGGCTGCATGGAGCAGCCCATCGCCGTGCCCCTGCGGTTTGTCGCAGCCATTGCAGGCGCGGCCTGCATCTGGCCCGCGCCGCTGTGGGTGCAAGCAGCTGGCGCTGTCGTTGTGATCGGACTGTTGATATGGAACATCCGCACCATGCCGCAGATGGCGCCAGCGCAATGATTACTGATCGGGTGCGAGTTCTGATCTGATGACAATGGCTCGTCATGGATAATGAAAAAGGCGGCCTCCACGGGCCGCCTTTTCTCAGTTCGATGGGTGGACCGTTACTGGTCCTCAAGCACCAACGCTACGAAACGCGGGTCGCCACCCCGGCGCACCAGCAACAGGATGGATTTGCGTCCTGCATCGGACGCCGCTTCAATCTGCGTTTCCAAATCGGCAATCGTCGCGACAGCCTGTTGTCCAGCTTCAGTGATCACGTCGCCTTCCAAGAGGCCCTTGGACGCCCCTTCTGAGTCGGGATCAATGCTTGTAATGACCAGACCTTCATCGATGCTCAGCGAAAACTGATCGGTCAATTCCGGCGTGATCTCTGACAATGTCAGGCCCAGGATTTCAGACTGCTCCGCTTCTTCCGGTTCCGTTGATGCAGGGAAAGCAACGGCCTCAGACGTTTCGCGGCGCCCCAAAACAACAGTCAGCTGCTCCATATCACCTTCACGCAAAACCGAGACAGGGACCTCTTTGCCCACAGGTGAATTGCCGACGATACGAACGAGTTCGCGGGTATCTTCAATCTCAATCCCGTCGAAGTTCAGGATCACATCGCCTGACAGCATACCCGCATTTTCAGCCGGGCCCGCTGGCACATCGGTCACCAATGCACCCCGCGCCAGATCCAACCCGTCGATGGCATCCACCATATCAGGTGTCACGTCCTGAATACGCACGCCCAGCCAGCCGCGGCGCGTCTCACCAAACTCGATCAACTGATCGACCACGTTGGTGACCACTGCAGAGGACATCGCAAAACCGATCCCAATTGACCCGCCATTTGGCGACAGGATCGCGGTGTTCACGCCGATCACCTCACCATCCATGTTAAACAACGGACCGCCGGAATTGCCCCGGTTGATGGCCGCATCCGTCTGGATGTAATCATCATACGTGCCCGACAGCGCACGGTTCCGGGCAGAGACGATACCTGCGGAAACCGAGAAACCCTGCCCCAACGGATTGCCCATCGCCATAACCCAATCGCCTACGCGACTGCCGGGGCCATTACTGTCGCCGAATGCAACGTAAGGCAGGTTCTCAAGGTCAACCTTCAGCACGGCGATATCCGTGTTCGGGTCTGTGCCAACCAATTCAGCTGGCACGCCAGGTTCGCCGCCTGGGAAGAATTCGATCAGGATCTCATCAGCCCCTTCAATCACGTGATTGTTCGTAACGATATAGCCGTCATCAGAGATCACAAAACCGGAGCCCAGCGCCGAGGACCGGCGCGCGCCATTGCGCCCATCAGGGTCGAGATCGTTGAAGAAATCTTCAAAAGGGGAGCCCTCTGGCACCAGTCCCTGCGGTCCGGTCCGCCCAGCAATAGTGGTGCTAGTCGTGATATTCACAACCGAAGGGCTGATTTGTTCCGCCAGATCGGCAAAGGTTTCGGGGCGGTTCTGCGCCTCAGACGAAGTGGCCTGCGCGAGCACCAGCGCCAGCGCCAAAGCGCCTGCTGCAAAGAGCGCGGTGAGCATGCGGCGCGCGCGCCCGTGATCATGTTGGATTGCGATTGCCTTTGTTTTTGCTGCCGTCGATTTCACGGGGCAAATCTCCTTATACACTGCGTTGCGCCGCACACGGGGGGCTGCGCGATTGTCTTTCGATGATCTATGTAGCGCGCGCATTGTGCAACGCAAACTTCGGTGCCGGTCACTCAACTGGATGTGATTTATTGTTTGCGACAGCATTTATAGCCGCATTTAACTAAGAAAAGCAAAAGGCCAGCGCTGACGCTGGCCTTTTCAATGACTTCGGGTCAAGGACTATTGCCCGGCATTGTTGCCCTGATCTGACTTCAGATAGTTAAAGAAGTCGCTGTCAGGCGACAGAACCATGGTCGAATTGCCAGGTTGCAGCGACCGCTGATAAGCCGTCATCGAGCGGTAAAATTCAAAGAATTCCGGGTCCGCACCAAAGGCCTGGGCAAAGATTTCGTTCCGACGGGCATCGGCCTCACCCTGGATGATCTGGGCCTGACGTTCCGCGTCAGAGACAAGCTCGATCACGGTCCGGTCAGCTTGCGCCTGGATCCGCTGCGCTGCTTCGTTACCGCGTGCGCGTTCGTCAGCGGCTTCACGGTCGCGTTCCGCCTTCATCCGCTCATACGTGGCGTTGAGGTTCTCCGGTGGCAGGTCCGTGCGCTTCAGACGCACGTCGATCACCTGCAGGCCCAGCGCCTGTGCTTCGGCAATCGCGCCATTGCGAATGCGCAGCATCAGCGCAGCCCGGTCTGTCGACAGGATATCATTCGAGCTCACCGAACCCAGAACAGCCCGCGTTTCCGCTTCCAGAATGCTGTCCAGACGACGTGCGGCGGCATCCTCACCACCTGAACCAACTGCTTGTCGGAACTGTTCCACGTCTGCGATCCGGTAGCGCGCGAAAGCGTCGACAACCAGACGCCGGTCATCCGATGGGGTGACTTCGAGCGGTTCCAGATCGCGGCTCAGGATACGGTCGTCATAGCGGACAACCTCCTGAATGAGCGGTATCTTAAAGCCCAGCCCAGGTTCTTCCTCGACCCGGACAATCTGACCGAATTGCAGCACAAGCGCCTTTTCGCGTTCGTCCACAATAAAGACTGCTGACAAGGCCCCGATGATGATCACCGCGAGCGCGGGTAAAAGGAATGCTGATTTCCGCATTAGTTTGACCCTCCTGCAGTTTGTTGCGGTGTCCGGCGCAGATCATTCAGCGGCAGATAGGGGACAACACCCTGGCCATTACCCCCATTTTCATCGAGCAGGATGATGTCAACGCCGCCCAGAACATTTTCCATGGTTTCAAGGTAAAGACGCTTGCGTGTCACCTCTGGCGCCTTTTCATATTCGGCCAAAACCGCAAGGAAGCGTGACGCCTCACCTTCGGCTTCGTTCACGACACGGGCGCGATAACCTTCGGCCTCTTCAAGTATTTGGGCCGCTTGACCACGCGCTTCTGCAACAACCCGGTTCGCATAAGCGTCAGCAACGTTCTGCACCCGGTCGCGTTCCTGCTCGGCGTCCTGCACCGCGCGGAACGAGGCAATCACCGGCTCTGGCGGGTCGGCCTTGTTGAAGTTAACCCGAACAATCGTCACACCGCTGTTGTAACTGTCGAGCGTTTGCTGGATCAGCAGTTCAAGGCGATCCGCAATCGCGTCACGATCCCGGTTCAGGATCGGTGCAAGGTCGGATTGCGAAATGATCTCGCGCATGGCGGACTCCGCCACAGCCGCAATCGTTGCTGGTGGATCGGCCAGGTTAAAAAGGTATTCCTCGGGGTTGTTGATGTTCCAGACCACCTGGAAATCAATGTCGACGATGTTTTCATCACCGGTCAGCATCAGGCCCGCATCCATGCCGGCACGGCTGGTGCCGATATCGATGTTGCGTTCCGTCGTCACCGGAAGGACCTCGCGCGTGACGATCGGCCATGGCGCAAAGTTCAGACCCGGATTGCCGACCTCAAGAAAATCACCAAGCAACAGCTCGACCGAGCGCTCTTCCGGACGTACGGTGTAGAAAGACATCGCAGCCCAGCCAACAAGCGCCAAAATGGCGCCGAACCCGATCGTGCCGCGGGTCAGTTGCGGGCCACCGCCCCCACTGCTGCTACCGCGCCCGCCGCCCTGGCCGCCACCGCCCATCAGCACGCGCAATTGCTCGCGGCCCTTGTTCACCAGATCGTCAATTTCAGGGATGTTCGGCCCGTCATTATTTGGCCTGCGACCGCCACCACCGCGGTTGTCATCACCCCCGCCTGATCCGTTATTGCCGCCGCCACCCCAAGGGCCCCCAGAATTACCTGCCATTGTCTTCCTATGCTTCCTTTCATCAAGGTGCGCGCATCTTGCACCGTTGAACTGCCATGTGTGTCTTTGCCCCGCGAAATCAAGCGGTCCGCATTGGTTCCTTCATCGTCACAAGCTCTTCCGCCATGGTCGGATGCACGGCCACGGTGCGATCAAAATCCTCTTTTGTCGCACCCATCTTCACGGCGATCCCCGCAAGCTGGATCATCTCGCCTGCATGATCCGCCACGATGTGACAGCCAAGCACTTTGCGGCTTTCCTTGCTTACGACCAGCTTCATCAGGACGCGGTCGTCGCGGCCCGCAAAGGCGTGGTTCATCGGTTTGAACGAGGTGCAGTAAATCTCAACCGGCTCAATCTCGCGCGCCTCTTCTTCGGTCATGCCCACTGTACCCAATTCCGGTTGGGTGAACACGGCTGACGGAATGAGGTGATGATCCACCGGTGTCGGGTTGCCCTTGAAAACGGTTTCGACAAAGGCCATGCCTTCGCGGATCGCAACGGGTGTCAGCTGCACGCGGTTGGTTACATCACCAATGGCATAGATCGACGGCACCCTTGTCTGACTGTAGTGGTCAACCACAATTTCGCCGCGTCTTCCGATCTCTACCCCGGCTTCTTCAAGCCCAATGCCACTTGCATTGGGTGCACGGCCGGTTGCGAACATGACCTGATCATAGACTTTTTCGGTCCCGTTTGTGGCCTTGACCCAGATACCGTGACCCGCCGCCTTTTGGGGCAATTGCGCGGGCACACCGCCCTCTAACGGCACACCATGATTTTGCTCTCCGGCCAGATCGGCCTCGCTCGCCGCGCGCATCTCAACCAGATTGGTGCCCAGATGCAGCTCGATCCCCTTGGCGCGCATGCCTTCGGCGACCAGCCCGCGCGCCTCATCGTCAAAGCCGCGCAAAATCTGCGCACCGCGATAGAACTGAGTGACCTTGACACCCAGCCCATTCAGGATGCCGGCGAATTCCGAGGCGATATAGCCACCGCCGATGATCAGGATCGATTGCGGCATTTGCGGCAGATTGAAGATGTCGTTTGAGGTGATCCCAAGCTCCGCCCCTGGCATCTCTGGCACGACAGGACGCCCGCCCGTGGCCACGAGAACGTGTTTTGCCGTGATCTCTTCTCCGGTCGAAAGCGTGATCGTGTGCGGGTCCTTCAGCGATGCACGGGCATCGAAGATCGTGACGTTGGAGCCGCCCAGCAGCGTGCGGTAAATCCCCTCCAGCCGGTCGAGCTCGTTATTAAGTTTCGTTGAAAAGCGCGACCAGTGAAAACGCCCCTCTTCCAAATCCCAGCCATAGCTGCGCGCATCCTCAAACATCTCCGAGAAGCCCGATGCGAACACCATCAGCTTCTTCGGCACGCAGCCACGGATCACACAGGTACCACCCATGCGGTATTCTTCAGCAAGCGCCACCTTAGCGCCGGTTGCGGCGGCCATCCGCGCCGCACGCACCCCGCCAGAGCCGCCTCCGATGACAAAGAGGTCATAGTCAAAAGTCATGTGGCAGGCTCCGTTTACTTATGTGGCGCCGATCTGGCGGTGGCGTCAGTCAGCGATATTGACGAAAATGTTGTCATCGTCGCGCACGTCGAAGCGGACCACCTCGTTCGTGCCGTTGGTGATATCGGTCACTTCCACCTTTCCATTGGCGTGACCAACGATGACCATGTCGCAGATATCAATGAACAACCCATTTTCAACCACACCAGGTATCTGGTTGAGCGCGAGGCTCAGCTGGCGCGGATTGCCGATGCGTTTAAGGTCCAGGTCAAGGATGTAGTTGCCCTCGTCAGTCACGAAGGGCGCGGTGCCGTTCATCCGCAGGCTGATATCGCGGTTCAGCACATCCATGCCAATCAGGGTTTCGGCAATCAGATCCTGCGTGGTCCGGTAGCCGAATTGCAGGACCTCAAGCGGCAAGGGAAATGCGCCGAGCCGTTCGACCTTTTTTGACGCATCCGCGATGACGATCATCCGCTCGCTGGCCGTGGCGACGATCTTTTCCTGTAGATGCGCCCCGCCGCCACCTTTGATCAGGCAAAGATCTTCATCATACTCGTCCGCACCATCGATGGTCACATCCAGCCATCGCGCCTCATCCAGCGTGATCACATCGATGCCAACCTGCCGCGCGAGCCTGGCCGTCCGGGCCGATGTGGGCACGCCTTTAATGCGCAACCCCTCATCGCGCACCATCTCGCCCAGGCATTGCACAAGCCAGGCCGCCGTTGATCCGGTGCCCAGGCCCACCTTCATCCCGCTTTCGACATATTCGGTGGCCTGCTTTGCAGCGACGAACTTTGCCGTATCAATGGGCGATAATTCACTGGACATGGGGTGGCTCCGGCAGATGCTTGGTGCGTTATAGGCAAGTTATCTTCCGGGTGCGAGACCCCAAATTTCATTGGCGTCATTGGGTTTTGAATTTGGCTGGTCTTTCGGCAGCGCACCAAGTCTTTTGCGCGCGTGCGCTTTCGGGAAAACGCGAAAGCGGCCCAAGACGTCGCTTTTGGCATAGCTGTGCATTGCCGAGATCATAGCGTGGCGCCATGACTGAAACCTTGCGCTTGCATTACGCCCCCGACAACGCCTCGCTTTGCGTGCGGATTGCGTTGGAAGAGCTGGGTTTGCCCTATCAGACGACGCTCGTGGATCGCAGCAAAGAGGCGCAGCGATCTGCAGCCTATCTCGCGCTGAACCCCAACGGCCTGATCCCAGTGCTGGAAACGCCACATGGACCGGTCTTTGAAACGGCGGCCATCCTGCTGTGGCTCGCAGACAGGTCCGGAAAACTGATGCCACCGCCGGACGGTCCGGACCGCGCTCATGCGCTGCAATGGCTGTTCTGGTTGTCGAACACGCTGCATGCGACGCAACGGATGCTGTTTTACCCGAATCAATATAGTGTGGGCAACATTGAGCCGCTGCGCATTGTCACCCGCAAGCGCCTTGTGGCCAAGCTGGACCTCTTGAACACAGCGCGCAACGCTGCATGGATTGACGCGGAGGACGCCACCGCGCTCGGCTGTTATCTGGGACCGCTCCTGCGCTGGTGTGCCATCTATGGCGGCTCGCCGGATTGGTACGATCTGGATCGCTGGCCGCGCCTGCGCGATTTTGCAAAGCGGGTAGAGCAGCGCCCGGCGGTGATCCGGGTGGCCCGCGCCGAAGGGCTAGGGGCTACGCCATTCTCGGCTCCACAGCCATGCGATCCGCCGGAAGGCAGTGCTGTCTGATGTTTTTGTCGGTTTTTGATATGTTCAAGGTGGGCGTCGGCCCCTCATCGTCGCACACGATTGGGCCAATGGTGGCAGCGGCACGGTTTCTTGATCATTTGCGCGCGCAACCTTTTCAGGTGGCAGGCCTGCGCGCCTCATTGCATGGCAGCCTCGCGTTTACAGGTGTTGGCCACGCGACGGACCGTGCCGTGATCCTCGGCCTCGCCGGGTTTCGCGCCGATGACTACGACGCCGACAGGGCCGAGGCAGAGCTTGCGCGGATAAAGACCGAAAACACGGTCGCACCAGATGGTCTTGGCACCCTGAAATTCAACCCCAAGGATGATCTGGTGTTTGACTACGGTCCCGCCTTGCCCGGTCATGCCAACGGGCTGATCCTGCGGGGTACCGATGCGCAGGGCGATGTGATCACCGAGGTGACCTATTATTCCATCGGTGGCGGCTTTGTCCTGACGGCGGCGGAACTGGCCGCTGGCAAAGACACCGATACCGGCGCGCCGGTGCCGTTTCCATTCCATACCGCGCAAGAGATGCTGGATATGGCCGCGATGGCGGGCAAGACCATTGCCGAGATGAAGCGGGCGAACGAAGTCTCGCGCATGGGCCATACCGATTTTGACCGGGGCCTTGCCCGCATCTGGGAGGTGATGAATGCCTGTATCGACCGCGGCCTCACGACCGAAGGCATCTTGCCCGGCGGTTTGCAGGTGCGCCGCCGGGCCAAGGGCATTTATGATGCGCTGCAGGCCGAACGCGGGCTGAACCTGACCGCCCCGCATACGATCAACGATTACATGTCGACTTATGCGATGGCCGTGAATGAAGAAAACGCCGCAGGCGGGCAAGTGGTTACCGCCCCCACCAACGGTGCGGCAGGCGTTGTGCCCGCCACGATCCGCTATTGGCTGGACCATGTGCCGGGCGCCACCAGTGCGCAGGTGCCAGAGTTTTTGCTAACCGCCGCCGCCATCGGTGGACTGATCAAGTTCAACGCCTCGATTTCCGGTGCAGAATGCGGCTGTCAGGCGGAAGTGGGCAGCGCCTCTGCCATGGCCGCGGCCGGCCTTGCGGCCGTTCTTGGCGGAACGCCGGAACAGATTGAAAACGCGGCGGAAATCGCGTTGGAGCATCATCTGGGCATGACCTGTGATCCAGTTAAAGGGCTGGTACAGGTGCCCTGCATTGAGCGGAATGGTCTGGGGGCGATCAAGGCCGTTTCTGCGGCATCACTCGCCCTGCGCGGGGACGGTGTGCACCTGGTTTCGCTTGATGTGGCGATTGAAACGATGCGCCAAACTGGCGCTGATATGAGCGAAAAGTACAAGGAAACCGCGCTTGGCGGACTCGCAGTGAATGTACCGAACTGCTAAAGCAAGCCGATGCTTTATCATTTCAGTGATCACCCTGATATCACCTGTTTTGCCCCCAGACCGTCGCGCCTGGGCCAGCCAATGGTATGGACGATCGCACCTGATCACGCGTTTCTCTATCTTTTTCCGCGCGACTGCCCTCGCATTCTGATCTGGCCCAAGGCGCACAGCAGCGTTGTTGATCAGGATATCTGGCTGCAGGGCGCCCGCCGCGTGGCCTTTGTCGAAACGAGGTGGATGTCCCGTATCAGGCGCGCCACGCTTTACCGCTACACGTTGCGCGACGATGCGTTTCGCCCGTTAGATGATGTTGGAATGTATGTCGCAGACAAGGCAGTGCGTCCAACTCATATGCGCGTCATCAGCGGCCTGCCCGCTGCCTTGGCCCGCGCTGATGTGGCGCTCCAGCCCTTGCCAACACTCGCCCGGCTCAAGCGGGTTTGGCAAACCAGCCTGCATGCCAGCGGGATCAGATTGAAAAACGCTCGCGATTGGCATTGATCTTTCCGTTACAGGCAAGCACGCTTAAGGTACGCGGATGACCAACGACCATCCCTTTCTTGGTGTGATGCTGATGCTCGCATTCTGCGTGCTGGCACCGTTGGGTGACAGCATCGCAAAACTGCTGGGGGGTACAATCGCGCTTGGTCTTTTGGTACTGGCGCGGTTTGCGATTCAGGCTGCTATTCTTACACCGCTGGTGATCTGGTCAGGCAAGGGGTTCGGCTTGCCGCCACGGGTCCTGAGATGGAGCCTTGTGCGGACGGTGTTGCACATCCTTGGCATTGGTCTGATGTTCAGCGCGCTGCAATATCTACCACTGGCTGACGCCTTGGCCATTGCCTTCGTGATGCCCTTTATCATGTTGATTTTGGGACACTTTGTGTTGGATGAACATGTTGGGCTGCACCGGATGGTGGCGTGCGCCGTTGGCTTTGTCGGCACTCTGCTGGTTATCCAGCCCAACTTTGTCGAAGTGGGCTACCCCGCCCTTTTGCCGCTTGGCGTGGCGGTGATCTTTGCGCTCTTCATGATGGTGACCCGAAAGATCGCCCGTGCTGTGGACCCGATCAAGCTGCAGGCGATCAGCGGGATACAGGCGACGATCATTCTGGCGCCGTTTCTGATCTTTGGCGGATTGCAGACAGGTGCTAGCGAGATGGCCATTTCAGGTACCACATGGGCGATGCTTCTGGGCCTTGGCGTAATCGGGACGCTCGCGCATCTTTTCATGACGTGGAGCCTGCGTTTTGCCCCTGCGGCCACGCTTGCGCCGATGCAATATCTCGAAATCCCCTTTGGCACCGCAATCGGCTGGCTGATTTTCGCGGACCTGCCCAATGGTCTGGCGGCCCTGGGCATTTGCATCACAATTGGCGCCGGGCTCTACATTATCTTGCGTGAGCGATGGCTGTCACAGCAGAGCCAAGATGCGCCCGCGGCAACGTAACCAGCAGCGGGCCATTGGTCTGAATGGATATCGGACCACCAGTTGCCGCGTTCGATCCGCTTGTGCGGCCCGCAGGATGCATTGCAAACTCATCAAGCGGCCAGCGCAACCCGGTGGCGGAAACGGTCGCTTTATCGAGCGGCATCAATGAAATCCGCGTGCCTTCAGGTAGTACCAGACCTTCAAGGCTGTTTGCGACGACAAGGGACACGTCTTCGTCATCCACCAAAAGCACCCGACGATCTGCATAGCGGGCCATGACATTGAGCACGCCAAGCGTGTGGTCGATCCGCCCGCCCGTGAACCCGACCGCATAGATCGACGGGGCCGCAACGCGCATCAACGCCTTCTCAAAATCCGTCGTCTCCTGCTCGGCCACATGGCACAAGATGTCCGAAAATGTGGCACGCGCCCGATCTGACAGAGAGTCGAAGTCACCGATCACGGCAACGGGCGAAATCCTCGCCGCAAGCAGATGATCTGCCCCACCGTCAACGCCCACAAAGCCTGAAACGCTTGGAAAATCAGCGGCAAGAGATGCGTTGCCAATATCTCCGCCACCGACAAAGCAGACTGGGCTATCGCTGGAAACAATGATATCCGATATCATCGATTACATCCTGATTCACAAGCATTCCCCAAAACGGTCACAAAATGATCGCGAAGGTAACGTCATGCTGTTCTCGATTAAGAACCAATTGATGTCCATCGGACAGCGGCCAAAACCAATGGAAAGTATATGAAAAACATGGACGACTCCCCCAAAATCCTTGCCGTGTCGTATGGCAACTTTTCTTGCCGGCTGGAAGGATTCGACGATTCGGTCGAAACCATGAAGGCTGTGGTGTCGTATTTTCATGAATTGGCCGGGCATGAGCGTTTCATGGATATGGACCCGCAGGCGCCCGATATGGACACACTGGCGCGCCTGACCGAAGAGCAAGTGGGTGAACCCGTCGAGGTCACAGGCGAGGGTAATTCCGTCAGCCTGCGCGTCGCGGATGCCGAGGCGGATGCAGATGATGACGCGGCGGAAGAGATCGACATGGCCGATGTCGAGGATCTTGATCTTGCCGACGACGATCTCGAGGATGATTTCGACGCACCTTTGGAAGCCGAGGGTGATGCCGAAGAGACGCTAGATGATGTCCATGACACAATCGTTCTGCGATCGGACGACGAGATCGAAGAAAACGACGTCGATGCGGTCGACGTAGATGACGTCGCAGAAGATGCCGAAGACGCGTTTGACGAGGATGACAGCGTCGCCGCACGGCTCCAGCGTATTCGTGCTGTTGTTGACAATGGAAATCCAGCAGAGAGCGGTCAGGAAGAGCCAGAACAACCCGCCGCCCCTGCCGCGGGCGTCAACCCGCTTGCCCAGCGGCTGGCCGATCTGGCAAAACGCAATGCAGAGCGTGCGGCGGAAGAAGCTGGCGTCGAGCTGCATCTGGATGAGGACGAAGAGGACGCGGTCAGCGCAGAAGAGCTGGCTGAACTTGATGCCGAATTCGCCGAGGAAGAAGACGATGTGGCAGCGGAAGCTGAGGATCTTGTTGCCGAAAGCGATGAAGATCTTGACGAAGGTGTCGATGATGACGTGCTGCAGCTCGCCCCCGAAGACCTTGCCGAAGATGCGGCCCCGGCAGATGAGACGGATGGCCCGCTCGTTCTGACCGCATCCGAGGAAGTCCCCTCGCGCGGCGGCGATTACGGCGGAGATTTCAACCTTAAGGAAGAGGTCGCCGAGGCACAGCGCGAAATCGAGGAAATCCTTGAGGAGAAGGACGAACGTTCAAAGCACGACAACGTTCTCGATAATGTCGACAAGAGCATGACGCGCATCATGTCGCAGACCGATGAGCACTTGAACGAGCCTGAAGGGCGGCGCCATCGCGACGCGTTCGCACAGCTAAAGGCTGCCGTCGCCGCAACTGAAGCCGCGCGCCAATTGGGCGATGCCGGTGCGCAGGCCCGCGACAAGAATGAGGTCTTCCGCGAAGACCTTGGCGCGCTCGATGCCGAAGATGCCGAAGACAAGGTTGTTGAAGACGAAGAAACCCTCGAAACACCGGTCGAGGAAGTCGCGAGCGACGATGTTGCTGATGAGCCAACCGATGCGGAAGACGCACCTGAGGAAAGCGCGGCCCCTGCGCCGCTCAAGCTCGTCTCGTCGCAGATTGTTGAGCAGCCCTCCACCACGCTTGATGCGGCCTCGGCCCGCTTGCGGCAAATTGCGGCGCAAAAGGATGCCGGTGGCGCGCCCAAAGGCGGCTTTGCCGAGTTTGCAGCGCAACAGGGTGCTACGGAATTGGGCGACTTGCTGGAAGCCGCTGCCGCTTACATCGCCTTTGTGGAAGGGGACGAAGACTTCTCGCGACCACAGGTGATGAAGAAGGTACAGGCCGCCTCACCCAATGAATTCACGCGCGAGGATGGCTTGCGGTCGTTCGGGCGGTTGCTGCGTCAAAGCCGGATCATCAAGCTGAACAACGGACGTTTTCAGGTGGCGGAAGACACGCGTTTCCGCCCCGGTGATCAGGCTGCACAGGGCTGATCGTCAAGCATTGCAACGGAAGGCGGGGTTATCCCCGCCTTTTTTCATTTTTGGGCAACAGACAAGCGATGATAGCCGGTGATCAGTTGCGATCCTGATCGGGGTCCGGCTGGCCGATCCCCTTAAAGACCCACTTCAACGGAAAGGCCCAGCCGATCCCAAGGGCAAGGTAGATCAGGAACTCGACGACCAGCGGAAAGCGTGATGCCTGGCTCATGATCGTCACGGCGATGACGATGTAGACGGGCAGCCCGACCACCAGAACAAACAATGCCAGCTTTTTGCGCGCCTTGTACGTCATCACCTTCAATCCGCGAATGGATCTGTCACCAGAATGGTGTCTTCCCTTTCCGGTGAGGTGGAAACTAGGGCAACTGGGCAGTCGATCAACTCTTCGATCCGGCGCACATATTTGATCGCTTGCGCGGGCAGGTCGGCCCAGGAGCGTGCGCCTTCGGTCGATTCCGACCAGCCCTCGATTTCCTCGTAAATTGGCGTGCAACGTACCTGTTGATCCGCTGCTGTTGGCAGATAATCAAGCGTCTGCCCATCAAGCTCATATCCCACGCAGATCTTCAGCTTCTCAAATCCGTCAAGAACATCGAGCTTTGTCAGTGAGATACCGGAGACGCCTGAAGTCGCACATGTCTGCCGCACAAGGCAGGCATCAAACCAGCCACAGCGCCGTTTGCGCCCCGTTGTCGTGCCGAATTCATGACCGCGCTCGCCCAAGCGCTGCCCATCGGCGTCATCAAGCTCGGTCGGGAAAGGCCCCTCGCCCACACGTGTTGTGTAGGCCTTTACGATCCCAAGGACGAAATCGATGGCGCCGGGCCCCATCCCAACGCCTGTTGCGGCCTGCCCCGCGATCACGTTGGACGACGTCACGAATGGATAAGTGCCAAAGTCGATATCAAGCAGCGCACCCTGCGCACCTTCGAAAAGGATGCGTTTGCCCGCTTTGCGCTTTTCATTCAGCACCTTCCAGACCGGCGCGGCATAGGCGAGGGTTTCGGGCGCAATCTCGCGAAGTTGCGCCAGCAGGGCATCACGATCAATAGGCCCCAGCCCAAGGCCGCGCCGCAAAGCGTCATGATGAACAAGCGCGCGATCAACGCGCAGCTCAAGCGTCGCATCGTCTGCGAGATCAGCCACGCGGATCACACGGCGGCCGACTTTATCTTCATAGCAAGGACCAATCCCACGACCGGTCGTCCCGATCTTGGCCACGGAGTTCTGGCTCTCACGCGCGCGATCAAGCTCACCATGGAACGGCAGGATCAGTGGCGTATTCTCGGCGATCATCAGCGTCTCGGGCGTGATGGCCACACCCTGCTCACGCAACGTCCCGATTTCCGTAATCAGATGCCAGGGGTCCAGCACAACGCCGTTGCCGATGACCGAGAGTTTGCCGCCGCGCACCACACCGGATGGCAAGGCATGCAGCTTGTAGACCTCACCATCAATGACAAGCGTATGGCCCGCATTGTGCCCGCCCTGAAAGCGCGCGATCACATCTGCGCGTTCCGAAAGCCAATCAACAATCTTGCCTTTGCCTTCATCGCCCCATTGGGCGCCGACGACGACCACGTTTGCCATATACACGTTCCCCTTTCGCAGCAGCGTGCCCCCTATATCGGCGCGATGCCCGGCGCGAAACCGCAAATTTGGGTCCGCGCAGACTGGACAGGATCAAACCACCTCGCCATGGTCGCCCAAACAAGACGCGAGGGATATCATGGGTTTCCTGATCAGGTGGGTCTTTGCCTTTGTACTGCTGGCCGCCACTTACAACCCGACCGCATGGAACTTCGTGCGGTGGAGCCTGGATAATTACGAGACCAACCTGTCGATGACCGTCCTCTTCGGGCTGATCCTGTTGGTGGGTTACATCATCTACCTGCGCGCGACATTGCGGTCTATCGGGGTGTTCGGGATGGTGCTGATCCTTGCCGTCGTGGGCACGCTTTTGTGGGTGCTCTTTGACCAAGGTGTTATCAGCCTCGATAACCCGACCGTAAATACCTGGATCGCAATCGTTGCGTTGTCGATTGTTCTTGCCATTGGATTGAGCTGGTCAATCGTGCGGCGCCGTCTCACCGGACAAACTGACGTGGATGACATCGACGAATAAGGGGGTTTCGGGGGTTGCGGGATGTCTGCGCAGCTTTTAGATACCGCGTGTTCGCGAACGCCCTGAAAGGCCCCTTATGGAAAACGTCGTTCTCATCATCCACCTGATCCTGGCGCTCAGCCTGATTGGCACGGTGCTCTTGCAGCGCTCTGAAGGGGGCGGGCTTGGCATGGGCGGCGGTGGCGGTGGCGCGACAGGCGGACGCCCTGCACCTACTGCGATGAGCAAGTTTACTTGGATCCTCGCCTCGGCCTTTATCTGCACGTCTATCGCGCTGACGCTGATTTCGGCGAGCGATACGGCGGGATCGTCCGTGACCGATAGGCTGGGCATTCAGGCGGATGATGAGGGCGCACCGGTGCCTGGGCTTGGGGACAGCCTCCTGCCGCCATCTCTGGATGACGCGCCACTCGTCCCAGCGGGCGAATAACCACAATAAGTGGCCGCAAGGCCACGAACAGCAACATGATGTTGGGTCAGCGGTTGCCTCGGCGGTCCGAATCCGCTAGAGCTTAAATCCCGTGATACTGCGAAATTCGACCTTCGCTTTCCCACAAGATTTGGACATT
This sequence comes from Cognatiyoonia sp. IB215446, assembly GCF_033963825.1. NCBI lineage: Bacteria > Pseudomonadati > Pseudomonadota > Alphaproteobacteria > Rhodobacterales > Paracoccaceae > Cognatiyoonia > Cognatiyoonia sp. IB215446. The sequence goes on along the minus strand of NZ_JAXBMD010000002.1, from coordinate 464,211 downwards.
TTCACGGGAGTTCCCTGCCAATGGCGCGTTTCATATTTATTACTGGCGGCGTTGTCTCCTCTCTTGGAAAGGGGCTTGCATCGGCGGCGTTGGGGGCGCTCTTGCAGGCACGCGGTTATTCCGTGCGACTGCGCAAGCTTGACCCTTACCTGAACGTCGACCCCGGCACGATGTCTCCGTTCGAGCATGGTGAGGTATTCGTCACCGATGACGGGGCAGAAACCGATCTCGATCTTGGTCACTATGAGCGTTTCACAGGCGTGCCAGCCCGCAAAACGGATTCGGTGAGTTCCGGACGCATCTACTCAAACGTGCTCGAAAAAGAGCGGCGCGGGGATTATCTGGGCAAAACCATTCAGGTGGTTCCGCATGTGACCAATGAAATCAAGGACTTCATCGCGATTGGCGAGGATGAGGTTGATTTCATGCTCTGCGAAATCGGCGGCACGGTCGGCGACATTGAAGGCCTGCCGTTCTTTGAAGCCATCCGCCAATTTGCCCATGACAAACCGCGCGGCCAGTGCATCTTCATGCATCTGACCCTGCTGCCCTATCTCGCCGCGTCGGGTGAGTTGAAGACCAAGCCCACCCAACACTCGGTCAAGGAACTGCAATCCATCGGGATTGCGCCAGATATCCTTGTCTGCCGGTCCGAACAGCCGATACCGGACAAAGAGCGTGAGAAGATCGCGCTCTTCTGCAATGTCCGCAAACAAAGCGTCGTCGCGGCCTATGACCTTAAGTCGATCTATGAGGCGCCATTGGCCTATCACGAACAGGGGCTGGATCAGGCTGTGCTGGACGCCTTTAACATCTCGCCCGCCCCTGCTCCGAAACTGGATGTCTGGCATGACGTTTTTGACCGCATCCACAATCCTGAAGGCAAGGTGAAGGTTGCCATTGTCGGCAAATACACACAACTCGAAGACGCCTACAAATCTATTGCCGAGGCACTGACCCATGGCGGCATGGCCAACCGCGTCAAGGTGCAGATCGAATGGGTCGATGCGGAGCTTTTCGACAACGACGATGCCGCCCCACACCTGCAAGGCTTTCACGCTATCCTCGTCCCCGGCGGCTTTGGAGAACGCGGCACGGAAGGCAAGATCAAGGCCGCCCAATTCGCTCGTGAGCGCAAAATCCCTTATCTGGGCATTTGCCTTGGCATGCAGATGGCGGTCATCGAAGCGGCCCGCAACGTGGCGGGTCTTGAAAAGGCGGGGTCCGAGGAGTTTGACCACGAGGCGGGCAAGAAGCGTTTTGAACCGGTCGTCTATCACCTCAAGGAATGGGTGCAGGGCAACCATAAGGTCGCCCGCAAGGCCGATGATGACAAAGGCGGGACGATGCGTCTTGGGGCCTACAACGCCACCCTGACCGACGGATCACAGGTGGCAGAGGTCTATGGCGCAACCGCGATCGAGGAACGCCACCGCCACAGATACGAGGTCGACATCAAGTATCGCGACACGTTGGAAAAGGCCGGGCTGCAGTTTTCGGGCATGTCACCCGACGGCAAACTGCCCGAGATTGTGGAATGGAAAGACCATCCGTGGTTTATCGGCGTGCAGTTCCATCCCGAACTGAAATCAAAGCCCTTCGCGCCGCATCCCCTTTTCGCAGATTTCGTAAGGGCCGCGGTTGAGACATCGCGTTTGGTCTAGTTTGTAACTTCTCCGGATGGCCACTTCGAGCCCATGGTGTCCGATGTTGCGCATCGAACCAATGTAGGCTCTCCTACGATGCGAGTGAGTTTGCGCGCGCCCACAACAGACCTGAGACCGCTACCAGGACACGGCGCCAAAGCGAGGCAAGGCGCACCGGTTTCACTCAGCTTCCCGCCAACTGGGACCAGGATAAGCGAGATGTAATCCGGCATCGTCCGAGAATGCGTAAGGCGAATTGTATCCGCGGTTTGCCGGGTGGGTCGGTGGTACGCTGCTGTCGAGTAGACCATTGGGACGTGGCAATCCACTGAGCTTAAGCGCCGCTTCATACTTCGTCAGTATATCGGCGGCTTCGTCGTCACTCATGCCGCCGCCGACATGTTCTCCTGCCTGTAGGGAAAGGGCAACAAAACGTCCGGAATTGAAGGCTTCAATGACGCTGGCGAAACTCTCCAACCGCTCATCGGGTCGTGAATAATCAGCATATGCCTCGCTTAAACGAAAGCGGAGAAACCCCACGATAAAATCGGATGCAGTGGCGCGGTCGCAAGCATCCTGTTGCAAGATCCAAAAGGCGGCATCCAGACGGTCGCCAGCAAGCTCGTGAAAGTCGGTTGCTACGCCATGCCACAAACGGATATCCGGGCCAGGAAGGCTTTTGAGGAATGCAATCCAACCATCCTTCAAGAGGTGGCTCTGGTCCGGGTCGCCCACCTCGGCCAGCCAGGCCTCATACGCTTCTGCACGCGATGCGCGTTCGGCATACCATACGTCCACACGTTCTCGCAGGTTGAGAAAGACGTCTTTGCGTCTAACGTCGCGCAATTCGCTGGTCGGCGGGGAACTCCGATCGTCTTGGCCAAGCTCAAGAAAACGGACGAGCTTCTTTTCTGATCGCAATTCATCGTCTGATCGATCTGGTCGCATGAGGCCCAGTTCATTGAGTGCGCGCATTTCTTTGTCAACGAGCGCGTATACGTCATTCGTCGCGCTCTTGTTCGACCTGCCGCCGATACGTTGCATACCCTGCACAAAAAGGGATGATTTGATCGCTAAAGCCCGCGCATCGGGTTTCATTGGCTTCCAATTCAGCTTCGGCTTCAGCAAACCAAGGCGCCCGAATTTTACCAGATATGCGTAGCGCACGGTATAGAGCGCACTTGCAAAGGCAAATGCTCCAAGGGCCAGCGCGGTGTCGTTCATCGAAAAGCCGCTTGCTACAGCTCCGACCAGCGAAAGTAAAAGGAACGAGACGGCCAAAAGAAATAGTGTTGTGAGGAGCGTTCGCATGTTGGGTTAACTGCAAGAAGAATGCGGCTGAACTATGGAAGGAGTTCACAAGGCAAACGTCGTGGAGCGTGTGGCTAGCGACAGCTTTGTCCGCAAAGCCATCCCACCGTCAGCTCGAATTGAACTTGGGGTGCAGCCCTCAAAACCCGAATGAAATCCGCCGGGTGATCACGACGCTACCGGTCAATTGGTCTTCGGATTGGGTGATCGGGCTGTCGGCTGCGTCGTCTTGCAGCCGGTCGTAGCGCACTTTGCCTGCGACACCCCAGGTATCGTTGAATTGATAGGTCGCCTCTGCTGCAACGCCAGCGCTAACAAGACCGGCGCCGGGCTCAAAGGCATTGAAATCGCTTGCCGCACTTTCCTCAGGGGTCACACCGAAATAGGTCTGGGTGAAATCCTCACTGCCCCACAACAGCCGAGGACCGGCGCGCAAGGTGACTTGGTCATCAGGGCGTATGATCAAATCACCACCAAGTTCCGCGACAAGCGCCTCATGCCCGATCACGCCATAGCGCAGTTTGGCGAACAGCTCATAGTCCGGCGCGTTGAATTCAAGGCCACCGCCCACTTCCAAGGAGAAATCGATATCATCGAGTCCCTCAAGTTCCGGATAGTCATCCGCAGAGCGTTCATCGATGAACCGTGCCGAGCCACCGAAACGCAGCCCGTCCCGTGATCGCCCGCCGAGGCTGATCGAGCCAAATTGCAGGCGTCCGAATTCAAAGTCGGCGCCGGGGCCGACCTCATTGTCGTCTGCGCCAAAATAGCCCGGCTGCGACTGCGCACCAAGGCCGAGCGTAAAGGCAATTCCGTTAGCGTCTTGTGCATGCGCCATCGCCGGCAGACATAAAAGTGGGATCAGAATTTGGCGCATCGCGTCTCTCTTTTTTACTTGGCGAGAGGTAGCCCGCCCCTGCATCTCGGCAACGCCCCCTTGGCAGTATCCTGCGCAATGGGTAGGGCTGGGAAGCAGAGGTTTGGGCGAAAGCATGCTGTCTTATCAACATATCTATCACGCAGGCAATCTAGCGGATGTGCACAAGCATAGCCTGCTGGCTTGGGCCTTGGCGTATATGACGCGCAAGGACAAGCCACTCAGCTATATTGAGACACATGCGGGGCGCGGTCTTTATGATTTGTCGGACGCGGCATCCGTGAAGACGGGTGAGGCGGCCAAAGGGATCGGGCGGACCGAAGATTGGTTCCTGCCGGACCATCCGTACCGCCGCGTTTTGGAGCGGGTGCGACAAAGCCACGGGCCGCATGCCTATCCCGGCTCACCCCTGATCGCGGCGGAGATATTGCGCGCCAGCGATACGCTGCACCTTTGCGAGTTACATCCAAAGGAGTTTGCGGCGCTTGAAACCGCATTGGCCGGTTATGGCGCTGAGCCCAAACAACGAAACGGGTGGGACATGGCCCTGTCCTTTTGCCCACCCACACCGCGGCGCGGCGTATTGCTGGTTGATCCATCGTATGAAGTGAAATCGGATTATCAGACCATTCCGGCGACATTGACCAAGATCCACCGTAAATGGGGCGTCGGTGTCCTGATGCTGTGGTATCCGATCTTGGACAGCGCACCGCACAAGCCGATGATTGGCGCGCTGACCTCAGCGATCCCTAGTGCGTACGTGCACGAAGTGAAGTTCCCACCTGCGCAGTCAGGTCATCGGATGGTCGGATCGGGGCTTTTCGTCGTGAACGCACCTTACAGATTTGCCCAGGAAGCGGCACGCCTTTCTAAACTCTTTGAAGATCACCAACAGGCGCTTATGTAACGGGGATGTTTAGTGATCTTCTCAGGCGACTGACCGCCCCCGAACCCGCGCCGCTTGCGCAAACTGACGCCCGGCTGGCGCTTGCGGCACTTCTCGTGCGCATTGCACGCACCGATGGCGACTATGCCGCCGTCGAAATCGCGCAGATCGACCAAAGCCTCGCTCGCCGTTACGGACTTGAGGCAGGTGCCGCGGCAGCGTTGCGTCAGGAGGCCGAGGCGCTAGAAGCCGAGGCGCCGGATACCGTGCGCTTTACCCGCGCCATCAAGGATGCCGTCGCCTATGAGGAACGTGTAGGCGTGGTCGAGGCGATGTGGGCCGTTGTCATGGCAGACGGCGTGCGCGACGATGAGGAAGACAGCATGATGCGCATGGCGGCATCTCTGCTTGGCGTGTCTGATCAGGATAGCCACGCTGCACGGCTGCGCGTCAGCGCCGGATGATTGCCAGCCTGCCGATGTATGCGCTGCCCGGCACAGAGGCAGCACATGATCGGTTTTGGGTTCTTGTAAGAGACTATCTGAGGGCGGCTGGGATCGCGGCGCCAGATGCGCTGACGCACATCGATGGCGATTTGCTCAACCATTGGCGCGCGCCGGACCTTGTTCTGTCGCAGACCTGCAGCCTTCCTTACCGAAGCCGCTTGCGCGATCACGTCACGCTGATTGGCACACCTGACTACGGGGTCGAGGGTTGTCCGCCTGGCTACTACCGGAGTGTCATCATCGCCCGTTCAGATGATGCTCGCGATCATCTTGAGGCCTTCTCCAACAGCCGCTTTGCGTTGAACGACCCCGTGTCGCAATCAGGCTGGGCCGCTCTGGCCTCAGAGCGGCCGGAGGTTTTGCAAGGCCCACAGATGATCACTGGATCGCATCGCGCGTCGATGAATGCCGTACAGCGGGGTGCGGCGGATTTTGCCGCCATTGACGCGGTGACATATCACAGCCTCGCAAACGCCGGAGAAACGAATGGGCTCCGAATACTGGAACAGACCCGACCTACACCTGGCCTCCCGCTTATCGCGGCGAAAAGTGTTCCGGCACTGCCGGTTTTCCAAGCACTGCGCGCTGCGATTGACGCTTTGGACCCCGAAGACAGAGAGTCGCTTGGACTGCGCGCCCTCGTCGCACTGCCCCCAGACGCCTATGATTTGCCCATTCCGCCTGCACCGCATGCAAATGCCGTCTGACCACACGTCAATCCGCCGAATGCGATTGCAAATGGTTAAGAAATAGGCCCTAATCCCGCGGTCAATAAGAAAAAGCTGCCCGCCAACGTGACCGATTCCACCCCCGTTATCGATATCCGCGACCTGCATAAGGCTTATGGCGATCTTGAGGTGATCAAGGGTGTCAACATTACCGCCGCTGCCGGGCATGTCGTGTCGCTGATCGGCTCATCGGGTTCCGGCAAATCCACCATTTTGCGCTGTGCAAATCTGCTGGAAGACAGCCAGCAGGGCGATATCCTTTTTTGCGGTGAGCCGGTTGTCTGGAAAGGCACGGGGTCGCGCAGGCATCCGGGGGATCATCAACAGATGATCCGTATCCGCACCAACCTGTCGATGGTGTTTCAGCAGTTCAACCTCTGGGCCCATATGACGATCCTTCAGAACGTGATGGAGGCACCGCTGACGGTCCTGAAACGCGACCGGGCTGAGGTTGAGGCGGCGGCACGCAAATACCTCAGCAAAGTTGGGATCGGCGACAAATGTGACGTTTATCCCGCCCAGCTTTCCGGTGGCCAGCAACAGCGCGCCGCCATCGCCCGCGCACTGTGCATGGAACCCAAGGCGCTCTTGTTCGATGAACCGACAAGCGCGCTTGATCCCGAACTGGAACAGGAAGTCGTGAAGGTGATCAAGGATCTGGCCGCTGAAGGCCGCACCATGATCATCGTCACCCACGACATGCGCCTTGCTGCGGATGTCAGCGACCATGTCGTCTTTCTGCACCAAGGCAAGATCGCCGAAGAAGGCCCGCCAGACGTGCTTTTCGGCCAACCAAAAACCGAACGCTTGCGCGGCTTTCTGTCCGCAACAGCATCCTAATCATTCAACTGGGAGACTACCAATGAAGAACCTGATCCTTTCCACAGCCGCGCTGGCGCTCACCGCTGGCATGGCGTTGGCCGATGGCCATTCCGTCGTGCGCATGGGCACCGAGGGCGCCTACCCTCCCTACAACTTCCTCAATGACGATGGCGAAATCGACGGGTTTGAGCGTGAAGTCGGTGATGAAATGTGCGCCCGCGCCGAGCTGACCTGCGAATGGGTCACCAATGAGTGGGACAGCATCATACCGAACCTCGTTTCGGGCAACTACGACACGATCATCGCCGGTATGTCGATCACCGAAGAACGCGATGAAGTCATTGATTTCACACAGAACTATTACCCGCCAACCGAATCTGCATTTGTCGCAGCATCTGAGGACGTTGATCTGGAAGGCGGCGTGATCGCCGCCCAGACCGCGACCATCCAGGCCGGTTACGTGACCGAAACAGGTGCGGCCCTGCTGGAATTCCCAACACCGGATGAGACCATCGCCGCCGTCCGCGCCGGTGAAGCCGATGCGGTTTTCGCTGACAAGGACTTCCTCGCCCCCATCGTCGAAGCCTCGGGTGGTGAGTTGATGTTCGTGGGCGCAGGTGTTCCCCTCGGCGGTGGCATTGGCATGGGTATCCGCGAAAGCGATACCGAACTGCGCGAGAAAATGGATGCGGCCATCACCTCGATGAAAGAAGACGGCACGCTCAACGAGATGCTCGTCAAGTGGTTCGGCGACGGCATCACGCTTTACTAAGACCCTTTGCGCCCCGCCACCTGCGGGGCGCAAAACTAGCCCGAGGCATCCCGCATTTTCAGCTATTGCACTGATCCTGCCGCACTTGACGGCTTGGCGTGGTTTTCATGCTATCTGACAACCGGCAAGCATATGTCGATCTATTATGCGGTCGGCACGGTGCTTTTGCTGTTGGCGATCACGGCCCCCTTGTCGCTTGCCTTCGGCTTCGGCGGGGCGACGGCGGCACGTAGCCAAGTCCTGCCGCTCCGCTGGTTCGGGAACACGTATATCGCCATTGTGCGCGGTGTGCCGGATATCGCCTTTTTCCTCTTCTTTGTCATAGCACTCGATCAGGCGTTTGAGTATCTGCGCCACCGCGTCAAATGCCCCGAATGGGAGGCTCAGGTCTGGCAGGGCAACGATTTCATCGTCTGTGCCGCCGCCAAACTCCCCCTGGGCAACGCGCCGCAATGGGTGCATGAGACTTACGGGTTTTTCCTCGCCGTCCTGACCTTCGCCATCGTTTTTGGTGCCTTCGCCGCCAATGTCCTCTTTGGTGCGATGCGCGCCGTGCCACGCGGCCAGATTGAGACAGCCGAGGCTTATGGCATGACATCCCGCCAGACCTTCTGGCGCGTAATCGTCCCGCAAATGTGGGTCTATGCGCTGCCGGGCCTGTCGAACCTTTGGATGGTGCTGATCAAGGCGACCCCCTTGCTGTTCCTCCTCGGCGTCGAGGATATCGTCTACTGGGCCCGCGAATTAGGCGGCACGAAAACCCCGCAATTCACCGACTACCCCCATGGCGACTGGCGCATGTGGTATTTCCTTGCCCTGCTCGTCTTCTATCTCGGATTCACCAAAATCTCGGAAGTCGTTCTCGACCGGATCATGGCGCGCCTGACCCATGGCCAGGCCACGGCCGCGGGCGAAGCCCAACGCAAGGCCGCCGCATGAGTTGTTGGGAAACGATCGCCGATTACGCCTTCCGCAGCCTCGGCTATGGCGAACGGTTGTTGCCGCGCAGCGATTTCACGCTCTGCCAGCAATTCACGCTGATCGGCTCCGGCATGATCTGGAACATCTATTTCGGGTTCTTCGCGCTGACCTCCGGTTTTCTGTTGGCTACGGGCGTCGCCGTGGGGAAGGCCGCCCGGAACCCGCTGATCCGCAAACCGGCGGAATGGTTCATTTTTCTCTTCCGCGGCTCCCCGCTCTTTATCCAGTTCTTCTTTGCCTACTTCCTGTTCTTGAACCTCAAAGGCGTGTCGGACTTCTTTGACCCCTTCACCTCGGCCTGGGCTGGCGCACTTCTGGTCCTGTTTCTGAACACCGCCGCGTATTCGGGTGAGATCTTCTTTGGCGCGCTGAAATCGATCCCCAAAGGCGATATCGAAGCGGCGGATGCCTACGGCCTGTCAGGCTGGGCTCGGTTCCGCCGCGTGATCTGGCCCACCATGCTGCGCCTCGCCTGGCCCGCCTATACGAACGAGGCGATCTTCCTCTTTCACGCCACAACGCTTGTCTTCTTTTCCGGCTTCCCGGCGGCACAACAACGGGGCGACGCGCTCTACTACGCCAACTATTTTGCCGACAAGACGTTCGACCCCTTCATCCCCTATCCGATCCTCGCGGCCTATTTCATCCTGCTCACGCTAGTGATCATCGGGATCTTCGGGCTGATCAATCGGCGCCTTAACCGGCACTTGCCGCAGCAAACACGCCAGAAAATGAAACTCAGGCCGCAGATCATCCGCTAAACCACAAAGGGCAATGATCCCCGCCTACCAGAGCGCCCGCTTGCGACCAATCTTGTCCCACGATAGCGTGAGGCGAGGCCAACGATGTGGTGATCTATGAAAATCGGTATCCTGCAAACGGGACACGCGCCAGACGCGCTGCGGGACGAACTTGGCGATTTTGAGCATCTGTTTCAGCGGCTGCTTGACGGGCATCGCTTCGAGTTCGAGACCTGGAATGTCGTCGATATGGATTTTCCTGCTGCCATTGACCTGTGCGAGGGGTGGCTGATCACTGGGTCCAAACATGGCGCCTATGAGGACCATCCCTTCATTCCACCGCTGGAGGCGATGATCCGTGACATCTACGCCGCCGATATTCCGCTTGTGGGCGTGTGTTTTGGCCACCAGATCATCGCGCAGGCCCTGGGCGGTAAGGTCGAGAAGTTTGGCGGTGGCTGGGCTGTTGGTCGTCAGACCTATGACTGGGAAGGTGAAACCGTCGCCTTGAACGCCTGGCATCAGGATCAGGTGGTCGAGCGCCCGGCGGGCGCACGCATCGTGGCAACGAATGGTTTTTGCGACAACGCGGCCCTCATCTACGGCCAGAAAGCATTCACTGTGCAACCGCACCCGGAATTTGGTGCCGATTTCGTAGCGGGTCTCGCCCGGCATCGCGGGCCGGGGATCGTGCCACAGAACCAGCTTGATGAGGTGGCTGCGAACCTAAACCAACCCGTCGCGAATGAACGGCTAGCTTCGCAAATCGCTTCATTCTTCAAGTCGCGATCCATCGCATGACCTGGGTCGATCAGATCCCGCCTGCCGCCCAAACCTACCTTCAGGAAAACCGGCTGGACGAGGTCGAATGCGTTATCGCCGACCTGCCCGGCATCGCACGTGGCAAGGCGGTGCCAGCGGGGAAATGGGAGAAGCAGGCGCATTTTCACCTGCCCAATTCGATCTTCTTTCAGACCATCACCGGCGATTGGGGCGAGGCTGCTGGGCCAGACGGCTTTCTCGAACCCGACATGGTGCTTAAACCCGATCTGTCGACCACCACAGCGGCCCCCTGGGCCGATGATGGGACCTTGCAGGTCATCCACGATGCTTTCGACCAAAAAGGTGAACCTGTCCCCTTTGCGCCGCGTAACGTGCTGCGGCGCGTCGTTGGGCTTTATGAAGCCGAGGGTTGGACCCCTGTCGTCGCCCCCGAAATGGAGTTCTACCTCGTCGCCCGCAACATCGACCCGGCCAAAGAGATCGAACCGATGATGGGCCGCACCGGGCGCCCGGCAGCGGGGCGGCAGGCCTACTCCATGTCCGCCGTCGATGATTACGGGCCGGTGATCGATGACATCTATGAATTCGCTGAAATCCAGGGCTTTGAGATCGACGGCATTGCGCAAGAAGGCGGCGCGGGCCAGCTAGAGATCAACCTGCGCCACGGGCATCCGGTGAAACTGGCCGACGAGGTGTTTTACTTCAAACGGCTCATCCGGGAAGCGGCCCTGAAACACGATTGTTTCGCCACCTTCATGGCCAAACCGATTGAGGGCGAGCCGGGCTCAGCCATGCATGTGCATCACTCGATCCTGGATGAGACGGGCCGCAACATCTTCACCGGCCCGCAAGGCGGTGAGACGGATGCCTTCTTCCATTTCATCGGCGGTCTACAAGAATACATGCCCAGCGTCATCGCCATGATCGCACCTTACGTAAACAGCTACCGCCGCTACGTACGTGATCATGCAGCACCCATTAACCTCGAATGGGGACGGGACAACCGCACGACCGGTATCCGCATCCCCGTCTCACCGCCCGAGGCGCGCCGGGTTGAAAACCGCCTCGCCGGGATGGATTGCAACCCATACCTCTGCATCGCGGCATCGCTGGCCTGCGGGTATCTGGGCATGAAGAACGAGATCCGGCCCGACAAAAGATGGCGCGGTGATGCTTACGAGTCCGAGGATGAAATACCGCAAGGGCTCTACACTGCGCTCGACCTCTTTGATGAGGCCGAGGCGATCCATGAGGTGCTCGGCCCCGATTTTGCACGTGTCTACTCGATTGTGAAACGCGCCGAATACAATGAATTCCTGCAGGTCATCAGCCCGTGGGAACGCGAACATCTGTTGCTGAACGTATGATTTGGCATGGGCTGATCATCATCGCGCTGACCGCGCTGACGCAGCTGGGTGGCCTCGCCTGGGGTCTGGCGCTTTTGTTGCGAATGGCGTTCGGGCGGTTTCTTCTGTCCTTTCTTATCGTCTATCTCGGACTGACGGTGGTTGCTCACTACACGGCCCCGCTGGCTGGGCGGGAACCCCTACCCTGCCTTGATGCAGGGCCCAATCAGATTGCCGTGCTCAACCCGCTTTATTGCGCACTCAACCGCCACTACGTGAACCCGGCCATGAAGGCGCATGCCGACGCGCTGTCTGCCCATATTCATGAAAGCTTTCCCGGAACACGCACGCGCGCCCTTGATGCAAGCTTTCCCTTCATTGACGGCTTTGCGATGCTGCCGCACCTGTCCCATGATGATGGCAACAAGCTTGACCTCGCCTTCTACTACACTGATCAGCACGGAGAGTACCGGCTAGGTCAGACCAAATCCTTTATCGGCTATTGGGGGTTCGAGCAGCCGGGGCCCGGCGACCCGCAACCCTGCGCCAGCGATACGGGCATTTCATTGCGGTGGGATGTCGCTTGGGCACAACCCTACTTGCGCGACTGGCCACTTGACGCCGCCAGAACGGGCGAGGCGTTACGCTGGCTCGCCGACAATCCGGTTGGCAACGACTACAAGATATTCGTCGAACCCTATCTGGCCGAACGTCTCGGTGTTTCAAGCGACACCATCCGGTTTCAGGGCTGCAGTGCCGCGCGGCATGACGATCATATCCATCTTGAGTTCAATCCCGGTTAGGTCGATGAACCCGCTTTATCGCAACGACACACCCGGCCATCTCCCCAAGAGCTGGTACGCGGCCAGCACCGAAGTACCGCCTGAGCGGCCACCTCTTTACGGTGAGACGCGCGCCGACGTTTGTATAGTTGGTGCCGGGTTCACAGGGCTATCGGCGGCATGGCATCTGGCACAAAAGGGCATGGATGTTGTCGTGCTGGATGCGCATTGTCCGGGCTTTGGTGCCTCCGGGCGGAATGGCGGACAGGTTGGCAGCGGCTATAACGCCGAGCAGGGCGATCTAGAGAAACGCTATGGCCGCGAAATGGCGCGCGATCTGTGGGAGCTCGCCGAAGAGGCGAAGGCCGATATTCGCGATATCTGCGCGAAACACATTCCCGATTCCCGCTACACGCCCGGTGTCGCCCACGGCTGCTATAGCGTGCAGGAGGCGCGCGACTATGCCGAGGACGCGGCCCATCTCGCGGAAAAGTACGGTTATGATCAGATCACGTCGATGGATGCAGATGCGTTTCGCGATCTCGTCAAATCGCCGCGTTATTGGGGCGGCATCCTGGATCATGGTGCGGGCCACATTCACCCGCTCCGCTATGCCCTGGGGTTGGCCCGATTGGCCGAAGACGCAGGCGCACGGCTTTATGATCGGTCTGAGGTCCACGACATTGTCGAAGGCGACACTGTTCTTTTGCGCACCAATCGCGGATGCGTCCGGGCAAAGCACGCGATCCTCGCGGGCAATGGCTACTTGCCCACTCTTACCCGAACGGTCGCAGCCAAGGTGATGCCAATCAACAGCTTCATCTGCGCAACGGAACCGCTCGGCGACAGGGCGGTCGACGTTCTCTCCCGCGATATCGCTGTGGCCGATAGCAAATTCGTCGTGAATTATTACCGGATGTCGGAAGACAACCGCTTTCTCTTTGGCGGGCGCGAAAGCTACAGCATTGGATTTCCCAAGGACATCAGCACGGCGCTCATCGCACGGATGACGCATCTGTTTCCTCAATTGAAAGGTGTGGGGGTCGACTATGTTTGGGGCGGCACCTTGGGCATTACCATGACCCGCCTGCCCGCGATCCAACGTGTGGCACCAAACATCCTTTCCGGAGCAGGCTTCTCCGGCCATGGCGTCGCCCTATCGGGGCTCGCGGGAAAGGTAATGGCCGAGGCCATCGCGGGTCAGGCAGGGCGTTTCGACACACTCGCAGCACTCAATGTGCCCAACTTCCCCGGTGGGCCCGCGATGCGCGCACCTCTGTTGACACTGGCCATGTCATGGTATGCTTTGCGCGACAGGCTGGGTATTTGACGCGGATGTCACGGGCTTGTGACATGCGTGCTGTTAAGCCTCTGGCCAATAACAATGACAAGGAGCAGTGCCATGTCCCAAGTGCCCAATGTCTATGATGCCGAACCCATTCCCGACGCCGCACTTGTGACCGTGCGGCAATTGCTGCAATCGGGCGATCTTTTTCGCTATACCTCTGACAATTCGCCGGTCGCCTTGCTTGAGGCGGAGTTTGCGCGCGCATTGGGGGCGAAATACGCATTGGCCGTCTCGTCCTGCTCGGCGGCTTTGTTCCTGTCGCTTAAGGCATTGGGGCTCCCGCGCGATGCAAAGGTCGTGATCCCCGCCTTCACCTTTGGCGCGGTACCGTCATCAGTCGTCCACGCCGATTGCGTACCTGTGCTATGCGAATGTGGTGAAAACTACCGCATCGATCTGGAGGATTTCGCTGCAAAGCTGCCCGAAGCGGATGCCGTCATCATCAGCCATATGCGCGGGCATACGTCCGATATGGATGCGATCATGGCGCTCTGCGATGCGGCTGATATTCCGGTGATTGAGGACGCGGCGCATTCACTGGGTACCACGTGGGGCGGAAGGAACATCGGGACAATTGGGAAAATTGGTTGCTTTAGCTTTCAATCCTATAAGCTATTAAATGCCGGTGAAGGCGGTATCATGATCACGGACGATGCCGACCTGATCGCCCGCGCTGTCATCATGTCCGGCGCGTATGAGCATAACTGGAAAAAGCATCCCGTCTTACAGGCGGCCTTTGCCAAATGGCAAAATAAGCTGCCGCTCTATAACCAGCGACTGAATGTGTTATCCGCAGCGGTGATCCGGCCGCAACTTGAAGAATTGCCGCGCCGGGTCAGTCAGGGACGGCGCAATCATGATCATGTGGCTGCCCAGCTTAATCAATCACGTTGGCTGCACGTACCCGCAAAGCTGCCACCGGAGGAACGGGCACCTGACTCGATCCAGTTCAATCTGGTAGATATGTCCGCAGAAGAAACCGAAAGCTTCGTCGCCGCAGCCAAATCGGCTGGAGTGAGCGTTCAGGTCTTTGGGCAGAGCGCTGATAACGCGCGTGCGTTCTGGAACTGGCAGTTTCTGTCAGACCTGCCCGAACTACCGAAAACGCGCGCGATGCTGATGCGGGCTTGTGATGTCAGGCTGCCTGCGCGGCTGACATTGCCAGAATGCGATGTGATCGCCGGGATCATTCTCGATGCAGTTGAGAAGGTGATGGGCGCGCATCAGGCACCTGAGGCAGCGACCGTGCGCAGCGCCTAGTGCATTACTTACTGATCTTGGAAAGCTTTTCCTGCAATTCGGCAAGCTGGTCCTTGATCTGATCCAGATCGTCGGCGTCCTCCTTGGGCTCGGACTTTCCGACGCCGGGCATCATGCCACCCGTCATCGCGTTGAAAAACGCCTGTTGCTGGGCACGCATCGCCTCAAAGCCGGGCATGGCGGCCATAGGGTTGGCCTTCGTCATGTTCTCCATTGCCTTGGATTGACCTTCGCGCAGCATCTCGAAACTGGCCTGCAGGAATTGCGGAACGACTGAGGCCGCCTGGCTTGTATAGCTGCGCACCAGATCCGTCAGTACATCAACAGGCAACACATTTTCGCCGCGGCTCTCATGCTCAGCGATAATCTGCAACAGGTATTGCCTCGTGAGGTCATCCCCGGATTTCAGATCAACGATCTGCACATCACGTCCCTCACGGATGAAAACAGCGATATCCTCCAGGGTCACGTAGTCGCTCGTTTCCGTGTTATACAAACGGCGGCTTGCATAGCGCTTGATTAGTAGCGGTTTGTTGTTGTCGGTCACGGGCGTCCCTCCCAAGACATAGTGCGCTGTCAGCAAGCCTATGCTGCGTCTGCACGAAAGAAAAGCAAATCCTGATCGGGTCCCTTAGCACAACAGGACGTTTGGCAGCCACAGACCCTGAAAACAAAGGACGGCCCGCGCGATGCGGACCGCCATTTGAAAAACAGACCCCTAGGGAGGATGGGGTTGTTTTGGACGTGACTTACTTTGCAGCAGCAGTTGCTTTCTTTGCGGCGGCTGTCACTTCGTTTGTCGCTTTTTTTGCAGCAGCTGTCATGTCTTCAGAGAAGTCTTTGCCAGCGGCCAGAACCAGCTCCATGGTCTGCGTCTGCACTTTTTTCGCGATTTCAGCGAAAGCAGACATGTGCTCTGCAGCGCTTTCAGCGGACGCAGATGCGAAGTCGGTCATTGCTTTTGCGTAGTCAGCAGGCTCTGCCTTTGCTTTGGACATCGCTTCCATCTTGGCGATGGTGTCTTGTGTCCATTTTGCGGACAGTTCAGCAGATTTACCAGCTGCGTCCAGAGCAACAGCAGACATTTTTTCTGCCAGCGTTGTCTGGTTCTTGAACTGCTCTTCCATTGCCTTTGTGTCGACAGGGAACGCGCCCATCATGTCTTTGAAGATGGCGGTGAAGTCTTGTGTCTTTGCCATTTGATCAGTCTCACTTTCAGTACTTGCGGAGCCCCCTCCGCGGTTATCTCGTGACACCAATATGCATGCTGCACTGCAGCATTTCAAGTCTTTTTTCTGCACTGCAGCATATTCTTCTGCATGCGCAAATTTACCCAAAGGAAATAGCTACTTAGCAACAACGTAGGTGCCAGGCGCTGGGGCGAGAACAGGGTGATCCGCATCTCCCGGCTCACGCGCAGCTATCTTCTTACCAGACTTTTGTGACAACCATTTATCCCAGGTAGGCCACCATGAACCTTCATGTTGATCCGCCGCATCCAGCCAGTCATCCGCCGTCAGCCCCATTTCGGGATTGGTGTAATACCCATACTTGTTCTTGCTCGGCGGATTGACGATACCCGCGATATGCCCAGACCCCGACAGAATAAAGGTTTTGTCCTTTGACCCCATTTGCTGAACACCGGCATAGCTGCTTTTCCAAGCGGCGATATGATCCGTCTCACAAGCGATGGCGCAGAGCGGCACGGTCACCTCATCCAGTTTGACCACCTCGCCAGCAATCTCGAACCCATCGGTTGCGAACTTGTCGTGCTGGCAAAGCCCGCGCAGATATTCAACCGACATCTTCGCCGGCAGGTTGGTGCCATCGCCGTTCCAATAAAGCAGATCGAAGGCAGGCGGTGCCTTCCCCATCATGTAGCTTTTGATCGCGGGCCCATAAATCAGATCATTCGAACGCAGATAGGAAAACGTCCGCGACATGAAGAAGGAATCGAGAATACCAGTTTCCGCCACCTCCGCCTCGATCCCATCGACAAAGTCATCATCCAGGAACACACCCACCTCGCCCCGGTCAGAGAAATCCGTGAGCGTCGTAAAGAACGTCACGGCATTTACCGAGGTATCCTTGCGCTTTTTCATCAGCGCTAGGGTCAGCGCCAGCGTCGTGCCCGCGATACAATAACCAACCGCATTCACTTTTTTGACGCCGCAGATATCCTTCACTTCGTTGATCGCGGTCAGATAACCGCTCTCCACATAGTCCGTCATCGATGTCTCACGATAGCCGGGGTTGGGGTTCACCCATGAGACGACAAAAACCGTATAGCCTTGATCCACCGCCCATTTGATCAGGCTGTTTTGCGGCTTCAGATCAAGGATGTAAAATTTGTTGATCCAGGGCGGGAAGATGATCAGCGGTGTCGAATAGACCATGTCCGTCGTCGGCGCATATTGGATCAGCTCAAACAGGTGGTTACGGAACACGACCGATCCGGGCGTCGTGGCCAGGTTCTCACCCAGTTTGAAGGCCTTCTTGTCGGCCAGCGTGACGACCAGGTCACCATCATTGGCTTCCAGATCCGCAATCAGGTTCTCAAGGCCCGCCACAAGGCTCTCGCCTTCGGTCTCTGCCGCCAGTGCTAGCGCTTCGGGGTTGGTCGGCAGGAAATTCGTGGGGCTCACCATGTCCACGATCTGCTGGCTAAAATAGCGCAGTCGCTTCTTTTCCTCAGAATCAAGCGTCTCTATATCCTCGACCGCCTGCTGCACTGCAGAAGCGTTCATGAGGTATTGCTGTTTGATGAAATTGAAGTACGGGTTGGTCTCCCACAACTCATGAGAAAACCTTCGATCCTTGGGGGTTTCGTCCGTCGGCGGCTCCAGCTTGCCTTGCGCCAGAAGGTGCTGTGCTTCGACATAATGTTTGACAGACTTGCTCCAGAATTGCAGCTGATGCTCAAGCAGCTTGGCAGGATTGTGCATCATTTCAGTCATATAGGCGGTGGCCGCCTTTAGGTAGAGTTCCTGACTTGGCCCCTGTAGCGCGGGCGCCACATGGCGGCCATGACCCATTACCTTCAACAAACGTTGGGTTAACTCTTCGACCCGGGTGAGGTTTGCCTCAAGTTTTGCAACATTTGGGCTAACATTCGCCGCCTCAATTGAATCGTTTGTTGTCATGTTAACCTTCCTTGGCGTATGCTGCAGGTGCAGCATACTGCCGCGCGCTGACCATCGGAGACCGAGTACATGAAGTATATGATGACCTATGACCTGATGGAAACCATGCGTAACACCAATCAATGGCTTGGCGCATCGGCACGTGCTTTGGCGTCGTATCCTGTGATGTCCTGGGGGGCCAATCCGGCCATTGACTGGCTGAAAGCTTGGGGCGAGGTGACGGAGCGTACGTTTGAGCGGATGATCGTCAAGCCTGACTGGAATATACCGCCCGTCCCCGGCGACAAGGGGCGCGACTACCCGGTGGAGATTGAAACGGTTGTTGAAAAACCTTTTGGCGATTTGATCCACTTTACGATGCCCGGCCGCAAGCCCAGCAAGCGGCGCGTTCTCTTGGTCGCCCCGATGTCGGGTCACTACGCGACGCTGCTGCGCAAAACCGTGATCAGCCTGCTGCCTGACTGCGATGTGTATGTCACCGACTGGCACAATGCGCGGGATATCCCCGTCAGTGCGGGCAAGTTCGATATTGAGGATTACACCCTCTATCTGATGGATTTCATGCGCGAACTTGGCGCGGACGTTCATGTGATCGCTGTCTGTCAGCCGGTGCCACTTGCGCTGGCCGCGACCGCTTATCTGGCAGAGCTTGATCCTGATGCACAACCCCGCTCGCTGACCCTGATCGGCGGCCCAGTGGACCCGGAGGCGAACCATACCGAAGTAACGGATTTCGGCCGCACCGTCACAATGGGCCAGCTGGAAGAAACGATGATCCAGCGGGTAGGCTTCAAATATGCTGGCGTGGGCCGCATGGTCTATCCGGGGCTTCTGCAATTGGCGTCTTTCATTTCCATGAACGCCGAGATGCACGCCAATTCCTTCCGGGATGAGATCATTCGCGTCGCCAAAGGCGAAGCATCAGAACATGACCGCCACAACAACTTCTACGACGAATATCTTGCCGTGATGGACATGACGGCGGAGTTCTACCTCTCGACTGTCGAGCGCATCTTCAAAGGTCGCGAGATTGCGCGCAACGACTTCATGGTCGCGGGTCACAAGGTTGATTTCAGCAAGGTGACGACTGTCGCGGTCAAGATCGTTGAGGGCGAGGAAGACGACATCTCTGCCCCCGGCCAGTGCCTTGCCGCGCTTGATCTGCTAACTGGCCTGCCCGACGACAAGAAAGCCTCACATCTGGAACCCGGCGCGGGCCATTACGGGATTTTCGCAGGTGGCAGCTGGCGTAACAATATCCGGCCACTGGTGCTGGAGTTCATTGATGCCAATTCGGGCAGCACAAAACGTAGGCCCTCAAATGTCGTGAGCATGAACTGAAGATACAGGCGGGGAGGACCCCGCCTGTCTTTGTCTCTCAGGCAGTTTGGTCTTTAGGGCCGAAATTGAGGTTGCTGGGCGCGTTCAGATAAGACCCTTTGTCAGATGTGACCGCAACGCCGCCATCAACGACATCAATCTCAAACCCGCGACACCAACACTGCCCGCGTCCCTCAAGCATGAAGCCAAATGCGATTTTCTCGGCATCAACGGGCACGTCGAGCACGATGGCACGCCGCGTCCAGTCTTGTGTGCCGATCAGCGGCCCATTCTCTTGCCGATTGAGCATGTTATCGAACCGAATGCCGCCTCGCTCTGCGCTATCAACCCGCATCCACATCGTCGCCAGACCGTCGGTATCCGCGCAGGACAAATCGCCCACCAACCGGACCCGCTTGCCCTGATAAGCCTTCGCGTCGAAGCTCTGCATCAGCGTCGCAAAACCGGTAA
Source organism: Cognatiyoonia sp. IB215446 (assembly GCF_033963825.1). Lineage (NCBI taxonomy): Bacteria > Pseudomonadati > Pseudomonadota > Alphaproteobacteria > Rhodobacterales > Paracoccaceae > Cognatiyoonia > Cognatiyoonia sp. IB215446. The sequence goes on along the minus strand of NZ_JAXBMD010000002.1, from coordinate 444,489 downwards.
TCTGTCTCCCATCCTTCTTAGCGTAGATCGTGGCCACCTGATCAGCGCGGTCCGGGTCGCGGCCTGCATGATAGTCATGCGGGGCAGAACCCGCGAGAAACCAGTCTTGCGGCAAAGACAACAGCTTTGCAGAGTTGCGCCCGCCGGCCGCAGCGGTGTTCCAATCTACAAAGCCCAGTTGCTGGGCCACAACTTCCAGACATTGGCCGTGAGACAACGCAATATCGCGTCGGGCTAGCGCGCCGCGTAGCGACTTGGCCATCGCCTTTGGATCACGTGAAACGTGCATGATGATCTCCTTAACCGGGGACAAGCCAAAGCATCAGTGCGCGCATTGCTGACGGGCCGGTCCCGTTCAAAGCAAATCATTTCAGATATGACAGGCCTTCACCAAACCCCGAAAGAGGCGCGCGCGGCAGGTGCCCGAAACCTTGGCTTTTCGGTAGCGCGACCTTGCCGTAAGGTCAAGCTACGACCGCAGCATCAACGGCGCGGTCATCCAGTCTTGTAGGATGCCAGTGACAGCATCAGGCGCTTCCAGTGTGGGTAGATACCCCGCGTCGTCAACGACTTGCAAATCGGCATAGGGAATAAGCTCCGCCAGAAACTCGTGGCGTTTCAACTGAAACTGACCGTCATGGCGTCCGCAGATCACCACGGTCTGTTGCGTGATGTTGCGCATCGTCGCCTGCTGGTCCTTACGGCGCTGCAGCGCACGGGCTTGTTTGACATAGGCGTCAGGCCCCATCGCATCGCCCATCTCGGTCAGTTGTCGCACAAGCGCTACCTTGTCAGCACTCGGCGCCATCCAGGTGGAGTTAATCTCGTGCCGCAATACGTCCGCCCAACGACCCGCGCGGGCGGCGATGATATGGGGTTCTCGCGCCGCAGCCGCTTCCGGGGTGTCGGCCTGTGGGCTGGTGCTGATCAGCGCGATACGGGTCACACGCTCCGCCGCCCGGCGCAAGATCTCCATCGCCACCATGCCGCCCATCCCCATGCCCGCGACAGCAAACTTCGTTGGAGCCCAGCTCAGGATCTGGCTCGCGATTTCTTCCATCCGCTCGCCCCGGCAGGTCGGCGCAAACAGAACCGCATGCTGGCGCGACAGCGCACGGATCTGCGCGTCAAAAATCCGCGCATCGCTCAGGATGGGCGGAATCATCACCAGCGTTTCACTAGGCATCGGGGGCCTGCTCGGCGGACATGCGCAAACTCTCTCTGACGGAGATTTTGGTAAAGTGTGGCCCGCAATGGCCATTATCGCAAGGGTTTCGACCAGACTAGGCGCTTTTCACCCATGCGAGTATCTTTTCGGCAAGGGGCTCGGTCTGCCTGGGGCTGAAGATGTCACCGGCCATCACATGCCCCATCAGGTCATCATCAGGCCCCTGCTCCAGCAGCAATGTCGTGACCGGCCCGCCCCAACGGGCGATCACCTTGCGCGTGTCAGCCTCATGCACAACCTGATCAGCTGGGTTGTAAGCGAAGAAGGCAGGAACCTTAACCTGCCCGAGATCAACACGATGCACTGCGCGCACCGCATCCCCCATCGGATGAACTGCGGCGGTCGGGTATTCGGTTGTCCAATAGGCGGCATGGGCTTCGCTGATCACCTCGTAAGACCGTGTTTTCCCCGCCAGAAGATGCGCCCAATGCTGCGCAAAGGGCATGTCCATCACAAACTGCGCGGCCCTGTTGCGCAGGCCGAAATTGGGTGAGACATGGATCACCGCCTTGGCCTCCAGCCCCTCCGCCAAGGCGAGCGTGGCAAGCGTGCAGCCGGTGGAGCACCCCATCAGGATCACCTCATCCCCAAGGGCACACACAACCGCAACCGCGTCGGCCACATCCTGCCGCCACGCGTCGAGCGTCGCCGTGGCCATCGCAGCCCCATCCTGCCCATGCCCGGTCAATCGCGTGAAATAAAGGTTCGCGCCCAGCCCCTTGCCGACCAGATCAGGCAGCGGCCGCAACTCCTCCGGCGACGCCGAAAACCCGTGAATGTAGAGCACTGCGACAGACGTCTTCACCGCCGGGTCGCCCGACCAGACAATCCGCCGCGCGCAACCCGGTCGCAACCCTGGCACCTGTGCCTCTTCGGCGGCGATCTGCGCCTCTATGCCATCAAGCTCAAGCAAGGGCGCGCACCGCCATCGGGCGATAGATCATCAGCAAGACGAAAACCGCCACCACCAGAATGCCCGCCGGGATCAGCGTGATCGCCAGTTGCAGGGCCTCCAGCGCCGCATCGCTTTGCGCAACGAAGCCCTCTGTCGTTTCCTGCCACCCCGCGCGGGCGAGGATCAGGCCAAGCAGCGCTGGCGAAATCGCATTGGCGAGCTTCTGACCAAACAACCAGACCGCCGAAAATGCGCCCTCAATCGCGATCCCGCTTTCCTCGCGGGTCACATCCATCAGATCGGGATACATCGCCCACGGGATTTGCTGATAGGCGCCATTGGTAATCCCGGCGATCACAAACACCCCCGCAACCAGCGTCACATTGGTGGACGGCAAGATGCCCGACAGCCCGTAAAGCAGCGCCACATAACCGGACAATCCAATCACCAGCGCCCAAAGCTTGCCCAAACGATGCGAGATCAACACCCAAAAGACTTGGCTCAGGATCGCGCCGACAAAGAATGCGCCGAAAAGCACGCTGAGCACTGTCAGCGCCTCTGCGGCACCCGACAGCGCATTTTGCCCGTCATCCACGACAAGATACGCGGCGGCAAAGGGCAGCCCGGCGGTGATCAGCGCCACCGCCAACGTCATCACGCCATAGCCGAGCGCCAGCACAACAAAGGTGCGGTTCGAAAACACCAAGCTATACGCCGCGACAAACCCGGTCTTCGCGGGCGTCTCGATCCGTGGTGCGTTTCGGGTGGACCACAGCGACAGCCAGATCGCCCCGATCATCAGCGGTGTCACGTAAAGTGCGGCCAGCGGGAACCCAAAGGCCCCGGCAAGACCGGGCAAAACAGCGCCACCCACCAGAATGCCGACTGTGGCAAAGGCCATCCGCCAGCCAGTCATGGTCGACCGCTCGCGCGGGTTCTGCGTGATCTCGCCCGCCTGCGCGCCATAGGGGATCGCGCACATGGTGAACCCGATTGTGGCCATCCCGAACGCCGCGATCACCCAGGTCAGTTTCGCGCCCATCGCCGCCTCGACCGGCGCCATGAACAGCCCCAGCATGCCCAGCGCCATCACAACGGCGCCAACAAACATCCATGGCGCACGCCTGCCAAAACGGCTTTGCGTCCGATCACTGAAATAGCCGATCAACGGATCAGTGATCATGTCGAAGATCAACACAATCGTGGTCACAAAACCCGCAATCGCAACGGGGATGCCAAGATATGTCGTCAGATAGCTGACGATCAGCAATTGCTTGACGATGACAAAGACAACAATGCCCGCATCCGCGAGGCCCCAGCCGGCCTTTTGACCCATCGACAACGCCATCACCATTCCTCCCGCGGCCTTCCGAACGATTAGACGCGCGCAGACCCGCAGAGGGAAGCGAAACGTGGCGTAGGATGGGTGATTTCACCCATCTTGTGCCGCGAGCACATCTTCGACCGAGGCTTTGATCAGATCGAGGCAGGTCTCATCCGAAAACCGATGATCCGCGCCGTCCACCAGCGTCAGGCGCATATCCGGCCCTTCCGCATGACTCAGCAGACGCAGCGCGACCGACATATCCACATCCGCATCCGCCGTCCCTTGCAGGAAGCGAACGGGAAAGGGCAGCGAGAGCGGGTCGCGCAGGACCAGCCGTTGCCGCCCCTCTTCGATCAGGCGTTTCGTGATGATGTAAGGCTCGCCATATTCAGATGGCAGGGCCACCTGCCCTGCGCCGTCAAGTTCCGCCTTCTGCGCATCTGAAAACCCGACCCACATACTGTCTTCGGTGAAATCCGGGGCCGCAGCGATGGTGACCATACCAGCCACTCGCTCCTGCATCGCGCGCGCAACCAGCAGTGATATCCACCCGCCCATAGAGGAGCCGACCAGCACAACTTTTCCGGCGAGCAGCCCAATCGCGGCGCAGGCATCCGCGAGCCAGTCCCCAATGCAGCCATCCGTGAAGGCCTCGCCACTGTCCCCATGTCCCGAATAGTCAAACCTCAGGAAAGCACGTCCCGAATCGCGAGCCCATTTTTCCAGAAAAACGGCCTTGGTCCCGCCCATATCGGACTTGAATCCGCCCAGAAAAACCACCGCAGGGCCGGTCCCATCGGTCAAATGATAGGCGATGCGTCGCCCTTCTGGCGAGATGAATGATGGGATTTCAGTATTATTTTCCATGCACTTACAGGATCACAGCGAGGCGCCGAGCGCAAGATTTATTAGGTGACTATCTTATCACGTGAGTATCTAGTCACGTATAAGGCATCCATGGATGCGATTTTCAAAGCCCTCAACGACCCCGCCCGCCGCGCACTGCTCGACAGTTTGCGCGCCAAGGACGGCCAAAGCCTGATGGAATTGGAAGAGCAACTGGACATGACCCGCTTCGGGGTCATGAAACACCTCAAGGTTCTTGAGGACGCAAACCTGATCGTCCCGCGCAAAGTGGGGCGGTTCAAATATCACTATCTCAACGCCATGCCCCTGCAGGAGGTGATCGACCGTTGGGTCGAACCACTCCTCGCCCGCTCGGCTGCAAGGGCAATGGCAGATTTGAAACAGGAACTGGAGAAACCGATGTCGAAAAAGCCTGATTTCGTTATGCAGACATTCATTCGCTGCACACAGGACGCATTATGGGACGCGCTGACCAAACCCGAAGGGATGGCCAATTACCACTTCATGGCCAATCGGATTGAGTTGGAGGGTAACCAACTGATCTACTACACGCCCGACGACAACAAGATGCTGGTCTGCACCAGCATCGCAGAAACACCCAAGACGCGGATCGAAAGCACGTTTGAGCCGCATTGGGCGGGCCCCGATGTCCCGCTGGCGAAATCGTCCTTCGTCTACCTTATCGAACCCGAAGGGCCGCAATGCAAGCTGACATTGGAGCATTATGACATCCCGGAAGGTCAGGAAGGCGTGACCGATGGCTGGGCGCGCATGATGTCGGGGCTGAAGACCTGGCTTGAAACCGGTGAGCCCGCCAACTTTGGGAGTGCCGCGTGATGGAAAGCTTTCCAACGGAATTGGGCATCCTGACATGCCTCGGTATCCTCGCAGCATCGCTTTGGATCCCCTACATCATCGGGGTCAATACCTCAGAAGCTGGCAGCCCTGCAGATATTGATAGCCAGGACTTTTCGCGCCCAGCCAATCCGGCGCTTCAGCGGCCATGGGTGCACCGTGCATATCGGGCGCATCTGAACTTGCTTGAGCAATTCGTGCCCTTTGCATTTCTGGTGTTGCTGGTCGACCGGGTGGATGGCTTTACCGCGCTGACATACTGGACCGCAATTGCCTTCTTCTGGCTGCGTGTCGCACACGCCATCGGATACATCACCGGTTGGGCCCGACTGCCCGCGCGTCCGATTATCTTTACGCTGGGATGGGTATGCTGCCTGATTATGGCGTATGCGGTCTTCGCAGCTGCACTGTAGAGTGAAACACGGTGCACGCCTCAAAAGGGGCGTGCACGCCACTGTTTTGACGGCCTAGCCGCTGACGTAGACGGCGGTCTTTGGGCGATAAAAAATCTTTTGATCGTGCAGACGCCCCAACAATTCCTCGTTCGCGCGCTGGTCCTGTTCAATCACGCGTATCGCTTCCAGATGAGCCGGGTTTTCCTCCGACAAGGCCAGCCGCATCCCCGAAAGCTCTCGCCCGCGAGCGCGCAAAGCCTCTTCGATCATGTCGATGTCATTGATGCTCAGATCAAAGCTTCGATTGTAGCGCGGCATATGCATTCCCCAACATATAGGTTTCTTATCGGAAACACCGTCGTATTTAACCTATAAGATGTCGCAGTCAACGTATATGTCGGTATACCGCGAGAAACCTAACGCTCGGTGAAGAGGCTCCCCTGCACATCAACCGTTGTCGCGGTACCACTGTCGGCGCCCGTCCCTGTCACAACACCCGAAATGTAGTCCGCATCATTGCCGGAAATGGTTCCGGTCAACGTTGTATCCAACGCCAATGGAGTGCCATCGAACGTCACTGTGCCATTGATGTCGCCAGTGACTTGGCTCACGCCCGGCAAGATCAAACCGTTGGCAATCGTGACAGTGCCGGAAGTCGCATTGCCATCCAGATCAAAAAAGTTGTCCGCCCCACCGGTCACCACACTGGTCGCAAAATTCGCGTTCACCTGCGCCTGACCGATCACACCTTCCCCGCTGCCATCTTGCAGTGTCAGCGTCAGCGCGCCGCGATAGATCGATGAACCGCTATCGGGAATGTCGTCCTCGGGGGTCACGCTGGATGACGCGACTTCATTGATGATTTGCGAGTTCGTTTCATTGAGTTCGTCGAACGTAAGCGCCGCCGCGTTCCCGCCGCCCCCCGCCAATGTGTCGTTATCACCAGATCCCTCGCCACAGGCTGCAAGCCCCACAACCACTGCGATCATAGCCGTTGTTCGTATCATCTTTGGATACCTCTTCTTGATTGATTTTGGGAGATGCGCAATCTCCCGGTCCTGCCTGCTCTCGATACTGCACAAAACCCCTTGCATCGCAACAACATAGCTTGACGAGGGTGGGTAGATCGGCGACATAGCGGCACATATACAACCCGCAACCGGGCGTTTTGTAGGCGCCAAACCGACGAGGAGCTTGCCACCAATGGCACAGATTTCCCTGACTTTTCCTGATGGCAATGCGCGCGATTATGCGGCTGGGATCACCCCTGCCGATGTCGCTGCTGATGTTTCGAGCAGCTTGCGCAAAAAGGCGATCAGCGCGACTGTAAACGGCCAGCATTGGGACCTGCAATGGCCGATTGAGGCCGATAGCAGCATCGCCATCAACACCATGAAAGACGAGGAGCCGGCGCTGGAACTGGTTCGCCACGACCTCGCCCATATCATGGCGCGCGCAGTTCAGGAGATCTGGCCCGACACACAAGTCACCATCGGCCCTGTCATCAAGGACGGCTGGTACTACGACTTCGACCGTGAAGAGCCTTTTGTGCCAGAAGACCTCGCGCTGATCGAAAAGAAGATGAAAGAGATCATCAACAAGCGCGAGCCGGTGACGACCGAAATCTGGGAGCGTGAAAAGGCCATTCAATATTACAAAGACCGAGGCGAGCCCTATAAAGTCGAACTGATCGAAAGCATCCCTGGTGATGAACCGCTCCGGATGTATTGGCACGGTGATTGGCAGGATTTGTGCCGCGGGCCGCATCTGCAACATACCGGTCAGGTGCCTGCGGACGGCTTCAAACTGATGTCCATCGCGGGCGCCTATTGGCGCGGTGACAGCGACCGCGCGATGCTGCAGCGGATCTATGGATGCGCCTTCACCAATAAAGAAGGCCTGCGCAAGCACCTGAACATGCTGGAAGAAGCGGCTAAGCGCGATCACCGCAAATTGGGCCGCGAAATGGACCTTTTCCACATGCAGGAAGAGGCCCCGGGTCAGGTATTCTGGCACCCAAATGGCTGGACCGTCTACACGGAGTTGCAGGACTACATGCGTCGCAAGCAACGGGCCGGCGGTTATGTTGAGGTGAACACACCGCAAGTCGTGAACCGCAAGCTGTGGGAAGCCTCCGGCCATTGGGAAAAGTATCAGGACAACATGTTCATCGTCGAAGTGGACGAAGAACATGCCCGCGAAAAGGCGATCAACGCGCTTAAGCCGATGAACTGCCCTTGCCATGTGGAGATTTTCAAACAGGGCCTGAAAAGCTATCGCGATCTTCCCTTGCGGATGGCTGAGTTCGGGTCTTGCGCGCGCTATGAACCCTCCGGTGCTTTGCACGGTATCATGAGGGTGCGCGGTTTCGCCCAGGATGACGGCCATATCTTCGCTGAAGAGAGTCAGATTGAAGCGGAATGCGCGCGCTTCATCGCGTTTCTGACTGAGATCTATAAAGACCTGGGCTTTGAGAGCTTCAGCGTCAAATTTTCTGATCGGCCCGAAACACGCGCCGGATCAGACGAGGTGTGGGACAAGGCTGAAACCGCCCTTTTGGAGGCAACACGCGCCGCAGGCGTGGAACCTGAACTGAACCCAGGCGAAGGGGCCTTTTACGGGCCGAAGCTGGAATTCGTGTTGACCGACGCCATCGGGCGGGACTGGCAGTGCGGCACTTTCCAGGTCGATTTCGTGCTGCCTGAACGGCTGGATGCCACCTATATCGGCACCGACGGCGAAAAACATCGCCCTGTGATGCTGCACCGCGCGACGCTGGGGTCGTTCGAGCGCTTTATCGGCATCCTGATCGAGGAACATGCAGGAAAGCTACCCTTCTGGCTCGCCCCACGGCAGGTGGTTGTGGCAACCATCGTCTCAGATGCCGACAGCTATGCGGGCGAAGTTGTCGCAGCCTTGAAGGCAGCTGGCGTGCGGGCAGAGGCTGATATCCGCAACGAAAAGATCAACTACAAGGTTCGCGAGCATTCCGTCGGGAAGGTACCGATTATCCTCGCGCTTGGTGCGCGCGAGGTTGCCGAGAAAACCGTAACAGTGCGGCGGCTAGGGGAGAACAAGACATCTGTAACATCACTTGATGAGATTGTTGCAGAACTCGCAAAAGAAGCGACACCGCCGGATCTTCTGTAACATTCCAGCGCTGGAAGCTGTAACAAAAGCCCACGGCGCGGGCGCAATCTTCGCCGTTTTACAACGGTTTGAGCCCGCGACAGCCTGCCACAGTTAACAAGATGCTTAACTGACCTCACGGAAATGCGATGCACAGGTCTGTGACTGGCGCAGAGGTGGTCGCACTCGTTAGGGTCTGGCCATCGCCGATCAACGGTGACGGATAACGTTGACTCAACCAAAAGGAAATTCCGATGTCGAATGCAACCAAGACCCTCATCCTCGCAAGTGCTGTCGCAACCGCCGTTGCCGGCCTGAGCACAACTGCCACAGCGCAAGCCAATGTTAAGTGCTTTGGCGTATCGCTGGCTGGCGAAAATGACTGCGCTGCGGGCCCAGGCACAACCTGCGCCGGTACATCAACCGTTGACTATCAGGGCAACGCCTGGACGCTGGTGCCAGAAGGCACATGTGAAACCATGGAACTGCCTGCACAGGCTGACGGCACGCCACGTCAGGGTTCGCTCGAAGAGCTGGACCGCGACCTGCCTGCATAAGCCAAACTATGGTAAGGTGGGTGCAAGCCCACCTTCCACCACCGACGAAGGGACCGTTTCATGCTTGACGCAACGCACCGCTCATCGCTCCCCTCCCGTCCCGGCGTCGGTTACAAACCACAGCATTACAGCGCGATCATGGCCGATCCCGGCCCTGTGGCGTGGCTCGAAATCCATGCCGAAAACTATATGGGCGACGGTGGCCGCCCGATTGCGCAACTCCGCCACCTTGCCGAACGCTTTCCCATTTCCGTGCACGGCGTTGGCCTGTCCATCGGCGGCGAAGGTGATCTCGACCCGGATCATCTGGCGCGCCTGAAGCATCTTGTTGGCTGGCTGAACCCCGCCAGCTTTTCCGAGCATCTGGCTTGGTCCACCCATGACGCGCATTTCTTCAATGATCTGCTGCCGCTTCCCTATAATGAGAAGACGCTGAACCGCGTCGCTGATCATATCGACCAGGTGCAAGAGACGCTGGGCCGTCAGATGCTGCTTGAGAACCCGTCAAGTTATCTCGCCTTCGCGGAGTCCACCATGTCCGAAACCGATTTCTTGCACGAAATCACGGCTCGAACCGGTTGCGGCCTGCTTCTGGACGTGAACAACGTCTTTGTCAGCGCCACGAACCTCAAGACATCGCCTCAGGCCTATGTCGATGCGTTCCCCCTTGAGGCCGTCGGTGAAATCCACCTTGGCGGCCATGACGAGGATGAGGACGAAACCGGCGCACCACTTCTGATCGATAGCCATGGCAAAGCCGTTGTAGACCCGGTCTGGGCACTGCTTGACTACACGCTGGTCAAATCCGGTCCCAAACCATTGCTGATCGAATGGGATACGGATGTGCCCGAATGGCCGGTTCTGGCGGCTGAAACCGAACGCGCGCAGCAGGCATTGGCGCTGGTGACATCATGACTGTCAGCCAAGCAACATTCAAAGACACGATCCTTGATCCGCAAGCCCCGGTGCCTGCAGGCCTGATCAATCCTGACGGCCAGACCGCAAGCAAGCGGTTTGACGTTTATCGCAACAATGTCGCGGTCAGCTTGTCGGACGCGTTGGAAACCGCCTTCCCGGTGGTCCGCAAACTGGTCGGTGATCAGTTTTTCCGCGCAATGGCAGGCGTTTACCTGCGAAAGCACCCACCTAAATCGCCGCTGATGATGTTTTACGGGGAGGCGATGCCCCAATTCCTGACGCGGTTCGAGCCGGCCAAATCCGTGCCTTACCTGCCCGATATCGCCAAGGTCGAACTGGCCTTGCGGCACGCCTATCACGCAGCGGACGTCGCGAGCATCGATGGACAGACGCTTGCGGCGTTAGCACCCGACGCGCTGATGTCAGCGAAGCTGCGCATCGCCCCGGCGGTGCACACGATAACCTCGCAGTTCCCGATCCATGCGATCTACCGAGCCAACACCGAAACGGACGCCCCAAAGCCTGTGATGCAGGCAGAGGCGGTCTTGGTCACGCGCGCGGATTTTGATCCCCAGTTACATCTGATCAACGCAGCAGCGGCGGAGTGCATCACCGCCCTGCAGGGCGGCAAACCATTGGGTCAGGCCATGGCCATGACCGACGACACACTTGACCTTGGCACTGTGCTTGGACTGCTTCTGGTGCAGGGCGCGGTCGCGGAAATTTACTGAAAGGCAGAAGACATGAATACCGTCCTTGCATCGCTGGACCGCGTGACCAATCCCATCAACAAGGCTGGGGACGAACTGCTCCCCATCCTTGCACGCCTGGTCTTTGCCGGGGTCCTGGTGCACTACTTCTGGAAATCCGGCGTGACCAAACTTGGCGATGGCATCTTCGGCATCTTCAACCCCTCGCTTGGGGCCTATGCGCAAATCTTCCCCAAAGCGATGGAGGCGGTCGGTTTTGACGTCTCGCAACTGACGTTCTTTCACTGGGCCGTTGTGTTTGGCGGCACAGTCGCGGAATTCGTTCTGCCGCTTCTGATCATCATTGGACTCTTCACCCGCTTGGCGGCGGTTGGCATGATCGGCTTTATCGTTGTCCAGTCACTGACTGATCTCTACGGCCATAACGGCTTTGCGAATGGCGTACTCGGCGCGTGGTTTGACCGGTTCCCTGATGGCGTGATCCTTGATCAGCGCGCCTTCTGGGTGCTGTGCCTGCTGATCCTCGTATTCAAAGGTGCAGGCGTCCTGTCAGTTGACCGTTTCCTCTTCAAAAGTGCGCCTTAGGCTCATCCGGCTTGCCCGCCGCAATCGCAAGTAAGCCGCCAAGTACCGTAAAACCGATGGGAAACATCGTGGCCACGTTGAAACCAAATGCGGTGTAAAAGAGGGCTGCTGCGATGAGCATCAGTCCGCCGCCCCAGAGCGCGCGCACTTTGGCCATCGCACCGCCCGCAATCGCCAGGAGCGGGGCCAGGAAACTGGCCAACCGGATAAATGCGGGGTTTTCAAAGGCCCCGAAAATCTCGCCGACCTCTGGCTGACGCTCGGACAATTCGGCATAGCCATAGCCGAAAAGCCCCACAAAGATGCCCATGAGGCCTGCAATTATTCCCAGCATCAATGCGGCGTTGCGCATGGCGTCTCTCCTTACTGCTCAAAGGATCACTTAAGCGCGCGCAGCCTATCCGCCAAGATATTTTGCCTGCACGTCTGCTTTCCAGCCGATGGTCCAGCCGCCATCTGCCGCAATCACGGGGCGTTTCATCAACGTCGGATAGGCCGCCAGCAAAACCGCCGGGTCACCTTGTTTTTCGGCCTCTGTCAGGCCACGCCAGGTGGTTGAGGCCCGGTTCATCGCCGCTTCACCGAATTGTGAGATGATCTCTTTCAGGTCCTCTGCCGCAATACCGTCCGCGCGAACATCGATCACCTCCGGCGTGTATCCCGCTTCTGCCAAAGATTTCAGCGCTTTGCGGCAGGTGTCACAGGTTTTCAGGCCAAAAAAACGCATAATGCCTCCTGATTGAGCAAATAGGCGGCAGATCGCGCGTGTGCGACGAACTGTCATTTGCCTTTTGCTTAAAACACTTAAGTGTTGAAGCACAAGACGAAGGGAATACCGCGTGTCGCGGGGCCCAAGACTTGCCCTGCCCCTGAACCGGGGCGCGACAACAAGGAGAGCGGAGCATGCCAAGTGGTACCGTGAAATGGTTCAATACGACAAAGGGCTATGGCTTCATTGCACCTGACGATGGTGGATCGGATATTTTTGTACATATTTCGGCGGTGGAACAATCCGGCATGACCGGGCTGGCCGACGACCAAAAGGTGACTTTCGACCTCGTCGAGGGCCGTGACGGCCGCAAGATGGCTGGGAACCTCGCCAAGGCCGACTGACCCCACATCACCAGACAACAGAGCAGGCCAGGACTTGGCCTGCTTGTTCTCGCAGGCATGTCGCATGCCGCGCAGTTTTCCTCTCAGAAATCCTTCATCGCCCGGCTCGCGTCATTTCGCGCGTCTAAGACAGCGATGCCGGTCTCGCTGCGCCGTGGAAGACGCGGGCCAAAACGCAAAACACCCCGCAAGCGGGGTGTTTTTCTGTGAGTGGTGTGGACTGGGAGATCAGCCTGTGCGCAGCGTCCGAGAAGTAGGTGAGGCCACAAGTGTTGGTTGATGCCAGGGCGCGCCCGCCTGGCTTTCACACTCGCGGGTCAAACGTTCGAGCAGGTCACGCCGAATAGGTGCAAATGCCCGTCTTTTAGTGTCGTCACTTTGGTTCGTCTGTTGTGTCTTGATCGTCATGTCCGGCCCCCGGCATGTGTTTCTCAAAACGTTTTATACTGGAACATGCCCTCTGCTCAGAGGGGAACCTAGGGTCACCTTTACCCCGATGACGTAGGGTCATGAAGATTTTGGTCTCATTTTCACCGAAAACAGACCAGATTTCGGCCACTGGATGGTCCAGACCACCCGCCAGCCGACGCCCCTAGGTTGTGCGATGACACTTAACGAATCGTTAATCGCACTGCTTGACGTGGGGGCAGCGGTGGGTGTTTCAGCGCATGACGTAAAGGCAGCGCCCGGAGTGAGGGGGTCTGGACCGTCTCAGAAACTGTCCAGTGGACAGTTTCAGGTCCAGACGGGCGGAGCCCAGGGGGCGCGGGGCTGGCGCGCAACATGAGGGCAGCGCCCGGAGCTCGGGGATGGCGCGCCGACATTCGTGCGTGGCGGGCCGGTCAATTCAGATGCAGCGGTTGTGCTGGGTGAGGCGGTGCAAAGGCGCCCTCCCCGTAGGAGAGGGTTTGAACCGTCTCGGAAATGATCCAGTGGATCATTTCAGGTTCAAACGGGCGGAGCCCCGTTGAGGGCGCTGCCCGGCAATGCCGGGCGGCTCACCTCACGGCAGTTACTCCGCTATTTCCGATAGCAAGCTATTCCGTCTGTCTAATTGATCAGGTGCATAGCTAATCCGCTCAATTGTAGTCTTAAGATCAAATAATAGGAGATCTGGAGGCGCCAGTAATACCGCCTTTGGCGGTACTTCATTTCCAAATTCGTCTGAAAAGAGCAAAGTACAAAAGCTTCTAACCGGCTCGTTGCGTTCATCAATTGCGATATTTGCTGGCTGCAAACTGGGCGCGAAGTAAGTCAGCGATGCTTGTTTTTCACTTGCCAAGATAGTTGGCAAGTCTCCGGTGAAGTAGACATAGACGGTTTCGAAGACTTCGCCCGGATTTGGCCAGCGCATAGTTCCGTTGTCCTCAAACAAATTAGTAATCTCACGAGGCAAGGCAAGCATGCATCTTGGACCATCAAAAACCAGAGTTGATGAACCCCTGTTAGTCACCAATAAGGACACCGAATTCAGGGAGATATCTGTAACGAGAACTGAGGTGTCAGGCAGCAATGTGGGAAAGAATGTCGATTTGACGTGCGCGATTTGATCCCAAAATGCACCTACAACGGCCAGTATAGCTATGGGTAGAGCAAGTGTAGATGAAAAAGTCCCAAGATGTCGTCTCCAGTCTTGATACGAAGAGCAGTTCGTACACTTAACTGCCGAAATAGGAATTTCAGATGAGCATTCAACGCAGTTCTTATTCTGCTGGTCACTCACCAATGATTCCCTCAAACTCTCGCCATTCCCCCTTGCTCATGCCCGAGGTCTCCTGCGTCACCTCCTCACCCTTAAGCATACGCCGCAGGCAGTCAATCGCCTTTGACGAGAGTGTGGCGCCGCCCATCCGGTAGTCCTCGAAGGCGCCATAGGCGGCGGGCACCCAGTCGGCGACAACCTTGCAGATCTCTTCCGCATAGACCCGGATTTCGTATTGCGCGTGGCTGTCCGCCCGCAGCCGCAGGAAGTGGAACAAATTATGCAGATCCACCTTCCAGTACCATTGGGTGTAGATATTAGCGGGCAGGTTCATGCGGGCGAGTTCACGGGCGAGGCCTTGCTGGTCCTCCTGCCCGATCATTTCCTCGTAGTGGTCATAGCAGCGGGCGGCGTCGCCTTTGAGGTATTCGAGCACGCGCGCGGCTTCCTCGCCCGTCAGCGCCTCCCCCCTGCCCTGATTGTTGATCACCGATTGCGCGGCGAGGTGTTCGGGCGCGGGGATGTAGAACTCCCGGTCGAGGATCGAATAGCGGGCGGAATACTCGTTCACATTCGCCGTCCGGTGCCGGATCCATTGCCGGGCGACGAAGACGGGCAGTTTGACATGCAGCTTGATCTCGCACATCTCGAACGGGGTCGAATGCCAGTGCCGCATCAGATAACGAATGAGCCCGGCATCGTTGGACACCGACCTGGTGCCCTTGCCGTAGCTGACACGCGCCGCCTGACAGATTGCCGCATCGTCGCCCATATAGTCGATCACGCGAATAAAGCCGTGATCCAGCACGTCATATGCATGGTAGAGGTGCTGCTCCATCCACGGAGCGACCACGCGCAATGTGGGTTGCGGGTTTGCGCGCAATGCGTCGATCTCGGCCTGTTGTTCGGGGGTGATGGGCATATGCTTCTCCGGCAGCTTGGATTCGGGTGCGCCCGACTATAGAGGATGGTACGGCAGGGCAAAGCCCAATGCCGATGAAGCGAGGGCGCAAGAGGCGATGAGAGCATGGATAAGATGGGTGCTGGTCGCGCTTACCCTGTGGGCGGCGCCCGTGGCCGCGCAACCGGTGGACCTGTCGCTGGACGATGCGCGCCTGCTGGCCCGACAGGCGATAGCGGCGGGGGAGTTTGCGCTGGCCGCCGAGATTGCCCGCAAGCTGATCGAAGTGAACCCGGATGATCGTGACGCGCATCTGTTCCTGGCGGTGGCCGCGCCGCAACTGGGCGATGCCGATGAAGGCAGGCGAGCGGGTGCCAGGGCCTGGCGGCTGTCGGAAACCTCTGCCGAACGTTATGAGGCAGCTCGCGTCACCGCACTGGCCGCCGCGAATGGTGAGCGGTTCACACTGTCGACCATCTGGCTGCGGATCGCGCTCAACGACACCCCGAACGAGGCCGCGCGAACGCAAACCCTGCGCGATGCACGGACCGTGGCGCGGCGAAACCCGTGGTCGACCCGGCTGACTTTTTCCATCGTGCCGTCCAACAACATCAATGGTGGCGCCGACGATGAGGAACAGCGCATCAATGGCGAGACGGATGGCGGCACATTGTCAGAGGATGCGGTGGCCCTGGCTGGCTGGCGCACCACGCTAGGTGTGCGTACGCAATATCGTTTTCAGGAAAACAACGAGAGCCGCACCGCAATTGGCCTGCAATACACTGCCAATCGCGCGCATATCACGGATGATGTATCGGTACCCGACGAGGCACTGACATCAAATTATGCGGAACTGTTCCTGCGCCACGATCGCGCGTTGGAGAATGGCTTGATCACGGGACGACTTGCGACAGGAACGCTCGATTATCGCAACTATCGGCAATCGACCGACGATGTCGAATTTGAAAAATACGACTTTGTGCGTGTCGGTCTTGACCGGCAGTTCCCGCTTTCCGATGACCTCACGATGTCCCTCACGGCGCAGCGCGAACGGCTGGAGTATTCGGTCATAGACATTGGCCGCGTGGATCGCACGTTCTTGAGCAGCATGCTCAGTTACCAATTGGATAACAACGATCGCGTAAGCGCGAATTTATCCTTTACCAATAGCGATGGAAAGGCCGAGAGCGGCAACTTCACGTTCGATAGTTGGACCCTGCAGACCAGCTATGCCTGGGCAGAGCCGTTTGGCCCGGTCTCGCTTTCCGTGAATGGCGGTCTTCAGATCAGCGACTACCCGAAATACAGCGTCGGTGGCGCGGTGGAAGGCGGACGCGAAGACACGACTGTCTTTGTTGGCGCGAATGTCGGCTTTCCAGACGTTGAATATTTTGGCTTTAGCCCCGGTATCGCGATCGCTGCCCGAACGGCCGACAGCAATATCAGCCGGTTCGAGCGTGATACGTTTTCGATGGGTTTCACACTCAGTTCAGCTTTCTAGACCGAGCCTCTCAAAGCTTTGCAAGCTGCCGCAGGCATTTGCGCAACGTGTCGCGCTCAGTGTTGTCGAATGGCGCCATGATCGCCGCGTCAAAGCGTTGCGCCTCAGCGGCCAGATCGTCAAATGCGCGGCGCCCGGCCTTGGTGAGTGTCAGGTTTTCGTGTCGCCGGTCTTGCAGCAAGGCACTCCGTGTCAGAAATCGCTTCGTCTCTAGCGCTGTGACTGCCCGGCTCACTTTTGTCTTGTGTAGCCGCGCGCGGGCGCAGATGCCTTTTGCCGTCATCGTGCCATAATGGCCCAGATGAAACAGAACACGCCACTCGGTGCGCAGCATGCCATAGCGGGACTTGTAATAGTCCTGAAACTCCAGCGCGGCCGCGTCGGCCGCCTGATTGAGGAGGTAGGGCAGGAAGTCCGTTATCTCGAAAGTGTCATGCATGAGGCCTCGTTAGGCCTTGTTAGTTACAAAAACAACTAATATCCGAGATGGGCCCAACCGAAAGGATGCGACATGAACAAGGATACTTCTCTTGGTAGCTTGCAGCGCGCGGCCACGCCCGTTGGCACGGCTGAGGGTTACATGCCCGGTTTCGGAAATGATTTTGAGACTGAGGCGCTTCCGGGTGCGTTGCCGCAAGGCATGAACTCACCGCAGAAGGTGAACTATGGGCTTTATGGCGAGCAGCTTTCGGGGACCGCATTCACCGCGCCCAGCCATCAGAACGAGCGGACTTGGTGCTATCGCATCCGCCCTTCGGTGAAGCACACGCACCGGTTTACCAAGATCGATCTGCCCCATTGGAAGTCAGCGCCGCATATCGACCCTGATATTGTCTCGCTCGGCCAGTATCGCTGGGACCCGGTGCCGCATGAGGATACGCCGCTGACTTGGCTCACGGGCATGCGGAC
Source organism: Cognatiyoonia sp. IB215446 (assembly GCF_033963825.1). Classification (NCBI taxonomy): domain Bacteria; kingdom Pseudomonadati; phylum Pseudomonadota; class Alphaproteobacteria; order Rhodobacterales; family Paracoccaceae; genus Cognatiyoonia; species Cognatiyoonia sp. IB215446. Next base: position 426,897 of record NZ_JAXBMD010000002.1, on the reverse strand, counting down.
GATGACGACAGCGGGTGATGTGAACACGCAAGTGGGGATGGCCTCGCATATCTATCTGGTCACGGAAAGCATGGCGGACGCCTATTTCTATTCCGCTGACAGCGAGCTGCTTGTTGTACCGCAAGAGGGGCGCTTGCGGTTTTACACGGAACTGGGTGTGATCGATCTGGAACCGCAAGAGATCGTCATTCTGCCGCGCGGTCTGGTTTATCGGGTGGAGGTGCTGGACGGCCCCTGTCGCGGGTTCGTTTGCGAGAATTACGGCCAGAAATTCGACTTGCCGGGTCGCGGCCCGATTGGCGCCAACTGCATGGCGAACCGGCGCGATTTCAAAACGCCTGTCGCCGCTTTCGAGGATCGTGAGGTGCCCAGCACGGTCACCGTCAAATGGGCGGGGCAGTTTCACGAAACGCGGATCGGGCATTCGCCCCTGGACGTGGTCGCATGGCATGGAAACTACGCGCCTTGCAAATACGATCTACGCACGTATTGCCCCGTCGGCGCGATCCTGTTCGACCATCCTGATCCTTCGATTTTCACAGTTTTGACTGCGCCCTCTGGCGTGGAAGGCACCGCAAATATTGATTTTGTGCTATTCCGCGACCGCTGGATGGTGGCCGAAGACACATTCCGCCCGCCCTGGTACCACAAGAACGTCATGTCCGAACTGATGGGCAATATCCATGGCGTCTATGACGCAAAGCCTCAGGGCTTCATCCCCGGGGGCATGAGCCTGCACAACATGATGCTGCCCCACGGGCCTGATCGTCAGGCTTTTGAGGGTGCCTCGAACGCCGATCTGCAGGCTGAGAAGCTTGAGAACACGATGTCCTTCATGTTCGAAACCCGCTTCCCCCAGCACTTGACGGCCTTTGCCGCGCAAGAGGCACCACTGCAGGACGATTACATCGATTGCTGGGCGGATCTTGAGAAGAAATTCGACGGGACACCGGGCAAGAAATGATAGTAGGAACACTGCGCGTCAAATCGCCGAAATACGATGGCTCGGTCCCACAAGACGGGCTGCTCGTTTCGGTGTCCGCTGATTTGAAACAAACTGCTGCTTTTCGATCGGCGTCAAATCTGCAGTTTGCCTTGGACTTCACATTTGGTCGGATCGACGGTGAGTACGCCGAAATTGCTGACGGATTTGAATTTCACTCCCCACTGCCCCGCGCTTATCAGTTCCTCGACGGCTCGGCTTACGTCAACCATGTCGAACTTGTCCGCAAAGCACGCGGAGCCGAAATGCCTGAAAGCTTCTGGACCGATCCGCTGATGTATCAGGGCGGGTCTGACAGCTTTCTGGCGCCGACCGACCCCATCATCGGCGATCCAGCTTGGGGCATCGATTTCGAAGGCGAAATCGCTGTGATCACCGGCCCTGTGCGGATGGGCGCGAGCCGAGAAGAGGCGTTGGAGGCGATCCGCTTTGTGATGCTCTGCAACGATGTCTCGCTGCGGAACCTGATCCCGGATGAGTTGGCCAAGGGCTTTGGCTTCGTGCAGTCAAAACCGGCTTGCGCGTTTTCGCCGGTTGCTGTCAGCCCGGATGACTTACCGGGATGGCGGGAGGGCAAGTTAAATGGGATTCTCCGCATTGATCTGAACGGCGAACCTTTTGGCCGGGTGGATGCTGGTGTCGATATGACCTTCGATTTCGGGCAATTGATCGCCCATGCCGCCAAGACAAGACACCTTGGGGCAGGTACCATCATCGGCTCAGGCACTGTCTCCAACAAACTGGATGGCGGGCCGGGCAAGACCGTCGCCGATGGTGGCACGGGCTATGCCTGTATCGCCGAACAGCGTATGGTCGAAACCATTGTCGAAGGCGCCCCGCGCACACCATTCATGCAGCCGGGAGATCGTGTGCAAATCTGGATGGAGGATGCCAAAGGTCAGAACATCTTTGGCACTATCGACCAGGTTGTCAGCCCATGGCCTGCAACCGCTTGAGCAGTGAGGACGTATCCCAGCGCCCGCCGCCCAGTTTCTGCACGTCCTTGTAGAACTGATCGACAAGTGCCGTGACCGGCAGGCTGGCCCCGTTTTCGTCAGCGGTCGAGAGGCAAATGCCAAGGTCCTTGCGCATCCAATCCACGGCAAAACCGTGATCAAAATGGTCATCCAGCATTGTCTCATAGCGGTTGGACATCTGCCAGCTGCCCGCAGCGCCCTGGCTGATCACCTCAACAACCGCACGGCCATCCAGCCCGGCCTTCTGCGCGAAATGTAACGCCTCTGACAGGCCCTGTACCAGCCCGGCAATCGCAATCTGGTTGCACATCTTGGTCATCTGGCCCGCGCCGCTGTCGCCCAGGCGACGGCAAAGCTTGGCATAGGCGTCAATGACTTTCTCAGCGGCCTCGTAGCTTTCCTGCGCGCCGCCGCACATGACCGATAGCTGGCCATTCTCGGCGCCTGCTTGCCCGCCAGAGACGGGTGCATCAATGAAAGCGATACCCTTGGAAGCGGCCACGTCATTGAGTTCGCGCGTCACAGCGGCGGAGACGGTCGTGTGATCCACAAAAATCGACCCTTCGGCCATGCCTGCAAAGGCCCCATCATCCCCCAAACAGACGGCGCGCAGGTCATCGTCATTACCCACGCAGGACATGACCATGCTGGCGCCTTCGGCAGCCTCGCGCGGTGTCGCCCCCAGTGCCCCGCCATGCTGGCCCACCCATTTTTCGGCCTTGGCCGTTGTGCGGTTATAGACGGTTACGTCGTGCCCTGCAGCCTGCAGATGCCCGGCCATCGGGTAACCCATGACCCCAAGACCCAAAAACGCCAGTTTCGCCATTTCTCATCGTCCTCCAAATTCATTGGCGGGGAACGATCAGTCGGCCAACTCCCACGGAATGGTGTATTCGTTCAACGCCTTGCCGATCACTTCATCGGTCACCGCGCCGGATTTTGCAACATGCGCCACGAGGCCACGCTTCTTATCCTCAGTCACTTCCTTGATCTCGGCCCCGGTATCCGCCAGCGCCTCGTTGTAGATACGGGTGATCGCGTGTTTACGCAGGTCGGGCTTAAAGATCTTGCCCACGGCGGTCTTGGGTAGTTCGGGCAGGATCTGCAGATGCTTGGGATGGGCTGCGCGTTCGTGGATATGCTCTTTGGCATATTCCAGCAGGTCTTTTTCAGACACCGATGCTCCATCGACGAGTTCGACAAAGGCGCATGGCACCTCGCCCGCATGTTTGTCGGGCTGGCCAATGGCACCAGCAAAGGCCACGGCGTCGTGACCGGCCAATGCCTCTTCAATCTCGGCGGGGTCGATATTGTGACCACCACGGATGATCAGATCTTTCGCTCGGCCCGTGATCCACAGATAGCCATCAGGATCCTTGCGGCCCAGATCGCCGGTGCGTAGATATTGCGCGTTCGAAATCGCACCCGCATAGAACAGATCAACGTTCTTGTCCGGCTCGGTATAGGTCTTGCCACCGTAGACACCGGGGTTCGAAACACAGATCTCGCCAATCTCATCCGTAGGAACATCCTTGCCCGTGGCCGGATCAATGATCCGCACATCCGTGTAAGGAAATGGCAGACCGATGGAGCCCACACGCTTTTCGCCGTCGGGCGGGTTGATCGAAACGAGGCAGGTGGCCTCGGTCAGGCCGTAGCCTTCGCAGATGGTGACGCCTGCGGCCTCTTCAAAGCGCCGATAAAGCTCAAGTGGCAGAGGCGCGGAACCGCAGAAGGCCAGACGCAGGGTCGAGATATCGGCATCCACCTTGCGCTGCATCAGGGCAGACATGGCGGTCGGCACAGTGATCATGAATGTCACTTTGTGCTTTTCGACCAGTTTCCAGAAATTGTCGAAAACACCGTCCCCGCGATAGCCTTGCGGAGTGGGAAAGACGATCTGCGCGCCAGAAGCGAGCGACGCACCAAGTGACACAATTGTCGCGAAGACGTGGAAGAGCGGCAGCGGACAAATCTGCACGTCATCTTGAGTGAAAAGCAGATTGGCACCCAGCCAGCCGTTATAAACAATTCCGGAGTACCGGTGCTGGACAACCTTTGGCATGCCCGTCGTCCCGCCCGTATGGAAATAAGCCGCCACACGGTCAGCCTTACTGTCTTCGAATGTCAGCTCTTTCGGATGCTTTGCCAGTTCGGTTTGGAAATCGTAGACCTTCGCGTCGTGGTCTGTCGGGTTCTTCGGGCGGATCAGGGGGACGATGAATTTCTTCAGCCCGGTGAGGTAGCGCAGCAAATCCACCTCAACCACATGTTTGACATTGGGGGCAAAGCGCACGGCCTCAGCCGCCTTTTGCGGCACATCCGTTTTGGGGAAAGCCTTGAGCGTGACCAGCACTTTTGCATTGGTCTCACGCAGGATCGATGCGATTTGTTCTGCATCGAGAAGCGGGTTGATCGGGTTCACGATCCCTGCGATCTGCCCGCCCAGATAAGTCAGGATGGTCTCGGTCGCATTGGGCATGAGGTAGGCGACAACATCGTTTTCACCGACGCCCATCGCGCGAAACATATTTGCCGCCTGCCCCGCCTGATCGCGCAACTCATTCCAGGTCAGCGTTTCGCATTTCGCCTCCGGGTCAGAGAGAAGACTAAAACTGGTGGCCTTACGATCCCCGTATTTCGCGGCAGTTTGGCTCACCATCTCATAGGTGGTGGTCGGCAGTTGCCGCGCCTCCCACGGCATTTCATCCTCAATGGCGTTGCGGTCCGCAATCGTCGCGTAGGTCATGGCGTCTCCTCCCCTTTTTATTGTCCACCGCATCGTCCCCAAATGCGGCGCTCCTCTGACGGCGCAAGTTGGGCAAAGTTGCAGACAATCACAAGGCTGACGCTACGAAATATTCTATTCTGCGGCCAACCCTTCGGTGAATTGCAGGCGTGCAAGACGCGCATAAAGCCCGCCCTGGGCCACCAGACTGTCATGCGTACCTTGCGCCACGATCCGCCCCTTATCGAAGACGATGATCCGGTCGGCCTTTTTCACGGTCGCCAAACGGTGGGCCACAATCAGCGTGGTCCGCGTTTTGGCGAGGTCCTCGACCGCGCGCTGCACCGCGTACTCGCTTTCGGCATCAAGCGCACTTGTTGCCTCATCCAAGAGCAGCACGGGCGCGTCACGCAAGATTGCGCGGGCAATGGCGATCCGCTGCTTTTGTCCGCCGGAAAGCATGACGCCGCGCTCACCGACATAGCTTTCGTAGCCATCGGGCAAGGCGATCAGGAAATCATGGGCGGCAGCGGCTTTCGCGGCTTCTTCAACCTCGGCATCCGTCGCATCAGGCCGTCCAAAGCGGATGTTCTCGCGGGCGGTTTCAGCAAAAATGACCGGGTCTTGCGGGACCAGCGCAATGTGTTGGCGGAAATCCGTTCGCAGCATGTAGCGCAGGTCGACGCCATCCAGCAGCACCGCCCCTTCCTGCGGGTCATAGAAGCGCTGCACCATCTGGATTATCGTGCTTTTGCCGGCGCCCGATGGACCGACCAATGCCACCGTCTCACCCGGTTCAATCGCCAGATCAACACCAGCAAGGGCCGAGATATCGGGACGCGAGGGATAGCTGAATTGTACGCTATCGAAGGTCAGCGCACCTTTGACCGGGCTTGGTACAGGGAGCGGGTCCACAGGATCCTGCACGCTGTCTTCCATCGTCAAGAGTTCGACCAAGCGCTCCGTCGCACCAGCCGCCCGCTGCAATTCGCCCCAGACTTCCGACAGCGCAGCGACCGCCCCGCCGACCATGATCGTATAAATCAGGAACTGGACGAGCCCGCCCTCTGTGATCACGCCAGCCGTCACGTCCTGCGAGCCCATGCGCAAGAAAAGCACGATTGCCGCGAACACCATGAAGATCACGATGGCCGTCAAAAACGCCCGTGTGATGATCCGGCGCCTTGCTGAGCGATAGCTTTGCTCGGTCACCTCATCGAATTTCACGCGGCTAAGGTCTTCGTGGGTAAAGGCCTGGACGGTCTGAGCCGAGAGGAGCTGCTCTGACGCCCCTCCGCTCGATTCAGCGATCAGGTCCTGGTTTTCGCGCGACAGGCTGCGCACCCGTCGCCCCAGAAAGATGATCGGAAACAGCACGACAGGGATCGGCCAAAGCACCATGATGCTCATTTTGACGGACGTCATCAGCATCAGGATCACGCCGCCGATGAAAAGCAGGATATTCCGCAAAGCGATTGAGGCGGAGCTGCCAATGACCGACAGGATCAGCGTCGTGTCGGTGGTGATCCGGCTCAGCACCTCACCGGTCATGATCCTTTCGTAAAAGGCCGGGCTCATCCCGATCATGCGCTTGAACACAGCCTTGCGGATATCGGCCACGACCCGTTCGCCCAAGCGGGTCACAAGGTAGTAACGAAACGCTGTCCCGAAAGCGAGCAGGACGGCAATGGTCAGCATCGTCGTAAAATGTCGCTCGATATCGTCTGATGACACGCCAAACGCGTCCACGATCTGGCCAGCCGCGATAGGCAACGTCAGCGACACCATCGCCGTGAAAACCAGCGCAAAGCCTGCTGCAAACATGTTCAGCTTGTAAGGCACCATATATGGCCACAGCGCGCGCAAGGCACTGACCCTTTTTCCAACGGGCCGGTCCTCTGGGCTTTGCGTCTGCGGGTCTGCCATCAAGCGTCCTTTGTGATGTGGTGGCCTGACATAAAACTGGTGCGCCACATAGACAAGCCAAGTCTGCGTATGCGCGTTATTCGTTTATGAACATGAAAGAATGGAGCGGGCGACGGGAATCGAACCCGTATCATCAGCTTGGAAGGCTGAGGTCTTACCATTACACAACGCCCGCGTCGCTGCGCCGGTAGGTATTGAACCTTTGTTACGAGGTCAAGCCACAGTTCTGTTGTCGTTGCGGACGGAGGGAGGCGGTCGAAACCGCGCGAAGCATCAACATCCTGCTTATCGCGTCAGAACGACGTCTCCGCGGATGTCCTGCCCACCACTCGCCGCAGCGATCAGATACTCGGCGACCGCCCAGCGTGAAATCAGACCGTTTCGCCAAGTGGCAGGGTCGCGCAGCACCTGATAGCTGCGGCCATCACGGTTATCGGTCAGGATCACAGGCCGCACGATGGTCCAGTCGAGCGGGCTTTGCATGATCATCTCTTCCTGCACATCCTTATCTGCGTAAGGCCGCCCAAGGATGGCACGGTGGCCAATCTGCTCAATCGTGCTCATCGCGGACCGGCTGCGCCCGGCACCAAAGCCGGTGACGACGAGAAGCCTTTTGACACCAGCCCTCTCCATCTCCGGCAGCAGAACCTCAGTAGAGGCGGAAAAGAGCGTCACCGTTTTCCACAGTTTGCCGAGGGTTTTCTCAACGCCCAGAGCGTAGATCACCGCATCCATCCCGTCGAGCGCGCCTGCCACATCCGCCGCGACCAACGCATCGCCTGCCACGGCCTCCAGATTGTCGCGCGGCGCCATCTCGGCCGCGCGGCGAGAAAACGCACGCACGATCAGACCTTTGGCGAGGCCCACCTCAACCGTGCATTTCCCAATGCCCGAAGTCGCCCCCATGATCAGCACGCGCTTGGTCATCTGTCCTCTTTCTCAGGCTGGTTTACAGGCGGTTCCCATGAAGATCACCATCGTGCCCGGCAGCCTGCCGAAGAGGAAATCTCCGCGCCGGTTTATCCCTCGCGGTCCAAGTCCAACGGTTTTGCCGGAGGTCAGGCCCGCATTCTCCAGCTCTCGACGCAATTCGGCGGGTTTGACGAACATGGCCGGGTCATGCGTGCCTTTGGGCAGAATGCGCAGGATATCCTCGGCCATTGTGATCGTCACGAAGCGGGCAATCGGATTGCGGTTGATCGTGTCGAATAGGAAGATGCCACCGGGGCGTAAGACACGGGCGACCTCGGAGATGACCTGTGTCAGGTCGCTGACATGTTCCAACACATCCACGCAGACAACAGCATCAAATGCATCGTCCGGGTAAGGCAGTGACTCGCCCAAACCGACATCATAGGTGATCTCGCGGCTCGTCGCCTCTGCATGCGCCCGCGCCGCTGCGATAGCGTCAACGGCTGGGTCTATGCCTGCTACCTTCGCGCCGCGATCATGGATCGCCTCGGCCATGAAACCACCTGCGCAGCCAAGGTCCAACACATCCTTGCCCTGCCAGTCGATGAAACGATCAAACCAGGAGAGCCTGCCCGGCACCATGTTCTTCAGCGTGCGGATCCAACGGATATCGTCCGACCACCATTGATCGGCCACATCATCGTAAATCGCTAGATTGTTCCGTTCCGGGCGGGGCATCAGAGCTCTTTCGTCTTGTCCGAAAGACAAGCTAGCCCAGTGGGCACGGTTTCAAGCGTGACAGATGTCGCGCTTTATGCCAATAGCGCCACTGGCGCCGGCGCGGTACTCACCCCTGCGCTGGCCACGCTGAGCGGCCAGCGGATGAACAGGATCGCGGTGTCTGTGATTTGATGCGCGGCAAGCGTCGCGGCGATATCACCGATGCCGCATGATGCGGTCACCTGCCCGGGCCGCTGCGCATTGGCGACGATCTGCACCTCGAGCGGGATGCCTTGATGGCTCCGCTCCAGATGATTTGAGATATCCGCTGCAGCACCTACGCCCATGTAAAGTGCCACACAGCCGCCGGGTTTGAGATCGCGCACAGACTCAGGCACCAAATAGCCATTCTTGAGGTGTCCGGTGCTGAATGTCAGCGTGTTGATCTCATCCCGCTCAGTCAGGCTCTCGCCCATTGCTGCAGCGGCGGCGCAGGCGGCCGTTACGCCGGGCACGACTTCGACCGCGATCCCGGCCTCTTTCAGCGGGCGTATCTCTTCATTGCTGCGACCGAAGATGCCGGGATCGCCGCACTTCAGGCGCACGACCCGTTGACCGCGCTTCGCAGCGGCGATCAGGGTCTGCGTGATCTTCTCTTGCGGCCAGCTATGGCAGCCGGGGGCCTTGCCGACATAGATGCGCTCCGCATCACGGCGGGCGAGTTCCAGGATTTCCGGCTCCAACAACCGGTCATAATAGATCACATCCGCCTCTTGCAGGCGTTGCACGCCACGCAAGGTGATCAGGTCTTTCGCACCCGGACCCGCGCCCACTAGGCTGACGCTACCTTCCTGCTTTATGCCAAACTCACCGTTTTCGATGGCCGCCTTGATCATCTTAGCCGCGTCACGCTCGGCCCCGCTGGCAAAGACCCGGCGTGGGGCATCGTTGAACACCCAGCGCCAAAGATCGCGCCTCGCGCGGGGCGCGAGCCGGGCGGCTGCCGCGTTGCGGAGCCGACCCGCGAGGCTTGCTAAGTCGCCCAGACGCGGCTCCAAGACCTCCTCCAGCTTCGTCTTGATCTGCCGCGCAAGCACCGGTGCCGTGCCTTCTGTACCAATGGCAACAACCACCGGATCGCGGTCCACAATGGACGGCGTGATCGCGTCGCAAAGACCTGGTTGGTCGACCACATTCACCATCGCCCCGCCTGCCTTCGCCAGTGCGTGAAGCGCCATATCTGCGCCTGGACAACCGGTCGCCACAAAAACCAACGCGGTTTCAGCGAAATGCGTGGGCGTGATCGGACCTGTCACATGCGTGATGCGACCCTCCGCCACCAGACCGGCCAATTCATCGTCCAACTCTGGTGCAAGGATCGTCACCTCCGCCTCGGATTTCAGGATCAGCCGCGCTTTCTGGGCGGCCTGTTCGCCTCCGCCAGCGATCACAACACGGCGTCCGGCCATCTGAAGGAACATCGGAAAGGTTTTCATGCGGACAGGCTTTCTTGTTGGTGGCGGGTGGCCCAGAGATCATCGGCCATGTCTTGTGCAGCGGCGAAATCGGGCGCGGCTTTTAGGGTCCAGAGGGCCAACGCAGCCGTTCCGGTGATCGTCGCAACGGCAAAGGGATCATTAACTGTGCCCCGCCAGAGCCCGCGCAGATCAACTTTGTGGTCCACTTCGTGCAGACGACGCGTGGCGTCCACGATGGATGGCGCGTTTTCTTCGATATGCGCGCCGTCTCGCAGGCCAAACACCTGAATGGCCTTGCCCGGATGCCGTTCGAACTCGCCGCCGCCGCCCTTGATAATGCTGAGATCGCGCTGCCCCAGCATTTCAGCCGCTTGCGCCTGCAGGCTACGGTAGGAGGGGTGGAACACGCCTTGCACCGTCGCCGGCGCGCCTGACGGGTTCCACATGCGCAAAACCGTGTTGAAACAGGAGCGCAGGCCAAACGTGTCGCGCAACTTCAGGAGCGAAAACGCGGCGGGACTAAGCGCTTCGAGCGGCGTGTAACGCACATGCGGTCCGGCGAGCGTCAAGGCGTCGCGGACGGACGCGGTGACGGATTGGTGTGAATTCCAACCATGCATGGAAATCGTATAGCCCGCCTGCCCCACAAGCCGCGCAGCCAGCAGAAAGAGCGGCGCGCCACGGCTACGCCCGGCGGCATAGGACGGCCAATCAAGATCGGCGTGCACGAGCTTTCCTTTCACATACGCGCGCAAGGCGGCCGTAAAACCGGCGATCTCTTCTGCCGTCTCTCCCCGCAAACGCATGACCATTAAGAGCCCCCCCACCGCTTCTGGCGCGGCCTGCCCTTGCAGGATCAGCGTCATCGCCTGCTGCGCCTCATCCAGCGTCATGGACCGCGCGCGGCCTTTGCCGCGTGCGACGATCTGGACAAATGGTGCGAGGCTCATTCGGCGGCCATCGGAACCGATGCCTCTTCCAACAGGGCCGCGAGTTCGGGCTTGCAGGACCCGCAATTGGTGCCCGCGCATGTGACTTCCCCCAATGCGGCGACACTGCGCGCACCCTCGGCTGCAGCCACAAGCAATGTGTTACGACCCACATTGAAGCAGGCGCAGACCGTTGGACCGGGATCGGGCTTATCGGCAGGCGTGCGCCCGGCCAGCGCTTGAAGCGGAGCGGTTGTTGTCCCGATTGCAGCAATGGCCGCCGCGCGCGACAAGACAACAGGTGTCGGCGCGGCAAAGAACAAGGCGGCGATCTTTCCATCCACCTCGATCGCCACACGCACATCGCCCGTGGCCGGATCGCTCTGCAGGGCCGCTTCACCGCCGGCCAGGCCGCTGAGTTCGCGCGCGGTGGCGACCCAGTCATCCGACGTCTTGCGCCCGGCCAATTCGGCCTGCCAGCCGGTTTGCGTGCGGGCAATCGCGGCATAGGGTGTTTGCGGCGCGAGCGGGCTCGCAGCAGCCAGAAACCCATACCATTTGGGGCGATAGACACTGGCATTCACCGCCCCGGCCTTCAACGCAGGCTGCCCGGAAAACGGGTCAGTGACAGGCAGCGTCACGCTATTGATCACGCCTTGCGTCGTCCGCTGCCGCGTCCAATGCATCGGCGCAAAGAGTTGTCGGGGCGCCACGCGCGAAGTTACCAGCGCGCGCAAGATCGCGCTGCCATAGATGTTCTCAACTTCGATCAGATCACCGGGGGCAACCTTGAGTGACGCAGCATCAGCAGGGTGGATTTCGAGATACGGTTCGGCCAGATGCGGACCTAAACGCGGGGATTTGCCAGTACGCGTCATCGTGTGCCACTGGTCGCGGTTGCGCCCGGTATTGAGTGTAAAGCGCGGGCTGGCCAATGCCGGTGCCGTCACCGGGATCATCCGCGCCTTGCCGTCCGGGTGATAGAATTGGCCATCCGCAAAAAAGCGTTTGTCATTGCGCGGCCATTGGGTCGGGATCAGGTTCGCATAATCGGCGTCAGCAAAGATGCTGAGATCCAGATCACGCGGGAAATGTGAGACAGCGGCATCAAGCGCTACGTATTCAGCAAAGACATCAGCAGGTGTGTCATAGGCAAAAGCAGCACCAAATCCCATGCGCCCTGCCACGTCGCTGATAATCGCCCAGTCGGGGCGAGCGTTACCCGGTGCTGGCAAAAACGCCCGCTGGCGCGAAATCCGACGTTCGGAATTCGTGACCGTGCCGTCCTTTTCGCCCCAGCCGGTTGCGGGCAGGCAGACATGGGCAAGATCGCTCGTATCCGTGCGCTCCATGATATCAGAGGTCACGACGAACGGCACATTGCGAATGGCTGCGGCAACCCCGTCGGCATCAGGGAGTGACACGGCAGGGTTGGTCGACATGACCCACAATGCCTTGATGTCACCCGCAGCACACGCCTTGAAGAGATCAACCGCCTTCAACCCCGGCTGCGTGCAGATCGTCGGGCTTTCCCAGAAATCCTGCACGGCCTGCCGGTGATCGGCATTCCCGAGTTCCAGATGGTTGGCGAGCATGTTTGCGAGCCCCCCTACCTCGCGCCCGCCCATTGCATTCGGCTGACCTGTCACCGAAAACGGGCCCATACCGGGATTACCGATCCGGCCCGTGGCCAAATGGCAGTTCAGGATCGCGTTGACCTTGTCCGTCCCGCATTGCGACTGGTTCACGCCTTGCGAATAGATCGTGACGACCTTTTCCGTCCCGGCCCAAAGAGCGTTGAAATGCGCGACCTCCTGAGCCGACAGGCCTGAATCGGCAGGGTTCGACTGACGTGCAGCCGCAAGCGCATCAGCCAGTCCGTTAACGTGATGATGGGTGTACGTTGCATCAATGCGGTTGTGATCGGCGATGTATGTCAAAAGCCCGTTGAACAAAGCGACATCGCCATCAGGCGCGATCTGCAGATGCACATCAGCCAGATCGGTTGTGGCCGTCCGACGCGGGTCGATATTGACGATCCGCATGTCTGGCCGCGCCTCTTTCGCTGCCGCAATGCGCTGAAACAGGACGGGATGACACCAGGCGAGGTTCGATCCGACCAGCACGATCAGATCAGCTTCTTCCAGGTCTTCATACGTACCCGGCACGGTATCCGTCCCAAAAGCGCGTTTGTGCCCCGCCACGGATGAGGCCATGCAAAGCCGCGAATTCGTGTCGATATTCGCCGATCCGATGAAGCCTTTCATCAGCTTGTTGGCAACGTAGTAGTCTTCGGTCAGCAACTGGCCAGAGGCGTAGAACGCGACACTGTCGGGGCCGTATTCGGCGATGGCGGCGTTGAATTTTTCGGCGACCAGATCAAGCGCCATATCCCAACTGGCCCGCTGCCCACCCACTTTGGGATGCAAAAGCCGCCCGTCGAGATCGATGGTCTCACCCAAAGCCGACCCTTTAGAACAAAGCCGCCCGTAATTTGCGGGATGGTCCGGATCACCCTTGATCGTGCCGTCAGGCCCGGCCAGCACACCGCACCCGACGCCGCAATACGGACAGGTGGTGCGGGTCAGGGTCATGCAGCGGCCCTTGCGCGCAGAAACGACCGGTCGAGCAGGATGCGGCCCCCTTCGACCCGGGCGGGGTACGTCGCGACCCGCCCCTCATCCGCCCCTTGCGCCTCGCCCGTTTCCAGCGAAATCACCCAATTATGCAGGGGGCAGGTCACCGATTTGCCGTGCACGATGCCCTCGGCCAAGGGCCCGGCTTTGTGCGGGCAGGCATTGTTGAGGGCGAACACCTCATCCTCGGCTGTGCGGAAGACAGCCACGCACCCTTCAGAGGTTTTTACCACCCGCGCGCCGCGCTTCGGGATGTCATCAAGGGCCGCGATATCGATCCAGTTGTTCATTCCGCAGCCTCCAGAGAGAGATTTGCAAGCGGCTGATAACTCTCGGCTTTCTTCGCCGCGTGCTCGGCCCACGGGTCCTTGCGATAGATGGACTGGCTCAGCTCGAACCTTTCGACCAGTGCCTGCTGCATCTGCGGATCGTCGATCTGTTCCTTGATCCAGTCCAGACCAACCTTTGCCATCCACTTATAGATACGGTCGAGATACTTGGCATTTTCGCGATAAAGCTGCGTGACCGCCTTGATCACATCAATCGCCTCTTCCTCCGTCGCGACCTGCACCAAGAGTTCGGTTTCCTTCACATCCATGCCCGCGGCGCCGCCTATGCTCACCTGATAGCCGCTGTCGACGCAGACGACGCCGATATCCTTGCAGGTCGCCTCGGCACAATTGCGTGGGCATCCCGACACCGCCATCTTGAGCTTGTGCGGTGTCCACGACCCCCACATCTCTTTCTCGATCTTGATCCCCAGCCCGGTGCTGTCCTGCGTCCCAAACCGGCAATGATCGGTGCCCACACAGGTCTTCACCGTCCGCAGCCCCTTGGAATAGGCATGGCCTGAAACCATGCCCGCTTTGTTCAGATCGGCCCAGATGTTCGGCAGATCCTCACTGCGCACACCAAGAAGGTCGATCCGCTGACCGCCGGTGACCTTGACGGTCGGCACCATGTATTTGTCAGCGGCGTCAGCGATCGCCCGCAGCTCATCCGGCGTTGTGATCCCGCCCCACATGCGGGGGACCACGCTGAACGTACCGTCTTTTTGGATATTGGCGTGCTTGCGCTCGTTGATGAACCGGCTTTGCGGATCGTCCTGGTATTCCAGTGGCCAATCGGCGAGCAGGTAGAAGTTGAGCGCCGGGCGGCAGACATGGCAGCCGCAGGAGGTCTTCCAGCCGCATTCCTGCATCACCGCCTGCATCGAGGTGAGCTTGCGGGATTTGATCATGCGCCGCACATCCTCATGTGTCATGTCGGTGCAGCCGCACATCGGTTGCGCGGTGGGCATGACGAAATCATCGCCCAGGCTGACCGCCAGCACTTGTTCGACGAGCCCGGTGCATGTCCCGCAAGACCCCGATGCCTTCGTCACCGCCCGCACAGCGCCCAGATCAGAGGCGCCCGCAGCGATTGCGTCTTCGATTTGCCCTTTGCAGATTCCGTTGCAGCCGCAGATCTCCGCGTCACGCGGTAAGGCTGCAACAGCTGCTAAAGGGTCCAGGGGGGTCCCCCCTTGATAGGCAGGTCCAAAGATGAGCGTGTCGCGCATCTCGGAGATATCGGTCTTGTCCTTGATCAGCCCGAAGAACCAGTTGCTGTCGGCGGTGTCGCCATACATGACGGCCCCGATAACCACGTTGCTCTCGATGATCAGGCGGCGGTAGACGCCACGCGCCGGGTCGCGGAAGACGATGTCTTCGCGCCCTTCCCCATCGGCGAAATCACCGGCGCTAAAGAGGTCGCACCCGGTGACCTTCAGCTTGGTTGAGAGTTCCTTTTGAACGAATGTGTCTTCCTCTCCCATAAGGGTTTTCGCAACCACTTTCGCCTGATCGTAAAGGGGTGCCACAAGGCCGAAGATCGCCCCGTCATGTTCGACGCATTCGCCAACCGCGAGAATGTCGGGGTCGGAGGTCACCATCTGGTCATCCACGTGGATGCCCTTGCCCACGGCGAGCCCCGCCTCTTGTGCGAGCTTCACATTGGGCCGGATACCCACCGCCATGACCAAGAGATCGCAGGGCAGTTCGGTTCCATCATCGAGCAACAGCGCTTTGACATGGCCCTCATCGCCCAGGATTTCCTTGGAATTGGCCGAACACTTGACGGTGATCCCCTTGTCCACCAGCGCCTTGCGCAAAAGGTACCCGGCAGCCTCGTCCAACTGCCGCTCCATTAGATGGCCCATGATATGCACGACGGTGACATCGACACCACGTGCCGCCATCCCCGCAGCCGCCTCTAGCCCCAAGAGGCCGCCGCCGATCACCACAACCTTTTTGTCGGGACCCAGCGCCATCATACGCTCGGTATCTTCCAGATCGCGATAGGCGATCACACCTTCCAGATCATGCCCCGGCAATGGGATCATGAATGGGTTTGAGCCGGTGCCGAACAGCAGCTTATCGTAATGCAGCACGTCGCCATTCTCAGCCATAACTGTCTTCGCCGCCCGGTCAATCCGCGCCACGCGCTCCCCAAACCGGCACGTCACACCATTGGCGTCGTACCATTCCGCATCATGCGTGACGATCTCGTCATACGTCTTTTCGCCAGACAGAACCGGCGACAGCATGATCCGGTTGTAGTTCCCACGCGGCTCCGCGTTGAAAAGCGTGACGTCGTAGTCACCGCCCGCCTCAAACAGATGCTCCAGCGCGCGACCGCTGGCCATGCCAGCGCCGATTACGATCAGTTTCTCAGTCATGGCAACCCCCAACGCGCGGGGATGCCGCTTGGTCTATGCGGCGGAATTGACCATCGTATCCACCATCATGTCGGTGATTTCGCCGTAGGCAGCCACCCATGCCTCTGTCTCGACGGGCGTCAGACCATTTGGCGTTGTTTGCTTGAGCGCGTAAATCAGGGCGTGCCCGACCGGTGCAAAATGCTCTGGCCGCGCCCCGTATTCCACGTGACGTTTCGCAAGACCCGCGATTGTGTCGTTCAGCGCGTGCAGCTGGTGCAGGTTCAACACCACCGCCGACAATGTGTCGACCAGTTTGACCCGCTGGGAATGCATCTCTGACGGGAAATAGGGCCGGACGCTGGGCGCGATCCGAAACAGCTCTGCATAAAAGGTCAGCGATAGCGACAACGCAACTGGTGCAACCCGCTGAAAACTGTCCTTCACCGTTTCGATCTGATTGGGTGTCATGCCACTGCTCCTGCGCTGTCGGGCGCAGAGTGGGGCAAGAGTGTTGAGAATTTCTTTCCATTTTCTTACTCCGCCGCAATTGCTTTGGGCTTTGCAGCCTGATCACCATTGGATGCTGCGGATTTCGGTTTCGCGCCATGCTCGTATTCCTCAAGGAAATCAAGCACCTCTTGGCGGTAATTGTAGTAATCGGGGTGTTCGAGCAGCGCCTTGCGGCTGCGCGGCCGCGGCAAATTGACGTCCGTGATTTTACCGATGGTCGCCTGTGGTCCGTTCGTCATCATCACCACGCGGTCGGCCAGCAGGATCGCCTCATCCACGTCATGGGTCACACAGATGGCTGTGACCTTGGTACGTGACCACACCTCCATTAGCACTTCCTGCAATTCCCACCGCGTGAGGCTGTCGAGCATGCCGAAGGGTTCGTCCAAGAGCAGCAGTTTCGGCGACAACGCGAAGGCACGCGCGATCCCGACACGCTGCTTCATCCCGTTTGAGAGGTCAGCCGCGCCCTTGTCCATCGCATCCGCCAGCCCGACGCGTTCAAGATAGTATTCGACAACATCCTGCCGCTCAGCCTGGCTGGCCTTGGGATAGACCTTGTCCACACCAATCGCCACATTCTCTTTAGCTGTTAGCCATGGGAACAGGTTGGGCGACTGGAACACCACCGCGCGTTCCGGGTCAGCGCCTTCCACATGGCGGCCATCCAGCTTGATCGCGCCTTTGCTGATCTCATTCAGACCCGCCGCCATCGTCAGCACCGTAGACTTGCCGCAGCCCGAATGACCAATGAGGCTGATGAACTCGCCTTTGTTAATCTTCAGATCAAAGTCCTCCACCACCGTCAGCGGCCCCTTGGGCGTCGGATAGACCTTGTGAAGTTGCGAGAAGTCGAGGAAGCGTTCCTCGATCATGCCTTTCTGCGCCTCGGCCACGGCGGTGGGCACACCATGGATCGGCGTAACATCGGGCAATTGCCGTGTCCCCTCGACCTTGGCCGCGATACCCACATCCATCAGGTAGTTGGTCACATCCGCGCGCAGCCGCTTGAACGTCTCGTTGTGGTTCATCGCCATCCTGTCACGTGGGCGGGCGATATCGACCTTGAATTCCTGCCCCAACGTGCCGTCAGGGTTCAGCGCGATGATCCGGTCGGCCAGAATGATCGCCTCGTCCACATCATTGGTGATCAGCACACAGGTCTTTTTGTCGGCCTCCCAAATATGCTCAATCTCATCGGCCAGATTGGCGCGGGTGAGCGCGTCAAGCGCCGAAAGTGGCTCATCCAGCAGCAGCATTTCCGGGTTCATCGCCAAGGCACGGGCGACGTTGACACGCTGACGCATCCCGCCCGAAAGCTCCGCCGGGCGGCGCGTTGTGGCGTGGCTCAGCCCCACCATTTTGACGTAATGCGCCACCTTCGCGGCGCGCTCGGCCTTGCTGAGATCGGGGTAGATCGTATCGACGGCGAGCCCGACATTTCCGTTCACTGTCAGCCAAGGCATTAGCGAATAGCTTTGAAAGATCACGCCCCGTTCGCGGCCCGGTTCCTTGACCGGCGCGCCCTTGAACGTGACCTTCCCCTTCGTCGGCATCTCCAGCCCCGCCATCAGATTGATGAGGGTTGTCTTGCCAGTGCCCGAGAAGCCGAGGAGGACGAGGAACTCGCCCTCCTCTACGCTCAGATTGATGTCGTTCAGGACATGGGCCGCACTTGTGCCCTCGCCATAACTTTTTGAGACGTTTTTGAGTTCAAGAAAGCTCATCACGATCACCGATTGTTCGAGAATGTGAACATGGATTGCAGGGCATACATCACACGGTCCAGGAGGAAGCCGATGATCCCGATGGTGAAGACGGCAACCATGATCCGGGCGAGGGATTGTGAGGACCCGTTCTGGAACTCATCCCAGACGAATTTGCCGAGGCCGGGGTTTTGCGCGAGCATTTCAGCGGCGATCAGCACCATCCAGCCGACACCGAGCGACAGGCGTAACCCTGTGAAAATCAAAGGCAATGCGGACGGCAGCACCAGTTTCGTGATCTTGGTCCAGGTATTCATTTTCAGCACGCGGCTGACGCTCACAAGGTCCTTGTCGATGCTGCTCACGCCCAAGGCGGTGTTAATCAGCGTTGGCCAGAGTGAGCAGAGCGTCACGGTGATGGCCGAGATCAGGAAGGATTTGGAGAACATGCCGTCATTGCTGGTGTAAACAGCCGAGACGATCATCGTCACAATCGGCAACCATGCCAGTGGTGAGACCGGTTTGAAGATCTGGATCAACGGGTTCAACGCCGCATTTGCAGTGACCGAGAGGCCAGCAGCGATGCCGAGAGGGATGGCCACGACTGAAGCAATTAGAAACCCGAAGAACACCGTTTTGATCGAGGTCCAGATCTGGTCGTAATAGGTTGGTTTGCCGGTGTAAGTCCGTTCGCGCACGCGGTCGGTATCGCCATTCGCGATATGCTCGGCATTGCGCGCGTCCTGGCGTTCATAGAACGCAATTTCCTTTTCTTTCTCGCGCTGCGCGTCGGCATGCAGGTTACCCACCTGTTCCCACACCTGAGCGGGGCCAGGCACGGCGCCAAGTGACGTCTGCACCTGCGGGGCCAGCGTGCCCCAGGCCAGAAGGAACGCGATGATCGCGAAAACAGGTACGCCCAGAAGCTGCCAGAGTTCTTTGACCTGCGCGCGCGGATTGTCGCCCGCAATCGCCTTCAGGATCGGCGTGACCCAGGACAGGCCAAGGACCCGGAACCAAGTGTCGGCCTTGTTGATACGGGTGAAACGCCGGGCGCGGCGGGCCTCGGCATCAAGTGTGTCAGGGTCAATTGCGGTCATGATCAGGTTCCTTGAAAAAGACGGGACGGCGGGCGGGGCGATGCGCGCAAGCGCGAGCGACGCCCTGCCGGTCAGGATCAGCCTTGGATTTCGCTACCAACGACGGTCTGACCGCTCTTCAGACCAATCGGCAGGCTATCGATATAGGCGTTGGGCTGACGGCCATCGTAAGGAATGGCGTCAATGATATCGGCGGCAGGGGTCGGTTCCTTGAACCCGTCGCTGTCCCATGGGAAGTCAGCTTCGTTCGCCATGCCCTCATCGACCAGCATGCGTGCCGCTTCGAGATAGATATCGGGGCGGTATACCTCGGCAGCGGTTTCAAAATACCACTCATCGGGCTTGGTTTCCGCGATCTGGCCCCAGCGGCGCATCTGGGTGAGGTACCAGATAGCGTCGGAATAGAACGGATAGGTCGCGTTGTAGCGGAAGAAGACGTTAAAGTCCGGCGCAGGGCGTACATCGCCTTTTTCGAACTCGAAGAAGCCAGTCATGGAGTTGGCGATTACGTCATAATCCGCACCCACATATTCAGAGCGGGACAGGATCTCGACAGCCTCGGGCCGATTGGCGTTGTCGTTTTCATCCAGCCAGATCGCCGCGCGGATCAATGCTTTGGTCAGGGCCAGCGTGGTGTTGGGGTTCTCTTCGGCAAATTCTGCAGTGATACCGAAGACCTTTTCAGGATTGTTCTTCCACATATCGTAATCGGTGATCACCGGCACGCCGATGCCCTTGAACACAGCTTGCTGGTTCCACGGTTCACCCACGGCGTAGCCATAGATTGTGCCTGCTTCCATTGTGGCGGGCATCTGAGGGGGTGGCGTCACCGACAACAGCACATCAGCGCCAATCTGGCCCGAGATATCCTGCGGCGAATAATAGCCTGGCTCCAAACCACCGGCGGCGAGCCAATAGCGGATTTCGTAGTTGTGGGTCGATACGGGGAAGACCATACCCATGTTGAAGGGAATGCCCTGATCCTTGTAATCCTCAACGACCGGGGCCAATGCACTGGCGCTGATCGGGTGCTGCGGGCGACCATCGTCCATCAATGGCACGTTGGGCTTCATCTCTTCCCAGATTTCGTTGGAAACGGTGATACCGTTGCCGTTGAGGTCCATCGAGAATGGCGTGATGATATGCGCCTCGGTCCCGTAACCGATGGTCGCGGCGAGCGGCTGACCGGCGAGCATATGTGCACCATCCAACTGGCCGCTGATCACGCCATCAAGCAAAACTTTCCAGTTCGCCTGCGCCTCAAGCGTCACGAACAGGCCTTCATCCTCGAAATAGCCAAGCTCATAAGCAACAGCCAAAGGCGCCATGTCGGTCAGCTTAATAAAGCCAAGGGTCAGTTCGTCCTTCTCAAGATCGAGAAGTTCCGCCGAGGCGGCTGTGGCAAGCAGGCTGGTCGTTGCCAGCATCAGGGAAAGTTTTGTCTTCATCTGTTGGTTCCTTTCTCGGACCCGGCACCCGGGCAAAACAAAAAAGCCGCACGCATGTGTCACGGGGGAGGAGGTCCGTGATCCATACGAGCGGCTTTGCTCTTAAAGTCGTATCGCCTTCATCGGCGGATACTGAAAACCGGGCTACATTGCCCTTCACGAACATCATTGCGAGCGTGTTCAGATCAGACAATGGTTATTCTGCGCTGCCGCATTTTTTCATGCGGCGATGCAGAGAACGCCCAAAAATTCATCGCTCTTTCCCGGCATAATCAAAGGTTCTGCCATCGAAAAAGGCATCAGGGGCAAGAATCATGTGCCCGCGAGAGGAGGCGACGGCGGTTTCGAACTGCAGGGACCCCTCTACTTTTTCAGATGCGCCGGGCATATCCGCCCCAACCGCCGCCAGATTCGCGCGATAAAGATCGGTCCGAAAGCAGGCCTTGGCGGTTTCGAGGTCTTCGCCCTCAGCCCCCAGTTGATGCGCGATCCAGGCCGCCTGGCTGCGCCAGGGGAAGCTGGCAGCATATCTGTGGAATTGCAGGAACCGCTCCACTTCAACCGGATGACCGCCTATTTGCGGCAAGAGATGTCCGCTCACGGCTGGATCAATCAGATCGGCAGGCAGGCTCAGATGCTCACTGCGGCTTAAGATCTCAACGGCAAGCGGCTTGTTGCGTTTCACATCCAACCATTTGGCGGCATGGAAGACGGCGCGCATCAAGCGGCGCACGGTATCATCGTTCTCAACCACCCAATCGTGACGGGCAGCCAGCACCTTTTCGGGCGCGAACTGCCACACATCGCGGCCCGTCATCATCAATTGCGCCACATCGCGCCCCACCGCGACGCTGCCCCAAGGCTCACCCACCCAGAAGGCGTCCACATGGCCGTCAGCCACTGCATCGGCCATGCGGGGCGGTGGTACAGTCACTTCTTCAATCTGCAGATCGGGCGCAGCGGAGGTCCAGTAGGACAACAGCAGCCGGTGCATGGAATAGTGGAACGGCACGCCAATGCGCAAAGGCGCCCCGTCGCGCGCGGCGATCTTGTGCAGCACCGCATTGGCGTCGCCAAAGGGAACGGGGCCAAGCGCCTCCGCCACCGCGTTTGACACCCCGAAGACAGTGCCGTTGACTGACAGGACCATCAGCGTATCGATCTTCGCGGCCAACCCGCCCAGGCCAATCGACATCGCGACGGACATGGGCGACAGCATTTGCGCGGCATCCAGATGGCCGAGTGCCAGCATATCGCGCAAGGCCGACCAGGAGGGTTGGCGCACAAGGTTCAGGTCAAGCCCCTCTTCCGCCGCGAAGCCCAGTTCCTTGGCCAGCACCAATGGCGCGCAATCCACCAACGGGACATAGCCGCAATTCAAGACTGTTCCGCTCATGACAAAAGATCCGCCGCCGTCACAAGCGCCTGCGCCACTTCGATCACCTTGCGGCCCTGATCCATCGCGGCCTTGCGCAAGAGCGTATAGGCCTCATCTTCGGTCAGGCCACGCTGGCGCATTAGGATGCCCTTGGCGCGGTCGATGGTCTTGCGGTCTTCCAATGCCTGTTTGGCAGCGTCAAGCTCCGACTGCATCTGGCGCATGATCTTGAATCGCGCGATGGCCGTTTCCAGCACCGGTTTGATCCGGTTCATCTGCAGCCCATCGACCACATAGGCGCTGACACCCGCGTTCAGCGCGGCCTGCGTCAGGTTCTCATCGGTCTGATCGACGAAGAGCGCAACCGCCCGCTTTTCGGTCTCGGTTACATAAGAGATGTGTTCCAGCATGTCCCGATCCGGGTTCGCCAAATCGATCAGAACAATATCGGGGGCAAAGTCTTTGACGGTCCGATCAAGGGCCGAGACATTGCCCAACGCCTTCACGTCGCGCCAGCCGGCTTCGCCGAGCGCGTCCACAATCTCACGCACGCGGTTCTGGTCAGGTTCGACAACAAGGATACGAAGGTTCGCGCTCATGCCCCGTATCTGTCAGGTCATCCGACTGGCTGCATTGGTGACGCTGCTGATCATCCGCGCCCGCCGCAAACTCGCTGAAAAAATGTGCAGACGCCCCACGAAAGCCTAGCAGGCATGCGCATTCGAAACCGCCAAGCCCTTGGACGCGCTTACAACAGAGCGCGGCAAAGAAAGATTCAGCATCTCTCTTGACATGATACCTTTCGGTTTCATAAATAAATGATACCAAAAGGTATCACAATTGGAGGTCATTATGAAACGTTCAATCTCGGCGTCCATCGCCGCCATTCTCCTCGCCGCGACCAATGCTGGCGCTGATCCGATCCAACTGCTGGGCGCGGATGACTTTGCATGGGAAGCCACACCTGAAGGCGTCGCGTTCGCCGCCTTGCAAGGTGACCGGTTCACAGAACCTTATCAGGCGCTGGTCAAGCTGCCCAGCCCGCCACATGTCAAAACCGCCAACATGCATGGCGTGATGCTGGAGGGAGAAATGATCCACTACCTCGACAACGCCGATCCCGAAGCAGCGCGGAAAATCGGGCCAGGCTCTTACTACAGCATTGCGGCAGGTACGCCGCATGTGTCGGCCTGTGTGTCGGATACACCATGCATCGCCTACCTTTATCAGGACGGTGCCTTTGATTTTCTGCCGGTCCAGCAATGACAGAGCCAGAGCAACTAGGGTTTCGCGCGCTGGCCGACCCGACCCGACGTAGCATTCTGCGCCTGCTTGCCAGCCAGGACATGACAATTGCCGAAGTGGCCGAAAACTTCGACATGACCAGGGCCGCCGTCAAGAAACACCTGACTATTCTGGACCAGGGCAATCTGATCTCGGTCGAGACTGACGGCAGGTCGCGCGTCAACAGGCTCAATCCAATTGGCCTGAAAGGCGTTTTCGACTGGTTCACCTACTTCGATGCATTCTGGGATAGCCGCCTCGATACCCTCAAATCCGAAATTGAGAAAGACAGACAATGACCGACAACGTGCTCGAAAAATCTATCTACCTCAAAGCCACGCCCGCGCAGGTCTGGGCCTATCTGACAGAGCCGGAGAAACTGGCGATCTGGTTTCACAAACCCAATAACGTTCTGGTCGATGGACCTTATGAAATGTTCGGCGTTGAAAGCGGTGACAGGCTGATGTGGGGTGAGGTTCTGGTCGCAGAGCCATTCCGCCGTCTGGAATACACATTCACGATCAAACCAATGGGTGACCGGACCAGCATGGTGAAATGGGCATTGGAAGAGGTCGCCGGAGGTACCCGGTTATCACTCCGCCATGAGGGCCTTCCACAAGGGGAAGAGGCATTCGGGCTCATGCTCGCGCTTGACGAGGGTTGGGATGATCATCTGGCCCGGATGCGAAAATCGGTTCACGCCGCATAGACCGGTCCGCAAAACCACCACACGACCACGCCTCAACTTCAAAAAAAAACGCGCCGCAGCATTTGCGGCGCGTTTTCTGGTAAGCCCTTGCGGCTTACTTCATCGTAATACGACCGTCCGTGTAAGGGCTGTAAGGTGCATTCGCTGCAATGAATTCAGCAGTCACATCCGCCAGATCCGGGCCGTAATCGTAGGCATTCATCGCATCTTCGAACATCGAATAACCGTCGCCGCCGTTGCGCACGTAGTTGTTCGACACGACACCGTAGACGGCAGCCAGATCAATCGGCGCGCCGCCCACCATCACGTCAGATACACGCGATCCGGGCGCGGCAGCCGCATCAACCGTAAAGGTCATGCCTGCTACCTGCGGGAAGCGGCCCGCGCCCTCTTCAATCTGACCGACACCGTTTTCAAGTGCTGCGACAATTGCGTCGCCCTTCACTTCAAACGTTGAGAGCGTGTTCTGGAAAGGCAGCACCGTCAGCACTTCGCCCATCGTGATCTCACCTGCGTCGATGGAGGCACGCAAGCCGCCACCGTTCTGGATCGCGATCTGGATGCCTTGATCCTTCACACGGTCCAGCATCGCATCGGCCACGAGGTTACCCATCGGGCATTCCATCGCGCGGCAGACGGAACGATCACCCTCAATCGGGGCGGCTGCTTCAGCAACCACACGCGTCTTCATCTCTTCGATGGGTCCGGCGAGTTCAGCAACACGGGCCACGGCGGCTGCATCTTCGGCGACGCTGGCATCAAGCAGGATCGTGTCGCCGGTCGCCGATGTCACATTGCCATCCGCGTCGAACTCCAAAGTCAGATGCCCGACATATTTGGAATAGGCATAGGCCTGCACGACAGGCACATCACCCACCATCATCGGGTAGTCGAGACCGTCTTCGTCCGTATTGGAGAAGAGCGTATGGGAATGCCCACCGACAACGGCGTCAAGGCCAGCAACTTCGGTCGCAATCATTCGATCCTTGTCCACCCCCACGTGGTTTAGGGCGATGATCTTGGTGACACCTTCCGCCTCAAGCATGGCCACATCGGCAGCGAGGCTTTCCACCTCATCTTTGAAGATGACGGCATCAGACGGGCTGGAGGTCTCGACGGTGTCCGCAGCCAGGGCTGAGACGATACCGATACGCTCACCGCCCACTTCGAGCACAACGTGGTTTTCGATCTGTCCCGCCAGCACATTCGACTGCGATACGTCAATATTGCCCGAAATGATCGGGAATGAGACGTTGTCGGCCAGCTTGCGCAGCCCTTCGTCACCATCATCAAATTCATGATTGCCCACGGCCATCGCGTCAAAACCGATCAGTTCAGCAAATTCCGCTTCCACATCACCCTTATAGGTCGTGTACATCAGGCTGCCCTGATACTGGTCGCCCGCATCGAGCACGATCACATTCTCGCCCGCCAGCTCTTCGCGCAATTCGTTGATCTTGGTGATCACACGCGCGACGCCGCCAAAACACTCGCCCGCGGCGTTGTCTTCCGCATTGCAGGTCGAATCGAAGCGATTGATCGGCTCGATCCGGCTGTGAAGATCGTTGATGTGAATGATGTGCAATGTGTAGTCGGCCTGCGCCATGCCCGCAGTCATGGCCAGCGCGCAGGCGGTTGTCAGGATTCTTGTTTTCATGGAATGGGGTCCCCCAGGTTGGAATGTACGAAGATTGGCGGCGTACTTTGACAGAGTCAAACAGCTAGCCAGCACTGGTTGGCCGACCTTACGTCAGTTTTGCCGCACGCAACCGCTTGACCATCTTTTGTGGAGCCGCCATGACGCGGGCATGCTGATTTACAAGATTTTCCGCGCCGATGAATGGGCCACGCTGCAGGCCGATGGCGAAACTGTCGGCGCGCCGATTGATGTGACCGACGGCTATATCCACTTTTCAACCGCCGAGACCGTGGCAGAGACGGCGGCAAAGTACTTTGCCGGAGTCGACGGCCTCATGTTACTGGCAGTTGAAGCCGATGGGCTGGAGCCATTGAAATGGGAGCCTGCGCGGGCTAGTATGCTCTTCCCGCATCTTTACCGCAAGTTACAGATGGATGACGTGGTTTGGAGCATGACGCTGCCGCTGGTGGATGGCGTGCATCAGTTTCCCGATTTAGCATGAAGGCCCTGGAACGGGTTGGCCTGACGGCCCTGCGCCGGATTGACCCGGAAACGGCCCACGGGCTGGCGTTAAAGGCATTAAACGCGGGGCTAGGGCCGCGCGGCGGAGCTGTGACATCGGATCGGTTGCGCACGCATTTGGCCGGGATGGAATTGCCCAACCCGGTGGGCCTCGCCGCAGGGTTCGACAAAAACGCAACCGCACTGCATGCGCTGGCCAAAACGGGTTTCGGTTTCCTGGAGGTTGGAGCAGCGACACCCCGCCCGCAACCGGGGAACCCTAAACCGCGCCTCTTTCGGCTGTCGCAAGACGGGGCGGCGATCAATCGCTTTGGTTTCAACAATGACGGGATGGAGGCGATTGCAGAGCGGCTTGCCAAGCGGCCCAAAGGTACGGTGATCGGCCTGAACCTTGGTGCGAACAAAGACAGCACCGACAAGGCGCAAGACTTTGCGACGGTGCTGGCGCGGTGCGGCGCGGAGGTCGACTTTGCCACGGTCAATGTCTCCTCCCCAAACACGGAAAAGCTGCGTGATCTGCAGGGCAAGGCGGCGTTGGCGGCTTTGCTTGACGGCGTCATGCAGGCACGTGCAGCACTGACCAATCCGATCCCGGTATTCCTGAAGATCGCGCCTGACCTGACGGTTGACGAGATCGCGGAAGTGGCCGAGGTCGCGAATGCCGCTCGCATTGCAGGGATCATCGCGACCAACACAACATTGGACCGCGACGGCCTGCATGGCCCGCATCGGGCTGAGGCCGGTGGCTTGTCTGGCCAACCGCTCTTTGAGAAATCAACGCGGGTGCTTGCACAACTCTCGACCCTGACTGATCTGCCGATCATTGGCGTGGGTGGCGTTGGCAGCGCCGAGCAGGCCTATCAGAAGATCCGCGCAGGCGCGTCAGCGGTCCAGTTGTATACCGCATTGGTTTATAGTGGCCTGTCATTGGTCGGCAATATTGCCAAAGGGCTCGACCAACTGCTTGCACGCGACGGATTTGCAAATGTCGCCGAGGCGGTCCGGTCAGGTCGCAGCGACTGGCTTTGACGGTGTATCCGCCTCTGCCTCCAGCGCGGGATACTTCCACCCTAAGGTAGCGCCGCGCACCACAAAGCTGATCAGCAAACCCAGCCAAAGCCCGTGATTGCCATAGGCCGCCATCAGTGGAATAACGGTGGCGAAATAGACGATCGTCGACAAGATCATCATGTTGCGCATATCGGTGGTCCGCGTTGCCCCGATGAAAATCCCATCCAGCATCCAGGCCGCCACACCAATGATCGGGGCGGCGATCATATAAGGAAGATAAGTGTTAGCGGTCTCTCGCACCTCGACCGATGTTGTCATCACGCCGATAATCGCGGGACCGAACAGGGCAAATGACAGCGACAAGACAGCACAAATCCCCGCCCCCCAAAGCGAACTGAGCAATGCGCTGCGCCGCAACGCGGCCCGCGCCCGTGCGCCCAGCGCCTGTCCCACCAGCGCCTCGGCCGCAAAGGCGAAACCGTCCAACGCATAGGCGGTCACATGCAGGAATTGCATCAGGATCTGGTTCGCGGCCAATTGCGCATTGCCAAAGTCGGACCCGTAGAGGAGGAAGCTGACAAAAATCGCTTGTAACAGCACCGAGCGGATCAGGATGTCAGTGTTCACAACTGCCATGTGTTTCAGACGGGCCATATCAAAGACCCGCGCCGCCGAACGCCAGGCGGCCCCCGCAAATACATCACGACAGAGATAGAGCCCTAGCAACAGGCCACCCCATTCCGCGATGAATGTGGCCCAGGCGACGCCGTTGACGCCCCAGCCAAGCTCCAACCCTAGATAGAAGCTGAGCGCGATATTGGCCCCGTTCATCAGGACTTGAATGGCCAGCACCGCCCGTGTGCGTTCCTGTGCGATCAGCCAACCGGTGATTCCATAAAGCGCGATGGTTGCGGGCGCTGACCAAACGCGGATCATCATGTAGTCTCGCGCCAGCGTCTCAACTTCCGCACTGGCCGGTGACACCCAGAAAGCACCCGCGAAAAGCGGGATTTGTGTGGCGATGATCACGGCACCGGCCGTCAGCCCGATCAATAGCGCGCGCGACAAGAGCGCCTGCGCCTCATCCGCATCCCCCGCACCAGCCGCCTGAGACGTAAGACCGGTGGTCCCCATGCGCAAAAACCCGAAGACCCAATAGATGGCCGGCAGAATGATCGCGCCAATTCCTACCGCACCGATTGGCGCCGCCGTACCCAATTGCCCGACGACCGCGGTATCGACGACCCCCAAGATCGGCACCGTCGCGTTAGACAGCACAATCGGCAGCGCGATAGCCAGCACTCTGCGATGGGTCAGCGCGGTCTCAGCCATTGCGTTGCGGCATCAGGAAATGGCCAGTGCCTTGGGCAAAAAGCCGGGTGCGATTGTCCTGCCACGCCTCCACATGAACGGAGGCATAACGCCGACCAGAGCGATTGATCCGCGCACGCGCATAGGCATCTCGCGGCAGACCTGAGCGGAGGTAATCCACGGTAAAGTCGATTGTCTTGGGCAGCTTCGGGCGCAGCTCCGCATCCGGGTCGAGCTTGCCGCTCTCCATATCTTCCCAGATCATAGCCCAACTGAGTTCGATAATGGCCGTCACCTCAAGAAAGGCTGCAGTAACGCCACCATGCAAAGCCGGTAATGTAGGATTGCCGATCAGCTTATCCGCATAAGGCAGGACACCGGTGAGCTCATCGCCCCGGCGATCAAAGCAGATACCTAGGAACTGGATGTAGGGCACGCCGCCGATCAATCGGTCCAGCATTGCATCCCGTCGCTGCTTGATCACCTGGACAGGTTCGGGGCGGTTCATCTTGTGGCCCTTTCGATTGTGAACGCACCTGTTGCTGTTGCCACGGGCCGGTCCGGGTCGGCATCCACTGCCGTCGCGCGAATGAACGCGACCGAGCGTGTCACATGGTAGCATTCGGCTGTCGCCGTAATCCGCTCACCCGGCGTTGCGGAGCGCATGTAATCAATCCGCAGATCCAGCGTCGCTGTCGCAATAGCCGCTGCGGGATGCGCCATCACGGCGGCACCCGCACATGTATCCATTAGCGCAGAAACCGCTCCTCCATGAATGACGCCAGTCTCAGGATCGCCGACGAGGCGCGTGTCATAGTCCATCGTGATCACCGCCTTGCCATCCCCGATTTCGGTCATCTGCATGCCGAGTTCCTGCGCATGCGGAATGGCCGCGATAAACTGGCGTGCAATCTTGTCGCGACGGGTCTTTTGATCATCTGCCATGGCGATCCTTATCAGCTTTGGCGGTGCCAGAACGGCACTTTTCTTAGGGTATTCCATATTGGTCAGCCGCTGACCACGGCAAAGGTACGTGCCCGTGTGACATTGTGTGAACGCATGTCACATCCTGCGGTTGCCCCGCACTTCTGTTGGCGTTACGCTACGAAAAGGGAGGTCGTAATGTCTGAAAAACGTCTGACATTCAAAGAGATGTGCGCGGAATTCGATGTCACGCCACGGACCTTGCGCTATTACGAATATATCGAATTGCTACAGCCCGAAAAGGAGGGCCGGTCCCGCTTTTATGGCCCGCGTGAACTCGCGCGTATGACGCTGATCCTGCGTGGCCGCCGCTTTGGTTTCGCGCTCGAAGACATTCGCCAATGGCTGATGATCTACGAAAAAGAAGGAACCGAGGCGCAGATGCGCGAGTGGATCAGCCTCGCCGATCGCCAGATGATCGAATTGACCGAACAGAAAAAGCAGCTCGAAGAGACCATGCAAGAGCTGCAGGCCCTGCGCGATGAGACTGCAAAGACCCTCGGCTGACGTAAGGTCGCTGTCCGATTGAGCCTCACATCCCCGTCAGCTTAAGCGCTAGACACATCACAATTGCGACCAATCTCATGTCATTTTCGCCATAAAAACTAAGACTCACAGCACTTCAAACCCCTATTCAAAACGTTTGTGGGGAAGAAATGAAATTTTTCCCAGTTTTTTTATTTCGCCTGACCTAGCGTCCGGTTTGCTGACCTTTCGTCAGCCGTCAAATGACGCCACGTTCCGTTTACGTTAACGTCAGCTTTGCTTGTATGGTGCGTCCGAGTTCCTCAAGTGCGGGCCATTCGAAACACGCATAAGGAATGTAACAATGACGACTGAGACGCTGAATATTCGCGAAATGTGTGACGCATTTGAAGTAACACCACGCACCCTGCGCTTCTATGAAGCCAAGGAATTGCTGTTCCCCATTCGCGAAGGGCAGAAACGCCTGTTTACAAAGCGCGACCGCGCCCGCCTGAAGCTGATCCTGCGCGGCAAGCGCTTTGGCTTCTCTTTGGAAGAAATCCGCCAGCTGCTTGACCTGTATCATATGGATGACGGGCAAGAGACTCAGCTTGCCAAAACCTACGAGCTTGCCGAAAAGCACCTTTCTGACATGGAAGCCCAGAAGGCCGAGTTGGAAGAGGCGATCACCGAACTGAAAGAACAAATGGCCTGGGGCGCTGACAAGCTTTCCCAACTGGCCAAGGCAAAAACCGTCGCGGCCTGAAATTCGGGCGCGACGCCCAAATGTTGAAACGGAGAGACACCAGATGCCGATCTACCACGCCCCTGTTAAAGACATCCAATTCGTTCTGCACGACCTTTTGCGCGTCAGCGAACAGGATATCCCAGGCTTTGACGACCTCGATCGCGAGTTCACAGGCGCCGTTGTAGAAGAAGCTGGCAAGGTCGCGATGGAAGTGCTGCACCCGCTGAACGTTGTGGGCGACACGGAAGGGTGTGTGCTTGAAAACGGCGTCGTCCGTACCCCCAAAGGCTTTAGCGAAGCCTTCGAGCAGATGAAAGAGGGCGGCTGGACCGCCATGGACTGCGACCCTGAGTATGGCGGTCAAGGCTTGCCTTATGTCATGCATACCGCCGCTCAGGAGCCGTTCGTTTCCGCCAATATGGCGTTTAACATGTATCAGGGCCTAACACATGGCGCCTATTCAGCGATCTATGCGCATGGCTCTGAAGACCAGAAACAGAAATACCTGCCCAAGATGGTGTCCTGCGAATGGACCGGCACGATGAACCTGACCGAGCCGCATTGCGGCACCGATCTGGGCCTGATGCGCACGAAGGCTGTGCCGAATGGCGACGGGTCCTACAAGATTTCGGGCCAGAAGATCTTTATCTCGGCTGGCGAACACGACATGGCCGACAACATCATCCACCTTGTTCTGGCGAAGATCCAAGGCGGGCCCGAGGGGATCAAGGGTGTGTCGCTCTTCATCGTGCCCAAGTTCATGGTCAATGATGATGGCAGCCTCGGTCAGCGCAATGGCGTCGCCTGCGGCAAGATCGAAGAAAAGATGGGCATCCACGGGAATTCAACCTGTGTGATGAACTACGACGAGGCGACAGGTTTCCTCGTCGGTGAAGAGCACAAGGGCATGCGCGCGATGTTCACGATGATGAACGAGGCGCGTCTGGGTGTGGGCCTGCAGGGCTACGCGCAGGCAGAAAGCGCTTACCAGAACGCTGTGGCTTACGCCAATGATCGTCTGCAGGGCCGCGATGTGACGGGTGCCAAGAACCCAGACGGACCCGCCGATCCGCTGATCGTGCATCCCGATATCCGCCGCAACCTGATGGATCAGAAGAGCTTTGTCGAAGGTGCCCGCGCCCTCACCTATTGGGGTGCGATGCTGATCGACCAGGCCCATAAGAACGACGACAAGGATGCGGACGGCCTGATCTCATTGATGACGCCTGTCATTAAGGGCTTCCTGACCGACAAGGGCTTTGAGTATGCGACCGCTGCCCAGCAGGTCTATGGCGGCCATGGTTATATCGAAGAATGGGGCATGTCCCAATATGCCCGCGACGCCCGGATCGCGATGATCTATGAAGGTGCCAACGGCATTCAGGCGCTCGACCTCGTGGGCCGCAAGCTCGCGCAGGACGGTGGCAAGCATGTCATGGCGTTCTTTGAGATGGTGAAGACCTTCATCAAGGAAAACGAAGGCAATGAGGCGCTGAAGGCTGACTTCCTTGACCCGCTCAAAGCCGCGTCAAAGGACCTGCAGGCCGCCGGGATGTATTTCATGCAGAACGGCATGAAGAACCCGAATAACGCACTGTCTGGTTCCTACGACTTCATGCACATGATGGGCCATGTCTGCCTTGGCCTGATGTGGGCGCGGATGGCGAAGGCAGCGATGGAAGCGCTGGAAGGCGGCGCGTCCGACACCGAGTTCTACGAAACCAAGATCGCGACGGGCCGCTACTACATGGCACGCCAACTGCCAGCCACATCTATGCATCTGGCCCGGATCAACACCGGTGCCGATACTGTGATGGCGCTGGAAGCAGCAAACTTCTAAGCTGATCGAGGAGGGCGCGGCAATCGCGCCCTCTGCCGACGCCCCTTGCGTCACTGATTGGTTGGGGAGGCCTTTCATATGTCCATGAAACTGCATTGCTTTGGCGAAAGCGGAAACGCTTACAAGGCAGCTTTGACACTGACCCTCGCTGGCGAGGCGTGGGAGCCCGTTTTCGTGGATTTTTTCAAAGGCGCCACAAGGTCGCCGGAGTTCAAGGCGCTGACCGTCATGGCGGAAGTGCCGGTACTGGAAGATGGCGACACGGTCCTGACCCAATCCGGCGTTATTCAGGACTATGTCAGCTCAAAAACTGGCAAGCTCGGTGGAAAATCCGCTGCGGAACGGCGCGAAGTGCTGCGCTGGATGTTCTTTGACAATCACAAAGTGTCGGGCGTGGCTGGCCCATTGCGTTTCAACATGAACTTCCTACCTGAAGAGAAACGCAATGCGGATGTGAATGCCTTCATGGCCATGCGCCTAGCCTCAGCCGTCAAGGTTCTTGAGGCCCAGCTTGCGGGTCGCGACTGGCTCGCCAGCGACGAGATCACGATCGCCGACATCGCC
Organism: Cognatiyoonia sp. IB215446; assembly: GCF_033963825.1. Classification (NCBI taxonomy): domain Bacteria; kingdom Pseudomonadati; phylum Pseudomonadota; class Alphaproteobacteria; order Rhodobacterales; family Paracoccaceae; genus Cognatiyoonia; species Cognatiyoonia sp. IB215446. The sequence goes on along the minus strand of NZ_JAXBMD010000002.1, from coordinate 393,668 downwards.
TGCTGTGGCTACCTGTTCTATGAAGAAGACTTCACCCTCGACCGTAAACAGTATCCGAATATGGACGCCTGGCTCGACCGCATCGCGGCCCAGCCCAGCTGGAAACATCCTTATGATCTGATGCCCCGCGCATTGCCTGCATGAACGAAAGTAGACACATATCAAGGCTTTCCAAAACATCCCGGTTGGTCAAAGCTGCGCCTCGTTTGAAAGGACGGCAATTATGCTTGGACGGGCAGCCCTGGGCGGCATTTGGATATATCAAACCTATATCTCGCCACGCAAAGGGTTTCGCTGCGCCTATTCTGTTCTGCACGGTGGAACCGGCTGCTCAGGATATGCCAAACAGGCCATTCAAGAGCATGGTGCATTTGGCGCAATCCCACATATCCGGAACAGATTCCGCGACTGCAAGGCCGCGCATTTCACACTGCGTGACGAAGAACCGAAAAAGAACCGCAAGCGCCGTAAGAAAGAAGGCTGGTTTCACTGGACCGATTGCTGCAGCGGCTGCGGGCCCGGTGATTGCAGACCGGGTGCTGGCAAAGGGGGTAGCGATTGCAGCCCAGGCGATTGTCCCGCTAGCGGTTGTGAAGTCTGCAGTTGCGGCTAGCGGCTACCCCAACGCAAAGAACACGAATTCTGACTTAATTGAACGGAGGACTTCATGACCGAAGCCTATATCTACGACGCCGTGCGCACGCCGCGCGGCAAGGGCCGCAAGGACGGCAGCCTGCACGAGGTGACGTCCGCGCGCCTGTCTGCTGGCGTGCTGAACGAGCTGAAAGCGCGTAACAATCTTGAGGGTCACGTCGTGGAAGACGTGATCTGGGGGAATGTCACGCAGGTTGGCGAACAGGGTGGTTGTCTGGCGCGCACGGCTGTTCTGGCCTCCGATCTGGATGAGCGCATCCCGGGCCTTGCGATCAACCGTTTCTGCGCCTCCGGCATGGAAGCCGTGAACCTCGCCGCCAACCAGGTCAAGGGTGGGGCCGGTCAGGCCTATATCGCTGGCGGTGTCGAGATGATGGGCCGTGTCGCCATGGGCTCGGATGGCGCCGCGATTGCCGTGGACCCATCCATCGCCATGGAGACGTATTTCGTCCCGCAGGGCATCTCGGCCGATATCATCGCGACCGAATACGGGTTCACGCGCGATGACGCCGACGCACTGGCCGTTGAAAGCCAGAAACGTGCCGCCGCTGCCTGGGAAGACAACCGGTTCGAAAAATCCATCGTGCCGGTCAAGGATATCAACGGCCTGACTATTCTCGACAACGATGAATACATGCGCCCTGGCACCGATATGCAGGCTCTCGGGTCATTGAGTGCGTCGTTCCAGCAGATGGGTGAGGTGATGCCCGGCTTCGACAAAGTTGCGTTGATGAAGTACCCACATCTGGAGAAGATCAACCACATCCACCATGCGGGGAACTCTTCGGGCATTGTGGACGGTGCAGCAGGTGTGCTGATCGCCAACAAGGAATGGGGCGAAGCCCACGGCATCAAACCACGTGCGCGGATCAAGGCCACCGCAAAGATCGGCACGGACCCAACAATCATGCTAACGGGCCCAGTACCCGTGACTGAAAAGATCATGGCTGATAGCGGGATGAGCATCAGCGACATCGACCTCTTCGAAGTGAACGAAGCCTTCGCTTCTGTCGTGCTGCGTTTCATGCAGCGTTTTGACGTCGATGACAGCAAGGTCAATGTCAATGGCGGCTCTATCGCGATGGGCCATCCTTTGGGCGCAACCGGCGCGATAATCATCGGCACGCTGCTGGATGAGCTAGAACGCACCGGTCAGGGTACAGGCCTCGCGACACTCTGCATTGCATCTGGTATGGGGGCGGCAACGATTATCGAACGCGTGTAGGTTTTGTATGCGGCAACCCGAACTGAAGACGGCCAAGGAAATTTCAGAACACCTGCTGAATGTCACGGCCAACGCTCTGATGCAGCACGACTTTGAAAGCTTTGCCTCAGCCTTCGGATTGCCGCAGACCATGACAACAGCCGAAAGCGAAATCCGGCTGCTAACGCGTGACGATCTGCGTACAGCGTTTGAACAGATGTGTGAGTGTTTCCAATCCATGGGCGTGACGGAATTGCGGCGGGTCTGCGAGGCTGCGGCCTTTTGCGGGCCTGACCGGGTTGAGGCCACGCATACCAGCTATGTGCTGGCCCATGGCAATGATGTGGTCCCGCCCTACCCGGTGTTTTCCGTACTGGAGCGCTTGCAAGGACAGTGGAAAATCACTTCATCGGACTATGCCCTGGCCGCTGATCAGCCGCAGGCGCAGGCACTTGATCCGCATCGTATGAGCAACAAACGGGCCTTGCTGATCTATCAGGATCATCTTGACCGGACGACGGCGTCGCTGATGGCGGGGGATTTTGCTGCGTTTCGTGAAACGATTGAGTTGCCCCATACGATGCAGACCGAAACGGGAACGCAGCTTGTCACGACAACCGACGACATGGAGCGGACATTTTACCTCTTTGCCGAGAAATACCGCGACACTGGCATGACCGATTTCTTTCGGATCGCCAAAGAGGCGTACTTTCACACCGAAGATGACATCCGCGGTGTGCATGAAAGCCATCTGATCCGTCATGGCACGCGCCTCATCCCACCCTACCCCAACCGCGTTCGGCTCAAGCGTTGTGCTGATGGCCAGTGGCGTGAAACACATTCGACCAACGCCATCAGAAATGGCGAAGGTCGCTTTCATCTCTGGGCTGAAGTGGCGGAAAAGCCAACGCTGCCCGATCTTGTTATCGATCCTGAAAGGACACCTAATGACTGATTTCACCATGGCCATCGACGCGGACGGCGTCGCGACAATCACCTGGGACATTGTCGGCAAATCCATGAATGTGATGAGCCGCGATTCCATGCAGCTTCTCAACAAGCTTGTGGATGATGCGCTGGCCGATGATACGGTTAAGGGCATCATCATCACATCTGGCAAGGATACATTTGCTGGCGGGATGGACCTGAACGTGCTGGCCAGCATCCGTGATGAAAGCGGTGAGAACCCGGCGCAAGGTCTATTTGATTTCACTATGGCCGGTCATCACATGCTGCGCAAGATCGAGCGGGCGGGCATGGATCCCAAGACCAACAAAGGGGGCAAGCCGATTGCCGCCGCCCTGCCCGGCACGGCGCTTGGCATCGGTCTGGAAGTGCCGCTGGCCTGTCACCGCATTTTTGCCGCCGACAATCCCAAGGCCAAAATCGGCCTGCCTGAGATCATGGTCGGTATCTTCCCCGGCGCAGGCGGGACGACCCGTCTGGTCCGCAAGCTGGGGGCCATGGCCGCATCTCCGCTGTTGCTCGAAGGCAAGCTGAACGACCCAAAGAAAGCCAAAGCTGCTGGTGTGATTGACGAAGTCGTCCCTGCCGACGAATTGCTCGCGAAAGCCAAGGAATGGGTTCTCTCTGAGCCCAAGATCGTCAAGCCATGGGACGAAAAGGGCTATAAGATGCCTGGCGGTGCGCCTTACCATCCTGCAGGTTTCATGACCTTTGTCGGCGCGTCGGCCATGGTCAACGGCAAGACCCAAGGGGTCTATCCTGCGGCCAAGGCGCTGTTGTCTGCCGTCTATGAAGGCGCACTTGTCCCCTTCGATCAGGCGCTGAAGATCGAGGCGCGCTGGTTCACCAATGTGCTGATGAACCCGTCATCCTCGGCCATGATCCGCAGCATCTTCATCAACAAGGAAGCTTTGGAGAAAGGTGCGAACCGCCCCGAAGCCCCAGATCAGAAAGTCAGCAAGGTCGGTGTCATCGGCGCAGGCATGATGGGCGCGGGTATCGCGCTGGTCTCGGCGCTCGCGGGGATCGAAGTTGTCCTGATCGACTCAAGCCAGGAAGCCGCCGACAAGGGCAAGTCATACACGACCGCCTACATGGATAAGGGCATCGCCCGCAAAAAGGCGACCGAGGAAAAGAAAGAGGCCGTGCTGGGCTTGATCAACGCCACCACCGACTATGCCGCCCTTGAGGGCTGTGACCTGATCGTCGAGGCCGTGTTCGAGGATGTGGGCGTCAAGGCCGACGTCACCGCCAAGGTGCAGGCCGTCACCGGCCCCGATTGCATCTTCGCGACCAACACATCAACCCTGCCGATCACAGAGCTCGCCAAGGCGTCAAACGATCCCGAGAAGTTCATCGGCATCCACTTCTTCAGCCCCGTCGACAAGATGCTGCTGGTCGAGATCATCAAAGGCAAGGAGACGGGTCCTGTCGCCGTCGCCAAGGCGCTCGACTATGTACGCCAGATCAAGAAGACCCCGATTGTCGTCAATGACGAACGGTTCTTCTATGCCAATCGCTGCATCATCCCTTACATCAACGAAGGTATCCGGATGGTGAAGGAGGGGGTTGAGCCTGCGCTGATCGAGAACGCGGCCAAGCTGGTCGGCATGCCTTTGGGTCCGCTACAACTGACTGATGAGACCTCCATCGATCTCGGCGTGAAAATCGCGAAAGCCACCAAGGCCGCGATGGGCGACGCCTACCCGAACGAGGCCGTGGACGAGGTGCTATTTTGGATGTTCGATCAGGAACGTCTCGGCCGCAAATCCAACTCCGGCTTCTATGCCTATGACGAGAAAGGAAAACGTCAGGGTCTGTGGGACGGCCTTGCGGCACAATACCCCGCCGCCGATGAGCAGCCCGACCTGACCACCGTGCAGCATCGTCTGCTCTTCGCGCAGGTGCTCGAAGCCGTCCGCGCGCTGGAAGAAGGCGTACTGGAGGACATCCGCGAAGGCGATGTAGGCGCGATCCTCGGCTGGGGCTTTGCCCCATGGTCAGGCGGACCGTTCAGTTGGCTCGACATCATCGGCGCACCTTATGCGGCGGAACGGTGTGATGAACTCACCGCTGCGTTCGGCGACCGTTTCAAGACACCGGATCTGCTGCGCGAGATGGCGGAGAAAGGTCAGTCCTTCTACCAGCGCTTCGGGCAAGAGGCGAAAGCGGCCTAAACCTTACGGATCAAATCTGTAACCAAAGCGGGCAATATCCTTGCCCGCTTTTTTGTCTCAACGCGCAACAAATCTCCAAACTCGCAAATGCTTATCCGGCCAGCTAAGTATTCCGATGGTCGCACCCAAAGCCCTCTTCGGCAAAGAATAGGCGTTCAAAAGTAAGGCGATATCGCAGCCCCTCTCCAAATGTCTGACAATTGAGACTTGTCAGACCGGCTGAACTTCCTTTCTTATGGCGAAAGATTTGGGAGGATCGACAGATGGGTTGGATGCGTGATGAAACGGGCCTCGGCAAAAGGGCGGCGAATTATGTTCCGCTGACGCCGCTCTCGCATTTGCAGCGGGCCGCATTGGTCTTTGCGGAGCGCGAGGCTCTGGTCTACGGCAGCATTCGCCGGACCTATGCAGAGTATTACAAACGCGTCTCGCAACTGGCCTCGGCCCTCACAAAGGTAGGGATCGCCTCCGGCGATGTGGTCGCCACCATCCTGCCGAATGTCCCTGCCCAGTCAGAGGCCGCTTTTGGCGTACCCGCCTGTGGTGCGGTGCTGAACACGATCAACACACGGCTCGATGTGGATACGGTCGCCTATATCTTCGATCACGGCGAGGCGAAGGTAGCACTCGTTGACAGCCAGTTCTTGCCGCTGGCGATGGCCGCGATCGACCTGATGGAAGGGCCCGCCCCGCTGATCATCGAAGTCCCCGATGACGAGGCGGGCGTACACGCCATGGCCGAACAACAGAATTACGAAGATTTTCTGGCGACCGGCGACCCGGATTTCAAATGGATCATGCCCGAGGATGAATGGGAAAGCCTTGCTCTGAACTACACGTCCGGCACCACGGGCCGTCCCAAAGGCGTCGTCTACCACCATCGCGGCGCTTATCTGATGACGATGGGCACACCGATCTCGTGGGAGTTGCCGCTTTTCATGCGCTATCTGCAGATCGTACCGCTTTTTCATTGCAACGGCTGGAACCATACCTGGATGATGCCGAGCCTCGGCGGCACCGTGATCTGTTGCCGCGATATCAGCGCCAAGGCGATCTATGATGCCATTGCTGATGAGGACGTGACCCATTTCGGGGGGGCGCCGATCGTACTGAACATGATCGTCAACGCGGTCGACACGGACCGCCGCGCGTTCGAACACATCGTCCAAGTGTTCACCGCAGGCGCACCGCCTGCTCCGGCCACGCTCGCCGCCATCAGCAAGCTTGGCTTCAACGTCAAACAGGTCTACGGGCTGACCGAGACCTATGGCCACGTGACCGAATGCATCTGGGATGCAGGGTGGGACACGCTCCCAAGCGACGAACAAGCCGCAATCAAGGCCCGCCAAGGCGTCGCTTTTCCGATGATGGAGGATGTGACAGTCGTTGACGACCACATGGCACAGGTCGCCATGGATGGAGCAGCGCAAGGCGAGATCGTGATGCGCGGGAATGCGGTCATGAAGGGGTATCTGAAAAATCCTGAAGCTACCGAAACGGCCTTTGCTGGCGGCTATTTCCACTCCGAAGATCTGGCAATCCAGCATCCTGACGGGTCTATCCAGATTTCCGACCGCGCGAAAGACATCATCATCTCAGGCGGCGAAAACATCAGTTCGGTCGAAGTGGAAGGCGCGCTGATGCACCACCCCGCCGTCAACCTCTGCGCCGTAGTCGCCAAGCCAGACGAAAAATGGGGCGAGGTGCCCTGCGCCTTTATCGAGTTGAAAGACGGCGCCAAAGCCGATGAGGCCGAAATAATCGCCTTCACCCGTGAACGCCTGGCGGGCTTCAAAACACCGAAAAAGGTGGTATTTCAGGAACTGCCAAAAACATCGACCGGCAAAATTCAGAAATTCGAGCTGCGCAAACTGGCAAAATACATGTGACGGGCCCCACGGGATGGCGGGTGGGGCGCCTTTCGCGCCAGCGAAACAGCGACACCTGGCATCACATCACATGACACAGGCGCAACGCATCATAAATCGCCGCATGCGTATTGCGCGACGACACGGCATCACCAATCCGAAACAGCTGATAGGCCCCATCCGGGTTCACCCGCAATGCCTGCGGCCCACCAGCAATGAAAGCATCGTGATCTAGTTGCCCACCGTTTGAGGACCCGTCACGCAAATCGAAATAGAGGTCATCCAAAGGCCGCGTCCCGTAATTCACAACCACCTGATCGTAATGCTGAACCTTGGTGAAATCACTATAATCCGTCCCGATCGTGGCCGCCAACTGGTTCCCGTCGCGCACCACGCCCAAGAGCCGCTCTGCCACCGTCAAACGCACGCCGAATTTCTGCAAATTGCGTAGGTAAGGCGTCAGGTTCATCCCCATCACCTCGGGCGCAATACTGCGGTCTGGGGTCATCACCTCCACATTAGCCCCCACCTCAGCCGCCATCTCAGCCGCCTGCAGCCCCGGGTTATCGCCGCTTTCATCATAGATCAGCACGCGCCCCGCAGGCTTCACATCGCCGGAAAGAATATCCCAGGTGCTGATCACATGCGCAGCCTCACCACACGTTTCGAAGAGCTCAAGGTTCGGCAATCCGCCAGTTGCGATGATTGCCACATCAGGTGCAAGCGCGGTGACATCGGCCGCCTCCGCATAAGTGTTGAACTGAAAACGCACATTACGCGCGGCACATTGCGCCATACGCCAATCGATAATCCCGATCATCTCGCGCTTGCGTGGCGATTGCGCGGTCAGCCGGATCTGCCCACCGGGCTGGTCAGCCGCCTCAAACACCGTCACATCATGCCCACGTTCCGCACAAACACGCGCAGCTTCCAGCCCGCCGGGCCCCGCACCAACAACCACGATCTTCCTGCGCGTCTCTGCCGGGCTGATCACCTGCGGCATCTGCAATTCGCGGCCCGTAGCGGCGTTGTGGATGCAAAGCGCCTCGCCCCCCTGATAAATCCGGTCGAGGCAATAGGTGGCACCCACACAGGGCCGGATATCATCCTCACGGCCCTCCATAACCTTCCGCACGATATGCGGATCAGCCATATGAGCGCGCGTCATCCCCACCATATCCAGCAGCCCGGCAGAGATCGCATGGCGCGCAGTTGCAACGTCAGGAATGCGCGCCGCATGAAAGGTTGGCAGGCCCGTCGCCGCGCGCACAGCCCCCGCGAAATCGAGATGAGGCGCCGATGCCATACCCTGCAGCGGGATCACATCTGTCAGCGCCGGATCCGAATGCACCCGCCCCCTAATCACGTTGAAGAAGTCGATCTTGCCCGTCGCTTTCAGGACCTGTGCCATCTCAAGCCCAACCTCAGGCGTGATCCCCCCTTTCGCAGCCTCATCCGCTGTGTAGCGGATGCCGACGATGAAATCCGGCCCCACCCGCTCCCGCACGGCATCAATGATATCGAGACCGAACCGCATCCGGGTCTCAAGCGAGAAGGCCCCGTAGGGGCCGTCGAGCGCGTTGGTCAACGGCGACCAGAATTGATCGATCAGATGGCCGTAAGCCTCAATCTCGATCCCATCCATGCCGCCCTGTTTCATCCGCTCGGCAGCATCTGCAAAATTGGCGATCACCCGCGCGATATCCCAATCCTCGACGATCTTCGCAAAGGCACGATGCGCCGGTTCCCGATGCGGGCCGGACGAAATGGATGGCAGCCAATCGCCCTTGTTCCAACCTGTGCGCCGCCCCAGATGGGTCAGCTGGATCATAACGGCACAGCCATATGCATGACAGGCGTCGGTCAACTGCCTGATCCACGGCACCACCTCATCCTTATAGGCCAGCACATTGTTGAACGATGGCGGGCTGTCACGTGACACAACGGCAGAGCCCGCCGTCATCGTGAGCGCGACGCCGGCCTTGGCCCGCTCCGCGTGATACGCGATGTAGCGTTCTTTCGGCATTCCGTCTTCGGGATAGGCCGGTTCGTGACTGGTGGTCATCACCCGGTTGCGCAATGTCAGATGCTTCAACTGAAACGGCTGGAGCAATGGATCATTGGACATCGGCACACCTCTTCTCACTGGCTAAGTTCAGTTGGCCCGGCGGGGCAGCAATGGGTCAAGTCTGTTTCCGACATGCTGAGTACCGGTCCTTTGGGGCTCGTGTCTCTTACTCCCGACAATGAATCCACAATCTCAAAGTGCAATCGACTAACAGCTCTCGAAATCCAGAACGACACTCACGCTCTACTTCTGAGTGAGCGGAGGACCGGAAGTTGCCATATCTGTTAGCACTGCAGTGCCGACGCCAATACATCATTGGGCCGAAATTGGAGCTTTCAAAAAGGCGTCTTCGCATCGCCTCAAAAGAAAAGATCACCATCGCGTAAATGAGCCTTGGCAATGACAATTGGTGCAGTTAACCACTCAAAACACTGATAAAACTGGGAACGATCTATGCCTTTCAAGATTACAAAATCGCTTTCTGCCATCGCGGTCGGACTTTCGCTCTCTGCGTGTCTACCCGCCGAAACAGGATCACAAAACGGCGCTTCCGTGAATGCAACTACCGGCGTAGCTGCAAGTGATCCGGTTGTCGCTGCAAGTTTTGACGGCGGAAGTGTCCGCTGGAACGATGACAGCGTGATGGTATATCGGTTTATGGCGATTGAGCGTGCTGGCGAAGTATTTCTGTGTGGCGCTTATGCTGGCGAAGGAAGGTCTTACACCACCCAATTCAACCGTGAACTGCTTCGGCGGTCTGCTGCCACCGTGAATGGTGAAGAAGTCATGCGGAACCTGGCATTTTTCAACAGGGCTTCGGCCGAAACGCTGGAGGCCGGGCTTGAGGGAAGCAACACACGATGCAGGTCAACAGGTCTGGCGGCCGGTAGCGTCGCGCTCGAGGATGTCGACGTCGAACTGCGCCAGGGTCGCATCCGCATTCGCGTGTGAGCAAAAGTGTCCGAGGCTCAGGTGGAACGCCTCGCTACGAGAAGACCGTTCGAAGCAGATGGACCGCACCCGTTGCGTAGGCTTCGGAAAACGGTCTTCAACATAGCCCAGATGACAAGTGCCACTTGACCAGATATTCTGGCAAGAAAAAGGGGCAGCTTGGGCGATGACAGCGCTTGATAAGTATCAGCGGCTTGAGAGTGGTGGTATCTGGCGCGCGGATGCAGAGGCGCAGCGTCGTGATGTGGTGATTTCGTTTGGCGATGCGACCTTGGTGATCGCCGACGGCACTGCACGGCCACTGGCGCATTGGTCTTTGCCCGCCATTGTGCGACGAAACCCCGGAGAGCACCCGGCCCTCTATGCACCGGACGACCATGGCGGCGAGCTTGTCGAGATTTCCGACGATTTGATGATTGACGCCATCGAAGAGGTCCGCGCAGCGCTCGACAAGGCGCGGCCCAAGCCAGGTAAGCTGCGCCACTGGATCACGGGTGGGATCGTTGTGGCGGCGATGGCACTCGCGATCATTTGGCTGCCCGGCGCGCTAATCCGGCAAACGCTTGCCGTTGTTCCTTTTCCCAAGCGGGTCGAGATCGGCGCGACAATGCTCGGCTACCTGCAGGGGGAAACTGGTGCAGTGTGCAATGAACCCCGCGCCAACGATGCCAGTAAACGACTGACAGCGCGGCTTTTTGGGGCGCAGACACTCACACAAATCATCGTGGTTCCGGATTTGCCCGCCGGTGCCCTTGCCCTTCCCGGCGATTTGGTCGTTGTAGATTACGCGCTCTTGCGGTCTTCAGACGACCCCGCCGCAGCCGCAGGCTTCATTCTGGGCAGTCGTGCCGCGTTGACCCACATGGACCCGCTAGAGGAATTACTCCACAACGCCGGGCTTGGCGTCACATTCAGGCTGCTGACCACCGGAGAGATCCCCGCAACCATTCTGCAAGACGCTGCAGCGGCGCTGCTGACGGAAAACGCGCAAGACGCGCCAGCGGACTTGCTGCGCGACGCGCTCGCCGATGCACAGGTGCCGCAAGCACCATTCCTTGCCGTCGCGGATGCACGCACCGGCACGATGCCTGATCTGGGTGGCGACCCTCTGCAAGGCACCGATGTTCCTGCGCTTCTGACCGACAGCGACTGGGTCAGCCTGCAGAACATCTGTGATGTTTAGAGCTTCTAATGCCGGGCAATGAGAAGACGGAGTTGACGCTTCGACCGATCGCGGCAGACGACTTGCCGCAACTGCTGGAACTCTATAGGCATCTCAGCCCCGATGATCCGCCTTGTTCGCCCACCCGTGCGGAGGACAATTTTGCGCGCTTTCTGCGCTATGGCGGCAGTGCAATCCTTGTCGGAACCAAGGACCGCATCTTCGTCACTTCCTGTGTTCTGGTCGTTATCCCCAACCTTTCACGCTCTGGCCACCCATATGCGCTGATCGAAAATGTCGTCACGCATGAAGATCATCGGAACCAGGGGTATGCGACACAAGTCCTCAATGCCGCCTGTGATCGCGCATGGTCCGAGGGGTGCTACAAGGTGATGCTGATGACCGGCTCAAAGCAGGCGGCAACCTTGCGCTTCTATGCCAAGGCAGGATTTGCACAGACCAAGACCGGCTTTCAAAAACGTGCACCAGGTTACTGAGTGTCAGCAAGGACACACAGAAAGGCAGACATGTCTTACACAAGGGATTAACGTCGCGCATAAGCAGGAATAGCAAAGGACGCACATGCCTTCGCCCCGCCACCAATGTATCGACACGCTATGACAAATGCACTGCCATTTCCCTGTGCCACAGAGGCGGCGCGCGCAGAGGGGAGCGAAGGCGATTGCCTTGACCCCAAAGGCACCCTTTTGGCGACGATCCTTGGGTCAAGCCTCGCCTTCATCGTCGGTTCGATCATCAACGTCGCCCTGCCGCAGATGGAGGCCACCTTTGACGCAGGACCAACGGGCATCCAATGGATCGTGAATGCTTATCTGCTGCCATTGGGTGCCCTCGTCCTCATCGGCGGTGCCATGGGCGATATCTATGGGCGCAAGCTGATCTTTCAGTGGGGCTTGGGCATCTTTTCGGTGGCTTGCATCATCTGCGCGGTCGCTTGGTCCCTGCCCGTTCTGCTCTTTGGCCGTGCGCTAGAGGGGATCGGGGCTGCAATGCTCGCCCCCACCTCGCTCGCCATTATCGCTGATGGGTTTTCCGGACGCGCGCGGAGTGCGGCGATTGGGACCTGGGCGGCAGCTGGGGCAGCTGCGGGGGCTGCAGCGCCGCTCTTGGGTGGCATCATTGTCGATGTCGCTGGGTGGCGGTGGGCCTTTGTCGCCGTCACGCCCATAGCGATTTACGCGATGATCGTCGCGAGAAAGTCGGTGCGCGAAAGCAAGGCGCGCGAGGATTCCTCGGCGCTCGACTGGACCGGAGCGGGATTGTCCGGGTCAGGGCTCTTCGCACTGATTTGGGCGTTGATCGCCCTGCCGGATCAGGGCCCGACTGCGCCCGTCCTCGCAGCTTTGGTCATCGGCACAGCCCTGCTGTTCAGCTTTGTTGCGGTCGAACGCCGTCTTGGCGACGCGGCGATGACTCCACTAGTCCTGTTCCACAACCCGACCTTCTCCGGCCTGTCGTTGCTGACGCTTTGCCTTTACGCGGCTTTGGGCGGGCTGCTCGTCCTGCTGCCTTACGTCCTGATCCGCGAACTAGGCTATAGCGCGACCGCCGCGGGCGCGGCCATTCTGCCCTTTCCGCTCGTCATGGGGCTTTTGTCGCGCTTCGTCGGTGGAGCGATGACCGACAGGTATGGCACCCGCACCTTGCTTGTCGCAGGCTCTGTGCTAGTGGCACTCGGCTTTGCGTTGTTTGCCCAGATACCTTCGGGCGAGGTTGTCTATTGGTTGCACCTTTTTCCCGGCCTGATCGTGATGGCGCTTGGCATGGCGGCATCGGTTGCGCCGCTGACCACTGCGGTGCTGAACAGCGCGGGCGCGCGCTACACCGGCGTAGCATCGGGGATCAACAATGCGATCTCGCGCATCGCCGGCCTGCTTGCCACGGCGTTTCTGGGGCTTGTCCTGATCGGCGCGGCAGACGATCTGATCGCAGGCTTTGCCGCTGCCGCGTGGGCAGGCGTCGCGCTGTCGCTTTTAAGTGCGGCAACGGCATATTTGCTAGTAGCGCGAACCGAACCCGCCTGAGTGGCTACTTCGTCCCGAACATCCGGTCGCCCGCATCGCCGAGGCCTGGCACGATATAGCCATGCTCATTCAGGTGACTGTCAATCGCCGCCGTCACGATGGGCACATCGGGGTGCGCCTCTTTCATCCGCGCAATCCCTTCGGGCGCGGCGAGCAGGCAGAGGAAGCGAATATTCTTCGCGCCAGACTCCTTCAAAAGGTCGATTGCCGCGACGGAGGAGTTCCCGGTCGCCAGCATCGGATCTACAGCGATGACTAACCGACCGTCCAACTCGGTCGGGACCTTGAAATAGTATTGCACCGGTTTCAGCGTCTCTTCATCCCGGTAAAGCCCCACAAACCCGACGCGGGCCGAGGGGATCAGTTCCAGGATCCCATCCAAGAGCCCGTTTCCCGCCCGCAGGATCGAGACGAGCGCCAGTTTCTTACCGTCGATCACCGGGGCATCCATCGGCTCCAGCGGCGTTTCGATGGCGCGGGTCGTCATGGGCAGATTGCGCGTCACCTCATAGGCCAGTAGCTGACTGATCTCGCGCAAGAGCTGCCGGAAACTCGCGGTCGAGGTGTCCTTTTTCCGCATTAGCGTCAGCTTGTGCTGCACCAGCGGGTGAGTGACATGGGTGACGTGGTCGGTCATGTGGCAGGCTCCAGTCGTTTGGCCACGCGGGCGCGGGTGTCATCATCGCAAAAGGCGGCGGCAAGGGCGGTTTCGTTGATCGCTTTGAAATCATCCTCGTCCCAGCCGAATGTTTTGTTGAGCATGTCGTATTCGGCGGTCATCGTCGTATGAAAGAACGGCGGATCGTCCGTCGAAACCGTGACTTTGACGCCCGCATCACGCAGCTTGACGATCGGGTGATCGGCCCAACCGTTCACTGCATTCAGAACCACGTTGGAGCCGGGGCAAACCTCAAGCACGATCCCTTTCTCGGCGATTTCCTCGACCAGCGCCGGATCGCTTGCCGCGCCGATCCCGTGGCCGATCCGGACCACGTTTAGATCGCGGATCGTGTCGGCGACCATATCGGCCCCGCCCCATTCGCCTGCGTGACAGGTCAGCGGCATCCCCGCCTCGCGCGCCATGTCGAAGCTATAGGCGTAATCGCCGGGGCGGCCCACCATCTCTCCACCCGCCATGCCATAGCCGGTGATGAAGCTGCCGAAGGTTTCGACAGCACATTTTGCGGCTGGTTTGCAGGCCTCAGGCCCAAAATGGCGGATGCCGGTGACGATGCCTTTGAGGGTGATGCCCAGCTTCGCCTCAGCCTCATTCGCTGCATCTTCGATGGCCGCGAGGTATTCGCGCCACGCGCTCAGGTCCCCGCCGCCGCAAAAATCGGGCGAGACGAAGGTTTCCATATAGACGACGCCATGTGACGCCGTTTCCTCAAGCACGGCCATGGTGAGGCGGCGGAAATCTTCAGGGCTTTGTAAGGTGGTGCAAGCGGCTTCATAGACTTGCAGGAAATGGTCGAAGTCGCGGAAGGCGTAGCCGCCATCGGGTGTGAAGATCTTGCCCAGATCGATGCTTTTCTCCGCCGCCAATCCTCGGATGAAAGCAGGCGGGGCGCAGCCTTCCAGATGGGTGTGCAACTCGATCTTGGGTGTCGATTGGAATGTCATAGAAAGCTTCTTCCTTCGCCGCTATACAGCACCTCAAGATGGTCAGCTACGCTAGCGGCAACATCGGTGAACGCCAGATGCCCCAGTGCATTGGCCCCGATCCCATGCACCAGCACAGGCACCCGTTCGCGGGTGTGATCGGTGCCGGGCCACGTTGGGTCATTGCCGTGGTCGGCAGTGACGATCAACAGGTCATCGGCGCGCAGTTTGGGCAGCAGTTGGGCCAATGCCTCATCGAACCATTCAAGGTGCTTACCATATCCTTGCGGGTTACGCCGGTGCCCGTATTCGCTGTCGAATTCCACGAGATTGGCGAAGATGAAGGCACCGTCCTCAGCCTCATCCACAAGGTTATGAAGGTGATCCATCAGCGCCGCGTCCCGCCCCTTGCGCAGATCGTCAATGCCGCGCATCGAAAAGATGTCGCCGATCTTGCCCACCGCATAAACCTTGCGCCCGGCACCATGCACATCATCACAGATCGTCGGCGCGGGGGGCGCGATGGCAAAATCCTTGCGGTTGGCAGTGCGGGTGAAATGACCTGGCTCGCCGACAAAGGGGCGCGCAATGACCCGACCCACTTTCATTGCGTGCAAGGTGGGCGCGAGATCGGCGCAAAGCTGATGCAGCCGGTCGAGGCCGAAATGATCCTCATGCGCTGCAATCTGCAGAACGCTATCGGCGGAGGTGTAGCAGATTGGCCAGCCGGTTTTCAGGTGTTCGTCTCCATGCTTGACGATGATCGCAGTCCCGGAGGCATGACAATTGCCAAGGATTCCCTCTGTGCTCGCCTTGGCGCAAATCTCCGCGGTCAGATCACCGGGGAAAGCCGGAACCTGCTCGGGAAACACATGCCAGTCCCATGGCACGGGCACACCTGCCAATTCCCAATGGCCCGAGGGCGTGTCTTTGCCCGGTGACACCTCAGTCGCCGCACCCCACGCCCCTGCCGGCGTCTGCCCAAGGCCGGGTGCATCCATGCCAGAGGCGAGCTTGACCGCGGCACCAAAGCCCAGCGCATCCAGCGTTGGAACATGTAATCCGGCAGTTTCGGCGATATGGGCCACCGTATTTGCCCCGGTATCCGGCAGATCACCGTTAAAGAAACGATCCGCATCGGGCGCGCCGCCAATCCCGACGCTGTCAATCACGATCAGAAAGGCACGGGGCATCAAGTGATCCTTTCGATAATCAAGGGACCGCGTGCGCCGCGTGCGCCAATCGTGATCGCCGCGCGCACCGCCTGCGCCGCCGCCTCGGCGCTCTCTTCGTCAGCGGCATGCAGGATGCAAAGCGGATCACCGCGCGCGACCTGATCGCCAAGGCCCACCATCTCTGTCAGTCCCACGGACGGATCAATGCTGTCCGTCTCAACCCGCCGTCCGCCGCCCAGACCCACAACCGCAAGGCCCAGCGCCTCCCCATCTATCGCCGCGATCTGCCCGCCTTCAGGGGCAGTGACAGCCCCGACAACCGGCGCTTTGGGCAGATGGGTATGCCAGTCCTGCGCCATATCTGGCGGTCCACCCAAAGCAGCGACCATTCGGGCAAAACGCTCCATCGCCGCACCCGAGGCGATGGCACGGCTGACCCGTCCGATGGCCTTGTCTTCATTCTCGCCTTGCATGACGAGCAGCCGCACGCAAAGCGCAAAGCTCAGATCATAAAGCCGGGGGGCAGCGGTTTTGTTGCCCGCCAGCACCTCCATGCAGATCGCCACCTCAACAGCATTGCCCAAAGCAGGCGCCAGAGGTTCGTTCATATCGGTGATCATGGCTTCAGTCTTGCAGCCCGCCCCATTTGCGGCGTCCACTAAAGCGCGAGCCAGGGTTCGGGCCTCATTCGGCGTCTTCATGAACGCGCCGGTACCGCATTTGACGTCGAGGATCAGGCTCTCCAAACCGGCCGCCAATTTCTTTGACAGGATCGAGGAGGTGATCAGGTCGATGCTTTCGACTGTCGCCGTCACATCGCGGATCGCATAAAGGCGTCTGTCGGCAGGTGCGATCTGCCCGGTCGCGCCGACAATCGCACAGCCGATCTCGCCCGCGATACTGCGAAATTGCGTTTCGCTAACATAGGTGTTCACACCGGGGATCGCCTCAAGCTTGTCCAGAGTCCCACCGGTATGGCCCAACCCCCGGCCAGAGATCATCGGGACATAGACATCGCAAGCCGCAAGCACCGGTGCAAGGATCAGTGAGACGCAGTCGCCCACGCCACCGGTGGAGTGTTTGTCCAAAACCGGCCCCGGCAGATCCCATGCCAGCACATCACCGCTGTCGCGCATGCCCTGGGTCAGCGCGACCCGGCCCGCATCGGATAATCCGTTCAGGCAGACCGCCATGGCAAAGGCGCCGGCTTGCGCGTCGCTCACTTCACCATTCGCCAAGCCGCGCGCGAACGAGCAGATCTCGGCAGGCTCCAGTGCTTCATTGCGCCGGATGGCAGCTATGATCGCGCGGGCATCCATGTGGTTAGACGCGGCTCATGTAATCGGCATCGAAGACGCCCGGCAGCAGTTCGGCGACCGTCGTTTCCTGTGTCACGCCATCCACCGTTGTCAACACAACCTTGGTGTCGCCCGAGGCAAATTCGGCGATTTTCTGACGGCAGCCACCGCAGGGACTGATCGGTTTGGGGCTGTCGGCGATCACCGCGATTTCGGCGATCTCGGTATCGCCCCCGGCCACCATGGCAGCAATCGCCCCGGCCTCGGCGCAGGTCCCCTCCGGATAGGCCACGTTTTCGACATTGCAGCCCGTGTAAACGTTACCGGAGGTCGCACGCAAAGCTGCGCCAACCTTGAATTTCGAATAGGGGGCATGTGCGTTTTCGCGGACCGCGCGGGCGGCATCGATCAGGGACATGGAAGCTCCGCATTTGTTTCAGGCAGAGTGATCCGGCTTCGGGGCAGATGCAAGGGTCGTCACCGCGCCGGGCAAGGTGACTTCGAGCAATTCGATATCGTCGGACGGCGTGGCATAGCGGGTCGCCATGCCCGGCGGGATCACGAAGGCGTCGCCGTGTTCCAACTTGTATGGTACCTTCCCCTGGCCTTCCAACGTCATGGTCCCCTGCATCACAAAGGTAAAGTGGATATCCGCGTCATGGGTCGTCCATTCCGGCGTCCCCTGGCCCCGGCGCAGAACCTGCACGCCCGCGACGTCCTTGGTGTTCTTTGCAATCGTCGTATCGCGCGCGATAAAACCGGGCAGGTGTGATGGCTGCCAGTCGGCACTCGCGGCCTGATTGAACACGAATTTCTGCCCCTGCCATTCCCGATCCGGGCGCAGGTCCGGCGTGGGCAGCTCCATCTGGTGATCAATCTCGGTGATATGCTCGGCGGGCACACCGATTTCGATCACTTCGATGCCGTCGGACGCCTCCAGCACCCGGTGCCGGATTTCGGGCGGCTGAATGAAACAATCACCCTCCGTCAGCCGGATCGGCGGACCCTGATCCTCGTAGACCACGTCAACCCAGCCCCGATAGCAGAAGATCAGCTGGAACCCGACCTTGTGGAAATGGACCATATCCGGCACCGGGCCGCCATCGGGGATGCGGATGTGGCTGGCGATAATCGATCCACCGAGACGGCTGGGGATCAGATCGCGGTAATGCATGCCCGCGCGGCCAATCACCCAGGGCGCTTGGTCGGCCAAGCGCCGCACGACAAAAGCGTGATCGGTTTCGGGCAGGATCAGCGGCGGGTTCAGCGGGTGGATTTCGACCGGTATGCCGCCCGGCGAGGCGAGCGCCTTGGCGCCATCCGCAAAGCAGGGATCATCCGTCAGGATCCGCAATCCGGGGTTCGGGCCCGTCCCCTGCTCCAACCGCACGCGCAGCCCGTGCCCCGAATAGACCGCGACCGTGGGATCATCCGCCGGGTAAATCATATCCAGCCGCATCCGCAGCAAATTGCCGAAAAAGCCCAGATCGGCGCGCAGGTCAGTCGTGGACAGGCAGATTTCGGCCCGGATGTCATTGTCTTGTGTCATAGAACGCACCCTGTGAGGCCATGGAATGATTTGCAAGAGGCGCCTAAGCATGTTTAACCACAAGGGCGCTTTCCCCTACGGGGAGAAAATGGTTTAACATTAAACCATATTGGGAGGACGGGATGCCAGACGACGCGAAAGAGGGCCTGCGCCAGGCCGCACTGGACTATCATCAGTTCCCCAAACCCGGCAAGTTGGAGATACGCGCGACCAAACCGCTCGCCAATGGGCGCGATCTGGCGCGCGCCTATTCGCCCGGCGTGGCCGAAGCCTGTCTGGAGATCAAGGCCGACCCCAGCGTCGCCCGCGACTACACCGCCCGGGGCAATCTTGTGGCCGTAGTCTCGAACGGAACGGCGGTGCTGGGCCTTGGCAATATCGGCGGGCTTGCCTCAAAACCGGTGATGGAGGGCAAGGCGGTTCTCTTCAAGAAATTCGCCAATATCGACTGCTTTGATATCGAGTTGAACGAACCTGATCCAGAGAGGCTTGCCGATATCGTTTGCGCGTTGGAACCGACCTTCGGCGCGATCAATCTGGAGGACATCAAGGCCCCTGATTGCTTTATCGTCGAAAAGCTGTGCCGAGAGCGGATGAACATCCCCGTCTTCCACGATGACCAGCATGGAACAGCAATCGTTGTTGGCGCCGCAGCCACGAACGCCTTGCGGGTTGCGGGCAAAAAGTTTGAAGATATCAAGATCGTCTCAACCGGTGGCGGCGCGGCGGGCATCGCCTGCCTAAACATGCTACTGAAACTCGGTGTTAAGCGCGAGAATGTGTGGCTCTGCGATATCGAAGGCCTGGTTTATCAGGGCCGTGAAAAAGACATGACCCCGCAAAAGGCCGAATATGCCCAAGGGACGACGCCCGCCACGCTGGATGAAGTGATCGGCGGCGCCGATCTGTTTCTGGGTCTGTCCGGACCGGGCGTGCTGAAGCCCGACATGGTTGCCAAGATGGCCGACCGACCTATCATCTTCGCGCTGGCCAATCCCACGCCCGAGATCGATCCCGACGCCGCGCGGGCGGTCAATCCAGACGCCATCATCGCCACGGGCCGCAGCGATTTTCCCAATCAGGTCAATAACGTCCTCTGTTTTCCTTTCATTTTCCGAGGGGCGCTCGACGTTGGTGCGACCGACATCAATGACGAGATGAAGATTGCGTGCGTCGAGGGCATCGCAGCGCTCGCCCGCGCAACCACAAGTGCCGAAGCCGCAGCGGCTTATAAAGGCGAACAACTCACCTTTGGCGCAGACTACCTGATCCCGAAACCATTCGATCCCCGCCTGATGGGTGTGGTCGCAAGTGCGGTTGCAGGTGCCGCCTGCGCAACGGGTGTCGCCACGCGCCCAATCACGGATATGAAAGCCTACAAGGCCAACCTCGACAGCTCTGTCTTCAAATCGGCGATGATCATGCGTCCCGTCTTCGACGCCGCCCGCACCTCGGCCCGGCGGATCGTTTTTGCCGAGGGCGAGGATGAACGGGTCTTGCGCGCGAGCCAGGCCATCATGGAAGAGACCACTGATACGCCCATCCTGATCGGCCGCCCTGAAGTGATCGAACTGCGCTGCGAACGGGCCGGTTTGAAGATCCGCCCCGGTGTGGATTTCAGTATTGTGAACCCCGAAAACGACCCGCGTTACCGCGATTATTGGGGCACATATCATGAGTTGATGGCCCGCAAAGGTGTCACGCCCGATCTGGCCAAGGCCATCATGCGCACGAACACAACCGCCATTGGTGCGGTGATGGTCCACCGCGATGAGGCCGACAGCCTGATCTGTGGCACATTCGGACAGTTCCTGTGGCATCTCAACTATGTCTGCCAGATCCTCGGCACAGATGACTACCACCCGGTCGCAGCCCTTTCGCTGATGATCCTTGAAGACGGGCCGCTATTTGTCGCCGATACGCAGGTTCACCCTGAACCCACGCCTGAGCAGATCGCCGAAACGGTCATCGGTGCTGCCCGCCACGTGCGCAGGTTTGGTGTTGAACCCAAAATCGCGCTGTGCTCCCACAGCCAGTTCGGCAATCTCGACAGCGATAGCGGGCGGCGGATGCGCGCAGCGATGGAAATCCTCGACAGCACCCCGCGCGATTTCGCTTACGAAGGTGAGATGCATATCGATGCGGCCCTGGATATCGAGCTCCGCAACCGCGTCTTTCCCGGCGCGCATCTTGATGGGGCGGCGAATACGTTGATCTTCGCCAATACCGACGCCGCCTCTGGCGTGCGCAACATCCTGAAGATGAAAGGCGGGGGGCTGGAGGTCGGCCCGATCCTGATGGGGATGGGCAACCGCTGCCACATCGTGACACCGTCGATCACAGCACGCGGTTTGCTGAACATGTCAGCCGTCGCTGGCACGCCGGTCACGCATTACGGTTAGTGCACGGTCCCGCTTGCCGCCCAGACCCGCTGCGCGTAACACTTTCGTCTGAAGATGACGGGAGGCAAGTATGGGTTACGCGGATGTTTACGCAAGCTGGCAGAATGATCCGGAAGGGTTTTGGTTAGATCAGGCCAAGGCCATCGATTGGGTGAAACCGCCCAGCAAGGCTCTGGATGACAGCAAAGCCCCGCTTTACCGCTGGTTCACCGATGCGGAGGTGAACACCTGCTATAATGCCGTGGATCGCCATGTTGCAAATGGCCGGGGCGATCAGGCGGCCATCATCTATGACAGCCCCGTCACCAATACCAAACGCCAGATCACCTATGCGGAACTGCAGACCCGCGTTGCGTCACTTGCTGGTGCCTTGCGCGCAAAAGGCATCGAAAAGGGCGACAGGGTCATCATCTATATGCCCATGATCCCCGAGGCGTTGGAGGCGATGCTCGCTTGCGCCCGACTGGGCGCGATACATTCAGTGGTCTTTGGCGGCTTTGCGGCCAACGAACTGGCGGTCCGGATCGACGACGCTACCCCCAAGGCGATCATCGCGGGGTCATGCGGGATCGAGCCAGGGCGCGTCGTGCATTACAAACCGCTCCTGGATGAGGCCATTGATCTGGCCAGCCACAAGCCCGATTTCTGCGTGATCTTCCAGCGCGAACAAGAGGTCGCAGCACTCACTCCCGGTCGTGACTATGATTGGCACGGTTTTCAGGCCGACGTCGCGCCTGCGGAATGCGTGCCGGTCAAGGGCGATCATCCGGCCTATATCCTCTACACATCCGGGACGACCGGCGCGCCGAAAGGCGTAGTTCGCCCCACGGCAGGGCATCTCGTGGCCCTCAACTGGACAATGAAGGCGATCTACAACGTCGATCCGGGTGAGGTCTTCTGGGCCGCCTCTGATGTCGGCTGGGTCGTCGGCCATTCCTATATCTGCTACGCCCCCCTGATCCACGGCAACACCACAGTGGTGTTTGAGGGCAAGCCCGTCGGCACCCCAGACGCGGGCACGTTTTGGCGCGTCATCGAAGAGCATGACGTCAAATCCTTCTTCACCGCCCCGACAGCCTTTCGCGCGATCAAGCGTGAGGACCCGAAAGGCGAGATGATCAAGGATTACGACATCTCCGGCCTACGCGCGCTCTATCTCGCGGGCGAACGCGCGGACCCGGACACGATCGAATGGGCCCAACGCGTGATGGGCGTGCCGGTCTACGACCATTGGTGGCAGACCGAAACGGGCTACACCATCGCGGGCAACCCTGCGGGGATCGAGGCGCTGCCGGTCAAGATCGGCTCACCCACTGTGGCAATGCCCGGCTACGATGTGCAGATCCTCGATGAGGCAGGGCACCCCATGCCCGCCGGTGAGTTGGGCGCGATTGCCGTAAAACTCCCCCTGCCCCCTGGCACCCTGCCCACGCTTTGGAATGCCGAGGAGCGCTTTATCAAATCCTATCTCAACACCTTCCCAGGTTACTACGAGACTGGGGATGCAGGGATGATTGATGAGGACGGCTATCTCTACATCATGGCGCGCACCGATGACGTGATCAATGTGGCCGGGCATAGGCTCTCGACAGGTGCGATGGAAGAAGTTTTGGCCGCCCACCCGGATGTCGGTGAATGCGCGGTGATTGGCGTGACAGATGAGTTGAAGGGTCAATTGCCCTTGGGCCTCATTTGCCTGAATGCAGGCTGCGACCGCCCCCATGACGAGATCAAACAAGAGGTCATCGCCCGCGTCCGCGATCAGATCGGCCCCGTCGCCGCGTTCAAGCTGGTCACCGTGGTTGACCGTCTGCCAAAGACGCGCTCCGGCAAAATCCTGCGCGGGACGATGGTGAAAATCGCCGATGGCGCGGATTTCAAGATGCCCGCGACAATCGATGATCCGGCGATTTTGGATGAGATCAGAGAAGCGCTGATGCCGTTTGGGTATGCAAAGTGCTAATTGTGCAGTTCATCTGTCAGCTTTTGAAGCCAACTCTGCATTTCATCTGCGCACTCAATACTCTCAAATAATGCCGGGACAACACCAACCGCACGCCCAACGGGCCAGCCTGGATGCCTCAGACCAAATCCAAAGGGTTGAACCTTATCATCGGTTAATAGAGATCCGACCTGCACTGAATCGTACTTACGCCCCGGATATATCAAATAGGCATACGCCCTTTGAAAGGGGAAGGATAATACATAGCGCCTTGATGCCATTCTGAAGTTTCCGTCTCGTCTTATGATATAGGCACAATCCTCAGTCACAGCATAAAAGAGATTGCTCATCACATATGCGCGTGAAGAAGCCAGAAACCAGAAGAACAAGAAACCTCCAATCGTCAACAGCATCAGGAACATGTAAGAAAAAATCGCGCCATCGAAAGAATTGTGGTCGTCAAGCAGACCAACGATCCAAATGATAACGCAACCGACCAGCATGCTCCGATGTAAAACGAGCTCCTGCCCTTCGAATTCCCAGAAATTACGGCCGTGCTTAGGGCGACCGCACCAAAGAACTCTGTCATCTTCCGAGAAGACACCCTCCCAAATAGGATCAAGTTGATTATGGGGGATTGGCTGATTGTTCACGGTAACGAGTATTGATAATTTAATTGTAGCTGTTGAATTGTACTGCAAGCCGCTACGCAAACTGCTCCCGGATTAGCCGTTCTTCCAAACCATGCCCCGGATCGAACAGGATCCGGTGTCTTACCGAAGGCTCTGACCGAATCTCCACGCTCACCACGTCTCGCACTGATTTGCCATCGGCCTCTGCCATGACAGGCCGTTTGTTCGGGTCGATCACGTCCAGCCGCACCACAGCCCTTTTCGGCAGCAGCGCCCCACGCCAGCGGCGGGGGCGGAAGGCCGAGACTGCCGTCAATGCCAACACGTCCGACCCGATGGGCAGGATCGGCCCGTGGGCGGAGTAGTTGTAGGCGGTGGACCCAGCTGGCGTCGACACAAGCGCGCCGTCACAGACAAGCTCGCTCATCCGCAGCTTACCATCCACCGTAATCCGCAACTTCGCCGCTTGCGGCCCGGCGCGTAGCAGGCTCACCTCGTTGATTGCGAGCGCTTCATGCATCTCACCATCCGCGGTCAGCGCGGTCATGGCGAGCGGGTTGATCACCTCTTCCTCAGCCTCCTGCAAACGGTCTCGCAGGCCGTCTGCGGCAAATTCATTCATCAGAAACCCAACCGTCCCCCGGTTCATCCCGTAAACCGGCACATCCAGCCCTTCGGTCGCATGCAGCGTCTGCAACATGAACCCGTCGCCACCAAGGGCCACGATCACATCCGCTTCATGCGCCTCCACATCGCCATAGGCCGCGGCCAGTTCGCTTTGTGCGGTTTGTGCAATCGGTACGGGGCTCGCGACAAAAGCGATCTTGGGGCGCGACATTGGGCAAAAACCTTTCAGTTCCGATACGTTGTGCGGTGATCGCACCCGAAACGCAAGACGCGCATATGAAACCTGCATGACGTGCTCATAAACATCTTGGTCGTTTTGATGCTTTAGAACGCAGCGATCCTGGGGTATCAGGGCGCAATTTTTGAAAAGTCCGGCACCTGAAGGGGGATGCATCATGAATATCACCGTCCGCGACAACGGTTTTTTCACTGAAACACTCGATACGCGTGATCCGGAATTGCATGCGGCTATGCAGGCCGAGCTCAAACGCCAACGCAAAGAGATTGAGCTGATCGCGTCGGAGAACATCGTCTCAGCCGCCGTGATGGAGGCGCAGGGCGGTGTGATGACCAACAAATATGCCGAAGGCTATCCGGGCCGTCGCTATTACGGTGGCTGCGAGCACGTGGATGTGGCGGAAAACCTCGCCATCGACAGGGCCAAGCAGCTTTTCGATTGTGGTTTCGCCAATGTGCAGCCGAACTCTGGCTCTCAGGCGAACCAGGGCGTGTTTCAGGCGCTTCTCCAGCCGGGCGACACGATCCTTGGGATGTCGCTCGATGCCGGTGGGCACCTCACCCACGGCGCCAAGCCCAACCAGTCGGGCAAATGGTTCAACGCGATCCAATATGGTGTGCGCCGTCAGGACAGCCTTTTGGATTATGACGAAGTCGCCCGGCTGACGGCAGAGCATCAGCCCAAGATGATCATCGCCGGTGGCTCCGCCATCCCGCGCATTATCGATTTCGCAAAGATGCGCGAGATTGCCGATACCGTGGGCGCATACCTCCTCGTCGATATGGCCCATTTCGCCGGACTTGTGGCGGCAGGCCTCTACCCCTCACCTTTCCCCCATGCCCATGTGGCCACGACGACCACTCACAAAACCCTCCGCGGTCCGCGCGGCGGCATGATCCTGACCAATGACGAGGCGATGGCGAAGAAATTCAACTCCGCCATCTTCCCCGGCATCCAGGGCGGTCCGCTGATGCATGTGATCGCAGGCAAGGCCGTTGCCTTTGGTGAGGCGCTGCGCCCCGAATTCAAGACCTACCAGGAACAGGTCATCAAGAACGCGCAGGCGCTGGCCGATCAGTTGATGAAAGGCGGGCTGGACATCGTAACAGGCGGCACAGACAGCCATGTGATGCTCGTTGATCTGCGGCCCAAGGGCGTGAAAGGGAATGCCACTGAAAAGGCACTCGGGTGCGCCCATATCACCTGCAACAAGAACGGCATTCCCTTTGATCCGGAAAAACCCATGGTCACATCGGGCATCCGCCTCGGCTCTCCTGCGGGGACGACACGCGGCTTCGGAGAGCCTGAGTTCCGCCAGATCGCCGATTGGATCGTCGAAGTGACCGAGGGGCTGGCCGCCAACGGTGAAGACGGCAACGGTGCCGTCGAGGCAAAGGTCAAAGCCGAGGTCGAGGCGCTCTGCGATCGCTTCCCGATCTACCCAAACCTCTGATCACCCATAGTTTTTTGTGTTTGCGGTGGACCCGGCAGGGTCCGCTGCCCCAATACCTGCGCAAGATGGTCATAGACCAGCCGAATGCGCTTTGAGCTATGCAGTTCACGGTGCACAGTCAGCCAGTACGGCACCTCAACGGGTTCAAGATCAGGCAGGATCATCTCCATATCCGGGAAGGCAGAAGCCAAATCCTCGGTCATCGGCATGAGGCCAAGACCCTGACGCGCAAACTCCCAACTGGCCACACCGCTACCGCCCAGAATGGCGAGGTTTTTTGCCGAAACGGGTAGCCCCCAATTCTTCAGGAACGTGATCAATTCCTCTGCATCGTCGATGCCAATAATGTCCGCCCGGGCGACGTCCTCGACACTGCGAATTGGACCGATACGACGCAGATAATCGCGGCTGGCATACAGATGCCCGAAACTGCGACGCACCTTGCGGGCGATCAGGTCCGGCTGGGTCGGGGCGACATGCCGCACCGCGATATCCGCCTCGCGCCGCTGCAAGTCCGACAGCGCGTTTGAGGCCAGCACTTTGATCTGCATCTGCGGGGCAATCCTGCGCAAATCCGCCACGATATGCGGCATAATGTAGACCGCAAAGATGTCGGTGACCGAGATACAGACCTCGCCCGTCACAGTCTCTGACCGGCCAGAGGCGGTCAGGGTCGCCCCAATCGCGCTCTCACCCATCGCCCGAAGATGCACCAGCATATCGCGCCCGGCTGGCGTCAGTTCCAGCTTGCGACCAATCCGCTCAAACAGAACGATATCAAGCGCCTCTTCGAGCCCAGCGACTTGTCGCCCCAAAGTGGGTTGGGTCATCTTCAGCGCACGCGCCGCAGCCGAGAACGACCCCGTCTCGGCGGTCACCAGAAAAGCCCGTGCTTGGTTCCAGTCAAAGTTCAGAGCCTGCCAGTTCATGCATTTCTGTATAACCAAGAGGCAAATCTTGGCAATTCCGCAATTGAGCATGCACGAATAACATAGAGTAAATCCGAAAAGGAATTGAACATGCAAAATGCAGCCTTCTGGGATCGCATGGCGCCCAAATATGCCAAGGACCCGATCAGCGACCAAGCCGCCTATGAGACTACTTTGGGGCGCATGCGTCATTATCTGCAGCCTGACCATCACGTTGTCGAACTGGGCTGCGGGACAGGATCAACCGCGCTGGCTCTTGCGCCCGGGGTGCAAAGCTATCTTGGCACGGATGTATCATCGGGAATGATCGACATCGCGCGCCGCAAGCTGCAACCGGACGGTCCGGAGAAACTAAAGTTTGAAGTGGCAGCCGCCGCCGAATTGCCGCCCGGCCCGGTTGATGCTGTGCTGGCACTGAACCTCTTGCATCTGCTGCCGGACCTGCCGCAAGTCCTTCGCAACATCGCATCCGCCCTTCCGAAAGATGGTTTGCTGATCACCAAAACAGCCCTTTTGAAAGAGGGGCCGTGGTATCTCGGCGTGATGATCCCAGTCATGCAGGTCTTCGGCAAAGCCCCTTACGTTTTGCGCCTATCCCAATCAGAGCTCTTGTCAGCGATAGAAGAGGCCGGGTTCGATGAGGTGGAGACCATCCTTCAGCAAGGGACCGCACCGCGACTTTTTACAGTGCATCGCAAACGTTAAACGAAGCCGCGCAACACCAGAACCACCAGCACCAGCACGCCGGTGACCAGAAACACAAAAGCAATCGAAGCAGCGAGGTTGATCATCGCCGTGATCCGCTCTTGCCTGGGATCCAATCCGTCCAGATAGGCCACGATGTTGCTGTAGGCGCGATCCATTTTCTTTCCGTCAACCATGCGCGCCAGCTTTGGATTGGCCATCAAACCGTAACTCTCAAGAAAAAA
Organism: Cognatiyoonia sp. IB215446; assembly: GCF_033963825.1. Taxonomy (NCBI): domain Bacteria; kingdom Pseudomonadati; phylum Pseudomonadota; class Alphaproteobacteria; order Rhodobacterales; family Paracoccaceae; genus Cognatiyoonia; species Cognatiyoonia sp. IB215446. The sequence goes on along the minus strand of NZ_JAXBMD010000002.1, from coordinate 365,797 downwards.
GCGTGCGTCGCGCCGGACATGGCGTGGCAAACGCCGCCCTGCCTTGCGAACCTGCGCCTCAAGGTCGCGCCCCTGCACCCGCAGCTTTTCCGCGAAAAGCGTGCGCAAGGCGTCAACCTGGTATTCAACAGACTTCCCCATCCCTGCCCGCTAGGGGCTTGCGGCTGAGGGCGCAATCCCTCTGGAACTTCGAAAGGCGGAAGGGTTAGAAGCGATGCATGTTGAACACGGTCACCTATGACGGCCCCGGCCAGACACCATTGCTGATTGCCCATGGCCTGTTCGGGTCGGCGCGCAATTGGGGTGTCATCGCCAAACGCCTATCCGAAGCAAGACCTGTCGTTGCGGTGGACATGCGCAATCATGCCGGCAGCCCCTGGTACGATACGCATTCCTATGCCGATCTGGCCCAGGACCTTGCAGAGGTGATTGAGATGCCCTGTGACGTGCTCGGGCACTCCATGGGCGGCAAAGCTGCAATGCTGCTGGCGCTTCAAGCACCGGAAAAGGTGAACCGTTTGATCGTCGCCGACATTGCCCCCGTGGCCTACAGCCATTCGCAGATAGGGCCGATTGAAGCCATGCGGCGCGTTGACCTCGCCACCATCCAAAGCCGCGCTGATGCAAAGCAGCAATTGGGGGACCTTGATCCGGGGGTTCCAGACTTCCTGCTCCAAAGCCTTGATATGAAGGAAAGAAGATGGCGATTGAACCTGGATGTGCTCGAGTCTGAGATGGACAAGATCATCGGGTTCCCCGAAGTCTCGGGTCAATTCAATGGTCCGACGCTGTTTCTGTCAGGCGCGGCATCTGACTACGTCCAGCCCGATGCGCGGGCCACGATCAAGGGTCTGTTTGCAAATGCGAAGTTCGCAAAGATCCCGGGCGCAGGCCACTGGCTCCACGCCGAAAAACCGCGTGAGTTCGAAGCTGCCGTGGCCGCATTTCTCGGATGAAAAGAATGTTGCCCACACACTCCGGGCGCTCTAACCTGATCAAAATGAACGAGGGAAGATCATGATCAGACTCATTGCTTTGGCTGCCTTTCTGGCGTTGCCAGCCTGCGAAACTGCACGGGGCTTGGGGCAGGACATCAGCAACGCAGGCGACGCGATCAGCGACGCGCTCTAGATCAGACAGACTTGACAGGCATGCTGCAACGCAGCGAGACTTGAGGTATTAACCTCAAGGAGATTGCGATGCTCAGCCCATTTGACATATGGTCACCCACCTTCCACGCCCCGTTTTCGGGTGACGTGACCCAAGAAATCACGCCCCGCGTTTTTTCGCCCGACATCAAGGGCAGCATGGGGATCGAAAACCGCGTCCAGACGCAAGTTGCCAGCTATGGCAAACAACTCGGCAAAATCCTCGAGGCGCTGATGGTACTTGCCGCCAAGGACAACACCAAATTGCCCGACATCCAGAAACTGATTGATGACATCGAGGAGGTCAAAACGGACGCCAAGGACCTCTTGCGCGAGGAAGCCATCGCCGCCCTCGCCCGGCTCGAAAAAGCGGACCCAGAGGCGCATGCGGAATTAACCAACCTCAAGTAGGCGGGGTGCTTGCGCCCATTTTGCCACGGATCAGATCCGCCGCCTTCTCGGCAATCATGATCGTGGGCGCATTGGTGTTCCCGCCGATCAGCGTCGGCATCACCGACGCATCGATCACGCGCATCCCCTGCATGCCGCGTACTTTCAGTGCTGGATCGACCACGGCCATGTCGTCCACCCCCATCTTGCAGGTGCCGACGGGGTGATAGATCGTATCGGCGCGCGCGCAGATATGGCGTTCCCATTCGGCGTCGCTCATTCCGTCCCGCGTGCCGTGTAGTTCATTATGCCGGAAGGACGCCAATGGCGGGGCCCGCAGAATCTCCCGCATCATCTTCGCCCCTTTGACCGTCGTCGCCAGATCGCGTGGGTCCGACAGGAATTGCGGGTCAATCGCGGGCGCGGCCAGCGGATCGCCGCTTTGCAGACCCACCGTGCCCCGACTATGGGGGCGCAACGCGCAGACATGGCAACTGAACCCATGCCCCAGATGCAGCTTGCGCGCATGGTCATCGACAATCGCAATCACGAAATGCAGCTGGATATCGGGCCGATCGAGTGCCGGATCCGTCTTCAGAAACGCCGCCCCCTCGGCAAAGGGTGAGGCGAGCATGCTCTTCCCGTCTTTGCGCCACCGCAAAGCATGCCGGATCAGGTTCCAGGTGCCCCGCGCGCTGATCCCGAAATTGTCCCGATCCTTGGATTTATAGGCGAGGATGAAGTCCAGATGATCCTGCAGGTTCTGCCCCACGCCGGGCAATTCATGCACCATGCTGATCCCGTGGGGCGTGATATCCTCAGGCCGTCCTACACCGGACAATTGCAGGAGCTGAGGTGAGTTGAAGGCCCCACCGCAAAGCAGCACCTCTTTGCCCGCCAGCACCTGTTTCTCGGCCTTGCCCTGCCGATACATCACGCCCGTCGCGCGCTTGCCCTGAAACAGCACCCGCGTCGCCTGCGCCCGCGTGACCACCGTCAGATTGGGCCGATCCATCACAGGGTGCAGATAGGCCGCTGCCGCCGAGCACCGCTCGCCCGCGCGTCGCCCATGAAACTGCGTGACCTGATAGGTCCCGATCCCCTCATTATCACCCCGGTTGAAATCCGCCACCTCGCGATGCTGTAGGTTCGTGCCCGCCTCGACGAAGGCGCGCGTGATGGGCCGCATCGCCTGCTGGTCGGTCACATGCAGCGGGCCGTTGCCTCCATGAAAGTCATCCGCCCCGCGCGCATTATTCTCGGACTTGCGGAAATAGGGCAGCACATCATCCCAGCCCCAGCCATCGCAGCCCAGATCGGCCCAGCCATCGTAATCCGACCGGTGCCCGCGCACATACAGCATCGCGTTCAGCCCGCTCGACCCGCCCAGCATCTTGCCGCGCGGTTGATACCCCCGCCGCCCGTTCAACCCCGGCTGCGGCACAGTCTGATAGGCCCAATTGCTGATCTTCGGCCGCCCCGGCAACATCACAAGCGCCCCGGTCGGCAAGCGGTAAAGGAGCCCCTTCGCCGGTCCCCCGGCCTCCAACAGGCAAACGGATGTGTTAGGGTCCTCCGACAAACGCGCCGCCAGGACAGAGCCCGCCGAGCCCCCGCCCACAATCACATAATCATAGGCCATCCCGCCCTCCCTCGGCGCGCAAGGTAAGGCTGCGATGTGGGAGATGTCCAGCGGGTCAGACCACGGGTGAGGTCAGAAAAGTCGCCAGACAAAGACCGCCCATCAGAAAGAGAAAAGCGTGAGGCAAAAAGCGCATCGGATGCTCCATCGCGGGGTGATGGAGGTTGAACGTGGGAGGGTGCGGTTTCCGGCGCATGTGTGATCAGTGCCGCGCCCGAACCGACGGGGAGGTTGGTCGTGCCTTTGGCACAAGAAAGGATCCGCGGGATCGTTTCAGACCAGAACGGGCGAAGCCATCGGCGAATGGCAGACTGCTGGTAAATACAAAGCTAACGTGGGTTTAAATCAAATCAAATTTGTCAAACTATTTGTTAAGAAGTTCGCTAATATCGCAGCCAAAATCCCTGCAACCCAACCAGTCCAGATAGGAATGGGAGGCCTTGCTCCAATTTCAACTTTACTCAAGAAAAGTCGTCCTAATTGCGCACGATCCAGCTTAGCTCCATGTCTTGCAGTGCCGACAAGATAGGTTCCAAATAAGATTCCAACAAACATCGAACTAGTAGTGAACAATTTCAAGAAATGATCAATATATCTATTGATAGGCCCTTGACCCTTTGCATACTCGCCATATTCACTTAAAATCATTACTTTAGAAAGCGTGGCAAGTTCCGCGGCTCGCTCCCAGCCTAACTCTTCCACCTTATCTGAGAAATCAGTCAACGAAACAGTTCGAGTAGAAGGATCAAAAATATACACATCACTTTTTGTTGCTTCTTCGACAAGAATGGTTGGAACAATGAAGATTAATATAGTAAACATAAAAAGGAATAAGACTTTTATCTGCATTTCATAAACGTTTCTTTTCCCTCCAAGATTTCGACTTCTTCTAAACAGATCAGCTGCCCAAAAAAAGGGTTTTTTCTCATTTGTGGCTCAGGCGAGGTTCTCGACGAAAGCCCTCTAATCTCTTTTTCCAAAAGGGACATGATTGCTGGTGGCCATGTTATTTCCGTGGAACGAACACGTATTTCAAATTTTCCAGGGTTGCCTCTTGACGCAATTACTTGAACAACCTGCCGTTCGTAAGTCTTTTCTTCTGAACTACGCCGAAAACCTATCAAGTATGTTTTGGTAACGCTAAAATTTATTGGCGTCGGACGACTTCCATAATCGACGTCTGCAAACTCTTCAATTGATCCTATACTTAAGTCACTAGTATCTTCAAAGCTAATTTGTGCGGATACTTCTTCATTCAAAACATCATTTTGTGTTCCAACATGTTGATCTAGCTTTTCAAACAAAATTCTTAGGTCACTAGGAGTTGCGTCAAAACCAAGATGGATTGTCTTTTGCTCTTCGCGGGGTGTTTGTAACAACTTCCCTAGAAACTCGCTGAACCCCTCTCGGTTAAAGCTCAATGCTATCTCATCATCATTATGCATACTTGACTTGAGTTGAATTGGGTTTTTCATTTTATCACACCTTACAGACGCTTACTTGACACAATCAATTTTTGATTTGGGCACATGATCTTAGTTGTCCCTTATCAAAAAACTTTGTTCACAGGAAACGTGAGATTTTTGGGAGTATGGTCGCCACTTATACTTACGGTTGTCAAGCTTATCCAACGGCTTTAGACTATGCCAGTCGATTGCGCGCGAACTCTCCGAAGATGGTGAGCTAAGTTGTCGATCAGCACTTAACGTGCAACCGGATGGGCACGCATTTGGCTTCGCCAAACGCTTCCGCCTACTGTCACTCAAAATGGATTAGGAATCCATTTTGAGTGCTGAAATAAACGCCTCCTGCGGGATATCCACCTTCCCGAACTGCCGCATCTTCTTTTTCCCGGCCTTCTGCTTGTCCAGCAGCTTACGTTTCCGCGTGGCGTCCCCACCGTAGCATTTGGCCGTCACGTCCTTGCGCAGCGCTGACAGCGTCTCGCGCGCGATCACCTTGCCGCCGATGGCCGCCTGGATCGGGATTTTGAACATGTGGCGCGGGATCAGGTCCTTGAGCTTTTCGACCATCGCCCGCCCCCGCATCTCCGCCCGGTCGCGGTGGACCATCATTGACAGAGCGTCAACGGGGTCCTCATTCACCAGCACGGACATTTTCACCAGATTATCCTGCTGGTAACCGGTCATCTGGTAGTCAAAACTTGCATAGCCCTTGGTCACCGATTTCAGACGGTCGTAGAAATCGAACACCACCTCATTGAGCGGCAGGTCATAGACGACCATGGCGCGAGAGCCCGCATAGGTCAGGTCCTGCTGCACGCCGCGCCGGTCCTGGCAGAGTTTCAGCACGTCGCCCAGATACTCATCGGGCACTAGGATCGTCGCCTTGATCCGCGGCTCCTCCAGATGGTCCACATGGGTCAGGTCGGGCATGTCGGCGGGGTTATGCAGCTCGATCATCTCGCCGTCGCGCATATAGACGTGGTAGACGACCGAGGGCGCGGTGGTGATCAGGTCGATATTGTATTCCCGTTCGATCCGGTCGCGGATGACTTCGAGGTGGAGAAGGCCAAGGAACCCGCAGCGAAAGCCGAAGCCAAGGGCGGCGGATGTTTCCATTTCGTGGCTGAAAGAGGCGTCATTCAGCGCCAGCTTTTCGATGGCATCGCGCAGGTCTTCGAATTCGGAGCTGTCCACGGGGAAGAGCCCACAGAACACCACTGGCTGCGACGGTTTGAAGCCGGGCAGCGGTTCCTCCGTCCCCTTCTTTTCGGACGTGATCGTATCGCCCACCCGCGTGTCGCGCACCTGCTTTATCGAAGCGGTGATGAACCCGATCTCCCCCGGTCCCAGCGCGTCGACATCCTGCATCTTGGGCCGGAACACCCCGATCTTATCGATCTGGTGCACGGTGCCGTTCGACATGAACTTGACCCGGTCGTTCTTCTTCATCTGCCCGTCGATGATGCGGACAAGGACGATGACGCCGAGGTAGCTGTCATACCAGCTATCGACCAGCATCGCCTTCAGTGGCGCGTCGCGGTTGCCTTCCGGCGCGGGTAGTTTCTGGACGATGGCTTCGAGCGTTTCGTGGATGCCCACCCCGGTCTTGGCGCTGACCTGAATAGCGTCGGTCGCGTCGATGCCGATCACATCCTCGATCTGTTCAGCCACCCGGTCGCATTCAGACGCGGGCAGGTCGATCTTGTTGAGCACGGGGACGATTTCATGATCCGCGTCAATGGCTTGATAGACATTGGCCAGCGTCTGCGCCTCGACCCCTTGGGTGCTGTCGACGACCAGCAATGACCCCTCAACCGCGCGCATGGACCGCGACACCTCATAGGCGAAATCCACATGGCCCGGCGTGTCGATCAGGTTGAGCACATACTGCTGCCCATCATCCGCCTTGTAGTCGATGCGGACGGTATTGGCCTTGATCGTAATCCCCCGCTCCCGCTCAATATCCATCGCATCGAGCAGCTGCTCCTTCATCTCGCGGTCCGACACGGTGTTGGTGGACTGAATGAGGCGGTCAGCGAGCGTCGATTTCCCATGGTCGATATGGGCGACGATGGAGAAATTGCGGATATGCGAAAGGTCTGTCATGCGGGGTCACTGGCCTATGCGAGAATGGTGCTTGTCAATGGCGCGATGTAGGGGCTTTTGCAAGAGGATTGGTGGTGTAGGGTGGCGGAACTAAGGCGTTAAGACGCGGGTGAATTGCACGGTGGCGCACTTTGAGTTCCTGACCGAGGAAGACCGAAAGCAGTGGCTGATGCGGCACGACCGATCTGCCCATACGTGTTTCGCAACGCGTTCTGCGTTGCGAACAGTACCGAGGCTTGCTGCCTCGCCTGCGAACATAAGCAGAAATGCTTTTCTGACGGTGGCGCGCGCAATAATCGTTGCAGCAGTTGCTGCAAAGAGGCCATCGCTTGATTTGAAGAGTTTTGCTAGGTCGGCGACCGGGGCGGTTTATAAGTTACTAAATGATGAACTGAACCATTTCCAATACTCCGTATATTCGTCCGAAAAAGCTGTAGGTTCTGTATTTGAGCTCGACACTGTTGACGGCGCCAACAGTGCGGCGTCCGCTTATGCGACGCCTAGCGCTGTCAGTAAATTCGACCGTTACGATGCCAAGAAAATCGAAGACGAAAAAGATCCGGCAGCGGTCTTTGACACATTTCTTTGGCCGAGACAGGAACCATCAGATACAGAAGAGGAAAATTTACGACGGCTAAAGCTATACTGGCAAAGCGAACCGGATGTATGGGGATTCTGGGAGGGCTGGTATGTTGGCTTTCTGAAGGGCGTGCCGGTTGACTGGGATGTCCAACAAGAAGTTGCTCAGTTGTCCGATGAGGATTGGAGCGAAGGTCCAGAACGGATCGCCGAGAGAATTGCCGAAATAGAGACCCGTGTTGGTCTGGAAAATCACATACAAGAACTCCAGAAAGCATTGATTGCCGAAAATGGGGATCGGCACGGAATCGGTGGCAACAACCCACCTGAAGCGATTGAGACATTTAGCGAAGTATCGCCTGAACTGCTTATTGTTTGGGAACCGCTGACAGAATTACAGCAGCAGGCTCAGTCAAAACAACCCAATATGAGTATTATCAAAGGAGCGATCAACAAGCTCACCACAATCGCGGTTGGTTGCGGTGCATGGACGTGGGAAAAGGCCAATGTGTTTCTTGATGCTTCATTGAAGACCAGTGGCGCGGCGGCGGGTACTGCTGCGATTGCATTTGCAACAGGGCACGGCGACAAGATCATCGCGGTGATCAAGGCGGCTTGGGAGTGGATGTCGTTCCTGTAGCCAAATTGTGGGTGCAAGCACCCACCCTGCATGAGCCCACCTTTTAACAAGCCCCCACCCTACCGCACGTTTTCCCCGCGGGGAAGGTTCCACACCACAATCCTAATTGCATCCCGCCCCAGCGCCCTACATACTCTGCCATGAGGGGCACAACCTGAACGGATCACCTGCGGGTAAGACAGGGGCCGGTAGAGGATGAGGCGATGCGGTTTTTGTTGATGGTGGGCGCGGTGGCGTCGATGGCGGCCTGTGGCGGGCGCTCTGGCCCGGTGACGGGCGATATATCGGAGGCATGCCTTGCCGCCGACAGGCGCGCGGCGTCGCCCGCGCTATGCTCTTGCGTGCAGCAAGTGGCGAACCAGACACTCTCAAGTCGTGAACAGGCGCGGGCTGCCACGTTCTTTGAGGAGCCACAGCTGGCCCAGGATACCCGCCAATCCGATCGTCCCGCCGACGAACGGTTCTGGGATCGCTACCGCAGCTTCAGCGATCTTGCGACGGAGATATGTCAACCAGTAAACGCCTAGCCGCAGCCTCGATCAGATCCAGCGCACCCTCAAAATCGCGCGTGTAATAGGGGTCAGGCACGTCCGTGTCCGCCATCAGGCGCACGGGCGTCGCATTCCCCGCCGGGCGCAAGCGTTCGATATCCGCCTTGTTCTGTGCGTCCATCGCGATGATCAGATCAAAACGGTCGAAATCAGCGCCCATGAATTGTCGCGCCCGCAAGTCGCTCAGGTCAATTCCACGGGCACGTGCAGCTTCTTGCATTGGGCCATAAGGCGGATCACCCACATGCCATCCTCCGGTGCCCGCGCTGTCCAGCTGCAGATCAGGCGCAAGCGCGCGCATAACACCCTCAGCGGCGGGCGACCGGCAGATATTGCCGAGACAGACAAAAACAATCCGCGTCACCGCAAGACCCCAGCCTTTGTCATCGCGCGCGCATAAAGCCAAAGGCCGATCAGGATGACAGGAATGGCGATGGTAAACGCTATCGCCGTTGGTCCGGCAGCGGCCACCATACTGCCCCCATCTGCGATCCCATAATTGTAGATCGATGACCCGATCAGCCCCGCAAGTGACAACGCAAATGCCGACCCCGCCATACGCGACCGCAACAGCAGCAAGAGTGATCCAATTATAGAAAACCAGACGCCCACGGCCCAGGTGATGTCAAACCAGAACGGCGCGTCCGTCAGCATCGCCAGCCGCTCTGGCGGTTGGGCGGCCAGATAGTCCGCGGCGCCCGTCCGCGTCATCACATAATCCATCGCCCCGCCTGCATTCCATAAAAGCGACAGGACCCCCACGATCCACAAATGCAATGGTGTTTTGGTCATGCACCCCTCCCTCTTTCAGGGGGAGCCTAACAAAGTCCGGCCCGCCGCGTCACTAAGCTAGTTGCCCACGCAGCATCCGGTAGTGGGCGGGGATCGAGGGGATGAAGAACAGGATCCAGCCGAATGTCAGATAGGCATAGATTGCTGCCGGGATCCACGCGATGGACAGGAGAAGACCGACGCCACCTGCCAGCCGCTGTGCACTCATCTGCGGCAAAAACCGCAACAGCAACAGGTGAAACAGCTTGCCACCATCCAGCGGCTGCACCGGGATCATGTTAAAGATCACAAGCGCCATGTTCAGCCAGATCACCGTCCACAGGATGTAGCTGACCTCGATCATGAAATCCGAGGGCGGCCCGGCATCAAAATCCTGCCACATCCACCATTGGACAAGCGAGGCGACAGCCCAGATCGCGAGGTTCACAATCGGCCCCATCGCCACGATCAACTCTTCCTCGTAAGGCGTGGCCGAGCGGGTGCGTTCGCAAAACCCGCCGCCGCCATGCAGCATGATGCGCCGCACCGGGATGCCTTGCACCTTGCACCCCCATGCATGGCCCAACTCATGCAGAAAGATCGACGCCAGCAGTACCGTCGCAAAAATCAGGCTATCGACCACCTCCCCGCCTGACAAAAATACAAGAAGGCCCAGCAGAAAGATGATCGACTGGCCCACATCGACCCGCACACCCATCGGCCCATAAAAACTGAAAACAACATTATCGTCTTGCAACATCAAAACGTCCCACCATCGCTTAACGTCTGTTAATGATGCCGGGCATGAGTGTGGAACATGGCGGAAGTGAGGCGAAATGCGCATTGCGATCTTAACCGGAGCGGGTATTTCCGCCGAAAGCGGGCTCGGTACGTTTCGCGATAAAGACGGGCTCTGGAACAGATATGATCTGGAGGATGTGGCGACGCCCCAAGGCTTTGCCCACAACCCTGCACTTGTGCATGAATTCTACAACCAGCGGCGGGCCGATTGCATCGCCGCGCGGCCCAATGCTGCTCATGAGGCCATCGCGCGGCTGCAAAACAGTGCCCATGAGGTGACCCTGATCACCCAGAATGTCGATGATCTGCACGAAAGGGCGGGGGCGAGCCAAGTCATCCATATGCATGGCCAACTCAGACGCGCGCTTTGTGCGGCCTGCGACCACCGCTGGGATGCGCCGACGGCGATGAATCCAGCGGATGCCTGTCCGTCCTGTGGTGCACAGGCGACCCGCCCGGACGTCGTCTGGTTTGGCGAATTCCCCTACCAGATGGATGCTATTGAGGCGGCGGTCATGGCGGCCGATCTCTTCGTCGCCATTGGCACCAGTGCCGAGGTCTATCCCGCCGCAGGCCTTGTCGAACTGGCCAAAGCGGACACGCTTGAGATCAACCTCGCCCCTTCCGCCCGCGCAAACGCTTTCACCGCCCGCCGCTTCGGCCCTGCAACCGAAATGGTGCCGGTGTGGGTGGATGAGATCATGGGGTAGTGGGGCTGGACCTTTGCTCGTCCGCGCCCGTATGAACGTGGCGATGGATGCGCAAACGGATATCGCGGCCTTGGCCGAGAAACTGCGCCGGGGTGACAGACGGGCCCTGGCACGGGCGATTACGCTGGTGGAAAGCGCGCGCGAAGATCATCGGGAACAGGCCCTCGCACTTCTGGACACGTTAGGCTCCGACCGGCAGGCCTTGCGGATCGGCCTTTCCGGCACTCCCGGTGTGGGCAAATCGACCTTTATCGAAAGCTTCGGGCTGATGCTGACCGGAATGGGCAAGCGCGTAGCGGTGCTTGCTGTTGATCCCTCCTCGGCCCGGTCCGGTGGGTCAATCCTCGGCGACAAAACCCGGATGGAGCAATTGGCGCGTGATCCCAACGCCTTCATCCGCCCCTCCCCCAGCCAAACCCAATTGGGCGGCGTCGCCCGCCGCTCGCGCGAGGCGGTCAGCTTATGCGAAGCAGGGGGATTTGACATCGTGCTGATCGAAACCGTGGGTGTCGGTCAATCCGAGACAGTTGTAGCGCAGATGGCGGACCTCTTTGTCCTGCTCCTGGCACCTGCAGGCGGCGATGAATTGCAGGGCGTCAAGCGCGGCATCATGGAAATGGCCGATCTGATCCTCGTGAACAAGGCGGATGGCGCGCTGAAGGCCCAAGCCACCCGGACCTGCGCCGATTACGCCGGGGCCTTACGGCTGCTACGCAAACGCCCACAGGACCCGGAAGGGTTCCCCAAAGCGCTGACAGTCTCTGCATTGGAGACGGACGGGCTGGATGAGGCCTGGGACGCGATGCAGGAGCTCAGCGCTTGGCGCAAAGAGGTCGGCATCTGGGCCGAGACCCGCGCGGGGCAGGCACGCTATTGGTTCGGCGAGGAAGTGCATCAGGGTTTGCTCGACATGCTGCGCAACGACCCTCAAACCGCGACCCGGATGAAAACGGCTGAGGCCGACGTGATCGCGGGCCATATCGGCCCCTCTGCCGCAGCGCAGACCGTGCTTGCCGGGTTGAAGGCGCGAGAATAGGTCTGCAGACCTATCCAAGCGGCGAAACAGTGACGCAGCGCATTGTCCTGCAATCGCCCCTCAAACCGGGTTGACGGGCATCAGGAATCCGCCTATCTGGCGCTGATCTTATGCACAGCCCTGCTTTTGCGGGGTACACCCCCGTATGACAAGGCGTCCCGCGTATGCGGTGATGTCCTTAAAAGACAAGGAAAACGCTCATGTCGCGCCGTTGCGAACTGACTGGAAAAGGCCCGATGTCTGGCAACAATGTCAGCCACGCCAACAACAAGACCAAGCGCCGCTTTCTGCCCAACCTGCAGGATGTAACCCTGCAATCTGACGTGCTGGGTCGTGCGTTTAAACTGCGAATCTCCAACGCTGCTCTGCGTACAGTTGATCACCGTGGTGGTCTGGACGCGTTTATGGCCAAAGCGAAAGACAGCGAGCTGTCAGCAGAGGCGCTCAAGATCAAGAAAGAGATCGCAAAAGCGTCAGCAGCCTAAGATCAAGGCGCATTTCGAGGTTATTGAAACCCGAAAGCTGCGGCTTTCGGGTTTTTTGTGCGACAACGCACAGTGTGACCTGCGACACTTGGATTAAGAGCTTCACATTCTTATGTCTTTTTAAGAAAATGTTGCCATTCTACGTTATGCGCCGCGAAAGGGGGCGCCCGATGAAAAACAATATCATATCTGCTCTGATCGCTGCCGCGTTGAGTCTCACCATTCTGCTACCAACCTCTGCCCGTGCAGAGGACCATCTGCAGTCGCAGTTTTCTCATACCATTGATTACATCACAGAACATGGCGTTTCGGTCGTCCGGTCCAGCGATGGCGGCAATCTTGTCGTGATCGAGACCGACTTTAACACCCGCAATCGGTCTGAACTGCGCTTGCTTCTGGGCCGTGACGGGATGTTCATGCCCGAGGCTGATCTGGGCCCGCTCGCCCGGGTCACAGGCTTGCAGGTTTTCAAGGCGCCGCCTGGCCTCGATATCCAGCAGTACACCGAGGTGCATATCTGGAACCCGCAGCACAATGTGATCGTGGGTGTGGCGCCTCTGAAATAAGCTGCACCTGACTGGTTCCTGTGGCAAAGCGTATCTCATGACTGCTTTGCCCATTGATCCGGTTCTGCCTGATATCATCACCGCTTTGCGCGAAGCGGGCCGGGCCGTCCTGCAGGCCCCGCCCGGTGCGGGTAAGACGACACGCGTGCCGATCGCCTTGCTCGAAGCCGGGCTGACAGACGGGAAGATCATCATGCTGGAACCCCGCCGCCTTGCCGCCCGCGCGGCGGCAGAGCGGCTGGCCGAAGGATTGGGCGAACGTCCCGGCCAAACAATCGGCTATCGCATGCGTGGAGACAGCAAGCCGGGAACCCGGATCGAGGTTGTGACCGAGGGTATCCTGACCCGCATGATCCAATCAGACCCTGATCTGAGCGGCATCGGCGCAGTGATCTTTGACGAATTTCACGAACGATCATTGAATGCAGACCTCGGCCTCGCCCTGACATGGGAAATCCGCAATATCCTGCGCCCAGACCTGCAGATCATTGTGATGTCCGCGACTCTCGATGCGGGGCCGGTGGCCGAGATGCTGGACAATGCGCCGGTTATCACCTCCGAAGGGCGATCCTTCCCGGTCTCCACGCATTTTCTGGAACGGGCGACACCGAAAGGCGTGCGGCTGGAGGCCGCGACCGCCGATCTGATCGTCAAAGCCGTGGCCGAGACGTCAGGCGGCGTGCTTGTCTTTCTGCCCGGTGAGGGCGAAATCCGACGCACGGCGCAAGCGCTGGATGGCCGCCTGCCTAGTGGCTGCGTGATCCGCCCGCTTTATGGCGCTTTGCCGTTCAAAGACCAGCGTGCCGCCATCGCGCCGGAGAAGACGGGCCGCAAAGTGGTCCTGTCGACTGCCATCGCCGAAACGTCGCTGACCATCGAAGACATCCGTGTGGTCGTCGACGCAGGCCGCGCGCGGCGGGCGCGGTTTGACCCCGGCTCCGGCATGTCGCGGCTGGTGACGGAGCGGGTCAGCCGCGCCGAGGCAACGCAACGTGCGGGCCGTGCCGGGCGGGTGGCACCCGGCGATGCTTACAAACTATGGACCAAGGGCGAGGATGGGGCGCTGCCCGCCTTCGCCCCGGCCGAGATCGAAGCCGCCGATCTGGCCGGCTTCGCTTTGGAACTTGCGATCTGGGGCAGCGATGATCTGGCGCTTCTGACGCCACCGCCTGCGGGCGCCCTCGCCGAGGCGCGCGCGCTTCTGACAGGTTTGGGTGCACTGGATACAGACGGGCGGATCACGCCGCATGGGCGCGCTCTCGCCGCAATGCCGCTGCATCCGCGTCTTGCCCATATGCTGCAGCGGGCAGGCGCACAGGCAGCACCGCTAGCGGCATTACTCTCCGCCCGCGACCCGCTGCGCGGCGCGCCGACTGACCTCACCTTACGCATCAAGGCACTCAAGGGCCGCTATGACGGGCCGGGTGAGGTCAATCACGCCGCCCTTGCGCAGATCAAGGCAGAGGTCCCGCGTCTTGCAAAGAACCTCGCCGACGCTCCCACCCTACCCCTCGCCGCCCAGGCGGCACTCGCCTACCCCGACCGCGTCGGTCTGCGCCGCAAGGGGGAAGATCCCCGCTACATCCTGTCAGGCGGCAAGGGCGCGGTGCTGGACGCCAGCGACCCGCTCGCAGGCGAGCGTCTGATCGTTGCGACCGATCTGGACGGCGACCGGCGCGAGGCGCGAGTCAGGCAGGCCGTCGCGATCACCGAAGGGGAATTGCGCGATCTCTTTGCCAACCAGATTGCCTGGCATGATGTCTGCGCGTGGTCACGGCGCGAGGGGCGCGTGCGGACCCGCAGACAGGAACGCTTTGGCTCGCTCGTGCTGGATGACCGAGTATGGTCGGATGCCCCGGACGACGCCGTTGCACAAGCAATGCTTGAAGGCGTGCGCCAATTGGGCCTGCGCCTGTCCCCAACAGCCAAGCGTTTTCAGGCACGGGTGGCGCTGATCGACGGGATGCCCGCGATGGATGACGCGCATCTGCTGGACACTCTGGAAGACTGGCTGCTCCCGCATCTGCGTGGTGTCCGCAGCAGCGAAGACTGGAAACGGTTCGATCCCTTGCCCGCGCTGCGCGCTATGCTGGATTGGGACCAGATGCAACGCCTTGACCGGCAGGCACCTGCGCATTTCGAAACGCCTTTGGGGCGTCACATCCCCATCGATTACACCGGCGAAGCGCCGGAAATCACCCTGCGCCTGCAAGAGATGTTCGGCGTCACGCGGCATCCGATGGTTGGCAAAACACCGCTGCGGCTCACACTTCTGTCGCCGGGGCAAAAGCCCGTGCAGGTCACGCAGGATATTGTGGGGTTTTGGGCCACCTCCTATGCCGATGTGCGCCGCGATATGCGCGGGCGCTATCCACGCCATCCCTGGCCCGAAGACCCGACCGAAGCCGACCCCACACTGCGCGCAAAGCCGCGCAACAGATAGACGCGATTTGCCAATGGGGACCCCTTATGTTAACAAAATCCCAATAAAAAAACACTATCAGCAGCCAGATCATGAATATGTTGCAGCGCACCACCGGGGCCAGAAAGGTCGACCCGACGGCAAAGGCATCGCCTTTGCTGCAGGTTGCTGCGCTCTGTACCCGGCAGGGGCACAAGGGCACACAGGTCCTATTGGTGCAATCATCGCGGGGGCGCTGGATCCTGCCCAAGGGCTGGCCCATGGATGGCCGGACCGATGCTGAGGCCGCGAAGCTTGAAGCTTGGGAAGAGGCCGGTGTCGCCAAGGGCAGCGTGGGCAAAGCACCCATCGCGCGTTTCATGACCAAAAAACGCTTCGAAGACGGTACAACGGCCCCCTGCCTCGTGACTGTCTATCCAATTGCCGTCACAACCATGACCAAGACCTATCCAGAGGCAGAGCTGCGCCGCCGCCGCTGGGTCTCGGTCAAGAAGGCCATCAAACTGGTCAGCGAAGAAGGGTTGCGGGATATCCTGCGCGCGCTTTAGGCGGCCCTCACTTACCCAAGCAATAGCGCATGATTGCCTTTTGCGCATGCAGCCGGTTTTCCGCCTCGTCAAAGATCACCGAGTGCGGGCCGTCCATCACGCTGCTTGTCGCCTCATCATCGCGGTGGGCAGGCAGGCAGTGCATGAAAAGCGCATCATCCTTGGCCTTAGCCATCAGCGCGTCGTTCACCTGATAGCCACGCAACTGATTGTGCCGCCGCTCGCGCGCTGATTGCGGATCATGCATGCTGACCCACGTATCGGTCACGACAAGATCAGCCCCCTGCACGGCCTCATGCGGGTCACGCACGATCGTATAAAGGCCCTCCAGCGCCGGTTCGGGGTCCAGGGGCGGTGGACCCGTAAAGACGAGATCAAAATCAAACTGTTTGGCGGCATGGGCGAAACTGGCAAAGACGTTGTTGCCGTCGCCCGACCAGACCACCTTTTTGCCTTTGATCGGGCCGTTATGCTCTTCAAACGTCATCACGTCCGCCATGATCTGGCAGGGATGTGTGCGGTTAGTCAGGCCGTTGATCACAGGTACATCGGCATATTCCGCCATCTCCAACAGCGTTTGTTCTTCAAACGTACGGATCATGATCAGATCAACGTAGCGCGACAGGACGCGCGCGGTGTCGGCAATCGTCTCCCCATGGCCAAGCTGCATGTCGGTGCCTGAGAGAACCATCGTCTGCCCACCCATCTGGCGGACGCCCACATCAAAAGAAACGCGCGTGCGGGTTGACGGTTTCTCAAAGATCAGAGCAACCATATGGCCCGCCAGCGGCTGCTCGGCATCAGGAGTCCCTTTGGGCAGCCCAGCGCGCGCGGCTTTCATGTCACGGGCCTGATTGATGATCTGGTGAAGTGCTGCCGGGGCGGTCTGATGAATATCAAGAAAATGGTTCATGAGGGTCGCTTCTTTCAGGCCCTAAGGCCAAGAGATTAAAGATGAGTCATCACCTGGACGAGCTTGCCGTCGCGGGTCGAGGCCAATCGTCGCTTGTGAAATCCCGCCTGAGAGTAAATGCCAATTGCGCGAGTATCAGTTGTGTTGGGGCCAACGGCGACCATCGGGTAGCGCAAGCGCAAATCGCGCAGACGGGCATCGATATAGCCCGCCGAATGGCCCTGCCCCATGAAGTCGGTATCGCCCACAAATGTGGCAATTACACGCGTGCCAGGCGGCAGATCGGCATATTGCGGCATGCCGAAGCTGCGCGCGTCATGGTCGTGGATATACGCGAACGGATGGTTGATCAGACTGACCACCAACATGTTGATTTCGGGGTTTTCCATATCCTGCTGCATCAATGCGATCTGCTTGTCGACATTCGGCCACCAGACCCGCACCTGAGACGCCTGCAGCCAGCGCTGCATCAGCGGCAAATCATCCGGGGTCAATTTGCGAAAGCTGTAGTTACGCATGATCCCTTCGCAATTGAAGGGCGGCCGCGTCCAGTTTGTCGACCGCAGCGCCGATATCGTCGTCTTCGATATTGAGCGCTGGCAGGATACGCACAACGTTGTCCGCCGCCGGAACGGTCAGCACACCTTGTGCAAAGCCAGCGGCCACAACATCCGCATTCGGGGCCTTGCATTTCAGGCCCAGCATCAGGCCCGCGCCGCGCACATGTTCAAAAATGTCCGGATAGCTGGCGACCAGCCCTTCCAGCCGTTGACGCATCAGCGCGCCCTTGCGACTGACGTCGGCCAGAAAATCGTCTTCGCTGACAATCTCCATGACCTTTGCGCCTACAGCGCAGGCCAGCGGATTGCCACCATAGGTCGATCCATGCGTACCGGCTGTCATGCCAGAGGCCGCTTCTTCGGTCGCAAGCACGGCACCCAGTGGAAAACCACCGCCAATTCCCTTGGCCACCATCATGATATCAGGGATGATCCCGGCCCATTCATGGGCAAAAAGCTTGCCGGTGCGGCCCATCCCGCATTGCACCTCATCCAAGATCAACAGGATATTATGCTGATCGCAGAGGTCGCGCAGGCCCTTCAGGCACGCATCAGGTAACGGACGGATGCCGCCCTCGCCTTGGACAGGTTCAACGAGGATCGCGGCGATCTTGTTGCTAACGGCGGCATTCAGCGCGTCATGATCGCCAAATTCCAGATGCGTGAAGCCGGGAAGCAGGGGGCCAAAACCCTTTGTCATCTTCTCTGACCCAGCAGCGGCGATCCCGGCGCTCGAGCGGCCATGGAACGACCCGGTGAAGGTGATGATCTCGGTCCGATCCTCGCCTTTGTCGAACCAGTATTTGCGGGCCATCTTCACGGCCAATTCGCACGCCTCGGTGCCTGAATTGGTGAAAAACACCGTATCGGCAAAGGTCTTGTCTACCAGCGCATCGGCCAATTGCTGTTGTGCAGGGATATTGTAAAGGTTTGAGACATGCCAGAGCGCCGAGGCCTGGGTATTCAGCGCCTGCACCAATGCCGGATGCGCATGGCCCAGCGCATTCACCGCGATCCCCGCGCCCAGATCAAGAAAACGTCGCCCATCAGCCTCGGTCAACCAGGAGCCTGCCCCGGACGTGAATGTCAGGGGAGCGCGCGAATAGGTCGGCAGAATAGATGCGATCACGGCGATAATCCTTGCGATTAAGCCCGATTGGTGCAGAACCATACGGGAGGTGTCAATGATTTAAGGGGTTTACGACAGACGTGACAAAGAGCGGCGCAATTTAGCGTCGGCGTCGGATCATTATTGTCACAGCAAGCGTCATGCTGGCGTGATAGCGGGCCTGATGCGATATGGAAAGCGGTTTTTGCCTTAGTGCCGGGTCGTCCTTGTCGGAAGCGCCACGATTTCATCGATATGATTGGCATGAAAAACGATGTTCTTGCCGATCAGGGCCTGCAGCCCTTCCACCTCAACGTCGTGAATACGCCCTGTAAAGCAGTCATTCGCGCGATTTTCAGTCACTTCGATCAACAAATCCTCGGTCATTTGTCCATCATCGATCAGAAGATGTACGACCTGACCAACCGCAATGGCGCGTTTCGCGCCCAAAGGCGGCAATGGTTGGGAAGGTGGGTCTGATATGGCGGCGGCAGCCAGATCAATCAGTTCGAAACCATCATCGGCCATCGTCGGAAAGCCCGCCTGATCTTCCGGCAGCGGAACATATTGCTTTCGATAGCTTTCCATTTTCTTGCGCATTGTGGCTGACACCGCCTTGGATTTCGCTTCCGCGGCCGCTTTTTCCTGCAACTCCTTGCGGCGGTAATACCAAAGCACGCCAACCACGAGCGCGACGATGTAGATGATCACAAGCAGTGTCACTGTATCCGGCATTGGCTAGAGCCCCCTATCAATCGCGAAAAGGACAGCAACGACCCCAGCGAAAATCGCAACTTCGACGATGAGGTCTTTATGCTCGCGCCAGAATGCCACCCGGGGCGCAGGCATCACGTGATGCAAATAGGCACCGACAGCCCGATAGACCCAAGATCTTTGATCTGCTTCCCGATGAACCTGGGCATAAAGCTGCAACAGAACCCGCTGGCTCGTCTTACTCAGCCCCGCACCGCTGACGCCCTTGATGGACCTGCGCAGGATCTGAAACGGATCGTCGCCGTTGGCGCGATAGAAAGCACGGATCGCCCCCCGTTCTTCTTCGGTTGGCGCTGGATGCAGGATGAGAAAACGCCCGGCTTCAGCGTGACGACCGCCTTCCATCAAGTAAATCCCCAAGCGACGGCGCAACCCCATATTGTCCGGGTAACAGGATATCAGACCGTGCAGACGATCCATCGCACGTTCAACCTTGCCCGCCTCAAGATCGCGTGTGATCCGGGTGTTGATACGCGCGATATGGCGCCGCTCGGCCACAAAGCGAAACATGTCCTGGCGGAGCGTCAGCGCATAAAGCGCGGCCCCGTAGATCACCAACAAAATCAGCGCTTTGAAACCGGCCCATAGGAGCATCAGCGCACCGATGAACCCCAGGATGCTTGTATTGAATGCCTGCAAAACCCACAATCCGGCGAAGGCCCATGCTGCACCGGTCACACCATGCGTCAGAAGCGGTGCGACTAGGTCACGCTGTCGCGGCACCTTTGTCGGTCGCGAAAGATCGATGCGCGGCGGGTGTGACGCGATTTCGGACATCATCTGAACCAGTATTGCGGCCCGCAAGCCTGCGCGCCTGACTTTGGGTTAACGCGCCATTTAGGCCATTCGATGGCAGGTCGATGTCGTAGGTCTGATGGCGGCATGAAATGACAGATATCGCCTTGCCAAGCCCGCGAAAGCCGCGCAGACGGGCTCCATGACACTGCGCCCCGCAAATCCGAGACTTGCGATCCTTTTGATGCTCAGCGCCACTGCGTTCATCGCGGCCACGACGCTCTTTGCGAAGGCGCTTGGCACCGATGCGCTCGGTGAACCACTCCACCCCCTACAGATCAGCCATGGCCGTTTTCTGTTTGCTTTCATCGCGATCAGCATGGCCACCGCCGCATTGCGCCCGCAACTAGGACGGCCCGATTGGCGCCTGCATATCGGGCGCACACTTTTCGGCTGGGGCGGCGTGACCTGTATGTTTGCCGCAGTGGCGTACATCCCGCTATCCGATGCCACGGCGATCAGCTTTCTGAATCCAGTCTTTGGCATGCTGCTCGCCATCCCGCTCTTGGGAGAAAAGGTCGGGCGCTGGCGCTGGTTGGCGGCTACGCTCGCACTTGTCGGCGCGATGGTGCTTTTGCGGCCCGGCACAGGAACGTTTCAATTGGCCGGGCTTATCGCCCTGGCCGCTGCGGCCCTCATGGGGATGGAACTGATCTTCATCAAGAAACTTGCGAACAAAGAGCCCGCATTTCAGATATTGTTGACGAACAACGCACTTGGCCTTGGCGTCGCAACTCTGGCCGTCATCCCTTTTTGGACAGGTCCGACAAGCGCGCAATGGACGGCGCTTGCCGGGCTCGGTTTCATGATGGCCGCCGCACAGGCCTGCTTTGTGAACGCCATGGCCCGCGCGGATGCGAGCTTTGTGACGCCTTTCAGTTATATGACATTGGTGTTTGCGACACTTTACGATGCAGCAATCTTCGACGTCATTCCCGATTGGATCAGCATCATCGGAGCCGCGATCATCCTTGCCGGTGCCAGTTTGCTTGCATGGCGCGAAAGGCGGCTGACAACCTGATCGCCTTGTCGCATTTGCCATGGTAGATGTGACAAATTGCAGCCATTTTCCTGATTTAGACGCGCCCGCATGAACGAGGATTACGAGTATCGCAGGGCGCCCAACCGAGGTGTCATCTGGTTATCCGTTGCCGCTGTGATCCTGTTGATCGTTGCAACGACCCTGACCGGCTCGGAAGAGCTGTCATGGCTGGTTTGGGCCCTCGGGTCCTTGACACTTTGCTGGATGCTCATGCCAAAACCGGTTGCAGGAATCCGCATCGATAACGAATACCTCGTGCTTTCTGCCTGGCGCCAACCGCGCGCGATCAAGCTTGACGACATCGCCTATCTGCGGGTGACCGAAGCAAGTGCCGAGACCTACCTGGCTATCGTGTACAAGGACGGCACGGAAGAGGGCGTCTTTGCTGGCGACCTGCCCGATCTCGAAACCCTTGCCGAGGTTTTGGCCGCTCGCGGGATCGCCGTACGGGATCGGTATTAGGGCTTCAGCCGATATCCGATCTTCATCCAGCGCCAGCAAATGCCGACAACCACAAGGCAGGCCAAACTGACAACCGCCAGCCCGGTCCATGGACTGCTGTCGCTGACACCGATCATCCCGAACCGGACACCGTCAATGATGTAGAAGAATGGGTTGGCGTGGCTGAGCGTCTGCAGAAAAGGTGGCAGAGCTTCAATCGAATAGAATGTGCCCGACAAAAAGGCCAAGGGTGTGACGAGAAAGTTCGAAATCGCGGAAAGCTGGTCGAACTTGTTGGCGAAAATCCCGGCAATCAACCCCAGACCGCCCATCAGCACTGATCCAAGCAAGACAAACACCGCGACCCATAGGGGTTGTTGCAAGCCAACACCCAGAAACAGTGCGGCGCCGAGGGCAATGACAATCGCCACCAGAACTCCGCGCGCCACAGCCCCGCCGATATAGCCTGTGACCAACTCGCCCGCAGAAAACGGCGGCATCAGTGTATCCACGATGTTGCCCTGCACCTTGGCCGAGGCAAGGCTGGACGAGGTGTTGGCAAACGCGTTCTGAATCACTGTCATCGTCAGGATGCCGGGGGTGAGGAAGGTCATGAACGGCACCCCCATCACCTCGCCCCGCTGTGGGCCAATCGCGATGGTAAAGATCATCAGAAAGAGACCCGCATTGATCAGCGGCGCCATGATTGTCTGCGACCAGACATTCATGAACCGACGCACCTCGCGCTGGACCAGCGTCCATGTACCCAGCCAATTGATGGCGCCAAATCGGCGGACCCCCATTGCGGTTTTCATCGCAACATCCATTCTCTTTTTTGTGCAGCAGCGCTGACATATCCGATCTGACGGATTTGGCCAGTGGCGCGTTACGCCACAGCCTCGAAAGATCGCCTGGTTTGCCCTTCACATCGGCTGCGGCACCACCTAATATGTAACGTTGACACTGTATTAGCGCGGATGACGCAATCCGCCTTACGAAAATCAAAGGAACACGAATGTCCTGGACTGACGAGCGGGTTGAGACGCTGAAGAAGATGTGGGGCGAAGGCCAGTCGGCCAGCCAGATCGCCAAAGAGCTGGGCGGCGTGACCCGCAATGCGGTCATTGGCAAAGTGCACCGTTTGGGCCTGTCGAACCGGGCCGGATCGGGCGGTGCTGCCAGCAAAGCGCCCGCCAAGGAAAAGCCAGCGGCGGCGCCAAAACCCGCACCCAAGCCCACGGCTGCCAAGGCAAAACCCGCGCCCGCCGCACCTGCTGCCAAGGAAGAGCCTGAACTGGACGAAAACGGGATCCCGATTTCCGCAGCGCGGCGCGCCATCATCCCGGCGGGCCAGCCACTGCCACCCCAACCATCGGCCAATGAAATCAGCCCCGAGGCGCTGGCAAAGGTGAGCGAGGTCGAAAAGACGGCACGCAAGATCAGCCTGATGGAATTGACGGAAAAGACCTGCAAATGGCCCATTGGCGATCCCGCGACCGAGGATTTCTGGTTCTGTGGCCTCCCAGTGCAGGCGGGCAAGCCCTATTGCGAAGCGCATGTGGGCGTGGCGTTTCAGCCAATGTCCTCGCGCCGCGACCGGCGGCGGTAAACCCGGCCTTCAAACCGTTTTCGAGGGGCTGCATTATCATGCGGCCCCTATTTTATTGGATCTTATCCGCGCAACGTCATGGAAAACACCAGCCCGCGTGACGCGACGGCTGGCCTACATGGCCATTGAAAAACGCGCCTTTGCTGTCCAAATCCGTGCTAATATGTCGGCATAAGTAAAGGAAAGCCCATGCCCAATACCGCTCTTGTCACCGGCGCCTCTTCGGGAATTGGCCGGGAATTCGCTCGTTATCATGCCGAAAAGGGCGGCGATCTGATCATCACCGCGCGCCGCGCAGCCGAGCTTGAGGCGCTCAAATCTGAGATCGAGGCGGATCACGATGTGAAAGTGCAGACAATTGCCCTGGATCTTGGCAGTCCGGAGGGGGCGCAGGAACTCTATGATCAGACTAAGGGGCAGGAGATCAGCATCCTGATCAACAATGCCGGGTTTGGTGGCCATGGCGCTTTCACGGATCGTGAACTGGCCAGCGACCTTGCAATGATTGATCTCAATGTCAAAGCACTGGTCACGCTGACCCATCTTGTCGCACGCGATATGGCCAAGCGCGGCTCCGGTAAGATCCTGAATGTCAGCTCAACAGCCAGCTACATGCCGGGTCCGCTGCAAGCCACTTATTTCGCCACCAAAGCCTTTGTCAGCAGCTTCTCACAGGCACTTGCAGGCGAACTGAAGGAGAAGGGCATTACCGTCACCGCGCTTGAGCCGGGCTATGTCGAAACGGAGTTCGCGGCGCGGGCCGACCTGGACGGAACCGATCTTACGAAATCCGGCGCCACACCGCGCAGCGTGGCGAAATATGGCTATGATGCAATGCGGCGCGGTGAGCTCAGGGCGATCAATGATGGCCGCCTGCGTTTCATGCTCAATTGGATTGTCCCATGGCTGCCGCGTTGGACCGTGCTGAAGATGGTGCGCCGCATGCAGGAAAAAGCGGCCTGAGAAAAAGAAAAAGGCCGCGCAATTATCGCGGCCTTCGTTCAGCTGTGATTTTCAGGCTCAGACGGTCTTGCGCCCACGGCCTGCGAAACCCAGCGCCCCGATCCCGGCCAGCAGCAGCAACAGCGATGCGGGCAAAGGAATGGGCGCGATCTCATAGCTCAGGTTATCGATGGCACCAGAATCGCGACCGAAACTGAAGGTCAGTTGTGTAACATTCGTCCAGTTCAGAAGACCTGAACTAGTGAAGTAGTTGTCAAAGGCGCTGCCACGCGGCGTGCCAACGGTCGCACTATTGTCATTGTTGTCGGTGACAACAACGTCACCATCGTCCAGGAAGTCAAAGCCAAGGAACGTAATCGCTTGCGAGAACGTGAACGTGATCCAGCCACCACGTCCGTCGTCATCAGCAGCCGTATTGGGGCTTTCCTGAATGATCAGCGCGTTGCCCGGACTGATGTCATAGACTTCGCCATCGGTGGTGAACGGCGCCTCAAGGTCTGGGTCACGTGTCCCGCTGAGCGATGTGTCAAAGATCCACGCCTGGTCAGGCGATGAGCTTGAATTGCCGTTGGCGGTCACTGCCGCCGTGACGCCGCCTTCCAGGTTCACTGAAGTGACAATGTCGCCATGGCTGTAGTCTTCAAAGGTTAGAGTGGCGGCCGTTGATCCGCCAGCCGCCAATACTCCGGCGGCAACAGTAGCTAAAAATATACTTCTCATAAGCACCCCAATCACGCTTAACGATGGTTAACGAAATGTGAACGCAGCATACCTTTGTGCGCCGACCGATCAACCAGTGTTGCAAATTTCATGAAACTTGTGATCGAAAAAGCATCATTGCAGGAAACAAACGCCCGCAAACACGTCTATTCATCTACAATCCGGGGATAGTGATGCCATCTGATGCCGCGAAAGCAGGCAGTTCTATGACCATTCCAAAGCCAGGCGCCTCGCGCTATAGCCTGCAAATGACACAGAATCCCCCAAATCGGCGCCCCGATCTTGCCCCGAAACCTCAGATTTCAGATGCGCCGCGCAAAGGCCAGCCCACCATCGGGATGGTCTCCCTTGGCTGCCCCAAGGCGCTGGTCGATAGTGAACGCATCCTGACCCGCCTGCGGGCCGAGGGCTACGCCATCTCCCCCGATTACGCAGGGGCCGAGGCTGTGATCGTCAATACCTGCGGGTTTCTGGATAGTGCCAAGGCCGAAAGCCTCGATGCGATTGGCGAGGCGCTGCAGGAAAACGGCAAAGTCATCGTGACCGGCTGTCTGGGGGCCGAACCTGACTATATCCGCGACCACCACCCGCAAATCCTCGCCGTCACGGGGCCGCATCAATATGAACAGGTGCTCGATGCGGTGCACGCCAATGTGCCCCCCGCACCTGACCCGTTCGTCGACCTTCTGCCTGCCAGCGGCGTCAGCCTGACCCCGCGCCATTACAGCTATCTGAAGATTTCCGAAGGCTGTAATCACAAATGCAAGTTCTGCATCATCCCCGATATGCGCGGGCGGCTGGTCTCGCGCCCCGCTCACGCGGTGCTGCGCGAGGCGGAGAAACTGGTCGAGGCAGGTGTCAAGGAACTGCTGGTGATCAGCCAGGACACGAGCGCCTATGGCCTCGACCGGAAATATGACAGCCACCTGTGGAAAGACGGTGAGGTGCGCAGCCACATCACCGACCTGACCCGCGAGCTGGGGCAACTCGGGGCATGGGTGCGCCTCCACTACGTCTACCCCTACCCCCATGTGCGCGAGTTGATCCCGCTGATGGCCGATCCCTCAAATGGCGTCCTGCCCTATCTCGACATCCCGTTCCAGCACAGCCACCCCGACGTGTTGCGCCGCATGGCTCGCCCCGCCGCCGGGGCAAAAACGCTCGAAGAAATCGCCCGCTGGCGTGGCGATTGCCCCGACATCACCCTGCGGAGCACCTTCATCGTGGGCTATCCGGGCGAGACCGAGGCCGAGTTCCAACACCTCCTCGACTGGCTGGACGAGGCGCAACTCGACCGTGTCGGCTGCTTCCAATACGAAAACGTCGCTGGAGCCCGCTCCAACGCCCTGCCCGACCATGTGGCCGACGCGGTCAAACAGGAAAGGTGGGAGCGTTTCATGGCCAAGGCGCAAGCCATCTCCGAGGCCAAACTCGCCGCCAAGGTTGGCAAGGTGCTGGAAGTGATCGTCGACGACATCGACGAAGACGGCATCGCCACCTGCCGCACCTGGGCCGACGCACCAGAGATCGACGGGAATTTGTTTATTGATGAGAGAGCCCACACACTGGCCGTTGGTGATGTGGTGAAAGTCGAGATAGAGGAAGCGGGTGAATATGACTTGTGGGGTCAACAACGCCGGTGAAGAAAAATCAAGTGAAACGTGTTCGGCAGACGGGCTCATTGCTAACCACTTCTACTGACAGCACAGATGTCAAACCCAAGCCTTGAAACTACACGAACGGATCGCCGGTCTTGGATCGATCAGTCGCCGACTGAGGAAGAGCTCGTTTGGACGACAGAAATCCTTCGCCGACTTCCAGACTATGTCACAAAGGACCCCGAAAAGCCTTGCGCGTATGCGCCATGGACAATGGCCTTTAAAGAGGTAGGTGTGTGGCCTTGGCTGATCACGGGGCTTGTCGAAAGACTCAGCAAACGCCAATGGTCCGCGCTTCAAGTCCAGAAAGTAGAATTTGCGGTTACCTACCTCGAAACGGACTTGATGCAGTTTCGGTCAGGCTATTTCAAAGGAAAGCTGATTAGAAGGCTGGGGCAGGTGGAGCTTTCGCCAGAGCACCGCGAACGGGTGGTGGGACTACTCAAACGCGCCGTACTGCAGGGTGCCGGTAGAGAAGAGTTTTTTGCTTATTGCAAGTTAGCGGCAAAGATAAGGCCTGAAGGTTTGCGTGCGTGGCTGAATAGTTACGCATTGGATGCCCAGATCAGCGTTCAGGATTGGGAAGGCCCAAGCATGCAGGCTTCGTGGAAAGAAGTAATGCAGAACGGTGTTTATCTGCTTCGCTATGGCTCCATTCATTGGTTTGCCCGGAAGCAGGAAACCGGGTCGCCTCTTTGGGTGACGGCTCAACGCATTCAAACCCCCGAACAACAGATAGCGCGCAATGCTTGGTATATGTTGATGCGACTAGAATTGAGTCTTTCAAGCGACTCCAGAATCGCCCTTCCGGTTCAAAGCACAGCCAAAGACTAAAGTGGTTCGCCGAAATCGCTGTGCATGATTTGTCCGATTTCCGTCTGTTTGAACTTGCAGCAGTTTACAGTATCGCAAACAAAACTGTTCTCAACCCTGCACCTAAACAAACTCCACACTACATTTGCCTAAAGCGTCAATTGAGAGCCAGCATGTCCGCACGGCATATTGCCCAAAAAGGGCCGATCCCCGTCGATGTTGAGGCCGGAAAATCCTATTTCTGGTGCTCTTGCGGGAAGTCCTCCAACCAGCCGTTTTGTGATGGCTCGCATCAGGGCTCGGACTTTGCACCTGTGAAATACGAGGCGGAGGAGACCAAGCGCGTTTTCTTTTGCGCCTGCAAGCAGTCGAGCGCGCCTGTCACCTGTGACGGGACCCACAACACGCTCTGAATGCAAAATGATCACGCGAAAGGCAGGATCGCAATGGAATTCGAAATGGTTTCGCCCCTTAAGACGTCACTTCTCGGGCTGCGCCGTAGTTGCACCCGCCGTGACCTGACAGGTCTTTGAGCGGAGAAGATGTGTCCGTCACCGCAACGCAAGTCTGCAGACCTGCATCCCATGTGGTGCCCACCGCGCATGTCTGGCTTTGGGCGATGGGTTCGGTCGGGGCAGGCAAGGTAGTGTTTTGGGCAAACGCCGCCATCGGCAGCATGACAAAGGCAAGTACAGTCAGACGCATGATGAACCTCCTGCTGGGTGCGTGGTGTAAGGGTAGCGTGCTGGCCTTAAAAATCAAAGAACCGCCATGTCGCACCCCCTTGACGCACATCAAGGCAGGCTGCGGGTACCTCTGCTATCCTTGTCGAAACTAAAAAGGAGAGGGACATGAAAGATACCGTGCTTGAGCGCAAGCCAAAGACCCGTCGTCGCCGCACGCCGCGGCTCCCCAAACTCGCCCGTCGGCCTTATGAGGCAGAAAAGGCCGAATTGCAGGCCGAGCTTCTGAAGGTGCAGCTTTGGGCGCAGGAAACGGGCCAGCGCTTTGTCCTTCTCTTCGAAGGCCGCGATGCGGCTGGCAAAGGCGGGACGATCAAGCGCTTTACCGAGCATCTGAACCCGCGTGCCGCACGTGTCGTCGCCCTCAACAAGCCGACCGATGCAGAACGCGGCCAGTGGTATTTCCAGCGCTATGTCGATCATCTGCCCACGTCCGGTGAGATCGTGCTTTACGACCGCTCCTGGTACAACCGCGCGGGTGTCGAGCGTGTCATGGGGTTCTGCGAACCTGAAGAATACCTCGAATTCATGCGCCAGACGCCCGAACTCGAACGAATGCTCACGCGGTCGGGCATCCGGCTTTACAAATACTGGTTCTCGGTCACGCAGGACGAACAGAAGCGCCGTTTTGAAAGCCGCGCAACCGATCCGTTGAAACAGTGGAAGCTCTCCCCCATAGACAAGGCCTCATTGGATAAGTGGGACGATTATACCGAGGCCAAAGAGGCGATGTTCTTTTACACGGACACCGCTGATGCGCCCTGGACGGTTGTGAAATCGAACGACAAGAAGCGCGCGCGGATCAATTGCATGCGCCATTTCCTCTCCACGCTCGATTATCCCGGCAAGGACCCCACGATAGCGCAGCCACCGCAACCCGAGATTGTGGCAAGCGCCAAAAGGGTAATTCACCACGCGGACCATATTCTGGGCACCGCGCTGCATCCAGATACACGGCATGTGAGATGAGCGCCGCGAGTTCTGGCCCATAATTCAGTTTTCGTCCCGACAAGAGGCTTGTATACGCAGCACGCTAGTCAGGTATTCCAGACTAGGCGGAAAAAGCACCACGTGCCACACAAATGCTGTGCAACTATTGCGCGAATATATTGGTTCTTTTTTTTGGAGATTTTTCATGCCTTTCGTTCAGGATTTTATCGTCATTCCAACTGGTACTGGCCAAGGCGGCTTCAGCCGATCAGCGCGTGTCGGAGATTCCTCTCCTGGTTTTCCTGAGGTGAACACCAACGTCACAATCAACGACATTCGAACGGATCAGTTTTCAGTACTACACTTCGAAGTACGCGGATTGACTGTCGCCAACGAAAATCCGCGCATTGAAGTGAACGGCAATTTTGTGGGCCGCATCTCGCGATATGCGATGGGCTCAAAAGGATCAGACGGTGAAAGCCGCTTTTGGATGCATCAGAGCCTTGTGATTGCGGGCAATCGCTTCCGCCGCGGCAACAATACGATCACGATCCGGCCTGCCGGTTGGGCCGATTCCAACAGCAATGACCGGTTCGATGACTTTGACATCCGTAATATGGTGCTGTTCTACAAAACAAATATCGGAGCAACACAACTCACCTGACGCAATATAAGTTGGAAGGTACAGGGGCGTTGCAGTATGCAGCGCCCCTGTCATCTGCCTGGGCAAGGTTCAGGCCGAGCGCAGCCGCGCAAATGTCTCTCGGTTCACGCAGTATTCCGGCGCCTCCTCCAAGGTCGGCATACGGCTGAGTTTCCGATCGCATTTCTCGACCTGCGTGCAGCCACGGCAGCCATCAATCATGTCAGCATAGAATTCCACATCGATCTCGCCCTCATCAAGCGCGGTCGACAGATCCACTTCGCAGGCTTTGGCCATTTTGATGACCCGCCAGAAATGGTCGCGTGGTTTTCCCAGGGTTTGCATGACACCTCTCCTCGTGAGCAGATAGGTGTCAGCTACCAAAGGGCGCGGATCGGGTCTTTGCGCTAGATCAAGTCAGTGGGCATAACCGATGCCGGTGGCAATCGCCTGCGCCAGCGCCAGCTCGGCCCAAGTACCGCGCCCGCCGCGCATGCGGATTTGCGTCAGTTGCACCTGCGCCAGCGCGACCTCGCCTGCCTCCACATGCCCCTGCCCCATATAGGAGCGGACAAGCAGGTTATCGGGATC
Organism: Cognatiyoonia sp. IB215446; assembly: GCF_033963825.1. NCBI lineage: Bacteria > Pseudomonadati > Pseudomonadota > Alphaproteobacteria > Rhodobacterales > Paracoccaceae > Cognatiyoonia > Cognatiyoonia sp. IB215446. Next base: position 335,633 of record NZ_JAXBMD010000002.1, on the reverse strand, counting down.
AGCAGCAAGGGCCGCCCGGTAATAGGCCATGCCAACAGCAACGCGCCCCGCCTTGCGATGCGCGAAACCGTAATAGGTCAGGGCCAGCGGCGCATTGGGGTTTTCCAAACTGTCCAGCACATCGAGAGCAGCTACATATTGGCCCGCATAGGCCAGCTCGCGCACGTCATTCAGACGCGCATTGTCGTCATTTGTGCTGTCTTCGGGGGCGGTGCAGCTTTGCGTCGCGATGTCCCAGACCTGCCCATCGCTGCATGTCTCTGTGGTTTCCGAAGGTGCCGGCGGGTCATAATCATCACCCCCCACTGCCAAAGCAAAGGTCGGGGCCAGAACAAGGGCCATGGCAGCAAAGCGCATCACACTCTCCGTCTTGTCAGATTAGCGGAAAGCTAGCGCGCGATTGGCGTGAAGAAAGTCCTTATCCATGACCATTCACACGATCAGCCCGACAATTACGCAGACCCAGGCCACGCCCACTGCCGCAGCCGTGACCGCCACTGCGGCAGAGCCGCAATCCTTCGCCTGTTTCGCCGCCTCGCGCCGTTCAGTGCTGATATCATCGACGATGCGCTCTATCGCCGTGTTCATGCATTCGGCCGCCAACACAATGATCCCGCCCATCAGCAACAAGGCCCGCTCACCCGCGCTCAGCGGCAATACGAATGCAAGCACGGCAAAGACCGCATTCGCAACAAGCCACTGGGCCAATGACCCTTCGGTGCGCGCGACGTGGAGAAACCCCTCCCACGACCAGATGGCCCTTTGGCGCACGCGCATAATCTGTTGCCACATCACTGCTATCCTTTTGGGCTATCGTCACGATCAGCGCAGCTTGGGGGATCGCGGCACGCCTGCCAAGTGACCTAACGAAACAATTGACCAAAGGTCACACAGGCTTAGCCTTTCAAAAATATAGGAGCGTCCATGTACCCGGAATACGCAAGGTCTGAACGGATTGCCGACGGCACAGTGCATGCAATTGGCGTGATCGGGGCCATTGCGGGTGCCGTTGTTCTGATTGTGTGGAACGCAGGCATGGCAACGCCGGGGCAGATCACCGCGATTTCCGTTTACGGTGCGACGCTGATCGCCACCTTCGTGGCCTCGGCCCTTTATCATTTCAGCCCGTCAGAGGCTTGGCGCCCGACCTTTCGCCGCATCGATCACGCCGCGATCTACCTCAAAATCGCGGGCACATATACACCGCTTGTCATGATGATCGGCAGTTGGTTTGCCTATGCGATCCTTTGCATCGTCTGGGGCATGGCGGTCTTAGGCATGGCGCTCAAATTATTTTTCTGGCGTACACCCGGACGCCGCGATCCGCTGCTATATCTGGTGATGGGCTGGTTCAGCCTCGCGCTGATCTGGTCGCTCTGGCCCGTTGTGCCAGGCGCTGCCATGGTGCTGATCGGTCTCGGCGGGCTTTTGTACACGCTTGGGGTCATCCCATACTCTTTGGAACGACTGAAATACGCGATGGCGATCTGGCACGGCTTTGTGCTCGCCGCCTCTGCCTGTTTCTTTGCGGCGATCTTTCTGGGGATGTCCGCAATTCTGTAGAGGTCAGGAAAGCCTGACCTGACAGACCGCACATCCTGACCTAACGTCACCATCATTATTTGGAAGAAGCCATTTCATTCAGGCAAAAAGTATGTCGCGGCGATTTTCGCGGCGGGTGAGTAAGCGTTTGGATAGTTTATTGAGCATAGGGCAACAGGGGGTCGCTGACGCTATTGGCGTTGCAGGGTTTGGACTATACGTCCTTAACTACACCCTGCTGACCTTCCGGCGCATTCGGACCGAGCATGTGGCCTATTTTGTCATAAATGCCACCGCAGCTGGCATGGTGCTAGTCGGTTTATCGGCATCGTTCAACCTCGCCTCGGCACTGATCCAGATATTCTGGCTGATTATTTCACTGACCGCGATTGTCATCCGACTGCGCGCGCAAACGCCGCCCGGTGGCCTTCAAACCTCCGGCGACGCGCCACACTAGGTGGCGCCGCGCTAAAGCCCCGCAGCCGTCCGCTGGACAGTGCGTAGGCGTTCGGCATTCGGCGGATGGGTGCCAAGGAACTGGTTGCCCGGATCAGGAATGCGGAAAAAGAACTGCGCACCCCGCAACGGGTCATACCCCGCCTCAGCGGTGATCCTGGTGCCCAACGCATCAGCTTCCAGCTCAAAGTTCTTTGAATAACTGCGCGCGCCAACCGTGGCCCCAACCCGCTGCAACGTATCGGTCCCACTTGCATCGACGCCAATGGCAGACGCCGCAATCCCACCCAGCAAAACGCCCAGTGTCGCATTGCTCTGCGAGCGCGGGATATGGCCCGCAATATGATGCGCTGCCTCATGGGCAAAGACAAACGCAACCTCATCCTGATTGCGCGCCTCGGCGATCAGCGGCACGTTAAAGCCGATGATCGGGCGGCCATCTTCATCAAGCGTCTGGAATGCATTCGGACCCGGCGCAGGGCGCTCATCCACGACGATCTTGAAGTCGCAATTCAGATTGGGCGCCTCTCGGCGACAATACCGTTCGGCCACGGGTTCCATCCGCCGCACCACAGCATTGAAATTGTTCATCGCCTGCCGGCTTGAAAGCCTCGGGCCCGCGGGCACCTGCTCAAGCGGGGCGATCTCGGGCCCGGTATCCACCGGGACAGGCGCATCACATGCCGCCAAAAGGGCCAGCGCCAATGCACAAGTCACAGACACAATCCGCATTCAAAACTCCATGACGTCCAAATTGCCGATGTACCATATCATCTGGCCAAGATCGGGCCAGCCCCTGATTGCACCTGTGGCGGGGCGTCGCTAGGCTACTGGTATGTTTACCATTGAACACGACTATGATGCGACAGTGATCACCCTTGTTGATGAGGGCAAAGCCCCTTTGAAAGAAGACGTGATCATCAACGGGTTCGACGATTGCATCACCCTGACGCAATACGATCCGCGCATCGACGATGTGGTGCGGATCACGCTGTCCTTCAGCCAGGTGCGCGATCTGGAGGCGGCGCTGGACCTGCCGGAAGGCATTTATCAGCTGCGCAAGAAAGAGCCCTAGACGGTATCCAGTAGCAGCAGCATTTGCAGGTCGGTCGGTTCCGGCGTGGCCCCCGCTGCTGTCAGCATGGCATGGATCTGGCCGCGATGATGGGTCTGATGATTGAACATATGGGCTAGGTTGAAGCCGAGATTGGTCTCAACCTCATCATCGCCACGTCGCCAGGACACGGCGCGCTCAAGGTCGGTCTGGGTCAGTGCATCTGTGAATGACAGGATGTCCTCATCCAGCGCCGCGCGTTCGGCAATGAATTGCGGCCAGTCATGCGGTGCGTCGGTATAGGGATGGCGCGCATTGATCTGCGCCTCGATTTCACGATCACCACGCAGGCGCGCCAGCCAGATGCGATCATCCCAAAGCACGTGGTTGAGTGTTTCCGCAATCGAGCCAAAGAAGGCACCGCGATCCTGCCAGCGCGCCGCGTCCGACAATCCGTCAGCCGCCGCAACCAGCGAACGGTTTTGCCAGTGATTGTAGCGCGCCATCATACGGGCGAATTCCAAGGTGATCATCGCAGGCTCCGGTTATTCTGGGTCAACGTCTACGCCCAGCGCGGCTAATGCGCCACAAACTTGAGCAAGCTGACCAATCCCGCGATGCCGCCGGTCACGGCGACCCCTACAGCCATGCCAAACATGGTGCCACTGACGCTCCATCCAATCCGCGCGCCGAAATAGGCCAGCAGCCCAAAAACCAGGATCTGCGCCAGAAGGAGCGCCATATCACCGCTGATCACGCCTGCCGCCGCCAGCACAAAGGCCAACGTCGGCCCATTCGCGGCGATCAGCACCGTTTGCGCGTGCTGCCAAACCTCTCCGATGTCCGACCAGTTGGCAGACTGGCCCGATTGCAGAACCCGCTCACAGATTTCCGCAAAAGCCTTGGCGAGGGCGACTGCAAATACCGCGAGAAACAGCATGATCGCCTGCCGTCCCGGATGTTCGATGGGCGGATGCACCGCCAGAACGGTTATGGAACCATAGACAACGCCAAACGCAGCCTGATCAATCTGCCGGGTTGTCATCCGACCATTTTTCGTCGTGATGGGTTCCGTCGCAAAACGGTTTGTTCTTTGACAACCCACACCGGCAAAGCGTGTATTTCGCGCGGCTGGCGCCTGCACCGTTGAACTCCGCCTCGAGCGGGATGTTCCGGATGCGGTAAGGACCGTCTTTCTCAATCTCAATCGCGACGTCGCCAGTGGTCATGTGCTGCTCCGGCACCTGGCCCACAGCGACGCGCAGTGCGCCTGACGGGCAGGCCGCGATAACGTCGAGTATCTCGGTCAGTTTGCCATTTCCCGGTTGGATCCACGGTTTGGCGCTGGGGCCGAAGACCGCATTGGCGCGCGCCTGGCATTCTGCCGCATGGGTGCAAAGAACCGGCGTGTAGCTGATGGTGACCTCGGTCCCATCAACATCGCCGGAATACGCAATCGGCGTGTTTCGCAAAGCACTGCGGTCAGAGGTGCTGGAAAACGCGATCTTGGTATGAGTGCCATCGCAGAACGGTTTGTTTGACGAGGCACCGCACCGACACAAGGCAATGCGGGGCTTGCTCTCGGCTTCTTGCGTGAACGCCCCAGTGAGCGCTGGTGGGTTTTCAACGATAAGCGGCCCGTTTTCAGCGAGCGTTACTTTTGAGATATCTGTCATTGCTGCCTCCCCGATCAGGTTGAAGGTTTCGTCGCGTTTCTGTTCGTCAACCATACCCAAAAGCTCAGCAGAATCGCAGTGCCAGAGACAAAGGTCATGACCGTTCCGGGAAAGAAGTTCACATATCCGGGCAGATCAACGAACAGAAGATATCCAACATCGGCCAACCCACCGACCATGCCTGTCACCCAGATCGCTGTCATGTTCCGCCGCCAGATCAGGACACCGCCAATGATCGTGGCGATGCCGAACCATCCCAAATTCCAGCCATGCTGGTTCAGGATGCCGCCCACGGCGGGATGATAATCGGCCGTCAGCGCGTCTGCGTCTACCGCATCGGCAATGGCCGAGAACCCACCCGAGGCATCGCTCATCAACACGATCACACCCGCAAGAAGGTGGACGAGCCCCCAGATGACCCACAATATCGCGGCGATCTTGAGGGCGGTGGCTTGGGCATTTCCCATGTCGCATCTCCTCTGGAATGTTTGCAGCCAAACGCGGCGTCCGCTACGTTCCCGCTCTCTGATAAGACAATAAGTGGACATGGTCAACAAATTGAGCGAAATGCAGGATACCGAACTCGCACTTGTCATCGACCGCTTCATGCGGCGGATCCATTTCGGCCTGCAAAGACGTGCGCCCGATTTTGATCGCAAGGCCGTGGGGCCAGGCGGTGGCATTGTTCTGATGACGCTGGCGGACATGGGATGCACCAGCATGCATGCGTTGACCGATCGCGTTGCACGGGACAAATCGCAAATGACCCGGACGATCCGGTCGCTAGAGACCAAGGGCCTTGTCAAACGCGAAAACTCGCAGGCAGACGGGCGCGTCAGCCTGGTATCGCTGACAGCCGAGGGCCAAATGGTCGTGAACGAGTTGACGGAAACGGTTGCCGAGGTCGTCAATGAAATCCTTGAGCCGATTTCAACGGACGAAAAGCAAACGCTCAGAAAACTCTTTAGCCAGATCGATTGCTAGGCGCGCATGCGGTCTAGCAGTCGCTAGAGAAAAGCAGCACCCAGGTATTTCCACTGCGCCCGAGCCCGTATTCGGTGTAGCGTGCGCCCAACATGTTCCGGCGATGCCCGGTCGAGTTCTGCCATGCTGCAAAAACGGCCGCCTCCGACGTTTGTCCCTGCGCAATGTTCTCGGCACTTGCGCCGGGCTGGCATCCGCTTGCCGCCATCCGCTCGGTCATCGTATTACCATGCGGCCCGCCCGGCGATTGGTGCGAGAAATATCCTCGCGCCTGCATATCCTCTGCATGGCGCCGCGCAGCCTGCTGCAACTTCGGATCGGGCACAACGGCCCCCCTGCCCTGCGCCGCGCGGAACGCGTTCAAATCCGTTGCAAAATTTCCAGTGGGCCCCATCGCATCAGACATCTGCGTCGTCGCAGGCGCTGTCTCACAGGCGGCCAGCGCGCAAAAGGTCAGTGCGACAATTGATCTTTTCATGCGCGGCTCCATTCATCATTTCAGGCAGCTTACGCGACAATGGCCGAAGAGAAAGGTTGCGCGCCCCTCAATGGGCAAGACCTTGCGCAAGCATGCTCTGCCGGGCGATCACCTTTGGCAGATCAAGCGTCTGTAATCGGCCATCGCGCACGATCTGCCGCCCTTCGACAAACAGGTCGCGCACCTTCTGCGGACCTGCCAAGAGAAGTGCCGCAGGATCCCAGGACCCCGCGTTTTCAATGGTTTGCGCATCCCAAATAGCAATGTCCGCGCGTTTGCCTACCACAATCTGTCCGCAATCGTCACGGCCCAGAACAGCCGCACCACCCCGCGTCGCAATCTCCAGCGCTTCGCGCGCCGACATCGCATCAGCCCCCAGCGCCACACGCTGCAACAACATCGCCTGACGCGCCTCGGCTGCGAGATTACCGTTATCGTTGCTGGCCGATCCATCCACGCCCAAGCCCACCGATACACCGGCATCGCGCATGGCGCGCAAAGGCGCGATGCCTGACCCCAGCCTGCAATTCGAACAGGGGCAATGGGCCACCCCAGTCTGACCGCGTGCAAAAAGGTCAATCTCCTGCGCGTCCAGCTTCACGCAATGGGCATGCCAGACGTCATCCCCGATCCAGCCGAGCTCCTCCGCATATTGGCCCGGCCTGCAGCCGAATTTCTCCAGCGAATAGGCCACATCTTCATCATTCTCGGCCAGATGTGTGTGCAGCATGACGCCCTTGTCGCGCGCCAGGATCGCCGCATCGCGCATCAGGTCAGGGCTGACCGAAAACGGGCTGCAGGGGGCCACGCCCACGCGGATCATCGCGCCCAGCGATGCATCATGATGGGCGTCAATGACGCGAATGCAATCCTCCAGAATGGCCGCCTCTTTCTCGACCAGCGTGTCAGGCGGCAAGCCACCATCACTTTCGCCGATGCTCATCGCACCGCGCGTGGCGTGAAAGCGCAGGCCGACCTCCTGCGCGGCAGCGATGGTGTCGTCCAGCCTTGCGCCGTTAGGATAAAGATAAAGGTGGTCCGATGTCAGCGTGCAGCCCGACAGCGCCAGTTCCGCGAGGCCAATTTGCGCCGAGACAAACATCTCTTCGGGGCCAAAGCGCGCCCAGATCGGATAAAGCCGCTGCAGCCACCCGAACAGCAGCGCGTCCTGCGCGCCGGGCACCGCGCGGGTCAGGGTCTGGTAAAGGTGATGATGCGTGTTGACGAGGCCGGGCGTCACGATGGCCCCGCTTGCCTCCACGATCTCTGCATCGGGCGCGATGATGTCCGGACCGATTTCCGCGATGATCCCGTCTTTCAGGAGAATATGTGTGTCCTGCAATTCCAGCCGCGCATCGTCCATCGTCAGGACATGGTGCGCATTGCGGATCAGGATGTCAGGCACGCAAAGTCTCTTGCAGGATCGCCATTGCGGCGGCGTGCAATTCCGGCGTTGCCGCAGCAAGCGCACGCCCGCCATCATGAACCGGGCCACCCTCCCAGTCGGTGACAATCCCACCCGCGGCGTGGATCACAGCGATCGGGGCCTGAATATCATAAGCATTCAGCCCGGCCTCAATCACAAGATCGACCTGACCCGCCGCCAAAAGCGCGTAGCCATAGCAATCCATGCCATACCGCGTCAGTTTCGCGCGGCCCGCAACGGTGTGAAAGGCGCGCCCCTCGTCCGCTGTGCCAACCTCAGGAAAGGTTGTCAGCACCGTCGCCTCTGCCAGCGGGCGGCTTCGCCGCGTAGCAAGCGGGCGTGTTCCAAGCGGCCCGGCGCATTCGGCCACGCCAAAGCCGCCGGCAAACCGCTCACCGATATAAGGTTGATCAATCAATCCGAATAAAGGCCCGTTCGCGTCAGCGACAGAGATCAGCACACCCCATGTGGGTGTGCCGCTGATATAGCCGCGTGTGCCATCAATCGGGTCAAGCACCCATGTCAGACCACTTGTGCCCGATACGGCTCCGAACTCTTCGCCCAGGATCGCATCATCTGGCCGCTCCTGCGCCAACACTGCGCGCATCGCCTCTTCCGCAGCGCGATCTGCAACCGTGACCGGATCATATTCTCCGCCGCCTTTGTCATCAGGGGCGAGTGATGCACTCCGAAAATGCTGCAAGGTCTGGGGCCGCGCCGCATCGGCCAACATATGGGCGACACGGATCAGATCAGCCTTCAGGACGTCATCCATCACCATTGCTTGCAACCCTTTCTGCGCCACCGCACCCATTCGCGGTAAGCGGCACAGACAAAAGGGTCAAGCCCGGATCAGGCAGCCTCGCTCAAAACGCGGGCCAGATCGAACAGACGACGACGTTGATTTTCGGGGATTGCATAATAGGACCGCAACAGCTCAAGCGCCTCTTTATCCGTCAGGATATCACCGGGCATGTCACCGTCGCTTTGATCCGCTGGGGGCTGCGTATCAAGACCTTCGAAAAAGAACGACACAGGCACGTTCAGAACCTTGGCGATATCCCACAGACGGGAGGCACTCACCCGGTTCATGCCGGTTTCGTATTTCTGGATTTGCTGGAACTTGATCCCCACATTTTCAGCCAACTGCTGCTGCGTGGTTCCGCTCATCCAACGGCGATGGCGAATACGCTTGCCTACATGAACGTCGACTGGATGTTTCATATTACTCTTTCCTTAGTTTGGAAGCTTACGGCAAGTGTGACGCCGGTACTGGTTGCAAACTGCTTACGCGATACACGTGCGTCATTTCTTGCCACACATCGCGTGCATGGCACTATTCCAACTTAACACGCAACGGTTGCAGCCACTGACCTGAACTAAAGGATAGGTTCGCAGTGCAACTTTTTGCGGGACGCCTAAAATGCAGCCCTTTCGCCGTCACTAACGATATGATGATAAAGGTTAACAAATTCATACCAAAAGGAATCCCCTGATGCGCGCCTTCCAAGTGCAGTCATTTAATACTGATCCGACCGTTGTCGATGCCACGCGGCCCGAACCGCAGCGCGGTGAGGTTTTACTGGACATTCAGGCCTGCGGGCTGAACTTCGCAGATCTACTGATGGCGCAAGGCAAGTATCAGGACACACCCGAGCCGCCCTTCACGCTCGGCATGGAGGTTTGCGGCACCGTGATCGCCCAAGGCCCGGACGTGACAACACCCGCAATCGGCACAAAGGTCGTAGTTTTCGGTGGGCAAGGCGGCATGGCGGATCAGGGCACATTTCCCGCAGTCTTATGTCGTCCGGTCCCCGATGATATGGCGCCCGAGGTCGCCGCCGGCTTTATGGTCGCTTACGGCACCTCGCATCTTTCGCTAGTTCGGCGCGCGCGATTGAAGGCGGGAGAAACGCTGCTGGTGCTAGGTGCCGCTGGTGGTGTCGGGCTGACGGCGGTCGAAATCGGCAAGGCGCTGGGGGCCACGGTGATTGCCGTGGCGCGCGGTGCGGACAAGCTGGCCATTGCCAAGGCAGCAGGCGCCGACCACCTCATCGACAGCGAGAGCGATGATATCAAAGCGAAGGTCAAGGAACTGGGCGGCGCCGCTGTCGTCTACGACCCGGTTGGCGGTGACGCGTTCAAAGCCGCACTTGGCGCCTGCAACCGCGAGGCGCGGGTGATCGTGATCGGCTTTGCCAGCGGCGACGTGCCGCAAATCCCCGCCAATATCCTCTTGGTCAAGAACATCACCGTGATCGGTTTCTACTGGGGCGGCTATCTGAAATTCAACGCCGCGACGCTGACCGACAGCCTGTCCGAGCTGATGCAATGGTATGCCGATGGCCGCCTGAAGCCGCATATCAGCCATGTCATCCCGCTGGATCAGGCGGCGGAAGCGCTGGAACTTATGCGCACGCGCAAGTCGACCGGAAAAGTGGTCGTCACCCCATAGCGACCGCGCGCAAGGGTGGCGGGCTGACATAAGTTTGCCGCACGATCTCGGCCAGTGCCGCGCTGACCGCATCGTCCTGCTTCAGCCGATACATGTTGATCTTTTGCGAGGGTAAAGGCGGCAAGGCGCCACCGTGATGGATCACCTCCGTGTGGCGCGGCAGGCATCCTTCAAGTGCGACATGCACACCCAGATCGGCACTCACTGCCGCCTCAACCGCATTGTCGAGTTCCGATTCGACGGCCATTTCCCAATGGACGTCATGCGTGTTCAGCGCTTGCAAAACCCCACTGCGGAAGATGCAATTGCTGCAAAACGCAATCGGCAATGGCTTGCGGCGCCAGGCAGAGCCACCAATCGCGCCAATCCACAAAAGCGGCAATTCCACCAGCACCTGACCGCCCGGACCGCTACGTTCTTCTGTTGTCAGGATCAGATCAATCTCGCCCCGGCCCAACATGTTCAAAAGCCGCCGCGTCGGGGCTGAGACCAGCTTCACCTGCATGCGCGGAAAATCCGCCGCAAAGCGCCGCAAAGCCTGCGGCACCCACGGATAGATAATGTCATGCGGCACGCCCAGCTTGATCTCGCCCTCGTATTCGGTAGCGGTCAAGCGGCTGAGCGCCTCGTCATTGACCGACAGGATCTTGCGCGCATAGCCCAGCAATTGCTCACCCGCCGGGGTCAGCCCAATTGTACGGGCGCTACGGTCAAGCAGTGAAAGGTCAAGCGACTCCTCAAGCCGTTTCAATTGCATCGACACCGCCGACTGCGTGAGGTTCAGCACACCTGCCGCGCGCGTCACACCGCCCATCTCGGCTACGGTGACAAAGGACCGAAGGGCCGTCATATCCAGATTTCGCAACATATCACATTCCCTGATATTTAAAATATCAATCATTCATTTTCATTATGCACTTCGCTGCTCTACATATCAAGCATCAAGATGATTCAAGACAAACATATCACGAAAGGATAGGTTATGACTGTTACTGTCACGCATACACGCGCCACTTGCGCAACCACGACCAAGACACCTCGCGGCCTGTTGGCCCGCGTCGTCGGCATGATCGCCGTCCGTCGGCAACGCAACGCATTGAAAAGCCTTGACGATCACTTGCTGCGCGACATCGGCCTGACCCGCGACGAAGCCCGGATCGAGGCGGAAAAGCCGCTTTGGGACGCGCCACAATACTGGTCAAAATGATCCCGTTTCGGGCCATAAAGACGACCGCCTGCGACATTCCCGCCCAAAACAATCGGAAATGTGGCATTTGAGCGATGAAAGGCTTGAAAAAACAGGGGCGCACGCCAATATCAGCACCCAAGGATGCCGATATGCGGCGCCGCTGTTTTTAACTGGAGGTTTACATGGCTCAAAATGAGGCAATCAGAACGGTCGGCGGGGTCCGCGCGGCCGCAATCGACGAGGGTCTGCGCGCTCATATGAACAAGGTCTACGGCATCATGTCCGTAGGTATGCTTGTAACATTTGGTGTGGCATGGGCAGTTGGTACTGCACCCGCCCTGCTCGCGATCTTTCGTGATCCGATCACACTTCAGCCCAATATCCTTGGCTGGATCGTGATGTTCGCGCCGCTGGCAATGATCTTTGGCTTTGGCGCCATGATCAACCGGTTCTCTGCCGCAGCAGCGCAGACGTTCTTTTACGTGTTCGCCGCTGTCATGGGTCTTTCTATGGCCTGGATCTTCGTGGCCTTCACCGGATTCTCGATCGCACAGGTCTTCCTGATCACATCGATCGCCTTCGCCGGTCTTAGTCTTTATGGCTACACGACCAAAAAGGACATCTCGGGTTGGGGCGCGTTCCTGATCATGGGTGTGATCGGCCTGATCGTGGCAATGATCGTGAACCTCTTCCTGCAATCGCCAGCGATCATGTTCGCGATTTCGGTGCTTGGCGTTCTGATATTTGCAGGACTCACTGCTTATGACACGCAAAAGATCAAGAACGACTACATCGCGCATGCCGCGCATGGCGACCAGGAATGGTTGGCAAAGTCGGCGATCATGGGTGCCCTGAACCTGTATCTGGACTTCATCAACATGTTCATGTTCCTGCTACAACTCTTGGGGAATAGAGAATAACGTTCTTCCTAGCTCGGCTTTTGAAATGCCCCACCTAACAAGAAGTTAGGTGGGGCATTTTCTTTTTCCAAAGCGGCTCACGAATATCTCAGTCGCGCTTACAGGCTCACAGAACAAATGAGGTGTGCAGTCCAACGAAAACACAGAAAACTACTTCGCTTAAACATTAAGTAAAAACGCGCACCGGCCTAGATCCTACTTTTGATTTAGGTTGCTCGCCAATGGTTGAGCTACATCAAAGGCACGAATGAGCCATGTAAGCCAACGGCTCGATTTCATCGCGACAGAGTCTAACATCACAAGCCAACTGATAGTAGCACTAGCATAGGAAAAGTGCGCAGCTTTCTTTAGCGAGCCTATAGGTTATCCGGACCTAATGGCTGAAAGAAGACGGAAAGCACGGAGACCTCATCTATCTCAGCGGTCCTCACCCTCGGGCAACAAGCGCTTCGATCGGATCGGGCGAATTCAATACTTTCGGGAAGGCGACGATGAGATGGGTCGTAGAGTCGATGCTGGTCAACGGACGCCACCGGTCCGAGAGCATCTTCGACTTCGTGCAGAGGATCATCGCCGTCGCACGATCGAAACAGAAACGGGACGCGCAGTTGGTGAGAGTAAGGTGTAAGGATGTTCAAGCGAGGTGATGAGTTCACGCTAACCTGCTCCGGTTGCCCCGAAGAACCCTTATAAGCTAAGCAACGAGGCTTGCCGATAAAGCTGATCATCTAGATCAGCACATTCGTCAACCAGGTTTTGAGGGAATGCTGGAGAGGAGCTGACAACAGCCATCAACGTCAAGCCTACAGGGAGGTATCACGAAACGCTATAACTAGTCATCGGCCCTCATCACCGAGGACACGGCTATCATAAGCGACTAAACTAAGCACTTGAGGACTGCGGCCGGTTTGTCCGTCATATTCTAGAGCCAGGTGATTTTGCTGTCAGTAAAAGGTCGCAGCTTGTACCTTGCAGAACTCAGCTCTCAGCGAACCGCAGGTTGCAAGCTACCGAAATGCGCCGGCCGGGTTCACTGAATGGGTGCACCATATGTTGGAGCCAGCTTGGGAACAAAAGCATCCGCCCCGCTCGAGGCGCGACGTACTTTCGAACCTCAAAAGCACTCCCGGGAATACCCACGAGGACTGCAGCTGGGCGGGGGTCCAAAAACTCTATCGCCCCTCTCAGCGGCTCGTCCGAGCAATGATCCGGCACCGCCACATAGTAAACACCGGACCAGATACACCCCCGATGGCAATGCATCTCGTTATAGTGCATCTCGCCGTTCACGTTGGCCCAAGCTTCGATCTCGAAACCAGCGTGATCGGTGGAGCCAGCACGCCGCATAACCTCATCCGCGAGATTGAGAAAGCGACGCATCAACGCGCGGACAACCCTCTGCTCACTGTTCTGATAAGTCTTGGGCGAATGCCAACCGCCAACATTTGTAAAAACGCCGGGGTCTTCTACAGCTCCGGACTCGTCGAGGATCAAGCGCTCGAGTTCCGAGTTCAGCTCGGCCGCATCGTCGTCGTCATGACGCATAAGAAAAGTTGGGAAGATCGTCTCGAACTCTGCCGTGCCGACGTTCATATCCACGCTCCCTTTGGATCAAACCGGTTGAGTTGTGGCAAGCAACCAATCCATCGCCGCACCTTCCAAGTAAGGTTCAACTGTCTTGACGACATATTGATGGTAGTTGTTCAGCCATAAACGCTCCTGAGCGCTAAGGATCGCGGTGTCGATCAGAGCGGTGTCGAATGGCGCGGCGGTTACCGTCTCAAATCTGAGGAATGGCACGTCATCCAGCCCGTTTATATCTGCATACGCGATCATTGTGTTCTCATGCCGGATACCAAACGCATCGCGCAGATAGGCGCCGGGCTCATTGGACAAGACATTGCCGGCCTGAATGGGGCGCGATCCGGATTGTGCGATCACAACACGACCTTCATGCACTGCCAGGAAACTTCCGATACCGTGGCCGGTTCCGTGATCGAACTGGACGCCTTCCGCCCAAACTGGCGCACGGGCTATGCCATCGAGTTGCGCACCGGTCGTCCCTTCGGGAAACCGCGCAGTTGCCAAGGCAATGTGCCCGCGCAAAACAGCCGTCGACAGCCGTACAACATCGGCAGGCGGCGGTCCGACAGCTATGGTGCGTGTAATATCCGTGGTTCCGGAAAGATACTGCCCGCCGCTATCAATGAGAACAGGTTCACCAATAGCCAACCGCCGACTACCCGTCTTTGGTGGGCTATAGTGGATGATGGCGGCATTTGGTCCGGATCCCACAATCGGGGAAAAGCTAACACCGCGAAAGGTTGGATCCTCAGCGCGAAAGGCCGTAATGGTCTGGGCCAACGTATATTCATCGGGTAACGCAGCTGGATCAAGCTCTGATAGCCAGTGCAGGAACTTGACCACCGCTGCACCATCACGCGCAAGTGCCTCATGAAAGCCATTGCGCTCAGCCTCGGTCTTAACCTCGCGCATCTGGAGAATGGGATCATCCAGGTGCACCGGTTTAGAATCATCATCGCTGAGACGATCAGCAACCCAGGCTGAAACCCGGTTACGGTCATATCCAACAGACCGCCCCGCACTGGCAAGCTGGTCCAGCGCGTCACCAAAGCCATTATAGTCCTGAATCGTGACAGAATTACCGAGTTGCTGCTCCACCGCACTCGAAAGCTTAGCGCGCTCGATGAAGAGGTCCGCATGACCATCTGCATGAAATACCGCGTAGGCCTCCGGCACCGGGGTCGTTTCTGTATCGCCGCCCCGAATGTTGAACGTCCATGCGATTGCTTCAAGTTCGGTCACCACAAGGCTATCGACACCCGCAGCGGCCAAGCTTCTGCCGAGTTCCGCGCGTTTGTCATCGCTCGTGCGACCAGTGTATTGTATTGGATGGGGCACTACTGCTCCGAAGGGACGCGCCGCACGATCAGATTCCGGCCAAAGCGTATCTATCGGGTGCTCATCAAGCGGGACCAATACATGACCGCTATCACGTTTCGCAGTCTCGATTTCGGATGGACTGTGTAACTTTGGATCGAATCCAACGCGCGACGCTTCCGGCAGAGCGTCCTTCAGAAACACCCACATAGGTGGTTTGAGGTGATGGCGCGGAACAACCGACGTGCCCTCAAGTTCCTGATCGGCCTGGACGACGTAGCGGCCATCCACGAAAAGCCACGCCGCATCCTTGGCAATGACCGCCGTTCCCGCAGATCCGCTGAAGCCGGTTAGCCATTCAAGCCGCCGCGCATAAAAAGGCATATCGCGAGAACCATGATCGTTGCGTTGGGGAACGATGACTGCGTCAATGCCTCTGTCTTCAAATCCTTGACGCAAGGCCCCAACGCGCCTTTGATCACGTTTGATCTCGGGGATTTCGACCGCACCTATGTTGGCGAGGATCTCAGTGCGTAGCGGGTCCGGCAAATCCGAAAACACCACATCACACCATTCCGGCCGCCATTTTGCACCTGGAACGACCGAGACGCGATCCAGCACCGACGTCAGATCTCCCGTCAATGATGGCGAGGCATATGGGGCCAAGCGCTCAAGCAAGCCTTTATCAATCACACAACGGTCCTCTTTTCGTTCATTGTCCCGTTAGCCCTTCTGAACTGCGCCGTGGATCATATCTAGGCTGAAAGTCCGCTGCAGATCTCATCCAGTTCCGGGAGCGTACTGACGAGGATATCCTCTGTGCAGACGCGTATTCCGAAATCCTCTTCCAGCCGGTTTGCCAGCATCACGGCGCTGAGCGAATTCCCACCGAGTTCCAAAAACATCGCATCTTCAGGAAGATCTGTGATATCAAGGAGTTCTCGAGCATATTCCCGGACTGCATTGGTAATAGAGTTGGTCATACTGAACGCTCCATGGTTCTGCGATAGGTTGAGCATAGGCATCTGCATTTATGACGCAAGAAGACAGATCTACCAACAGAGGTTGGCCATCGGCACCCCTCAATCCGATTGAGGAAAGCGCCATTCTGCAAGCCTTTTGGCGCGCAAATGCCGATTTCGAGGACCCTGTCGCCAAACGTGTCGTGGCGCATCTCGTGACCGAGGAGATGGCCGAAAAATATCGCGCCGACAACAGCGTCTACGCAGAGATACATCTCGCTTCGCTCAGGGCTGCCGACAAGGCGCTTTCTGCCTGGGCCGACCGTCAGGATGCACCGTCTATCGTGTTGCTTGGCGGTGGTCTTGACGGTCGTGCTGAAAGGAGATTGTTGCCCATAAAAGGCAAGATCTACAACATAGACACGCCGCCTATCCTCGCGCGATACGGGGCCCTGACCGCGACGGCGCCAATCCCTTCGGTTGCTGTGCCGGCCAGCCTGACCAAACCAGACGCGCTTCTTTCTGCGTTGGGTACCGCAGGGTGGGAGAGTACAACGCCCACCTGCTTTATCGCTGAAGGCGTTTTGGAGTTTACTGGCCCGGCCCGAATGCTGACCCTTCTTAACGCGCTCATCGGGCGCGCCGCACAGGGGAGCATGATACTGCTTCAGGCGCTCGACCCTTGCTTGGTCGTTTATGCGGAGCAAATCGGAGACGAAACCTTCCCCTGGCGCAAACTGCCGGATGCTGGTGCACTTCTTCAGCAGATCGAAGGAGCAGAGGTTCTGGAGCTCTCGACCGATGCACCGACTTTGGATGGTCCGGAAAGTTCGGTCGCACTTTCTCATGTTTATCAATTGAACATCTAAGCGCGCCTGTGAACTGAAATGCATCATGCTGCATCCGCTGCACGGGCAAGCCGCGAAAGCTTTGCCTGGTTTGTCTCCAAAACCGAAGCGAAGCGGTCGGCAAAAAAGTCGATGTCGCCCTCGGTCAACGCGAGTGTCGGATAGGCCCGGCAAAGAGGACACATCATGATCCCGGCGCCCTGCAGCATCTTGGTCAACTGGCCATCAGCCAGCGTTGCGGCAAGGCTGCCATAGCGGCGGCTTGAACCACTGGCCGCTCCAATGTGAAATACCTGCGCGGCACCAAAGCGATTGATATGCAGCGGCACCGACAACGCCTGAGCTATCTTCAATGCAGTCTCAGCCAACTGTGCGCTTATCTCGTCGATCCGGTTGAACGTGGCAAAGCTGTCCTTGTTCAGGATACCTAGCGTTGAGGTAATCGCACGCAACCCCAGACCATAGCCGTTGTAGGTGCCTCCATGTGCCACCCGACGCTTAGCATAAAGCTCCATGATCTCAGCACGCCCCGCCAGAACCGATATGGGTATGCCGTTCGAAACCGCCTTCCCGGTGACAAACATATCGGCCTCAAGCCCGATGGCCTTTTGCCCACCACCAGAACCTAGTCGGACGCCGGTGATCACCTCGTCCGCCACCACTAGGACGCCGTTCGCACGACATAGACGGACCATCTCTGCAACATTTCCGCCATCCGGCCGGACGCCCCCGCCGTTGATACAGACAGGTTCAAGCAGCACGCAGGCCAGATCATCGGCATGCTCTGTCAGTATGCGCGACCAGTTACTGTCCTCGAAAGAAACAAGAAGGCATTCTCTCTCCAGTACACCCTCGGCCCGGCCATCGCTTTCAAAAGGTCCGTTTGCTTGTGGGTGAGTCTGACCGTCATCCCCCATCTGCCCTCCAAGCAATAGATCGCTTGATCCATGATAATGTCCCGAGAACCTCATGACTTTACTGCGTCCAGTATAAGCCCGGGCCAGTCGGATCGCGTTCGAAACCATTTCGGTTCCTGACAGACCGAACCGCAATACCGGTGCCCAGCCAAACCAGCGATGCAGAGCCTCGGCGGCCTCCAGTTCTAAAACTCCGTTTACAATATGTGCGGCCGTTGAGAGTTGCCGTGCCAACGCATCGTTGAACGCCACATTGCCGTGGCCCAAGATCAGGCTGCCAAATGCCGAAGACAAATCAAGATATTCGTTTCCGTCAATGTCCTCTACGCGAGCACCTCGTGCCTGCGAGATCCTGATCGGGGCGGGTTCGGTTGCAGCCCGGAAATTGCTATGTACGCCTCCGGCAAGGACCTTGGCCAACGCCGCGTTGTAGGCATCGCCCCGAGGTGTGGCATATTGAGGCACGCTTATGGACGTACTAGACATGAAGCAAAGCCTCATCGTGAAGATGTCGGATCAAGTCCGAAGCAAGATCAGGAAACAGATCCGCGACCGCGGGATGTACACCAACGCGCAGCGTCAGTTTGTCAGCATACAAAACCGAGAGGATCGTCAAAGGACCAGAGAACGTGAAGTCCGGTGGATCCCAACCTTGGTGCGCATCAACACTGCGAAGCGGGCCTTTGGTCTTCTCTGAGAATTCGGGTGCTTCGAATAGGCTGAAAAAGGCGTCTGGCAAAAACGCCGTGTAACTGGCGAATATGCTGTTCTTTATGCCTTGCTCGATCTGTCGGCGCAGTGGGACGAAAGCTAAACTCTGCGCGTCGAGCATCTCACTTTGGGTGCTTCGGCACCCATCCTGAAGGCTACTGGTCTGGTTGACGTCCACGATAGAGTGGTTCGCCAGCGGTCCCACGACGTTAAGAAGCCGAGGATCGTTCCGCGCCGTGATCGAGAATTCGACTCTGAGGGTGGATGCGTCCAAACAGCGAAACAGCGCGCGAGCAGTCAGTGTCATAACTGCGGTGAACAGGGTTGCACGGCATGCGCGTGCCAGTTTTCGCCACCGGGCAGCCTCGATCGGGACCGATCCGACGGTCACACATTGCGGCTGCGCCTCTTGGGCGGCGACCAGGTTTCGCTCCGGCCAGGGGGATGATGTCTTGGGCAGAACTTTTCGCGCATCCGCGGCCTTGTCCATCAAGCCACGCTTCGCGACCAGCGCCTCCCAAGCCGCGTAATCGATGTAGCTAAGAGCTGGCGGTGGGGGCAGAACCAGTCTTTCGCCGAGTTCGGCGGCCAGTAAACGATGAAATTCCCGGCGCACGAGATGCAGCGACTGTCCGTCATGCGACACATGATCAAGGATCAAAAGCAAGATTGCGGGCTTCGTTCCCTGTCGCAGCAGAATGGGCCTCAGCGGCCCACACCGCCAAACATCGTTTCGAACGGTTAACTCCGCTTGACAGCGAGCTTGGGCGCTTTCGCCAGCCTTAAGGTCGATCACACGCACCTTGGGCAAGGGCACGATGGTCATAATCGGCGGAGTCGATGTTCCTGCGTCCTCAAAACCCGTCTGCAGGACTGGATGACGTGACGCTAACGCCGCCACCGCCCTGTCAATCATTGCGGGTTCAACCGGGACCAACAGTTCGAAGACCAGCGGTAGTGCTGGCAAATTCTGGTCACGTTCCGACAGGGCCTTAAGATGTCGGCACTGGGCATTGCTTGCCGAAACCGGCTCCGTTGCACGTTCAAGTTCCGGCAGATCGAGAAGCTCTCCTTCTGCTCGACCGTCCCGCAACTTGACAGCAAAATCCCGAAGCGAAGCGCTTTGTAACAAAACGCGAACCGGAACGTCCCGGTCCAAAATACCGGCAAGCCTGCGACTTATGTCGACCGCCGCCAGCGAATAACCACCAACTGCGTAGAAGTTTGCATTGAGATCAATCCGGTCCTGTCCGAGAACGTCGCAAACCGTGTCCAGCACCAATTTCTCGATCTCGCCTCCTGATTGATCGCCGTCTGGCATCATCTCTGCTGCCAGCGCCTGTAGGCGGACCACATCTGTCTTTCCATGTGCTGTCGCAGGCATCTCGGGCAGTATCATCAGATGAGATGGGACCATGTAGGCAGGCAAACGGCTCATTAGGCTCTCGCGGACCGCTTCGCGGAGCTTCTGTGCCGAGCTGCCAGGATTTTTGGCCACGATCGCCGCGTGCAGCTCTGCGCCTGCTGTTTTTCGGAGCACAAATACCGCGCAGTTATCAACCTCGCCCGATGCAAGGGCTGCCGCCTCGATTTCAGCAGGTTCTATTCGATAAGCGCCAACCTTGATCTGACGATCGCCTCGCCCAAGAAAGGAAAGCTGTCCGTCGGCCTCTAGACGAACCAGATCACCAGTGTGATAGACTAAAGCGTCACTGTCCAAGGGATCTGGCCGGAACGTATTTTTCGGCAATGGTTTGACATAGCCCATCGCAACACAAGGTCCGCCTATCACAAGTTCGCCCACGACGCCCGGGGGGCAAGGCCGTCCCTGCGGGTCTACAATGGCAACGCGTGTACCGGCCACTGGCGTGCCAATGGGAATATGAAGTCCCTGATGTGTCGGGTACCCCTGCCAGCCTGTGGTCCAGACCCCCGCTTCCGTTGGCCCGTATCCGCCATAAAGAGAAAGATGCGGGGCGTGTTCGAGACATCTGCGGAAGTCATCGGCCGAATTGACATCACCCCCAACAACCAGTGTTCGCAACCCGTTCAACATGTCAGGCCGGCGTTCTATCAGATCATGAAAAAGCCGCGGCACGATACTGACAAAGGTCGCGCCCGAACGTTTGATTAAATCAGCCAAATCATCGGTGCTTGATGTCTCAGTCTCGGCAATAACAAGGCGGTCGGCAACGAGAAGACCGCTGCACATCTCAAACAGTGAGACATCAAATGTAGGCGGGCATGACGACAAGACGATGTCATCTTCATTGATGCGCCAGGCACCTGTGTCGCCAAATACTCGGATCAGGCCTCTCTCGGTGCAGCGGACGCCCTTAGGTGTTCCGGTCGAACCTGACGTGAAAAGAACATAAGCTTCAGCCTCAAGATCCTCGGTCGCAGGCTCGGGCGGGGCAGGCTCTGTTGCGAGCGAACGACTATCGCCGTCAACTGTCATAAAAAGAACTGGGCACGGCAACTGAACAACAGCGCTGCCTTCGCAACAAAGCACAGCGCTCAGCTCTGCCTCCTCTGCAATAACGCGTAATCGTTCGGGTGGCGCTGTCCGGTCGAGCGGAACGAAAGAGCAGCCGTGCCGCCTGATGGCAAGCTGTGCGAGCGGCAGAGATGGGGATTTTGGGGCAAGGATACCGACGCGACTGCCTGCAGCAATGCCTGCCTTTGCAAGCTGTTCGTGTAGTCTGTGAACATGCCGTCGGGCAGTTGCGAAGGTCATCGGACGGTCCCGCCAGACTATCGCAGTGCGATTCGGTTCAGCGACAGCGCGCCTTTCAAACCTTGACACGAAACCCTGACCCCCCGCAGAGGGCTCCGGGCCGGTCACCCATGCCTCGATTTTGGAAAGCGTATTCGTTTTGGTAATCGGAAGGTCACGACAAGCGATCGTGGGGTCCGCCAGTGCCGCATCGAGAAGTGTCTCGAAGTGGGAGATCACGGCATTCGCATCGACCTCGCCCATAATGCGGCGGCCAAAGCACAAAAGCATCCGCCAGCCCTTGGGCTCGTCATATAGAAAAACATCAACATCACCAATCGCCCCCGATATCGGACGGTCAAAATGACGAAAATGATACCGGCCAGAGACAACATCCGTCTCGCCCCCCTGATGCACTCCGAAAGTGAAGAAGCCACCGCGGTGGCTACTTTGAGTGACATCATCAGAGGGCTGGGCCGTCACCCTACGGGTGTGCCCGACATGTTCTGCGAAAGACCGCGTCTCGTCCACATCGAAGGCAACATGGTGTGCTTGGTAGATCGGTCCAACGACATTTTCTAACGCCTTGGTTTCGCGTGCCGCTCGGATGGACAGCAAAGGAACAACCCCTGTTCGGGTGTAGCGGACAACAATAGCAGTCCAAGCCGCGAGCAGGATCAAATGGGGCGTTGCACGCAATTGCTTCGCGGCTCCCATAAGCCTCGCGCCGAAATCAGGGTTAAGTCGTCGCTCGACCCGGCCCGCAGCCTTTGCTGGACTTGCCTCAGCGCGTGCGGTCGACGGCCAATGGATCTCGATCGCGTCTTCGCTCTGCTCCGATTGGTGTCGCGAAGGCCGGGTGGCCTGTGCATATGTGCGATAGTCAGGCGCTGGCTCCAGCGTTTCCGAACGATTGCTCAGAAGTGCTATCAATTCAGACATTAGAACCTTCATCGACCAGCCATCTGCGATCGTATGATGAAGGAAAAACAGCAATACAGTCTCACCACTTGGGCTGTCGCAACGCCTTACGCGCCAAAGTGGGCCCTTGGAGGTGTCGAACGTCAAAGCAACGAGCCTATCCGACAGCTGATTCAGCGCCTCTTGGAAAGGAGTTGTGGTGTCGGACGGCAATTGCACGTGTTCATAATCCACATCAATCTGACGCGCGACATTGCGCACAAAAATGCTACCCTGCGTAGAGAAATCACTTCTCAACAACTCGTGACGATCAGATAATCTCTGCAAAGCACTACTTATTTTTTCATCATCAATTGGCGGCGAAAAGCTCATTTGATGGGCGATGCAATATCCGGGCTTTGTGCCCTGTGTCGCTTCGTGTAGCAGTATATCGAATTGTTCCGGGGAAACTGCGCTGTCGTTTGACATCGGCAAAGCTCCTCGAATACCTGCGAATAGTTGCGAGTGTTCAGGAAATAGAACTTTTATTCAAGCAAATTTGCCCTGAACCGTTCATACGGGCAAAGATCAACCGATAGGAGATCTTGATGAAGGCAAACCACTATCTTGCCGAGTTTCTGGCACGCATCGGCGTGAAACATGTATATCAGCTTTCCGGCGGCATGATCGCTCCACTGCTTGACGCCGTCGGAGAGCATCCCGACCTGAGGCTGATCGACATCGTACACGAACAATCGGGCGGCTTCGCTGCGGATGCCGAAGCACGCCTGACCAATGTTCCCGGCATCGCCATGGGCACCTCTGGCCCAGGGGCACTTAACTTGGCAACGGCGATGGCCACCAGCTATTATGACAGCGTGCCTATGTTGTTTATCGGAGGACAGGTTCAAAGCTATCTGCAAGTAAACGGCAAGGCCACGCGCCAGTCGGGATTGCAGGAATGCCCCTTCGGAAATGTGGCCGCGCCGATTTGCAAGGCGGTCTTCCAGCCAAGCTCTGGCAAGGACGTGCCAAATTCTTTGGCCCGAGCTTACAAAACTGCGATGTCAGGACGTCCGGGCCCGGTCCTACTTGATTTTCCCTTTGACTGCCAAATCGCAGAAACAGAGGCAGAGTGCCTAAGCGACCCAGAACCGATTGTCTTGGACAGTCCGAAACCTGAAACGGTCGCCGCGTGCGCAGATATGCTCCGCGCGGCAGAACGCCCGATCATACTAGCAGGTGGTGGTGTCCGCACAACAGCCCGCGATGCCGTGCGGTCCCTGTCGCGAGACCTAGGCCTGCCGATGGTCACAACCATCTCGGCACTTGATGCTGCCGATCCAACTGTGGAAACCTCCCTGGGTCTTTGCGGTACTTACGGAACGCGACGAGGAAATCTGGCCTTGAGCGAGGCGGATGCGGTGCTTTGTATTGGCTCACGTCTCGATCACGGCGTGATTGGTGCGGATCCCGCAGGCTTTAGCCGGCGAATATCTGTTTTTCGGGTCGAAATAGACGAAGGGGAAGCCAACGCGCGACAAATAAAGGCCGATGTTGCACATACCGATGCCGGTGTTTTTGCAACAGCATTGCATAGTTCGCTGCGCGACGGAGAATTCGTACTGCCGGATGCTTGGCGCCAGCGATTGCGCGTGTTGCGAAAGGAAATGTCCGATACCACAGAGCGGCCACAAGGGGACAGCATTGATCCAAACCGGTTTCTCGCTGCGCTGGGGAAGGCATCCTTTGCCGCAGGGAGTTATTGTGTCGATGCAGGCCAGCATACATGGCACAGCGCCCAATCTCTCAGACTAGAGCCGAACCAGCGCTACATCAGCAGCACCGGTCTTTGGGCCATGGGATACGGCCTACCGGCCGCAATTGGAGCGGCGCTAATCACTAAACGCCCTACCGTGGTCATTGCGGGGGACGCTGCGGTGCAGCTTAACATACAAGAGGCCGCAGTGATTGCCAGAGAGCGCCTTCCGGTCAAAGTTGTCATACTGGACAACAGTGGCCATGGTATGGTGCGACAGTTTCAGGATGAATTCCTCGATAGCCGGCATCACGGAACACAACCGCAACCTCCTGACCTAAACGCCGTTTTCGCCGCCTATGGTTTTATTGAACGTACAGTATCAAAAAGCGAAGATATCGCCGAGGCGCTTGACTGGCTTTGGGAGTCACCAAACACTCCAGCTGTTCTTCGGGTAATCATCTCCGCACAAGAACACGTACGACCAAGCGTTCCCTTTGGTCAGCAGCTGCGAAGTATGAAACCTGCATTTCAGGAAGGCTAGTCAATCACACAGTCCTGATCCCCCGCAACAGCGCGAGCCGTTCCGATGGCCATTGCCACTGCCGCAAGCATCGGATTGCGCGCATTTGGCGCTGGAAACCGCGCAGTGCCAGCGACCCAAAGGTTGCGCATACCATGTACCCGACCGCAAAGATCAGTAACACCCTGCCCTACAGCCCCGCTTCGCAAAGTTCCAAAGGCATGGGACGCAGCACCAAGGGGCAACAGCCGTGGAGTACCCATGCCTCGCGCCACTCCAAGATGATCGCAGGTCGCCTTAAGATGCTTCAACATGACAGAAAGATCGTCCTCTGAGGCGACAGCGTTCGCCATGTCGACCCTGCCCCCCCAAAGCCCAGTTACCTCATCGGGGGTGGTGTCAAAGCAAAGCCTGTTGCCGACATTCGGCTCTGCGGTCATATACCAATACAAAGCTAGGTTGGCAGGTCCATGCGCAGCTGGCGGCGCTAATATAAGTGCGTGCACGCCAGCTGGTGCAGCCGATAGGCAGGCCGCGCCCATCTTCAGGCCGCCATCTGTGATTGCATCGTAAACCATGTACCCGTCAGGCGACAAATCGCTCAACCGGGCCGCTGCCAGCGGATGATCTGAGAGATACTGACCAACCGGAAACCCGTCTTCAGCAGAAAGACCCGACGCATGAAGCAAGGCCGCACTGCGGAGCGGATCAGCGGCGACAACGACCTGTGATGCATAAAGCTGTTCGATTTCGCCGGTGCTGACGTCAACCACCTCAACGGACGTCACCTGCCCCCCTGAATGAACAAAACGACGTGCACGACACGATCTGATTTCTGGCATTTCAGACGCCCGCGAAACGATGTCAGCCGGACCCGCCACCGGCCCCGTTGGGCCATGCGGTCGCGCCATGGCCATTGGATGATAGTCGCCCTTCGGAGCGGCACTGACCGAAGCTCCCAACCAATCCTCGGCTTGGTCGTAGAATGGATCCAGCGCTGTCCGGGCGAAAACGTCACCGATTGCGCTGCACACATCCAACCGACATAGAACGCCGGTCCACAAAACGGACGCTCCTCCTCTAGAGAGTGAAACATGAAGTGCGGGTTGTTTTGAAGCTGCGTCCGCGGACAAAGAAGGCACTGGCAAAAGATGTGCTGAGAGCATTCGATCCAGCAGCGGGCTGCCGAAACGCAGGCGAGGATCCGTCGAAAAATGGCTTGGAAAAGAAGCGGAGTTGACCAGCCCAGAATCGATTAATAGTATCTTTTTGCGATAAAGACTAAGCTCTGTTGCAACCGCTGCGCCAACCATACCGGCGCCAACTATGAGTATATCGGATTCCTGCGTTCTATTTGCTTTCATGAGCTGTGTTCTTTGACGCCCCCTAGGGATAGAAAAAGAGTATCTAATTATGCCGGAACACACATACGCTAATGGGCAATTTCCGACAAACGAAGATATAGATTTCTACAATAAAAACGGATTCGTCGTCGCGCATGGTTTGCTGTCCCCTGACAATATTGACGATGCTCTTTTCGGAATTGATCGCTACTACGCCGGCGAACGCGACTGGTCGCTACCCGTTTCCGGAGGCTTTCTGGACTGGAAGGCCGAACACGCCGACGGATTGCGCATAAACGACTATGTTTCCCTTCAAAATGGGGAATTGCGCGATCTTGTGATGCGACCCGCGCTTGGCGCTGCCTTCTCTGCACTAAGCGGCGCTTCGGTGATCCGGCTTTTTCATGATCAGTTGATCTCAAAGTCGCCTTCCTTTGGCGCCGATACAGCCGTAGGCTGGCATGTAGACGGAGCGTACTGGAAAACATGCACCTCCGATCGGATGCTTACCGCATGGATTCCGCTTGTACCTTATACGGAGGAGATGGGGCCCATCCACTTCATCCCTGGCAGCCATCTCTGGGAGGGGTTTGGCTGGATGACAACCTTCAATGAAAAGGATCTGGACGCGCTGCTTGAAAGGGTGGCCGCCGAGGGTCAGCCGACGGAACCCGTAGCTGTGATGCTGGAACCGGGGGATGTCAGCTTTCATCACGCAAAAACAATTCACGGAAGTCCACCCAATCGCGGCGCGGCACCGCGAATCGCTCTGACAGTACATGTCCAGGACGGCGACAACCGATATATGTCGTTCGAGGATTGCAGGGGAGCAAAGGCCGTTCACGTCAACGATGCACTTTGTCGTCAAGGCGCGGATGGCCTGCCCGATTACAGCGACGACGAAATCTGCCCTCAAGTGTGGCCCGCAGCTTAGTGTCCGTGGGCCCTAATCTTTTCAGGATAATTCGATGAACGTACAACTGGCCCGATCTGAACATGTTATTCCTCCTAGCCTTCCTATCGCGGGAAAGCGCTCGCTCGCCTATTGGCCAAAGACGATGGTCACTTCAGCGCGCGACTCTCTGCCGTCGGCTTTGCTGCCTGAAACTGGCCATGCGCAACTGGCGCGGCTCGCCGCAGCGATCCAAATTGTTCTGATCAGAACCCATCGAGACGACGACGCCCCCGTCGGAGTTGTAATGCCTGTTGGCGACATCATCCGGATCGAAGCGTCGAATGACTTACAGGCAAAAGTTGGCAAATTGCTCGCAGAGGCAACGACAAAGATCGATGAAAGCCCTGCTCAACCGCCCGTCGAACCCAAAGAGTCGGTGAATAGCGACTTTGCTATTGCCGTGGCTCCCGATGAACAGGCAATCCCTAACGTCCGTCAGGATGCAACCGTTTTCTTTGACGCTAGTGAAGATCGGCTAGCTTGCTGTCATAATTCCCGGCTTTTCGATGCTGATACCGTGGTTCGCTTTCTCGATCACATTGCTGGCGTTTTGAGAATCCTCAATGACGCTCCAGACACTACCGTCGGAATGATAAATATTCTGAGCCAAGCGGAAAGCGACCAAATCGCGGCGGTAACCTGCCCTGATCCGCAGCCATTGCCGGAGGCTGGCACGGTTCAGGCGCTCTTTGCCGAGCAGGCTCGAACGGCGCCCAATGCCGTAGCAATGATCTTTGAGGGTCAGAAAACCACCTACGCCGAACTAGATCAGCAGCGCGCGGCCATCGGAGTCTGCCTACGGCGCCATGGCTGCGTCAAAGGTGATCGTGTCGGCGTCTGCGTTCCACCCGGTCCCGAACAGATCGCGGCTTTGCTTGCCGTTCTTGGGATCGGTGCAACTCCTGTGCCTGTCGATCATACTTTCCCACACCAACGGCTTTCCATGATCGCCGAAACGGCCAGACCCAAGGTCTTTCTGAGCGCAGACAGAATGCGCAACGTCGTTGAGGGCTTTGGCGAGATCGTCTTGATGTCTGAGGCAATCGCGGAAAGCGTAGAGGATCTGAGCGTCGCAGGAGACATAAATGATGCCGCTTATCTCCTCTTTACCTCAGGTTCTACCGGTCGTCCCAAAGGCGTCCTGGTTGGCCAGCGCACTCTGGTAAATCTGATTGCATGGCAAAACGAGCAGACGCCAGCTACTGACCGTCGCACACTCAATCGCTCGTCCATGGCGTTCGATGTGGGATTTCAGGAAATCTTCGCCACACTTTGCTATGGCGGGACACTTGTCATCAGCACCGAGGCGCAACGCGCCGATATCGGCGCATTGCTAAAAATCCTTGCAGAACAGAAGATTCACCGGTCATTCTTGCCACCCGTTGCGCTCCTGCAGATTGCCGAGCTTTATGATGAAGCGTCCGACGACCTCTCCACATTGGAGGAAGTCATAGTCGCGGGTGAACGAATGACGATCACGCCCCCTGTGGTAAAAATGTTTCGGACATGCCCAGCACAGCTCATAAATCAATATGGCCCGACCGAGACACATGTCGCCACCTCTCACACCTTGTCTGGGGCCAGCGTTCGCTGGCCGCTGACACCCCCAATCGGAAAGCCAATCGCAAATGCGCGCATCCATATCGTCGATGCAGCAGGAATGCGCTGCCCGATCGGAACAACCGGGGAGATTGCGATTGGGGGGTTGCTCCCAGCGCTGGAATATGTCGATGCGCCTGAAGCGACCGCAACAAAATTCGTGCCAGACCCGTTTCCCGACGCGGCGGCCGACGGGCGGATGTATCTGACGGGTGATTTCGGGCGACTTTTGCCATCTGGAGAGATCGAGTTCGTCGGGCGGCGCGATGATCAGGTGAAGTTGCGCGGGTATCGGATTGAGCTTGGAGATATCGAGGCACATGCCTGCGATCTGCCCAATGTGGGGTTGGCGGCTACGCGGCTTCAATCAACGGGTGCTGGCGACTCCGATACTCTGCTATGCCTATATCTACAAAGCACCGATGGTGCTGCACTGGATCTGACGGCGCTGCGTGCTGATCTGGCCAAGGTTCTGCCGCGCCACATGGTACCGGCCCTACCAGCGATGCTGCAACTTGATGATATCCCGCTAAACAGTAACGGAAAGATCGACCGATTGAAGCTGCCGCAGCTTGAGCTTGTGCAGTCCGAGGGCGATGAAGAGGCGACAACCCCACGGGAACGTGTACGTCAGGTCTGGCGGCGTCATCTGCATGTGGACGACATTAGCGAGGAGGCAGCTTTTGCCGATCTGGGCGGTCACTCTCTTACGGCAATCCAGGTGGTCTCTGCCGTGAACCACGGTTTCGGGATCAGCGTCCCTGTGGTGGCACTTCTTAGGGGCGCGACCTTTGGCCAGTTCGCCGACGTGGTCGAGGACTATATCCGGCGCAAGGGTGGCGGCGAAAGCGCTGCCACTCCGGCATCATCGGGACCAAGCCTTCAAAGCACTGAATTGCCAAAGATTGGAAGGATACAAACTCCCTATCCATCGGAGACACGGCACTATTACGACGAGATTTTCGTGAACGGCGCCTACTGGGTCGGTGGCGCGCGTATCCCAGAAGGTGGAACCGTCATAGATGTCGGCGCAAATGTGGGTATGTTCACGATCTTCGCGCTGGTGAATGCCAAAGCGCGCAACGTGTTTGCTCTCGAACCCGTCCCGCTGCTGGCGGATGCGTTCCGGGCCAATGTTGCCCCTCTGGCCGACAAAGCGACGCTAGTTCAGATCGCAGCTTCAGACAAGGATGGCCGCGGAGAATTGACGACATATCCGCTAATCACGGGGATGTCTTCGCTGCGCCCAGATATCGCCAAGGACAGTGCGTTACTGACCGGTCTTCTTGGACGGGCACGCGCCCGTGATGCCGAGACCGACACCGTCCTTGCGCCGGTCGAGGGCAGCCTGGTCGAAAGCCGTATGTCCTCCGAAACAGTACCTACCGAGACCCGCCGTCTTGCCAGCCTTCTGGAGGAACACGGCGTTGATCGGGTCGATCTTCTAAAGGTCGATGTGCAGCGCGGCGAGGATCTTGTTCTGGCAGGGCTTGACGATGCGGCATGGTCCAAGATCGAGCAAGTTGTCGTTGAGCATCAGGAACCCTCGGGCACCGGTGGTGTGATCGCTGAAATACTCGCGTCGAAAGGCTTCTCGGTCACTAGCGTGCAGCACGAGATGCATCTGGGCACCGAGGTGTACTACACGACTGGTCGAAAGGAACCATGATCACTGAAGCCCAGGACCGCCTGCGCGAGATACACGCAGAGCTTGCAGACCCGTCCGTTCTGAACCTTTCGTACACGCTTGGACTTGAGGGGACGCTTGATGTTGATGCGCTGGCCTGGGCATTCGACAGGATTGCGGAGACGTTTCCGAGTCTCGGTGCCGTTGGCGGTGAGGAGTTGTTTGGCTGGGAGGACTTCTCAGACCCAAATGTCCAAGTCGGGCTAACCGACGCTATTGTCGAAGTTAGACGGTATCGGTTCGACATCGATGGCGATCCGTTGTTGGTCGCCCGGTGTTTGACATTGAGCCCGTCGCGCCATGTTCTAGTGATCGCTATTCACCATTCTGCAGCCGATGGTTGGTCCCTATCTACAATCGCTCGGGCTCTTGGGCGCTACTACGCGGCACTTCTTCAAGGTCAAGAGGCGGAAATCGACACCGTTCTGAACCCAGCCGATACCGCCCCCGCGTCAGAACAGCGGTTGGTGCGGGAACGCGATGAACTGTCAGGGAATCTCTCCAACCTCAATCTCTCCGCCAGCCAACCGTTGGCAAACAGCGCCGGGTCAGAGCCATTGGTGCGGTTCACGCGCAGCTATTTACCCAACTTTGCGGAGGCGATTGAGTCTGCAGCAAAGAAGGTCAAGGTGACGGCGTTCGCGGCTATTGCCGGTACCGTTGCTCGTCAGGTCATCGAAGATCTGGATCGTCAGGAAGTTCTGGTCGGCACAACTATATTAAACCGCCATTCCTCGTCAGATCTGCTGGTGGATGCACCACTTTACCAAGGCTCGCTTTTCCGCGTCGCCCGTACCTACGATTGGAAAGATATCGGCGGCCAAGTGGCCGCGGCCTCGAGTCGCATGCTGCCCTATGATGAACAACTCGAGATCGCAGGTGCTGTGATGCAAAGCGATGCGCCGGTCACGCCCCCTCTGTTCGTCTTTGCCGATACCCATCCTCTATCAGCACTCACGCTCGAAGGTATCACGGTTCGGTTCCTTGATTCCTCCGACAAGGAAGACCAGCCATTGCCAGCTATCCGCATGGCCGATATCGTCTTTTTCTGGCGATCCGGAGCGGGTGGTGCAACGGGCAACCTGATTGTTCCGGCCTCGCTTAGCCCCATCGGCAAAAGGCTTATCGGCAAGATTGACGATGCCCTCAAGGCACTGGCCGGCAACACCTTCGCCGGACCAACGGTTGTGAAGCCCTGGGCACCTGGTCTTGTCGCCCGTGATGCCCCGTTGGTTGACGGGCTTAGCCCGGTTGGGCGGATCGCTATCTAGTCAGTTTATGGAGAATAGACATGGTTGGACCTGAGGACATCTCGCACTATCGAGCCCACGGGTGGTGGCTGAGCCCGCCCATCCTGTCCGAAGATGTGCTCGACACACTCGCTTTCGGGATCGAACGCTACCGCATTGGCGAACGGGACCGACATCTGGCGGTCGATCTTGGCGGTGATGGCGAAACCGAAGTTGTGGCGCAACTCGACTATCTTTCGCTGCAGATCAACGAATTTCTCGATGCGCTTCTGTCATGTCCCGTCGGCGAAATGGCCGCTGCCTTAGCCGAAACGGAAAGCGTACGTATCTTCCATGATCAGGTCGTGATCAAACCGCCCTTCGACCCATCCCGTAGCGCCAAGGTCGGGTGGCATAGCGACCGAGCCTATTGGTCGTCCTGTAGCTCACAGTCGATGATCACCGCATGGATTCCTCTTGAGGATGTTCCCGAAGAAAAAGGGCCTCTCGCCGTTTGGGATGCGAGCCACACATGGCCTGAAACCGAAACGCTCCATTCATTTGGCGATCAGGACCTTCGAACGATCGAAGCACGATTCACAGACAAAGGTCATGCTCCGCAGGTTCGGACACTACCGATGAGACGCGGCCAAGTCAGCTTTCATCATTGTAGGTTGGTGCATGGAGGGTATCCCAACAAGTCCTCAGAAGACCGTATCGCCTATGCAATCCACATGCAGGATGACGCCAATCACTACGTCCCGCCAGCAGCGGCATCGGGTCGAACCGGCCACATAAACGACCTGCTCTGCCGCAAAACTGCCGACAACAAACCAGACTACGCCGACCCCGAGACCTTTCCACAGCTTTGGCCCATCTGACCGTACGGAAGGTCAGATTTGATCCCTCATCCACCCGAACGCAAGGTCTTGGCCTTTCCGGTCTTTTTAACTGCCTCAGCATTGTTGCGTGTCGCGGATGGCATCGCTCTGGTCAGCATTCCTTGGTTTACCACACTACTAACCTCCGATGCCGCACTAATCGCTCTGGTGCTCGGCATTACGCGGGTTCCTTGGCTGATCCTCGCCGTTCCGGTCGGTGTCTGGATCGATAGGCACCCCCGCAGGATGTTGCTTTTGGGATCAATTGGTATGAGCGTCATCATTCTGCTGATCCTAGCGCTACAAGCAAGCATGATCCCAGATAACGATGGTCCTGCAACTGCAGTGTCGGCATCGCTTCTTGGCTTTTTTACGTTGATCTTTCTCGGCGGCGCCACACAAGTGATGCGCGAAACGGTAGAACAGACCGTTCTTCCTGATATCGTTTCATCTGCGCAACTCGAACGTGCCAACGGGCGACTTCACGCGGCCTACCTGATCTGCGGCTCTATCCTAGCACCGCCGGTGGCCGGCTACCTCTTCTCAATCGACTATGCGCTTCCATTTTCGGCTCAGGCACTGCTCTTGACCTGTGCGGCACTGCTTTTGTGGCGGATCCCTATCTCCCGTCCGTTCAGAGCTCCTACTGACAACAATTTCTGGGCCGATTTGATCGCAGGTCTTCGTCTGGTGGCGGCTAACGCCCTTCTAGGCCGCCTCGCGCTAATTCTCGCTGTTTTGAACGCCGCGACCGGTCTTGCCTTTGCGCTATTGGTCCCGTTCGTCCGCGAGACGCTTGTGCTGGATGCTTGGACCTATGGTCTCGTTCTCATGATCGCCGCGACCGGCGCATTACCTGCCGGTTTCTGTGGACATTGGTTCGTCCGCGTTCTGTCGGCCCGCCGAACCTTTATGTTTTCCCTTTGTTGCTTTCCGATAGCATTGGGTCTGCTCGCGACAGCCGGCGACCTGCCAACAATTATTATCGCGCTCTTTATTGAGACATTCGCCTCGGTCCTTCTCAACATGCTTACGATTTCCTGGCGCCAGCGCTTGGTCACACCAGCGATGTTGGGCCGCGTGAATGGCGCCTATCGGATGATCGTGTGGGGCGGTCTTCCCATCGGTTCGTTTCTGGCTGCTGGGCTGATCGCCATGCTAGCGCCATCCTTTGGAACCGAATGGGCGCTTCGGCTATCGCTTGCGGCAAGTGCGTTGGTCTGCATCTTTGTCAGCGGCGCCGCTTTCATTCTGATGCGCCGGCACATGCCCTAGCCCCAAAAACGGATGGGCGGCTATCAGGCCACGTGAAGCGTACGGGGCAGCTCGGACAAGATCTGGCAGCCTTTGTCGGTGACCACGGCGACCTCCTCCAGCCGAATCCCGAAGCGGCCTGGAAGATAAATGCCCGGTTCGACCGTGAAGACCATTCCCTCTTCCAACATCAAAGGGTTTGAGGCAGAGATATATGGCGGTTCGTGGACCTCGCTGCCAAGGCCATGGCCGGTACGGTGGGTAAAGTACTCTCCGTAACCAGCCGCCGCTATGACGTCGCGCGCCGCTGTATCAACTGCCCGACATTCGACCCCGGGACGGATGGCATCGAGGGCCGCAATAACCGCGGCATCTACAATGCTGTGGACTTCCGCATAACCTTCGGGGGGCTCATCCAGACAGGCCATGCGGGTGATATCCGAATAATAGCCATCCTTGTACCCGCCAATATCCACAACGATAGCTTGGCCCGGTCGGACGACAGTATCGCCAGTATGGTGATGCGGATAGGAGGAATTGACGCCCGCGCCCACAATGGAAAAAGCCGTCCTCGCTTGGTGTCGTTCAAAGACATCTTTGGCAACTTCAGCCAGCGCATGTTCCGTCGTTCCGTCTCTGATCGCACCCCGCAGAGCGGTCTGTGCCAGGTCGGCGATCAGCGCATTTTCCTTCAGCGCCGCCAGCTCATCTGCGTCCTTCACCATGCGCAAAGCGCCGAGCGTGTCGTTCGCAAAAGCGTGCGCGACGTTGGGTAAATCATCAAGAACCATTAGGGCATGATCTGCGCGCATGGCCTCGTCCAGCGCGATCCGGCGCGGGCGTGAGCCAACCGCTTCTAGGCCAGTCCCAAGTGCTTTGCCCGGCCCGTCCGCATCGTGCCATTCCCAAAACGGCAACTCCGTATGCTGGCGCACGTCACCGGCGTTCAGCGCGGGCATCACAAAACCGGCTTGGTCCAACCCCACAAGCAGAAGACAGGCGCGTTCGTCAGGATGCGGCATAAAGCCCAGAAGCCAACGCATATGCGCCCCTGGCGCTAAGGCGACCAGATCGGTGCCCGTCGCCTCCATCCTGGCACGTAAACGGTCCAACCTGTTCATACTCGGTTCTCCATGGATACTTTATCAAATGCAGTAACAAGCGCCGCGCGATAGTCCGCGACCACTTGATTAAGAGCGGCGACGCGATCCTCAGTAAAAATGTCCCGCGCGCCCAGAACATTGACCGTGCCGACCACCTTGCCGTCAGCCGAGATCGGGATATTCAAGGCAGCCTCGCAGCCCAAAGCATTGATAAGGGCATGATCAGCAAAGTAGGGGGCGAATTCGGCCGTGCTGTTCGCGACAAAAACCTCACCTCTGTCAATCACCTGAGCGGTCCAGGCGTTCGCACTGACGGGTTTGATGCCGGTTACCGGATAGTCGGTTGGATTTGACGAATAGACCCGCCGTGCAAGCCGTCTGTTACGGTCGAGGATCGTGACGGTGAAAAGCATCGCTCGGGATGCGTCTTCAACAGCGCGATGTAGCGCGGCAAAAATATTTGCGGGACCCATGCTTTGCCTTATGCAACTGCACTCCGAGGGCGGCATGATCCGCCCCCGGTAGTTTCGCCATCAGTTCTTTTCGGTCAGACGATAAAACACATAGTCAGCGCTTGCGCCATTCACGTAACCCTGCACCTCGTCGGCCATGGCAACCTGCTTGATGGCCTGAAACATGACAACGAAAGGGGCCTCCGTCTGCATTGCCTGTTGCAGCTCAACATACATTTGGTTGCGTGTATCTGGATCGCGCTCTGCCAGGGCAGCCAGCGTTTTCTGATTGACCTCCTCAGGTGGCATCCAAGCGTTGCGCCAGGTGGTGGTCGAGACATAGGCGTCATCGGAGTTATCAGCATTGTATGCAAACGCCTTGGCGTTCGAATGAGGATCCATGAAGTCGGGGCCCCAGTAGAGGAGCATACTTTGATGTGTACGCGCACGATATTTGGTGATCACCTGTGCACCAGTACCGGGCAGAATATCAAAGTTGATCCCAGCGGGAGCGAAGGTTTGCTGCAGGCTTGCGGCGATATCAGTGAAAGGCGCCGAGTTAATCACATCAAGCTCGATGGTCACCGGAAGCTCCATGCCGCTCTCGGCCAGAATGGCCTTGGCCTTTTCCGGATCATATGTGAACGGGGTGTCAGTTAACGCGCCCGGGAACCCTTCAGGCCAGAAGGCCTGATGAACATCCATTTGCCCAGCAAGAAAGCTGTTCGCCATGCCCTCGTAGTCGACCAGATAGCGCGCTGCCTCCCAAAGAGCGGGATTGGTCAGCGGTTCATGCTTCTGATTGAAGCTGAACCAGTGAACGGCCGTTTGCGGATAGGTTTCCACCCGGATACCGTCACTGCCCGACAAGCCTTCGATCTGGTCGGGGGTTAAGTTCTTGGCCATGTCCACATCGTTCGCCTCAAGGAGAAGACGTTGTGTCGCCGCTTCGGCCACATGTCGGATCAAAACACGCTCGATCGCGGGCGCGCCGTCCCAATAGTCAGAATTTGCGGCAAGCATGAGCACCTCGCCGGGCGCGTATCTGGTAAGTTTGAATGGACCTGTTCCGGCGCTGTTCTGGTTCATCCATGCGTGACCCATGTCGCCGTCGACCTCGTTTGCCATAGCAGTTTGCATATCGACCACGGATGCGGGACGCGATGCCAGTACATTGAGCACGAAAGAAGGTGCGAAATCCCCGACCCAGCGGGCGGTCACGGTGTTGCCCTCGGTCGTAACCATTTCTTCGATGTTTTCGGCAGTCCAGCCTAAATTACCAAGGATGAAAGCCGGTGCCTTGTTCAGAACCAGAACCCGTTTCCAGCTGCCCACAACATCTTCAGCACGGAAGGGATTTCCTGAGTGAAAAGTAACGCCATCGCGCAGGGTGAATGTCACGGCCTTGGCTTCGGCGTCGATCTCCCAGCCAACGGCCAATCCAGGCGCCAGCGTCGTGGTGTCTTGCGCGCCATATTGGACGAGTTGATCATAGGTATTCGTGACATATTCACCAGACGAAAACTCGTAGGCTGTCGCAGGATCAATAGTGACGATATCGTCAATATTTTGAGCCACCACAAGTGCATCTTTCGGAGTTTCTGCAATTGCTGGCGCGCTGCTGAGCGCGATCAGACTGATCGCGAGGACTCTTACAAAAGTCGGTACAAACTTCATAAATCTCTCCCGTTGGTATGGTTATGTTTGCGACGGCTCCGGCTGCAGCCGCTTGACGATTGGCCCAATCATTCGGGGCGATGTTCCGGTCCAAAGCAACCGGGCTGGCGCTTCGCCGATATTGGCGAAGGAATGCGGGACATCACCCATAAAGTGCAAACTATCGCCAGGATGCAGCACAAGCGTCACATCGGCCAATGTCTGCTTAACCGTGCCGTCGAGCACCACGATCAACTCCTCCCCGACATGAGCGGTGACTTCCGACGCATAGCCTACAGGAATATGGATGATCAGGGATGACAGCGTTCCTCCGGGCAACACTGTCGAAATGCGTTCGTAGTGCAGCGAGGAGTCCGCCAAAGCAAATCGGTCCCGCTCACCAGCCCTTGTCACGCTATCCGCCGGGCGTGGAGTGGCAACAAAAAAATCGATGTCGACATTGAGCGCGCCGGCGATACTGGCCAACGTACCTAGGCTAGGCGTTGCAAGATCGCGCTCCACCTGGCTGAGAAAGCCAACAGAGATGCCCGCCTGATCTGCCAGCGCTTGCAACGTCAAGCCCGCTTTGCGCCGCAAGTTGCGAATCCGTCCGCCGAATGCTGGCGGCTGGGCTGGCTCGGAACGTCGCTGTGATTGGAACATGATTCCCCCTGCCATCAAAACCGTAGTAAAAAAATTTTGATCAGTCAAAAATTCTTTGCTAGATTGATAAAAAACGGAAACTTCGTTGACCCGTCTCCTGCCTGCCCTGAACCTTCTTTTAACTCTCGTCCTGACATTCCTCGGGCTGTTAGCGATCACCTTCTTTATAGGTAGGGTCGTACCGATCGACCCGGTCATTGCGGTGGTCGGAGACCGCGCGAGCAAAGAGACCTATGATGCGGTTCGTGCCGCGTTGGGGCTGGACGACCCGCTCATCGTCCAATTCGGGCGCTATGTATGGCAGATATTGCTTGGGGATCTTGGCGTATCCGTCTCGACAGGTCGGCCGGTCGCTACAGATCTGGCACGGGTCTTTCCTGCAACCTTGGAAATGGCTACGATTGGAATTATCATCGGGGTCGCGCTGGGGGTTCCGATGGGCGTTTTCGCAGCCGCCCGCCAGGGCTCTTGGATCGATCAGGTAATCCGGGTTATCGGGCTTGCGGGATATGCCATACCGGCGTTTTGGCTGGGCCTTGTAGGGCTTGTTGTGTTCTATGCTCAATTGCGTTGGGTGGGCGGACCCGGTCGGATCGATCTCTTTCTTGACGGCATGGTCCCGGTAAAAACCGGGCTCTTGCTGGTCGACAGCGCAATTGATGGCAATGGAGAGGCATTCCAAAGCGCGGTCTCACACATCATACTCCCAGCGACAATCCTGGGCTTCTTCGCACTTGCCTATATCGCCAGAATGACCCGCAGCTTCATGCTGGAACAACTCTCGCAAGAGTACATCATCACCGCACGGGTCAAAGGCGTACCAGAGCGGTTGATCCTCTGGCGTCACGCCTTTCGGCCGATCCGGGTTCAACTGATTACGGTGATCGGTCTTAGCTATGCCGGGCTTCTGGAGGGCTCGGTGATGATTGAGACAGTGTTCAGTTGGCCCGGCATCGGAAACTATCTGACCACCGCCTTGTTGAACGCTGACATGAATGCCGTTCTGGGCGCCACGCTTGTGATCGGCACGGTATTCATCGCGATCAACAAGGGCTCGGATTTGCTTTACTGGCTGTTGGACCCGAGGGCACGCATATGATCTCGCGCGCGTGGATCTTGTCAGATAATCCCGAAACACGTCTGCAATCTCAACTGGGACAAGCATGGCGATTGATGCGGACGCTAGCACGCAATGGCTTGGCGATGGTCGGCCTTGCAATCGTGTTAGCGCTTTTGCTGATTGCGGCCTTCGCGCCTTGGCTAGCCCCCTATTCGCCCGTGGAGGGTGTTCTCGCAAACCGCCTTCAACCCCCGTCTGCGGCGCATTGGATGGGAACGGACGAGCTCGGCCGAGACATCTTGAGCCGTGTAATCCATGGCGCGAGGATCACATTGTTGATCGTACTTTTGGTCGCTGTCATCGCAGCGCCGCTGGGGCTGTTGATTGGCGTCGTTGCCGGGTATTTCGGTGGCTGGATTGACCGCATCCTCATGGGTCTGACAGACATTTTTCTGTCGCTGCCGAGGCTGATCCTCGCGCTGGCCTTTGTGGCCGCGTTGGGTCCCGGCATAGAGAATGCGGTAATCGCTATCGCCATAACCGGATGGCCGATCTATGCGCGGATCGCCCGTGCTGAGGTTCTGACGTTCCGCAACTCCGAATTTCTGGACGCGGTTCGCATGCAAGACGCCTCGGCTTTTCGCATCATAAGGTTCCATGTGATCCCGCTATGTCTGTCTTCAACCATTGTACGCGTCACCCTGGACATGGCTGGGATTATCCTGACGGCCGCAGGGTTGGGTTTTCTGGGGCTCGGCGCGCAGCCGCCCTTGCCGGAATGGGGCGCGATGATCTCGCGTGGGCGTGCCTTTATCCTTGATCAGTGGTGGGTCGCCACGATGCCGGGCTTTGCGATCATCATTGTTTCTCTAGGGTTCTGTCTTCTTGGCGATGGTTTGCGGGATGTGCTTGACCCTAAAGGCCGGAGCCGCGGATGACATTGCTAAAGGTCGACAACCTGCGCGTTACATTCCCGTCAGATCACGGTCCGGTGGACGTCGTGCGCGGTCTTTCTCTAACACTGGGGCGGGAAAGGTTGGGCATTGTGGGCGAAAGCGGTTCAGGAAAAAGCATGACGGGCCGCGCCATCTTAGGGCTGATTCCACCGCCGGGCAGTGTCACAGCGGACAGGCTAGAATTCGAAGGCACCGACCTCCGAACCCTGTCCGAACGGAGGTATCGCGAGTTGCGCGGAGCGCGCATGTCGATGGTTCTACAGGATCCCAAGTTCAGCCTGAACCCGGTGATTACAATTGGTGACCAAATCGCCGAAGCGCTAAAAGTACATCGGTCGCTCACCGCCCGTCAGCGCCGTGTGCGGGTTCTCGAGGTTCTCGAAGCCGTGCGGATCCGAGACCCAAAACGCGTTGCACGGCTCTATCCCAACGAAATATCGGGGGGTATGGGTCAGCGAGTCATGATCGCGATGATGGTGGTTCTGGAACCGGCCCTCATGATTGCTGATGAACCCACAAGCGCGCTGGATGTGTCCGTCCGGGGACAGGTGCTCGACATTCTCGACGATCTGGTGCGGCGGCGCGGAATGGGTCTGATCTTAATTTCGCATGACCTCAACACGGTCGCCCGCTGGTGCGACCGCATCATCGTGATGTACCAAGGTCGCGTTGTCGAGGAACTTGGGACCGGCCAACTGGAAGCGGCAAAGCATCCTTACACACGTGGCCTGCTGTCCAGCGTACCCCGAATAGATGAAACGCGGGATCGTCTGCCAGTTCTGAATCGGAGCACGCTTTGATCAGAGTAAGCGATCTAACTGTGCGTTTCGGCCAGACAACTGTTCTGCACAATGTATCTTTCTCTGTCACAGGCGGCGAAAGCTTTGCGCTGGTCGGCGAAAGCGGCTCGGGCAAATCCACGATCCTCAAAGCGCTTGCCGGACAGATCACCAACTGGAGCGGAGCTCTTGAGATTGCGAATGAGCCGCTCTCACCGGGGAAGCGCGCACGTCTGGCGCGCAAGGTCCAGATGGTGTTTCAGGACCCCTACGGCAGCCTTCATCCGCGCCACAGTCTTGACGATACGCTATCAGAGCCGCTGATCATCCACGGCCTGCCGGATCGCGATGCCCGCGTTCTCGCAATGCTGGACGCCGTCGGCTTGCCGCGACGCTTTCGCTTTCGTCTGCCACATCAGCTTTCAGGGGGGCAGCGCCAACGTGTCGCGATCGCCCGCGCACTGATGCTCGACCCACCCGTTCTGCTCTTGGATGAGCCGACCAGCGCTCTGGACGTCAGTGTGCAGGCCGAGATCCTCAACCTGCTCAAGGGTCTTCGCGAAGAGAGGCAATTGACCTTCCTACTTGTTACCCATGATCTTCCCGTGGTGAGCTTTCTCTGCGATCGGCTCGCGATCCTGAAGTCGGGCCGGATCGAGGAAGAAGCCCGTGTCGATGCTTTGCGCGCAGGTCGGTTCGAAACGGGCTACGGGCAGGAACTGGTCAAACGCTCTCGCGATGGCTGATCATAGGGGCTTAATGCCAGGCTGCTTCGAGAAAGCTGCACATCGCGCTAGTACACTTCTAGATACCGGACTCATAACCAGTATATGAACGTTGTGGCGAAAGTGATGGTGGACAGGAAGACCTTCGGGCACCGGTCGTATGGATTGCCACGCGGCACCAGTCTTTGAGGCTGCCGAACATGATCTAAATCTTACCGCGCCTTTTGTAGCGGCGCTTGTCATACTTCACTCGTTTCTTTTGCTGCTTTCGACTGGGGATGTAAGGGCGTATCCCCTGGTCACTCAACGCTTCTCTGGACCAATCCTACTCAAGACGCGTCAATCATCGAGGCGAGGTTTCCCGCGCGACTTGGGGAGGGAGGGTACAATGCCCGCTATCTGCACGTCTGTGAGCCGGAAAAGATCATACACACTCACTGCTCGTTTTTCGAACCGCGAATTATGCGGCCTTGATGAAAACAACCTGTCCTGACGCTAGGCTGCGCTCATCGCAACTTGGGTGACCTGCTCTACGCTTTTTTGCAGAACTAGCGGAGGCTCCTTGAATTGCTGCGCAGTGGGCTCTGCCGCAACAATGAGCGCGGCGGTCTCACACTGATCGAAATGATCGATCAAGAGTGCCAGGTTATCGCCACACAGCCCAATCTCGTCAGCGTCCACCAGAGCCAGCTGTGATCGTGAAATCAAGCCACGGGCCAAATACAGGCGGGT
Source organism: Cognatiyoonia sp. IB215446 (assembly GCF_033963825.1). Taxonomy (NCBI): domain Bacteria; kingdom Pseudomonadati; phylum Pseudomonadota; class Alphaproteobacteria; order Rhodobacterales; family Paracoccaceae; genus Cognatiyoonia; species Cognatiyoonia sp. IB215446. Next base: position 294,142 of record NZ_JAXBMD010000002.1, on the reverse strand, counting down.
ATGCTCGCTCGCGGTAAGATTGCGCGCCCCTTCGGACACCCGGGCATCAAGCCCACCGAGCCGTTCCGCCAACTCCGACAGGCCAGCCAAGTCGATGATCGCTTCAAGTTCGTCATCCTGCGCCGTCCTGCCGGTCCCCAACATCAATGCGCGACGAAGAGAGCCTTTGAGCATTGGTGCCTTAGACCCAAGGTAAAGGACCGTGCCACTGGTCAGGGCTGCAGGATCAGTTCCCAATATCTGCAGCTTACCCTGAGAGGGGGCGCCCTCAAGTCCGGAAAGCGTCAGGAGCAGGCGGCTCTTACCACAGCTTGCAGGTCCAGATACGCGCCGCACCACGCCACGCTCCAATCTGAGATCGATCGGCGCCAGACCCTGAAGGCGCAGTCCATCAAGATGGATTGCAGGCGCATGTGGAACGGGCGTTACCTTGGCTAAAGTACGAAGGCGCGGGCTCGCGAGTGCCGCATCAAGCTTGGCTAGCGCGACAGCATAAGCTTTCTGCCGGTCACGTACATCGGCAAGATGGCGTAAGGGCCAGACAATCAGCGCTAGCGCTGTCAGGGCTGCCACTGCGTCCGCCACGCCAAGATCAAGTCTCAAGCAAACCCAGAGGCACAGCGCACCAGCTGTTCCGGCTGCCGCATCAGGCATTGCGCGTACTGTTTCTCCCAGCCACGCGCGCCGAACCGCCGCGCGCATAATGCCTTGTGATTTGTTGTCCAGAAGGCGCAATTCGGTTTTGATCCGCCCTGACCGGCGTAGTGCGATCCCTTGTGGCAGCCGCTCGGCCATGGCAGCGGCAAGGCGTGCCCTTTTGCTGCGCAGATCCGCGTGGGCCTCACCTAAGGGATTGCCCAGCCAATAGATGGCCGCCATCACAAGGCCAATGGGTCCGGCAGCCACCATCGCCAGGCGCGGCTCCAGCAAAAAGAGAATGAGAAAGGCCGCCGGTATCGTGACGCAAGCCGAAATGAGCCGCGTCAACCCGCGCGCGACCCAGCCCTTAAACGCGGTCAGGTCGCCAACAAACCGCAATGCCGTCGCGCCCGCTCGTCGCTCGGCCATCGCACTAAGCGGCATTTTTGTCATATGCAGAAACAGGGTGCGCCTGATTGCAGCGGCATAGCTTTGGCCAGTCCGCTCTCCCAACGCACCCTCACCAGAGCGCAGCGCAAAGATGGCGAGCCCTGAAATTGCAATGGCCGCGAGCGCCTGCACCGGTATGGTGCTTTCATCCGTCCGCAATGCGCCGATGACGTCGCGCGTCGCGAAGGCGGTCACGACCATGGTGACCGCCTGACCAAGTGCGAGGACGACAAGCCCAAGCATACCGATCCAACGCTTTTCGCCAGCGATTGGAGGCCGTTGGCTCATGCCGCACCTTCCCGCTCGGCACATGCGAGCAGTCCGTTTAGGCACAACGCGGTCGCCGGGTCTGCCAGAGTTTCGCGCGAGAAGACGGGCAAGCTCAGCTGTTCCGCCTCGGCCACCGCAAGTGGAGCTTGTGTCATCAGACCGGACAGCGCAATCGGCGCGATCTGCGCCTCGGACGAGAGCCAATGCAGTGCACCCCGCGCGGCAAGCGCACCGGGGGCAGCCAACACAAAGGCATCGAAGAGAGCCCGGTAACCGGGTCGTCGCAAAAGCTGGGCGGTTTCCACCTGACTCACACCATCGGCCAGTTCGACGACGGCGATGTCGCAATCCGTCGCAGCGGTCAGCAGTGTTCGCGTCGCGATTTCAAGGCAATCCAGGGGCTGCCGGTAGGTCGAGGCCAGGCCAGCATCGGTGAAGTCCAAGACCTTTGCGGCACCTGCCGCTTCATAATGATGCACGTCACCAAAGGATCCTGTTCCGGTCGCTTTAATCGCTGCCACCATTTGGCCCGACCGTGCAAACCCGTTGATCAGCCCAGCCGCAGCGGCTGTTTTTCCGGCATTCATTCCAGTGCCGAGTACGCCGATCACGCGACGCGGGCGCGGCCCCTGCACTTTGTCCAGCGCAACGTCTGCAAGGTTGATGACGCGGCCCTCGCCATCCGCAACGCGACCAATCACCGACAGGCGCGTCGGGCGACCGACCCTACCGTTGCGCGTACGCATGTGACCCACGACGCCGCCACCGGCCAGCAAGTCAGCGCCATCTGCCGACAAAACGGCGATGCCTTCAAACTGGTCTTCGGCAAACCGATCACCGCAGGCCAAAACCACACGATCCTTGGGAAATAAGATGGAGAAGCGCCCATCGTGCAGTTGCAATCGCTTGTGGCTGCCGATCTCCTGCACCTCAGCCAGCACGAGATCGCCAGTCTCGGCTGCTGCGAGGTCATGATTGAGCAGTTTGATGTTAGACCGACGGACCCGGCGTGTCACAAAACTCCATTTGGCACCGGCCAGAAATGGTGCCGCCGATACATTGATGTCAACGATGTGCATTATGCAACCTCTTCAATTTGATGCTTCCCCAGCTTGGGAAGCGTTTTTGATTTTTCCGAAACAACTGGAACGAAGGCTGAAGCAAGCCCACCATTGGCCACACAATCTGCAAAACCGTGTCCGCAGTTTTCCATCAGCTGGAAACGGATGTTTGGACGGACTCGCTCCCGTCGTGCGGCGCGTTTCATTGCGGCGGCCCAACTGCGCGCGCGTTGGACCCTGTTTGCGCCCTGCTGAGACACGATATCAGCGTCGTTACGCAGGTTTTTATCCTGCATAACGTCCAAATCTCCCACCATCACGACTACTTCTCTTGCAAGAAACCGCCCAATGTTGGCGCGCAAACGAAACGCGAGGGCATTTCCGCCTAGGTTCTCCATCCCGACACCCAATGGATAGGATCCGCGCGTATCCGGGAAAGTCCACCAACCCGGCGCCACAACACACAGCCGTCGTACATTTTCGGGGTAGAGCCAAGTGAAACGGTGCGCAAACTGCGCTCCGCCTGAAAAACCCGAAATGTCCGGCGGGGCCGCGCCAATCCAACCCTCATCTCGCAGGACCCGCAAAAGCGCGAGGAGCGCCCAATCGGACCGCTTTTTGCACGCGGCCCGCTGATAGTGCGGCCACGAGTTGCGGTCGAAAACCGGCAGGATGATGGTGCGGCCTGTGACATCTGCCTGCCGCGCCAGCAAGTCGGCCATAAGCTCAACTTCGCGGTTCAGGCCGTGTATCGCCAGAACTGGCGGCGCCTTTGCGCTTGTCTCTGGTCGGATCAGCCAGGTTGAGGGGAGAACACCGGGAACACCCGGTCGGAAATGTATCTGTGCCATCTTCACGCTGCCTTTTCGTATTTCGCGCGCGCCGCAGCCGTTGCTGCTGAAGCACGGCTGCGCATTTCGGCTGGAAGCAGATCGAAGATGATGTGGATCCGGTCTTCGTTGCCGTCGTTGAAGGCTTCATGCATCTGGTCGTTGTCAAACCACCACAATTCGCCTTCCTTCATACGAACTTCCTCTTCTCCTGCTTTCAGCCACGATCCGGCAGAGGATTTCAACACGAAGTGATAGCGACCGCGCAGGCGATAGTATTCGCCCCGGTCGATATGCGGGTAGACACGCTTGCCCGCAGGCAAGCAGACGATCTTGGCACGGCTGAGATCTGCATCGAGTTCGGCAGACACGTCCTCCAGAAAGGCACGTGCAACCGGGAAATTGACCGAACCCGTCGTCCAGCGGCTTTCGTGAACATCACGCCGCGCGCGCCCAAGGATCATGGATTTGCGCAACCCTCGCAACGGCACAGCAAGCGCCTCTCGTTGCACGGCGATCTTTTCTTGACGGCCCGTCGCGTTGGCCCAGGCGTCATCGACGGCGGCGATTTCTGTTAAGAACGGTTCTACGGGTACATTTACACGAATTCTTTTGAAGTACTTCATATCGCTCTCCTTGCTGTTGGACACGGCCCACCACGGGCAGTGCTTTAAAAGACGCGTCTCCGACCCTTCCAGATTTGATTTAGGATCGAAGCTGACGGCGGACTGACAGGCAGATACCGAACAGTTCCGTCGGCATAATTTTGCTTTCCGGCACGGTTTGTGACATTCCATCGAAAGGGTCATAGGCGGTCTCCCTCAGCGCTCTTCAGGCTCCACCCAACCCCGCGATGCGCCACGATGCGGGCCAGGCATCCCGCATCCTTCAGGCTGCGTCGTAACCGGGACAGGACCGCTTCAATCGCGTTCGAAGTCAAAACCGCATCGGGTCCGTAAACCCGGGCCTCTAGCCTCTGACGCGGGACGATGTGAGGGGCAAACCGGACAAGCAGTGTCAGCGCCGCAAGCTCGCGCCGCGACAGCGAAAGTGGCGCGCCGGCGAATGCGGCGTATCCTGCTTCCGGACTGATAGTCAGGCCCGCAGCACGAAACATTTTGCCGGACGGGCCCGCCATCTTATCAACCATGGCTTGCATGCGAGACGTCAGTTCTGGCATCGCGACAGGGTTCGAACCCGCAGCCATCGGGCACAGCGCCTCATTCGACTTTCGCCCCACCAACGCTTCATTCGGGACAAGCGCAATGATGGGAATATGGGCGCTATCTTGCTGCTGGTCCAACAGCCTTTGCGCCGCACGATCAAGTCGCGAAAGATCGACGATAGCGAGGTCGTATTGATCGTCCGCATCGTGGTCGGGGCATTTGCCGGAGTGGCACTCGACCTCAAAACGAATCCCCTTAATCAGAAGGCGGGCCGGAAAGGTTGTGGGTTGCGTATCGGATCGCCTGATGAGGAGCAGTTGCATGGTCGTCTCGCCTTGTTGGTAGGGGTCATCGCGATGTGCCGTGATGTTGCTGCGATAGTGGGAACCCGGCCGCGAAACGCCATAATCGGCGGGTTTAAAAACTCAAAAAAGGGGCCGCATATAACGTTTGTTTACGCGAGCCTCCGGGCGGTGAAATCTCAGAAAATCCAACGTTACTTGGCGTTGCGCAGGCCTGCAGATGGCACATCCGTGCTTCGCGCTAAGCGTGTAAATGCTTAATGACAGCCACTCCACAGACCGGCGCGTTCTCCGTCATACTCCTTCGGTTTATGAACAGATTGCCGCCGCGTCATGAACACCGATCGTCAGGCTTTGTGGTCAGGCTCGGATTGACCGAAAACCGGCCTTTGAAAACCTGAAAAAGTCGGCGATTGAGGCATCGCGGGCCTCTTCCGAATCAACTGAACGAGAGAAATTTTCGGATCTCCCGAATACATCTTGAAAGGTAGGCGCCTAAAGAGGGGCTTGAGGCGGCTTGTTTTGACAGGCGCTCAAACCAATAGCGGCATCAAACCCTACCACGAAGGAACTTCGCTCAGACCGCAGTCAAACATCTCCCGCACTTTGCGCCCTTCGCTCCTGAGCGCGGATCCTAACCTCGCATCAACGCGTGTCCCGGATCGTAAGGCGAGGGCGCGATTACAGCTGCCGGCACCATCTGACCGCATAGATCCAGTTCCATCACTTCGCCAATCGCTGCAAACTCCGGCGCCACAAATGCAAGGGCGAGGTTCATTCCGACCCGATGCCCCCAAGCGCCTGATGTGACGGTGCCAACAACCTTTCCTTCCAGCATCAGCGATGCGCCATCATGGGCTGGTTCGCGTGTTGAGGTGACGTCGAGCGTGACCAGTTTCCTACACGCACCTTCCGCATGCCGACGCAGAAGTGCGTCCTTGCCCACGAAGTCGCCTTTATCGCGCTTGACGAAGCGCTCCAGCGCCGTCTCGAACGGGTCAAATTCGGTCAGAATGTCGGCTTTCCAGTGGAGGAAACCTTTCTCAAGCCGCATCGACTCAATCGCCCGCGCGCCGAAGAGCTTTAGGCCATGGGCCTCACCCGCCTGGCGCAGCGCCAGATAAGCGGCGTAGAGCGAGGCGTTGAGCACGTGGATTTCATATGCTAGCTCGCCTGAAAAGCTGACTCCCATGACGGTGGCCGGGGCGAAGCCGATGAAGCATTCCCGGACCGAGAGCCATGGAAATGCCTCTGCCGACCAATCAGCGCGGCTGACCGCCTCCAGCACCGCGCGCGACTTCGGCCCCGCAAGAACAAGGATCGTCTGGTCATTTATCAGGCTTCTCAGCTGGACATCCTCATCCGGTCGGACATGCGCCGTTAGCCAGTCCAGATCATGCCATTCCGCCGCCGCCGCTGAGCCATACCAGACCCGCGCTGGCCCGCGATCCGAGGCGGGAAGATTGGCAATCGTCGCCTCACATTTGATCATGCCCTGATGGTTCAGCAGGTAGGACAGCCCGACCCGCCCGTCGCGCTTGGTCATGTTGCCGCAAATCATCCGGTTGAGAAAGGCATGCCGGTCGGCACCGGTGATTTCGATGCGGTTAAAGCCGTTGACCTCGGTCAGGCCGACATTGGTTTGCACGTTCTTTACTTCAGCGGCGACCAGATCGAAGGTTTCGTCAAAATCAAAGCCGAGCGTCGGTTCGAAATCGGCATGTGGCTTGATGTAATCCAGCCGCTCCCATCCATTGACGACCGTGAACGCCGCTCCCTCCGCGGCAAGCACCGGCGTGAGCGGCGTTGTTTTGGCCATCCGTCCTGCCGGGCGCTCTTCGTGTGGGAAGTGAAAGCGGAACTCGTTCTGGTAGTCTTCGATGGCCTTCAGCGCGGTCAGTTCGACATTTGCATGTCCCGTGAACCGCCGTGGATCAAGACACCAGGTGTCATAGCAGGCTTCCCCATGCACGATCTGCTGCGCCAGTAGCCAGCCGTGGCCACCCCCCTCGCCAACCCCAGCACGCAGGCCGATGATACAGAACGCATTGCGCTTGCCGGGGATCGGCCCGACAAGCGGCGCGCCATCGATTGTGTAGGTGATTGGCCCATTCACAATCCGTTTGATCCCAACCTCGGTCAAGGCGGGCATTCGCGCGAACGCGCCCTCCAGCACATCCATCACCCGATCCAGATCATCGGGGCAAAGATCATTGGCAAATGACGGGCTGATCCCGTCCATGCCCCACGTCTTGCAATCCTGTTCGTAGAACCCGACCAACAGCCCGTTCTTTTCCTGCCGGGCATAATAGTCCGAGATCGGACAGCGCAGCAGCGGCATCCGGTGCCCCGCTGCGGCGATGGTCGGTATGTCTTCGGTCACGAAATACTGGTGCTCCATCGAAGCAACCGGGTGATGCACACCCATCATCGCGCCCACTTCGTTCACGCGGTAGCCGCATGCATTCACGACGATATCCGCGTCGATGTTTCCTTGCGTCGTTTCCACCGTCCATGTGTCATCTGCATGCTGCGTCAGGCCAACGACCTGTGTGTGGCGATAGACCTCGGCCCCGGCCTTACGGGCATGGAATGCGAGTGCCTGACACAACTGTGCCGGATCGATATCGCCATCTTCGCCGTCCCAGAGGCCTCCCAACAGGTTCTCCGTCGAGATCAGCGGATGGCGGCGGGCGCATTCGGCGGCGTCAATGACCTCGAACTCAACACCCATACCGCGCGCCATTGAGGCGAAATGCCGATAGCCCTGCATCTGCGCTTCGGTATTGGCCAGCCGAATACCGCCATCACCGTGATGATAGCCAACCGGGTAGTCCGGATCATCGCGCAGCTTCTTGTAGAGCGCGATGGAGTGCGACTTCAGGCCAACCATCGTCTGGTTCATGCCGAAATTCGTCACTTGCGCTGCCGAATGCCAAGTGGTGCCAGAGGTCAACTCGTCCCGCTCGATCAGGACAACGTCGCTCCAGCCTTCCTGTGTCAGGTGATAAAGTGTCGAACACCCCGCGATGCCCCCGCCAATGACCACGATCCTCGTGCGCGATTTCATGCAATATCTCCGCCGTTCCCCGCGCCGAGACAGGGACGGGTTTTGGCGGGGGTGACAACCTGATTTTATAATTTTCTATTTTTTAGAAATACGAATCCAAAAATTTCGAAATATACGCTTCGCGATTGCCGTCTCCTGGAATTCCGGACCTCTTTGCGACACCACTGATCAGGATGTTGCTTATGGCGCAGCGACCCAAACGCGCAGGGCGGGTAGAGCGGATTGCACGACGCATGGCAAAGCCCGTGTTCGACCCTTGTCCGCCAGGCCAGCTTGGCGGCGCCTACAAACCTCTGACCAAAGCGGAACTGGATCGCATCTTCGATACCGCCCTTCTTCTTTTGGACAATCTCGGGCTGGGCGCAGTTCCGGATCGGCTGCGGGCCGACCTTCTGGCAGCGGGTGCCCGCGACAATGGTGCGGGCCGGATCCTTTTGCCGCCACCTCTGGTGCAGGATGCGATTGATCAGGCCGCCAAGACCTTTGTGCTACATGGCCGTGATCCGGCACGTTCGATTGAGGTTGGTGGCAACCGCGTCCACTTCGGAACCGGCGGTGCTGCGGTACAGACGCTTGATCTGGACACCCGCACCTACCGTCCTGCGACGCTGAAGGACCTGCATGATTTCACCCGGTTGCAGGATACGCTGGCCAATGTGAGCTGGTATACACGCTGTTGTGTTGCCACCGACGTGCCGGACATTTTCGACTTGGACGTGAACACGGTCTATGCCTTGTTGCGCAACACGACCAAGCCTGTCGCAACCTCATTCACCCTCGCCGCGCACGTAGCGCCTATTGTCGAAATGCTCGACATCGCGGCTGGCGGTGCGGGCCAATTCGCGAAACGTCCGTTCCTGAAGGCACATATCAGTCCGATCATTTCGCCACTCGCATTTGGAGAGGATGCTGTGGATGTGGTCTATGCATGCATTCGTCACAACATCCCCATCTCTTGCATCACGGCAGCGCAGGCTGGCGCGACAGCACCGGCCACGCTCGCGGGATTTCTGGCGCAATCTCTTGCCGAAACACTGGCGAGCCTTGTGATGGTCCATGCGATCCAGCCCGGTTTTCCGATGATCTTTTCAAACTGGCCGCTGGTGGTTGATCTGCGCACCGGCGCCTTTGCCGGGGGGAGCGGCGAAACCGCATTGCTTAACGCAGCCTCTGCGCAGCTTTCCAACTGGCTGGGCCTTCCATCCGGTGTCGCTTGCTCCATGACCGATGCCAAGGCCATCGACGCGCAATACGGGATGGAAAAGGGGCTGACGTCGCTCGCCGCAGCGCTTGCCGGTGGGAACCTGATTTACGAAAGCTCAGGCATGACCGCGTCGCTTCTGGGGGCGAGTTTCGAGGCCTTCGTTCTGGATGATGAGATGCATTCGCACACCTACCGCATCCTGCGCGGCATTGAAGCGAGCGAGGACAATCTCGGCTATCAGGCCATCATGGATGCCGTCCTTGGTGACGGGCACTTTCTGGGCGGCGCGCATACCCATGCGGCCATGGAGCGGGACTATTTCTACCCCTTACTAGCCGACAGGCAAGAGCCGCGCAGTTGGGCCGAAAGCGGCGCGCAAGATGCATGGGACCGGGCCCATGCGCAAGTCCGCGCGGTGCTGCGCGACAATCAGCCGGAATATCTGACCAACGAACAGGATGATGCGATCAAGGCGCGCTTTAACATCCTGTATTCGCCATCCTAGTCGATCAACGCGAACTGATCCTGCAACCATGGCGTCTGTGCAATGGTCGTTGCGATGACATGCGAGTCTAATGAGGCGCGCAGCTTGCGGTTCACGATATCCACCAAAGAGCGTGAACAATCCGGTGTGACCACCAGCGACAGCGTGCGCGAAAAACGCTTGCCTGGAAACGGATGCATGGTCAGCCGGGGCTGAAAGCGCTGTGCCCTGGCAAAGAGCAGTGGCGTCGTGATGGTCCAACCGGCCCCCGACGCCACCATCGCCATCAGGGTCTGGTTGCTCCCGCATTCAAACTTGTCCGGCAGCGACACGCCCAACCTGCGCAACTGTGCCTGTATTTGCCGCGCGATGATCAACTCGCTTGAGAATTGCAGAAACGGCAGTTCCGCGCGCCTTGCAACGATGTCATCGGGCGAGGCGGCCGCCGTTTTGGGCAGGACCATGATAAACGGATCGCGCAGCAATGGCTGGTCTTCCAAATCGCGCATCCGCTCATGCGGGGTGACTGTGATGCCCAGATCAAGCTTGCGATCACGTAACATCCCGATGACCTCATGACTTGAGGCTGTGTGATAGAGAAAGGCACAATCGGGCATCAGATCCGCCAGATGCACGGCAAGATCGGGCGTTACATCACTGTCGAGATCCTCGATCATACCCAAGCGAAGATAACTAGCGCCGGCCAGATCACCATTCGTCGCCTCGGCCTTTGCCTTGCGGATGGCGTGCAGGGCCACATCAATGTTGCGCAGAAAAACCTGCCCCTTTGGCGTCAAGACCATGGGCCTGCGGGTATGGTTGAAAAGCTCTGCGCCCAGGTGATCTTCAAGACAGCGCAGATGATGCGAGACGGTGCTGATCGCAAGGCCGGTCTCATCCGCCGCTTCTTTAAGCGACCCACTGCGGGCGCAGATCTGGAAGATCTCCAACCATTTCAGACTAAGCCCTTTGGGCGAGGAAAGTCTGGACATGAAAAACGGGCCCGGCATCAGAAAACGTGCCCTGAAAGCTTCCGCCATTTGGCACGCCATTGCCATCGAATTCGGAAAAGCTGCCCAACGCCCATCATGCAGAAGACTTGCCAAAAGGCATTTCGCGCGGCTTTTATGGGTGCAGGAGAGGAAAAAGTGGGGAGGAAATGATGAAATCTCAGATGGTGCATTTGGGACTTGCGGCGGCATTGGTGCTGCCTGCTACGATACTGCAAGCGGACACGATCCGCTTCTGGACAACAGAAGAACAACCCGAACGTCTCGCGCGGCAAGAGGCGTTGGCCCAGAAATTCAATGCCGCAACCGGGCATGAAGTGGAGGTCATCCCGGTTTCGGAAACTGATCTGGGCACGCGCGCGACAGCCGCATTCGCCGCTGGCGATCTGCCCGACGTGATTTACCACACGCTGCAATATGCCCTGCCATGGGCCGAGGCGGGCATTCTGGACACTGGCGCTGCAACCGATGTGGTCGAAGACCTTGGTGCCGATACATTTGCACCCGGCGCGCTGGCCATGGCCGATTTTGAGGGTGATTATGCCTCGGTCCCTGTCGACGGCTGGACCCAGATGGTTGTTTATCGTGCCGACCTCTTTGAAGGCGCGGGATTGGAACCGCCCAGCAGCTACGACAACGTACTTGCCGCGGTCGAAGCGCTGCATAACCCGCCCGAGATGTACGGCTTTGTCGCAGCAACCAAGGTCGATGAAAACTTCATGAGCCAGGTGCTTGAACATGTGTTCTTGGCCAATGGGGTGTCACCGGTTGGGGACGATGGCTTTCAGGAATTAGATGAGGCCGCCACAACCGAAGTTCTTGATTTCTACAAGGCCATCGCAGAGGCATCGCCACCCGGTGAGCTCTACTGGGATCAGTCGCGCACTCTCTATTTCTCGGGCAATGCGGCGATGATCATCTGGTCGCCTTTCATTTTGGATGAACTGGCTGGCCTGCGCGATAGCGCCCCACCCACGATCAACGACGATCCGACGTCCAGCGAACTGGCCAGCAAAACCGGTATTGTGACGAATTTCTCAGGCCCCTCGAACCCCGATGGGGCCGCTTGGGCAGACATCCGCTATCTTGGCATCACGAGCGACGCCAATACCAATGTTGCGATGGAATTTGTCGAATTCTCAATGTCGGAAGGCTACACCGAAACGCTGGCGATCGCGCCGGAAGGCAAGTTCCCGGTGCGCAACGGCAATGCCGACAATCCTACTGCATATGCAGAGGCCTGGGCCACGCTTGATATGGGCGTGGATCGTCGCGCGCCGCTCGGTGACCTCTACGCGCAAGAGATGATTGATGAGATCGTTGGCGGCCTGGATGTGGCGCAACGCTGGGGTGTTGCTGAAGGTCAGCTTGCTCTGTCGAGCCGCATGATCAACAGTCAGGTGATCAACCGGATTGTCCGGCAATACATTGATGGTGAGGTTGATGCGCCCACTGCGGTGGCCAACCTCAACGCTGAACTCGGCGCCATTGAGTAACGACGACGGGTTCGGGCCGGGCGGTTGTCGCCCGGTACTTGCATCCCGGGTCGCACGACCATGGCACTGACTTCAGAACCGCAGCCACCCACGGGCACGACACCGCTTGCAAGGCGGCAGGCCCGTTTGGCTTATGGCCTCCTTGCCCCGACACTCTTCGCGGTTTGTCTCGTGGTTGTGCTGCCGCTTCTTGCGATCTTCTGGATCAGCGTCAAACCTGTCGCGCTCGCCGATCTACGGCCACCAACGGCCATCGCGCGCGAACAGTTTCGCGGATCGGGCGATGACATGCGCATCGAATACCGGTTACGCAATTCGAGTCAGGACAAGATCGTCGCAGACGTCGTCCTGACAGACACAATTCCTGATGTTGTCACCATTCGCGGTGATCTTCCCGCCGAATGCATGTTGGACGAAAATGTCCTCACCTGCCGTGTGGACGAAATGGAGGGCGGGTACAATGAACGGCTGATTATCCCCGTTTCAGCGGACGACCCGGATACGGCTGAAGATATTGTTGAGGACAGTGATCCCGTCGTTTCTGGCCGTGGTGACAACATCCTCATCAACGCGACCTTCACACTCGAAAATTTTGCTGACGTCTTTGACGGTGGCGAGTTTTGGAGCGTTCTTTGGGTGACCCTGTTTTACACCTTCTTCGGCACGATTGGCGCGATCATCCTGGGGCTTTTTGCGGCGCTGCTGCTTGATCGCCAGTTCCGCGGACAGGGATTATTGCGCGGGCTGTTCCTCTTCCCTTACGTCGCCCCGATCATCGCGGTCGCCTTCACATGGATTATCCTGTTCGATCCGTTTTCGGGCAGCGTCAACGCGCTGCTTGTTCAGATGGGCGTTGTTGACAACGCGATCAATTTCTTCGGGCAACGGCCCTTTGCGCTGATCATGGTGACGGTTTTTGCGATGTGGGGCTACTTCCCCTTATGCTTCCTCTTCATCCTCGCGCGCATGCAATCCATTCCCGAAGACATGTACGAAGCCGCTGAGATGGATGGCGCGAGCCCGTTTCAGATGTTCTGGTATCTCTCCATCCCGCAGCTTTTGGGCATCCTTTCAGTTCTGTTCCTTCTGCGCTTCATCTGGACCTTCAACAAGTTCGACGACATCTTCCTGCTGACCGGAGGCAATGCCGGGACGCGCACTCTGACCGTGAACGTCTATGAACAGGCCTTTGCCGTCTCAAATATCGGTGCGGGCGCCGCTGTTGCAGTGGTGATCTTCTTCTGCCTTTTGCTCTTCAGCTTCTTCTTCTTTCGCTTCATCAGTCGGGAGGAAGGGCTATGAAGGCGCTTTATCACGGCAATATCACGGCGGTCCTGCTTGGTGCCTTCTGGATGGTCATTCTGTCCACAACCGTCGCCGTCACCATGTCTTTCCTGACGGGCGAGCCGTTTCGGCCAGTGATCTGGCTGTCACTGGCATGGGGTGCCGCGCTTGGATTGATCACGCTTTACACGCCGCTTGGTCGGTTGGGACCATGGGCCGTGGCCATTCTGATCATCGTCGCAACATCATTCGGCGTCGGGCCAATCGTCATCGAGGCGTCACTCTATCAATCTGCCATTGCCGCTGTCCTTTTGGGTGTGTCGTTTGCCTGGACAGTGCGTTGGATCTTGCAGGACCTGCCCACGGGCATGCTGACCAGGCACGAGTTTGAGGCAGCGACCATCCGGTTCCTGATGGGCTTTGGCTATATCTTCTTTGTCGCCATCGTTCTGATCCCGTTCTACGTGATGGTCATGACCAGCCTGAAAAATCAGGCGCAACTCGTTCAAAACCCGCTCGACTTTTCACTTGATCTGAGCCGGGGCTGGGCGCTTTTCAGCAGCTATCAGGAACTTTTGACCGAGTTCAATTTCGGCTCTTACCTTTGGACATCCTTCTATGTCTCGGTTCTGACCGTCATCATCACACTGATGTTCTCAATCCCCGGCGCCTATGCCATTGCGCGCCTGCGTTTCAGGGGGCAGTCGGTGATGTCCCGCTCGATCCTGCTGATCTACATGGTGCCGATGATCGTTCTGGCCCTGCCGATCTATATCGCGTTTTCGATGACCGGCCTGCGCAACACGATCATCGGGATCATCATGATCTATCCCGTCACGACCATCCCCGTGGCGCTTTACATGCTGCAGGGCTACTTCCGTGGCCTGCCGCATGAGGTTGAAGAGGCCGGGCTGATGGACGGCCTGAACAGGTTGCAGGTGATCTGGAAAATCACCCTGCCTTTGTCCTTGCCCGCACTGGCAAGCGTGTCGCTTTATGTGTTCATGATAGCTTGGAATGAGTTCCTGCTGGCCTTCATGCTTTTGGATGACCCCTCCAAATTCACGCTGACCCGCGGCATTGCCAGCCTCAACTCGTCCGAGATCCCGCGACAGCATCTGATGGCAGGCGCGGTTATCGCAACAGTCCCGATCATGGCGATTTTCCTGGGGCTGGAGCGGTTTGTCACCAAAGGAATGACCGCCGGATCGGTCAAAGGCTGATGGCGACGGGACTGGACAGCCAGGCGCAAGACATCCTTCGCACGAATGATCGTGGCGGCTACACCGTGCCGACCGCGGGGCTTTATCCCTATCAGTGGAACTGGGATTCGGCCTTTGCCGCGCTTGGCTTTGCGCAGTTCGACATGGACCGTGCCTGGGTCGAGCTTGAGACGCTGTTCGCCGGTCAGTGGGACGATGGCATGGTCCCGCATATCCTGCATCACGTGGTCAATCCGGGCTATTTTCCCGGGCCAGAGGTCTGGGGCTGCAATGGCCCCAGCCCATCATCCGGCATCAGCCAGCCCCCGGTTGCGGGGACGATCGTGCGGAAGATTTATGATCTTGATCCGGTTGTCGGAGAGGCGCGGGCGAGACGCCTTTTCCCCAAACTTCGACGCTGGCATGACTGGTTTCTGAAATGGCGCTCTCACGAAGGAGCGATCTGCATCACACATCCCTGGGAAAGCGGGCGCGACAATACCCCGGATTGGGATGGGGCCATGGCGCGGATCGATCCCAAGGATGTGGGCGAATATGACCGGCGCGACACCAGCCATGTCGATAACGCGATGCGCCCGACACGCTACGACTACGACCGGTATATCTGGCTCGTTCAGCGCGGGCGGCGTCTGGGCTGGGATCAGGCACAAATGGCCGAAGACAATCCGTTTTTCGTGGCCGATCCGACGATGACATTCACCCTGCTGCGATCACATCGCGATATTTTGGCGCTAGGTGAGGCACTGTCCGAAGATGTGGCCGGCATGGCCGACGACATCGCCCAATTGGAGGCTGGCGCGGAGAGCTTATGGAACAACGATCTGCAAAGCTATGACGTGCGCGATACGGTGAACGGCGCTTGGGCCAACTGCATATCGAACGCGTCTTTCCTGAACTGGTATGCGGGCATCCCATCTGACGGTCAGGCCAAACACTTGGACCGCATAATGGATCTGGCGAAGTATCCCCTGCCCAGCCACGACCCCGCCAGCCCGAAGTTTGAACCCAAACGCTACTGGCGCGGGCCGACCTGGTCGATGATGAACATGATGATTGGCGAGGGGCTGATCGCCTTTGGGCTGCCACAGGGAGAACGCCTGCGGGATGCAACGATGCGGTTGATCCGGGATCATGGGTTCTCGGAATACTTCGACCCAACCGACGGGTCCCCCGCCGGGGGGCAATCATTCACTTGGACGGCGGCCATCTGGCTCGCCTGGGCAAGTCCCAACGCAAGGAGGGCGTAGATCATGGGTGCGATCACGTTAAACGCCGTAGAAAAATGGTTCGGCGCAGTGCAGGTGATCAAGGGCGTCGACCTTGACATCGCGGCAGGCGAATTCGTTGTTTTCGTGGGCCCGTCGGGATGCGGGAAATCCACGCTATTGCGCATGATCGGCGGCCTCGAAGATATCAGCCGCGGATCACTTCTTGTGGGTGGGCGCGACGCGACCGCCGAACCACCCTCCAAACGCGGGCTTGCGATGGTGTTTCAAAGCTACGCGCTTTATCCGCATATGTCGGTGCGCGACAATATCGGGTTCCCGCTCAAGACTGCTGGCGCCCCGCGAAGCGAGATCGAAGAGAAAGTCAATCAGGCCGCGGAGGTTCTGAAGCTGGATACTTATCTCGACCGCCGGCCAAAGGACCTTTCGGGCGGTCAACGCCAGCGCGTGGCGATTGGCCGCTGCATCGTGCGTGATCCAACCGCCTTTTTGTTTGATGAGCCCTTGTCCAACCTCGACGCAGCCCTCCGTGTTGAAATGCGCTACGAGATTGCAAAGCTGCACCGCCAACTTGACAAAACCATGATCTACGTGACCCACGATCAGGTTGAGGCAATGACGCTGGCAGACCGGATCGTCGTGCTGGACGCTGGGAAGATCGCGCAAAGCGGATCGCCGCGCGAGCTATACGAACGGCCCGCGAACCTCTTTGTCGCGCAGTTCATCGGCAGCCCCAAAATGAACATCCTAACCTGCGAGACCTCGGGTGGCAGCTATCGCCTCCCCGGTGCGCGAGGCGGCGCCTATGCAGGCGATCACCCCGCCGTCCATCTAGGTATCCGGCCAGAGCACATTACAATCGGTGCGGCAGGTGAGGGGCAATGCGATGGCGTGGTTGAGGTTGTCGAATATCTCGGCGCCGACAGTTTTATCCTGATCGATTGCGGAGATGCCGGCACGCTCACGGTGCGGGCGATCGGCGATACAAAGCTCCGTCCTGGCGAAAGCGTCGGATTGACCTTCGACAATGACCGCCTTTCGTTCTTCGACAAAGAGGAAAACCGCATTCCATGATGCTGTTCAACCAAAGTTACGCCAGAGCCATGCGATATCGCGGCTCTGGCACTTAGGTTCAGTCTTTTGACGCATGTCCGGGCGCACGGAGCAGGATGGACCAGACCTGCCCCAAGCTCTGTGCGCGCCGAACATCCCTGATCAGTTCGGGCCATTCCGAGAACCAGACCTTGATCGGATTCCTGGTGTCAAAGTCGCGTTTCAGGCCATAGCGTGGCGTTTCCTCTTCTTCCTGAAAGGTGCCCCAAAGCCTGTCCCAGATAATCAGAATGCCACCGTAGTTCTTATCCAAGTATTTGTCGTCACAGCCGTGATGTACGCGGTGATGCGAGGGCGTGTTCAGCACCCACTCCAACGGCCCAAGCTTGCCGATCAGTTCAGTATGGATCCAGGTCTGATAGGCCAGCACCACAATGACGCCAAACACAATTGCTTCGGGCGCAAAACCAATGAACGCCAGCGGCAAATGCGCGATGAGAGACCATACACCCTCTAAGGGGCCGAAACGCACGCCCGTCACGATATTCATATCACGTGACGAGTGGTGCACTGCATGCTGTGTCCAGAGGATGCGCACTTCATGGGCGATCCGATGTTCCCAATAATATGTGAGGTCGGCTAATATCACGATCAGCAGAAGGCTCCACCACGTCACCGGGACAGACCACGGCATGCCTTGTGCAATAACCCAGTAAAGTCCGTATGCCCCGGTCAGAATGAAGGTCTCGACCAGCAAATAGGGAAGCTGGGTGGAGGCACTTGTCAACATCTCACCAAAGGTCTTTGCTCTGAACTCGCCTCTAAAGGCCATCTCAGCAATCTCGATCAGAAGGATCGCAACACCAATGAGAAAGAATACCTCATCGATTTGTGTGGTCAGAGTTTCAACGTTCATCGTGAACCGCCTTTCAATCCGCGCGAGAGTGTACGCCATGCCAGTTCGGCCGCTTGTTTCGGTGTGGCCTCACCCGAGCGGACAAGCGACCAAGCAGCGTAGGTGAGATTTTCGTAAGCTTCGACAATCCAGGCCGTTGGCACATGAGGGTCGAACGCGCCTTCTTCTTTTGCTGCCTCAACGTCTGTGCAAAGCGCCGCCAGGCTCGACGCATAAGCGGCACCGATCTCAGGATCAGCATCCAGACCTTCATTGGCCAGAAACCACTGCCGATTTGCCAGCGGCACAGTTGCCATCAGCGACAGCCGAAAACCTTCTTCATAACTCTCCGCGTTGGCCGTAGCTTCTTCAACTGCTTCCTCCAATTCAACAAGCGCAATGTTTGCCAGCGCGCGCATCAACTCTGCGCGGCCGGGAAAATGGCGATGCAGCGTCGCGCGGCCAACACCGGCACGTTCGGCCACATCCCTCAAGGATGCGGCCTGGTTCTCAGCGAACACAGCAAAGGCGGCTTCGGTAATGGCGTCGCGGGTACTAGGGCGAATCTCGATCATGATACATACATGTCTCATTTGAGACAAGTATTCAATACCACGCCAAAAATAACGAAATCCGTTAACTGTATCTCAGTCACAGAACTCGCGGACTATGCAAGCAGCCAGCGCACTCATCCAAGTGATGTTGACGCAGCAACGTTCATCGCGCGGTTGCAAGCAAAGCTTGCTCGGTCGCGTCGTCGGCCGGAAACAAGGTCTCGACCCGCAGCTCCTGCGCAAGGCTTCCTGTCGGGCTTCCAATGACGGCGAGGACCGAAAAGAAGTTCATCTCGCGCTCGCCGTTGAGCATCTGGATCGGAAAAACGGGGCTAAGGGTATATTGCACATCCAGCGCCCACCAATCCCCAGGCAAATCGGGGTATCTTGCCACTCGATCAAGCGCCGCGCGCAAGTCCACGGGCGACAGCGCCTCACGATGAATGCGCTGAAGAGACTGACGCGCATAGTCATCCCAGTTGGTGATAAACGGCCGGAATCCTTCGGGACTGAATGTAATGTCCAGCATATTTAGCGATGAGTGAATATCATCAAACGGAAACGAGGCCGCAATCAGTGAAAGCATCTGTCGCGCTGAGGCGTTAGCATCCCTTACATGCCAGTAGCGGTCGATCACGAAAGACGGAAAGGGATCGTGCGCCCGCATCATCCTGCTGACAGCATCTTTCAACATCTGCATCTCACCGCTAGATAGTTCACCAGCCTGGTAGAGATCCGCAAATCCTGCCGTCCGCAGCATCAGATTTCTGTCGCGCAGTGGCACGTCCATAGCCGCTGCCAGTCGTGTGACCATATCCCGGGACGGTTTTGACCGACCTGTTTCCAGAAAACTGACATGCCGCGGTGGCGTTTCAATTGCATGCGCCAGATCGGCCTGCGACAGGCGGCGGGCCCGACGCCACGAGCGTAGAACCTCACCAAAGCTTGATGGCGGCGCAAAATCAGTCATGGCGGCCCAGTAACAAAACTGGACACACCACACCATTCCCTTGGAGGGAATTGATTGGCGACCCTCACTCGTCATAGGTCGGACTTGGCAATTCCAACAATGAGACTTCCGATGACGTTCTGGATCCTGGCCGCACTGGCACTTTACT
The DNA here is from genome assembly GCF_033963825.1 of Cognatiyoonia sp. IB215446. Classification (NCBI taxonomy): domain Bacteria; kingdom Pseudomonadati; phylum Pseudomonadota; class Alphaproteobacteria; order Rhodobacterales; family Paracoccaceae; genus Cognatiyoonia; species Cognatiyoonia sp. IB215446. The sequence goes on along the minus strand of NZ_JAXBMD010000002.1, from coordinate 274,807 downwards.
TCGTCCAAACCCTTCTTCCGCCGATGTTCCGCTACATGTTGCAGCCGGACCCACAGATCCTTGCCACACTCGGGCCGCGGGACAACCCGCCTGAAACAAGCATCTATGGAGCCCGATCAGAGCGTGCGCTGCGCAATTCCGGCGAAGCCCTGTTGATCTTTCTGCCGCTAGCCCTCTTGGGCGCGGAAAAGGAAGGCGCACTGCTCGGCGCGCAGATCTTTGTCTTATGTCGTCTGGCCTATCTGCCCGCGTACATTCTGGGTATTCCGTTTCTTCGGTCGTTGGTCTGGACCCTTGGTGTCAGCGGTTTAGTCCTGATGGCGGCTGCGGCTGTCGGACCCGCATGAGGACCATTCGGCCTACCATCTGAACCTCCACGTGCTTCAACCACTAAGTTTCGAAGATCGCAGTATCCCAGTTTTCGCATTTTGAGACGAGTTCAGTTGGCAAATGATCAGTAAAGATCGCATCAATATCTCGTATCGACGCAATCCTCACCGGGGCCGAACGGTTGAGTTTCGATTGGTCAGCAACCAAAAAAGTCCGTCTAGAGCATTCGATGATGGTGCGGCTCACCCGCACTTCGCGCAAATCGAACTCCAGCAGGTTGCCCTCCATGTCCAGCGCTGATGTCCCAATGACGGCATAATCGACCTTGAATTGCCGTATAGCTTCGGTGGTCAGATCGCCGACAAGACCGCCGTCTTCGCGCCGCAGCTCTCCCCCCGCCACAATCACCTTGCTTGTTGTGTTCTTTGACAGAATGTCCGCAACATTGATGTTGTTGGTCACAATCGTCAGGTTTTCATGGGTCAGCAATTCACGCGCCACGGCTTCTGTTGACGTGCCGATATTCAGAAGAACAGAAGCATTCGGCGGAATCTGACGCGCGCAAAGCCGCGCGATCTCGCGCTTCGCACTTTCCTGCAACACTTTGCGCGCGCGGTAATTCGGATTGCGATGCGCATCTGGCATGATCGCACCGCCATGCACCCGATCAAGCCGCCCCTCATCCGCCAAAGCCGACAGGTCCCGCCGAATGGTCTGGGTCGTGACGCCAAAGCGGGTCGCCAGTTCATCGACGCTTACCTGGCCCGCGTGACGGGCAAGTTCCAGGATCTGCGATATACGAAATGAATCGACCATTTGAACCTGAAAGAAACGACCCTGAGGTTGGGTAGTGCCGCATATTCGGGCCGAAAAGCAAGCGAAAATGTTGATATATGTTCGTATTGTAGCCCCTTCATCCAAAAACAAACAAAATCGCGCCCACAGGGATGATTGATGAAAACGAACGAAGATTACCCTTTGACAAGCGAAAGGATATGAGCAACCAATTCAAGGGGAGGATTTACTGTGATGGCGCGTGGGGGGCACGACACCGACATGCTGGCGGTTCCAGAAGGCGTGAGCCGGTCTGCACGGCCCCTTGCTGGCACGACCAGCATCGTTTTACAGCTTCTTTCCGGTATGGGCGAGCTTGCAATCGGGATTGGGTCTGCCCTGAAACCGGACGAGTTCAGGGCCGTGCTGCAAGGCACCAAAATTGTCACGTCCCCAGCGGTTGCGTAGTAGGAGAGACAGCGCATGGGATTAGAGCTGAAAGGCGTCTCGAAGGTGGTCGATGGCAAAACGCATATCTACCCCACAGACCTGACGCTCGAACCCGGCACGATGAACGTGCTTTTAGGGCCAACCCTGTCGGGCAAAACATCTCTGATGCGCCTGATGGCCGGGCTTGACGTACCCGCAAGCGGTCAGGTGATCTGGAACGGCGCGGATGTCACCGGCCAACGGGTGCAGGACCGGGGCGTCGCGATGGTCTATCAGCAATTCATCAACTACCCCTCGATGAGCGTTTACGAAAACATCGCCTCACCCTTGCGGCTTTTGCGCAAGTCGAAAGCAGAGATTGATGCCGCCGTGCACAAGACAGCCGAGATGATGAAGCTAACGCCGATGCTGCAGCGCAAACCTCTGGAACTGTCGGGCGGGCAACAGCAGCGCTGTGCCCTCGCCCGCGCTCTGGTGAAAGAGGCCGGGCTGGTGTTGCTTGATGAGCCGCTCGCAAACCTTGACTACAAGTTGCGCGAAGAGCTGCGGGTCGAAATCCCACGCATCTTCGCGGAATCCGGGGCGATCTTTGTTTACGCCACAACCGAACCGGAAGAGGCCCTGCTGCTGGGTGGTAACACCGCCACGCTGTGGGAGGGCCGCGTCACGCAATTCGGGCCAACGCCAGAGGTCTATCGCAGACCAAGCGACGCCACCACCGCCAAGGTCTTTTCAGACCCGCCCATGAACTTCCTGCAAATCCGCAAGCGGTCAGGCTATCTGGAATTCGGTGACGGGCAGCGGGCCGAGGTAAGTGGGCAGCTTGGCGCCCTTGCAGATGGCGATTACATCGCAGGGTTCCGGCCCAATCACCTTGAGGCCGAAAAGCACACCGATGATGCGATGGCGTTTCACTGCAAGGTCGCCGTGACCGAAATCACCGGGTCCGAGACCTTTATCCACCTGGATCACCATGGCGAACGTTGGGTGGGTCTAGTCCACGGGGTGCGCGAGCTTGAGATCGGCTCAGACCTCACGATCTATCTCGACCCGTCGCATATCTACACCTTTACCGAAGACGGATCGCTGGCCGCAGCCGCATCCTATGCACAAGCCGCATAAGGAGACGCGTATGGCCAAGATCACCCTGTCCAACCTCGCCCATTCCTACATGCCGCGCCCGACATCGGACGCCGATTGGGCGCTGAAAGAAATGAACCACACCTGGGCGGATGGTGAGGCTTATGCCCTGCTTGGCGCCTCTGGCTGTGGGAAATCCACGCTCTTGAACATCATCTCCGGCCTCTTGCACCCGTCCGAGGGGCGCATTCTGTTCGGGGACGAGGATGTGACCGAGAAATCCACGACCGACCGCAACATCGCACAGGTCTTCCAGTTCCCGGTTGTCTACGACACGATGACCGTGCGCCAGAACCTCGCCTTTCCGCTGAAGAACCGGGGCGCTTCTGCCGAGTATATCGGCCAGCGGGTGCAGGCGATTGCCCAGATGATCGGGATGGAGGCCGAACTTGACCGCAAGGCACGCGGCCTGACGGCAGATGCCAAGCAAAAGATCAGTCTGGGCCGTGGCATGGTGCGTGAGGATGTGAATGCGATCCTGTTTGATGAGCCGCTGACGGTTATCGACCCGCATATGAAATGGGCCCTGCGCACTCAGTTGAAGGAACTCCATCAAGAGTTCGGGCACACGATGATCTACGTCACCCATGACCAGACCGAGGCGCTGACCTTTGCCGACAAGGTGGTGGTCATGCATGACGGGCGTGTGGTGCAAATGGGTACACCGCAGGAACTCTTCGAAACACCTGCACATACATTCGTGGGCTATTTCATCGGCTCGCCGGGGATGAACCTGCTGCCGGCGCAAGTAGACGGCATTATTGCCAAGACCGATGGTGGACAGATTTCACTTGGCGCCGCTTACCCCGAACTTGATGGAAAGGTAGAGATCGGCGTGCGTCCAGAATTTGTCCGCCTGACCGATGCGGAGGACGGCCTGCCGGTCACGATTCACAGGGTCGAGGATGTGGGCCGCCACAAGATCGTGCGCGCCGATTGCGCCGGCACCGCGCTCAACATCATCGTGCAGGAAGGCGAAGAGATCGGCGCCGACGCCGCGCGCGTCACCTTCGACCCTGCCCATGTGAACATCTACCAGAACGACTGGCGCGTGACGCCATCCCACCGGGAGGCCGCGTGATGGAAAAAACCGTCAATCAGAAAGCCTGGTTTCTGGTCCTGCCCGTCCTGATCCTTGTCGCATTCTCGGCGGTGATCCCGCTGATGACGGTGGTCAACTATTCGGTGCAGGACAGCTTTGGCAATAACCAGTTCTTCTGGGCGGGCCTCAGCTGGTTTGAGGAGCTTCTGGAAGACGACCGGATGTGGAACGCGCTACAGCGGCAGTTGATCTTTTCCGGTATCATTCTGGCGATTGAGATCCCCCTGGGCATCATGGTCGCACTCTGCATGCCAAAAAAAGGCATCTGGGTCTCGGTCTGTTTGGTGTTGATGGCCTTGCCACTTTTGATCCCGTGGAACGTGGTTGGCACGATCTGGCAGGTCTTCGGCCGGTCCGATATCGGTCTGCTTGGCGCCGCTCTGAACGGCCTCGGCATCGACTATAACTACACGCAAGACCCGTTTGACGCCTGGGTCACGGTGATCGTCATGGATGTCTGGCATTGGACATCGCTTGTGGCGCTGCTTGCCTATGCGGGCCTGCAATCTATCCCGCAGGCCTATTATCAGGCCGCCAAAATCGATCAGGCGTCACGCTGGGCCGTGTTCCGCTTCATCGAGCTGCCCAAGATGGCCGGAGTGCTGCTGATCGCGGTTCTGCTGCGGTTCATGGACAGTTTCATGATCTATACCGAGCCCTTTGTGGTCACCGGTGGCGGCCCGGGCAGTTCCACCACGTTCCTGTCCATTGACCTCGTGAAGATGGCGCTTGGCCAGTTCGACCTTGGGCCCGCCGCCGCCTTTTCGCTGATGTATTTCCTCGTGATCCTCGCAATCTCGTGGGTGTTCTACACGGTCATGACGAACCTCGACAAAGCGGACAGCAAACGATGAGTGATGGCGCCATCTCGACCCCCGCCACCCGCACGGCACGCAAGTTCGCCTTTCCCAAGGTGAACGGCTCAGCGCTGGTGATGATCCTGTACCTGTTGTTCCTGTTCCTGCCGATCTACTGGCTTATCAACATGAGCTTTAAGACCAATGCCGAGATCGTGTCCGACTTCACGCTCTGGCCGCAGGACTTCACGCTGCAGAACTACGTCACGATCTTTACCGATCCGGCATGGTATTCCGGCTACATCAACTCGCTGATCTATGTGGTTTTCAACACGCTTATCTCGCTCGCCGTGGCGCTGCCTGCCGCGTATGCCTTTTCGCGCTATACTTTCATGGGCGACAAGCATCTGTTCTTCTGGCTTCTGACCAACCGGATGGCACCACCGGCTGTCTTTGCCTTGCCCTTCTTTCAGCTTTATTCATCCGTCGGGCTTTTTGACACACATATCGCCGTCGCACTCGCCCATTGCCTGTTCAATGTGCCGCTTGCCGTTTGGATCCTTGAAGGGTTCATGCGCGGCGTGCCCAAGGAAATCGACGAAACCGCCTATATTGACGGCTATTCGTTCGGCCATTTCTTCGTCAAGATTTTCACGCCGCTCATCGCCAGTGGCATCGGGGTCGCGGCGTTCTTCTGCTTCATGTTCTCATGGGTGGAATTATTGCTCAGCCGGACGCTGACATCCGTGGATGCCAAGCCCATCGCCGCCACGATGAGCCGGACCCAAGGCGCATCAGGCATCGACTGGGGCGTGCTCGCTGCCGCCGGGGTGCTCACGATCATCCCCGGCGCGCTCGTCATCTATTTCGTCCGAAACTACATCGCCAAGGGCTTTGCACTGGGGAGGGTCTGATGAACTTGAAGGAATTCATTACCGATACGCTCAGCGAAATCGTTGAAGGCGTCCATGTCGCCGCCAACACGCCAAGATATGCGGGCATCATCGCTCCGGGAACCGAGGCGGGCGAGGCGATTGAGTTGAGCGATGTCAGCTTCGATGTCCTTGTCACCACCGACGAAGAGGGCGGCGGCGGTCTGAAGGTCATGGGTATCTTTGAGGCTGGCGGCAAGATGAGCAGTGGAAACGCGCATCGTGTCTCTTTCTCGGTCCCTGTGAACCTGCGCGCCAACGTCAACGAGGGGGCGTGATATGGAATGGATGGCATGGACCTGGCCGACCGCGATCTTTTTCATGGTGATCGCCGCACTGCTGATCACCTTCACCTTTCTGGCCATTCGGTTTCCCGAGACTCCGCGTATTGGCATCTTGAGGATCGAAACGACGCGGGGGGACCGGCTGTTTCTGACATTGCTTGGCTCGGCCTTCATCAACATCGCATGGCTCGGCCTGACGGATATCGCCCAATGGTGGGCGCTCGCCATCTGCGCCGTCTATGCAGCTCTGGTCTTTCGATACGTCTGACCAGCGCCATTCACGACCGGTCGTCGCCCGCAAAGTCGGGCCGCGCCCAAACAGGGAGAAGAGTGTTCATTAAAAGGAGGAGAATAATGAACCTGTCACTCAAATCATCCACGGCCTTGGCCCTGGTGGCGGGGCTGATGGCCACGCCATCCTTCGCGGATATGGAGGCCGCGATGGAGTTTCTCGACAACGAAATCGCGGGCCTCTCGGTTCTGACGCGCGAAGAGCAAGAGGCCGAAATGGCCTGGTTCATCGAAGCGGCAGAACCCTTTGCTGGCATGTCGATCAGCGTTGTGTCCGAGACCATCACGACCCACGAATACGAAGCGCAAGTGCTCGCCCCCGCCTTCACGGCCATCACCGGTATCGAGGTCACCCATGACCTGATCGGTGAAGGGGACGTGGTAGAACGTTTGCAGACACAGATGCAAACCGGCGAGAACATCTATGACGCCTATGTCAACGACAGCGACCTGATCGGCACCCATTGGCGCTATCAACAGGTCCGCAACCTGACCGACTGGATGGCGGGCGAAGGGGCTTCCGTCACCAACCCGAACATCAACCTTGAGGACTTCATCGGGTTGGAGTTTACGACCGGGCCGGACGGCAAGCTTTACCAATTGCCAGACCAGCAATTCGCGAACCTTTACTGGTTCCGCTACGACTGGTTCACCGATGAAAAGAACATGGCCGATTTCGAAGCCGAATACGGCTATCCGCTGGGCGTGCCAGTAAATTGGTCGGCCTATGAGGATATCGCCGAATTCTTTACCGGGCGCGATCTCAGCCACCTTGGTGTCGAGGGCGAAGTCTTTGGCAACATGGATTACGGCAAGAAAGACCCTTCGCTTGGCTGGCGCTACACCGATGCGTGGATGTCCATGGCCGGCATGGGTGATGTGGGTGAACCCAACGGTCTGCCGGTGGATGAATGGGGCATTCGGGTGAACGAAAACTCACAGCCCGTCGGCTCCTGCGTTGCACGCGGTGGTGCCACGAACTCGCCTGCGGCTGTTTATGCGGTGAACAAGGCGATTGAATGGCTACAGAAATATTCGCCACCCACCGCCGCCGGTATGACCTTCTCGGAGGCCGGTCCGGTGCCTGCGCAGGGCCAGATCGCGCAGCAGATGTTCTGGTACACCGCCTTTACCGCCGACATGGTGGGTGAGGGGGCCGGTGCGGTTCTGAACGATGACGGCACGCCACGCTGGCGCATGGCGCCTTCGCCACATGGTGTTTACTGGAAAGACGGCCAGAAAGTCGGCTATCAGGATGCAGGCTCATGGACGCTCATGCAGTCCACGCCCGTTGACCGCGCACAGGCCGCATGGCTTTATGCCCAGTTTGTCACCTCGATGACGGTGGACCTGAAAAAGTCTGATGTAGGTCTGACCTTCATCCGCGAGTCCACCATCAACTCCGACCACTTCACCGAACGCGCTGACCGCCTTGGTGGCCTGATCGAGTTCTATCGCTCGCCCGCCCGCGTAGCGTGGTCGCCCACCGGCACCAACGTGCCTGACTATCCACGTCTGGCACAGCTCTGGTGGCAGAATATCGGCGATGCGATGTCCGGACAGAAGACGGCTCAGGAAGCGCTGGATGCGCTCTGCGAAGCTCAGGAATCGGTGCTGGAGCGGCTTGAACGCGCAGGCGTTCAGGGCGATATCGGCCCGGTCATGAACGAAGAGCGGGATGCCGAATACTGGTTCGCCCAGCCCGGCGCGCCCTACGCTCCGATCGAGAACGAGGATGAAGAGCCGGTCACCGTCGCGTATGACGAGTTGATCCAAAGCTGGCAGAACTGATCCTGAACAGGGTCTCAGATCAGCCAGTCATACGCTAACGTATTGGGGCGAGCTCGGCTCGCCCCTTTCCTTTGGAAGCAAAGCCTATGACCCCATTTTCGTTTTCCACCGCGCAAACCATTCATTTTGGACGCGGAACCGCTGCAACGGTCGCTGAAGCCGCCGCGCGCTACGGCCGGCGGGCCTTGTTGGTCCATGGACGGAACGCTGAGCGGGCAGCATGGCTCTTGCGTGACCTGACTGCTCATGGCCTGCAAGTGCACAGTATCTCCGTCAGCGCCGAGCCCGACCTGCCGTTCCTCGAGCAGGCTTTGGCCGATATCCGGCGCGATCCGCCCGACATTCTCGTGGCCCTTGGCGGCGGCTCCGCCATCGATGCTGCCAAGGCCATCGCCGCCCTGACCCCATCGCCCGGCGCACCGCTTGATTACCTGGAAGTTGTCGGAAAGGGCCAACCGCTCGCCGCAGCACCAATCCCCGTCATCGCGGTCCCCACAACCGCTGGCACCGGCGCGGAGGTCACCAAAAACGCCGTCATTGGCATCCCGGAACACAGACGAAAGGTCAGCCTGCGCGATGATCGCATGATCCCGCAGATCGCCATTGTCGATCCTGCACTGACTGATCATTGCCCACCCGGTGTGACGTTTTCCAGCGGTCTCGATGCGCTGGCTCAGGTAATAGAGCCATTCCTCAGCACCAAGGCCAACCCCATGACTGACGCGCTTTGCCGAGATGCTATCCCGCGCGGTCTTGGCGCGCTGCTCCGGCTCGCCGAAACCGAAGATCCTAAGGCGCGTGACGATTTGGCACTGACAAGCCTGACGGGCGGCATCGCTCTGGCCAATGCGAAACTGGGAGCCGTGCATGGAATGGCGGCTGTGATTGGCGGTCGGACGCAAGCGCCCCATGGTGAGATTTGCGGATCGCTTTTGCCGCATGTTCTGCAAGAGACAGAGCGCGCCATTGCGCCAGATTCGCCTGTGGCCGAAAGGGTCACTTCCATCAAGACGTGGATTGCCGCCGCACTGGATGCGTCGATGGAGGGCGTCTGGGACCACTTCGCCCACTGGATCCGGGCACGCGGCTTAAGGGGTATGCGTGACCTCGGCCTGACGGCGGCCGAGATCACAGAAATCGCGACGGAGGCCAGACGGGCCTCTTCTTCGCAGACAAACCCCATCGCCCCGGACAAATATGACTTTGACGCCGTCATGGCCCGCGCGCTTTAGGCGTGGACAGCAATCGGAGCCTAACCGCAATCTGACGCGCGTCTTTTGCATTCGCGCGACCTTTCAACCCGCGCGGCATCACGGCATAGTCGGACCAAAGACGCTGCTAAAAATGAAGTCATGATTGAAATCTCCCTGCCCGTGACTAGCGTGACCGCCATCTGTGCGGCTCTTATCCTTCTGATGCTGACCTGGAAGGTGATCATGCTGCGCCGCAAGGATGGTGTTGTGCTGGGCGATACCGGTGATCGCGTTCTGACCAAAGCGATCCGAGGGCAGGCGAATGCAGCCGAACAGCTCCCCATGGCGCTGATACTGATGGGCCTTGCTGAACTTCAAGGGGCTAACGGCGTCGCGTTAACTGCCCTCGCCGCGATACTTCTGATCGGACGTGGCATGCACGCGGCTTATTTCGGCATACATGGCCTGACTTGGCGGCTGCGCTTTTATGGTATGTTCCTGACGCTTATCGCGCAGTTGGGACTGATGATCCTGCTTCTCTTGACCATCCTCTAAACCAACGAAAAAAGGCCGCGCAAATTGCACGGCCTCGTCACTGTCCTGAGCGGGGCGATCTTACTTGATCTTGCCTTCTTTGTACTCAACGTGCTTGCGCGCGACGGGGTCGTATTTCTTGATAACCATCTTTTCGGTCATCGTCCGTGCGTTCTTTTTTGTCACGTAGAAATGCCCGGTCCCCGCAGTGGAGTTCAGGCGGATCTTGATGGTGGTTGGCTTCGCCATGTCTCATCTCTCCTGGTTGCGGGCCCGTGTCCGGCGCAGCGCATGAATCTGATTGAACGTGCCTTTTACGCGCGGGCGGAGACGAGTCAACCGCAAACCCACGTCAAAACGCTGATATCGTGCACGGATGGCCTGTAAGCCGGATTCTGTCCACCGGATCGCTCCGGATGGATGACCATTCATCTTGAGTGCCTGTTGCCAGACACCCTGTAGCTGCCAACCCGGACCTGCTCGGGCTCAAGCCACCCTGTCTTGCGACGCGCGATCCCTATTTGGCATTGCTCCCGGTGGGGCTTGCCGTGCCGCTTGCGTTGCCGCTCGCGCGGTGGGCTCTTACCCCACCGTTTCACCTTTCCCTTGCAAGCAAGGTAGTCTGTTCTCTGTGGCGCTTTCCCTGGGGTTGCCCCCGCCGGGCGTTACCCGGCACCGTGCTTTTTGGAGTCCGGACTTTCCTCGACATTGCTGCCGCGGTCATCCAGCCATCCGCGCGGGATGCGCTTTAGGCCCAAGCGGCGTTGACGTCAACGGGGAAGCGTTTTGCAAGATCATTAATCATCGCCAGATCGACCGCGTCCAGCGGGCCACGATGGCCGGGGCGAAACCGCAGACGAAAGGTTCTGAGCAGCAGGTCCGGGTCGTCTGTCGCCGTGCAACCAAAGGCTTGCATCGCTGCGCCAAACAGTGCGTGATCAAGCGCTTGCGCGCCCTCTTCCGAAGAAGGCGCGCAAGCGCTTGATGAGGGCCAGACCGACAACCCCTGCCGTGCAAGCCTGCGCCAGTCAAACCTTGGGCCGGGGTCAGTCTTGCGCCCCGGTGCCATATCCGAATGCCCGATCACCCGGTCAGGCTGGATATCCCAGCGCGCCTTGATCCCTTTGAGCAAATCCACGAGGGCATCCATCAGCGGCGCAGCAAAAGGCGAGAACCCATCGTTCGCAAGCTCGATCCCGATCGAGTAACTGTTCACATCAGTCACCGACCCCCAGGCCCCTGCCCCCGCATGCCAGGCCCTCAAATCCTCGGGCACCAGCGACAGCACTTCCCCATCCGGCGCAATCAGATAATGCGCCGAGACCTCACTTACCGGATCACATAACGTCTTCAGCGCGGCGTTCGCCGACTGCATCGCCGTATAATGGATCACCACCAAACTGGGCCGCGCGCCATCCCGACGCGGACCGTAATTGGGCGACAGATGCGTGGTCAGTCTCAGTTCTGGAACGCCGCTTTGAAGGGGGCCGGGTCCCAACCACAGGCAAACCCGTCCCCGTCTGGGTCAATCCCCAACCGGTCACGTTCCGGCCCGCCACGCGCGAGGAAATCGCGCTGCGCATCATCAGGCGTCGGGTAAGCCGCGCAATTGCGTTGGAAGCGATTCTGACCTGCCAGGATCGACCGGCTATACCATTCCTGCCCCTTCACATTGGGCGCATTGAGTGCGTATTCAACGATATTCGGCCCCGTGTCGCGTGGGCGATCCGGCAGCGCGGTTGGTTCAATCTCTTCACGCGCTGCCGCCTGGGCGGCACGCCGCTCAGCATCGCTTTCAATCGTCTCCCGACCCGATACAGCATCAAAGTTCTGCTCATCAGAGATACCGGGATTGTTTTGCAAGTTAGGTGCAGGATTGGTAGGCGAAGCATCAAGCCCCGCAACACGCGCGGGATCAAGTGCCGAGTTCTCCGGCGTCTGACCAATCCCGGCGGCGGCAAGGTCGCTGGCCGAGATAGCGGGGCCACCCACCGGGCCGGGGATCGTATTGACCTGCGGTGGCGGAATGATCGATTCACGTGGTGCGGAAAGCGCCGCCTCGCGTCGCGCACGGTCAAGCTCAAACGCGGAAAAGTCGTCAAAGCCGACGCCACGCTCAGGCGACTGCCCTGGTCCACAGGCCACCAGGCTGAGCGCTGCCACCGCAAATATCATGCCGGATTTCATCACCATTCACCTGCCAAACTGCATCATTCTTGCGATGATCTTTACCACCACTTGGCCGGTTTGGCCACAAAACCCGCCGATTGCTCCAGGCTGTACGCGATATTGAGCAAATCGGCCTCTTCCCAAGGCCGCCCAATCAGCTGCAGCCCAAGTGGCAAGCCTTGTTTATCCAGTCCTGCGGGCACCGCAATCCCAGGCAATCCTGCAAGGTTCACCGTGACCGTGAACACATCGTTGAGATACATCTGGATCGGGTCAAAATTCTCACCGAGCGGGAAGGCGGCAGAGGGCGTGGCCGGTGTCAGGATCGCATCAACGCCATCGGCAAAGACCGTCTCAAAGTCGCGTTTGATCAGTGTGCGTACCTTGCGCGCGCGGTTGTAATAGGCGTCGTAAAAGCCTGCGGACAGCACGTAAGTCCCCACCATCACGCGGCGCTGGACCTCGGCCCCGAATCCTTCGGCGCGGGTCTTTTCATACATCTGGGTGATGCCGTCACCTTGGGCCAGCTTGGCGCGATGGCCAAAGCGCACACCGTCATAGCGGGCGAGGTTGGACGACGCTTCAGCCGGGGCGATCACGTAATAGGCGGGCAGCGCGTATTTGGTGTGCGGCAGCGTGATATCGACGATCTTCGCACCTGCATCTTTCAGCATTGCCGTGCCATCGGCCCAGAGCTTTTCGATCTCTTCAGGCATACCATCCATGCGGTATTCTTTTGGAATCCCGATGGTTTTGCCCTTGATGTCGCCGGTCAATGCGCCTTCAAAATCCGGTACAGGCAAATCAGCGCTAGTGCTGTCTTTCGCATCATGCCCGCACATGGCCCGCAGCATGATCGCCGCATCGCGCACGTCCTTGGTCATCGGCCCCGCCTGATCGAGTGACGAGGCAAAGGCCACAATCCCCCAGCGCGACACACGGCCATAAGTGGGTTTCATTCCTGTGATCCCGACGAAAGCCGCAGGCTGCCGGATGGAGCCACCGGTATCTGTCCCTGTCGCCGCAAGGCACAGGTCAGCGGCAACGGCACTCGCCGACCCGCCCGAAGAGCCGCCCGGCGTCAGGGCAGCCTCGTCATTGCCGCGCCGCCACGGGTTCACTGCATTCCCATAGACCGAGGTTTCGTTGGACGAGCCCATCGCGAATTCGTCCATATTGAGCTTGCCCAGCATGACCGCGCCCGCGTCGAAGAGTTGCGTGGTCACGGTGCTCTCATATTCGGGCTTGAAGCCTTCAAGGATGCCGGACGCCGCTTGCGACGGCACACCTTTGGTGCAGAACAAGTCTTTGATTCCCAAAGGAATCCCGCACATATCCGGCGCATCGCCAGCCTTGATCCGCGCATCGGCGGCTTTCGCCTGCTCGGCGGCAATCTCTGGCGTGTGGTGGACAAAGGCGCCCAAGGCCCCTGCCCCGTCAATGGCGCTCAGGCACGCATCGGTGATCTCCGCACTTGTCGTGTCGCCATTGCGCATCGCGTCGCGTGCTTCGGCGATGGTCAGTTTGGTCAGTTCACTCATCACTCAACCACCTTCGGCACCGCAAAAAACCCTTCACGCGCATCCGACGCGTTCTTCAGAACGGCGCCTTGCTGATCCCCGTCTGTCACCACGTCATCGCGGCGTTTCAGGCGCATCGGCGTGACGGAGGTCATCGGCTCCACGCCCTCCACATCCACCTCATTGAGTTGCTCGATGAAACCCAGGATCGCGTTGAACTCTCCCGCCAAGGCGGGCAGCGCATCATCTTCAACCTTGATCCGCGCCAGTTTGGCGACGCGGCGGGCGGTTTCTGTGTCGATGGACATGGGACGTCTCCGGTAAATCTCTGCCCGCGTTTAGCGCCCCGCTGCAGGACCCGCAAGCATGTGGCGGCGATAGACCTCGATCATCCAGCCCAGCATGATCCCGTTAAGGATATGCCAGAAGATATGGGTGCCGATGGGGAATTGCGGGCAGAGGATTTCATCGAGCGACCGCAAGCTGATCGAGGCCGAAAGGATCACCGCCCCGATGACAAAGCCCAACCCGACGGCGCCGCGCAGGTACGCCGCATAGGCCACCAGCAGGATCGGCACGGTCCAGTAGAAGTTCGAGATGTTGAAAAACGGCACGTCTCGCAGGAGCGAAACAACGCCGTAAGCATATGGAAAGAATAGGAAAGTGATGCCCAACGCACCCCACCAAGGCATGCCGACAATGTCGCGATTGGCCAGAAACAGATAGGTCAGGATGAAGACGCCGATAGGTGTGACATCGGCGAGCGCGGCCCATTGTGTCGCGTGTGTGTGGAAGAGGTAGCTGCCGATACCGATGCAGAACAGGATCACGCAGAGAAGACGCGCGGCAGGCAGGCCACCGGTGCGGCGCCACATGATGATGGCAGCGACAATGAATGCGGCATTGGTGACTGCGTTAAGTGGTTCAGACCAATAGGAAAAATCCGTCCGCTCGCAATAGCCGTCGATCTGTGCAAACCAGTCCATCTTGCGCCCTCTTCTCTGGGGCGTATCCTGACGAGAACGCAGTGGAGGGCAACATGAAAATCACCTGGTTGGGACATGCAAGTTTCCGGATTGAGATCGCGGAGGCGGTACTTTTGATCGACCCATGGCTGACGGGAAATCCGTCCTTTCCCGATGACAGACGCGCGGAGGCGCTGGCGGGTGCCACGCATATCCTGCTGACCCATGGGCATTTCGATCATGCCTCGGAAGTGGCTGATATTGCTGGGGAAACGGGTGCTACAATTGTCGGCATCCCCGAGCTGTGCGGAGCGTTTGCCGGCCACGAGACGGTGGATTTCAACAAAGGCGGCACGGTCGATCTGAACGGCGCGAAAGTGTCGATGGTGCAGGCCACGCATTCCTCCTCTCTCGGCACGGCGTATGCGGGGACCGAGGCGGGATATATGATCGGGGGCGAGGGCCACATGATCTATGTTTCGGGCGACACGGATGTGATGGCCGATATGGGCTGGATGGCAGAGTTCTATCAGCCCGATATCGGAATCCTCTGCTGTGGTGGGCATTATACGATGGGCATGGAAGGGGCGGCCTTTGCCGCCAGAAAGTTCTTTGATTTCAACATGGTGATCCCCTGCCACTACAAAACCTTCCCGCTCCTCGCGCAATCCGCGCAGCCACTTGTTGACGCATTGCCGGATGTGGATGTGCGCACGCCGGATGTGATGGACGTTATTGAGATCTGAGTGCCAAACTTTCATCGAAAGTTTGGGGCAATTCCTGTGCCAGGAATTGTCAGCGTTTGGCGGCGAAGAAGGTCTTCAGCAATTTTTCCGACGCGGCGGCATCGATTCCATCATAGATTTCAGGCACGTGGTGGCATTGTGGGTGGCTGAAGATGCGCGGCCCCTGCCCCACGCCGCCCGATTTCGGATCGGCGGCGCCGTAATAAAGCCGGGCGATGCGCGCGGCGCTGATGGCGGCGGCACACATCGGGCAGGGTTCCAAAGTGACATAGAGGTCCAGGCCTGTAAGCCGTTCTTTTTGCAGCATTTCACAGGCCTCACGGATCGCCAGCATCTCGGCATGGGCGGTCGGGTCGTTCAGTTCGCGCGTCCGATTTCCGGCTTGTGCGATGACACGATCACCGTCGGAGATCACGGCACCCACTGGCACCTCGCCCCGCGCGGCGGCCGCGCGCGCTTCTTCGAGGGCCAGATGCATATGCGAGCGGAAGGTCATAGGTTTGTGATGCCAGTTGGGATGTCGGCTCTCAAGCGGGGATTGCCCGTCACTGCCCATACCTTTTGGTATACTTGGACAAAAACCGCATACCTTTTGGTACGAAAGGGGATAGATCGCATACCCAAAGGTACGTTAACGTACTTTCTGGTATGTAGAGAAACGCTGATTTTTGAGGTGTCACATGAACATGTCGTTTGTCCTTTCTGCCGGCTTTCTGTCATCGATTTGGCTTGCCGTTCACCTTTTCGTCGGCGGTCGTCAGATCGCGACGCCGCTGTTGGCGTCTGATCTGGCACCGCTGGTGCGGCAAACGCAATACTTGTGCTGGCATTTCACCAGCGTTGCTATCGCGGCCATGGCGGTTTTGAACCTTTGGGCCGTGATCACCGATGATCCGGCCTTTGCACTTGCCGCGTTCCTGCTGGCTGTCGGTTTCGCGACCGTGGGGATTGGTCTGGTGTTACGCCTTGGTGCGCGCCATCTCGACCTGCCGCAGGGCTGGCTGTTTGTGCCGGTGGCGTTGCTTGGGGGGCTGGGTCTTTGGCTGTAGGCAAACGGCGCTTTCAGGCGGAGGATTGGCTGGCGCTTGGTCTAAAGGAGCTTTCGGCGCGGGGGCCGGAGGCGATAAAGCTCGCCCCAATTTGTGCCGCTGCGGGGCTGACGCGGGGGTCATTCTATTACCATTTCAACGATCATGATGCATTTCTGGTCGGCATGGCCGAAACCTGGCTGGAGACGCAAACCACAAACGTTGCTGCGATACTCAAAGGTCTGCGTGACCCGGACGTGCAGGCCGAGACGCTGACGGATGCGGCGATGTCAATCGACTACAAGTTGGAACTGGGCATCCGCGAATTGGCGCGCCGCAATGGCGATGTGGCCGACGTGGTGAAACGCGCTGATAACATGCGCTTGTCGGTCCTGATGGATCTCTACGCGGCACGATTTGATCTTGAGCGGCCAGAGGCCTGGGACATGGCGCATCTGGAATATGCGGCCTTTGCGGGGCTCATTCTGATCGACCCGGAGATGTCGGAAGAGCGGCAGCGCGATCTGGCTGCACGCTTTGATCTGATCATGCGGACTTTCTTTGCGACGCGGGACCTTGAAACCGACGCATGACCCGGCGCAATCTTGGACCGAAGCCCAGACGCCAAGAGGTCCCTCATGTCCAAGCCTTTGAAAGATATTCGTGTTCTGGACCTAACCAATGTGCTGGCGGGCCCGTTCTGCTGCCATCATCTGGCGCATCTGGGTGCCGAGGTGATCAAGGTGGAGGCGCGCGGGCGGGGCGATCTGGCACGGCAATTGGGGGCTGATCCTGCGTTGAATGCGGCGGGGATGGGCGTGTCATTTCTGGCACAGAATGCGGGGAAGAAGTCCGTCACGCTGGATCTGAAGAAACCGGATGGCAAGGCGCTGTTTCGGCGACTTGTCGGCTCTGCTGATGTGCTGGTGGAGAACTTCCGGCCCGGTGTGATGGACCGGCTGGGGCTTGGTTACGGCGCACTGAAGGAGGTCCGGCCAGAGCTGATCTATTGCGCGATTTCGGGCTTTGGGCAGGACGGGCCATGGAAGGATCGCCCGGCTTACGATCAGATCATTCAGGGCGCATCGGGGGTGATGTCGATCACCGGGGATGCGGGTAGCGCGCCTTTGCGCGTGGGCTATCCCGTAGCCGATACGTTCGGCGGGATGAATGCAGCCTTTGCGGTGGCGGCGGCGCTGAATGAGCGGCCCCGAGGGTGTTTCATCGATGTGTCGATGTTGGAATCTGTTTTGGTGTCAATGGGTTGGGTTGTTTCGAACCATCTGATTGCTGGGGTGACTCCGCAGGCGAATGGCAATGAGAATGTGACATCGGCACCGTCGGGCACGTTTTGCACCGCCGAGGGCATGATCAACATTGCAGCCAACAAGGATGAGCAATGGGTGGTGCTGACCGGGCATCTGGGGCTGGAGGCTTTGCGGGACCATCCCGACTATGCCACGCGTGAGGCGCGGAAAGTGAACCGTGTGGCGTTGCGCCAGGCATTGGAGGTGGTGCTGATGACAAAGCCCGCCGCCCATTGGGTGGAGGCGCTGAACGCGATTGGGGTGCCAACGGGTGCGGTGCTGAGCGTGCCGGAAGCTTTGGCCACGCCGCAAGTTGCTGAGCGCGGGTTTTTGCAATCTTATGAGGATGTTGCGGGTGTGGGCCGCGATATCGCGGTCGCGACAACCGGCGTGAAGATCGATGGAGCGGCACCGATTGTGGCGGACCCACCGCCGGAACTGGGCGCGGATAATGACGCGGTCTGGGGCGATTTGGGCCTGTCGGCGGCAGAGATCGCCCGACTAAGGGAGGATGAGGTGATATGAGCAGCGATGTGGCGGACTGGTGGGCGACCGAGATTATCGACATGGCGCCCGGCCAGATCCGCATGCGGGGGACGCCGATTGAGGACTTGATCGGGAATGTGAGTTTTCCGCAGATGATCTGGCTGATGTTACGGGGAGAGTTGCCCACGTCTGCGCAGGCGGAATTGTTCGAGGCCGCATTGGTCGCCGCCGTCGATCACGGACCGCAGGCGCCCTCGATTGCCGCAGCGCGCATGGCAGTGACCTGCGGGATGGGGCTGAACGGGGCGATGGCCTCGGCGGTGAATATGCTGGATGACGTGCATGGTGGCGCGGGTGAGCAGGCGGTGGAATTCTATGGCTGGGCAGACGCAAGCGGCGCGGAGGCAGCCATTGACCGCTGGCGGGCGGAGCGGTCGAAATACATCCCCGGCTTTGGCCACCGGTTTCACACGCCGGAGGACCCGCGCGCGCCGCGCCTGTTGGCGCTGGTGGCAGAGGCCGCAGCGGCGGGCACGGTCAGCGGACGATTTGCAAAGATCGGGCTGGAGGTGCAGCGGGTATTGGGCGAACAGGCGGGAAAGCCGGTGCCGATGAATATCGACGGGGCGACGGCAGTGATCTATGCCGAACTTGGCTTCGCGGGGCCGCTGGCGCGGGGGCTGTTCTGCCTGTCCCGGTCGGTGGGTATCCTCGCACATGCATGGGAGCAGATGCAGCAAGGGGGGCGGAACAAGGGGCCGACACCGCCCAAGTATCGGTGGACGTATGCGGGGCCGAACCCGATTGAGGAGTGAGCGGCTCCGCACCTATCCTAGTGCGATGCCCGGTGCGTGCAGGCCTTTTGGCGACAACGTGAAGATCTCATATCCATCTGCGGTGACGCCGATGGAGTGCTCGAATTGCGCAGAAAGTGATCGATCGCGGGTGACGGCAGTCCAGCCATCGGCGAGCGTTTTGACATCCGCGCGGCCCAGATTGATCATCGGCTCAACAGTGAAGATCATGCCCGCACGCAGAGCCGCGCCCGTTCCTGCCTTGCCAAAATTCAGGATGTTCGGCGCATCGTGAAAGACCCGTCCGATCCCGTGTCCACAAAAGTCCCTGACCACGCTGCAGCGTTGGGTCTGGGCATAAGACTGGATGGCATGCCCGATATCGCCCAAATGCGCCTCTGGCCTGACCGCAGCAATGCCGCGCATCATCGCCTCATGCGCGATCTGGACAAGGCGTTGGGCAGCGCGCTTTGGTGTGCCGACCGCATACATGCGGCTTGAGTCACCGTACCAGCCGTCAACAACGAGCGTGACATCGATATTCACGATGTCACCGTCGCGCAGCTTCTTGGCGGTCGGAAAGCCATGGCACACGACATGGTTGACCGATGTGCAGCAGGCATAGGCATAACCACTATAGCCAAGGGTCGCGGGCCTGGCGCGGTGTCTGACGGCGAAGTCACGGACGAAGGCGTCAATTTCCGCCAACGGCAGGCCGGGCGCAATCAGCGCAGCAACATCGTCAAGAAAAGTCGCTGTCAATTGGCCCGCCCGGCGCATCCCGGCAAAGGCGTCTGGCCCGTAGAGTTTGATGCTTTCCGTGCGGTGCACTTGATCTGGCGGCGGCGCAACGGGCATGTCGATGTAGCTATGCATGCAACCTCTCTTTGATGTATTGTGACGAGGACGAGCGGACATATGCCGCTGCGGTACAGCTATATACGAAATATATGTGATTCGTATATAATTGATGGAGGTGCTGATGGGCATTGTGAAAATAGGCGATGAGCTTCACGCAGAGATACGGAAGGCCAGCACCGTCATGTGCCGGTCGATCAATGCGCAGGCTGAATTCTGGATTAAGATCGGGCTTTTGGCCGAGGCCAATCCGACGCTTTCGTTCAATGATCTTGTGCGCAAACAGCTCAAAGACGCAGATGTGGCGTTTGAGGAAATCGACGCGGCCTAGGGGTGTTCGCTCTTACAGCCGAGCCGATTGCGCCCGGCGCCCCTTCCCCGTACATGGCAACACATGACTGACACCCCTCCTTCCGGCGACCGTATTGCCAAGGTTCTGTCCCGTGCAGGCATCGCAAGCCGGCGGGAGGCGGAGCGGATGATTGCCGAAGGGCGCGTCGGCGTGAATGGCAAGGTCATCGACAGTCCGGCACTGAATGTGACGGGGATGGACAGGGTCACCGTGGACGGCAAGCCAGTGGGCGACCCTGATCCGCCACGTTTGTGGCTCTATCATAAGTCAGCGGGTTTGGTGACGACGGAGCGGGATGAAAAGGATCGCCCCACTGTCTTTGCCGCGTTGCCTGACAAGATGCCACGCGTGATGTCGGTGGGGCGGCTCGATCTGAACTCCGAGGGGCTCTTGCTGCTGACGAATGACGGGGCGGTGAAGCGCAGGCTGGAACTACCCAGCACCGGCTGGCTGCGGCGATATCGGGTGCGTATCAATGGGTCGGTGAGCGAGGCACAGCTTGATGCGCTGCGCGAGGGGATCACGGTTGAGGGTGTGGCCTATCAGCCAATGGAGGTCAGTTTTGACCGCCAGCAAGGGGCGAATGCCTGGCTGACCGTGGCCCTGCGCGAAGGCAAGAACCGCGAGATACGACGGGTCATGGGGGCCTTGGGCGTGACGGTGAACCGGCTGATCCGTGTCAGCTACGGCCCGTTCCAGCTGGGCGGGCTGAAGGCTGGAGAGGTCGAAGAGGTCAAACAGCGCGTGGTGCGGGACCAGTTGGGCCTGTCGGCCAAGCCCAGACCAAGCCGGGTCCGCAAAGCGCGGGGTCAGAACCGGAAATGACAACCCTGCAACACCCACGGGACGTGACGACGGGCGCGGCGCAATGCGCGCGATACGCTATGTTTGCGCAGCGCGTTCTGGCCGGTTAGCTTGATCGCACGTGGTCAAGTCCGATACGCGTGCCCGCGTGAGAATAAGGTAGCCGAGGCCAGTGATCCGCGTTTTTCTTCTTGTTTCGCTTGGTCTGCTATGGGCCGCGCGCCTTTCGGCCATCAAGGCGGCGGGACTTTCGGGTATCCCTGTTCATGTGGTGGTCAGCGTATCAACATTCGGCATCGCCATCATGTTTTCCCTTGTCGCCACGTTCAGAAGCGCCTGGCCGCCACTCAGCAGGGCAACATTGATTTTTTACGTCCTGAGCGGGCTTTTAGGTTCTATCCTGCCGTTCTCGGTCGAAAGCCTGGTGGCACCACATCTGCCGGTATTCATTCTGGTGGTCATCATCGCGACGATGCCGATCATGACATTGGGACTTTCGGCATTGATCGGTCATCAGCGGCTCAACGTCGGAACGATCACTGCGGTGATACTTGGATTTCTGGGTGTGCTGTTCCTGATCTGGGACACAGCACGGTTTGGCGAGGCCGGTCAGGCCGACCTGGTATGGGTTGCTGTCGCGTTTGGGGTGCCGGTTCTTTATGCGGCGAATACTGTCTTCATCGCCACCAGATGGCCCGCGACCGCGGATGCAATCCAGGTCGCGCACGCGCAGGCGCTGATCCTTTCGGTCGCCGCACTGATCGGTGGGCTTGTCTTTGGCGGATTGCGCGTCTGGTCAGAGGCCACGCTGAACGTACCTGCCATTGCCCTGATCATCCTGTGTGAAGGCGGAGCGTTGATGCTATATCTGAAGCTGGCAAGCACTTATGGCGCGATATTCGTGTCATTTGCCAACTACATCTCGATGCTTTTTGCCGCCATGATAGGGGCGTATGTGTTTGGCGATCGGATCACCTGGTACAGCGCGTTGGCAGCCGTCGCGATCATCGCCTCGGTTGTCATTTATCAGCGGGGCACCAGACGGCAGGCGGAGCCATCGTGAGCCTCTGAAAGCGCCTGGATCGCTGATAGAAGCCACTTGCCCCTGCCGGTTGCAGCCATCAACGGGGAAAAACCGCCACACTTGAACCTTGTCCTGTTCCATCGCCTGTGCATGCTGGTGATCAAAGAAAAGAACTGGGGGACATCAATTGGCGGACTTGCTCACGCTGGAAAACGCGACCAACCTGATCATGCTGTGCTTTTTGCAGGCGGTATTGGGGTTCGACAACCTGCTTTACATCTCAATCGAAAGCCAGCGCGCGCCAGTGGCGCAACAAAAGGCGGTGCGGACATGGGGCATTATCATTGCGGTGGCTTTGCGTGTGATCCTGCTTTTCACCATGATCCAGCTGATTGATGCGCTGGCGGAGCCGTTCTACATCTTTGACTGGGAAGGTGTGATCGAAGGCGGGGCGAACTTTGCCACGGTGGTCTTTGTCTTTGGCGGGATTTTCATCATGTATACGGCCGTCAAAGAGATCGGCCATATGCTGTCGATGGAGCATCTGGATCATGATGTGGAGGGCAAGTCAGGCAAGTCCGCGGTACAGGTTGTGATGCTGATCGTACTGATGAACCTGATTTTCTCTTTCGATTCAGTGCTTTCAGCCATCGCGATCACCGACGTCTTCCCGATCCTGGCCTTTGCGATCATCCTTTCGGGCCTCGCGATGCTGTTGCTGGCGGATGGCGTGACGCGGTTTTTGGAGAAGAACCGGATGTATGAGGTTCTGGGCCTCTTTATTCTGTTGATCGTCGGGGTGGTTCTGCTGGGTGAGGCGGGGCCTGCTGCGGCGCATGCGATGCATGATGACAGCCTGCAGATCAAAATCTTCGGCTATGAGCTGCTCCCGATGTCGAAGACAACCTTCTACTTCTCGGTTGTGGTGCTGGTGGCCGTGGAAATCATCCAATCGGGCTATCGCAAGAAGCTGGATGCGGAACGGGCGGCGTTGCAGAGACACTCGTAATGGCCCGCTCTGCTACCTATCTGAAAGTTAAGCAAAACTGCGGGAGTGACTAAAAATGGTGCGATTGATCCTGGTGCTGGCATTTGTTGCGGTCTTGGCGATTGCATTTGCCGCCGTGCTGGGGACACTTGCAGCCACGCGTCTGCCCGCTGGGGAGGATCATGACACGATGCCGGAGACATTTCGCAAGATCGCGTATTTTGCCCTGGTGCTGTTGCTGCTGGGCCTGTCGTTGGGCTGGCTGGGGGCCGCCTGATGGCCAAGCGCTTTGGCGGGAAATACAGCCCTGATGGGCAAAGCGCCGATGTGCGTGCCGAGGCGATTGATATCCGCCAGATCAAGGCGGCAGGCTCGCCCGCACGGCTTTTGTATCTGCCCGCGATCATTTTGGTGTTCACCTCGCTTGGGTCCGGCCCTGCGACGCTCGTATTGGCGCTGATCGGAGGTGGTGTGCTGACACTGGCCGCCTGGATGCTGCAGGAGGGGCTGAAGGCGGAGGCCGAATACCACGCCCGCAAGGTGGCGCGCCGTCCGGCTGTGCCGCGCAAGATGCTGGCCTCGGCCCTGACGGGAATTGGCGCGGCGATTGCGGCCTATACGGGCGATAGCGGGATGATTGGCGCGGGGTTGTATGGGATCGCGGCGCTGGGTCTGCATGTGGCGGCCTTTGGCATTGATCCGATGGCCGACAAGCGCATGGAAGGCGTCGATACGTTCCAGCAGGACCGCGTGGCGAGGGTGGTTGACGAGGCCGAGGCGCATCTGGATGTGATGAAAGCGCAGATCGAAGGCCTCTCGGACCGGCGCCTGACCGAACGGGTGCAGGATTTTCAGGTGATCGCCCGGCGCATGATCCGCACGGTCGAGGAAGACCCGCGTGATCTGACTGGCGCGCGCAAATTCCTGAGCGTCTATCTGATGGGTGCCCGCGATGCGACAGTGAAATTTGTCGATCTTTATGGCCGCAACAAAGACGCGGATGCCCGCACGAGCTACGAGGCGCTCCTCGATGATCTTGAGCAGAACTTTGCCGCGCGGACCGAGAAAATGTTGCTGGATGATCGCAGCGATATGGATATTGAAATCAACGTGCTGCGCGACAGGCTGCAGCGCGAAGGTGTGAGCCTGAAAACCAAAGGGAGTGAGTAATGTCAGAGACTATTCGCCAGAAGGCCGAAGCGACCCTTGCCGAAGTGGAAAAAGTGACCGCCGTTGTCCTGCCCGAACCCAAAGGGGAATTGGTGACACTTGAGGCGGCTGACGCGCCCACAGGCGCCGAGATTGAAAAACGCGTGGCCGAAATCGATATCTCGGATACCAATTCGATTGTCTCCTTTGGCTCGGCCGCGCAGGCCGAGTTGCAGGAGATTTCGCAAAGCATGCTGGCGGGCGTGCGCAACAAAGATGTGGGACCGGCAGGCGACAGTCTGCGCGGGATCGTGACGACCATTCGTGGGTTTTCGGTGTCTGAGCTTGATGTGCGGCGCGAGCGGAGTTGGTGGGAAAAGCTGCTCGGGCGGGCCGCACCTATGGCGAAGTTTGCGGCACGGTTTGAAGAGGTGCAGGGCCAGATCGACAAGATCACCGATGATCTTCTGAAGCATGAACATGTGCTTTTGAAGGATATCGAAAGCCTCGATGTGCTTTATGACAAGACGCTTGGGTTCTACGACGAACTGGGCCTTTACATCGCCGCTGGTGAGGCCAAGATCGCTGATCTGGATGCCAAGACGATCCCCGCCAAAGAGGCCGAAGTGCAGGCCGCCGCCGAGGATGAGGCGGTGATGAAAGCGCAAGAATTGCGCGACATCCGGGCGGCCCGTGACGATTTGGAACGCCGGGTGCACGACCTGAAACTGACGCGGCAGGTGACGATGCAATCCCTGCCGTCGATCCGGTTGGTGCAGGAAAATGACAAGTCGCTAGTGACCAAGATCAACTCGACCTTGGTGAACACGGTGCCGCTGTGGGAGACACAATTGGCGCAGGCGGTGACGATCCAGCGTTCAGCAGAGGCAGCAGAGGCGGTGCGCGATGCGAATGACCTGACGAATGAACTGCTGCAGGCCAATGCCGAGAATCTGCGTCAGGCGAACCGCACGATCCGCCAGGAGATGGAGCGGGGTGTGTTCGACATTGAGGCCGTGAAATCGGCGAATGAAAATCTGATCGCAACCATCAATGAAAGCCTTGAGATCGCCGATGAGGGCAAGCGCAAGCGGGCCGAGGCCGAGACCGAGTTGCAGAAGATGGAAGCCGAGTTGAAGGAAACGCTCGCCGCCGCAAAGGCGCGCGACTCCGGAACCGCGGCTATGATTGGTGCGACCGCAGCTGTTGTGGCGAGTACTGGGTAATATCTAAATGACGACTTGGCGGAGCATGCGGGGCGGTCTGGGCCTTGTTCTGGCGACGGGGTTGATGGGGTGTGAGTTGCTGATGCCGCCCGTCGCGCCGCCTGCTGACACGCAGGTGAACGAACCGCCCCTGCCACCCATGCCCTTGGTGGTGCCGCCCAGCCAGGCGAGCGGCGATCTGGCGCGCTATTACACGCGGCTGCAGAACGATCTTTTGACGCAAGGCTTGCTGCGTGGCGATGGTGGGGGTGCGGATACGCCATTTACCGATACGCTGCTCGCGCGGAATTTTGTGCGGATCGCGCTTTTTAACGAATATCGCGATGACAGCGACTTCACACGGCCTCAGGCCACGGTCTCGAAACTTCGGCGCTGGACGCAGCCGATCCGCATGTCAGTGGAGTTTGGCCAGACCGTGCCGCTTGATCAGCGTGCGCAGGACACAGCCAGCGTCAGTGCCTATGCGGCGAGGCTGTCGCGACTGTCGAATGTGCCGATCACGCTGACGGACGAAAACCCGAATTTCCGCGTGCTGTTCCTGGGCGAGGATGACCGACGCGCCTATGGCGACCGTTTGCGCGAGCTGATCCCAACGATCTCGGACGCGACGGTGCGGACTTTCGTCAACCTGCCCCGCGACCAGCTTTGCGTAGTGATTGGGACCTTTGCGCCGGGTCGTTCAAGCTATACCAAGGCCATCGCGATGATCCGGGCCGAACATCCGAACCTGATGCGCACCGCTTGTATTCATGAGGAGCTGGCGCAAGGCATGGGTCTGGCCAATGACAGCCCAGATGCGCGTCCGTCGATCTTTAACGATGACGAGGAATTTGCGCTGCTAACGCGGCATGATGAGCTTTTGTTACAAATGCTCTATGATCCACGGCTGGAGACGGGCATGGACCCCGCGACAGCGGCCCCCATCGCAAGAGCGATTGCGCGGGATTATCTGGAGCCGGGAGCAAGTTAATGACAGATAGAATGGAGGCCATCTGATGGGCATATTCGATTTTCTGACGGGCGAGTTTATCGACGTCATCCATTGGACCGATGATACCCGCGACACGATGGTCTGGCGGTTTGAGCGTGAAGGCCATGAGATCAAATATGGTGCCAAGCTGACCGTGCGTGAGGGGCAGGCGGCGGTCTTTGTGCATGAAGGGCAGCTGGCGGATGTGTTCAGCGCCGGGCTCTATATGCTTGAGACGAACAATATGCCCATCATGACAACACTGCAGCATTGGGATCACGGGTTTCAGAGCCCGTTCAAATCCGAAATCTATTTTGTCAACACGACCCGGTTTGCGGGCCTGAAATGGGGCACGAAGAACCCGATCATGCTGCGCGATCCGGAATTTGGGCCGACGCGGCTGCGTGCTTTTGGCACCTATACGGTCAAGGTCGCCGACCCGGCGGTGTTCCTGCGCGAGATTGTGGGGACGGATGGAGAGTTTACCCGCGATGAGATCAGCTTTCAGATCCGCAATATCATTGTTCAGGAGTTTTCGCGGGCGATTGCGAAATCGGGCATTCCGGTCCTCGATATGGCCGCAGCCACGGCGGAAGTAGGCAAGCTGATTGCGGATGCGATTGACCCCACGCTGAAGCAATACGGGCTAAGCCTACCGGAGCTTTACATCGAAAACATCAGCCTGCCGCCTGCGGTGGAAAAGGCGCTTGATGAACGCACCTCACGCGGCGTGGCCGGCAATCTGGATGATCATATGAAGTGGAAAGCGGCTGAGGCCATGACCATGGAAGGGTCAAGCGCCGGTCAAGCCATGGGGATGGGCATGGGTGCCGGGCTGGGCATGCAGATGGCGCAGAACCCATGGGGTGCTTCGACACCTGCGCCAGCGCCCGCTGCGGCAGCGCCCCCTCCCCCACCACCAGTTGAGCATGTCTGGCATATCGCTGAGGCCGGCAACGTGACCGGCCCGTTCTCCAAGGCCGCTTTGGGCCGGATGGTGACCGAAGGCAAGCTGAGCCGCGACAGCATGGTCTGGACTCAAGGCCAGGATGGCTGGATGAAAGCGGAAGACGTGACCGAGCTTGCGCAGCTTTTCACCGTGATGCCCCCGCCTCCACCGCCTGTCTGATGACCCGCCGCCGCTTGACGATCCTGTTGCATTGGTCGACCTTGCTTTTGGTCCTGATGATGGTCAAAGGCGGGACATCGGATGTGATCGTCCGCTGGCTCTTTGTCATCGGGGGCGCGGTATGGGTCGGCATGGCCTTGGCGCGCGGCATGATGTGCAAGCCGGGGCCAAAGCTGCAAGGGCCTTTGCGGGCCGCTTACCCGTGGATGCATCGAGGGATGTATGCGCTTTTGGCGGTGGCCGTGGTGCTGAATGCAAGCGCTTTGCTGGGGCTTGCACCGCATGACACGGGCTGGGTGGCATTGCTGCTTTTATTAGCGGCGGCCACGTTTCATGGTCTGTTTCATTTCTGGCGCCACAACGCGCTTTTTGACGGCGCCTTGCGTGTGATGACCCCTCGTTTTGTCCATAAGTATCTGTGATGGAAGAGAAAACATCAGTCGCGGCTGAACATCGCTTTCCTTGTGAGGCCTGCGGGGCCGATCTGCGCTATGACCCCGGCGACGATCAACTGGTCTGCGATCATTGCGGGAATATCCAGCCCGTCAGTGGCGACGGGCCTTGGTCAGGTGCGATCCGGGAGCTTGATTTCCGCAAGGGCGTGAATGCGCAGCTTTCGGCGGAAGACATTGAGGAAACGCGCGTCGTCACCTGCCCCAATTGCGGCGCGCAGACCGAGTTTGATATCGACCTGCACGCCGCCGAATGCCCGTTTTGTGCGACACCGGTGGTGACCGATACCGGCACCCATCGGCATATCAAACCGCGTGGTCTTCTGCCTTTTGCTTGGGAGGAAGCGCAGGCGCGCGATGCGGTGACGGACTGGCTGGGTGGTCTGTGGTTTGCACCCAACGGACTTGCCGAATATGCCCGCAAGGGCCGCAAGATGAACGGTATTTATGTGCCCTATTGGACCTTCGATGCCGACACCAAGACGCGCTATACCGGGCAGCGCGGCACGCATTATTACGAGACGCGCACGGTCACCCGCGATGGCAAGCGCAAGCAGGTGCGCGTGCGCAAGACCCGCTGGCGCAATGTCTCAGGCCGGGTGGCGCGGTTTTTTGATGATGTGCTGGTGCTGGCATCAAAGTCGCTGCCAAAGAAATACACAGACGGTTTGGAGCCGTGGGATTTGTCAGCGTTGGAGCCTTATAAGCCCGAATACCTCGCCGGGTTTCGGGCAGAAGGGTATCAGGTGGAACTCGTCGATGGGTTTGATGAGGCGCGGGCCTATATGGACCGGATGATCCGGCGCGACATCAAATATGACATTGGCGGCGATGATCAGCGGATCGGGTCGGTGAATACGGATGTGGCGGATGTGACCTTCAAGCATATTCTGCTGCCGGTCTGGCTCGCCGCTTATAAATATCGAGGCAAATCTTACCGCTTCGTCGTGAATGGCCGCACGGGCCGGGTTCAGGGGGAAAGGCCCTATTCGGCGTGGAAGATCGCCTTTGCCATCGTCATCGGGATCATCATTGCATTGGCCGTGGGATTTGTTATCGCGGAAAACCAATAAGGGAGGTTTGCGATGATACTGTGTGCGGGTGAGGCCCTGATGGACATGCTGCCGCGAAAGACCGTAGAGGGTGGCGATGCTTTTGCCCCCCATGCGGGCGGATCGGTGTTTAACACGGCGATTGCCTTGGGGCGGCTAGGCGCGCCTGTGCAGTTTTTCTCCGGTCTGTCATCGGATTTGTTCGGCGATATCTTGCGGGCGGAATTGGCGGCCTCGGGCGTCGATGACGGGCCTGCGGCGATCAGCAACCGCCCCACGACGCTGGCCTTTGTGACGCTGACAGACGGCCATGCGTCTTACGCGTTTTACGATGAGAATACTGCGGGGCGGATGATTGCGCCGGTGGATCTGCCGGATGTGGCGGCGGAGGCGCTGTTTTTTGGGGGTATATCGCTCGTGGTGGAGCCCTGCGGCGCTGCCTATGAGGCTTTGATGCTGCGCGAGGCCGCGTCGCGCGTGACGATGATTGATCCCAATATTCGACCGGGCTTCATTACGGATGAAGCTTCCTACCGCGATCGGCTGACCGGCATGCTGGGTGCGGCGGATATCATCAAGACCTCGGATGAGGATCTGGAATGGATCACGGGGGCTGCGGATGCCAGTGCGTTTTTGCGGGATGTTGGCGCGCAGGTGGTCCTGCTGACACGCGGCAGCGCGGGTGTGACGATTGTGACCGCACAAGGTGCCGTTGATGTGGCCGCCGCGAAGGCCGAGGTCGTGGATACGGTTGGCGCAGGCGATACGTTCAGCGCGGGGTTCCTGGCCTCATTGCATGACCAAGGCGTGCTGACCAAGGCAGGCATCAGCACAGTGACTAAGGCGCAACTGGTTGAGGCGGCGACATTCGGGGCGAAGGTTGCGGCGATCACAGTAAGCCGCGCGGGGGCGAACCCGCCCTGGGCCGCCGAGTTATGAGGGCGCTGATCCAGCGGGTGACCGAGGCGTCGGTGCGCGTGGACGGCGAAGTGATCGGCGAGATTGGGCAGGGGATGCTGATCCTAGTCTGCGCAATGGAGGGCGATGATCGCGCAAAGCCCAAAGCGCTGGCGGCCAAGATCAGCAAATTGCGGATTTTCCCGGACGATGCGGGCAAGATGAATCGGTCACTGTTGGATACGGGCGGTGCGGCACTGATTGTCAGCCAGTTCACGCTGGCCGCCGATACGTCACGTGGCAACCGGCCCGGCTTTTCGCAGGCGGCAAAGCCCGATGAAGGGCGCGCGCTTTACGAAGCCTTTGTGGCCGAGGTGGACATACTGGGGATCGCTACCGCCACCGGAGCGTTTGGGGCCGATATGGCCGTCAGCCTTGTCAATAACGGGCCGGTGACGATCTGGATGGATGTATGAGGGGGGCAGACTTTTCGTCACGAAAAGTCTGTTAACAAATCCTCCCGGAGGATTTGAGGCCAGTTTTTGTGTCAAAAACTGGCTGCCAGCTAGCACTGCTTGCCGACAACCAGCACCCAATAGAGGCCCTCAGGCTCTTGGGCGATACCGATGCCGAATTCCTCGATCCGGGGATGCATCATGTTGCGGCGGTGACCCGGTGAGTTCATCCAACCGGCAATGATCCGTTCAGGCTGCGGATAGCCCCAGGCGAGGTTTTCGGCAACGATGCAATCATCATAGCCAGCCGCGCGGACGCGACGCTGGGAGTTTGAGCCGTCTGTGCCGCGGTGATTGAAGAAATCATTCACTTGCATGTCGCAGGCATGAACCATCGCCGCCTGTCCCAGACGCCGGTTGAAACGCAGCGGCGCCTCGCCTTGCGCGCGCCGGTTGGCATTCACCCCCGCAGCGATTTCCGTGGCCAGCGCGTTGACATTTGCAGGTGCGACGCAATTGGCCGACGCGGCGGCCTGTGTCGAGGCAAATGTCAAGAAAAGCCCGGCGACGAGGCCAAAGAAGCGCTGCATTGTGATGTCCTTTTGTCCCGTGGTTTCTACGGTAGATTTGACACCGGATCGCGGCAAGGCTGTGGCGCATGAAGGGCCTTGCAGCAGCAATTCACTGCTGAAATGGGGGCCTTGGAGCCGTCTTCAGAAGTCTGTCGGCGCGCCACCTTCCTCTTTTCGTCTGGCGACAAAGGCAGCGAGTTCCTCGCGCACGCCGGGATCCATCGGCGGCTCTTCGAACGTGGCGAGGATTTCCTTGTAAGTGCGATGCGCGCGCTCTGCGGTCCAGATACTGCCTGCGGCCTCCCACGCCTCAAAATTGCGCCAATCGGACATAAAGGGCTGATAGAACGCGTTTTCATAGCGTTCCTGCGTGTGCGGGATGCCGAAATAATGCCCGTTGGGGCCAACCTCTTTGATCGCGTCAACGGCGATGTCTTCGGGGCCAACGGCGGTGATCGCAGGCTCAAAATAGCGCTGGATCATCTGGATAACCTCGCAATCCATCACGAATTTCTCGGGGCAGGCAATCAGCCCGCCTTCGAGCCAGCCCGCCGCGTGATAAACGATATTCGTGCCTGATTGCACGGCGGCCCAAAGTGCATTTGACGTCTCCCACATCGCCTGTCCGTCAGGGATATTGGCCGCGCAAGAGCCAGAGGCGCGCATTGGCACACCGTAGAACCGCGCCATCTGGCCGGTCATCTGGGTCGCGCGCATATATTCGGGCGTACCAAAGGCAGGCGCACCGGATTTCATGTCAACGTTGCTGGTAAAGGTGCCGATCAAGCAGGGAATGCCGGGGCGGACATATTGGAAAAGGGCGATGGCGCTGATCGCCTCGGCAATCGACAGTGTAACGGCACCCGCCATGGTCACCGGTGCCATCGCACCGGCCAGCGTGAAGGGCGTGACGATGATCGCCTGCCCGCGCCGCGCACAACGCAGGCAGCCATCGATCATCAGATCGTCATGTTTGAGCGGCGAGGTCGAATTGATGTTAGTGTACATATGCGGTTTGGCCGCGAATTCCGCTTCGCTGAGCTGGCTTGATATCTTGACCATCTCCATCACATCCTCGACCCGTTCCTTGCCGAGTGAATAGGCGTGCACGACTTTGTCGGTCAGCGTCATCTTGTCATACATGATGTCGAGATGGCGGACCGAGGCATGCAGATCGACCGCCTCGACCGGGTACCCACCGGCGAAATGGATACAGTTGAAATGTTGCGTCAGGCGCAAAAGGTTCGCGCATTGGGCGCGGGTGCCAGAGACCTTCTTGCCGATCTCCAGATCGAAATAGTTGGGTGGTGACGAGACATTGCCAAAGAGGATATGCTTGCCGCCCAGGGTGATCTTACGCTCAGGGTTACGCGGCGTGATGTCAAAGATCGCAGGCGCGTGGCCCAACATCTCCATCACCCAGTCGCGGCCCATGCGCACATTGGTGCCGTTGACGATGCATCCGGCCTCTTTGAAAAGTGCCAGTGCCTCATCATGCAGAAATTCGATGCCGATCTCTTCGAGGATACGCATCGCGCCGTCATGGATGGCCTGCACGCCGCTTTCATCCAGCGGCTCGGTCGGCTTGTCGGTGTTCAGCGGGATGCGCCATGGCATCTGGTCGATTCCGGCAGATGCGCGCCGGTTTGCATTGCCCGCCCGGCCACCGCCGCGTCTGCGTGTTTTCGTCTCTGCCATGACATCTTTCCCATCTCGCTTGGCGGCATGATGACAGCGGCGTCCGCGATGGGCCGCGCTGAAACCGACAAGTCATGTCGGAAACGCAGGAAGGAATGCCGGGTGCTGCCAGTGAACTCATCCGATCTCAGACAAAGTAG
Source organism: Cognatiyoonia sp. IB215446 (assembly GCF_033963825.1). Taxonomy (NCBI): domain Bacteria; kingdom Pseudomonadati; phylum Pseudomonadota; class Alphaproteobacteria; order Rhodobacterales; family Paracoccaceae; genus Cognatiyoonia; species Cognatiyoonia sp. IB215446. The sequence goes on along the minus strand of NZ_JAXBMD010000002.1, from coordinate 242,408 downwards.
ACGGTGCGGCATTCTTTAGATACGCACATTCCATGACCATGCTATTCCGCGCACAGGCCTATAACAACGCTTGGGCAAATCACCGGCTGGGCAAAGCCTGTCTTCAGCTGTCGGGCGACGACCTTGCAAAGACGCGAGAAAGCTTCTTTGGCTCGATCATCGCGACGCTCAATCACATCCTGATTGTCGATTGGTTCTACGTCTCGGCGCTGGAAGGGCAATGCATGGGCCCGTCGGCTTTTGATGATGAGATTCCTTGTCCAGAGATTGAGGCGCTTGTTGATCAGCAAAAGCAGATTGATGCGCGTCTGATCCGCGCCTGCGCCGCACCTGATGAGGCTCTGGGGCCAAGGATCGTGACCATGGAACGCGGCCATACGATCCAGAAAGAACGTTTCGACCGGACATTTCTGCATCTGATCCAGCATCAGATCCATCATCGCGGACAGGTGCATGGCCTGCTCTCCGACGCGGGCTTGGCACCGCCGCAGCTTGATGAGTTTTATCTTGCCTGGGAGCCTGATCGGACGCGGCGGGCGGGCGAACTGGAGGAACTCGGCATCACTGAAGAGGCGATCTGGGGTGATGCGGCGGGTGCCCCCGGCTAGTGCTCAGGATCGGGCGTCGAGCCAGGCGGGAATGTGGCCGATATCGGGGAGGACGACGTCGGCGAGCGGGGCAAGCTCGGCACTTGGCGCGGGGCCGGTAAGCACGCCGATGGTTGTCATGCCCGCCGCGCGGCCTGCCTGCAGATCATGGGTGCTGTCACCGATCATAGCGCAATGATGCGGGGCAAGGCCGGTCTCGCGGCAGAAAGCGTCAAGCTGGCCGGTGCCGGGTTTGGCGCCATGGCCGCTGTCATAGCCCGCGATAAAGTGGAAGTGATCGTGCACGCCTGCGCTGGTGAGGTTCGCAAGCGCGGGCGCTTCGGCATCATTGGTTGCGATGCCAAGCGCCAGCCCCCGCGCGCGCAAATCGTCGAAAAAGGGGATCAGGGGCACGGCCTGCACTTGCTCCACCGCGCTTGCAGCCGCGTTCATGCGGGGGATCAGGGTGTCGTGCGTCTCATCGGTTAACACCGTGAGCATGGCGCTCGCCGTCTCTTCCACGGTGGCTGCAATCACCACGCTGGCCGGCCGGAAGCGTTGGTTTTCCATGTCATACCCCATCGCGTTGGCCAAGGCTGTGGTCTTGGCCGGGTTTCCGGCAGTCTCGCCCGCGATCATCCGGCCCGCCCAGGCACCCCAGGTGGCGTTGAAGTCAAAAAGCGTGCCATCCTTGTCGAAAATCAGGCCCTTGATCACTTTGCTGTTCCTTTGCGGTCATTGACATGGGCGCGCGCGGGGCGGAGGTTGCCGCCATGTTGAAGCTGCGGTCCTACAAATCCCGTCCTGTCCATCTTGGCCCGTTTCCACTGGAAAAACTGGCGCGTCAATCCACGATTGATGTCAGCGCGTTACCGCCCTTCACACCGGTCTCGTTCCGCAGGCCAGAGGACCCTGCAAGCATCGTGAATGCGATGCAGGACTATCAGGCGATGCTGGATGCGACCCGCGACGGGATGATCAAGCGCGAGATCGCGGAGATCCCGGATAACCTAGATGAGCGTGCCCGGCATCTCAAGGCGTTCGGCTATTACTGCGATGCACGCATGGTGGGGATTTGTGAGGTGCCTGAGGCGGTCTGGCTGGATGAACCGGTGGTGAATCCGGATGTGGCGCGGCTGGCCGAAAAGCTGCGGGTGATGCAGCCAAGCTCGCTGGCGGCAGGGATTGATGTGATCATGGCGGGTCTGCGCGAAAGCATGGCGCTGCCGCCGGAGGATTGCCGGCACCATAGCCATGCATTGGTCTTTCTCTATGACCATCCGCGCGCGCCGCGCTCAGGTGAGCCTGGGAGCGATTGGATCAGGGACGCGCTGCCACAGCGGGCCTGTTTGCGGGGTGCGGAGACGGCGGTGACGATTGCCAGCTACATCCGTACCTTGGGCTATGGGGCGCGGGCGCATTCGATGGCGGCGACAGATGTTGACTTGGGCGCTCTTGCGGCCCTTGCGGGCCTTGTCGCCTTGGAAGATGGCGCATTGGTGAACCCGTTTACGGGGGACCGTTATGGGCTGGCGGCGGTGACGACGACGCTGCCGATGGCTACGGATTTGCCTTTGGTCCCGGGGCAGAACGTGCCTGCGAGCTATCGCACCGGTCTGGGTGCCCACGATACGTCAGCGCGAAGGCGAGATGCCTTTGCGCGGCGGGACTTTGCGGATGGGCCGCACCCGTTTGAGACGTTGAAGCGGGTTGATGAGCCCACGACCTATATTGACCGGCCCAATGTGGCGCGCGTGCCGAAACGGGCGAATATGTTTGTGCGCGGGCTCTTTGGCGATATGGGCAAACATGTGCAGGAGGCCACGAAGAACGGCAATTATGTACGCAAATCGGCGGCGGCCTTTGCGTTTCGCCCATCGCTGGGGGCGTTTGTTTTGCTGCAGGATGGGGCGGCGGTCGGCGCGCCTTGCAGCGCTTCTCCCGCTGAGAATGCCGCCAATATCAAGGCGGCCTTGTATTTTCTGGGGGTGGATGCAGTTGGATTGTCGGCCTGTCCCGACTGGGCCTATTACAGCCATGACGTGAAGGGCGACCCGATCACGCCGTACCATGATCACGCGATTTCGATGATCATCGATCAGGGACATGAGACGATGGAGGGCGCCTCTGGCGATGACTGGATCGCTTGCGCGCAATCGATGCGGGCTTATTTGCGTTTTTCCTTGCTGGGAGGTGTTCTGGCGCAGCATCTGCGTAACCTCGGGTTTGAGGCGAAGGTGCATTCGGTCATGGATGAAGAGGTGCTGCATCCGCCGCTTTTGCTTTTGTCCGGTTTGGGTGAGGTTTCCCGGATTGGTGAGGTGATCCTGAACCCGTTTCTGGGGCCGCGCCTGAAATCGGGTGTGGTGACGACGAACATGCCCATGGTGCATGACAAGCCGATTGATTTCGGGCTGCAGCGGTTTTGTGAAGCGTGCAACAAATGCGCGCGCGAATGCCCCTCGGGTGCGATTACCGCCGGGCCGAAGCTGATGTTCAACGGCTATGAGATCTGGAAATCGGACAGCCAGAAATGCACCACCTATCGCGTGAGCCAGAAGAACGGGGCGATGTGCGGGCGATGTATGAAGACCTGCCCGTGGAACCTGGAGGGGCTGTTTGCCGAGGCACCGTTTCGCAAGCTGGCGATGAACGTTCCGCAGGCGGCGAAGGCGCTGGCGAAGCTCGACGATACGCTTGGCAAGGGTGCGATCAATCCGGTCAAGAAATGGTGGTGGGATCTGGAGATGGAGGATGACGGTGCCTATCGCCGGTCGCGCCATCCGGTAAACAATCGTGGGTTGCAGAAGGACCTTGATCTGCGCTTCGCAGATCAGACGCTTGCGGTCTACCCCGCCCCGCTTGCGCCGCCACCCCATCCCTGGCCCGCACCGATGGATCGCGAGGCGGGGATTGCGGCTTATGAAGCGATGATCGCGGCGGCCGAGCATAAGGCCCGCCGCGCGGCTGGCACACCGCCAGAACATGTTTACGCGCCCGTCACGGGCGATGCACCGGTGATGCAGGTGGTGATCCGCAAGGTCACAAAGATGACTGACGCGGTGACCAAATATGAATTTTCGCTGCCCGATGGCGGCGATCTACCTCCCGCTACGGCAGGCGCGCACATCGATGTGGTCGTGGCACCGGAGTTCTTTCGACAGTACTCGCTCTGCGGTGATCCAGCGGATCGGTCCGCTTATCAGATTGCTGTCCTGCGCGAGGATGAGGGCCGCGGCGGGTCAAAGCTGATGCACAGGATTTTCACCGAAGGGCGGCAGGTCTTTATCTCGCCTCCGATCAACCATTTTCCGCTGGTTGAGGATGCGAAACGGACGCTTCTGTTTGGGGGTGGCATCGGGATCACGCCGATGATCGCTATGGCGCACAGGCTGCACCGTCTCGGCGCGGATTTTGCGGTGCATTACAGCTTTCGGCGGCGGGCAGATGCCGGTTTTCTGGATGAACTGGCAGCTGTTCCATGGGTTGACAAGGTCCACCTGCATGTCAGCGAAGAAGGTTCGCGTGCTGATCTGGCGCGGCTCACGCGATTCTCGCAAGGGGCCCATATCTATACCTGCGGGCCGGACGCCTATATGGCGGCGGTAATGGCGGCCGCCAAGGCCAACGGTTTTCCGGAAGAAGCCCGGCATCTTGAGTATTTTGCGGTGCCAGAGCAGCCTGAATATGAGAACCATCCCTTTACGCTCGCGCTCCGCGATGGGCGCGAAATCTCCGTGGCGGCGACGCAATCGGCATCCGACGCGCTAATTGCTGCGGGGGTGCATGTGGATGTGAAATGTGCGGACGGCCTATGCGGGGTGTGCAAATGTGGGGTGTTTAAGGGCGAGGTTGAGCATCGCGATTTCGTGCTGTCAAAGGCGCAACAGAAGGACGCAATGATCCTTTGCCAAAGCCGCGCAGCGGCACCAAATGGCGTGATTTCTTTGGATTTGTGACAATGGAGATTGTCACATCACAGGCCTCGCGCGGCTTTAAAGGACCGGCAGTGATCTTGTTTGATGCCATCATCGCCGCCCCCACAGTCGCCGCACGTGATGCATGTCCTGGCGACATCCTGGAAGTGTCAACACTCTCAGGCACGCCACATCAGGTCGGTCATGTGGCCGCTGTGCGCGTCCATTGGGGTCTGCTGGATTTGCACCTGACAGAGACCATCACCGCGCATGAAAGACCGTCACATATCTCGATCTCGCGCCTTCCCATGGGCGCATCTCCCTATGATCCGGCAGAACGCTTGCCGCCGCCGGGGACTGAGTTGTTTCCAAATCCGGAACGGACTTTCCAACGCGCGTTTGGCACTGACCCGGTTTCTCAAATATTCCATTTCACCTTGCGACAACGAGACGTGGAAACTGTTCTTGAGATAAGCTGGGGCGTCTCTAAGCGGCGGCGCCTGACCGCTTGGGGGAACCGCCGCGACTCGCGTCACCTGGCATCGGAACTTGAAGCGATGCTTGACGCCATTTTTGCGCGGGCCACGGCGCGGTTGGGCTAAGTCCAGTTGACCTGCTGCGCACCCGGGAGCGCGTAGCGCGCCCGCAAGGGAACATCGTAGGCGAGGTCATGGACGTCGCAGAAGGCGATGATCCAGGCATCGTCCATTGTAAGAAATTCGAGCACGGAGGCCTGAAATGCAGGATCAGAGGCCTGCATGCGCAGGTCATAGGCTGAACCGCCGGTCGCGCTCAGAAAGATGGGGCAAAGCTCCTCGTTCCCGGCCAACCAGCCAAGCGCCTTCAGCGCGATGATCTGTGCCTGTTCGGGTCCCATTCAAAATCCTTACACTCTCAGAAACCGTTTCTTAACCAATCAACCTCAAATTGTCGGCAATTGCGCGAACGGAAGTCAAAGAGGTCCAAGGATGTCAGGTCGTATACTGATCATTGATACGGTTGCAACAAACAGAATCGTTCTGAAGGTCAAGATGCTGTCGGCGCAGTTCAGCGTGGATGCCTGTTCCAGCCGGATCGAGGCCGAGGCGATCATCGCGACAAACCGGCCCGATCTGATCCTGATCAACCTGTCCGACCCGGTAGAAGACCGCCACGCATTCTGTCAGGCCTTGCGTCAGGACCCGCAGACCGCATCGATTGCGATCATCGCGGTGGGCGTGGCGGACACGTCACGCGCGCGCTTTGCGGCCCTCGATGCGGGGGCGGATGATGTCTTGCCGCGGCCGATGAATGACACGCTTCTTCTGGCGCGGATCCGCAGCCTCTTGCGTGTGCGCAGTGCCACGGAAGAGCTGATGCTGCGTGACAGCACCAGCCGCGCGCTCGGCTTTGAAGAGGCGCGGGCCAGTTTTGAGAAGGCGGCCAATGTGGCGCTGCTCGCCCCTATTGAAACCGATCATCCTGGCTTCCGCACCATTCTGCAGGCAGGTCTGTCGGTGCCTGTTCGAGTGCTTGATACAAACGCCGTGTTGCGGACCGCAAATGTGGAACCGATCCCCGATTTGTTCGTGATCGATGCCACGCAGGTGGAGACACAGCAAGCGAAGCTCTTTGGGCTGGTTTCTGACCTGCGCTCACGCACGGAGACTCGGTTGTCGACGCTGCTCATCATCGTGCCAGACGGCATGCCGGAAGAGGCGGCGATGTTCCTTGATCTGGGGGCCGATGACATAGTGGTGGCAAGCACCTCGGAAGGTGAATTGACCTTGCGAGCCAAGGCGTTGGTGCGGCGCAAGCTGTTGCATGATCGGCTACGCGATACGGTGCGCGACGGGCTGCAGGCGGCGGTGACCGACCCGCTGACCGGGCTTTACAACCGCCGCTATGCCGAGCCGCATCTGGCAAGGATGGCCGATCAGGCGCGCAAGGCAGATCGCGATTTTGCGGTGATGATGATGGATATCGATCACTTCAAATCCATCAATGACACTTACGGACATGCGGCGGGCGACCGTGTGCTGGTCCAACTGGCCGAACGCCTGCGAGAGAACCTGCGCACCATTGATCTTGTTGCCCGGGTGGGTGGGGAAGAGTTCCTCGTGGCCCTGCCCCGTACCACCACGGCACAGGCCCATGCGACGGCCAACAGGTTGCGCCGTCTGGTCAATTGCCGCCCGTTCGATCTGGGCGAGGAAGAGCCGGAACTCCGCGTCACGGTCTCGGTCGGGGTGGCGGTAAGCCATCAGAACGGGCTGCCGGAGGAAGAGCCGCGCGCGGTTTGTGACAAGGCCGATGCCGCGCTCTACGCCGCTAAATCGGCGGGGCGCAATCAGGTTGCGATGAGCCGCTCAGCCGCCTGAAGGGCGATCCCTGTCAGAGCGGATGCGCCGCATCTCGGCCTCAAGCGCTGCGGCGAATTCCAGGCGTCGTTCGGGTGTCATCTCGCTGACAAGATCAAGCAAGGCCGCCTGAATGATGCGCTGCAATTCCGTTGTACGGACGGCCTGTGCCTCCATCACAGCAGCCATTTCAGCGGCGTCAAAGGGATCAGCGCCGAGGGTTGCCACGACATCCCGCATGCCGCCGCGCAGGTCCAGATCGCGCAGGGTGCCGTCGCGGAAGAGGCTGCGGCGCAATACGCGCCGTTCATCGGGGGTAAGGGCGCGGCCCAATGGGCCCAGCCCCAACTCAATCTGAGGCGGTGGTCCGTCTTTCAGGCGGCCCGACGCCGCCGCCCCGGCAACAAGTCCCACGATGGCGAGGTTGAGTGCCAGGGAAATAGCCAGGATCACGCGCCAGAGTCGGCTAGGTTTGGAAGGGGTCGTGTCAGCCATCGGCAAGGGGGTCCATGTCAAATACGGTGTCGCTGCTGAGAATACCAACGGCCACCTGTTCGCCCAGCATGGCGGCAGTGAAATCTTCGACGGATGCGGGCGGTGCGACACCAATCCAAAGCCCGCCGAGTGTGGCCGCAACCAGACCGCCCGCTGCGGGCCAGCCGCCGATCATGTCAAAGAACCGGTCAAGCAGCGTGGGCTTTGGCGTGGCGGCAGCGTGACGCACAGCAGCGGCATCGGCCAGCACCCGGGCCACGAGTGCCTCGCTCGGCTCAGGGGCGACGTTGCGCGCCTGCCCAAAAAGATCATCTAGCATATCATCATTCGGATCAGTCATCGTGATATCCCAATTCCGCCTTGCGCCCGGCCAATATGGCGGCCAGGGCCCGTTTGCCGCGTGCTGTGAGACTTTCCACGGACCGCACGCTGATGTCCATGATTTGCGCAATTTCCGGGTTCGAAAGCCCCTCCAGATGCCGTAGCGAGACCGCCGTGGCCTGACGTTCCGGCAGTTCCGCCAATGCGTCGGACAGGGCCCGCAGGCGGGTTTGCGTCTGCATCCGCGCGGCCACGCTTGGCGTTTCATCGGGTGGCTCTGCCACCTGATCGAGCGAGACCCCGCCCCGTCGCCTGCGCAGACGATCCGTGCACAGGTTCGCCGTGACCTGATAAAGCCAGGTGCTGACCTGCGCAGTACCCGCGCGCCAATCCGGTGCGATCTTCCACAGACGCAACATCGCCTCTTGCGCGACATCCTCGGCCTCGGTCGGGTTGGCGAGCATCCGGGTGGCCTGCGCCAGGACCCGCGGCAAAAGGCGTTGTGTCAATTCACGCGCCGCCTGCCCATTCCCTTGGGCAAACGCCAAAAGCAGATCCGCATCCGAGACGCTGACCTTCGGATCCCACGTGGTGTTCATCGGGTGTTTTGCTACCGCCCTTGGCCGCCTTGTGTAAATGGCAGAAGGCCAGAGGCCGCCTTCTGCCATCGATGCGCTCATCCGCGGTCGCGCTGGCCTTTGCGGCCATCGGCCCGCTCGATGGCGGCATCAAACTCGGCCTGCGTGACGGCGCCATCGCCATCAGCATCGATCCGTTCAAACATCCGACCGGCACGGTCGCCGCGCTGGGGCATCTCATCCTGCTGCAGAACGCCATCATCATTGGCATCAAAACGGTCCATCATGCGCCCGATCCGCTCGGCCTGGCGGGCATCCGCGGCAGCGGTCATCTCTTCAACCGACAGCCCGCCATCACCATTTGTGTCAGCAGCAGCAAAGCGCGCGGCACCTTGCGCCTGCATCTCTTCCAGCGTCAGGCTGCCATCATTGTTCAGATCAAGCGTCTGAAAGTCCGGCCGCTCACGCGGGCCGTCCTGAGCCTGGGCTGCGGCGCTGCTCATCACCACTGCAGAGAGTATCGCAGTCAAGAGGATTGTCTTTTTCATCTTTTTTCCTTTTGTTATGCAGCGTGTTGTGCTGCTGACATTCCTTGAACGGCGGGGCCTGGTTTTTCCGTCGCGCGGTGGCGCAATTCTTTACAAATTGCCGCATCCCCTTTTCAAAGAGGTGCGGATAGGTCATCTGAGCCGCAAGATCGGAGACATTATGACAGATGCAATGACCCACGAGGATGAGCGGCCCATGCGCCCTGCCCTGATGCACGGTCTGCGCTGCCGGTGTCCGAAATGCGGTGATGGACAGCTTTTCACCAGCTATCTGAAGGTCACCGACAATTGCCCGAATTGCGGTGAGGCCCTGCATCATCACCGCGCAGATGATGGCCCGGCCTATCTGACGATCCTGATCGTGGCGCATATCATCGGCTTTGCCATTCATATCATGTGGGTAGTCTGGCGGCCCGAACCATGGGTGATGGCCACGGTGCTGAGCGTGGGGGCAGTTGCGCTTTCGCTGGCCCTGCTGCCGCGTCTGAAGGGCATGATTGTGGGCATCCAATGGGCACGGCGGATGCATGGCTTTGGGCATGCGGCCTAATCTGGTCCCTAAACCACGGACCGGGCCTGCCCCGATCCGGGACGCCGCAACGATCATCGTTTTGCGCCACGCCGACACGAACCCGATGGTGCTGATGGGCCAGCGCGGCGCCAAGGCCGCGTTTATGCCGGGCAAGTTCGTCTTTCCCGGCGGGGCTGTCGATGCTGATGACGCGCGCGTTCCGCTGACTGCCCTGTCCTCAATCGATGAGGAGCGGCTGAAGAGCGAAAGCCGGGTGTCCCCTATTTCGCTCGCTGCGGCCGCCATCCGCGAATTGTGGGAAGAGACGGGGCAGATGTTGGGCACGGTGGGGTCCTGGCCGCATCCACCCGAAAATTGGCGGCGCTTTGCGGATACCGGGCATTGGCCAAACGGGCGCGCGCTGCAATTCTTTTTCCGGGCAGTCACGCCAGAGGGGCGTCCGCGCCGGTTTGACGCGCGGTTCTTTCTCGCCTCGGCGGATGATCTCGTCACCGACCCGGATGACTTCTTTGGCGCCGAGGATGAACTCGCGCATCTGCAATGGGTGCCTTTGGCGGCGGCACGGCAATTCGATCTGCCGTTTATCACGCAGGTGGTGCTGGCGGAGTTGATCGTCCATCTCAAACAAGGCGGCCCGCCTGCCACGGTCCCGTTCTTTCGCAATGATGATGAGGCGCATCTGGTCAGCCGCCTTGAGGGCAAGTCACCGCTTTAGGTGACGAGGACCAGAATGATGATGCTCGCCGTGAGCAGCGTCAGCCCCTGCCATTCGCGCCCAGTAACCTTCTCACCAAAGACGAATGCGCCGATCAGGAGTGAGAACAAAAGCTCTACCTGCCCCACCGCATTCACATAAGCCGCGTTCTGCAGGGTGAAGGCCGTGAACCAGCAGATGGAGCCGACCATGCTGGTCAGCCCCACAAGGCCCGCGACACGCCAGGCGCGCAAAACGGTGCTGATCTGCCCCCTCTCACGCCAGGCCAGATAGGCCGCCATTGAAAGCGTCTGAAACGCGGTTACAAAGGCCAGCGTGATGATCGCGCGATAGAAGACATCGCCATCACCCAGCGACAGGGATGCGCCGCGATAGCCGTTGCCGGAAATCCCGAAGAGAATGCCGGCGCCAAGGCCCAACGCCGTCGCCCGGGTGAAGATCCGTTGATGCCAGGGGCCCGTGCCGCCCGGCGGGTCCGACAGCAAAAGAACCCCGGCAAGGCCAACGCACATCGCGAAAATCGCCCAGCCGGTGAAGACGTCACCGAGGATCAGAAAGCCGAACAGCGCGCTCAGCAGCACTTCGGTCTTTTTGAACGTGATCCCGACAGCAAAGTTGCGATGCATGAAGAGGGCCACGACACACATCGTGGCAAGGATCTGCGACGTGCCGCCTGCAAGCATGTAGGGCCAGAACTGCGCGGGGACCTGTGGTGCGCCCTGCCCGGTTGTCGTGGCATAAAGGGTCGCGATCACCGCGACCAACGGCGCGGAATAGATAAACCGCGCAAAGGTCGCCCCAGCAGTCGAAAGCTGGGTCGCCTTGAGGTGCTTTTGCAGCATGAAGCGCAAGGTCTGCGCGGCGGCGGCACCAAGTGTGATCAGTATCCAGGGTTCCATCAGAAACCCCTATGCACCCAATCGTCTAGCGCCGCCAGAGCGGGTGCGCGACGGGGTCCTTGCGGTGCCAGAGGTAGCGGGCAAAAACCTCTGTGTATGAGCGGTAGACATAGCCGCCATTGCGCCTCTGATAGTGGTCCTTGCGTGACTGGTAGAGCGCGGGCAGATCGTACCACGCAACGCCCGGATGCATGTGGTGGACCACGTGCAGGTTGTTGTTGAGGAAGAGAAAGGCAAAGGGTCCGCGATCCTCAATGATGACGCTGCGCCCGCTGGCGCGTTCGTGGGCCTGATGCTCCAGAAACGTGCGCAGTTTTAGAAGCGACATCGCGAAATAGGCAGCGATGAAATAGGCCCAAACGGGGATAGGTGCGACCAAGATCACCCAGAGCGTGACGATGAGCGCAGGGATGTGCAGCGCCCAGCCGCGTGTGACGGCGGCATCGCGCATGCGCCATTCGCCCAGCATGAACATGATCGTTCCTATGGCGGGCCCGAGGATCAGCCGTCCGGCGAGCGTATTATTCCAAGTCAGGATCATCTGAACTGCGCTCGGCAACCTCTCCCATGTCCCAGGATCGAGGAAATTGGTTTCTGGATCATCATAAGGGTCGGTCAGCGTGGCGTCGTTATGATGCGCCAGATGTGTGGCCTTGAACCGCGCATAGGGCACGATCAGCATCAGCGGCGGCCAGATCAGCGCGTCGTTCAGCCATTGCCACCGAAACGGATGGCCGTGGATCACCTCGTGCTGGAGCGAGGCATGGAGCGCGATAATGATCGCAAGCAGCGGTATTGCCAGCACGATCGGCGAAAACCAAAGCGCCGCGAACCACGCACCATAGCAAATGACGATAAGGCCCAGCGTGGGCCAGGCGACCCCGCCGGGACGGTTCTTGTTATCCTGTCCCATACTGACATTCTGCGGCGTCACGCCGCTCTTGCCCATTCTGAGAGTAGTTCACAAAAACCGCGATCTGTGATTTTTTGATGCCATGGTGATAAAAATCGACAAACGTGAGCGCGCGCAACTCTTCCGTGATCGCCTGCAGGCGGCCATGTCTGCGGTGCAGATGTCACAAAGCGCTTTGGCCCGGCAGGTGGGTGTTGATCGATCAACACTGTCGCAACTCCTGAAGGACAAGGGCGCGAGACTGCCAAATGCACAATTGGTGGCCGAGGTGGCGGCAGGGCTGGGGGTGAGCGCCGACTGGCTGCTGGGTCTGTCGGACCGGCCCGAACAGGCGGCTGATCTGGTGGCCACCGCTATTTCGATGACCGAAGCGCCCCGCGCGATGGTCGATGACCAAATCTTTGCCTGGCATCAGGAGGCCGCGGGCTACAAGATCAGGCACGTACCCGCAGGCCTGCCGGATATGCTCAAGACCGAGGATATGTTGCGTTGGGAGTACGCGCCCTCGCTCGGCAAGACGATTGATCAGGCCATTGGCGCAAGCCGCGACAGGCTGAACTGGATGCGCGGCGCGCGGTCGGATTACGAGATCGCGATACCCATGGCGGAATTGGAGGCTTTTGCGGGCGCGACGGGTTATTACGCTGGCATTTCGCCCGCTTTGCGGCAGACACAACTGCTTCAATTGCGCGATTTGCACGCCCAGCTTTATCCTTCTTTGCGCCTGCACATCTTTGACAAGCGACAGCTTTTTTCGGCGCCCGTCACGGTGTTCGGACCGCTTCTGGCGGTTATCTATATTGGGCAGAACTACCTTGTCTTTCGCGACACCGATCGCGTCGTTGCCATCACGCAGCACTTCGATGCGCTGGTCCGGGCGGCCGCCATCGGGCAGCGGGAACTCGCGGCGTATTTCGATGGGCTGATTGCTGAGATATCTGGAAACTAAGCTTAGACGCGAGTTGGACCGGGCCCCCGGCCCGGGCCGCGCCCGACCCTCCCACCGGGAGGGCGCGGCCCTACAAACTAACCTTTAACACCAACAGCTTTCCCGGCCCCGTCAGGTCTCGGCAGTATCGCATGCGCCTCAGCCACCTTTGCCAGCACCTCTGCCAAATGCGGCGCGGGTGCGCTGGCGCGGCGTGTCTCAAGGTTCACATGGATCAGCATGTGCTCGCCTGTCGCGAGCTCGCGCGTGCCTTCGTACATTCGGTGAAAGAGATGCATCTTCTTGCCTTCGCCCAGCAGCACCCGCGTCTCGATGCGGATCACGGCACCGGCATGAACCTCGTTCAGATGGCGGATATGGGTCTCGGCAGTGAAAAAGCTGCCGCCCGTCGCGATGTATTCCGCGTCGCAACCGATCAGCAGCATCATCCGGTCGGTCGCATCGCCAAAGGCCTGCAGATACCGCGCCTCGTTCATATGGCCGTTATAGTCGGTCCAGTCGAGCGGGACGGCGCGGTGCACGGTCACGATGGGCCGGCTGAGGTCATCCGGTAGGGCCACAGCACCTTCAACCCGGCGGTCCCGCGCATTCAGCAGCGCCCCTGCCCCGGCATCGCGGGCCTTGAGCCCGCGCAGGATAGTCACAAGGTTATCGTCGCGCATGCGTTCGAGTTCGCGGATCGTGTAGTCGCCCGATTGCGCATCGGATTGGTCCGCAATCTGGGTGATCAGGTCATCGGTGAGGTCAGGGACATCCATCAGCTTGGTCCAGGGCCACTTCAGCGCGGGGCCGAATTGCGCGATGAAATGGCGCATGCCCGCCTCGCCACCGGCGATCCGGTAAGTCTCAAAAAGGCCCATCTGCGCCCAGCGCAGGCCAAAACCATAGCGGATCGCGTTGTCGATCTCTTCAGTTGTGGCGATACCGTCGTTGATCAGCCACAGCGCCTCGCGCCAGACGGCTTCAAGGAAACGGTCGGCGATATGGGCGTCGATTTCAGCGCGCACGTGCAAGGGATACATGCCGATTTCGGTCAGGATGGCCTTTGCCGTTTCGGTGGTCTCTGCTGCCGTGGAAGGGCTCGGCACCAGTTCGACCAAGGGCAACAGATAGACCGGGTTGAACGGATGTGTGACGAGGATTTGCCCCGGTCGTTTTGCGTGTTCCTGCAATTCAGATGGTCTGAACCCGCTGGTCGATGAGCCGATGATGGCGTCGGGCGCGCAGTGTTCCTGGACCGTGCGATAAACCTCCCGCTTGAGCTCAAGCCTTTCGGGCACGCTTTCCTGAATCCAGATCGCGCCTGAGACTGCGTCGGGGATCGTATCATGGAATGTCAGCGCGCCTTCAGGTGGCAAAGCCACGTCAGACAGACCGGGGAGCGACCTGCGTGCGTTGTCCAGCACTGCGCCCAATTTGCGCTCGGCTTCCGGGTCCGGGTCAAATACTCGCACATCCCAACCCATCAAAAGGAATCGCGCGGCCCAACCGCCTCCGATCACACCGCCGCCGATGATTGCTGCCGTCTGACCACTCATGCGGCGCTACCCGGCATTGGCGGGGTTGTCGAATTCATCGACGGGCTGCGGCTCACCACGCACCGAGGGGTCGCAAGCGATCATCGCGGTATTGGCGTCCCGGATGATCAGGCCACCGCGCGACCGGCAATCCTCAAAGCTCATGCGGCCACCGATGACCATGAATTCGGGATTGCCCCCGCCGCCGAAGCCCGCGCCGCCATCGCAGGCGGCCAAAAGTGTGACAAAACCAATCGCGAGACGCTTCATTGCGCGACCTCCTTTAGCCGGGTCAGATCATAGCCGTTGAAGGCAAGCACATCCTTGGCCGCGTTCAACCGGTCGGCGCGGATCTCGGGCGTGCGGTTCAGGATCCAGCCCGCGCGTCCGTTCGGCGCACCGACGACAGCGGTCTGGTAGTCTTCGTCGGTCCAAAGCACCCAGTAATCGGCGGCCACAAAGGGCACCGAGGGGAAGCGCACCTTGAGCCTGCCGGGGCCGACAATTTCGGCGGTGCCCGCAATGCGGGATTTTTCAGTACCATCAGGGTTGCGGCAGATATTCAGGACCGAGATGAGCCCGTCATCGCGCGCGCCGTATTCGGCGGTCACACCCACGCAGCCTCTCTCAAACGGAACGGGATAGCGCGCAACCTCGAACCAGAGGCCCAGGTAACGGTCAGGTTCGAACACAGCCTTGGAGGCGATGGGCGCATCGGTATCACGGTAGACCTCAAGCACCCCACAACCGGAGAGCAGCAGTGCGAAAACCAGCGCCCTCATGCCGCGACCGGGGCGCGTTTGGTCAGGTCCAGTTTCGCGCGGACCTTATCGGGGCCGATCACCCGCGCGCCAAGGTTTTCAATGATGCCAACGGCGCGCTCCACAAGCTGTGCATTCGTGGCAAGCACGCCTTTGTCGAGCATCAGATTATCCTCCAAACCGACGCGCACATTGCCCCCAGCGAGTACGGCGGCGGCGACATAAGGCATCTGCGACCGGCCGAGGCCGAAGGCCGAGAAGACCCAATCATCAGGCACATTGTTGACCATGGCTATGAAGGTATTGAGGTCATCGGGCGCGCCCCAGGGCACGCCCATGCAAAGCTGCACCAAAGCCGGGCTGTCGAGGATGCCGTCCTGCACAAGTTGCTTGGCGTACCAAAGATGGCCGGTGTCAAACGCTTCGATCTCCGGTTTCACGCCCAGATCGGTCATCATCCGGCCCATGGCCTGCAACATGCCGGGCGTGTTGGTCATGACATAATCGGCCTCGGCGAAGTTCATCGTGCCGCAATCGAGCGTGCAGATTTCGGGCAGACAGGCGGCGACATGGGCCACACGTTCCGTGGCCCCAACCATGTCAGTACCTTCAACAGTCGGCAGCGGAGCCTCGGTCCCGCCAAAGACGATATCGCCGCCCATGCCAGCAGTCAGGTTCAGGACGACATCAACTTCAGCATCACGGATGCGGTCTGTGACTTCGCGGTAAAGCGCCAGATCGCGCGACGGCACGCCGGTTTCCGGGTCGCGCACATGACAATGAACAATCGCCGCCCCGGCTTTCGCGGCATCAATGGCGCTCTCGGCAATCTGCTTAGGCGAGCGTGGCACATGCGGGCTGCGCTCCTGAGTGGAGCCGGACCCGGTCACGGCGCAGGTGATGAACACCTCGCGGTTCATTTGCAATGGCATCGCCGCCCTCCCTCGGTCGTTTTGCGCGACACTGGGCGAAATTGGACGGGCGCACAAGGCAATCCTTGACAGATCGGCCCCGGGTCTGGCAGTTCATTTGCCATGACCAAGCGACCGCACATTGCCAGCGTTTATTTTACCAGCGCCATATAGCGGCGGCTGGACCTTTCTGACATCTGACATCAACAGCCGCCCGCAAGGGTGCTGAAGCTGATCTGTGTCCTTGCGCGGGGCCAAACGCCAAGGATCACGAGACATGACGACATTTTCTATCACCCCGGCAGCGCCACGCGACCTGCCTCATATACAAGCCATGATCCGCTGCTTATCCGCCTTCCACGGCGATGAAGCAGAGGTCACGTTAGAGCAACTGCAAGACTTCTTCTTTGGCGATCACGCCCCGGCGCTGGCCTTTGTTGCGCGTGATGGGCGAGAGATTGTGGGCTATGCGGGGGTTTTGAAAAAGCTGCAAATCCACTCGGCCCGGATCGGTTTTGACATCCAGCATCTTTATGTCGCTGAACGCTCACGCGCCCAAGGTGTCGGACGCGCCCTGATCGCGACAGTCAGGGAAAATGCCGAAGAGGTCGGGGCCAAAGTCGTGACGATTGGCACCGCGCCGGACAATCCCACCGCGCATGCGGCCTACCGCGCGATGGGGTTGGAGGAGATCACCGATGCGGGTCCCCGTTTCAGAGTATTCCACGACAAGTAGGATGGGCGCTTCCGACCACCCTACCCCACGGCTTCAGCCAGCATCGGGCAGCAGGAATTCCACACGGCGGTTCAGTGCACGGCCTTCGGGGTTGTCCGAGCCATCGGCGCGCAGGTTATCAGCAACAGGGTCAACCTCGCCAATCCCTGTTGCGGTCACCACATCAGCGCTCAGTGCACTATTGGCGATCAGCCAGTCGCGTACAGCATTCGCGCGACGCAGGCCCAGTTCCTGATTGGAGACCTCATCACCAATGGCATCGGTGTGTCCCGCAATCTGCAGCGCAGTGGCGCCTTCAAGTTCAGGCGCAAGCTCTTCCAAGAGGCTCACCGCTGCCGGTTCCAGCCTGTCATCGCCGAAACTGAAGAGCACGTCCGACAGCATCATCATCGCATCCGCCTCGCCATCTTCGCCCTTGCGCACCGCCAGCGCGTCATGGGTTTCGGCCAGCGCGACGAGATCAACAGCAGGTGGAGCCACATCGAGCACGGGTGCGACAGTCTCTGGTGCCTGCGCGGCGACATCGATTGCGGGCGGTGTGATGTCATTCACCGCGGCTGCGGCCACCTCTTCAATGGCCTGAGTGGCGGGCAGCGTCAGCTCTTCTTGAGGCACTGCGATCTCGACCTCCGGCATGGCGGGAAAGATCGCAACGGGCTCAGTTGACGGCGTCGCGCCGGTCGCTTCGAGGATCGCCGTCTCGCGCTGCAGGGCTTCGGCGGCGTCGGTGGCGTCAAAAGGCAGCGCTGTTGCCGCGCCAGCCAGCGCGATGAGTGAAAGTGCGGTGAATGTGCGGGCGTTGTTCATGGGTCAGTTCCTGTGGATCAATGGAGCGGTGGTGATATCCAATTGATTAGGACAAATCCGCCTAGGGTAGAAATGAAGCCCTCTCATATCGCCGTTAGCGTCTGTTTCAGCGGCGAGCCCGCGCCAAATAAGGCAAGATCAGGGCATAATTTTCGCCAAAACCACGCCCAGCCCAGCCAATGAAATTCCTTTCGGCCGATTGACCCGAAATTGGAAACATCCAGCCAGTCGCCTTTGTGCGGTGCGGCACAGGCAGGTCGGTAATCCCGCACCCATTTCGGTTATTTGGCGCGCTACGCTCGGGAAAATCACACTGCTCTCTCGTAACCTGTGAGAATTGTTTCAATGCTGAAGCCAGGACAGATTTTGGTGAAGAGGTATCGCAGTGCTAGCCGCTTTTTGGGACACGCATGGGGAAGTAAGTCACAATTCCCCAGAGTTACATTGGTTTTATGCCAAACTGCGCGTGTCTGCTTCGAAAGCCATCACGTCTGCCCAGACCTCCATTGTGGGTTGCTTCAGCGTAAGGCCTCACATGCTTCGTCACGATGCAGCGTAAGGGTCAACGACCAACCCTGCGGGCGCGTGTTTACTTCGCCCACTGCGCGATGGTCTTTCAGATCCACGGGATCCCTCAGACACAACTCCAGCAATAAGCCCGCGCGCGAACCGGATTGACCAAGGGTCTGTGTCTTAATGAGCTGCAACCTGTTCGGATGTTCCACGCGCCACTTTTCAAACGCGGCCAGCGAAGTTGAAGGATCATCGACTTCACCGCCAACCGAACACACCAAACGGCCCAAGGGGAGCGATAGTGTAACGTCGGTTGCTTCACTACGCCAGAACACCCCGGGCATGTTTGCGATCAGTTCCTTTGTGATCACCGGAGATATGCCATCGACTTGTGGGACCATACCAAGATCGCGTGGTGAGATTTCCTGGATCAAGACCGAGGGGCAGATATCGACAAACGCTTGCGCGACGTCGGACACATCCGCGCGCGCGGCCACCGACAATAGTATCGAAGACGCCAGTGCCGCCAGAATGCTACGACAGATACTCATGGCTCATAGCCCTCACGATAATGTCTGACGTCGCTGGTGAAACGGGGCTGCCACTTGCTCTTGATCTATACACGAGAAGGACGCCTGCCATTGCGGCCAGAGGTTTTCAATCTTTTCGAAGTCTCTGGACGATGTGAGAAAGCGGCCTTTGGCAGGACTGCAGCGAAAGAACCCGGCACCTGAAACACCTCTGCACCATCCATGTCATATACCAAGCAGGGTCCGATGGGTCGACAGCGATGCGGTGACGTGCTGACGCAGGCAATGATCGTCGCCTGACACGGTCGGGCCATCCCTCGAAGCCGACCGCAAAACGAACGTGACCATTCAATAGGGCATCGGATGAGCCTGATGAAGCGCGTCAATGGCGCTCACGACCTCTTCCGGGAGCACCACATCTTTACCTGCGAGTATCTGGGTCAGTTGGGCAGAGGTTGTCGCGCCAAAGATCGCCGAGACCGGGAAGGGCCGCGTGCGCTGCCAAGCCAAGGCCATGTGCACCGGGTCGAGCCCGTGGGCGGCGGCGAGGTCAAGATAGGCTTGGGTGGCGTCAAAGACCCGTGGGGACCGCCGGCCACCTAGGTCATCATTGATGGACATTCGGCTGCCTTCGGGCACCTGGCCGTTCTGGTACTTGCCGGTCAACATCCCGCAAGCAAGGGGAGAGAACGACAGGAGCGTCACGTCCTCATTCACGGCCATCTCGGCCATATCGGTATCATATAGACGGCAGAGCAGCGAGTATTCGTTCTGCACCGAGGCCATGCGCGGCAGGCCCGCCGCCGCGGCCTGATCGATCCATTTGGTCATGCCCCAGGCGCTTTCGTTCGACATGCCAATCGCGCGGATCTTGCCTGCCTTGACCGCCTCGCCCAGCGCCTCTAGCACATCCATCATATGGTCCATCGTCTGCTGGCGGTTCTGGCCCGAAGGATCGTAATGCCAGTTCTGGCGGAACATGTAAGAGCCCCGGATTGGCCAGTGCATCTGGTAAAGGTCAATCACATCCGTCTGCAACCGCTTTAGCGACGTATCGACCGCCTCGCGGATCACGCCCCCATCATAGCCGCGCCCCTCGCGGACCCAGCCGGGGTTGTTGCCCGAAACCTTGGTGGCGATCACGATCTCATCTCGCCGCCCGGTCTTGGCAATCCAGTTGCCAATCACCTGTTCGGACAGGCCCACCGTCTCGGCCCGGATCGGGTTGACCGGGTACATCTCCGCCGTATCGAGGAAGTTGATCCCGGCATCGACGGCCATATCGATCTGATGATGCGCATCATCTTCGGGCGTCTGGTTGCCGAAGGTCATGGTGCCGAGGCACCACTCGCTAACCATGATATCGCTGCGACCGAGGGGGAGTTTTTGCATGTCGTTGCCTTTTATTCCGCTGTCTCGCGGGACCCTAATGTGCCCACGGTCGAGGGCAAGGGTGCAAAGGCGACATCGCTTGTCGATTGGCATCTAGCGACTCGGTGAAAAGGGGCGCATAGGCGGATCATGCGCGTTGTTTTGTCCTTTGCGGCCCTCTTTCTCTCGGTTGCCCTGCTGCAATTGTCATCGGGTGGCGTGGGGCCGCTGGATGCGCTTACGGGGCTTGATGCGGGTTTTACGCAGGCCGAGGTGGGTATTCTGGGCTCGGCCCATTTTCTGGGGTTCTTCATCGGCTGCTGGTGGGCGCCGCGCCTGATGGGCAGCGTGGGCCATAGCCGCGCCTTCGCCACCTGTACCGCGATGGGCGCAATTGGGCTGGCCGCACATGTGCTGGTCATCGATCCGTGGTTCTGGGCGCTTTTCCGCATCGGGTCGGGCATTTGCGTGGCAGGATGCTACACGGTGATCGAGGCCTGGCTGCAGGCCAAGGTCACCAATAAGACGCGCGGGCGGGCCATGGCGAGCTACCGCATTGCAGATACAAGCGCGTCCTTTGTGGCTCAGTTTATGATCGGGGCGCTGGCTAGTCTTGAGACCTATATCGCCTACAATATCCTGACGATCCTGTGCTGTGCATCGCTCTTGCCGCTGACACTGACGCGCGTGCCGCAACCGGCGACCCCCAAGGCCACGCGGTTGCGACCCAAGCTGGCCTGGACCTGCTCTCCCCTAGGGGTTGCGGCCGTGGTCGTGGCGGCGCTTTCCAGCGCATCGTTCCGCATGGTCGGGCCGATCTATGGACAAGAGGTCGGCCTGAGCGCCGGTCAGATCGGCACATTCCTGGCGGCCTTCGTGGCAGGGGGTGCCTTGGCGCAGTATCCTGTGGGCTGGCTTGCCGACAAGTTTGATCGGCGTTGGGTGATGATCTGGCTGTCAGTGGCGGCTATCGCCTCTTGCGGGGTGACGATCTGGTCGTCTGGGCAAGGCACCGGGCTAATTATGCTTGCCTCCGGACTCTTTGGCCTGACCACGTTCCCGATTTACTCAGTCGCAACCGCCCACGCCCATGACTTCGCCACGTCAGAGCAGCGGGTGGAGTTATCCGCCGCACTGATGTTCTTCTTTGCCCTAGGTGCCATCGCGGCACCACTCACCACATCCACCCTGATCGCTGCTTTCGGGCCAGCCGCGCTCTTCTACTTTGTTTCGGCGGGCCATGTCGTACTGGTTGCCTTCGGACTGGCACGCATGCGCAAGCGCGATGCACCGCAGGAACGGACACGCTACGTCTATGCCCCCCGCACCACGTTTGGGATTGGGCGTTTGCTGGGCCGCAGCCGCGAGCGATAAAACCCTTGCAGATTGGGACAGGCCCTACATTTCGGGTGACGGCAACGCCCCACCAGATTACGCTGCCATGGCCTGATCAAGCGCCGCAGCACAATGGATGCGCGTTGTGTCAAAAACGGGAATGGACACATTGCCTTCGTTGAGCAACAGCCCAACCTCGGTACAGCCGAGGATCAGGCTGTCGGCCCCCGCATCGGCCAGCCGCGCAGCAATCGCGATATAGGCGGCCTCACTCTCTTTCGTGGTGATATCCTTGCATAGCTCTTCATAGATAATGCGGTGGGTCTCGGCCCGGTCGACGTCATTGGGCAGAACCGGTGTGAGACCGGCCTGTTTCAGCCGATCGGTATAGAAATCCTGTTCCATCGTGAAGGCGGTGGCCATCAGGCCGGGGCGCCGCAATCCGGCGGCGGAAATCGCGCTGGCGGTCGCGTCGGCGATATGCAGAAGCGGGATCTCGATGCCCGCCATCATCTGATCAGCGAGTTTGTGCATCGTGTTGGTGGCCAGGATGATGAAATCAGCGCCACCCTGTGCGAGGTTCTTCGCCTCCTGATTAAGAATCTCTCCCGCCGCCTCCCAATCGCCGCGCATCTGCAGCACTTCGATCTCGGCAAAATCGAGCGAGCGGATCAGCAATTGCGGCGAATGCAGCCCGCCCAGCCGCGCGCGGGTCAGGCGGCAGAGTTCGGCATAGTAAAGCTGCGTCGACGCGGCGGACATGCCACCGAGTACACCGATGGTTTTCATCTGGCCGCCGTCGCTAGAACTTATAGATCACCGCGACCCGCGATGTTGTCACGGCAGCAGTGAACGTGTTGTCCATGAAATCGCGGATCAGCTCGCCGCGGATGGCGAGTGTGTCGCTGATGTCGCGCGCCGCCCCAAGCCCGAAGTTGTAGCCGCCTGCATTGTCATCATCGAAGTAGTATTCGGTGATCCCGCCGCTCACATGCAGGGCGTAGTCACGCCAGTCATAGCTGATGAGGCCACGCACCCGTGCGGTGTCATAGTCATTATCACCCGCGATCCGCGCGCCAAATTCGGCCTCGCCGCTGATCGCAAAAGGACCCGCATCCATCTCAAGCCCTGCGATGAGGGATGTGACCACCTGATCGTCACCCGAATGGGGGAAGTGATAGTCAAGGCCACCACCGACATAGAAATCCTGGGCATTTGCAGCAGTTGCAAGGCTCGCGCTCAACAAGGCGGGGATCAGCCGTTTCATCATCACTCTCCTGATTGGGTGGCTTGCTGCGGTATTTAGGCTCGCGGGCATCAAAACACCAGTGGTCACCGCCGCCCTGCCCCGTTAGATAGGCGGAAATCGTTCAGGACAGCACATATGGCCCGCCATCTGATCACCTCTGCCATTCCCTATATCAACGGGATCAAACATCTTGGAAACCTCATCGGCAGTCAGTTGCCCGCCGATCTTTATGCGCGGTATCTGCGGCAGCGCGGGCATGAGGTGTTGTTTCTCTGCGCCACCGACGAGCATGGTACTCCAGCAGAACTGGCAGCGGCCAAGGCGGGCAAGCCGGTGGCCGAATACTGTGCCGAGATGCATGGCATTCAGTCCGAGATCGCCGATGGGTTCCGGTTGTCTTTCGATCATTTCGGGCGGTCCTCATCGCCCCAAAACCACAATCTGACGCAAGCCTTTGCCGGGCGGCTGGCGGAGCTTGGGCTGATCAAGGAAGTGACCGAGGAACAGGTCTATTCGGTGGCGGACGGACGCTTTCTGCCCGACCGCTACATTGAGGGCACTTGCCCCAATTGCGGGTTCGACAGCGCGCGTGGGGACCAGTGTGACAATTGCGGCAAGCTTTTGGACCCGACCGATCTGATCAATCCGCATTCGACCATTTCGGGCGCGACAGATCTGGAAGTGCGCGAGACCAAGCATCTTTACCTCCGTCAATCCGAACTAAAGGAAACCCTCGCCAAATGGATCGACGGCAAGACAGACTGGCCAATCCTCACCACCTCCATAGCCAGAAAATGGCTGAACGACGGCGACGGTTTGCAGGACCGCGGCATCACCCGTGATCTGGATTGGGGGATCCCGGTCAAGAAGGGCGAAGAAGACTGGCCGGGCATGGAAGACAAGGTGTTCTATGTCTGGTTCGATGCGCCTATCGAATACATCGCCTGTGCGCAGGAATGGCAGGATGCGGGCAAGGGTGACGATTGGGAGCGCTGGTGGCGCACCGATAAGGGGGCTGATGACGTCACCTATACACAGTTTATGGGCAAGGATAACGTGCCCTTCCACACGCTCAGCTTCCCGGCGACCATTCTGGGGTCGCAGGAGCCGTGGAAGCTGGTCGATTACATCAAGTCGTTCAACTACCTCAACTACGATGGCGGCCAGTTCAGCACGTCGCGCGGGCGGGGCGTCTTCATGGATCAAGCGCTTGAGATTCTGCCCGCAGACTATTGGCGTTGGTGGCTTTTATCGCATGCGCCTGAGTCGTCAGATGCGGAATTTACCTGGGAAAACTTCCAGACGGATGTGAACAAGGACCTCGCCGATGTGCTTGGCAACTTTGTAAGCCGGATCACTAAGTTTTGCCGCTCGAAGTTCGGTGAGGCCGTGCCAGCGGGTGGCGCCCATGGCCCGGCTGAAGAGCAGCTGATCGCCGATCTGACCAAACGCATCCGCGCTTATGAAGGTCTCATGGATGCGATTGAGGTGCGCAAGGCGGCGGCAGAGCTGCGGGCCATCTGGGTGTTGGGTAACGAATATCTGCAGGCCAGCGCGCCCTGGACGACCTTCAAGACCGACCCGGACACGGCGGCGATGCAGGTGCGGCTGGGGTTGAACCTGATCCGCATCTACGCAGTCCTGTCAGCGCCGTTTATCCCTGATGCCTCGGCCGCAATGCTGGCTGCGATGCAGACGGAGGATGATCGCTGGCCCACCGACGTGGCGGCGGCACTCGCAGCATTGCCTGCGGCGCATGCCTTTAACGTCCCAGACAACCAGTTCGATAAGATCACCGATGAGCAACGATCCGCTTGGTCAGAGCGCTTTGCCGGGACGCGTGATTAACCGATTAACGCTTCATTAAGGATGCTGACGTCATATCGGGCGCAAGTGGGGTAAACAAAAAACCCGACAGGAGACCCAGATGGCCAGAAGGCACGATACAGGCACCCGCACGGATGACGCGACCGACGACGATATCCGGCGCTACTATCAGGCAATTGTCAAACAGGGCGTCACGGCCCGCTTTCACGCGCTCTTTGCCCGTTTGCGCGCCGAGGAAAAAGAACTGGAGCATGAGGGTTGAAGTCAGCCCTTCGGGCGTCTGACCCCCGCGAAGACATCATCACCCACTTGGGCGAAATGCGCGCTTTTGCACGCAGCCTGACGCGCAATGCCGTCTCGGCTGATGATTTGGTTCAGGACACGATTGAGAAAGCGTGGAGGGGCTTTCACACATTCAGACCCGGCACCAATCTGCGGGCATGGCTGTTCACCATTCTGCGCAACACGCATTACACCAACCTGCGCAAGACCAAAGGGGCAAAGATCGTGCCGGTTGAACCGTTGGCGGAAGAGCTGGTCGGCCATCCGGGCGGCGATACCTATATCGCCATGATCGATTTTGAGCGCGCGTTAGGCATGCTGCCAGTCGAACAGCGCGAAGCGCTTGTTCTGATAGGGGCGAGCGGTCTGTCATATGAGGATGCGGCGCAGACATGCGGTGTCTCCATCGGCACGATCAAAAGCCGAGTCAATCGCGGACGCACGCGTCTGGCAGCCTTGCTAGGACGGCAGGGAGATGACATGGGATAGTTGCAACGGTCATGACCCTGGGCAGCTCCGTTCAAGATACGCATCATGGCCATCACCGAACCTTTCTTGGGATAACGGATGATGCACTGTCGTGAATGACGTTGTCATGAACCGTACCAATGGCGGCTTTGGAGCATGCCCGACCCACAAGACATAGTTTTGACAGGTTTGGTCAGTATCAAAAATGGCGTTTCAACGGGACGTTTACGCATGCTCTCAACCGCAATTACTGATCTTCTCGATATCGAATACAAAGGCTTGTTTGAGGACCAGCAACATTGCTTTGTGCTGTTATCGCAAAAGAGAGATTCCGGCGATGCGGATACGCCGCCCGAGTTAACACAAGGACCGATTTTCGACCTAAGCCCGAATCTGTTTATTTGGGTGACGCAGCAACATCTCGCCAACAATAGCGCCCATCTGGTTGCAAGAGACATCATGTCCAACATCTGCACCGCTGGGTTGTCGGAAACCTACAGAAAGATAGTCGACATGCTGGCCGACGCTGGGCATGAAAAGAGTGCGGCGCAGATCTGGCGGGCCGGTGTGGCGACCGATATTGACGTGTTCCGCTATTTTCTCGGAGTGAAAAAGGCTGTGGACCGATATGATGGAATGTCTCAGGCGCAGCAGGAAAAGTGCTCCCCTCGGTCTGTGCCGGATTGGGGTCAACGCGATATGGTCAAAGATTTTGCCACGAAAAAGCAGATAGCCCAAGACGCGGTAGAGGCGTTCGAACACTGGGCGGCGCATTACGGCGTGGCCGATCAGCACAGCGCCCAAATCGCGCTGTGGAAAGAAGAATTACGAACCGAGAAAAAGCCTAAGCTGCCGCCACCCGACAAGACGCCGATGTCGGAAGACCTGTTTTGGGAGATCATGGCGCGCGCGCAATGCGACTCCGAGGTCGAGACGGCCCTGAAGATCGAGGATGAGTTCTTAGGCTACACCGGCAAAGCCATTCGCGATGCGGGCAAGATGATGCAGTCTTATCTTGTTGCGGCCTACCGAGCCGACATCTGGGGGCTCGCGTATTTGTTGGAGGACGGCTGCTCGGATGATGCGTTCGAAGATTTCCGAGGCTGGATGATCCTGCGAGGTCGGACGACTTTCGAGACGATCATGACTTCACCGGACATGTTTGATCCCCGCGACGCGGACGGCGCCAACTTCGCCGCAGGTGGCAGTTTGCAGTCCGCCTTCGAGAACGCGTATCTTTGCAGAGCCGGGAAGCCGCTGATCCTCCCGCGCACCAAGTATCCCAAGGTAGAGTTCGATGAAGATAGGATCGTCGACCTTCTCCCCAAGATGTCGGCCAGATTGGCAAGCGCCTAGGTTAGACTGGTAGCCCGGAGGCTTCGGGCTAAAGTACGGGCAGAATGACCTGATGGAGATTCCCTGTGGCCAGACGCCCGCATGTGGATGCACCCGAAGTTTCGGTTCAGAGCGTAGGCGCCCTGCGTGATTGGCTGGTCGCCAATCATCGGCGGGCGAAAGGTGTCTGGCTGGTGACAATGAAGAAGGGCGCGCCAGCGGGCTACATCCCGGTCGCTGAAATTGTTGATACGTGCCTGTGCTTTGGCTGGGTAGATAGCCTGCCGCGGGCCAAGGATGATCAGCGCACGATGCTCTATATCAGCCCGCGCAAGCGCGGATCCAATTGGAGCCGGGTCAACAGGGACAAAGCTGCACGCCTGACGGCGGAAGGTCTGATGCATCCGGCAGGGCTGGCTGCTGTCGAAGCGGCCAAAGCGGATGGATCGTGGAGCGCTTTGGATGATGTAGAGAGTCTGGTGATCCCGCCGGACTTAGCAGCAGCCTTTGCCACCCAAACCGGCGCGCGCGAGAATTGGGAGGCGTTTCCACGTTCGGTCAAGCGTGGCGCGCTTGAGATTCTTTTGAATGCGAAACGCCCGGCAACGCGTGCCGCAAAGATCGACCAGATCGTCAGCGACAGCGCGCAAAACCAAAGGCCCTTCCAATGGAAGGGCCTCGGCAAAAAGTTGTAATCAGGTCAATCCGTTACACTTCGGCGAACAGGTCCTGCGCCCCACGCTTGGCAAGATATTCGGACTGGCTGATCGGACCGGCAGAGCCGATCAGGGTGCGGTAGGCATCATAGCTTTCGAAAATGCGCCGCCCCATATCATCGTCTTCGGCGACGCTCGCAGCGACTTCGAACGAAACGCGGGCCAGTTCGTTCCAGACATCCTCTGGCAGACGTGTGGGCTGCACCCCGTTTTCCGCCAGCAACTGCACCAGCGCCAGACCATTGTTGCCGTAATAGTCGGCGGTATGGGCCGTGACCTCAGCATCACTGATCGTCTGGATGACTGCGCGATCAACATCCGACAGGCTGTTCCAGAAATCGAGGTTCATCCCCAATGAGGCTGTCGTGCCGGGCTCGTGAAAACCGGGATAGATGTAAGTTGACAAGAGCTTCTGGAAGCCGAATTGCAGATCGTTGTAGGGGCCGACCCATTCGGTTGCGTCGATGGTGCCCTCGAAAAGCGCCTCAACGATGCCACCGCCGGGCAGGACAACCGCGTTTGCGCCCATCCGTGCGATCACCTGACCGCCAAGGCCGGGCATCCGCATTGTCAGACCCTCAAAATCGGCAACGCTCTTGATTTCCTTGTTGAACCAGCCGCCCATCTGCACGCCCGTCCCACCGATTGGCATGGCCTTCACACCGTACACAGCGTTCAACTCATCCCACAGCTCTTGCCCGCCACCGTATTTCAGCCAAGCCGCCTGCTCCACGGCCGTTAGGCCAAGCGGCACGGTGGTGAAGAAATTGAAGCCACGATGCTTGGCCTGGAAGTAGTAATCAACCGAGTGATACATCTCGATCTCACCCGCGCTGGCAGCGTCATGCACAGCCAAAGGTGGGACCAGCGAGCCCGCCCAGTAGATCTCAACATTCAGACGGCCATTGCTAGCCGCGTTGATACCCTCGGCCACGCGCGCGGCACTGTCAGCCAGGCCACCCAGACCGGCGGGCCAGGATGTTGCCATGCGAATTGTGCGCGGCGCGCCTTGTGCGATGGCCGGTGTGGCCAAGGCTGCAGCACCGGTCAGCGCTGCACCACCGCCCAGAAGGGCGCGGCGACGCGACAGGGTTTTGGATTGCGGTTGCACCATCGGTGTCTCTTTCATCTCAGAAGTCATTGCGTCAACACCCCCTGGCGGCCAAGGAAGAATGCGGCCTCGCCAATCTCGCTCCAGCCAGCGACGTCGCCAATGAAGAAGAGATAGGCGTCGCCGATATCGGCACCCAGATCGCCGGTTTCGATGATGTCGAGCATCGTCGTGTTCGATGCCGAGATCTGCGCATCCCAGATATCCTGCGGCATGGCCTGCGCTGTGACCGCACCGCCTGCAGCCTGCAGGGCAAGCGCGCTGTCATGCATTGCTTTCGCACGGTTGTTTCCATGTTCTGCCATGATGCAGCGTTCGATCAGCATCTGGTTTTCGGGTGATAGACCGTTCCACGTGTCGAGGTTGAAACCGACAGACAGCGCGGAAGCCGGGCGTCCGGCATTGGGCGTGGTCATGTAAGGAAACGTGCCCAGTAAACCGGCCTCGGCCATTTGGGCCACGTTCAGACCTTCGAACGCGTCAAACGAAGCGAGATCGACACCGCTAGCGCGGATATCGGTCACGTCGGATGCGCCAAGCGCGCGCATCACATTCGCCCCCAACCCGACAGAGCCGACACGGCCAGAGGTCAGATCACCCAATCCCGAGATCGGAGCCTTGGACCAGATCGGCATCGGGCCATCATCGCCTGCCATGAAGCATTTGACGCCGTATTCCTCGCCTAGAATGTCCCACATGAAGCGGCCGTCGGCGACTTGTACCCAGGATTCAAGCTCGCTGGGGCTCATCCCGCCGGGCATGGACGAAAAGATACCAAAGGCGGCATTCGTTTCGATAAACGCCTCTTCAGCCGAGAAATACATGTCGGCATCACCCGCAGCGACTGCGGCAAGAAAGCCTGCCGCATCGGAAGACGGGCTGGACTGGACGGTGATTTGGACAGCGCCGCCAGAGGTCCGGGCCACGCGATCTGCGAGGGCCTGAGCCAATGCCGGGCGGTCGGTGATCAGCGACAGGGCCACAGCGCTTTGCGCGCGCGCCGGGGCCCCTGCCACCACCATGGCACCCAAACCGGTGCCAAGTAACGTTCTGCGTTTCATATCAAGTGTTCCTTCACTTGCTGCCCCGGGGTGGCGCATCCATCGCGCGGGGCTTTGTTCAATTTCGTGACGCTGGCTTAACGGCCGCTTAACGCAGCCAGATTTCAACGCGGCGGTTACTCTCACGTCCATCTGCTGTTTCGTTACAACCCACAGGTGCAAGCGGTCCATAGGAAGACACTGACATCCGACCGACGAGCACGTCACCGCCGATAGCGGCAGCAAGGGCATCGCGGACTGAAGTTGCACGCAGCAAAGCCAAACGTTCGTTGAGGTCGAAACGCCCAACATCATCCGTAAAGCCGATGATCAGGATGTCGCGATTGCGCGCCTCGGCGCTGTTCAGAAAGTCCACCATACGCTGAACGTCTTCGAGCGATTTGTTGTCAAGGCGCGCCGAACCGGATGTGAAACGGAAGGTCGTTGACAGACGGTCAGCCGTAGCCAGATCGCGCGAAAAGTTCTGCACGAGGCCGAGCGTCGCAGCGGTGCTTGCCGACAGGATCGCCGAAGTCATGCGTGTCCCTTGCAGGCTGATCGGCTCGCTGATCACGACTTGGTCGACATAGCCGGCATTGGCAATCAGTGGTTGTGCCTCAGGCGAGGTAAGGAATTCGACAAAGTCATTGCCGGTCGAGGATTGCACTGCATCGCCGGTATAGGCAAAGACACGGCGGCTGAGCGGGTATTCCTCTGCCTTGATGGCGAAATCGGTTGCGTAAGCCAAAGGACCGCAAGTCTGACGAATGGGGAGCACCTCGCCGACGGTTGCCTCGGACAGGCTGGTCACGGTGATCGCACCTTCATCGGCGGCCACGGCGGCGGCAGCAGCGCTTTCGCTTTCCGCACGCTCGGCCGAGCGGCGCAGACGCACCCGGTTGGGATCAAGCACCAGTTCAGTAAAGGCCTGATCGAGTGAGGATCCTTCAGCAGGCAGCAGCATCTGAATAGGCAGATCGTCACCACCAAGTTCGGACCAGTTGCGGATCCGGCCCGAGGCGATCAGCGCAAGCTCTTCAAGCGAGACGGAGCGGATCGGGTTATTCGGGTGCACAATCGGCACAATCGCATCAAGTGCGATAACACGCTCGCGGCTGAGATCACGCAGATCGGTGCCGCCAGAGGCAACCACGTTTTCCGCAATCGCTGCGGGAACGGCAACCTTGGTGATGGTCAGGTCAACCTGCTGGCCCACCAATTGTGAGAAAGCGGCATTCGTCGGCTCAAGGTTCACATCGACAGAGCCAGCGGTGCTGTTGGTCTGAAAGTTTTGCAGATCAATGCGTTCCACAACCCCGTTGCTGCCCGGCACCGAGAGGCCAGTCAGATCCCGCGAGGCAGCAAACCCATTGACCATCGCCTGCAAGAGACTGGCCGTCTTCGGCTCATTCACGGCAACAGCCATGTCGAGATTGGTGGTCAGAACGGGACAGGCCGCGCCGGTGCAATCGGTCGCAGAGCGCGACAGACGCAACTGGCCGATATCGGTGTCCAGCACGAAGATCTCGTCATCAAATGAAACAAGTTCACCTCTGATCGAGACTGCTCCGTCTTTGCTTGAGATCGTGACCTGATCTGCAAGGGCCGCCAATGGGGTGGTGGCAAGGCATGCAGCCAGAGTCATTCGTTGTCGAAGTGTCTTCATAAATCGTAACCCTATAAAAGTGTTGGCCCTCGCTTCCCTTCGAGTGCCAATCGATGGCGAGATGGCTATGTGTCCAATTTGGCGAAAAGATGATCCAATTGGGGTAAAGGGTCCAATTTGTTTCCGTATTGGTGGTTCTTGGTAAACTGCGCCAAAACAGCTTTCCGCGTCGGGGTCGGACACGACGCAGCGGAAGCTTTAAGACCATTTCATGGCAATTTGGCGCAATTCGATGCAAGACACTGCATTGACCGCTGCCACCACCTCCGCCACATCTGTCACCAAAATCAGGAGGCTGGAATGATCATCGGACATATCGGTGCACGGGCGGGCAGCAAAGGTGTGCCGAACAAGAACTTTCGGATACTGCATGGCAAACACCTGATCGACTGGTCGCTTGATCAGCTCTTCGCCTGTGACCGCGTCGATCATGTTGTCGTTTCGACCGATTCCGAAGAAATGTATGCCCATGCGATCCGGCGCGGCTGCCTGGATATCGGATTGCGCCCGGCGGCCTTGGCTACAGACACGGCGGCAAAATGGGATGTATGGCAACACGCCTTGGGTGAAGTGGAAAAGCAGACCGGCCTTGCGGATGCATTCCTTGATCTCGACTGCACATCGCCACTGCGACTGCCCCAGGATATCGAGGCGGGCCTTGATCTTTTTGCCGCCCAACAGCCGGATATGGTGATGTCGTGCTGCGAAAGTCGCAAGAACCCGTATTTCAACATGCTTGAGATGGATGGGGATGGGGGCCTGCAGGTCTCAAAACCCCTGCCGCAAAGCGTCGTCGCACGCCAGCAGGCCCCGATGGTCTATGACCACGTGGGCCTTGTCTATGTGGTCAAACCTGCATATCTGCGCCGCGCGTCGCGGCTGTTCGAAGGCCATGTGATCCCGCTGATCGTACCCAACGAACGCAGCCTGGATGTCGACAGCCCCTTTGACTGGGACGTGATTGAATACCTTCTAGGCAAGCAGATTGATGACGGCCTTCGCGGTGGCGATGCGCAATAGCTATCGCGAAATATCTTTGGCTAGCGCCAACCTTGCCAAAGCCTCAGCGCCGCACGTTTTCTGGCAAAGCTTTGGGTCAACTCGTCGGGGGCGTATTCTGTCCTGATCCAGTCATCAACGCGAATAGGGCTTGCAGCATTTCGTGTGGCATAGACGTCAAGGAAGTGGTCAAGGATACCAGTCTTTGTCCGTCGGATATGCAAATACCGAAAGCTGAGCTGTTTTTGCGCCTCCTCAAGCGGGACATCTTCCTTGAGCATCAGAAACAAGGCCGCAGCAAGTCCGGTCCGGTCCGCACCCGATTTGCAATGCATCAGGAACGGGCGTTCAATCCGGTCCAAGACATCAAGCAGATGGGTCAGTTCCCGGATTGTCGGGGCGCGGCGTGCGGCCATCTGGCTGTTGATCAGGGTCAGTCCCAGCTTCTCGCAACTCTCAACCTCAAAAAGGTAGTGCGGCTGCCGGGCCTTGCCGCGGAGATTCAGCACGGTTTTGATGCCCATATCGGCATATTTCACGAAACGAGTGTGATTTGGATGGTTTGACCGATAGGCTCCGGGCGCGAATTCTTCAAAATTGTGCCAGAAGGTGCGCAGAATCCCATGATCAAGCCAGTTCAGATGGAGCTGAGATCGGCGTCTTTCACGCGGATTAGTGATGTCGTGACCAAAAGACTGGCGGAACTTGCGTTCTTTGCGCTCAAGTCGGTCGAATATCTTGCGGATCATGACAGGCGCCAATCAGGTAACTTTTCCATCCACTTGGACCAAGCCAGACCGCATTGCAATGGCGCGCAATTGCCCTGCCCCCGCAAAGGCCCTACACAACGGACAGAATAGCGTCGCAAGGAGCCACCTCATGGAGATTGCTGGTCGTCAGATCGGACCCGCACATCCGCCGCTCGTAATCGCCGAGATCGGCATCAATCATGGCGGTGATCTGGATGTCGCAAAAGAGATGGTGCGCCTTGCCGCCGGCGCGGGTTGCGAGATGATCAAGCACCAGACGCATATCCTTGAAGATGAAATGACCGATGAGGCCAAATCGATCTTCCCTCCCAATGCCGATGTTTCGATCTGGGATGTGATGGCGGCCTGTGCCCTTTCATCGGAAGAAGAGGCAGAGCTTAAGCGCTATACCGAAAGCCTCGGCATGATCTGGATCTCGACGCCCTTCAGCCGGGCCGCGACCGATTTCTTGCAAAGCCTTGATGTACCCGCCTTCAAGATCGGATCGGGCGAAGCGGATAACCTGCCGCTTATCCGGCATATCGCGCGCATGGGCAAACCGGTGCTCATGTCGACAGGGATGCAGAGCATTGAGACGATCCGCGCCTCGGTTGATATCCTGGATCGCGCGGGCATCGACTATGCGCTCCTGGAATGCACGAACCTTTATCCCTCTCCGCCTGAAATTGTCTCGCTGCAGGGGGTAACGGATCTGCAAAAGGCATTTCCCAAGGCGGTGGTCGGCTTCTCGGATCATTCGATTGGGCCGGAAATGGCGCTCGCCTCGGTCGCCTTAGGGGCATGTATTCTGGAGCGCCACTACACAGACACCCGCTATCGCAAGGGGCCTGATATCATCAATTCGATGGACCCGGCAGAGTTGCGGCATCTGATCGACCGGTCGCGGGAAATCCACATCGCGCTCAATAACCCGAAAGAGCGGACAAGCGCCGAGGAAGACGTCTATCGCTTTGCGCGCGCCTCGGTCGTGGCGGATCGCGACCTGGCCGCAGGTCATGTGATCACAGAGGCCGATATCTGGGCGCGACGCCCCGGTTCGGGAGAAATTGCAGGATACGATTTCGACAAGGTCGTCGGTAAAACACTGACCCGTGCGGTGACACGCAACACGCAATTGCGTTGGGCCGATCTGAATGGCTAAGCCACTGACACGTGCCGATGTGGGCATCTGGCTGATCAACCTTGATCGGGACGCCGACCGACGTGCAAACATGGAACGCCAGCTTGACGCGATGGGCCTGACCTACATGCGTTTTCCGGCCATTTACGGCAAAGACCATGTAGATGCGTTGACCAAACGCGCCGATGCCGCGGCTTATGCACGCAACATGGGCAGCCCGATCCTGCCCGGAAAGATGGGATGCTATGCCAGCCATATCGCTGTTTGGGAGGCCTTCGTCGCCTCGGACCGTGAAGTCGCGCTGATCCTCGAAGATGACGTGATTTTTCATGATGATTTTCTAGACAGCCTCGATATCGCTTTGGCGGGCGCTGCCCATTGGGACACGCTGCGGTTCAATTGCGTCCGCGCCAAATTGCCGGTGAGCCAAGGGCGTTTGGGGCGCTACACACTAAATGCCTATATTGGCCCGTTCACCGGCAACGCGACCTATCTTCTAAAAAAGGATGTGGCGCAGCGGATCCTGCCAAATCTTTGGCCGCAGACGCGCGCCTTTGATCATGAGCTCAACCGGTTCTTCAAACATGACTTCCGGCAGTTTGGGTTAGAACCGTTTTCCAGCCATGTCGACGACGGCAATATCAGTTCGATCACAGGCGCGAACTTTGCGTTGGTTGGGAAGTTCAAGTGGTACCAACGCCTGCCCCATTACCGGTTAAAGGCCGCGAATTATTTTCGGCGCGCAGCATGGCTTGCGTGGAAAGGCCGGTTGCTGCCGCGCCAGACGGCTCTGCAGCGCAATCCCGAATGATCTCGCAAATTCACAGGCTGGGAACGGTCAAGGCCCCGGCACCCACCTTTGGTACTCGGGCAGCACCGCCAGGCTCCACAATCCATGATCCGGCATTCTGGGAGCGCTACGATACGGACACATTGATCTATGACAGCGTTTGGCGACCGGAACGGCGGCTTCTGTCGCTCTATCTGCCCAAGATGTTCAACTTTGAAACGGTCCTGCAGCGTTGCACATTTCGACTGGGCACAAAGAACATTGCCCCAAAACGCAGCAAGTATATCCGCTTTGACCGCCTGGATTTTAAGGCTGAACCAACAGGTCTGCCTTTTCAATTGGAGACGCCGGGTGGGGCGCTTGACCTGCCGGTGCACGATGCCGCAGCAGGTCGGTTTGCGGGAAAGAATGTGATTTACACGATGGTGCGGAATGATGACCTGATTTGGATTAGGGATTGGGTGCTGGCTCATCAGCGCAATCATGGTGCCGACGCCGTCCTGATCGCAAATAATGGCAGCACAGAATACGATTCCGCGACGCTGGCCCAAGCCATATCGGACGTGCCGGGCATTGTGGTGGCCGATGTGCTTGATGTCCCACTGCGCCATGGCCCCGCGCCAAAAAGCGTGAGCGGTGTTGGCTTTGCGAAGTTCCTGCAGACCGCCTGTCTAAACCTTGTGCGGGATCGGTTCTTCGAACAAGCGCGAGCAGTTCTGCTGTGCGATGTTGATGAATTGGTCACAGCGCCCGAAGGGCACAGCATCTTTGATGCCACTGCGCGCTCATTCACCAAGTACCGACCCATTGGGGGATCCTGGCGCTTTGCTGCAGAAAAAGACGGCCTTTTGCGCCATGCGGACCATGTTCTGGGCGACGAGACCAACCATCCATGCGCAGACAAGTACTGTATCGTCCCTGACAGTTTCTTTGGCCGGATGGGCTGGTCGGTACACAGTCTTGAAAACGTCAATCGCCGCATCTTCCGCCCGAGGGGATCATTCCGATTCTATCATTGTCGCGGGATCAGCACATCGTGGAAAGGCCCGCGCAAGGGCCACAGTGCGCGTGCGGGCCCACCGGACCTCGCAACGCAGGACTTCATGACAAAGACATTCGCTAAGGCGTAGTTGCAACGGCCCTACGTCTTTCGACAACAGCTGTGATCTCGCGCTCGACCTTTTTGATCAGTTTGCGATTATCATAGCTTTCCTGCGCCTTTACGCGGTTACGGGCGCCGATGACCGGGGTTTGATCCGGGCTTCCAAGCGCCTTGCGAATGCAGCTCAGGAAACCGTCGGCATCATGTTCATCGACCAGAAAGCCATTTTCGCCCTCGATCACCGCCTCGGGAATGCCTGCATGGCGGGTTGAGATGATCATCATACCTGCCGACATCGCCTCTTGAATGGCCGTGGGCAGGCCTTCGGTGTTTTTGTTCTTGGCGACCACCGAATGCTGTAAGAAAATCTCGGTTTCGGCGAGTTTTTCGCGCACGAAAGCATGAGGTTTGGCGCCGTGAAAGATGACACGGTCGGACATACCGTGGCTTTTCGCAAGCGCCTGACACTGTTCAAGCAACGGACCATCCCCAATCATCTCAAGCCGCGCTGTAGGGTTATCCTGGGCTGCCTTGCAGAAAGCTGTCACGGTGATATCGGGGCGTTTTTTTTCAACAAACCGTCCTACGGCAAGAAAGCTGGTGGGCCGTTTGTCACCAGGCAGGAACAGATCGGTATTCACACCACTTGGCACCACATGGCTGTTGGGGTGCTTAACGCCCCGCGCAGCAAGCTCATCAAACAGGAACTGTGCAACGGCAAAGACGCCATCAAGCTGGCCCATCATCCGGCCATAAGCGGCGGCCCGGAAGGGCACCTGCAGCTGCGATGATGCGTCGGCCCCGCGAAAATAGGAAAACATCGGGATCCCCATCGCATGCACCACAGGTGCCACCCGCATTGATGTGTTTCCAAACTCGCCCAGAACCACATCGATCTGGTTGTTGCGCAAGAATGCTTCGACTTTGTTGCGGCCCGCGCCATGCGGAACGCGGGCGGTGCGATAAGTGCGCAGATTGTGCACCTTCTGACGCAACTGTGTCAGTTTCTCGGACAAGGTCGGGTTGGTCGGTTTTGGCGGCATCCAGGCCATGTAAGGCTTGCCGAACGGGTCATCGTGAAATGGATTTTCGCACAAGATGGCCGACGCGCCTCCAAAGAGGTTCTGAATATGAAAGTTAATCTGTGTTTCCTGGGGTTGGTAGAAATGCCCGGTTGCAATGCATAACTTGATCATGGCCAGGTGAAGTCCAGTTTTTCGCTGAA
Source organism: Cognatiyoonia sp. IB215446 (assembly GCF_033963825.1). Lineage (NCBI taxonomy): Bacteria > Pseudomonadati > Pseudomonadota > Alphaproteobacteria > Rhodobacterales > Paracoccaceae > Cognatiyoonia > Cognatiyoonia sp. IB215446. The sequence continues at coordinate 205,434 of NZ_JAXBMD010000002.1, read as the reverse complement.
ACCTGCGGCTGCCGCCGCGGCTAGAGTTTTTTCCTTGGCCTCTGCCAAGCCTTCAATCCGGTCCGCGTGGCATTCCACATAGATCTTCTTAATCCGATCCAAATGTGATGAGGTCAGGATCGCATCGAGCACCAGATATTCTGCGCCTTCGATGTCCATCTTGATGACAATGCTGTCGCCCTTGATCATGTCGAGCACATCGACAATTCCCATCACCTCCACAACATGATGGTTCGCATAAGTGACATTAGACTTGCCGCTGATGATGGTTGAGCCTTCATAAAAGCGATCCGGCTTTCCTTCTTCAAAGTAAAGGTCCATCTGATCAGCTTTGTCTGACACGGCATTGTTGAAAAGGCGGATATTGCGGTAAGGCTTAGTGCGGGCCGTCAGTTCAGCAAAAACGGTATTGTTGGGCTCAAAGGCATAAACCTCTCTCGCGTAGTGCGAGAATTCGATGGAGGCGTTGCCGATATGAGCACCCAGATCGATGATGACGTCGTTTTTTGACAAAAGCCGCGCCATCCGGCGCATCGGGGCAGTGTATTCGTCAAGCGCCCAGTTAGGGATACGCCAGCCAAACCGCCGACATTGTTTACGCAATGTTGCCCTGAGACCCATTTGCCTGCCCTTACCTATTTAACACCTGTCCTTACGCCGCGGAGGGAAGCATGACAAGCAGCGGGCGGTGGCAACATGCCGCTGAGGATGTGCACAAGTGAAGGGCCTTCATGCTTGCGGGTGACCGCAAGAGAACATAACATGAACATATGGCCCGTCTCGATTTATCCCAAAAGCTCGCCATCCTCAGCGATGCGGCCCGCTATGACGCTTCTTGCGCGTCGAGCGGGACGGCGCGGCGTGACAGTCGCGATGGGAAAGGGCTAGGCTCCACCGAAGGGTCGGGCATTTGTCACGCCTATACGCCGGACGGGCGTTGCATCAGCCTTTTGAAGATCTTGATGACCAATTTTTGCATCTATGATTGCGCCTATTGCGTCAACCGGGTGTCGTCGAATGTACCGCGCGCGCGGTTCAGCGTTGATGAGGTCATCACGCTGACAATCGAATTCTACCGGCGCAATTATATCGAAGGGTTGTTTCTGTCCTCCGGCATCATCCGCTCGCCCGATGCGACCATGGCGGACATGCTGCGCATCGCCAAGCGGCTGCGCGAGGAAGAGCATTTTCGCGGTTATATCCACCTCAAAACGATCCCCGACGCGGCACCGGAACTGATCGCTGAGGCTGGGCTTTACGCAGACCGGCTGTCGATCAATGTCGAACTGCCCACCGATCAAAGCGTGCGGGCCTATGCGCCCGAAAAGAATCCCGCGACCATCCGCAAGGCGATGGGGGATGTGACATCACATCAGGCGGCCACGACTGAACGGAGTTACCGGGGCAAGCGTCCCAAACGCTTCGCCCCGGCCGGGCAATCGACGCAGATGATCGTTGGGGCCGATGGGGCGACGGATGCCACGATCCTGCAGCACTCGACACGGCTTTACGGCGATTATAAACTGCGGCGGGTCTATTATTCAGCCTTTTCGCCGATCCCGGATGCAACGATCAAATTACCGCTGATCAAGCCGCCGCTGGTACGTGAACACAGGCTCTATCAGGCGGATTGGCTGCTGCGGTTCTACGGGTTTGGCGTGGATGAGATTACCGCGGCGCGCCCGGATGGGAACCTTGATCTGGAAATGGACCCGAAACTCGCCTGGGCCTTGCAGAACCGCGCGCTCTTTCCGGTGGATGTGAATAAAGCCAGCAAAGAGATGCTGTTGCGCGTCCCCGGATTTGGCACGCGCAGCGTCGGGCGGATCCTCAGCACGCGGCGGCACCGCAGCTTGCGCTATACGGACCTTCTGCGCCTCGGCGCGTCACTCAAGAAGGCCCGCGCCTTTATCACAGCACGGGATTGGAGCCCCGGCGCCCTGACCGACAGCGCCCATTTACGCGCACAATTCGCCCCGCCGCCCAAACAACTGAGCCTGTTTTGACCATGTATACCGTCCCCCTGCCCCGCATCGGCACCGATATCGCCTGGCGCGATGCTGCCAAAAGGCTGATCGGCGCGGGCATCTCGCCCGACGATATCCTGTGGGATTATGGTGGCGAGATGGGCGCGCTTTTCGCGACGGCAACGCCGCTGCCGCCAGTGACGCGCCGGATCAAGGCACCGCAAAGCTTTGTCGCAATGGCCAATACGGTGATCTGGCACAAGGCCCCCCAGCGTTTTGGCCGCGCCTATGCGCTCCTTTGGCGGCTGCGGCATGAGCCGGGGTTGATGCAGGACCGCGCTGATCCAGGCCTGGCCAAGCTGCGCCAGATGGAAAAGGCGGTGCATCGCTGCCAGCACAAGATGAAGGCGTTCGTGCGGTTTCGCGATCTGCGTCAGGGCGGCGAACGGCGCAGCTTTGCCGCGTGGTTTGAGCCCACGCATCACACGGTCGAGCCAACAGCGCCGTTCTTCGCCCGACGCTTTGCCGATATGGATTGGATGATCGCCACGCCTGACGTCACCGCGCAATTTGTTGACGGGCATCTGTCATTCCATCCCGGCCAGCCCAAACCGGATTTGCCCGAAGATGGGGCCGAGGCGCTGTGGGGCACCTATTTCTGCAACATCTTCAATCCCGCCAGACTGAAGGTGCAGGCGATGACGTCCGAGATGCCCAAGAAATACTGGAAAAACATGCCAGAGGCCGCGCATATCCCTGGACTGATCGCGGGGGCGGAGGCGCAGGTGCAAAAGATGCGTGAGGCGGCCCCGACCCTGCCGCATGCGCGCGCCGCGAAGATCGCCAAGCGGCTGCGCAAGGATCAGGATTAGGCGTTTTTGCGGTTCAGCATGATGCAGCGATATTCAGCTTCGGCCTGCTGTGAAATCCGCGAGATTTCGGCGTTCAACTCGGCCCGTGCGCCTAATCCGCCGCCAAACCCGGCCTGTGGCGCAAAACGCGTTTTCGCGGACCTGATGGCCTCATCAACATAGCGATGGGCCTGCGCCGCACGGTTTTTCGTGCGCTGCTCGGTCTCGCTGGGCACGCAGGCATAAGTGTGGACCATCTCGCGATCCGCGCTCAGGAACTGATATTGCATGCGCCCGGGATAGGCTTGCGTGCTGAGGCCCGAAACATCGCAAGCCGCGAGGACAAGGGCCGCGGCGCAAAGCGCGGTTTTGTGCAGATATCGCATGAAATATCCTTCGATATGGCACCCCCACGCTCTGTCTTAGCTGGATAGCACGCCTCGGAATATCTTCATCGGCCCCAAGCCCCTTATTCGGGCTCAAGTGCTGCACTTTGGCCATAAATGCCGCAGGTCCGAAAAGATGCCGCAAGGGGAACAGAGTATTCACGTCTTTGGCATAGGCGTGTTGTCATAAATCTGTTACAGTTTTCTGAATGAGGAAAAGGCGTGCAGTCATGATAACAAGAATCGCCCTGATATCCGGGGTTTGCCTTGCGCTTGCAACAGCCGCGCAGGCGCGTCTGACCGAGGTCATCTGCGATGATACCTCGCGGCTACAACACCAGTTGGAACATGTGGTCGGTGCCACCCAACAGGCCCGTGGCATCCGCGGCCCCGAAGCCCTGATCGAAATCTGGATCGTCCCACGCAACGGTGATTGGACGATTGTACAGAACTACGCGAACGGCACATCCTGCATCGTCGCGATGGGCGAGCATTGGGAAGAAATGCTGCCGGAACCAGCTTAGGCCGCGTCTGCACTCACCCTACGTGTTAAAAAGAAAGTGCATCACATCGCCATCTTTGACGATATAGCCTTTACCCTCGGCGCGCATCTTGCCCGCTTCTTTCGCCGCCTGTTCGCCGCCTAACGTGACAAAATCGTCGTAGCCGATGGTCTCCGCCCGGATAAACCCGCGCTCGAAGTCGCCGTGGATCACACCGGCGGCTTGAGGGGCGGAGGTGCCTTCCTTGATCGTCCAGGCGCGCGCTTCTTTCGGGCCGACGGTAAAGTAGGTTTGCAGATGTAAGAGGTCGTAGCCCGCACGGATCAACCGGTCGAGCCCCGGCTCTTCCAGGCCCATTTCGCCCAGAAACATCTCGGCCTCGTCAGGATCAAGCTGGCTGATCTCTTCCTCGATCCGAGCCGAGATCACCACATGGCTGTTGCCTTGCGCCGCCGCCATTTCGGCGACTCGCCCGGATTGGCTATTACCGGTGCCCGCACTGTCTTCCTCAACATTGCAGACATAAAGCACAGGCTTGGTCGTCAAAAGCTGCAGCATGCGCCAGGCCTTCGCATCCTCGGCATCCACATCGACCGTCCGGGCGGGCTTGCCATTCTCCAGGGCCTCCTTGGCCATGTTCATCAGGCGCTCCTGCTGGATCGCATCCTTGTCGCCTCCACGCACCTTGCGGACGATGTTCTGCAGGCGCTTTTCGATGCTTTCCAGATCTGCCAACATCAGCTCCGTCTCGATCACATCGGCGTCTTCGACCGGGTCGACGCGGCCATCGACATGGGTGATGTCGTCATCCTCAAAGCAGCGCAGCACATGGGCGATGGCGTCGCATTCACGGATATTTGCGAGGAACTGATTGCCCAACCCCTCCCCTTTTGACGCCCCTTTGACGAGGCCCGCAATATCGACAAAGGTCATCCGCGTCGGGATAATCTGCTTTGAACTCGCAATCGCCGCGAGCTTGTCGAGCCGCGCATCGGGCACTGCGACGTCACCTACATTGGGCTCAATCGTGCAAAAAGGGAAATTCGCGGCCTGCGCGGCGGCCGTCTTGGTCAGCGCATTGAACAGGGTCGATTTGCCCACATTCGGTAGCCCGACGATACCCATTTTGAAACCCATGGCGACACTCCTGATTTGTCGGGCTGCTTCTAGGGGGCCGCCCGCGCGCATGCAAGCGGGGCGCTGGCGTTTGCCCCATTGATTTTCCCGCACACTTCGCGCACAGAGCGAAGAGTTTTGAACCGGGGACATGTGATGAGCAGGATCGACGCGAAATTTGCAGCGCTGAAGGCGGAAGGGCGCAAGGCTTTTGTGGCCTATGTGATGGCGGGCGATCCTGACTTTGAGACAGGGTTGGAGGTTGTTCAGGGCCTGCCGGGGGCGGGTGTGGATATTATCGAACTAGGCATGCCCTTCACCGATCCGATGGCGGATGGGCCGACAATCCAGTTGGCCGGTCAGCGGGCGCTTGAAGGCGGGCAAACACTGGAAAAGACGCTCGATTATGCGCGCCACCTGCGCAAAGTGGATCAGGAGACGCCCATCGTGATGATGGGCTATTACAACCCGATCTATTCGCGCGGTGTTGACCAGTTTCTGGCAGACGCAAAGGCAGCGGGCATCGACGGGCTGATCATCGTTGATCTGCCGCCCGAAGAAGATGACGAATTGTGTATTCCTGCGCAGAAGGCTGGGATCAACTTTATCCGCCTCGCCACGCCCACGACCGATGACAAGCGTCTGCCTGCGGTGCTGAAGAACACGTCCGGCTTTGTCTATTACGTCTCAATGACCGGGATCACGGGGACAGCGGCAGCACAGGCCGCCGATGTCGGCCCCGAAGTTGCACGGATCAAGGCCAGCACCGACCTGCCGGTGATCGTGGGCTTTGGCGTCAAAACGCCCGACGCGGCTGAGGCGATTGCCAAGGTGGCCGATGGTGCCGTCGTCGGCTCGGCTATCGTCGAAAAGATCGGCGCAGGTGAGCCTGTGGCGGATGTGCTGGCTTTTGTGAAATCCCTCGCCGACGGGGCCCATCGCGCCTGAGACGCATTTCTGCGCTAAGCCCATTGCCCCAAACACCCCAAATCGGTAACTATTCATTACCAATTTGAGGATTTTCGCCATGCCCATCATCACCACGATTGATGATCTGAAGCGGCTGCACAAACGCCGCACGCCCAAGATGTTCTACGATTACGCCGAAAGCGGCAGCTGGACGGAGCAGACATTCCGCGAAAACACCTCGGATTTTGATGAGATTCGGCTGCGGCAGCGCGTTGCCGTCGACATGACCAACCGCACCACAGCCAGCCAGATGGTGGGTGAAGATGTGTCGATGCCAGTCGCACTGGCCCCGGTGGGGCTCACCGGCATGCAAGCGGCGGATGGTGAGATCAAAGCCGCCCGCGCTGCCGAAAAATTTGGCGTACCATTCACCCTCTCCACCATGTCGATTTGCTCGATCGAGGATGTGGCGGCCCATACCGAGAAGCCATTCTGGTTTCAGGTCTACACGCTGAAGGACGACGAGTTCATGAAGCGGCTGATTGGCCGCGCCCAAGACGCGGGCTGTTCAGCACTGGTGATTACGCTTGATCTGCAGATCATGGGGCAACGCCATAAAGATCTGAAAAACGGTCTATCAGCCCCGCCGAAATTCACGCTCGCGAGCATGGTGGACCTCGCCACGAAGTGGCCCTGGGGCATCGAGATGCTGCAAACCAAGCGGCGCTTTTTCGGCAATATCGTGGGCCATGCGCAAGGTGTCTCGAACGCATCGTCGCTTGCGTCATGGACGGCCGAGGCGTTCGATCACGCGCTGGATTGGGTGCGAGTGGCGGAACTGATGAAGATGTGGGACGGCAAGGTGATCCTGAAAGGCATCCTTGATGCCGAGGATGCCCGAAAAGCCGCTGATCTTGGGGCGGATGCCATCATCGTCTCAAATCATGGTGGGCGGCAACTGGATGGGGCGCTGTCGTCGATCAAGGTTTTGCCGAGTATTATCGAAGCGGTCGGCGACCGGATCGAGGTGCATCTCGATAGTGGGATCAGGTCCGGGCAGGACGTGCTCAAGGCGCTCGCAATGGGGGCGAAGGGCACTTACATCGGGCGCGCCTTCGTGAATGGCCTGGGAGCGATGGGTGAAAAAGGAGTGACCACTGCGCTTGAAGTGATTCACAAAGAGCTTGATACGACCATGGCACTTTGCGGACGAAGGGATGTTAAAACGCTTGATCGTGACGTGCTTTTGGTCCCCGAAGGATTTGAGGGGCGTTGGATGCCATAGGTGCAGCTTTAGGCGCGCCGATGCTGCGGCGGAGCCTGAAAAGGCAGTTTTGCAGCAAGAAGGGCGAGCGGCACAGCGCAAAGCAACAGCACGGCGACCCCACCGAAAGCGACCCGCAGACCAAAGGCTTCTGACATCAGACCCATCAGCATGGGCGCAAAAAAGAACCCCGAAAAGCCGATCACAGCGGTCCGACTGATCGCCTCCGTCCGCAGATGTGGGACCACCAACTTGCCCACAAGGGCGAGGCCCATCGGCCCGATGACAGAGACGCCAAGGCCCAGGATGCCGAAGCCCAGATAGGCGAAAGCGGGCATTGGAGCGATGGCCGCGATCATGGCGCCTGCTGCCGAGACGACACCAGCGATCAGGATAATGGTCACCTCAGGCAGTCGCGCCGCGACGATCTGCCCTGAAAACCGACCGATTGCCATCGTGAGCCCCAGCATTGCCGGGCCCAGAGCTCCTTCTGCCGCGCCGCCGCCCAATGTGCGCTCAACATGCAAGGCCGACCACGCCTCGACCGTTGCTTCTGACATGAAGGCGACGAGCACAATTGCACCGCATATGGTGATCGGCCAGAGCGGATAGTGACCGCTGTCGTCAGATGCTTGCGCGGTTTGCGCGGGCGCCATGCGGATGAACGGCACAATGGCGAAACAGATTGCGGCAAGACCTGCAAAGACAAAGATGGGTAGCAACCCAGCCTCGCGCGTGAAGCCCGAGATCAGCGCGCTGACAGCGTAGGCCACCGAAAACATCCCGTGATTTGCGTTCATCAAGGGGCGCCCGTGGGCCGCTTCCAACTCGCTCACGCGCGCATTCATCACAACGTCCAGCAGGCCAGACGAGAGGCCGACAAACGCCATCGTAACGGCAAAAAGAAGCGGCACGCTCATCACAGGCGGCAACAGCCATGCACAACACAATGCCACAACCCCAAACTGCATCGCGCGCGCGCCCAGGAACCGATCAGCCAAAGGGGCAAGCCACATCGCCGAAACCAGCCCGGTGGCCGAACCGAGCAGCAATGTTCCAAACATGGCGTCGGAGGCGCCAAGCTGCGCCTTGATCACGGGCACATGGGCGGCAAAGCATCCCCAGAAAAGGCCAATCACCACAAAAGCGGCGGCCGGGCGGCGTGATATGGAAAGGGCTCTTAAGACTGACATGCGTTTCGTGCTGGACGAGAAAGTGCGGCGATGCAAGAGACGCACCGAGCACCAATTGCGCCCATCGCCACTTTCTGGGCATGCTTTTGTCACGAAGGCCTTTGAAGCCTGCAGGCAGCGCCCGAAAGTGCCGGGTCATTTCTTTACCTTTCCTGAAATTATTGTATCAAGCGCCTAAAATTCGACCAAATCTGTGCCTATCCCTGCCGGGTGGTCATCATCTGACTTCAGTTCTTATTGTGGTGAAGGGAAACTCTTATGAGATCTGTGCTCATCGTCGCGGTTGCATGTTTGACAGCGCTGACATTCTTTTTGGCCTCATGGCTGACACCGCAAAGTGCGGCGGGTCTGGCCACCGCCGAAATTGAAGAGGCACAGGCGGCCCTGCGGGCCGAACTGACCGATGCCAATGAACGCAGCGCTGCCGAAATCGCGACGCTCAGCGATGCATCCGCCGCGCTGGAAGAGCAGGTGACGATGCTGACCAGTACCGTGCAGAGCGTCACCGGAGAGCGCGACGCATTGTCTGCGGAACTTGAAACGTTGTCGGCGGAGTTCACCACGGTTTCGACCGAGCTGGGCACGGTGTCAGCAGAATTCGAGACGATGTCCGCAGAGTTGGAAACCGTCACTGCACAGCTGTCTGATGCCAGCACAGCAATTGCGACGCAGACAGATACAGAGGGTGACCTTGCAACACAGGTCACCGGGCTTGAGGCGGAACTGGCCGCGCGCGATGGTCGTTTGGCCGCCGCCCAAGGCACGATTGCCGCACTGATGGCAACTTTTGAGGCCAATACCGCAGAGATCGAGACCCTCGCCGCTCAGATCACCACCTTGGAAGAAGAGGCTGCAGCGACTGCAGCAGAGGTTGCCGCCCTGGAAACAAGTGCGACGGCAAATGTGGCCGAAGATGTTGATGGTCAGGTTGCCGCCTTGCAAGACGATATCGCCGCATTGCAGGCTGACACGACATCCTTGCAGGAAGAGGTTGCAGCCCGGGATACGGAGATCACCGACCTCAATGCAGCCCTCGCGGCGCTGACCGAAGAGCGTGACGCAGCGCTCGCCGCCGCGGACGCGCCAAGTGAAGAAACAACCGCCGCGTTGGAGACGCTGACCAACACGCTGGCCGAACGCGAGGCGCAGATCGCCACGCTGGAAACGGACCTTGCGACGGCTCAGGAAGCGGGTGAGGCGACAGCCGCTGAAATTGTTGAACTGACCGCCACGATCACGACGCGCGATGAGGCAATTGCAGCGCTTGAAGCCGCAAATGCAGAAGCAGTCGAAGCAGCAGAAGCGCAATCAGGCACTGCTGATGAACTCGCCGCGCTTACTGCAAGCGTAGCAGAGCGGGACGAAACGATCGCGTCGCTGGAAGCGAGCCTTGCTGCAGCAAATGAAGCGGCAGCGGCAGCAACAGAAGCTGCCGAGGCAGCTGCGGCTGTCGAAACGCCTGATGTCGCGGCACTAGACGCCGAGATCGCAGCCCTGAACGAACAGGTCGACGAACAGACCCGCATCATCCAGAATCTGCGCCTTGGTTTGGGTAACCCGGATATGCCGGCAGAGGAACTGGCACAGGTCTGCGATGCGCGGGCGGCCACGATCCTCGAAGCGTCACAGATCACCTTTGATACGGGCACCACTTCGATCAATAGCGATTCTGCCGAGACACTCGCCGAGCTGCGCGACATCGCCATCGGCTGCGCCAATGCGGACCTGATCATCGAGATTGGCGGCCACACCGACAGCCAGGGCGCCGAGGAAAGCAACCAGGCAATCAGTGAAGCACGCGCACAGGCCGTGTTGGACTTCATGGTCGATGGCGGTGTGTCACCAGACTACATGGTTGCTGTTGGCTATGGCGAGACCCAGCCGATTGCCGACAACGGCACATTCGAGGGGCGCGCCGCGAACCGCCGGATCACGTTTGAGTGGCAGGTACAGACCGCCGCTGCAGAGGACGCTGAAAACGCTGTGGAAGAGGGCGCTGACACGGCGGAAGAAGACACCGCAACAGATGATGCGCCCGAAGAGGGTGCTGAGGCGGTGGATGAAAGCGCCGCTGACGCAGAAGACGCAACCGAAACCACAGACGAGTAGGAAGAATTCGATGTCACCACTATTGCTTCAAATCTTTGCATTCATGCTTGTCACATTCGCTCTTGGCATGGGGCTCGGCTGGGCAATCTGGCGCTTTGACCGCTCATCCGATCAGGCGCTGGAGACCATGAAAACCGAGATCGATTTCTGGCGCAGCAACCTCGAACAGTGTCGGCACGAACGCGACAACGAACAAAAGGCAGTCGCGGTGCTGCACGAAGAAAAGAAAATGCTCAAACGCCGTATCGCCTCGCTGGAGGCGAAACCAAAGTCCTGAGCCTCAGATCGCGGTTAGAATAGGGCCGCACCTGAACACATGAATGCACCGCCTGATCCAAGAACCGGGTCAGGCGGTTTTGATTTGAGGCTGTCTTGAATCTCTCAGCGCGCCACTGCAGATCGGGCGCGGCCCGGTTTAGACGGTACCAGTATATTCTCCACGCGCCGGGTAGCTGTTCTTGATCGCAAAATCCAGCGCCCCCACAAGTTCCGAGAAATGGGGCCGGACGAAGGGCATGGTCTGGACGGAGCCGTAGTAGAGTGACTGTTCAGGCGTCACCATAAAGAGGCCGGGTTCAGAGAAAAGCGCCGGCTCCTCGATCCCGATCGACGTCTTGCCCCGTGACGTCGAAATGTAGAGGCCCCATTCACGCGCCTTTGCCAGCGATAGATCATATGCAAAGCGAAGCGTGTCGGCTCCGATCTTCGTGGCCATCTCGCGGGCGCGATCCTCGCCATCCGAACTGACGGCAATGGTCTTGACCCCGCGTTCGGCAAAGTCGGAGACCCGTTTCTGAAACTCGGTCAGGTAGGTGGCACAAATCGGACAATGCAGGCCGCGGTAAAAGCAGATGACTGTGCCGCGTTCGGATGCATCGTTCGATAGATCAAACGCGCCGTGATCCAGCGTGGGAAGTTGCAGGTCAGGGGTTTTCTGGCGGGGCATTAGCATGACAGGTCTTTCTGACTGGAAGGTTGCATGCCAACCCTATCAGACATAGGATCGACTAAATCCCAAAAAACAGACTAAAAGTCCCAAATGGAACGATATGACCGGCTGACCACCCTGATCGACAGGTTCAAGTTGACCGTTGCACCGGCAATGCAGCACGACGCTAACCTTGTGGTCTATACCGCAGTGATCGGAACGCCTGACCGGGCGCTTTTTCGCACGCGCGGTACAGGTTTCGAAGACGCCGACGAACAGGTTCTTTTCCGCGCGCATGTTGATTGGAGCGGTGCTGACAACCCGCTGCTGACAGCCCTCCCCGAAATCGTCGAAATCGACCTGTCCGGCGATGCCGACAACACCGGCCTCGTCCGGATGATGCAATCCGAAATCACCGCACAAAGATGCGGTGCGGATTCGGTGCTGAGCCGTCTTGGCGAAGTCTTGATCGTGCGGATGATGCGCGCGTTGATCGAGGAAGGCGCAACGCAGCCGGGTCTTCTGGCCGGTCTCTCTGATCCACGGCTGAGCCAGGCGATTGTTGCAATGCATGACCGTCCGGGAAAGGCATGGCGCAACGAAGACCTCGCGCATATCGCAGGTATGTCGCGCAGCCGCTTCGCCGAGAGGTTTCTTGCCGCCGTCGGCGAACCTCCGGCCGCCTATCTGCGTCGTTGGAGGCTGACGCTGGCGCTGCAGGACATTACGAAGGGCGACAGGGTAGACGTGGTCGCAAGGCGCTATGGTTTCGCGTCCTCCGAAGGCTTCACAAGGGCCTTCAAAAAGCATCACGGTAGGACACCAATATTGTTACGGCATGCCCGCCTGCATGAGGCCGGTGGTGCAGCCAAGGCGCCTGTGGACGCTGCCAACAGGTTGTGAGAACAAGACCTGACGTTATTGTTCACGCCTTCCCGTTCCAAACTGCCACAAAACGCTTTCCAAACACGCGAATCCCTCCTATACGGCAGCCTTCATCGGGCTCGGACACCCTTGGAGGCGGGCCCCTACATCGAAGGAAATATACTATGGCTGGACAGATCCCAGATCTTAACGCCACGGTACGTGCGGGGACAGGCAAGGGGGCCGCCCGCCAAGCTCGCCGTGATGGCGACGTACCTGGCATTGTTTATGGCGGTGGGGCAGACCCACAGGCGATCAACATCCCATTTAACTATCTGCTGACAATGCTGCGCAAAGGTCGCTTCATGTCGACGCTCTTCAACCTCAAGGTCGAGGGTCAGGAAGACGTGCGCGTGATCTGCCGTGGCGTGCAGCGCGATGTAGTCAAGGACCTGCCCACACATATCGACTTGATGCGTCTTAAGCGCACGAGCCGCGTGAAAATCTTTATCCCCGTTGAGTTCTTGCACGCAGATACCTGCCCTGGTGTCAAAAAGGGTGGCGTTCTGACCGTTGTGCGTAACGAGGTTGAGCTTGAAGTGCTTGCCGGCGACATCCCCGAGAGCATTCAGGTTGATCTGGCTGAAGCGCAGATGGGCGACACGATCTCGATCAGCTCGGTCACGTTGCCGGAAGGTGCAAAGCCGGTCATCACCGACCGAGACTTTGTGATCGCGAACATCTCTGCACCGCGTACAGTTCTGGCTGACGATGAAGAGGGTGGCGATGACGTTGCCGCTGACGAAGTGCCAGCCGGCGCTGATCAGGACAGGGCGGACGCGTAACGCGCCCGACACAACGACTTTTTCGAAGGGCACCATGTTGATGGTGCCCTTTTTGTTTGGCACCGCCTGGCGCCGGATCACACCAATTTGATCGAGCGCGCGCGTCCAATCATGACATGCTACTGCGACGTGCAGAGGTTTAGATGAAGAAGCAACGCAAACGCCCGCAGCGCAAGGCGAAACAGACGCAACATGCGCAGGCCGAAAAGAAACCCGCGACCAACCGGTGGGCACTTTTGCGCAATGGGATCCTGCTGGCCGCTCTTGTGGGTGTGGGCGGCGCATTTGCAGCCAATACCGTGATGGCCACAATGGCCGAGCATGATTTGGCACGTGTTGGTCAGGGCGTACCAATGGTCGTGCAGGTGCATGACCGGCAATGCACAAGCTGCCAGCAATTGCAGCGCGAGACCCGCGCCGCGCTCAAAGCCTTTGCCGAAGACGAGTTGCAATATGCTGTGGCCGACATCGCCAGCACGTCCGGCGCAGCATTCGCCAACCAATATGGTGCGCCACATGTGACATTGCTGTTCTTTGATGGTGCGGGCGGATATCAGGGACAATTGCGCGGCGTACGACCGCGCGATGAATTGCAGACTGCCTTTGCGCGGCTTGTCGCAGCAGACAGCTAAAGGGCGGCTGGTGCTGCAGCGCGGCATCAGCTACATTGCGCTCATGAAGTTGATTGTTGGTCTTGGTAATCCGGGCGCGAAATACGCGCAAAACCGGCATAATATCGGGTTTATGGCCGTGAACCGGGTTACATCCGATCACGGCTTTGGCGCGTGGCGGTCCAAGTTTCAGGGGCAGATTGCAGATGGCCGGTTTGGTTCGGAAAAAGTCACGCTCCTGAAGCCCGAGACCTTCATGAACCTCTCCGGGCAATCTGTGGGCGAAGCGATGCGCTACCTCAAGCTCGCCCCGGAAGACGTCATCGTCTTTCACGATGAGATTGATCTGGCCCCCGGCAAGGTCCGGCTGAAGACCGGCGGTGGGCATGCAGGTCACAACGGCTTGCGCTCAATCCACGGGCATATCGGGCCGGATTACGACAGGGTCCGTTTGGGCGTGGGGCATCCGGGGCATAAGGATGCGGTGCCGGGATATGTTTTGCGGGACTTTCCCAAGGCAGATGCGGAATGGCTGGACGATCTGATACGCGGGATCAGCGACGGGATCGGCGACCTTGTCGCCGGTGACGGGCCGAAATTTCTCAACGCCATTGCGCTGCGTGTGAACCCGCCCCGGTCATCCACCTCGGCACCAAAGCCAAAGCCTGGGCGCGAACCTGTGCCGGAGCCCGAAGATGACCGCTCCCCCTTGCAAAAACTGGTGGACCGGTTTCGCTAGCGCCTGAACACATATCATCTGCCTTTGCTTTTCAGGCCAAGGCCTGCAGCAATCTAGGTTCGCCCTTTATGGAGCGTTTGATGCGGGCCTGCGCCACGATGCCATGGCCCGCTGGCACTATTCGTGACCGGATATTTGGTTGGACGGGCAATATCACCGCCAGCGGACAATCGGTGCCATTGCGCCTGGCCGGTGCTTTGCATGCATTGCATCTGCATGGGCATGACGTGCTCGCCGCCGTCTACCCACCCCACGAGGTCAGCGACGGAGATCTGTGGCGTGCGGTTTGCATGACGCTTGTCGCCGATGCGGATCACATTGATCACTGGCTCAACAGCGCGCCACAGACAAATGAAGTGCGGCGGTCTGTGGCATTGATCGCGGTCGGGCATTGGCTGGCTGAGCGTTACGGCCTGCCGATGCGAACATCCGAATTGGGGGCGAGCGCGGGGCTCAACCTCAATTGGCATCGCTATGCGATGGTCGCCAGTGATGCGCATTTTGGGGCCGCCGATCCCGTTCTGACCCTGCGCCCGGACTGGGACGGCCCCCTGCCCCCAGCCTCTGCACCACGCGTCGTGGCGCAGGGCGGCGTTGATCTGAACCCGCTTGATCCGCATGTGCATGCGCTGCGCCTGCAATCCTATCTGTGGCCAGACCAACCGCACCGGCTGGAGTTGACGAAGGCGGCCATAGCCGCAGCTGATACACAAGTCGTGCAAGGTGATGCCGTTGACTGGCTGAAAGACCGCCTGCCACATGTGGCGGGTCAACTGCACCTGATCTACAGCACCGTCGCCTGGCAGTACTTTCCGGCGGAAAAACAAGAAGAAGGCACCGCGCTGATTGCCGAAGCCGGTGCAGCCGCGACTAAGAACACTCCCTTGGCCTGGTTCGGCATGGAAAACGATGGCAGCGGGCGCGGTGCGGCGCTGACCTTGCGGCTATGGCCGGGTGATCTGTTCTTTGATCTGGGCCGCGCGGATTTCCACGGGCGCTGGGTCAAATGGGCACCGGAGCAGCGCGATCAGCATAGTTAAAGCGCGAGTGGGACAAATCCGAGGCCCGACGCAGCGTCCAATTTCGCCGCGATGATCACAGTTGCCCTACCTGCGCTGATAACGGCATGGTGCGATCAAGACAAAGGGAGGCAGGATGCGCAAGGCAGCAAAATGGGCGGGTGGGTTCATTCTCATCCTTGCACTCGCATTGGGAGGCATGGCGATCTGGAAACGGGAAGAGGTCGTTCGACTGATGGGCGTGCTCGATCTCTTCTCCGAAGAGAAGATCGTCACGAACTTCTCGAACATGAACGCCATCTTTCTGAACCGGCCCTTTGCCATGACCCGGATCGCGCCGAGCCCTTTGCCGTCAGGAGCACCGGCGACTTTACCGGAGGCTGTGTCAGATTGGGTGGCAGAGCGCAGCGTGACGTCACTTATCGTACTAAAAGACGGTGCCATCGTGTTTGAGGAATACTATCAGGGTACCTCGCGTGAGGACGTGCGCATCAACTGGTCGGTCTCGAAGAGCTATCTCTCTGCGCTCATGGGGATCATCCTTGCCGAAGGTGCGATTGGCAGCGTTGACGATCTGGTGGTGACCTATGCGCCAGAGCTTGCTGCCTCGGCCTATGCAAATGCCAGTATCCGGGATGTTTTGCAGATGGAGTCGGGCGTGACCTTTAACGAGGATTACCTAGACTTCTTTTCCGACATCAATCGCATGGGACGGGTTCTGGCACTTGGTCGGTCGATGGATGCCTTTGCTGTCGCGCAAGACGAAAGCTTCGCGGCCCCGGGCGCGGAATGGCAATATGTCTCAATCGATACCCATGTGCTGGGGATGGTCATCCGCGGCGCGACGGGGCGTGACGTACACGATCTGATGGGTGAAAAGATACTCAGGCCAATGGCCCTGGAAGGGGCGCCTTATTATCTGGTCGATGGTTTTGGCACGGCGTTTGTTCTGGGCGGGCTCAACATGACGACGCGGGACAATGCCCGCTTTGGCCAGATGTTCGCCAATGGCGGGCGCTGGAATGGGCAACAGATCGTACCCGCCAACTGGGTAACGCAATCGACGATGCCGACAGCCAACACCGCCCCCGGCGCAATCGGCTACGGCTATCAATGGTGGATCCCAGATGGATCATTGCCGGGGCAGTATCTGGGTCGTGGCATTTACGGCCAATACCTTTATGTTGATCAGGTGAACAACGTGGTGATTGCCACACACGGGGCGGATCGTGCCTTTCGCGAGGTGGGCGTCCAAGCCCAGAACGAAGCCATGTTCCGCCTGATTGCAGAAAGCCTTTGATATGGAAAAAGACCCGTCCTTCAACGTTCTTGGCAGCACGCTCGCACCGTGTTCAACCGACCCGATGACGGGGTTCTTTCGGAACGGCGCCTGCGATACCTGTGCGGCGGATCAAGGCAGTCACACGGTTTGTGCCGTGATGACGGACGAGTTCCTGGCCTTCTCAAAATATGTCGGCAACGATCTGAGCACAGCGCGCCCGGAATATGGGTTCGCCGGGCTCAAACCCGGTGATCACTGGTGTTTGTGTGCAAGCCGCTTCCTGCAGGCGCATGAAGAAGGCTGCGCACCCCGCGTGAACCTGCATGCCACACATGTACGCGCCCTTGATATCGTGCCGATTGACGTGTTGCGTAGCCACGCCATGGCGGACGATTTGCCGTAATTGGGGCGTTCCTTAGTTCACAGTGATCGTAATCGGCTCGCTCAGCACCGGCGGATCATGTGGTACATGGGTCCAATCCCCCAAAAGAAGCTGCAGTGTATGTGTTCCGGCTGGCAGCTCTTTGGTGACCTGAGTTTGCCCGCCGCCGAAATGCACGATCTCGTCAGTGGCAGGCAGACCCGATTCCATATCGAGCGTCGCAGGATCAGTATTGATCAGCAGGTGATGATGGCCCGTATTATCCATCTCAACATTTGCCGGCGCGATGCCCATCCCTTCGAGCCCAAACACGATTGTAACCGGGTTGGTCACGCTCTCTCCGTCGCTGGGCGAAATGATATAGGCGCGGGCGCCATCCGGTGCCGGGCTGCGATGCCCATCTGCAAAAACCGGTGCAGCCGATAACAAGGCCGCAGTCGCAATCGCAATGATGCGGTTCATAGTTTCCTCCCCTTTTTCGTCATGTCCTCTGGCGGACAAGTAGGGCGATGACCCGCCGCAGCAACTCTGCACCCCGGATGCCGGGTACCGCTTCGGGCGTTTGAACAGGGATTTGCGAATCAGGTGGACGGACAATGCGGCACTTGGGCGTCGCATCCCAACCTTGGCGATAATCCAGTCGGATGCCCGCAATTAGTTCGCATCTGCACCGCATTTGGAGCGAAAAGAAGGGAATCCCGCTATTTCACCACGGCATCAAACTGCCTATAGTCTCTTGAAAAGCGGGCACAAACGCGCATTCGATGTTAAGTTACTGTTTGGGAGGCCAAATTTATGATCCGATCCGAGCTCATCCAGAAAATCGCCGACGAGAACCCTCATCTCTACCAACGAGACGTCGAAAAGATTGTAAACACGATTTTCGAAGAGATCACGGATGCGATGTCGCGCGGTGACCGCGTGGAACTGCGGGGCTTTGGTGCCTTTTCTGTGAAAAAACGTGATGAGCGCATCGGGCGCAACCCGCGCACAGGTGAATCCGTGCATGTCGAAGAGAAGCATGTGCCGTTCTTTAAGACCGGTAAGCTTTTGCGGGATCGGTTGAACGGCAATTAGAGCCGGTTCAATTCACGCGCGAAATGCGCTACATCGAATCGTATGAAAACCATTCGTTATGCTTTTTGGGCCCTCGTGGGCTTGTGTTTGATCCTGATCGGGCTCGCAAATCGTGACATTGTGACCGTCCGGGCCATGCCGGAAGCACTGGCAGAGTTGCTGGCCATCTCGCCTGATGTGCAATTGCCGCTCTTTGTGGTGATCTTTCTGGGCGTTGGTGCGGGCCTCATGATCGGGTTCTTTTGGGAATGGGTGCGTGAACATCGGATGCGCGCCGACGCCAGAGGGCAGCGGCGCGAGGTCGAGAACCTCAAGCGCGAGGTCCAGCAATTGCGGGGTGCTGCCGCCGGGGCCAAAAGCGACGACGACGTTTTGGCGCTTCTTGAAAAGACGGGCTGATGCCAACCGACATTCGGGTAAAGATTTGCGGTCTGCGTGATGCAGACGCCATCGCTGCGGCTACAGATGCTGGTGCCGCTTATGTGGGCTTCGTTTTCTTCCCGAAATCGCCGCGCCATGTCTCGCTTGAGCAGGCTTCGATGCTTGCAGCCGAAGTGCCGCTCGGCGTGGCCAAGGTCGCATTGGTCGTGAATGCGACGGATGCCGAACTGGATGCGATCTGTGGGCAGGTACCACTTGATATGTTGCAACTGCACGGCTCCGAAACGCCAGAGCGGGTGAGCGAGGTGCGTGCACGCTACGGCCTGCCGGTGATGAAGGCCGTGGGCGTGGCAGATGAAAGCGACCTAGCGCAGCTTGATGTTTACGGTCAGGTGGCCGATCAGCTTTTGGTTGATTCAAAGCCCCCCGAGGA
Organism: Cognatiyoonia sp. IB215446; assembly: GCF_033963825.1. Taxonomy (NCBI): domain Bacteria; kingdom Pseudomonadati; phylum Pseudomonadota; class Alphaproteobacteria; order Rhodobacterales; family Paracoccaceae; genus Cognatiyoonia; species Cognatiyoonia sp. IB215446. The sequence goes on along the minus strand of NZ_JAXBMD010000002.1, from coordinate 186,575 downwards.
CGCTGACCGCCCTGGCGGCAATGGCGCGACTTTCGACTGGAACCTGATTGGTCATCGCCGCTGGCCGGTACCCTGGATGCTGGCGGGTGGTCTGACCGTAGACAATGTGGCAGATGCTTTGGTCGTCAGCGGCGCGCGTCAGCTGGATTTATCGTCAGCGGTGGAACGCACACCCGGTGTCAAAGATCCTGCAAAAATTCGGGAATTCATGGACGCGGTGCAGAAGGCTTAACCGGTCGTTTACCAGCGCAACTTAGCGTTAGATACATGAACCAGACGTTCCAACGCATGACCCCAGAGATATGGTTTCGGCACTTGTTTTCGGCGCAGGCAGCGTTGGATGGTGGTGTTGTCCGTCGCAAAACACGCGACATGGAGCGCATTGTGGGCCGGGATGTATTTGTCGCAGAATTGGAACGGCGCGGCTATTCGGCAGTCGAAAACGCCGATCAGGTCATTATTTTCTGCAACGCACAGCCCGTGCGCGTATTGGCCAGTTAGCCAATTCCTGGCACAGGAATTGGTGTCAAATCCTCGATGAGGATTTGTTTCCAGACTTTCTGCGAAAGTCTGCGACCGGATGGCGGCTTTACCTCCTATTCGCTTGGCGATAGTTCTGCCAAGCGCGAAACTTGCAGGTGTTCCTATGGCCAACGATCTTTTCAACAGCTTCATGACCGGCCCCGACGAAAAGGGCAGGTTCGGTGATTTCGGGGGCCGCTTCGTCTCTGAAACCTTGATGCCGCTGATCCTTGAGCTTGAAGAGCAATATGAGCACGCCAAGACCGATGACAGTTTCTGGACCGAGATGCATGATCTCTGGACGCATTATGTCGGGCGGCCCAGCCCGCTCTATCATGCTGAGCGCCTGACAGAGCATCTGGGCGGCGCCAAGATTTATCTCAAGCGGGATGAGTTGAACCATACCGGCGCGCACAAGATCAACAATGTGCTGGGCCAGATCATCCTTGCCCGGCGTATGGGCAAATCCCGCATCATCGCGGAGACCGGCGCCGGCCAACACGGCGTGGCGACGGCGACCGTCTGCGCCAAGTTTGGCCTCAAATGCGTGGTTTATATGGGCGCCCATGATGTGGAGCGGCAGGCCCCGAACGTGTTCCGCATGAAGCTGCTGGGGGCAGAGGTTGTCCCTGTCACCTCAGGCCGCGGCACGCTGAAAGACGCGATGAACGATGCGCTGCGCGATTGGGTGACCAATGTGCGCGACACGTTTTACTGCATCGGCACGGTCGCGGGGCCGCACCCCTATCCGGCCATGGTCCGCGATTTTCAGGCGATCATCGGCAAGGAAACCAAAGAGCAGATGCAGACCGCCGAAGGCCGCCTACCCGATACGATCATCGCAGCCATTGGTGGTGGGTCCAACGCGATGGGTCTGTTTTACCCCTTCCTTGACGACAAGGAAGTCCAGATCATCGGGGTTGAGGCGGGCGGCAAGGGCGTGAACGCCAAGATGGAACATTGCGCCTCGCTCACCGGTGGCAGGCCTGGCGTGTTGCACGGGAACCGCACCTATCTTTTGCAGGATGATGTTGGTCAGATCCTTGAAGGGTTTTCAATCTCCGCTGGGCTCGACTATCCCGGTATCGGCCCCGAACATGCCTGGCTGCACGATATTGGTCGGGCGGAATATGTGGCGATCACCGATAACGAAGCGCTGGAAGCGTTCCAGCTTTGCTGCGCGCTTGAGGGAATCATCCCCGCGCTTGAGCCCTCGCACGCGCTCGCACATGTGATGAAGATCGCCCCAGACCTGCCGCGTGACCACCTTTTGGTCATGAATATGTGTGGCCGGGGCGACAAGGACATCTTTACCGTGGCAAAGCATCTGGGCTTTGACATGAAATCTTAATAGTCGATGAACAAGGCCTAAACTTTGGTTTAGACCCGTCTTTCAAGGGTTTACCGAAACCCTATTAAACCCATGACCCATAGTGGCATCGGGTCTTTCTTGCGATCACGCTGGGGAACGGTCCGCATGGTGCAGGCCGGCAACCCAAAGGATCGCACGATGAAAAAGACACTTCTTTCCACCACCGCCATCTTTGCACTGACGGCAAGCGCGGGCTTTGCCCAATCCATTGCAGATCAGGTGATCAGCCAGCTTCAGGAACAAGGCTATGAACGCATTGAGGTCGTCAACGGCCCCAGCCAGGTCAAGGTCGAGGCGGTTCGCCGCGGACGCAAGCTCGAAGTCGTCTATGACGCGGCAACGGGTGCTATTCTCGACGAAGAAGTCGGACCTGTCGATGACGATGATGAGACAAGCCCGGGCATCGAAGTTTCTGACGATGATGAGGATTTCCTTGACGACGATGAAGATGAAGACGCTGACGAGGATGATGAGGACGAAGACGACGACGAGGATGATGACGACGATGACGACGACGATGATGACGACGATGATGACGACGACGAGGATGATGACGACGATGACGACGACGATGACGACGAAGATGACGACGATGAAGATGACGACGAGTAATCAACGTGCTATGGCGTGGTGATGATTAAGCGTGTTATCTTATGTATCGCACTGGTTGGGGCGCCGTTTGCAGCGGCGGCCCAATCCGTGCAGGAGCAAGTGATCACCCAATTGCGGGCGCAAGGGTTTACGAACATCACCGTCGAAATCACCCTTCTGCGTCGCTTGCGGTTCGAGGCCCAGCGCGGCGGCCAAACACGTGAACTTGTAATCACGCAAAGCGGTGAAGTTATGCGCGACCGCTGGTTGAGTGGAACCGTTATAATTCCCGGCGGTTCGACGGGCAACGATGACGAGGATGGAGGTTCCAGCACATCTGGCGACGGTTCTGGTAATGGTGGCGCCGGTTCAGATGATGGTGGCGGCAACGATGACGACGAGAATGACGACGAAGAGGATGATGACGACGACGATGACGACGATGATGATGACAACGACGACGACGACGATGACGATGACGATGACGATGACGATGACGATGACGATGAATAAAGTCGTCTGAATTCTAAGAAAGCGACTGTCCCCCGTGAAGCGCCATTGGCACATGCTTGTGATCGTCTGCATTCAGATGCTGTGCGCGTTCTTCTTTCTTTCGCAGATTCTCGGGTCAGTTCTTGGCCTCGCACCATTCAGCTGGCAGGTACATGAACTGATCGAGCTGGGCGCGGCATTGGGGTTGCTGTTAGGTGTGGGCCTTGGCTGGATTGTTCTGCGCCGCACAATGGCCCGCAACATCGTGGTTGAGGATCAATTGCGGGTGGCCTCTGGCGCATTCATGGACGTGATGGAAGAGAAATTCACGCTGTGGGAATTGACACCTGCCGAGCGTGACGTGGCTCTTTTCGCCATCAAGGGCATGTCAACGCAGGAGATTGCCGCGCTGCGAGAGGTCAGCGAGGGCACGATCAAGGCGCAGACCAATGCAATTTACCGCAAGGCAAATGTTTCAGGGCGCACGCAGCTTCTGAGCCTGTTTATCGACGATCTCATGGCGGATGCGGCATCAAGCTGACCTATGGTCACCCAAAATCACGCAATATTTGCCAAGATCCGACCTGTTTGAGAGATCGGTGGCATCGGCTGGTCAGCCAGTGCTTTTCATTTATTGCGCAAGTCGGTAATTTTGTTGCGCGCAGATCACAGCCCGAAAACCCCTTGTTTTTGTCCGGTTGAGCGAATCCGCCTCCAACACCTATTCAGCAAGTCCCGATCAGACGGATCGGACCCTAACGGCCAGAGGTGATCACTCTGCCGGTGCGGGCGGCACTGCCAGCCCCGTATGCCAGGGCCGGGAGGTTGGATTGGGGTTGGCTTAAGGTGCCAATGTTCAATGTAGCTCATCGGTAGAGCGGTAGATTTTGGTTCTATTGGGAGCGGGTTCGAATCCCGTCATTGAAACCCACGGTAAATGGGAAACCATTGAGGTTCGATTCCTCACAAACGACGTCTGCGAAACGTCCTTCATACGGGTGTCCGGGGTTGCCTCAGCAGGGGTGAACTGCCCGCTTGCGGCTGCCTTGGTGGCTGCAAAACGAACGGTCATCGCTGCTCTGCCCTTTCGGCGGCGGCTGGCGATGGCAGGCACGGCCTTTGGTCCGGCAGCGGGTGGTCTCAATCGCCCCGACCCGCGCCATCGGTCCTGCCTGCCCGCTCTCCTGTCTGCCCCCGATGGGGCATGGCGCGGGGCGGCCCCGGATATCTTTCACACCTGTCACCCATTCCGGGTGCAACCCAAACCAAACCCAAAAGGAGATCGCATTGCGACACCGATGTTAACCGCAAGAGAATGAAGGAGAAAAATGATGTTGCGGCTATTTGATACACTCACCGGCCACCGGCGGCTGGTCCTGACCGAAAACGACCGGGCTATCCTGACCCGCAAAGGGCGGATTGTCGCCTTGCTGGGCGCAGGCGAACACCGGATCAAGCGCGACGACGTGGTTGAGTTGTACAACTTGACCTCTGCCTCCTTCACAAGCGCGAACCTTGAGACGCTTTTGCGGGACGCGCCTGATCTTGTGGCCGAACATCTGGTCGAAGTGCGGACAGGTGCGACAGAGGTCGCATTGGTCATGCGCGACGAGAGGCTGTTGACAGCGATTGGTCCTGACGGACGGCGGCACCTTTGGGCGGATATGGGCCCCTTCGATGTCACGCGGCACGACGTCGCTGCGGATGTCCTGGTGCCCAAAGACGTCGCCAAGCGGCTGGCGCGGGCGCGGCTGACGACCTTAGTCACTGCGTTTGACATCCCCGAAGGGCATGTCGGCGTGATGACCCTTGATGGGACAGATCCCACTGTCCTCACAGCCGGTGCGCACACGTTCTGGAACGTCGGGCCCAAAGTCGCGGTCAAGGTCGTGGATACACGGCTGCGGTCGCACGATGTGACAGGCCACGAGATCCTGACGCGGGACCGGGTGACGCTGCGTGTGAACCTCGCCGCCGATTTCCGGGTCGTGGACCCCGTGAAAGCCGTCACCAAGGTCCGGGATTTTGAAGAAGCGCTGCACCGGGCGCTGGGTCTGGCCTTCCGGCGGACGCTGGGGGCGCTGACGCTGGACGCGCTTCTGGCCGACAAGGTCGCCGTTGACGAAGGTGCCGCAAACGCGGTGCGGGCGGAGATGGCAGCACTTGGTGTTGAGGTGGGTGCGATCGCTTTGAAAGACGTGATCCTGCCCGGCGAGATGCGGGACATCCTGACGGCGGTGGTCGCCGCCGAAAAGGAGGCCGAGGCCAACGTCATCCGGCGGCGGGAAGAAACGAACGCCACGCGGTCGCTTCTGAACACCGCCAAGGTGATGGCCGAGAACCCTGTAATGCTGCGGCTCAAAGAGCTCGAAGCATTGGAGGTCATCGCCGGCAAAGTCGAGCGGTTGACCGTGCATAACGGCACCGCGGGCCTCTTGGCCGACGTCGCCAAACTGCGCGATTAAGACGAACCCATCCGAAGGCAACTTCGGGTGGGTTCTTTGTTGCTGATCAGTAAGGCCGTTCGATCCCCAGCGTATCAGCCAGGCGCTCCCAGGTCACGGCCTCGAAGCGTTCGGGCCATTCCGCGCCAATGGCCTCAGCGCGTTTGCGTGCGCGGGGCAGAAAAGCAGCCGCATAGGCCAGATGCGCATCGATCATCGCCTGCCGTTCGGGCACGGGCGGCGGCATTGAGACCAGCAGCGCCTTTTGCTCATCGGTGATCAGCCGATTGAGATGCAAAATCCCACCCCGATGGGGCGCATCCGTCTCTGCAATCAGCAAATCCACCAGCTTATTGCGCAGATGGAAGATGCCCAGCACGCCGTTGATGTACTCCTCGCGACCGGCAGCCAGATGCAAAAGCCCCAGAATGCGAATGAACTCCTCAACCTGATAGATGAACCGTTTGGAATCCGCGATCGGGGATGCCTTGATCTCAGGCAGCGTTTCATAGATCCCGTCATGATCGAAAAGCACCTTGAGCGTGCTTTGGGTATGCCCGCGCATCTGCTCTGGTTTCAGGATGATCACATCCGTCCGAGTCCAATCCTCTGTGATCGCGTTGATGAGGACCGGCACGGTTGTGCGATCCCACCAAAGCACAATCTCGCCCGTCTGTGCGACCGCCTCGCGCCAGATCGCGGCGACGGCGTCGCTTGCGCCATCATCCGCGACCATCACGAAATCAATGTCGCTATAGGCGTCGGCCATGCCATTGCCGTAACTGCCGGAGAGAAAAAGCGCCTGAATGCCGGGGGCGTCCCGTACCGCCTTGGTGATGGTGGCAATTACATCGGTGTGGTCCATGACACGTCCTTGTTTTCCGAGGATGGTTAAGCGTCCTCTAGCACAATCGGCTCTGGTCGCCCCACCCGGCAGAGGTCACAAATCCGCACGGCCTCCGTCACGCCCATCAGGACGAGATCGCGAAAGCTCGGCAACACGTAAGGATCAGCGCGGCTGTAGTCGACGGCATAACCGATATCCTCAAACGCCGCGACAGAGAGACGGCTGAGCGGGCGTTCTTTTCCCGACAGAAATCCGGTCAGCAACTCATCGCCAAAAATCAACTCGCGCCAATGCCCTTCGCGAGTTCCCTCCCCGCCTGTGTTGGACAAAGGCACCGCATCACCGCCCTCAGGATCAAGTGCCGCATATTCGCGGATCGATGCGGGGCCTGTAAAACGCGGGTCCATCGACCCCCGGCCCCGGATCAGGCGCTTGCGCGCCCAGAGCGTGCCAAAGCCCAGCACATGCGCCATCTCGTGCAGGATCACATCCTCAAACCGCCCTTCACTCTCTAGCTTTGCGACATCCGCGCTGTCGAATTGCATCACACCTGTCACCGGCAGCCCCGTGTCACCACGCAAGGCCGTGGGGCCGGCTTGGCCCAGAATGCCGCTTTCACCATCGATGTCTTCGATCGTGGCATCGATGCGCACACCGGTCAGCACCTCACCATCGACTTCGGTTGGCGAGAACGCGGTATCAATAACCGTATCCCACCGCCGCGCCGCCCGGTCGAAGACCCCACGGCGCGCGGCGGACATCCCTTCCGCGAAATTCAAGGTGATCATGATCGCCTTCCTCCTTGTGGGTTGTGTGGGGTAACAAATCAAAGCCTGCGCCGGGATGAAAGCAGAGGTTGTAAGATCGGCGCCCGATGGCTGACCTTAAGGGCGCCGACTGACCAAATGCTGCTAATGCGGGCAGCGACGCGCGTTCTTTTGCCCATCGGTCCTGCCCCGTGAACTTGCCAGTCGCTTGTTGCTGGCGCAGAAGGCCCATGGGTCAGGGTGTCGAGGGGATCAACATGAAACGGCTTCTGAAATGGATCGGCGGCATCATCGCAATCGTCGCCGTCGTGATTGGCGCGGCAATTGCCCTCTATCTCTATACGCCCGCCAGCTATGAAAACAGGCTGTCCGCAGTGCAGCGCGCAGCAGAGCGTGGCGTGGCAGCAGGCCATTGGCCGGGCGTGATGTGGGCCATTGTGCAGAATGGTGAGGTGATCACGACCGGGGCCGCTGGTTTTGCTGATATCGAAGCGGGCATTGCAATGACCCCCGAAACCATCATGCCCATTGGCTCGATCACCAAGGTGCTGGCCGGATTGGCGGCCTCAATCGCAGCCACGGAGGGGCTTCTTGATTTGGATGCGCCAATCACTGACGTGCTGCAGGTACCCTTTGACCCGAAAGACGGCGCGGCGCGCAGTTTTGCGCATCTAGCGACCCATACATCCGGCATCATCGACATCGATGCGGTTTATGAGGAGCACGGGTATCACTATGGATCTGCGACCCATCCCGTGCCGCTCACAGATTTTCTGTCGCAGACCTTGGGTGCGGATGGCGATCTTTATGAGCCCGCGCTGTTTGGCGATTGGATGCCCGGAACGCGCTATGTCTATTCCAATATCGGTGCTGGACTGGCCGGGCAGGTTATTGCGGATGCAGTTGGTCGGCCCTACGCAGATTTCACGACAGAGCGAATCGTTGCACCATTGGGCCTGTCCGGGTTTTGGGGGCATATCGGGCCAGCGCCAGGCACCGATCCCGCGCAAGCAGTTCTTTACGACCGTGATGAAACCGGTGCCTTTGAGGCTTTGCCGCCATATGGGCTGGCGACTTGGCCCGACGGGCAGTTCAATGCCTCAGCAACCGATCTGGCGCGCCTGATGGCCGTGATGATGGGGGATGGATTGTTGGATGGGCAGCAGGTTCTGCCTGCCGCCGCCGTTCAGATGCAAAAGACCCCGCGCGTGGCGGACATTCCCGGTAAGGACACGCCGGGCGATTTTGTCGGCCTGTTCTGGGAGCGTGAGACGCTCACGGTCGGGCCAATCGCGCTGACTTTGGAAGGGCATTCAGGCGGTGATCCGGGCGTGATCACCTTCATGTACCGCACGCCCGGCCACCCAACCGGGTTCGTGCTGATGTTCAACGGAGAGCCGGAAGGCACGATGGGCCTTCTTGCAATCGTCCGCCTTGTGCGGCTTCTGGCGGGGATGCCTTTGCCGCAATGACCCCTTGCGTTTGGGCGAATAGCTTTCGCTTATGCGCGCTACATGTGATCGTTGAGCATGTCTTCGCAACGCAACAGAGGTGAACACCATGGCACGTCGCACAAAGGAAGAGGTGATTGCCGAGTTCACGCGGCTTTATCAGTGCTTTGAAGATATGATCGATCAAATCAACGCGCATGGCCCAGTCGATGTCTACTTTGACAAAAGCATGTTGATCCCCTTGTCGGCTTATCTTGAGGGTATCGAGAATGAGGAGTTCACAGCAAGCGAAGCACTGGCCGGTGCAAAAGAGGGCGTGAACGGCAATGGCCTTTTCCTTTTGGAATACATTGAACGGGACCCGGACGCCGTCGCTGCGATGCTCAAAGGGTATCACGAAAAGACAGGACGGGACTACTGGACGGATGCCGGCGATCCCAAGAAAGCGGTTAAAGCGATTTTGAAGCGGGGCTACGCAGAGACCGAAGACGAGTACTACCTGATCAAGGAAGTCGTCTGCGATGTCGACAACAGCCTGATTGCAAATCGCGACCGGCCAAAGGCCGAGCGTATCATGGACGACTTTGAGAAACGCAGCATCGCACAATAGCACCTGTGCATGCCGCACAACTCGCAAATGAAAAAGCCCCGCCGCAATGACTTGCGACGGGGCCAATCTTGAGACGACTTAAAGCGACTTATTCGTCGCCCTTCAGCGCTGCACCCAGGATATCACCCAAGGACGCGCCGGAGTCGGAAGAACCGTACTGTTCAACCGCCTCTTTCTCTTCCGCAATCTCACGCGCTTTGATCGACAGACCCAGCTTGCGGGTCTTGCTGTCGATGTTGGTCACGCGTACATCGACCTTGTCGCCGACGCCGAAACGCTCTGGGCGCTGCTCGGCACGGTCACGGGACAGATCAGAGCGACGGATGAATGATTTTGCACCTTCGTAGTCGACTTCGATCCCGCCGTCCTCAATCTTGGTCACCTCGACAGTGATGATCGAACCACGCTTCACGCCGCCAACGGCTTCGGCAAACGGATCGCCGTCCAGTGCCTTGATCGAAAGCGAAATACGCTCTTTCTCAACATCCACTTCAGCAACCTTGGCCTTGACCACGTCACCTTTGCGGAAGTCGCCAATCACGTCTTCGCCACGGCCTTCCCATGTCAGGTCAGACAAGTGGACCATACCGTCGATGTCGCCTTCAAGGCCGATGAACAGACCGAATTCGGTGATGTTCTTGACCTCGCCTTCAACTTCGGTCCCTTCAGGGAACTGCTCGGCAAAGACTTCCCATGGGTTGCGCTGTGTCTGCTTGAGGCCAAGGGAAACCCGACGCTTCGCTGAGTCGATCTCCAGCACCATCACTTCGACTTCCTGAGAGGTCGAGACGATCTTACCCGGATGCACGTTCTTCTTGGTCCATGACATCTCAGAGACGTGGACCAGACCTTCCACACCGGCTTCCAGCTCAACAAATGCACCGTAATCGGTGATGTTGGTCACGCGGCCCTGATGCACAGACCCAAGGCTGAACTTGGCCTCAACCGCATCCCAAGGATCTTCCTGCAGCTGCTTCATGCCGAGGCTGATGCGGTGAGTTTCCTTGTTGATCTTGATGACCTGCACCTTGATCGTCTCACCAATGGTCAGGATCTCGGAGGGGTGGTTGACCCGGCGCCATGCCATATCGGTGACGTGCAGCAGCCCGTCAACACCGCCCAGATCAACAAACGCACCGTATTCGGTGATGTTCTTGACCACGCCGTCCACTTCCTGGCCTTCGGTCAGGTTGCCGATGACTTCTGCGCGCTGTTCGGCACGGGATTCTTCAAGGATCGCGCGGCGCGAGACAACGATGTTGCCACGGCGACGGTCCATCTTCAGGATCTGGAACGGCTGCTTGAGACCCATCAATGGGCCTGCGTCACGCACCGGGCGGACGTCCACTTGCGAGCCGGGCAGGAACGCCACAGCACCGCCAAGGTCCACAGTGAAACCACCCTTCACACGGCCAAAGATCGCGCCATCGACACGCTCTTCATCCGCATAGGCTTTTTCCAGACGATCCCAGGCTTCCTCGCGGCGGGCCATTTCGCGGCTGATCACAGCCTCGCCCTTGGCGTTTTCAACCTGACGCAGGAACACTTCGACAGTGTCACCAACAGCCAGTTCAGGGTCTTCCCCGGGATTTGCGAATTCTTTGAGTTCGACGCGGCCTTCCATCTTGTAGCCCACGTCGATAATGGCCTGGCCCGCTTCGATTGCGATCACCTTGCCTTTGACAACTGACCCTTCCGAGGGCGTGTCCATTTCGAAGCTTTCGTTCAAGAGCGCTTCAAACTCTTCCATTGTGTTTGCCATGTGGCGTTGTTTTCCTAACGTTTGGTTTTATACGGGCCGCGCGGTTGTCTCCGCCGGTCTTTGGGTTGCGGTTTGGTCTGGCACCGATACGAACGAAAAACATCAGGGTCGGCATTTACCGACCCTGCTCAAGTCTCACGCTCGCGCCTGTTTCGACGCTTCAACAGGGCGGCGTATAGGGGGGATTCCCCTGTAATGCAAGGGGGTTCACTACATGTTGGGAATGACCCAAGGGATCATTTCTGGTGCAAACGGGCAGAGCCCAAAGCGCTCACTATCCATCAGGTGGACCGGACATCATGCGCCGCCACAGCGGGCTGTCTATTAAAAGTCAGCGCTGAAGCCCTGATTGCATTTCTTCTGCGCTGCCGCGAAAGTCTGCCTATGAAAAAACCTAACAAAAGTGGCCTTGTGCAAAAAGCCAAGCAAGAACTGCTTAAGCGAATGCTCTCGAGTTCTTCTGACCGCCTTTCTCCCAACGGGACACCTGCTAATCCTGTAGATTTCGCGTTGTGGTCGATTGGGCGTCATGCGGAAGCAAAGGCCACAAGGATGATCATCTCAGGGAAAACGAAAAAGCTGCTGCCTGAAATTGGTCAACTAGATGGCCATCTGCGCGAGTTGGAGATATCGCATACGGACATCTCGGATTTGTCTCCGCTGGGTGAATTACCCAGCCTCGAAAGATTAAAAATAAATGCAACCGAAGTCGCGGATTGGTCGGCGCTTTCTTCGTTAAAAAGTCTGCGTAGATTAGAGCTAAGCTTCTGTGGGCACATGCTTGTTGACGTGCCCAACTTGCCGGAGCTTACCGAAACAAAGATTCTCAATACTCATGGAAAGATTACTCTTGGTAGCTTACCGAAGCTGGAGAAGGCCGAGTTTCAGGTGCTGGAAGACCTTGCCGAAGTCACGAAGCAATCTGAATTGGCGGAACTATCATTTCAGAAGATCGGCAATCGAACCGTCGACGCTTTCGCAAGCTTGACAAACCTTCGACGACTTAGTGGCAGGTTGCATGGCGTCGTCGATTTGCGGCCATTGGCTTCCCAGAATAGTCTGATAAGCCTAAGTTTGACTGCGCCGGAGGTCTCAGACATAGCGCCGATTTCAGAGCTACGGCGCTTAGAAACGCTAGAACTCAACAGCCTCAAAGTGTCAGATGCCCGTTCAATTTCGGGTTTGTCCAAATTGTGTTCACTCGTGCTGAGGTTCGCGGCTCCTTTGGCGGATCTTTCTTTTCTTTCAGATATGAAAGAGCTTTCACGCTTGGTCCTTTGCCCCGCCGCCAACTCTGATTTGCATCCTGTGACCGAGTTGCCAAACTTAGAAGAGTTTGTTCTTGCAGGGATTTCGCCGCATACTGACCTGTCGCCACTGACAGATTGCGGAGCGCTACGTCGCTTGAGCGTCTCAACTAACGACAAAGTTGATGGTGCGTTGTCTGTCCCTATGCCAGCACCTCCACGCCTCGAAACACTGTCACTGTATGGCCGTGCTATTGACAGCTTAAGTGGGCTGGAAAAGTGTCGAGAACTTCAATCTCTATATTGCGTTCGAACGACTATTGGTAGTCTTGAGCCACTAAAGGGCATGACCCACCTTAAACAAGTGCACGTGCCAGGTAGCAACGTTTCCGATCTGACCGTTTTGGCTACCTTGCCGTATTTCGTCACTGAAAATCCAGACATCAAGCTTGCAATTCAAGATACTCCGGCAGTTGAACAGTATCCCGAATTAGCAAAGACACTTGGAGGTGGTCCGCTTCATCAACACGAGTACGGTCAGCATGAAACTGCGATAAAAGCTGTGCGCGCTGTGACCCGTGGCTCCTAGCCTCGAAAAGCCGGACATTGGCGCGACCGCAGCGAGAGTCAACTTCGTCCGGCACAGCTACTATTCACATCTCCTTAACAAATCTTAACGCCCGCCCCGTTAACGCACCGCATTGAACGGCCTCCATGTAAATCTGTACGTACAGGTTCTGTACGGAAAACATACAGGTTCTGTATCCGTCAAAAACGCTTGTTTCCTTAGGGCAAAGGCCCGTTAACACATCCGCACGTCACATCTGCCATTTTTGACCGTACGCCGCGTTAGAGTTTCTCCAGCGCGCCCTGCACAGCCGCGAAATAGGCGCCGACCTGTGCGCCATCCACAAGCGCGTGGTGCACCTCCAACGTCATCGCCATATCCCAGCGCCCGCCCTGATCCACGAACTTGCCCCACGAGATACGCGGGATGCAATCCTCCGGTCCGGGCAAGGCGTTGTTGATCGATGTGTAATCAAGCCACGGCATGCAGGACAGATACGCCAGATCGTCCCGCTCGCCCGTGTTTGCTTTCAGGCTACCTTGCGTTGCCACCTGGTCGATCAGCGCCTTGGCCTGCGCATCAAACGCAGTAAAATCAGGTAGATAGGGCACATAAGCATAACCAAACGACCCTGCCTTGGTCGGCACTGTCATCGACAGCGTCACCATATCATGCCGCACCACCTGATACCCGCGAAACCGCATGCAAAGCTCCGGCACCGCATGCAGCCCGGCGCCAATCGCATAGAGGCAACCGCGATAGGGCGAGACACCGTCCGCCTTGCGCGCCAGCAGGTGGCTGACATCCAGCCGCGATGTCACGGCATAATGGGGCCGCTGATAGCTGCGAAAGAAATGAAACTGTGCGGCACGGGACCAGGTGGCAAGATCGACGATGTGTTCAGTCATGCCACCTTGGTGTCAGATATCCTGCCCACGCTCCAGCAGCTTTTCGATCAATTGGCGCTGCAGATTACCGCTGTCGCCCGCACCAAACTGCCCCGCACCACTGCTGTAAAGCGTGCCGTAAGTCTTGGCGACATTCACTGTCTGCGCAAGGCCAGAGATCAGCTGATCACGCTCCAACTCCTTGAAAGGATGCAGATAAATCCCCCAGAGCCGCCCATTGGCCACGGCATAGCGAGCATCAAGCGCACTGTCGAAATTGGCCTGCATCACACGCTGCAGCTCTTCCTGTGTCATCCCCTCGGCCGAGCGGATCGGCACCATCGCCCGCATCCGGTTGGCCCCCACGTCAAAGATGATCAGCACCGGGATATCGTCGATCTGAAACTCAAAACCATTGCCGGATGTCCGCGCCTCCGGATCAAGCGCCAGCACAATTTCGGCCATACGCGGCACGGTCATATGCGGCTCTGCCTCCTGGGCGGCGGCACTCAGGGGCATCAGAAAGGCGACAAGGGCAAGAATACGGATCATGGGCAAACTCCTTTGCCCGTTAGCTAAGCACAAGGGATGGCGATTCCCTAAGCAACCATTGGTGAAATTCTGTAATACGCGCTAACGGGCGTCTTCGATGACCGCGACGGCAGCAGCAACAGCCGCGTCGATAGTCAGGTCGGACGTATCAATCAGCACCGCATCCTCGGCGGGTATCAGCGGCGCCGCAGCGCGGGTCCGGTCACGCTCATCCCGGGCTTTGACATCCGCCAGCACCGTCTCGTAGGTCACATCCATGCCCTTGTTGATAAGCTCATCAAACCGCCGCTGCGCGCGGCAGTCAGGGCTTGCGGTGACAAAGAGCTTCACGTGTGCCTGGGGGCAGATCACGGTCCCAATATCCCGCCCATCAAGCACTGCTCCGCCCGGACGCGCGGCAAAGCTGCGCTGGAAGGCAACAAGGGCGTCGCGCACGGCCTGATTGGTCGCCACCTGGCTGGCGGCCTGCGCAACCTCGGGCGTGCGCAGGGCGTCAGCGTCCAAATCGACAGGGTCGAGTGCGCGCGCGGCAACAACCGGATCGGCACCGCCCAGTACCTTGGCGCCCACCGCACGGTACAAAAGGCCGGTATCGAGATGAGCAAAGCCGAAATGCGCGGCCACGGCCTTGGAAATCGTGCCCTTTCCCGCCGCAGCCGGCCCGTCAATCGCCACTGTGAATGTCAACGTTTGCTCCTCAAAAACTGCTGATCCCGCAGTTAGCGATGGGGTTATCAACGACAGGATTTTCCCATGCGCATCACCCTGCTCCATCCCCCGCATACATCCATCGGCAGCCGCGTTCCACGCGAAAATCTGCCACCCTACGGCCTGCTTTGCGTTGGGGGACCGCTGATTGATGCGGGTCATGCGGTGCAACTGATCAATGCCGATCTTGGCCCGATGCGCCCCGCACAGATCGTGCGCGAGGTGCGCGAGAGCCGCCCGGATGTGGTGATGATCGGGCATTCGGGTTCAACCTCCGCGCACCCGACCGTCATGACGCTGGCCCGGCAGATCAAACAGACCCTCCCCGATGTGATGATCATCTATGGCGGTGTCTATCCCACCTATCACTGGAAAGAGGTGCTGGCAGAATGCCCTGCCATTGATGTCATCGTGCGGGGTGAAGGTGAGGCGACAACGCCAAAACTAATCGCAGCTCTCGGCGGTGATCTGTCGCGCATCAACGGCATCGCCTATCGCCGCGATGGCCAACCGCATGCCACCGCCCCTGCCCCAATGATCACAGACCTCGACGCATATCGGATTGGGTGGGAGCTGATCGATTTCAAACAGCACAGCTATTGGGGTGGCAAGCGGGCCGTGATCATGCAGTTCTCGCGCGGCTGCCCGCACCTCTGCACCTATTGCGGCCAGCGCGGGTTTTGGACCCGCTGGCGGCATCGCGACCCCGTGCGCTTCGCGGCCGAGATAGCGCGGCTTTATCGAGAACACGGGGTTGAGATGATCAACCTTGCCGATGAGAACCCGACGACGTCGCCAAAGGCCTGGCGCGCGTTTCTGGAGGCAATGATTACCGAAGATGTGCCTGTTCAGATCATCGGCAGCACGCGCGCGGATGATATCGTGCGCGATGCGGACATCCTGCATCTTTACAAGGCCGCCGGATGCCTGCGCTTTCTGATGGGATTAGAGGGAACCGACGAAGCGACACTGACCAAAGTCAAAAAGGGCGGCACGCGAGCGAAGGACAGGCTTGCCATCGACTTGCTGCGCGCCCACGGGATCATCGGGCTTTGTACCTTTGCGGTGGGGTTTGAGGAGGAAACCGACCGCGATTACTGGCGTATCCTGCGGCATCTTTTGTCTTACGATCCTGATCAGGTGATGTCGGTCTATGCAACCCCGCACCGCTGGACGCCGTTTTTTCAAACGGTGAAAAACCGGCGCATTATTGAAACAGACCAGCGAAACTGGGACTACAAACATCAGGTGATGGAGGTGCCACAGGTTCCAGCCTGGCGCGTCTTTCTTTGGGTGAAATGCATCGAGATTTGCCTGCAAGCCCGGCCCAAGGCGCTCTACCGAACGTACTTTCACCCCGATCCGGACATGCGCCACGCGATGCAATGGTACACGCGCATGGGGCGGCGGGTCGTCCTGCGCGAGGTCTGGCATTGGCTGAAGCGCAGACAGCGCGCCGGGGTGAGCGTGGAAGCGTTTCTGGGATCCACAACGTTGCCGGAAAAGGCATTGGATCAGTCTGGCTCCATGAAACGCTAACCGCGGACGCGCCCGGCCGTACGGCCAGTCGTTGGCGCCATCAGCGCTAATTCACAGAGTTCGCTTCCAATCGGATGTGCCGACAAAGCCGTCAGATTGTTCCCAGCAGTTGAATGTGTCGTTTACTTACTTTGGATGATTGCAATGCCAGTTCCCCGGCATTGCAACGTTATGAGCGGTTCTCCCAGCCTAATCACGCCAGATATGTGCGCAACCAGGCCACCATACGCTCCTCCGCAAGTCGCGCTGCCGCTTCGTCGTAACGTGGGGTCGTATCGTTGTGGAATCCATGGTTGACACCTGGGTAGATATGCGCCTCGTAAATCTTGTCATTCGCCTCCATCGCCTTTTGGAAGGGCGGCCACATGGCATTGATACGCTGATCGAGAGCCGCAAGTTGGATCATTAATGGCGTCTCAATTCCTTGCACCTGCTCAACGTCTGGGAATGAGCCATAGAACGGAACACCCGCTGCCATTTCGGGGTAGGCCGCTGCCAGCCTGCTAACCACACCCCCACCATAGCAGAAACCTGTCGCACCCACTTTGCCATTCGTCCCGTCAAGGGCTTGCAGATATTCGAAGCCCGCAAAAAAGTCGTTCAAGAGCTGACCTTGGTCCAGCGTGCGCTGCATTGTGCGACCTTCGTCATCGGTGCCAGGATAGCCACCAAGCGACGACAATCCGTCAGGACCCATGGCGATAAAGCCGGCCCTTGCCAGACGACGCACGACGTCACGGATATATGGGTTGAGCCCACGATTTTCGTGAACCACAAGAACAGCCGCCGGTGGCCGCCCAGGATCTATCTCGGCGGGTCGGACAAGATAAGCAGTGATGTCGCCGGTACCGTTTGGGCTGGAATAGATGATTTCGTCTCCAACAATATCCTCGTCGTCCTCAGCGACTTGTTGTGCCAATGCATAGTTTGGCGAAAGCGCACTCAGTATCGCGGCAGCGGTTAGACCACCAACGGCCCATTTCCCGGCTCGGTCCAGAAACTCGCGTTTCGAGATTTTTCCATGGGCGTAATAGTCATAAAGGTCCAGGAGGTCCTGATCGAAGTCTGCTGCCGTCAAACGGTGGACTGGTTTTTGATCGTTCATTGCTGTCTCCTTGTCGGATTGATGAATTGCTCGATTGGCATCTTTGCCTACTTAGTCTCTTCCTACATTCGTACGGTGGACTTTTCTTTTGCATGACCGATGTTCTAGTTGGCAGTCGCAACCAGAGCATCGCGCCGCGCCCTTAGGTTTACCTCAATCTGGAGGACTTCATCCGTCCCGCCATCTGCCAAAAGGTTCACTTGCTCCAACGGGTCTAACGATAAATCGAAAAGTTCCGCCGGGGCGTCTCTTGGAACTACAAGGCGGTAGTTACCCTCGCGCAAGGCCCATCCATAGATACCGCCGCCGCGTGTTTCTCTGTTGGTGAAGTGGTCTGTGTAAATGTAGTCGCGGCTCCCGTCGCCACCCAACAACACAGAACCAAAGTCGAAAGAGTCAGGTGATGAAAACTCGGCCCCCGCCAACCCTGCGATGGTCGCAGTTAGGTCCGATGCGTTGATGAACGCATCGGTACGCCCTGCTTCAATTCCGGGGCCTGAAACGATCATGGGCACATGTGTTCCGCTGTCGTAGAGCGTCGCCTTAGCCTGATGGTCTCCGTAGAGTCCGTTCAGAACCTGATTCGGCGTGCCGTTGTCGCCAATAAACATGACGACGGTTTTCGCACGGTCCTCTGCGCTCAACGAGTTGAGCAAGCGACCGATTTCTGTGTCCAATGCTTCGAGCATCGCTTGGTAGTAGGGCAGCGGATTTGCGTCGACCGAGGCTTCATCATCCGGCAAGTCGTCGAAGCTGTGCAACTCATTTGGCGGCAGATGGAACGGCGAATGCGGTGCGTTGTAGGCTAGCCACAGAAACCATGGAGCATCTTGTTCTTCGATCCAACCGATCGCGCGATCCGTCAGGACTGTGGTTGCGTAACCTTCGATCTGGACCTCTTGACCACCCTCTACGGCCGTCCAATTGAAATAGTCCTGTACACCACCATAGAAGAGGCCGAAGTAATCTGGAACGCCCATTTGTTCTGGAAGATCAAAGCCCATCTGTCGCCCTGTGATGTGCCATTTTCCGATGACATTTGCTGCATATCCTGTTGGCGCAAGGGCATCGAACAAAGTGAAAGTATCGGGGTCGAGATCGTCGCTGCCGTCCGGCGCAACCGGTGCGCCAACGCCTGTGCGAAACCCGTATTGACCCGACATGATCGTTGCTCGCGTCGGTGAGCAGGTGGGTTGGGCGTAGGCGTTGTCAAACACGAGGCCGCTTGCGCACATAGCTTCCAAGTTTGGCATCGGAGCCTGCTGGTTGCCGATATCGTAGCATTGAGAGGCATCCAGCCCCATGTCGTCGGCGATGATCAGCAGGACGTTGGGTTCAGCCATTGCTACGTTGCACACAACAGCCAGAGAGGCGGTGAGAATTGGGAAATGATACTTCACGGTTTCGTCCTTTCGGTTTGCAATGGTGGGTGTTCAGGAGGTTGGTTCCTGGCTCTGCGTGGCAGTTTGTGCCTGCCATCGGCGCATAAGAAGGACGACCGAGACCACCGCGACGGCTCCGGCGAGAACCACACCGAAGAAGTTGCTGAGAATGGTTGCGACCTGCTCAAGTTGGGATGCGAAGGTATAGCCAAGCCCGACATACATCGCCGTCCAGATCAGCGCGCCGGGTATTGCTGCGGTTGTAAAGCTGCGCCAATTGAGCCCGCCCGCGCCACTTAGGTAGCTGACATATGGGCATGTCGGGCTCAGAATTGTATGGCTGATCAGAACGGCCAGAGCGCCACGTCTTTGGAGAAGTTCTTTACTCTTCTCAACGACTGGGGCGGTGCATTCTGACCGTTCGAAGAAGCCGAGGACCGATGGGCCGAACTTGCGGGAGACTCCGTATGCCAGTTGGTCGCCGAGAATGTAAGCGGCAACGGCGGCAAGGAAGACAGTCAAAAGAGAGATGTCTCCGGCAGCGGCAAAGCTTCCTGATGTCAACACCAGCACCGAGGCGGGAAGCGGCACGGCCAGGCAGGCCAGCAGCACAACACCGAACACCAAGAACACACCGTAGTCCGGGACAAGCGCGAGAACGGTCTCGGTCATTCCTGGCCCTCCCGGTACGCGGCAGTCGCATCGCGGACTAGGGTAGTCAGGTCGTCCATTGAGATGTTGCGTTCCTGCGCAAGACGCCCCAAACGGATGCCCCGATCATCGTCGGGGTCCAGTTCCAGAAGCTCCATCACTAGAGGGCGTGGCAGATCATACGTGAGCACCACATATCGCGGTGTCATCCAGGGCTTCAGAGCGACGTCGACGTTACGCGGATCGTTGAAGTAGAGCGCGTCCGTGATCGCGTGGAAAGCAAACCAAAGCGCCACGGCCAGCGATCCAAGGAAGAGACTGACCATGAGCCAGTTCTGCCTGATGAAGGACAAGACCCGCATCACGCGCTGACCTCAGCAGCCCACATCATTGTAGAGCAACCCACTCTTTGAATGCCCCGTTCGTTGTTGCGCAATCGGTTAACAACAGTGTCCGCGACATGAACGGCCCGGCCGAGCGGCTGTTCTCGCCTACTGAAACGCAGGTGGTTTCGTCCGCGATCGTTCGTATGGTGCGTTCTTCGGGATCGTACACGAATTGCTGATCGGTCGCGGTCGTGTCGCAAGTGACCAGGGCAAAGGTGCTTTCGTCGCTAGGCCGATGCGCCATGCAATATTCCGGGTATTCGACCGATTGAATTTGTCCTGTTTGGGCATTCATCGAAAACTGGACGTCGCCGCCCTGTGGCTTGCAAGAGTGAGCCTGCAGGCGTTCGGCGAACCCTCTGCCAAGCGTGTCAATGCACCACCCAAGCCGGTCTACTTCGTCCAGGTTGTCGGCAAGGTAGATGACAGGCGACGGCGTTTGTAAGTTCGGTTGTTCGGCAAGCGACTGAGTTGCTGTCGCAACAAGAGCCACAAATGCAAAGGCTGAGACGTCAAGTTTCATGTGTCCTTCTCCGCTTTGTTGTTTGGTTTGCTGGGAGCTTCAGGTCTTTGCCGGGAACACGGCCGCCGAGCGCGAACTTCAGTTCGCGCGTAAGCTCAGTCAGGAGTGCAGCCTTCTCCGGCCCAAGTTTTTCTTCGATCAGCTCATCGATGTCCTGCCAGACATCCCGAACCTCTTGCAGGACCGCCATGCCCTGATCGGTGATGGATATGAGGTCGCCACGCAGGTCTTCGGGGTTCTTGCGGCGTTGAATCATGCCCAGTTTGAGCAACCGGTCGATCATGGTGCTCATGCTGCCGGAGGTGACATCGAACTGCTCCGTCAGAACGGTCTGTGATACTTCCCCGACCCGGCTGAGCATATTGAGGATCCGCGCTTGCCTTGGCGTAATCCCAACTGGCGTCAGCAAAGTAGCCAACCGCTTTTCTAGGATGTCCGCGCTGTGCAGCAGTGAGTGAAATTTGTGAGGCTTCTTGGTCATGGCGACAGTTTAGTGGAAATTACCTTGAATCCAAGGTAATTGAGTTTGAAAGGGTTTCCGTTTCGTTAGAGTCGGAGGGAACCATGGAAATCAGTGCAACCGTAAGACACGCGGAACGCGAACTCCCGTCAGCGGCAAGCGTCTTTGATGTTTCTATTGCCATCAAGCTCAGCGCTGAAAACACGATAATCGCTAAGGCAGGTAGTAGTCGTTCGGTATTGAACATAGGTCCCTCCGCTGGTCATGGACATTGAACGGACGAGCGAATGGTTTCCGTTGAATTAATCTTTGGCGAGACGGCCGGCCGCCATGGACCATTCGACATCGGCTCTTCGCCACTTAACGCAAATCACGAGACCTTCACCGGAGTCTGTTGCGCCTCGCCCCATCGCCTCGGTGACTGCCCATACATGCGCTTGAACTCACGGCTGAACTGCGATGGGCTGACATAGCCAACGTCAAGTGCTGCCTCGTAAACTGTCATACCTCCCGCGATCTTCATGGCAGCGTTGTTGAGGCGCATCGACTTCACGAACTGGATCGGGGCCATTGTCGTGACCTCCTTGAACTTGCGGTGAAAAACGGCTCGGCTCATTCCGGCACGGCTCGCCAAATCATCTATTGAGACGGGCACATCTAGATTTGACGAGACATGCGCGATGGAACGTGCAATGGCGTTTCCTGCACCGAATGCCTGCCTTGCAAATAGGCCCGCCTCACCCTTCAGGATCGCATAGAGCAACTCCCGCAACCGGGCCTCACCCAGAACCGCCACATCTGTCTGATTGCCCGCGAGTTGCAGGAGCCGCAAAAGTGCTTCGGTAAACCCCTGATCCCATCTAGCAAGCCTGATCCCCTGCGCGCGCAAGCTGTCTTTGGTTGCTGCAAGAGCATTTCCGGCATGCTCCATCTCCATAGCCAACGGCGTCATAACGCGTCGGTCCAATGAAATCAGAGCGCCGTAGAGCGGTGTCTCAGGCGATGCACTGGGGGTCCCTGCTTTGACGGGCATCGACATCGGGCAGCACAGGTACTGGCTGCCATCGTAGACGTACCTTTGACCGTCAAGAACGACCTCCTTGGAACCGCTTACGATGGCCACAACGCAGGGTTCATAGACTGCCGGAACGCATGGAATTGCTTGCGTTGCTCGAAACACCTGCACGCCTTGAATTCCGGTCTCGGTCAAACCGTTTGTCTTGGTCTGGGCCGCGATAACTCGTTTGACTTCATCCTTACTCATGCATTCGATTTAGAAGGTTCACGTAAACCGTGGCAACCAGCTCGATACAATCAGGCAAGCATTCGCGAGTATTGCACCTATTTGTGCGCACTCGTGAGAGTTATTTGCAGCATGAGAATGAATTATTCAGTGCAGCCCCACGCCGACACCCAAGGGAGCAAGACCATGCCAGACACAACATTCGGCCCCAAAGGCTGGACGCCCGAGCGTCTTGGTGACCTCCAAGGCAAAACCTATCTCGTCACCGGTGCCAACGCAGGCGCTGGATTTCAGGCGGCGCGGACGCTGCTGAACAAGAGGGCGAAGGTGGTGATGCTCAACCGCTCTTCCGAAAAATCTCAATCCGCTGTTGAAGAGTTGAAGACTGAGTTTGGTGTCGATGCTGACGTGAGTTTCGTTCGTATGGATCTGGCCTCGCTCACCAGTGTGCGTGAAGGAGCGGCAGAGGTGCTGAAGACAGTCAAACGCATTGATGCTCTCATTTGTAACGCCGCTATTGCACAAGTACCGACACAGATGCTGACCGAAGACGGCTTTGAGAGCATGTTGTGCACTAACCACTACGGCCACTTTCTCCTCTGCGGTCTGCTGTTTAACCCGATTGAGGCCGCGAAGGGTCGGATCGTTGTCGTCAGCAGTCTCGGCTATAACATGGGGATCAAAACCATTCAGTTCGACGACATGAACTGGGACAAGAATTATCATCAGAACCGGACATACTCGCAGAGCAAGCTGGCACAGATGATGTTTGCATACGAACTTCAGGACCGACTTGCAGCGGCGGGCAAGACCGAAGTCGAGGTCTATGTTTGCCATCCGGGATCATCGCGGACGTCGCTGATCACGACGAGCGGCAATATGGCAACGCGGATCATGTTCTGGCTGATGTCTCTGTCGCCCATGGTCCAATCTGCCGAGAAAGGTGCTTGGCCCGAGGTGATGTGCGCGACCGAAGATGGGCTGGAGCAGCGTGCACTCTATGGCCCAACTGGCCGTATGGAATTCGTCGGACCAGTTGGCAAAGGTACGCTGCACCCCCACGCATACGATAAAGCCGTGATGGAACGGCTCTGGGAGCTGTCGGAAGAGGCGACAGGGTTTGCTTGGGCGCTGTAGTCAACTTAATTTCCATCCAGCCCTGTTTCCGAGCTTAGACCGCGTTTGGGAAGTATCGGAGACGTCGCCAAAGCTCTAATATACTGGACATACGAAAACGGCGGGTCAGCTTACGATCGCCGTTTCGCATTGCTCGTCCGCTGATTAGATGGGCAGTAGAGTTGGCAACTGCACGTAGGCCGTCATCAGCACGGTGATGATGACCAATTCCACGACCAAGGGCGGGATGACAGCTTTATCGAAACCATCAGCAACGATGCCCACGATCCGACCGAAGGCCACGATGCCAAGCAACAGCGCCACGACAACGAAACCGAGTGTTTGACCGGTCAGCAGGCCAAATATCAGCAGTGCAACACTTGTGATGAAGAGCCCGCCGATGACCGAGCGGATTGTGCTCAGGCCGGCCGTTCCGACAGGCTCGATGGCGAAGTTCTTCACCATCCGGCGTGGGGCGAACATCGACATGGTGCCTAGGCCAAGAAGCGTGACAGTGGCAAGGCCGACGAGGATTTGAAGTGTAAAGTCCATTTGAATTCTCCTTAGATTGAGGTTGAAGTCAGGCCGCGAAGCGGTGGACGGCCTGGTTGGCGTTGTCTTGGAAGTCTGGGTTGGCGAAGGTGCCGTCGATCTCAGCCTGGTCGATGACCGGACCCGTTGGGGAGCCTTCGCGGCTGGCGTAGAAGTGACCGCTTTCGAATTTATCGTTCAGCAGACCGTCGACGTAGCGCTTGGCTCCGGTCTCGACGCTGTGCATCATTCCGAAGACCGGCATGAGTGTGCCGCCTATATATTTGAAGAAGACCTTCTTCAGGAAAGGCAGATCGTCCATCCCGTTTGTGCCGGTTGTGCCGCCTGGGCTCATGGTCACGAAACGGATATGCGGATGCTGACGGGCCATCGCGCCCATCCAATGTGCGCCGACCAGTTTGATGTAAGAGTAGACGTCAAGCGGGTCAGCATCCGGTCCAAACTTGCTGCCATCCGCGACTGCCGCGAACTCTTCGGCTGACAGAGACTGCATGTCAGGCTTCGCGACGCCCATCTTTGGGATGCCACGCGCAGCCTCTGAGCCAGCATAGAGCACAGTCGACGTGATCAACTGACGCTCCAGCAATTCATCTACCAGCACCACATGGCCAAGGATGTTGGCAGCGAAGATGTTCGTGACGCCAGCGTTGGTGAGGGCATGCGGCTTGCGCCCGCCAGTTCCACCCGCGTTCAGGATGACGGCATCAACTGCTGATTTCATGCCGGAAACAGCCGAGCGGACGGAACTGGAATCCGACACGTCCATGATAATGATCTCGAAAACGCACTTGCCGGTTTCCGCTTCGAGGGCAATCTTGGCGGCCTTGGCCTTTTCCAAGTTGCGGCACGCGAGGTAGATCTTCTCGATACCATTGCGAAGAGCTAGTTGCCGTGCGGCTTCACGGCCCAGACCAGCATTCGCGCCGGTGATCAAGACTGATTGTATTGGTTTCATTGGGTTGCTTCCTTGGGTTCTCATTTGATGGGCTCAAAGTAGCGAGGTCTAAATTTGATCTGTAGATAGGCAAAACTGGACACAGCGCTTCAAAAATGAAACACATGGATCATGTCGATTCACCAGAGCCACTCTCTGAATTGGGATGATCTGAAGTATTTCCTGGCTGTCGCCCGCACCGGGACCTTGCGGGGAGGCGCGGACAGTATTCAGGTAAACCACACAACCCTGACCCGTCGCCTGTCTGTCATGGAAGCGCGTGTTGGAAGCCGTCTCTTTGATCGCTCCAAACAAGGGCTGGCGCTCACTCAGCTAGGGGAAGACCTACTGCCCCATGCCGAACGTGTTGAGGCTGAAATGACTGCGGCATCGCGTGTGATCGTAGGTCAAGATGCGCAACCATCGGGTACCGTATACATCACGCTGCCACACGGTCTGGCGATGACGTCATTGATGGACGATTTCGCCGCCTTTGCCGATCTCTACTCTGACATCACACTGAACATGATTTTTACAAACGACATCCGTGATCTGACGCGGCGCGAGGCGGATGTTTCCCTGCGGGTTGCCGGTGAAGTGACCGATGATGTTGTCGGTCGAAAACTCGTCCAGATGTCCCAAGCCGCCTATTGCACGCGGGACTATGCCAAACGGATCACCGACAATGGCGGCGAAGGTCTACATCTGATTGGTTGGCATGAACCCGAAGAGGCGATGACTGCGCAGTGGGTGAAGGACAGTTACTATCCGAAGGCCACCCTAAAACACCGCGTCTCTGAACTGGTGCCTTTAATC
Source organism: Cognatiyoonia sp. IB215446 (assembly GCF_033963825.1). NCBI lineage: Bacteria > Pseudomonadati > Pseudomonadota > Alphaproteobacteria > Rhodobacterales > Paracoccaceae > Cognatiyoonia > Cognatiyoonia sp. IB215446. Next base: position 161,048 of record NZ_JAXBMD010000002.1, on the reverse strand, counting down.
ACTCTCGCCGCCTCTGGTCTCGGCATGGCCTATCTGGCCTGCAATCTCGGTGATCGTCACCCGAACCTGATCCGCGCTCCATTTCAGAAACCAATGCCTTACCGTAGCATTTGGCTGCTTCTGCATCGTGATCTGCGCAACACAGCGCGCGTCAGGCTCTTCGTGGATTTTCTTGCGGAGCGAGTCCAATCGAGGCGGAATGAGTTCTGGGTTGCGGGGACAACTTCGCTAACATAGCGGTACTTCGTAATCCGCGCAGCATTGGTCGTTTTCGGCCTTTCCGGCCATTAGCTGAGACGGAGCGTCGCTTCTAGCCGTTCGACCGCACGATCTGCGCGCCCAAATCGGCCATCAATCCTTCGAAAATTGGGAAGGATGTCGCAATCGGAGAGCCGTCATCGACCGTGATCGGCTTCTGAGACGCCATTCCCAAGACCATGAAGGCCATGGCGATACGGTGATCAAGCTCGCTCGCCACAACCGCACCGCCAGGCACTTTGCCGTGGCCGACGCCGGTGACTTTCCACCAGTCAGGCCCTTCATCAACGGTGATACCCGCCGCGCGTAGCCCTTTGGCCATCGCGTCGATCCGGTCGCTTTCCTTGACGCGCAGTTCCTTGACGCCCTGCATGTCGGTGATGCCTTCGGCAAAGGCCGCAACGACCGACAGGACGGGATATTCGTCAATCATGCTCGCCGCGCGTTCGGGCGGTACTGCGATGCCCTTGAGATCGGGCGAGAACTTGGCGCGCAGGTCGGCAACTGGCTCCCCCCCCTCTTCGCGCATGTTCTCATAGGTCAGATCGGCGCCCATTTCCTGCAGCGTTTTGAAGAGGCCCGCGCGGGTCGGGTTGAGCCCGATATTGGGGACGAGCACATCCGATCCCGGCGTGATGATCGCGGCACAAACCGGGAAGGCTGCAGATGACGGATCGCGCGGCACCACGATGTCTTGTGGTGTGAGTTCCGGCTGCCCGGTTAGCGTGATAACCCGGCCCTCCTCGGTCTCTTCCACGGTCAATTCCGCCCCGAAGCCCTGGAGCATGCGTTCGGTGTGATCGCGCGTCGCCTCCTTCTCGATCACCACGGTTTGTCCGGGTGCGTTCAACCCAGCGAGCAGCACCGCCGATTTCACCTGGGCCGAGGGCATCGGCACCGTGTAGCGCACCGGCACGGGGTCCACCGCGCCGACAAGCGTCAGCGGCAAGCGCCCGCCGTTGCGCCCCACAGCTTGGGTGCCAAACAGCGCGAGAGGGTCCGTCACACGACCCATGGGCCGGCTGTTGAGCGAGGCGTCGCCCGTGAATGTCACGGTGATTGGCGACGTCGCGACGGCTCCCATGATCAGCCGCACGCCGGTGCCGGAATTGCCGCAATCAATCACCTGATCCGGCTCGGCAAAGCCACCGACACCCACGCCTACAACGCTCCATTCCCCGCCGCCACGATCAGTGACCGTCGCGCCCAGGGCACGCATCGCCTTGGCGGTATCCAGCACATCCTCACCTTCCAGCAGGCCCGAGATATGTGTCTCGCCCACGCACATCGCGCCAAAGATAAGCGACCGGTGCGAGATCGATTTGTCGCCCGGCACATGCGCCGTTCCGCGCAGCGGGCCACAGGGGCGAGATGTCATCGGAATGGGGGTGCCGTGGCCGGACATGGGCGCTTCCTTCTTATTCGCGCGTGTCATAACTCAGCGCCCGGTCAGGGTCCACAACCCCTCATCATGTCGTCCCAAAACGCTCGATCTTAGAGCCGGTGAAAGGTTAGATAATGAGGTACCCGCCCCTCACGCAGTGCTTTCTGCTCATAGCGTGTAGACAGCCAGTCCTTCCACGGCTCTCGCCAGTCATGCGGGCGTTCAGCCAGCCAATCAAACCCGTGGCGCGGCACCTGTTCGAGCGTCTGGCGCACGTAATCGGGGATATCCGTGGCCACACGCAACTCACCCCCCGGCCTCATGACACGGTGCAGCGGCACCAGATGCTCTGGCGTGACAAATCGCCTGCGGTGATGCCGTTTTTTGGGCCATGGGTCGGGGTAGTTGAGAAAGACCTTGGAGATTGAAACATCAGGCAGAACATCAAAAAGATCCCGCGCATCACCGGGATGGACGCGCAGATTCTCCACCTCAGCCTTCCGGATTTTGCCGAGCAGCATCGCCACGCCATTCACGAAGGGTTCGCAGCCGATCAGGCCAACCTCAGGATAGGTTTCGGCCATGTGCACAAGGTGCTCACCACCGCCAAAGCCGATCTCAAGCCAGACATCGCGCCCGCCAAAAAGCGCTTGCAAGTCGAGCGGGATCCTGTCGGGATTGTCTTCCCAGCTCACCGCACCCGGTGACAGAGCTGCCAGATCATTCTCGAGATAGTCGTGCTGCGCCGCGCGGATCGTCTTTCCACGAAACCGGCCATAGAAGTTGCGCCATGGCGCGCCGGAGGGATGTCTGTCCTTGCTCATGGCGCGGCATCTAGCAAGGCCCGCGCCTGTGATCAATCACGCAGGATACCTGCCGCCTCAAGCTCTCGCCTTGATGGAAACCACATGATGGGTCGGTACATCTTGGTTTCGACCGCAAAGAGCGGATCGACGCCGCGGTCGATCATGAACTCGATCTGGGCGGCGGTTTCGTGCTGGGTGTCCTGATAGACCCATGAGGCGAAATCAAAGGCGGTGTCCCAATTCTCATCTTCGCGCCATTCCTTGAAATAGGATCGCATCCCCGCTTCCGACCAGCTGTTCTGGTGAAAACCCAGACGCGAACCGCGGGTCAGACTACGCTTTTCTCCCGCCAGAAAAATCGTGACGCAGGAACTGTTGCATTCGCCCTCGGCCACAGTGTCGAGCCCGAAATCCAGCACGATATGTGCCATTTCATTGCCTGCCCAGACAAGACCGCCTGTGCTGGTCAGTTGCAATGTGGTGATATCCGGGTTGCGCCGCAGCAAGGTCCGCAACTGGTCCACATCCGGCCCGTCGATCTCGGGATACGCGTCACCGGTGACGTTGTCGCTGTTGTAGATCAGCAACGCGCCATCGACGGTGAATTTACTGGCCGTCGTGCCAACTTCGCCTGCATATTTTTGCGCCGAGACCGTCGTGCAAATGCATGCAATGGCCAGGCTCATCAGCATGGTCCGTATCATCAGGCACTCCTTACCCCGACGGCAGTTTACCGGCTGATATGGCTTTTCCAAGGCGCCATCGCCTTGGAAAAACATCCGAGGATCAGACTGCGCGTTTCAACGCATCGACCAGATCAGCCCGCTCCCAGCTGAAACCGCCATCCGCATCAGGTTCACGACCAAAGTGCCCATAGGCCGCGGTGCGCTCGTAAATCGGTTTGTTCAGCGACAGGTGCTCGCGAATACCGCGCGGTGTCAGGTCCATAACTTCGGCGATGGCCTGTTCAATCGCCTCTGGCGCCACCTCGCCCGTCTCGTGCGTGTTGGCATAGATCGACAAGGGTTTCGCCACCCCAATTGCATAGCTCAGCTGGATCGTGCAGCGTTCTGCCATGCCAGCCGCCACAACGTTCTTCGCCAGATAGCGTGCGGCATAAGCGGCGGAGCGGTCGACCTTGGTCGGGTCCTTCCCGGAGAACGCACCACCACCGTGGGGCGCCGCACCGCCATAGGTGTCGACGATAATCTTGCGACCTGTGAGGCCCGCGTCTCCGTCCGGTCCGCCGATCACGAAGATGCCGGTCGGGTTGACCCACCATTCGGTCTTGTTGGTGATCAGGCCATCGGGCAGGACATCGCGGATATAGGGTTCCACGATTGCGCGGATATCGTCGCTGGTCTGGTGCTCGTGCTCATGCTGGGTGGACAGCACGATCGAGGTCACTTCGACGGGCTTGCCGCCCGCATAGCGCAGCGAGATCTGGCTTTTCGCGTCAGGACGCAAGGTGGGCTGCTCGCCCGATTTGCGCACCTCGGCCAGGCGCCGCAAGACCGCATGGGCATATTGGATCGGGGCGGGCATCAACGCCTCTGTTTCGGTCGTGGCATAGCCGAACATGATGCCCTGGTCACCAGCACCTTCATCCTTGTCCTCAGCGGCGTCTACGCCTTGCGCGATATGTGCGGACTGCTCGTGCAGCAGGTTGGTGATGTTGCAGGTCGCGTGGTGGAACTTGTCCTGCTCATACCCGATATCCTTGACGCAAGCCCGGGCAATATCTTCGACCCGGCCCATGTAATCCTTCAGCTTGGATTGATCCGACAGGCCCACCTCGCCCCCAATGACAATCTGGTTGGTCGTGGCAAATGTCTCACAGGCGACGCGCGCCTCAGGCTCTTCGCTCAGAAATGCGTCCAGCACCGCGTCAGAGATGCGGTCGCAGACCTTATCCGGGTGACCTTCGGACACGGATTCCGAAGTGAAAATGTAGTCTTGTCTTGCCATGGGGATGTGCTCCGATAAGAAAAAAATCTGCCACGTCAGGAAGCCGTTGTGACAGAACCTTTGTCGCGTCTATGGGGTCATTGCGCGAAGGTCAATTAGTTTCGCGCATGCGCCCTATTACATGACCAATGGTTAACAAAATGAGCACAATGACCACAGGCCAATCGCCCATCCGAACGTAGAATGTCGGGGGCAAGGCTGGGGGCAAAGCCACATCCAGAGCTCCGTTAACGCCCAACGGAAGATGCGCGATAATGCGTCCCTTCGCGTCGATCATCGCGCTGATCCCGGTATTGGCCACGCGCACCATGGGCAGGCCCTGTTCAATCGCGCGCAATCGGGCTTGCGCCAGATGTTGATAAGGCCCTGCCGCCTGTCCAAACCACGCATCATTTGTGATCAGCAACAGAAGACGAGCGCGGTCCCCACCATCAATGATTTCCTCGGCAAAAATGCCTTCATAACAAATCAGCGGAATGGCGTTGCCAATCCCCGGGATTGTAACTGGTCCGGGCGTTGCGCCGGGGGTGAAGCCCGTGCCGAGATTGCGCGCCAACCCTGCCATACCGGCGCGCCCCAGAAGGGCGGCACCCGGCATGTACTCGCCGAAGGGTACAAGGTGGCGCTTGTCGTAGATGGCATCAACCGTTCCGCTTGGCCCCATGACAACAAGGCTGTTGTAAAAGCTGCGATCCACATCAAAGCGCTGGATCCCAAAGACAAGCGGCGCGCCACGCGCGGCATCCACGATAACTCGCATGTCATCTTCGATATGGTTCAAAAGGTAGGGGATCGCCGTTTCAGGCCAGACGACAAGATCGGGGCGCGGCCCTTCCCCAGTTGCCGCGATCATGCGCCTAACAAAAGCATCGCGATGGGCAGGGTCCCATTTTTGATGCTGCGGCGCGTTTGGCTGAACAAGGCGGACCATCGGTGCATCCGGCTCTGGCGGTACCGGCGCTCCGGGTTGCAGCAGGAAAGCCGCAACAGCAAAAGCGACAAGCACCACCGCACCGGTCATCCTGCGCGGCCCTGCCAATGCTGTCAGTGCCAGCGCGGCCACAATGGTCAGCAGGCTTAGGAGATGCGGACCTCCAAAGGCGGCGAGCTGCGCCATCGGCGTGGTGATCCAGACATGCCCGATCAGCGCCCAAGGAAAGCCTGAGAGTATGAGCGAGCGGGTGATCTCGGCACCCACAATCATCAGCCCCAGTGACGATGCCGTGCGCCGCAAAAAACGTTGGGAAAGCCAAGCCGCCAGCCCCCAGAACAAAGCGGCTCCCGCAGCCATCAGGATGATGGCAAAGGGCGCCATCCATCCGTGCCGGGCCAGATCGACAAAAAACGGCTCAACAATCCAGCGCAAGGAAAACGCAAAGTAACCAACGCCAAAGGCCCAAACCTGCCACATCGCCCGCTTGGGCGTCGCTTGCGGATCATAGAGCCAGAACAGGATCGCGAATGCGAGCAGCGTGGCGGGCCAGATGTCCAACGGCGCCTGCCCTAGCGCGGCTACAACGCCCAGACCTCCCAGCAACACAAAACGATGCCAAGCCTTTGCATCGGCAAAACGCTGCGAAATGGTCTCAGCCATGCGTTGCGCTGTGCAGCCTGACGCGCAAGCGCTTGATCCGGCGTGGATCGGCGTCCACGACCTCAAATTCCGGGCCGTCAGGGTGCACGATCACCTCGCCACGGGCAGGTAGATGTCCGGCCAGCAAGGTGACGAGACCGCCCAGTGTGTCGATCTCTTCTTCATCGATATCAGCGTGTTGGGTCAGCTTCATGCCAATCTCGGCCTCAAAATCATCTAGATCGGTGCGGGCCTGGGCCAGATAGCATCCGGGCTTTTCCATTACCCAGCTTTTGGCCTCTTCGATGTCGTGCTCATCCTCAATCTCGCCCACGACCTGTTCGATGACATCCTCGATGGTCACAAGGCCGTCCGTGCCGCCATATTCATCGATGACAAGCGCCATATGGGTCCGCTCCGCCTGCATTTTTTGCAAGAGCACCCCAAGTGGCATCGATGGTGGCACATAGATCAGAGGCCGGGCGATGTCGCGCAGGTTGAGATCCGGGCCATTGCCGTTAAATCCATGCCGCAGGGCAAAGTCCTTGAGGCTGAGAAACCCGATCGGCGTATCAAGCGTGCCGTCATAAAGCGGCAGGCGGGTCAGGCCGCAATCGCGAAAGGTGCCAACCAACTCATCCTTAGTGATGCCCAAGGGGACGGCAACGATATCGGGCTTGGGGATCGCTACATCCTCCACGCGCATCCGACGCAGGTTGAGCATGCCCAGAACCGACCCCGACACCCGCGCGGCCTCGCGCGGCACGGCGTCGTGAACCTCTGCAGGGGCGGGAGGGCGAATTGCATCGCGAAGACGCGCGAAAAGGCCCGGTTGTGTCTCGTTCTGGTCCGTTTGCGCGCCTGGCGCTGCGATAGATGGACCCTCGCCGGTATCGCCCATGTGTTCCTTACCTGTGTGGCCGCATTGGCCGGTCTACATCCTATATGGGTCAGAAAGCCCCAGCTTGCCAAGAATTTCTGTCTCAAGCCCTTCCATCAGCGTCGCATCGCGGTCGCGCACGTGGTCAAATCCCAGCAGATGCAGCGTACCATGTACCAGAAGGTGCAGTGTATGATCGGCAAAGGGCTTGCCAGCTTCTGTCGCCTCGCGATGGCAGGTCTCAAAGGCGATAGCGATGTCACCGAGTTCCGCATCCACGCCCGGCGATGGCGGCAACGGCATCTCGCCGTCCATGGCCGCCGCGCGCTCGGCCGATGGCCAGCTCAGCACATTCGTGGCCGTTGCCTTGCCACGGAAGTCTTCGTTCAATACGGCAATCCGGGCATCATCACAGGCAAGAAGGCTTATCTCAAACGCAGATGGTTCAAGGCCGAGCCGCTCCAGTGCCGCATCCGTAGCTCTCTCGGCCAGTGCTGCGATATCGGCCCAGCGCGGGTCTTCGATCACGATATCAACGCTCATGGGCCCGACCTGACAGCCTGTGCGGGATCATGCCCTTAGCCTGCCTCATCTTTCTCATAAGCCTCGATAATGGCCGCAACCAGAGGATGGCGCACCACATCCTTCGACGAGAAATAGTTAAAGCTGATCTTGGGAATGTCTTTGAGCAGACGCTCGGCATCCCATAAGCCGGAACTGACACCGCGCGGCAGATCAATCTGGGTGCGGTCCCCGGTAATGACCATGCGCGAGCCCTCACCCAGACGGGTTAGGAACATCTTCATCTGCATGGTCGTGGCATTCTGCGCCTCATCGAGCACGACGAAGGCATTCGACAAGGTCCGCCCGCGCATAAAGGCGAGTGGGGCGATTTCGATGATCTTTTCTTCCATCATCTTCGCCGCCTGCTTGCCCGGCAGAAAGTCGTTTAGCGCGTCATAAAGCGGCTGCATGTAAGGATCGACCTTGTCCTTCATGTCACCCGGCAGATAGCCCAGCTTTTCGCCCGCTTCGACGGCAGGTCGTGACAGGATGATTTTGTCCACGTGACCACCGATCAGCATGTTCACGCCAACCGCAACTGCCAGATAGGTCTTGCCCGTGCCTGCCGGACCAATGCCAAAGGCAAGCTCATTCGTGAAAAGCGACTGCACATAGGCTTTCTGCGCATCCGTGCGCGGTTCGATCAGCTTCTTGCGGGTCTTGATTTCCACACGGGCGGTTTCGCCCTTGAACATCTCGATCTGATCCCCGTCCGCGCTTGGATCAAACATCGCGTCGGGACCCATGCGCAATTCCCGATCGAGATCACCAGGTTCGAGCGTGCGGCCCGCCTCAAGGCGGCTATAGAGCGATTGCAGCACTTGGGTGGCATCGTGGCGCGGACCATCTTCGCCGATCACAGCCAACTGGTTCCCCCGGCGCAGGATCTGCACGCCCAGCTTGTCTTCGATGGTGGTCAGGTTGCGATCATACTCGCCACAGAGGTCGATCAGCAGAAAGTTGTCGGGGAATTCCAGAAGGGATTCGTTGACGGGGTCAGCGGGTGGGGTCAGGGCACTGGTGGCCAAACAGCTCTCCTTTGAGTCTATATGTTGATATCGTGGCAAGTCCGACCGCAAGGCGCAAGCACGCAACAGCAATTGTCATCGAATTGACATCAATTGAGGCAGGAAACCACCGCGCCTGCTGCGCATCAGACTTTTCGAAAAGTCTGAACAAATTCCTTATCAAGGAATTTGCACCCCGCTACACCAACGCGCCTTTGAGCGAATTCGGGCTGTCTTCGATCACTTTGACTGCACGGACCTGTCCCAAGACATCCGCAGGTGCCTCGGCATAAACAGCGTGCAGATATTCTGATTTACCGATCATCTGACCCGGTTCGCGACCTGCCTTCTCAAAAAGCACCTGGACCTCGCGCCCCACCATCGCGGCCTGCGTGGCTTGCTGTTGCTCTCGCAAAAGCGCCTGCAAACGCTGCAACCGGTCATGGGCAACCTCGTCTGGCAGTTGCGGTTTTTCGGCTGCTGGCGTGCCTGGGCGGGTCGAGTATTTGAACGAATAGGCCTGTCCATAATGGACCTCGCGGACGAGGTTCATGGTGTCCTCGAAATCCTCCTCGGTCTCGCCAGGGAAGCCGACGATGAAATCACCTGACAACAACAAATCATGCCGCGCGGCGCGAATATGTTCGATCAGGCGGATATAGCTTTCGGCAGTATGTTTGCGGTTCATCGCCTTGAGGATCCGGTCGGAGCCGGATTGAACCGGTAGATGCAGGTAAGGCATCAGCTTTTCGCAGGCGCCATGTGCGTCGATCAGCGCATCGTCCATGTCGTTGGGATGAGAGGTCGTGAAGCGAATACGGGCCAGACCGTCGATCTTGTCCAATTCCCAAATCAGCCCGGCCAGTCCGTCCGGATGGCCGTGATAGGCGTTCACGTTCTGCCCCAGAAGCGTGATTTCCTTCACGCCCGCCTCTACCAGTTCCTGCGCCTCGCGGATCACGCGGGCAGCGGGGCGCGATACTTCCGCACCGCGTGTGTAAGGCACGACGCAGAAGGCGCAGAATTTATCGCACCCCTCCTGAACCGTTAGAAACGCGGTCGGTCCGCGTTTAGCCTTTGCACGGGTCTTGAGCGTGTCGAACTTGTCGTCATCAGGGAAATCGGTGTCGAGCGCCTTTTCACCGGAGCGCACCGCATCTTCCATCGCAGGCAAACGATGATAGCTTTGCGGCCCCACCACCAAATCGACCATCGGCTGGCGCCGCATGATCTCTTCGCCTTCGGCCTGCGCGACACAGCCTGCCACGCCAATCTTCAGATCGGGTTTTTCGGCTTTCAAGTCCTTGTAGCGCCCCAATTCCGAATAAACCTTCTCCGCCGCTTTCTCTCGGATATGGCAGGTGTTCAGCAGGATCATATCCGCGTCATCGGCAACTTGCGTTTCGACATAACCTTTACCGCCCAGCGCCTCGGCCATGCGTTCACTGTCGTAGACATTCATCTGACAGCCATAGGTTTTGATAAAAAGCTTCTTGGGCGCAGACATGGGAGAGGCTCGCAGCTTAGGGGGTGAATGGGCGGCCTTCTAGCGGGTCGCGCGGGCGCTTGCAATGCGGCGCAAGATGGCAGACCTTGCGCCCAGCCCAACCGGATGCCCAGATGACGCACTATCCTGACCTGACCGCCCTGATCCGTGACAGCAGGAATGTGCTGGCCCGAGGGCCAATTGCGCTGATCTTGGTCGAGGATGCGGTTGAAGTCGAGAGTACGATCCAGCATCATCAGTCACTGGGATTTGCACAAATCATCGCCTTTTGCGCGCGGGACTTCGCCGCGCGCCACCATTTGCCCGATGATATCCACCAGGTCGACCATGACGTGACCGCCGATGGCGCACTGATGCAGATCGTCAATGCGATCATCGAGGCGGCCCCCGGTCAATGGATCTATTACAGTTACAACGCCGAATACCTGTTTTACCCGTTCTCAGAACAGCGCAGCGTGCGAGAGATGCTGGGCTTCATGGTCGAGGAACGGCGCGACGTGGTGGCCTCTTATGTGGTCGATCTCTATGCCGGTGATCTTTCGGCCCATCCAACTGGAGTGGCGCGCGAGGATGCCTATTTTGACCGCTCCGGTCATTATGCGTTGGCGCGGACGGATGCGGAAGGCACTGCGCTTGACCGGCAGATGCATGTCTTTGGTGGACTGCGCTGGCGATTTGAGGAACATATCGCGCTGGAAAGACGGCGAATTGATCGCGCACCGCTTTTTCGAGCGCAGCCAGGGCTGAGGATGCTGGCCGACCGCAGTTTTAACATCGATGAATACAATACGATGTCTTGTCCTTGGCATCACAACCTGACGGCTTCTGTCGCCTCTTTCCGGACCGCGAAGGCACTACGTCGTAACTCTGGTAGCAGACACGCCATTTCGGGGTTCCACTGGCAGCAATCGCAAAAGTTTGAGTGGCGCGCACAACAATTGATGGATCACGGATGGATAGAACCGGGCCAGTGGTTCTGAAAAAGCCGGCCCACCGTTCAGGTCGGGGCTAACGAAGATGCAATCCGACACAACAGGATCACGAAGCCGCCTCTCCAACGCGCTGATTGCCGTGGGTCTGCCGACAATGGCCACCTCCGCAGATGCAACTTGATCGCACTGGCGGCAGATGCTTACGTATCTCAGGCTGCCAACATTATCGGAACCAGAATACATGCCTGACAGCGATCGCGAAATGCTTCCCGTCTACCCGGATCTTGAGTGTTTCCGAGAACACGAAAACACGCCAGAGATCATACCTGGCAGGGCCACGCGTGACTGGATGGATGAGACAAACAGCCGTTTCGCCTATCGCTGCACACCGCTGCCGATTGCCAATTCGAGCGGCTGGGAAATCATCATGCCGTTTTCAATTGCCGCGCACTGGAACGGTGGCAATTTGCCAACCGATGTCGTCATCACAAGTGATGAGCCTGGCGAGCTGGTCAAACATCTGGCGGTCCCGGCTTTTGGGCACGGTATCCTGACATTTCACCCCGGTTATCTTTTTCGCACATCACCCGGCTGGGCCATTGCCGCACGCGGAGCGCCAAACACCGTCAAAGACGGGATTACAGCACTTGAAGGACTGGTTGAGACAGATTGGTTGCCCTTCACCTTCACGATGAACTGGCGTTTCACACGTCCGGGAACAGTCCATTTCGAGAAGGGTGAGGCGTTCTGCTTCCTGTCGCTTGTTCCTCATGCCGCCCTTGACCACATCCAACCGCGGCTTCGGACATTTGATGAGGCCGAAGAGCTGAAACAAAGCTTCGAACATTGGCGCAAAGGGCGGAACGATTTTCATGCACGTCTCGCCGAAGGCGATCCCGAAACCGTCAAGCAAGGCTGGCAGCGCGACTACGTCAAGGGACGTGATCCATCAGGACGGTTTGAACCGGATTTCCATCTGTCGCGCCGCAGGCTCAAAAGTCCGATCTGAGCCAGTTCCCAGGCAAGAAATCAATGTAATGAGAAGACTTTCGAGATTACGGTTGTTCAGCAAACGACATCGAAGCTCTAATTCGAACACTTTCGGCCGCTCTCAAAATCACTATGCGCGACGCGCCGGGCCTCAAATACTTAGCGACTGCGTCTCAGAGAAGTCAGACCTGCTGTCATTTTGGCATTGCAGTCATGGGTGCAGATCGTTGCCGATGTAGACATCCGCTATCTGGTTGTGTTGGGTTCGCAGCCCTTGAGGAAAAGATCGGTTGCTCTCTCGACCTGTTGACGGACCTCGTCCTGAGAGACCAATCTTCGCCGTCCGATCAGCATCTCGATCTGGAGGCTTCCACGGAACATCTCAGGCAGCATGGTTGCCGCGAAGTCTGGATCGCCGATGTCGAGAAGCCCGGCGTCTTGTTGTTCCGTCAGCCAGGCTGCGAGCGTTCGGCGAAATCGCTCGGGGCCGCTTTGCCAGAGCCTTTCTGCCTCATTTTTTGACTGAGCGCCGTTGGCGATGAACTGGCGGAACACGGCGATAATCTCTGGATCAAGCATCTGGCGAACAAAGGCCGTTCCGACACCAATCAGCCAATCGCGCGGGTTCATGTCTGCCTCAACCGGCAGGTCCGCAGTTTCGGCAATCTCAGAAATGATCTGTTCGAACACAGCGCCGAGAACGCCCTCTTTGCCGCCAAAGAGTTCATAGATGTTTCTGCGCGACCCCCCCGTGTCGGCGATGAGATCGTCGAGCGATGTGGCTTCGAACCCTTTCTCAACAAAGTGCCGTCGCGCGGATGCGATCAAAGCGTCACGTCGGTCGGCGGGCTTCGTGCGAACCGGGGCGTCTGGCGTTTCACTCATGGGCCGGAAGATATCTCTTGAAATTGGTACTTGCAAATACCATATGGAGAGCAGCAATGGTATTTATAAATACCAAAAGAAAACGATTGAAACCGAAAGCACCAATGGAGCCGTTGTGTGGTTGCTTACACTCATAGGATGCCTTTCGGACGAAGAGGATTTGGACGAGGGCGAGGCGCACGTTCTCGCTCTATTGGCCCCCAATCCTCATCAGACTTACGTCAGGGTGCGCACTTCAAAGCCGCTCATGCTTCCGGCTGCAACCTGAGCCGAACAGAACAACCCGAAACATCAATCAATCCACAACAAGGAAAGGACATCGAATGCGCACTTTCAAACCTCTTAGCCGACCAAAACGCAGTGCTGCCTTGCTTGGTGTTCTGATAGGCGTGTCTATTCTGGTCGGATATCCAAAACCACCCATGGCAGAAACAATCCTGAACAATGGGTACTTCATTGGCTATGATGCCAACCACCGCTTCGAGGCTTTCTTTGGCGAGGACGGCTCACTAACCATTTATAGCGACTTTGGCGAGTTCCAGGGGCATTGGACGCTCGTTGGATCCATTCTCTGCGTCGAATTTCCAAGCGGTCCGCGCGCGGGTCGGCATTGCGAACCTATTGAAAGAGAAGGCCCCATGTCGCTCCATGTTGGCGACAGCCTGTTCCTGGCGAAGCTCGCGAGCGCGCTTCGCCTCTCGTGATCGCGCCGTCTCTTTAAGGTCTTGAGTTGTCTTTCCAGTGTGCTGCAAGACCACGTCTTGGAAGCGGGCAGAACGGGCGATATCTACGGAACTGCCTGCTTGCCGGAAACTGATGCACCGTCGAAAAGACACTGTTGTGGTTGTTATTGGAGTTATTCGTAAGCGTTAGTGTTGGCTCAGCTTGCTTTGCAGCTGTTTGAGCACTGCGCAGCATCGGGCGAAGTGAGCTCACGACAGGCATCAAAGTTGAAAGTATCACCTTCAAAAATACCGCTACTTGCCCCTGCGTCCCCTCTCCCCTACACAACGGCTGAACGATTGAGGGAGCCGCTATGCGCCGTGTTGTCATTACTGGCTTGGGGATTGTGTCCCCTATCGGGAACAACGCCGATGAGGTCACCGCAGCTTTGAAAGCGGGAAGCTCCGGCATTGAGGCAAGCCCCGAGATGGCCGAGCATGGTTTTCGCAGCCAGATTGCTGGCACGGTCAATATCGACGTGACCGAACACATCGATAAACGCACGTTGCGCTTTATGGGGCCAGGTGCGGCTTATGCCTATATCGCGATGCAACAGGCTATTGATGACGCGGGTCTGACTGAGGATCACATTGTCAATCCAACGACCGGTCTGATCGCGGGATCCGGCGGGCCATCGACCTCTGCGTTGCTGACGGCGCATAATGTCGTCAAAGAGACCGGCGCCACCAAGCGGATCGGTCCATTCGCCGTGCCGAAGGCGATGTCCTCGACCGTGAGCGCGAATCTTTCGACGGCCTTCAAAATCAAGGGGATTAACTTCTCCATCACCTCGGCCTGTTCGACCTCTTTGCACTGCATCGGCATGGCGGCAGGTCAGGTCGCGCTCGGCAATCAGGACATCATGTTCGCGGGCGGCGGTGAGGAGCTGGATTGGACTCTCTCCTGCCTCTTTGACGCGATGGGCGCGATGTCATCGAAGTACAATGACACTCCGGAACGGGCGTCGCGCGCCTTTGACGCCGACCGCGATGGCTTTGTGATCGCAGGCGGCGGCGCGATGGTCGTGCTGGAAAGCCTCGAAAGCGCGCAAGCGCGCGGCGCCAATATCTATGCCGAAGTCACAGGCTTTGCCGCCACATCCGACGGTGCCGATATGGTCGCCCCCTCGGGCGAGGGTGGTGAACGGGCGATGCGCGGCGCTTTGAAGACACTGCCAGAGGGTCGCAAGGTCAGCTACATCAACGCCCACGGGACCTCCACGCCAGTCGGTGATGTAGGTGAGGTTGAGGCGGTCCGCCGCGTCTTTGGCCAGGGATCGACGCCGCCGATCAGTTCCACAAAATCGATGACCGGTCATTCGCAAGGTGCCACCGGCGCGCAAGAGGCGATCTATTGCCTCTTGATGCTGCAGGACGATTTCATCGCACCTTCGATCAATGTTGAAAACCTCGACCCTGCCCTTGATCCGTCCGAGATCGCCACAGAGCTGGTAGAGAACGCGGGGCTTGATACGGTGATGACCAATTCCTTCGGCTTTGGCGGCACCAACGGCTCTATGCTCATGTCCAAATTCCACGGGTAATTCCATGACACAGTCAATGCACGGCAAACGCGGCCTGATCATGGGCGTCGCCAACGAACGCTCGATTGCATGGGGGATCGCCAAGGCAATGGCCGAGGCCGGGGCAGAGTTGGCCTTTACCTATCAGGGCGAGGCGTTCGGCAAACGGCTGGAACCGCTCGCGGAATCGGTTGGGTCGGACATCATGCTGGATGTGGATGTGACCGACGATGCGAGCCTCGATGCAGCGTTTGCGGTGATAAAGGAAAAGTGGGGCAGCCTTGATTTCGTCGTGCACGCCATTGCCTATTCCGACAAGAACGAACTGACGGGCCGGTTCATCAACACGACCCGCGACAACTTCAAAAACTCGCTAGCAATCTCATGCTATTCATTCATTGACGTCGCAAACCGAGCATCCCAGCTGATGCCCACTGGCGGCACGCTGCTGACGCTGACCTATCAGGGGTCCAACCGCGTCACACCATTCTACAACGTCATGGGCGTGGCCAAGGCCGCCTTGGAAAGCACGACACGCTATTTGGCCAATGATCTGGGGCCGCAGGGCATTCGCGTCAATGCGATCAGCCCTGGACCTATGAAAACGCTGGCTGGAGCAGCCATCGGCGGCGCGCGGCGGACATACAAACATACCGACCAGAACGCGCCCTTGCGCGCTAATGCGACGCTCGAAGCCGTGGGCGGCACCGCCGTGTACCTCGCCTCTGACGCGGGCGCCTGCACTACCGGAGAGATCATTCGGGTCGATGGCGGCTTCCACGTCTTGGGGATGCCGCAGCCGGATCATCTGGTGTGACCAAGGCGTGGTGAGGCGGCACCCCCACGATATGCTTCGGCCAGATCTGTGGAGACTCTGATGCCAATCACCACCTGTATCTTCGACGCCTATGGCACACTGTTTGATGTCAATGCGGCAGCGGCCCAAGCCGCCGCAGAGCCTGCACATGCGGATCTGTCAAAGGTTTGGCCCGCGCTGGCGCGCTATTGGCGACTTAAGCAGTTGCAATACACCTGGCTGCGGGCGGTGGCGGATCAGCATTGTGACTTCTGGCAGGTCACACAAGACGGGCTGGACTGGGCCATGGAGGCAAACGGCCTCTCAAGCGACACGACCCGCGCCCGGCTCTTGGAGCTTTATTGGGAGCTTGCCGCCTACCCGGAAGTTCCTGAGATGCTACGCGCGCTCAAATCCGCAGGGCTGGCAACTGGCATCCTGTCGAATGGCAGCCCGGATATGCTGAACGCGGCTGTGTCTTCCGCCGAGATTGAGGACAATTTGGATGCTGTGCTGAGCGTTGAAGAGGTCGGCGTGTTCAAACCGCATGCGCGCGTCTACGATCTGGTCGGGCGGCACTTTGGATGCGCACCCGATCAGGTCCTGTTCGTGTCCTCAAACGGTTGGGACGCCGCCGGTGCAGCAGGTTATGGCTTTCGAACCGTCTGGGTGAACCGGGCGGGTGAGCCAATGGACCGCCTCTATGCCAAACCGCATCATGTTCTGCCGGACCTGACGACCATCCCAGAGCTCGTCTGATGCCGTATTTCCAAAGCCAAGACGGCCTGCGCCTGCATTACCTGGATGAAGGCGACGGTGTGCCGGTGATTGCCCTTGCGGGCCTCACGCGAAACGCGGCGGATTTTGACCATGTGGCACCGCATCTGCCTGTCAGGATGATCAGGCCCGACTATCGCGGTCGCGGGCAATCGGATTGGGCCGATCACAGAACCTATACGATCCCGCAAGAGGCACAGGATGTGCTTGCGCTGATGGATCATCTGGGGCTTAAGAAAACGGCGATCCTCGGCACGTCGCGCGGCGGGCTTATTGCGATGATGCTCGCGGCGACAGCCAAGGATCGGCTGATCGGTGTAGCCTTGAACGATATCGGGCCAGAGATCTCCAAAAAGGGCCTTGACGTGATCAAGGACTATATCGGGCGCAATCCGGCGCAGAAGACCTATGCCGAGGCGGCGGCCTTTCGCGCCACGAACTGGACCCATTTTGAGGACGTTCCGATGGACCGCTGGATGGCCGAAGTGCAGGGCCAATATCAGGAAACGCCGGACGGTCTGATCATCCGCTACGACCCGAAACTGCGCGATGCGGTGCTGGAGGCAGGTGCACAGCCGGTGCCCGACCTCTGGCCACTGTTCGACGCTTTGGACGGCTTGCCACTGGCCCTCATCCGCGGCGCAAATTCCGACCTTCTGACCGCCGAAACGGCCGACGAAATGGCCCGCCGTCGCCCCGACATGCTGCGCACAGACGTGCCCGGACGCGGCCATGTGCCGTTTCTGGATGAGCCGGAGGCGCTGGCAGTCTTGCAGGACTGGATAGGACAACTGACATGAATATCGACATGATCCGTGCCGCCGCCGAAAGGCTTTCTGGCCATGCGCGGCGGACGCCGATCCCGACATCCCCGTTCCTTGATGACATTGCCGGGCGTCGGGTCTTTGTAAAGGCGGAATGTCTGCAACATACCGGATCGTTCAAGTTTCGCGGCGGTTGGTCGGCGATTTCGGCTTTGACGGACAATGCGTTGAAGGCTGGCGTGATCGCCTTTTCAAGCGGCAATCATGCGCAGGGCATCGCACTCGCCGCCCGGGAACATGGCGTGCCCGCTGTCATCGTGATGCCGTCGGATGCCCCCGCACTCAAAATCGAGAACACAAAGGCATTGGGGGCCGAGGTCGTGCTTTACGATCGCGCCACTGAATCGCGCGAAGAGATCGGCGCAGCGCTGGCGGAACAACGCGGACTGACGCTGGTCAAGCCGTTCGATGAGCCGCAAGTGATTGCCGGGCAAGGCACATGCGGTTTGGAGATTGCCGAAGACATGAACGCGCTTGGCGTGACGCAGGCCGATGTCGCAGTCTGCTGTGGCGGCGGCGGGCTGACCTCTGGCATTGCGCTGGCGCTGGCCGCCGATGCGCCGGGGCTACGGGTCCGCCCGGTCGAGCCTGAAGGCTTTGACGATGTCACCCGATCGCTCAAATCCGGGCGGATTGAGCGCAACGAACGCCTCTCAGGTTCGCTCTGCGACGCGATCATCACGCCGCAGCCGGGCGATATCACGTTTCCGATCATGCAGGCGCATTGCGGGCCAGGGATCGTTGTAAGCGAAGATGAATGTCTGCGGGCGATGGCGCATGCGTTCGAACGCCTGAAGATCGTGATCGAACCCGGCGGTGCCGCAGCACTGGCCGCCGCCCTGTTCCACCCCGACGCATTTGAGGGCGACGCCATCATCGCGGTCGCCACAGGCGGCAATGTGGACGCCGCGATCTTTGCCCAGGCGCTGGAGACCCTCTCATGACCCGTTTCACCATTGCCAGTTTCAACGTCAAAAACCTGATCGAGGCCGAGGAAGAATACTACCGTTTCGAGGAATACACGCCCGAAGAATATGCCTGGAAGCGGGCCTGGCTTGCCGATCAACTGCTCACGATGAACGCCGATATCGTCTGCTTTCAGGAGATTTTCAGCGAAGACGCCCTGCGCGACGTCATCATCGAAACCGATGAGTTGGGGCTGGCCGCCAATGAGGCGGTGATCCCCGACCGTTCCAAACGCTATGCGCGCAAGGCGATCTTCCGCAAACTGGCGTATGAGACCTATACCGAGGCCGCATTGGCCTTTGCGCCAAACAGCTTTGATGGCGGGCCGGGGCAGCGCCGCCCCGGTGTGGCGATCCTGTCGCGGTTTGGCTTTGACGGGCTGCCAGAGGTCATTCAGGATCTGCCCGAACCGCTCGACATTCCGTTCAGCGATCTGGGCGGCGCCGATGGCGGGTCCTACCGTCTATCGCGGCTGAGCCGTCCGATCCTGAAGGTGCGGGTGCCGGTTGGGGATCAGGTTGTGACCGTCTTCAACTGCCACCTCAAATCGAAGCTGGGCGAGTTTCCGCGGCGCGAAGGCGCGGCCTTCCCGCCCGAGGCCGATCTGGTGAATTACGACGCCGCCGGTCGCGCGATGGGATCGCTGCGCGCGGCATTGCGGCGGATGGCCGAAGCCTGGGTCCTGCGTCGCGCGATCCTCGATGAGTTGGAGGCGGGCAACCCCGTCATGGTGCTCGGTGATTTCAATGACAGCGAACACGCGGTCTCATCCGAGATCATCACCGGCGAAGCGCCGTTCAAGAATTATGCATGGATGCGCCGCCACGACGCAAAGGATCGGCGGGATCGCTACTCTGACGAAGAAGACACCATTGTTCAGGAAGCCATCGGAAAGGTTCGCCTTTACTCTGCCGAGAAGCTGTTCGTGAAAAAATCCCTGCGCGACATGGTCTATACCTCGGCCTTTGGCGGTGTCTTCGAAAGCATCGATCAGATCCTGATGTCGCGGCATTTCCTGCCCGAATTCGCCGATCGAATTGGGGAAATGGAGTATTTCAGCGTGCTGAACGACCATCTGACCGATGGTTCGCATCCGGAGGCCCCCTATAACAAACTCGCCTCGGATCACGGGCAAATCATGGCGCATATGGTGATCGGCGATGGCGACGATTGAGGTCACCCGCAGCGGTGTGAAGCTGCATGCTGAGGTGACTGGGCCAGAGAACGGCCCGCCCGTTGTCTTTGCCAATTCGCTCGGCACAACCTTGCATCTGTGGGACCCGATCCTGCCGCATCTGCCGGGTGGCTTGCGCATCATCCGCTATGACAAGCGGGGCCATGGCCGCTCTGACGTGCCGGACGGCCCTTACACCATGGGGCAATTGGTCAGCGATGCTGAGGCGGTCTGCAACGCCGCTGACGTTAAAGACGCACTGTTCGTTGGTCTTTCAGTCGGCGGCATGATCGCGCAAGGGCTCGCCGTGAAACGCCCCGAACTGATCCGGGCGCTGGTTCTGTCGAACACAGCAGCGAAGATCGGCAACCCGAAGCTCTGGCAGGACCGGATCGACGCGGTGCGGACGCATGGTATGACCGGGATCGCTGATAACGTGATGCAACGCTGGTTCGGGCGCAATTTCTACGGAACGCCAGACATGGCGCCCTGGCAGGTGATGCTGCAGGCAACCCCTGCCGAGGGCTATGCTGGTGTGTGTGCCGCGATTGCGGGCACGGATTTCTACACACCCACGGCCGGTTTGCGCATCCCGACATTGGGCATTGCAGGGTCAGAGGATCGCGGGACCCCGCCTGATCTCGTTCGCGAAACGATTGACCTGATCCCCGGCGCGCAATTTGTCTTGATGCGCCGTGTCGGACATCTGCCATGTGTGGAGGCGCCGGAGGAGTATGCCGCACACCTAACTTCCTTTATGACAGTGGTCGGGCATATTTGATATCGGTCACGGGTGCGTTGGGTTCGCCCACCTTAGGCTTTTAAGAGATGGCATCGGATTTCTTTCTGATGAATGTTCTGTTGACAAGTCAGGCTTGTTTCTCTTGGTGATATGAGAGGCCTGTCAGGCCCGCAGCTTGCAGACGTTGGACAAGCGTGTCCGACATAAACAATCCACTTCTACCGCTGCCTGCGAATTTGTCGATCCACGCATGATGATCGCCAATTGCATCGGTCCAGAAAACGTAAGACGAAGGCTCGCCATCGACCGGCCTCCAGAAACCGCGCGCATTGCGGGGATAAGTCAATTCCGGATGAAAGGTGTCCAAGCGGTTGCAGACATTCAGCCAGTAATAGTCGTCAATCTTCTCGTCTTTCTGGAAGATCTCCATTGGAAAAAACTGGTGCGTATCCGGCTCTAATTCTTCCAGTATGTCCTTGAAAATCTGGTTGACGAAAAAATGGGTGCACCAGTTTTCGACATCCAATAACGGCACCTTTTTCCGGTTCGGGTCCACCCTCTGCACCTTGGTTGGCATATGGTCGGGCTTCAAGGGGCGACCAGATTTCAGCTTGACGAAGCGCCCCCCCATCAGGAGTTCGATCGTAGAGCTCGATTTTGTCAAAATCTCCGTCCAGCCATTTGAAGTAGGGGCTTGCTTCCAGCTCTTCATCGTCGGACCTGATCCCGGGATTGACATAATAGACCATCGGCTACACCTCTTTACCACTGTTTGACTGGGTCATCTTGCCCGCCCCCATCTTTTCCAACGTCTCCGCGTCCACCAAACGCGTCACGATGGGATGCATCAACAACTCCCCATCCTTCACCACCTGTTTGAAATTCGCGATGACCTGCACGGTCGTTTTCTGGTCCGCCGCATTTGCCCACCACGCCGGGCGGACCCGATCCGGGGCGTGGCGGTCTCATTCTTCGGATAGGCCATCGTCATCATGGAATTTGGGCTCGTGTTGTGGATGCTCCACCCATTGCTAGCATGACGCCCTTTGGTTGCAACAACTTGTCTACGAGCCAGAGCGGCATGTCAAAAAGCTTTATCGCAGCCCAATCCCACGCCGCATAGGTTTAAACAAACGGGGCTTGCAAAGTGAACTGCGCAGTTTAACTCTGCGCCGATGAACAAGCGCCTTGCCACCACCTTTATCCTGATCTCGGTCATGCTCGACAGTATGGGGATCGGGCTGATCCTCCCGGTGATGCCCGACCTCATTCAGGAGGTCGAAGGGCAAGGGATCGGGCAGGCGGCTGTCTGGGGCGGTATTCTGGCCACGATCTTTGCCGCAATGCAGTTTCTGTTTGGCCCCACGCTAGGCAGTCTGTCTGACCGCTACGGGCGGCGGCCTGTCCTGATCATCTCGCTAGTCATCATGGCCTTTGACTACGTGCTGATGGCGCTGGCGCATACGATCTGGTTTCTGATCATCGCCCGGCTGATTGGCGGGATCACGGCGGCAACGCAATCCACCTCTGCCGCCTACATGGCTGACATCTCGGAGCCTCATGAAAAAGCTGCGAACTTTGGGTTGATCGGGGCGGCTTTCGGTATGGGCTTTGTGCTGGGGCCTTTGCTCGGCGGGCTTTTGGCCGAGTTCGGCACGCGCGCACCGTTCTGGGCCGCGGCTTTCCTTGCTGCCGCTAACGCGATTTTCGGCTATTTTATCCTGCCCGAAACCGTGACTGATAAGATCCGCCGGCCCTTTGCCTGGCGACGGGCGAACCCGCTGGGGGCGTTCAGGAATATCGGGGCCCTGCCCGGCCTGAAGCGGCTGCTTCTGATCACTTTCGTTTATACGATTGCCTTTTTCGTCTATCCCGGCGTCTGGGCCTATTTCGGCGCCGAGCAGTTTGGCTGGGGCCCAGGCATGATCGGCCTGTCGCTGGGTGTGTTCGGAGTGGGCATCGCGTTGGTACAGGGGCTTTTGATCAAGCCGATCATCAATCGGATCGGAGAGCGCAAGGCCGTGATCCTGGGCCTCTCGATTGATGTGCTGGCATTTGTGGCATTGGGTTTCATCACCAATGGCTGGGTTGCTTTGGCCTTCACACCGCTAACGGCGCTCGGGTCCATCGCCGGACCTGCCTTACAGGGGATCATGTCGCGCACGGCACCTGATGATCAGCAGGGTGAGTTGCAAGGCACCGTCACCTCGATCAACGCGGTCGCGACGATTGTCGCACCCCTCACCGTTACGCAGACCTTCTGGTACTTCACCTCGCAAAACGCCCCATTCTACCTGCCGGGCGCGCCGTTTCTCTTGTCAGCGGTGCTGACCATCGGCTGTATCTTTGTCTTTATGCAGACGCCCAGACCAGCGCGCGCCCGCGTCGTCTAGCGCTAGACGTCCATCGCCCCGTCCCAATCATAGACCACGATATCGCTCGTCTCACGCGCATCAAGCGAGCGATAGAGCGCCCGCGCCGCCGCATTGTCGCCTTCGGTAGCGAGCCAGATGCCTTCGCAACCACGCGCGCGGGCGACCTGCATCAGGGCCGCGCAAAGGCGTTTCGCGATACCGCGCCGCTGATAGGCGTCGCGCACGCCAACCTCGTTGACAAAGAAGGCCGGCGCCTTGTCGGGGTGCAAAAGGACCTGACCGCTTGCCATGCCGACCGCGTGAGCACCGTCAAATGCAAGGATGATCTCATGCAGTGGGTCGTCCACGAATGCGCGCGCCTGGTCGGGCCGCACAGCATAATCAAAAAGGCCGGGCTCAACGGCCATCAACAGGTCCACATCATCTGGACCTAACTGGCGAAGCGTGATTGTGTCGGTCATAAGCGCGCCCTTTCGAAAGTCTCCCCAACATGAAACTTGCCGATCTTGAGGTCATTGTCACGGCCCCGCCAGCACCCGGCTGGGGCGGTGGGTACTGGATCATTCCGAAAGTGACAACGGACACCGGCATCGTGGGCTACGGTGAATGCTATGCGTCCTCAATCGGGCCAGAAGCGATGACGGCCGTGATCAAGGACGTGTTCGCGCGCCACATGGCGGGCGAGAACCCGGAGAATATCGAATTGATGTTCCGCCGGGTCTATTCGGCGGGCTTCACGCAGCGCCCGGACCTTACGGTGATCGGCGCATGGTCGGGATTGGAGATCGCCTGTTGGGACATCCTCGGCAAGGACCGCGACCGGCCCGTGCATGCCCTGATCGGCGGGCGCATGAATGACCGCATCCGCGCCTATACCTATCTTTATCCGCGTCCCACGCATCCGTTGCCGGACTTTTGGGCCAGCCCTGAGATGGCGGCGGAGGTTGCCTTAGGCATGGTTGAAAAGGGTTACACAGCAGTGAAATTCGACCCGGCAGGCCCCTACACGATCCGTGGCGGGCATATGCCATCAATGTATGACATCTCGCTGTCGGTCGCGTTCTGCAAGGCGATCCGAGAGGCGGTGGGGGACCGCGCGGACCTGCTTTTTGGCACCCATGGTCAATTCAGCACCGGCGGGGCGATCCGTTTGGGCAAGGCTTTGGAAGACTATTCACCGCTTTGGTATGAAGAGCCGATCCCTCCCGACAATGTGGCCGAGATGGCCAAGGTTGCCGGGGCCGTCGGCATTCCTGTCGCGACGGGCGAGCGGCTGACGACAAAGGCCGAATTCGCGCCAGTGCTGCGTGCCGGTGCGGCGACGATCCTGCAGCCAGCATTAGGGCGCGCGGGAGGCATCTGGGAGACGAAGAAGATCGCCGCGATGGCAGAGGTCTATAACGCGCAGATGGCCCCGCATCTTTATGCGGGGCCCGTGGAATGGGCCGCGAATGTGCAACTGGCCGCCGCGATCCCGAATATCCTGATGGCCGAAACGATTGAGACCCCTTTCCACAATGACCTGATCAAAGGCACGATCACGGTTGAGAACGGGTATATCCCTGTGCCAACCGCACCGGGTTTAGGGATCGACTTTGACGAAAACCTCGCCCGCGCACATCCTCATGAAGGCGACGGGCTGCATCTGCAGATGCAAGACGACCCGATCAGCTACAGCGAAGTGAACAACTTCGCAGGCGGTGCACCGGTGAAGCAAGAGTAAGATTTGCCGCGCTGATCCTTCGACAGTCCGCGGGATGTCGATCCGACGCTTGTTTCCTGGCAGTTTGATGGTGCAATGATTTTGTGAGGTAGGACTGTGCCACCAAGACCAGCCAGATCGACAGCCCGGCATCGTCCATTGTCTCTCGGACCAATGGCGAGACAATTCCCGATCGATGGATCGGCGCGCTTTGCGCTTGTCCCGATCCCTACTCAGTTCTGCGGCAGCGCGCGGTAACCTTTCACGATCATAGCCATACCCACGCCAGACAGACCCAAACCGCTGAGCATTTCGGGTCTCAGCCAGCGTGACGATGTCCGTCTGACGGTATGCATCGTCACCAAGGCATAGGCGAGAATAGAAACTGCATCGAGTACGAGGAAGATCGCGCCATAGATGATGCTTTGCAGCAAGATGCTGTGGTCTGTCGAAATGAAAGCGGGAAAGAGCGCGACGAAAAACACAATGGCCTTCGGGTTCGACACGCAGGCAAAGAATCCGGCCCAGAATGTTGCCTTGTCAGAGGCCGCAACACTGGCACCCTGTCCCGCCGCCTTGAACGATTGATACGCCATATAGAGGATGAAGATCCCGCCCATGATCTGCAATGGCGGCAGGATCAGGTCCGAGAGCGCGATGAGCACCGTCAGACTGCTCGCGGCGATGGTGATATGCACAATTGTGCCCAGCGCATCCCCCGCCACAGTCACGCAAGCGCCCCGCGTACCGTGCCGTAAGGCTTGTGCTGTTGCAAAGGCGACCGACGGGCCCGGCGTTGCGACGAAAAACAATGTCGTCGTGATAAAGGCGATGAGTAGGGTGATGTCCATGTGATGCCGTCGCTTTCCTCTTATGAGCAGACTAGCAGAGAGAGAACGGCAGAACAGATCGAATTCAGCACCCTCTTTTCATAGAGGACCGCTTAACCTATAGCTGAACTGCGTTCACCAATTTGAGAGCAGCACATGGCCACCAAAACCGAACTCCGCCGTCAGGAATTGCGTGAAAACCTGATCGCCATCGCCGAACGCACGATTGCGCAGAAAGGCCTCACCGCTCTGCGCGCGCGCGATCTGGCGTCGGAGGCCGGCTGCGCCGTGGGGGCGATTTACAACGTCTTTGGCGATCTGACCGATCTGGTCCTCGCTGTGAATGCCCGCACCTTCCACCGCCTGGGGGCCGATGTGGCCGAGGCCTTGGCCGACGCACCGC
Source organism: Cognatiyoonia sp. IB215446 (assembly GCF_033963825.1). Lineage (NCBI taxonomy): Bacteria > Pseudomonadati > Pseudomonadota > Alphaproteobacteria > Rhodobacterales > Paracoccaceae > Cognatiyoonia > Cognatiyoonia sp. IB215446. The sequence goes on along the minus strand of NZ_JAXBMD010000002.1, from coordinate 135,460 downwards.
AAGAGCCGGTGGAGCAATTGGTGATCATGGCGCAGGCCTATCACCGTTTTGCGGCGGAAAACCACCTCAGCTGGCGGGCGCTTTTTGATGTGGAGCGCGCGCCGGGTGAAGCCGCGCCCGATTGGTATCTGCAAGAGATGGGCCAGCTTTTCACCTATATCTCGGACCCTTTGGCCGTGATCTTTCCCGATTACGCGCCGCAGGATCTGGCCCTTTTGACCCGTGCGCTCTTTTCATCGGTCCATGGGATCGTGCTTTTGGGGCTTGATGAGGCCAGTGCCGGCGTGCCGCCCGAAGATATCGACCGCATGATCGCCCTTGTTTTAAGGCAGATGACGGGTAAAGTGTAACTATATGAACATTGTTCACTTTTTTCTTGCGCTTAGGAATGACAATCGCTATCTCTAATTCATGAACAGCGTTCATACGCTGAAATGAAACGGAGAAAACGATGTTCAAGACACTTGCCACATTGATTGTTGGGCAAAATGCACGGGCCGAAGACCGCGTGCGTGACGCCTTTGCAATTGAACTGATCGACCAGAAAATCCGCGAAAGCGAGGGCAGCCTGCGGGCCGCCAAAGCAACGCTCGCCAGCCTGATCCAGCGCCAGCGGTCCGAAGAAAAGCAACGCGCGGCCCTGAAAAACCGCATCACTGACCTCACCAAACGCGCGAAAGAGGCGCTTGAGAGTGATCGTGAGGATATGGCCGAAGAGGCCGCCCGCGCGATTGCGACCATGGAGAATGAGCTGACCTTGCGCGAAGAGACGCTCGACCGGCTGGAACAGAAGGTCATGCGCCTGCGGTCCTCTATCGAAAGCGGCCATCGCCGGATCATCGACCTCAAACAGGGTGCGATCCAGGCCCGCGCCGTCCGCCGCGAACAGAACATGCAGGTGCATATGGTCGCCAACGGTCTGCAGGAGGGTGCCGTGGAAGAGGCCGAAGAACTGATCAACCGCGTGCTAGGCAAGGATGACCCGTTTGAACGGTCCGAAATCCTGGCCGATATCAACCGTGACCTGAACGGAGACAACATCGCCGACCGCATGGCCGATGCCGGCTTTGGCAGCGCCACACGTTCGACTGCCGATGACGTTCTGGCTCGGCTGAAGGCCAGCAAAAAGTAAATACTGACCCAAAATCAAAGGAAAGACACATGTTTAGCAAGAACGACAACTCACTGATTATGTTCGTCAATGGCCTTGGTGTGGCCGTCGCCTACGGGATGCTGGGGGTGTCGCTGTGGCTCTCTACCGATGTGCCGCTTGCCACCAAAGGGTTCTGGGCCATGTCGGTCATGATGCTGACGCTGGCACTCGTAAACTTCGTCAAATATCGCTTTGATGAAAAGATGTCCGAAGACCGCATCAAGCGGATCGAGGACGCCAAGAACGAGAAGCTGCTTGAGGATTACGTGGGCGAACCTCTTTAAGCCCAACCGCGCCCCGCCTGTCGCAAGATGGGCGGGGCTTGCCCCTTCCCAAACGCCCTGCCCTTCGCCAATGTGACCCTTATGAAGTTTCTGCGCCAGTTTGCGGCCCGTATCGTCGGCCAATCCATCCGCATCTTTGCTCGCGCGATCACCGCCGTGCGCGCCGACTGGCAGGGGATCGAACCGGTCCCGAAACAGCGCGTCTATTTCGCCAATCACACCAGCAATGCCGATATGCCGATGATCTGGTCGGTGCTCCCCCCTGCTTTGCGTCGCACCGTCCGCCCCGTCGCCGCCGCCGATTACTGGCTGAAAAACAAGCTGCGCGCTTTTGTGGGCCCCGAGGTTTTCAACTGCGTGCTGATCGACCGTCGGCCAGAGGTGGATGACAAGCCGATGGACAAGATCATCGAAGCCCTCGACGAAGGAGCGTCGCTGATCATTTTCCCCGAAGGCAACCGGAACATGACCGATGATCCTCTGCTGCCGTTCAAAGCGGGGCTCTATAACATGGGTCTTGCTCGCCCAGACGTCGATCTGGTGCCCACCTGGGTCGCCAACCTGACAGCGATCATGCCAAAGGGCGAAGTGATTCCCCTGCCCCTGATCTGCACGGTCACATTTGGCGAACCAATCCATGTGCAAGAGGGTGAGAGCAAGGACGACTTCCTCAAACGCGCCTCTGACGCGCTGGTGGCACTTGCGCCGGAGGACCGAACATGAGCAGCACAACCGAAGATATCCTGCTGCTCGCCTTTGCCAGTTTCGGCATTCTGATCGCGATGACCTTTGTGGGCGAAGTGCTGCGCGCCCGTGAGGAACCGGGTTTCAACAACCCGGTCCTTGATACCTACATGACGCGCGTCCAAAGCTGGTGGGGCATGGTCGCCTTTGTCGGTGCAGCCCTTCTGTTGGGGCGACCGGGAATCATGACCCTGTTTGCCTTCGCATCCTTTGCCGCCTTGCGCGAGTTCCTGACGCTCACTGCGAAGGCGCAGGCAGATCATTTGTCGCTGGCACTGGGGTTCTTTGTCGTCCTGCCACTGCAGTACGTTTTTGTGGGGCTGGGTTGGGACGGACTTTATGCGATCTTCATCCCGGTCTACGCGTTCCTTTTGCTCCCCATCGTCTCGGCACTGCGCGGCAATCCTGATCGGTTCTTGATGCGCGTGGCGGAGACGCAATGGGCGCTGATGATCGCGGTCTTCTGCGTCAGCCACGTGCCAGCGCTCATGAACCTGGAGATCGCCGGATACGGTGACCGTGCTCTCCTTTTGGTGGCCTTTCTGGTGATGGTCGTGCAGCTTGGCGACCTGCTCGAATACTTCTTTGGCCGGAAAATCGGGAAAACGCGGATCGCACATGGCCTCTCACCCAAGACGTGGGAAGGGGTGCTCTGCGGCGTTGTCTCGGCGATGCTGATCGGGGCGCTCCTCAACTGGATCACACCCTTTGGCGTCTTTGGCGCGATGGCGATGGCGGGTGTCGCCTCGCTGGTGGGCATGTTCGGTAGTCTGGTCGTCGCAGCCATCAAGCGCGACCGGGGGGTGAAGGATTGGTCACATCTGATCCCCGGACAGGGCGGCTTTGTCGATCAGCTTGATAGCGTGATCTTTGCCGCGCCGATCTTCTATCACCTGACAAAGTTCTTCTATACTTAGCGCGGTCGCATCCCGAATTGAGGGAGCTTGGACAGGTTCTTGGCCACCAACGTGCCGATCCCGCCCACGTTGTGCCGCCGGATCGCGCGATAATCCTCGCGGCTTTTGCGGATCATATGCGCAAATGAGCGATTGCTGACCCCGCCGATCTTCATCCGCACTATGACGCGCGGAATGTAGGCCAGCCGCACGCCGCCTGTCGTCAAAATCCGTAACATAGCGTCATAATCACCCGAGATCCGATAGCTGGTGTCGTAAAGCCCCGCACGGTCAAAGACCTCGCGCCGGAGGTAAAGCGTCGGGTGCGGCGGCATCCATCCAGCTTTCAGTTTCGCGCGCGCGTAAGGCCCCGCGCGCCAATGGCGGATCACCCGCGTTTCGTCATCGCGCGCCACATATTGCAAGTCTCCGTAGACGCCGTCGATGGCCGGGTCTTGCAAAGTCTCAGCCACCTTCGCTAGGATATCTGGACTGGCGAGATGATCGTCCGCATGCAACAGTCCGATTACATCACCCGTTGCGCGCCTAATTCCTGCATTGATCGCTTCATAGATGCCGCCGTCTGGCTCTGACACAAGCGCCATGTTCGGGTGCCCCGCCTCCTGAAGATAGGCGAGCGTGCCATCCGTCGACCCGCCATCCTGCACCACATGTTCCACGTCCGGTTGGCTTTGACCCAGCAGACTGTCCAGCATCCGCGGCAAAGTCGCCCGCCCGTTCATAACCGCGGTGACAATCGAAATCTTCATGCTGCCACCCGCTCGGGAAGAGGTGTCAGCGTCACGCCCAGCACGGCCTCAATCGCCGCAACCGGGGTCGCATCGTGCTGCGTGATGTAATCCCGCACTTCCATCAGCTTCGTATCGACCAGATAGCGGTACCAGAACCCTTGCAGCACGTGGAAAGCACGCGCCTTACGGCCGTCGAGAAACCCCAGCTGAAAGACATAACGATAAATAAAATAAAGCCCTGCCCGCAGACCGCCTGGCAGGCGTGCATAAGCATGTTCCTTGATCCAGCGCTTGACCGCCGCCTGATCGCGAGGGCGCAGGCCACCAATGCTTTCTTGCGGCAGAAACCCGTATTCCTGGTTCAGCACATCAATCACCTCGCGACTAGCATAGCTATTATGCTTGGCGATCCACCAATCAAGGTTGTTGCGGTTGTCATCAATGATGCAGCCGGAAAACCCGGCGACAGGCCCATCGACAATCGTGTGCTCGTCCATCCACCGATCTTCCACCCGACCTCTACCATTCCGGAAAAGACGCAAAACGCGGATCGGGAACAAGCCACCATGCCGGATTGGCTGGCCCATGAAACACATCTGTCGCCCGATTGAGATACCGGCGACGTCTGGCAAACCGGCTTTGATTTGCGCCGCAAGTTCCGGCGTCACGACCTCGTCAGCATCCAGCCGAAACACCCATGTGTCCTGGCCAGCAATCTGGTCGAGCGCCCAGTTGAATTGCGTGGCGTAGTTGGTCCATGGGTTGTGCCGCACTTCGGCCCCTGCCGCCTTGGCCAATGCCACCGTATTGTCAGTCGCTCCGCTATCGATCACCAGAACACGGGTGGCAAATGCCGCGACAGAGGCGATGGCGCGCTCGATATGTAGCGCTTCGTTCCGGGTGAGGATGATGACGGTGATATCATTCATTGCGCCAGCCTCGCCTGCATCGGGTTACCGGTGCCGATCAGGCCGGGGGCAAGGTTTTTCATCGCCACCGCGCGTGCGCCGAGGATCGCTCGCTCACCAATCACAACGCCGGGGCCTACGAACGCATCCGCACATATCCAAGCATCAGCGCCGATATGGATGGGTGGCCGCAAAAGCGGGCGCGCGGGGTCTCGCCAATCGTGAGTACCGGCGCAAAGATGCGCGTATTGCGAAACAGTGGCGCGCGCGCCGATATGGATCGGACCCAGCGCATAGAGGATCGCGTGATCACCCACGGCGGCATAGTCATCGATGCGCAATTGCCAGGGCATTGTGATCCTGACGCTGGGATAGACATGCACGTTCTTCCCGATATCCGCCCCAAAACGCCGCAAGAGCCAGGCACGCCAACGCCATAGCGGGCGCGGGCTGAACCGGAAAAGCGGCAGACACAGCGCCCAGAGGATACGGGCGACCTGTACCTGACCGCTCCATTTCCGCACGCGGCGATTGGCGGGGATGTCGATCTGCAGGCTCATGCAAGAACCTCTGCCGCGTGGCCCCTGGCAAGGCTGCGATAAAGTGCCGCGAATTGGTCGACCATGGCCGCGGGCGAATAAGCCCGCTGCATCCAAGCGCGCCCACGCATGCCCATCGCGTGCAGGTCGCCCTCAGCCACATCCATGATGACATCGGCCAGGTCATGTTGACTGAGCGTGATGCAGCGCCCGCAGCCCTGCTGATCAAGCCCGGTCCAAGGCGTGTCCGTGGTGGTGATGGCCGGGACCCCATGCGCCAAAGCCTCGGCCACGGCGATGCCGAAGTTCTCAGAATGGCTGGGCAGCACAAAAAGGTCAGCGTTGGCAAAGGCTTGCGCCTTGCGAGCGCCATCCACGTGGCCATGCAATTGCACGTGCGGCATCGCAATTGTCTTGCGGATGAGCGCCCGTTCATAAGCCTCATCGCCGGTGCCGTAGATATCCAAATGCACGTTCGCGGGCAGTTTCTCCATTGCCGCGATCAGGTGATCAATCCCCTTCTTTCGATGCAGGCGGCCCAGACAGATCAGGCGCAGCTGTCCGTCTGGGCTGCGCCGGTGAACACTGCGCGGTATATCTACACAATTTGGGATCAGGGCGGTTTGGATATCGCCCAAACGCGATCGGCTCTGAGTGGCTTCCGTGTCCGATGTGACATGCAGGATGGTCCCCACAGGACGCAAGAGATGCACGGCCCGTTCAAACAGATGCTTGGCCTTGCGGTTTGGCGCGGCCTCCCATTCCGCCGTCGCCTGCAATGCGCCGCGCGGCGACCAGACGACCGGGCGGCCCATCATTGCGGCGAGCAACAGGGTGGGCAGCGTTGGAAAGCTGTAGACCGCCGTCAGATGGACGATATCCGCCCAGGCAATCGCCCGCGGCAATTGGGACAAGAGGCCCGGTGCCACGCTATGACCGGCGATCCGGCGCGCATAGATGGTGGGATAGGGCAGACTCGCTGGTTCAACACGTGATGCGACCGAAGGGGCAGCAGCATCCGTTGTCAAAACCCGCAGATCAAAACCAGCCCGCGCGGCGATTCCATCACAAATCGCCTTTGTCGACCAGATCGGCCCACCCCAATAGGTTGCCGGGTAATAGGACGGGGTCACATGCAGGATCTTCATGCCGCCACCTTCGCGATGGAGGGGCGATGCGCGACGATCCGGGCCGGATTGCCCGCAACGACCACCCCTTCGGGGACGTCCCGCGTGACAATCGCCCCTGCCCCGATGACCGCACCCGCGCCGATCTGCTGACATCCCGGCAGAATGGTGGCACGCATGCCGATCCAGACATCGTTTGCGATGGTTTTTGGCATCTGTTGCGGCGCAGATCGCGGATCGAGACCATGATCATGGGTGTAAATCACCACATCTTCCGAGATCAGGGTGCGGGCCCCGATGGACAGACCGCCCGTCGTATCAAGATGCACGTCTTGATTGATCTGCACGGCATCAGCGATGATCAGCGGCGCCTCCCCCAGTTCAGCGGAGGCATCGACTCCACGCCACAAAAGACACTCCGCCCCGATCCGCACAATGCCCGGATTGGAAAAGCGCACCCCCGCCTGCACGACACTGCCACGCCCCAATTCCGCCAGAACCGCACGGTGGAGCGTGGTTGCCACATGTGCGCCAAGGCGGCGCCAAACCGCGCCAACAAGACGCCCCGCCCAGTAAAGCGGCGACAGGATGAGCTTAAGCGGCATAGGCGGCACTCCTTTGCGGAACGGCGGGAACGCGGTGCAGACGGTAGCGTGGCAGGAAGACCGCGATCATCGCGGCGATCAGGATGAATTGCGCCACGGCACCGACGATGAAGGCGCTGAACGAGGATTGCAGATTGGCCTGGATGAACGGGTAGAAGAGCATCGGGTAAAGAAAGGCGGTGCCAAAGCGCAATGTGGCACCGGAGGACAGCAAAAGTGCTTCGCCCTTGCGAAAGACCCAGCCCATCACAAAGGCGACGGCCAGCCCGGCCCAGCCAAAATTGATAAAAGCCTCACCCGGCCCCGTGACGTTAAAGGCACCGCCAGTCTCAACCCCCATGACATCACGCTTGAAGAAAACGCCCAGATCAATCGCAGGCTTGTCGACCCAGATGGCGCGGGGGATCCAGCCGAAGCTCCACCAGGTATAGCTTTCGCCCATCAGGTAGGTGCCGGGTTCGACGTGATCCGTGACCATGATTGCCGCATTGATATCGAGAAAATAGGTGGATCCCACGATCTGCTCGATCAGGTGGCTGCCGTCGCCACCGTGGCGCAAAGACGTCATGTAAGCCGAGAGCCAGCCAAGGATAATCAGGCCGGCCACGCCAATCAAAACACTGTGCCCGCGCAGGCGCCCACCGACGATCATGAAGGTCGCGATGGCAAAGACCGACAACTCGGCCAGCTCGAACCGGTCGCCCGAAACAAGCGCGATCAGCACCAGCAACAGCCCCAGGACAACAGCCTGCAACTGACTGGACCGCGCGCCAGTGACCAAGCCATGCGCCAAGAGCAATACAAACGCAAATTTAGGAATGATGAAGAATGATTTGAGACCGGCCAGCGTGGCCCCGACCCCATCGGCATTCACGTTAATCTGTTTGGTACTGTTGAGCCCGGCCAAAGCGGAAAGACTCAACCCATCCAGACCGCGCGCCCGCAAGATCAGCATGATTGTGGCGGTAGTCACAGCAAAAGCACAGAGGCTCAGCGCACCGCGCCGGGCTAACCCCGCCGAGATCAATCGCGCGGCATGCAGGTTTGCTGCGCGGTCCGACGGCGCGCAGGCCAGCCGATAGCCGACACAAATCAAATAGATGAAGAGCGCCAGATAGAGCGTTCCGAAAAGTGCGGCATCCGGTGTGTCGATGAAGCGTCGGTAAAAGGCCAATTCGGGCTGAAAGGCATATGCCAAGACTTTTGCAAAGAACCCGAAAAAGCAGAAATAGGCCAGAAGATACATGGGCGAGACAAGGCGCACGAGCCCATGCCGCCCGCCAATCCAAAGCGGGATCAGCGTGGCCGTTGCCGCCAGAAGGATCATCAGGACATGCGCCATGATCCCCCCAAACGTGGCCAGAGAATGGCCGCTGATGTGTCGATCCCCAAGCTGCGCCGCAAGCGGGCCCAGAGAAAGAGCGTGCCTCCGGTCATCGCCGCCGCATAGGCCAGCGCATGAAAGGCAATCCCTTGCCCCGCGCCCCAAATGCCGATGACGGTGAGATAGGTAAAAATGCTGATCCCGCGCGAAATCGCCGCCTGATTGGCCCCTCCACATAAAGTTGCGACCGTCATGCCAGAGGCAAAAGCGACCTGGATCAGGGCACCGATCGCCAGGAAGACAAGCGTCCAACGAGCCAACCCATCCAGCGATTGGCCGATGAGCAGGTCGAACACCGGCAAAGCTGCCAGCAAGGCGCCAAACAAGAGTAGCCCCGGAAGGAACGCGATCTGGCTGCCCTTCGCGCTGGCACGGCTCAGCGCTTCTCGGTCGGCGGTTCCAAACGCGGCAGAGATCGGTTTCGCGCTGACCCAAGTCGCCACCGAGACGGGCAGCGCCACAAGATTGGCCAAGCGCCGGAGTACGGCATAAAGCCCCACCTGCTCTGCTGGCAGCATCGCACCCACGAGCACGATATCGACCTGCGCCAGCCCCATGCCCAACAGAGCTGTCCCCCACAGCGACCATGCGATCCGGTCCGGCCCGCCGCTGTCGCCTAGAAGCGAGCGCCAAGCGCTTTGGCGCAAACACCAGATGAACGCTCCGCCACAAAAGAGCAGCACAATAACAGCAGCCAAAAGCAGGATGTTTTCTGCTGGTGCGCCCAAGGCAGAGAGCCCCGCCAGACCCAGCCCCACAGGTGGTGCGGCATCGCGCAATGCCATGGAGGCCTGCACGCTGCCCAATGCGCGCATGATGCTGGCAAGACATGTGGCCAGATGGACGGCAAGGCCGCCCAGCAGGACCGCCGCCCAATTGACCGTGGGGAGTGTGAGATGCAGAAGGCCAAACCCGACAATCGCAAGTGCCGCAGGCCGCAGGATCACATGGCGCAGCATGCTCCTCTTGCTCATGCCGTGGCCGTCGTTCAGATAGCGAAGCAGGACGAGTGGCGCACCACATGACAGGGCGGTACTCGCGATCATTGCAAGCCCCCAGATCACCGCGAGTTCCCCGAACGCGGCCAAACCCATCAGTGCGGCGAGCCCGATCATCACGCCGAAGTTCATCGCGACGATACCGCCTCGCAACGTCAAGGTGCGCCACGCGCTTGCCGCAGCAATTCTGGAAAGGGTTTTGACGACCATGCGACCTATTCTGAGTGAGCAGGCCATTAACCAAGCGCCCGCACCATTCAGTCGTCAGTTATTGTGATTAATTTAAGGTTAACTCCTTCGTGCTTTGGTAAATCGCAGGTTATCAGTACGACGGATCAGACATCTTCATGTCCTATCACACGCCACCAGAGCCCTTTGCGGTGACGCAATCGGCAGTGATGGAAACCGCGCGGATCGCGCCGCTAGATGTGTTGGGTCTGCTGGCCTGCCTGTGGCGGGGCAAATGGATCGTGGTTCTCAGCGTAACCATAGCAGTGGTGCTGGCGGGCTACTACGCCTTCGCAATCAGCACGCCGCGCTATGCGGCCACGGTCACGCTGCAGGTCGCGAAACCGGTCGAAACCGGCAGCACCTCATTTGATCGACCGCTCAGTGCCGAGATTGCGCAACTGCGGTCGCAATCATTGCTCGACCGTGTCATCGAAGAGCTGGACTTGCTCGATAATCCGTCCTTCAACCGTCACTTAACGCCTATCTCAGCCTGGTCGGTGTCGGGCATACGCGCCACGCTCCGCGAAACACTGTCCGGCCAGGCCCAAGCGATCCCAAATGCGGGCACAATCCAGGCCAAGACACGCGACAATCTGCAAAGCATTGTCAGCGCCCGCGCCGATGAAGAAAGCCGCGTTCTTTCAATCACAGCCATAGCCGGAAGCGAGCAAGGCGCGATCATCGTCGCCAATACGGTCGCAGAGATGTATATCCTCGATCAGGTGGAAACGACACGGGCCCAAACCCAAAACACGATCACATGGCTGACCGACCGCGTCTACGCGCAACAGATTGATCTGGCACGCAAAGAGGCTGAAATCACCGACCTGATCAGCCGCGCGCAGGTCACTGATCAATTGGCGTTCGACGCCTTGAAACGTGAGGCGCTCGACACCGATACACGCCTCCGAGAGGCCCGCGCGACCCTCGCCACCTTACGCAGCGCAGCCGATTCATCGGCGCCCGCATTGGCGAATGCGAGCAGGGTCGAAGGGCAGATCGCAGCACTTGAGGCCATGCGTCAGACCCTTTCCACCCAGTTGACGACGCAATCCGAAGGTCTGGCACAACTCCAGCAACTTCGCCGCGAGGCTGATGCGGCGCGTGTGCTTTACGAAACCTTCCTTGCGCGGCTGCAGGATGCCAGCCTGCAAACCGGTCTTCAGCCGCCACAAAGCCGTATCCTGCGCGCCGCGGGCACAGCAGATTATGTGGCAACGCGCAAGACGCTCCTCGTTGGTCTGGCTGCTTTGCTGGGGGCCGTTCTGGGCATCACCTGGGTCTTTCTGCGCGATGTGCTCTCAACGGGTTTTCGTGAGCCTGTGGCGCTGCGCAATGCCAGTGGCTTGCCAGTCATAGGACAGATGCCGCGCCTACGGTTGCGCAATACTGCGCAATTGCTCGACCACCTCGCGGCCAGTGCCGGACGCGGCAGTCAGGATGCGGCGGCGGCTTTGCGGACGGCCATTCTGGCATCCGGCACTGCGGAGGGTTCAAAGACGATTCTTTGCACATCCAGCACAACGGGCGAAGGGAAGACCCAGCTTTCACTGGCACTTGCGCATTCCTTCGGCGGTTTGGGTAAAGCGGTCTTGCTGATCGACGCGGATGCCGAAAATGGAGGGGTAGCGCGCTATCTGACCCAGAGCCAAAGTCACCCGCTGCAAACGGTGCTCAACGATCAAATCCCGCTCGCGCACGCCGTTCAGCGCGACCCCAGGTGGCATGTTGAGACGCTAACCGCGCATGCTGAAAACCCGGATATCTTCTGCACCGCTGACTTTAGCCGCTTTCTGCACAGGCTCGGCGAACGCTACGATCATATCATCATCAACGCCCCGGCTGTGCTGAGCAGCGTCGATGCCAGGATCCTGGCGCAACATGCCGATCAGGTCGTATATGCCGTACGATGGAGCCAAACGCCGCTTGATCTGATCCGCGCGGGCCAACAGGTACTCTATGATGTGCAGGCCCCCATCACCGGCCTCGTGATGACGCTCGCGGATATGAAAAACCAGCGGCGCGCATCGCGCCACTGGTCACCGTCTTCAAAACGCTTTGCCCAAAGCTAAGCTGGCAGGGCACCTAGTCCACGCGCATTACGTGGCGGCTGAAAAAGCGCAAAGCATCGCCATTGCCAAACCGCAGACCGCCGGGCGCATCGCCGACGATGTAGGCTTTGGCCTGCCAATCAAGCCCGCCGCCTGTCGTTGAGGCATTGAGGTTCGGTCGCAGGAACGCATCAAACTCAGAGACGACATTGCCGGCCCCCGCGACAGCCCCGGCCTCATGGCCATAGGTCAATTGACCCTGCTCCAGTGCCGCCGTCAGACCAATGCGCTGCGCATCTTCAAAGTCGATATTCGGCGGATTGGTCCCCGCATAATCCGACAAAAGAACAGGCGCCGCACCGGCCACCGAAACAGCGTCGAATACCTCGCTGCGGCTTTCCCCATCCCAGCGAACCATTGGCAACATGCCAGCATAGAACCATTCGAACGTGACTTCCGGACCGTTCCCAATGGCCTCGACCGCGTGGGAGATCGCGCCCGGCGTGATCGTTCTGGAGAACTGACAGGTGCCGATCCCGGTACCCGCCTGCAAACGCCAGTTGAGATCCTCGACAATGCTGATCTCACCGCCCACAGACAGCCCGTTGCCAGTGACCGCCGGCAGCCAAGAGGCGCCATCAAGCCGGATCTGCCGCGTCTGCAGCACTTCGTTGCCATGCGTTTGCCCGCCAAGCTCGGTTGCAGAACCGCCAGAGGTAAAGCGCATGGCATATTCGCGCTCTGACGCATAGTCGATGGCCACGAATTTCGGGTAAGTGGGCCGATCATCCACACGCCAGTCGAGAGCCCCATCAGAGGCGATGCCGCCCGTATGCGTCGGCCCATTCGTGCCGCTAACGCCATTGGCGCGCGCCGAATAGTAAAGACCGCCAAACTGCACCTCGTCACCCATCGCGTAAGTGATGCCGGGTTGCCAAAGCGGGGGCAGAATGCGCGGGTCAGCCAAAGTACCGGTGATGGCCACGGCCTCAATCATGATCGCGTTTCCACCGGGGCTCGCCGCACCGCCATTGCTGAGCGTGATGTCATGCTGGCCGGTCAGGCCGCTGGCCACCTTGATCGACTGACGCCTCTGCAGATCAGGCTCAGCATAAGTTGGGAACGCCTTGAACCCCAGCGCGTCGGGATCACCGATCTCATTGACCAATGCCTGATCACCATCGATATCAACACGCACATAGCCGCCGCTTGTCCGCGCCGTGTAATGTACCCAGACATCGTAAGGGGCAGCGCGATCAACGCTCACATTTGCTGTGGCCGTCAGCGACGATGTGCTGACCGCGCGGTTGCCAGTGTAGCTCCCCGACAACCCTGAACCCGAAGATTGCAATTGCGACCAGCCACTGCTGAGCGTGAAATCCCCGACGGGATAGATATTGCGCAGCTCCATCAAGAGCGTTTCGCGCCAGGACAGGCGCGTTGTTGGATCGTTGTTGTCAAGCTGCATCCAGGCGGCATGGGTCTCGGACAATTCTGTCCAGATCGACAAGCCGCCATTGGCACCGGGTGCTACGGCCACGTGCTGACCGGTTCCCTGCTGAAAGAAGGCAGCCAAAGGCTGCGGATCAGGAACGCCCCGCTGCCCTGATCCGGGGGAAAGCGCCAAACCGATCATGGCTTAGTACCACGCGATCAGCTGTGCCGTGGTTCCCGTGGCCAAAACCCGTTCAGCACGGATGCTAAGGACGGCGCCCGCACCAACCTCATAGGTGACAGCTTCGCCGGCAGCGTCCTGAATGGCCACGCTGCCGGCCACGTTTACATAGAATGCGCGCGGGCGCACCGGCAAATCGGCCGTATCGGATGGCACCACGGCGTAATGCGCCACGGCGGGCGCGGTCAAATTGACGTAATCGGTCTCAAAAGGATCGGACATCGGTCTCTCCACATTGGTTGAGACACCAGCCCTAAGGTTGCAGCCTTTCTACCGGGTTGGTCGGGCGCGCGTTCGCCCGCGCAACATGTCAGCTTCCTTGGCGCGCGAGGATCACACCAAGCGTGCGCCATGTGATCCAAAAATCAAAGGCCAGACTGGCATGCCGAATGTAATGCGCATCGGCCGCCACTTTGCGCTGAATACCTTCGAGCCCGTCAACATAGCCGATCTGCGTCTGCGCCAGGCCCGTGATACCCGGTAAAACCTGATGTCGGTCGCGATATCCCGGAATTTCGCGCACATAGACACAGGCATGGGCATAGCTGTCGGGGCGCGGTCCGATCATGCTCATCTCGCCACGCAAGACATTGATGATCTGTGGCAACTCATCAATGCGAAAGCGCCGCAACCATCGGCCCAGTTTGGTGATGCGATCCCTCTCAAGTGCGTCAAAAGCGCCGCGCGATTTGGCCGCTTTTGGCGACATGGACCGAAACTTGTAGGCCGTAAAGGGGCGGCAGCCCAAACCCATCCGTTCCTGACGAAAGATCAATGGCCCCCTGTTCAAGAAAGGATTGAGCAGCAACAAACCAATGGCGCAAAACGCAAGGGGGACCGTCAATACCATCGCAATCACCCAATCGAAGACGCGCTTTTGCAGCCGCCGCGGCGCAACATCTGCCGCTGGTGTATTTGGGCTGGCATCGCCTGCCAGCACGTCATCCCATCCGTCACTTCGAAAATCAAACATCGCGAATACCACATCCCAGCAAGGAAAATTCTCGGCGCCAGCACCGCCGCATGGTTAACAAATGTGAAACAGTGGGATTAAAGAGAGGTGAATCCGGACCTGAGATTCGTCGCGAAAATCATTGATTCAAAATGAAAATGCTTAACACGTATTAGGATTCGCAACCAATAGGTGCGTGTCGCTCCGGGCGGCAATCTAGAGATAAGTGGCGATCCGGGAAGGACTCGAACCCTCAGCCTGCTGATTAGAAGTCAGCTGCTCTATCCAGTTGAGCTACCGGACCGCTGTGGCACGTATGACTTGGGTTTGACGCCTTTGGCAAGGCCGAACATACTTGTTGGGAAGAGAGAAAATCCACTCCAGCATTCATTGCAGCTGTGACGGCAAGTGTTTGACGCCCTCATCGTTGTGGTCGGAGGTTGATTGATAAAGGCCGCTTTCTTTGGCTGGTTGGCGACAGCTTAAGGTCGGTCTACCACTTTGCGTTGGTCTTGGGACGCAATTTTGCAAATGCGCGCAACCATCTCCTCATTACCCTTCGACTACATGGAATCATCCTGACCAGCGTGTTTGAGGACGCATACATCAACAGTCGCTGTGTCGGCGTGTAGTAGGCAACGCCTCTGTCACCGCCGCTTTCGAAAGCGCGTTCCGTAAGCACGTCACCCAGTATATCCGGTCCAGCCTCGCGCATGGGTGGGGCGGAGTACGCGTCGCTCCGATTAAACAAGCCAGAGACTTTCCAAATCGGCAATCGCGATAGGACCGGAACTCAAATGCAATACAACAGAACGCGCGATGGCGGATTTGATCTAAATCACGATCTAACGTAAGTCGATGGAGCGTTCCAAACGCTGAGACTACCTAGTGCGTCCAGGCACCACGACGGTTCGTTGCAAAGTTCTCGCCGTAGCCGCCAGGGCGTATATTCGGTTTGCGCGGCTTGGGCTGCTGCACACTCGCCTCGATCCCATGCTCTTTGGCATAGTCGAGCGCCGCCTCTTTGCTATCGAATTCCAACCGCACCTGTGATTGCGTGTCCGACGATGATGTCCATCCCATCAGCGGGTCGACCTCTCTCGCGCTGGCCGACACATATTCCAAAACCCAATGCTTGGTCTTTGCCGTCCCCGACGACATCGCCGTTTTTGCGGGTCTAAAGATTCGTGCACGCATCGCAAAGCTCCGTTAGATGCAGGTTATATGTGCCAACAGGCGATGGCACGCAAGCGTCGCTGCATCCGGCGCGTCAAATTCACCATGCTTGCCCGCATGGTTCTGACCAGCATTCATCGCCGCGCCCACTCCCCACCGCGCATGACAGGCACGCGCTCGCCGGTTTTGGTGATCCCGTCAATATCAACCGCGTCAGACCCCATCATCCAGTCCACATGAATGATGCTTTGGTTCCCGCCCTTTTGTTTGAGTTCATCGGGCGTCAACGTTGACCCGCCTTCGATTGTGTCAGCATAGCACTGACCAAGCGCGATATGGCAAGACGCGTTCTCATCAAAAAGCGTGTTGTAGAAGAGCAGTCCGGATTGGCTGATCGGGCTCGAATGCGGCACAAGCGCCACCTCGCCAATCCGGCTAGCCCCATCATCGGTCTTGAGCAGGGCCTGCAGCACATCCTCCCCCTTGCTCGCCGTCGCCTCAACAATCCGCCCCGCTTCGAACCTCACAGCAATGTCTTCGATCACATTGCCCTGATGTGCCAACGGCTTGGTCGCAGCAACGACACCCTCAACCTTGTAGGCATGCGGACAGGTAAACACCTCTTCCGTCGGAATATTCGGCTGACACACGACACCGTTCAACGCGGGCGACGCCCCACCCTTCCAGATGTTACCATCCGCCAGCCCCAAATGCAGATCCGTACCCGGACCGGTATAATGCAATGCGCTGAAGTTCTGCGCATTCAACCAATCCACCTGTTCCTGCAACCGCGCGCTATGTGCGTTCCAATTGACCAAGGGGTCCTCCCCATCCAGCCGTGAGGCCGCATAGATCGCGTCCATCAGTTTGCCCTGCGCTTCCTCAACAGGCACATTAGGATAGACACGCGCCGCCCATGCCGCACTTGGATAGGCGACAATATTCCAGTTCACTTCAAATCCAACGATAGGCTCCATCGCAGGTTTGGAGGCGATGGCATGCGCCTTGCTCACCCGCGCAACCTTTGCCGGGTCTTGCTCTGCTAGCAGCATCGGATCGTCACCCGTGATCGCCATCCGAGCCGCACCGCCTTTGAAAGCGGCCGCCATCCCCTCGAATAGCCATTTAGGCGCACGATCAAAGCTCTCATCACTGGCATTTTCATAGCGTGCGAGCGTGATTTCATCGTCACTAAAGAAAGGCGTTACCAACCCAGCACCAGCCTTGTAAGCGTGCACGGTGATACGCCGCACAAGCTCCAGGGCCGCAATTGGCGCGGTAATCAGTAAATCCTGACCGGGTTGCAGGTTCACACCGATACGCACTGCAACATCTGCAAGACGATCAAGTTTTTCGGGATCAATATGGGCGGACATCGACGCGTCTCCTTCTGCAGTCTTATCGAGGATACGACCAGTCCGCGGCAGATGCACGATGTCTTGTACATTTGATGGCAGCACACCGCACAGCGTTAAAATTACAAGCAATTTTAGACATTAATCAAAAAGCAAGAGCACGGCTCTAGAGTGCTGAAGCGCTCGAGAGCTTCTTCGGGTGGCTGACAGTTGATTTGGAGTTGTTTGATGCTGAAACGAAACGTAACGACACTGGCCTTCTTGGTCGCCGCACAGGCCGCAACGGCAGACGAATTTGCCCCGGCGCTTGAGGCCTATCTGCATAGCAACGTCACCGCATGGGCCACGGACCCTGTGATTCTCGACGCATTACGCAGCGCGAATTCGCGCACCGGGGACTTCGATTCTGATCAGATCCTCGCGCTTGACCAAGCATGGCGTGCTGAGGTGGGACAAAGCAACACGCCAACGATCGAGCCAATCCTGAACAATGCAGCCGCTGATTTTCTACGAGGTCAGGTGGATGCGTCAGGTGGGGCAATTTCCGAAATCTTCATCATGGATTCCGTCGGCCTAAACGTCGCCACATCGGCAGTCACCTCCGACATGTGGCAGGGTGACGAAGCAAAGTTCACCCAGACTTACAGTGCTGGTCCGGGCGCGACCCATATCGGCGAGGTCGAGTTCGATGAATCCGCGCAGACATATCTCGGCCAGGTATCAATGGCCATCAGTGATCCAGCTACCGGCGAACTGCTAGGTGCCGTGACCGTCGGCGTCAATGCCGAACAACTCTTTTAATACGATAATATCAGGCTGATCATCCCATGGCGTTTAGTGATCTGACTGGGGCAATCGGTGCCTCGACCAAGTCGATATATGCAAAGTGTCTTTGGATTACGGCAATGATCACATTGATCATTGTCGCCGGATTGAGTTTCCAGAATGCGCGATCAACGGCAATTGTGGCGCATGAGGGTGTCAAAGACTTAGCTGTGACAGCCACAAACAATACTGCCGGGCGACTTGGCGCGTCTATTCGCTTTGGAAACGTTGACGAGTTGAATGCACAGATTGGCGATCTGATTTCTGCATCAAATGGGCGCGCAGACGGCGCTATCATTCTTTCAGAGGATGGCCAAATACTCGCTGAGGCCGGCAGCCCTGACGTGGCAGCGCTACGAACACTCGCACAATCCGCTCTCCGAGATAATGTGGATGCCCAGAATAGTGACGACCTCGATTTTGCGTATCGCGTTGGATTTGGACAGGAAAACAGCACAGTTGGTATCCTTGCGGTCAGCTGGACTGCAGAACCGATCATGGCAAGGTTGCGCGCGCAGACCCAACAAAAACTGGCAGTTGCACTCACACTACTCGCGGTCTTGCTGACAGGTTCCACGTTTCTCCTACGCCGCATTTTGGGACAACCTTTGCGTCGATTGGAATGCTCGATGCAAGCCGTGGCCTCCGGCAACTACACGGAGGCTATTAGCGACACCGCGCGCCAGGATGAAATCGGGCGGCTCGCGAAGAATCTGGACCAAATGCGCCAGGGGCTGGAAGGGGCGGCTCACGCCGCAGAAGCAGTCAGCTTGGACCAACGCGAACAGGAAGAGGTCATTGCAACGCTCACCCAAGGTCTGAGAAGTCTAGCTGCGGGCGACATGAAGGTACGCATCGATCACGACTTCTCAGCCAAGTATGAGCAACTCAGAAGCGACTTCAACAACACCGCGTCAACGCTGCATGATACCTTGCAGGCGGTGGTGAGCAATGCGCGCCTGATCCAGGACGAGGCAGAGGATATCGGCCGCCAGTCGGGAGAGTTATCGCAACGCACTGAGACACAAGCGGCGACGCTGGAGGAAACCGCGGCAGCCCTTGATGAGCTTACAGGAAACGTCAAAACTGCTGCTGATGGGGCGAAAGAGGTGGAAAACATTGTTAACACCACTCGCACAGAAGCCGACGCGAGCGGTGAAATCGTCAAGCAAACAGTGACGGCCATGTCTGAAATCGAGGATTCCTCACGGCAGATTTCTACGATCATCTCTGTCATTGATGACATTGCATTTCAGACCAACCTGCTGGCGTTGAACGCTGGCGTCGAGGCGGCCCGTGCAGGCGAGGCCGGTCGCGGCTTCGCAGTTGTTGCATCTGAAGTCCGTGAACTTGCGCAACGGTCTTCTGAGGCAGCACAACAAATCAAGGACCTGATCAGCGGAAGTTCGGAACAAGTCGCTCGTGGTGTGAAGCTTGTCGATGAAACTGGTTCCGCACTCATGGCCATCACGGAGCGCGTCGCGAACATCTCGACACTCATGTCCAATATGGCGTCAGGTGCGACGGAACAGTCACGCGGTCTGGCCGAGATCAACCTAGGGGTCGGACAACTCGACAAAGTCACACAGCAAAATGCCAGCATGGTCGAAAGTGCGGACGTGGCCAGCCAAACACTTCGGCAACAGGCCGCGGCACTCAATGAAATCGTCACAGCGTTTGAAATCGACGAACCGGGAGCTGTTGTGCAAACCCATCGCGCCGCATAGGGACAAAACGGAAACATTCGCACATTGCAGGGGTTGAAAATCGGCCGCGAAACATGATTTCCTACGGCAACACTGGAGGGCATTCTCGTGGCAGATCCTGCAACACAACACGTCACAGCGGACCCGCATTACTACCTGTCAAACCCCGCCCCCGACGTGAAGACGCGTGAGAAGCTGGAGGGTGGGCGTCGTTTTGTTCTGAAAACGGATTTCGACCCTGCAGGTGACCAACCAACTGCAATTCGCGAACTCTCTGAAGGCGTCCAAGACGGCGAACAATCACAGGTTTTGCTGGGTGCGACTGGGACAGGCAAAACCTTTACAATGGCCAAGGTCATTGAACAAACGCAGCGCCCAGCCATCATTCTCGCACCAAACAAAACATTGGCCGCGCAGCTTTACGGTGAGTTTAAGGGCTTCTTCCCGGACAACGCCGTCGAATATTTTGTGTCTTACTACGATTACTACCAGCCCGAAGCCTATGTCGCGCGATCTGACACATATATCGAGAAAGAAAGCCAGATTAACGAACAGATCGACCGGATGCGTCACTCGGCGACGCGCGCGCTTCTTGAACGCGACGACGTTATCATCGTTGCCTCGGTCTCGTGTATCTACGGCATCGGCTCGGTCGAGACCTACGGTGCGATGACTCAGGATTTGCATGCAGGCCGCGACTACGACCAACGCAAGATCATGGCCGATTTGATCGCACAACAATATCGACGCAACGACCAGGCATTTCAGCGCGGTAGCTTCCGTGTGCGTGGAGACTCGCTTGAAATCTGGCCCGCCCACCTGGACGACCGTGCCTGGAGATTGTCGTTCTTTGGCGAAGAACTCGAAAACATCACGGAATTCGACCCACTTACAGGCGAAAAGACAGATAGCTTCGAGAAAATTCGCGTCTATGCAAACTCGCACTACGTGACGCCGCGACCAACAATGCAGCAGGCCATTCAAGGCATTAAAAAGGAACTGCGGATCAGGCTGGACCAACTTGTCGCGGACGGCAAGTTGCTGGAGGCACAGCGGCTTGAACAACGGACAAATTTCGATCTTGAGATGCTCGAGGCGACGGGCGTCTGCAACGGTATCGAGAATTACTCACGCTATTTGACAGGACGCGCACCGGGTGAGCCCCCGCCAACACTTTTTGAATTTATCCCGGACCATGCAA
Source organism: Cognatiyoonia sp. IB215446 (assembly GCF_033963825.1). Taxonomy (NCBI): domain Bacteria; kingdom Pseudomonadati; phylum Pseudomonadota; class Alphaproteobacteria; order Rhodobacterales; family Paracoccaceae; genus Cognatiyoonia; species Cognatiyoonia sp. IB215446. The sequence continues at coordinate 114,898 of NZ_JAXBMD010000002.1, read as the reverse complement.
TCGTATTCGCCGATGAGTCTCATGTCAGCGTTCCGCAGATTGGTGGTATGTATAAAGGCGACTACCGACGCAAGTTCACGCTGGCCGAGCACGGTTTCCGGCTGCCTTCGTGCATGGACAACCGCCCGTTGAAGTTCGAAGAATGGGACGCAATGCGGCCCCAATCAATTTTCGTCAGCGCAACCCCAGCGTCGTGGGAGCTTGAACAGGCTGGCGGCGTGTTTACCGAGCAGATTATCCGCCCAACAGGCCTGATCGATCCCGAAATCGAAATTCGCCCGGTGGACATGCAGGTCGACGATCTGCTGGACGAGGTGCGAAAGGTAGCCGCGAACGGCTACCGCACACTTTGTACAACGCTGACCAAACGGATGGCGGAGGACCTGACGGAATACATGCATGAGCAGGGCATCAAAGTGCGCTACATGCATTCCGACATCGACACGATTGAACGGATCGAGATTTTGCGTGACCTGAGGCTTGGCGCTTTCGACGTTTTGATCGGTATCAATCTGCTACGGGAGGGGCTCGACATCCCAGAATGCGGGCTTGTTGCCATCCTTGACGCGGATAAAGAGGGTTTCCTGAGATCAGAGACATCGTTGGTCCAAACCGTGGGCCGGGCGGCGCGGAACGCGGATGGCCGCGTCATCATGTACGCTGACAGCATCACCGGATCTATGGACCGCGCGATAAAGGAAACCAACCGGCGCCGCGCCAAGCAAATCGACTACAATACAGAGCATGGCATTACGCCCCAAACCGTCAAAAAGAATGTCGAGGATATCCTCGCCGGTCTTTACAAGGGCGATGTCGACATGAACCGCGTGACCGCCAAGGTGGACAAACCCATGGCGGGAAGCAACCTTCAGGCGGTGCTGGACGGGTTGCGTGACGACATGCGCAAAGCCGCCGAGAACCTCGAATTCGAGGAAGCCGCCCGTCTGCGGGACGAGATCAAGCGTCTCGAAACGGTCGATCTCGTGGTCAGCGATGACCCCCTCGCACGGCAACAGGCCGTAGACAAGGCAGTCGGCGAGGCACATAAGGCCGGCGGTAGAAGTACAGCCGGAAGACCCGGTCAGCGAGGTGGGAATGTGAAACGCCGAAAGCGGTGAGTATTGAATGATTGTGCCAATATGGTTTGATCACAGACAATGCAGCCTAAACTGATCAATAAATGTGCTAAAGTAGATGCTTGTCTCGTCTTTGCCGATCTAAGTCGAAGAGTTTGGTGAACCATATGACGAACCATATAGTCTTAAGGTATTATCTGGGCCACCAAGCACCTTTAGAGGCGCATCCTTGTTCGCCTCCTACTGTGAAACACTTCGCGTTCCTCCAGAAATCCGACCAACAAAATGCGAATATTTTATTTGACCATCGAACCTCCTCAATTCAAACACCGACAGCCGCAGAAAGCTAGCACGCGTTTCAAAAGGGTCACCAGATCCCGAACCGTGCGACGCAGCAGAAGAGGCCACACCAATCGCCTGATTGACGAAACTTGCCTGCGACGCCACGCCAGCTACTTCAGCTCTATGCGTATCGCTTTTGCTTTCACTCTGTTTGCGTGGCCGGCCGCGGCATGGCAATTCTCGCCCAGCCCGATCTGCACACTCACCGAAACAACCGTCGACGGTACGCTGACCATAACCTATGACGCTAGCCTACCCGAATACGTCATCACAATAACCCTACCTGATACCAGGTGGCCGAAAGCGCCAGAATTCGCAATGGCCTTTTCAGGCAACCAACCTATCGCGCTTCGGACAGAACGTCATCAACTCAGCGACGACCGTCGCAGCCTCACTGTAACTGATACAGGTTTTGGAAATGTCCTGAATGGATTGGAATTCAACTTACGTGCCTATGCGACTTCCGGCGGCACGACGGTCGGGTTCACGCTCACAGATATCGGGCCCGCGATCCGCGATTTTCGGAATTGCCCCGCTGCCAACGTTGCATGATGTCTAAGCGCGTGCCCGTGAGTGCGGCGACTGATGAGGCGCGCGCACTTGCGCGTAGCCTTTTGGAAGGGACACGCTTTGGTGCTTTGTCAGTAATTACTCAGCCAGGCGTACCCTATGTCGCGCGCGTCGCAATGCTTCCCGACAATGATGGATTACTTACCCTCATCTCGACGTTGTCGACGCACACTAAAGCATTGCAAAAAAAACCAAATTTTGCAGCGCTTATCGGGGAGCCGGAAATGAGGGGAGATCCCTTGACCCATCCTCGTATGACGATCGTTGGAACTGCAGAAATTGCGGACAAAGCCGCCAACAAAGAAAGATGGCTTGAGGCGATACCCAAGGCAAAACTATACTACGATTTCTCCGATTTTTTTCTGTTCCGTTTACGCCCGACCGACGTTCACCTCAACGGAGGCTTCGGCAAGGCTTACCACCTGACACCAGATGACATTCGCCAATTCTGAGGAGGGATGAAAGGGGTGCGTTGACGCCGGGCAAAGCATAACGATGTCAACCGATCTAGGTGCGGTGTTACCCGACATAATCGATCCGGCATACTTTAGTCCTATACTTAGCTTACTTGACGCAGTTGGTTGTCGCCGGCGCTTCATCACCCTACAGGTCCGAACAGACCATCGCGTTAAAGATCGCTTTTCGCGCGTTTTCATGGTGGTCAAAAAGACTTAAAAGCGCAACACACTGCAGATCAGATGGACTCTTGTTCTGCGTGATCCGCTATTTAGGATTGTCATCCGATATCATAGGTTCAAGGTGACATCGTAGAGGTTGACCATGTCAGATGCTTTCCTGTCACACACATCGAAGACGCTTGAGCAGATCACGAACGAAGGTCTATACAAGCATGAGCGCAAGATCACCTCGCCCCAGGGTGGCGAGATCACAGTGGGTGGCAAACAGGTCATCAACCTTTGCGCCAACAACTATTTGGGTCTGGCCGATCACCCGGTGCTCATCGAAGCGGCAAAGGCAGCAATGGGACCCAAGGGTTTCGGCATGGCATCGGTCCGTTTCATCTGCGGGACGCAGGATATCCACCGTGCTTTGGAGCAGAGACTCGCAGCCTTCTTGCGCAAGGATGATTCCATCCTTTTCGCGGCCTGTTTCGACGCCAATGGCGGGCTTTTCGAGCCATTGCTGGGCCCTGAGGATGCCATTGTCTCGGACAGCCTGAACCATGCATCGATCATTGACGGGGTGCGGCTGTGCAAGGCGAAGCGCTACCGCTACGCCAACAACGACATGGGCGATCTGGAGGAGACATTGAAAGGCGCACGCAATGACGGTGCGCGGCATGTCATGATCGCGACGGATGGGGTGTTTTCGATGGATGGCTATCTTGCCAATCTGCCCGAAATCACTCGGTTGGCAAAGGAGTATGACGCGGTGGTGATGGTCGACGATTGTCATGCCACCGGCTTTATGGGGCCACGAGGTGCTGGTACGCCGGATTATTTTGGCGTTGATGTGGACATTCTAACAGGGACGCTTGGCAAGGCCATGGGAGGCGGCATTGGCGGCTACATCGCGGGGCCGCAGCCGGTGATTGACCTTTTGCGGCAACGGGCGCGGCCGTATCTCTTTTCCAACTCACTGCCCCCAGCCATTGTCGCCGCGGGGCTGGAGGCCATCCGGCTGTTGGAAGAGGGAGGCGCATTGCGGGCGCAACTCTTTGAGAATGCGCGCTATTGGCGGGCAGGATTGACCGCGCTTGGCTTTGAGCTCTTGCCCGGTGAGCATCCGATTATTCCGGTGATGCTGGGGGATGCTAAGCTTGCGCAGGATATGGCGAACCGATTGTTCGAGGAGGGTGTCTATGTCTCTGGCTTCTTCTTCCCGGTCGTGCCGCGCGGGCAGGCGCGGATCAGGACGCAGATGAACGCGGCACTCACCAAAGAGGAACTAGACCGCGCCTTGGATGCCTTTGGCAAGGTGGGCAAGGAACTGGGGGTGATCAAGTGAGACCCAACACGATGAAAGCGCTGGAAAAATCCAAGCCGACTGAAGGGTTGTGGATGGTGCAGGCGCCCGTACCGGAAATCGGCCCGGATGAGGTGCTGATCCGTGTGCGCAAGACGGGGATCTGCGGTACCGACATCCATATCTGGAATTGGGATGAATGGGCGGCGCATACCGTGCCTGTGCCGATGATCACCGGTCATGAATTTGCGGGCGAAATCGTCGAGATTGGCAAGGATGTCACTGGGTTGTCCATCGGCCAACGCTGTTCGGGCGAGGGGCATCTGATCGGGAAGGAAAGCCGGCAAAGCCGCGCGGGAAAATTCCATCTCGATCCCGGTACGCGCGGTATTGGCGTGAACGAGCAGGGGGCCTTTGCCGAATATCTGAAGCTGCCCGCCTTTAACGTCGTGCCACTGCCGGATGACATTCCCGATGAGATTGGCGCCATCCTCGACCCGCTGGGCAATGCAGTGCATACCGCGCTCAGCTTTGATCTGCTGGGCGAGGATGTTCTGATCACCGGGGCGGGCCCGATTGGCATTATGGCAGGTGCCGTTGCGCGTCATGCAGGCGCCCGCAATGTCGTGATCACCGATATCAACCCTGATAGGCTGAGGCTCGCGCAGCACGTTGTGCCCACGGCGCGGGTCGTCAATGTTGCCGAGGAAGACCTCAACGACGTCATTGCCGCGCTTGGCCTGAAAGAAGGGTTTGATGTTGGGCTAGAGATGTCGGGCAACCAGCAGGCGCTTGATCAGATGGTTGAGGCATTGGTGATGGGCGGCAAAATAGCGCTTTTGGGCATCCCGCCCGGTAAATCGCCGGTGGACTGGTCACGCATCGTCTTCAAGGCCATCACCATCAAGGGCGTCTATGGCCGCGAGATGTTCGAGACCTGGTACAAGATGATCGCAATGCTGCAAAATGGGCTCGATGTCAGTCGCGTCATTACGCATGAACTGGATGTTAACGATTTTGCCAGTGGCTTTGCCGCGATGAAATCCGGGCGATCGGGCAAGGTTGTGCTGAACTGGGTTTGAATAGCTCGCTCCTGGAAGGGTGAGCCTTCAGATGGCCGAGCTACGGCGCCGATTCAGGTGGCGGTATCAGGGCAGGGTCGGCTGATCACGCCGTTCAGGATCAATTCGACATGCGCCTCGAAATAGGTGTCGAAGTCCAGCGTCTCGATCCGGCTGAACATCATGTTGTGCAGCGCAAAGAACATCGCTGGCGCGATCATCACCTGCGGGTTCTCAAGGATCGCCGTGTTCGCAACCTCACCGCGTTGGATGCCGCGCTCAAGAATGCGGCGCAAAAGGCTCGCGCCGCGCTTGATCGTCATCGTGTGATAGCTGGTCAGGACATGGGGGATGCGGTTTCCCTCGGTGATCAATATGCGAAACAACGTTTGTGCCTGGCCCTCGACAAAACGGCGGTAAATGCCACGCAAAAGCTGGGTCAGTATCTCGCCTGTCGTGCCTTCAAAATGGTCGAGCGCGCTTTCATGTTCGGCCATCACCGCAATGACGTGTTCTTCGACGGCGGCAAGGAAAAGCGCCTCTTTCGATGGGTAATAAAGGTAGATCGTCCCCTTTGAGATGCCCGCGGCCTTTGCGATCCGGTCAAGCCGGGCGCGTTCAAAGCCATAGGTGGCGAATTCCGCAATACCGGCTGCCACGATCTCGGCGGGGCGCGCTTCTTTCCGGCGGCGGGGTTTGGTTTTGGGGGTGTCTGTCATTTCTGCCAATTTTTTATGCACATCATAAGCTGCCGTTTTCTGTCTTCTTTTTCAATGGCCACTGAAAAAATCTCATCCATCTCTTGAAGCGATGCGTAGCAATGACAGTTTGAGCTTTACTGACCACATGGTCAGTTGTTAATGACCTAAGGGTCAGTAATTGAAGGATGCACCATGCGCAAGGTCATAGGCTTCGTTGCCAGAGCAATACGCGAACTGTTTTGGATCGCCGCGGCCGCAGCGATTGTGGTCGGCGGGTTCGTCGGGTTCAACTACCTGGGTGAGAACAGGGAAGTCGTGACTGCCGAGCCAGCGGCGCGCCCTGTGACGCTGGTCGAAACTGCCGCGTTTGAACCCGTGAACCGACCTTTGCCCATTCGGGGCGAGGGATTTGTGGAGCCATTCCGCACAGTCTCTCTTTCCGCACCGACAGGCGGTCGGATCGTCATGCTGCATCCCGCGATCACCAACCGCAACGGCTTTCAGGAAGGCGATGTTCTGGTTGAGATCGATGCCAGCAATGAGCGTGCCCAGATCGCACAGGCCAAGGCCGCAATCGCGGCGACCGAAGCGCGTTTGGACCTGATCGATACGCAATTGACGCGGGCCAGCAACCTGCTCGAGCGCAACGCCGTGTCACAGGCAACGGTTGATGATCTGCTGGGTCAACAGGAAGAGGTGCGCGCAAACCTTGAAGGACAGCGCGCGCAACTCGCATCTGCCGAAATCGCGCTTGAGAACAAGATCGTCCGCGCGCCATTTGACGGGAGTGTGCAGACCAAAGAGGCCGAGATCGGCAATGTCGTCGCCGGTGGCAGCCCGATTGCACAGATCTACACCGACGACCGGATGGAAGTGAGCGTTGCCATTCGTGAGAGCGACGCCGCGCTGATCCCCGGCCTTTTTGAAGGTCGCGCCGCGCCCGCGACAGTGACAATCGCATTTGCCGGTATCGACGAAGGCTGGCGCGCCGAAATCGTCCGTGTTGATCCATCGCTTGATCCGCAGACCCGCACATTGACAGCAACCGTAGCTCTGCGTGAGCGGATTGAGGGCGACGCGGCTTTGGCCTCTGGCGCGCCGCCTGCCTTGATCAACGCATTTGCGCAGGTGGTGATTGATGGCATAGAGCCCGCAAACACCTATGCGATCCCCTCCACGGCCTTGCGGGACAGCGATACGATCTGGCTTTTGCGCGACGGTGTCCTGGCGATCCACCCTGCATCGCTCGTTCATGTGGATGGTGAGACGTCCTTTGTCGAAATCCTTGACCTGATGCCGGATGACCGGCTGATCCTCACGACTTTGGCGGCACCGCAGCCGGGCAAGGCGCTGCGCGACATCGTCGAGGACGACCGCATGTCACTGGTGGCTGAATAGGGGGTCCGCATCATGAATGCCGCGATCAAATGGATGACGGAACACCCTGTTGCCGCCTGGCTGGCCATGATCCTGTTGGTCGGGCTTGGCGGAGTGACAGCCGCTAACCTGCCGCAAAAGACGTTTCCGGAATTTGCGCTCGATTCCGTTTCGATCTCGGTCAGCTATCCGGGCGCATCACCGTCCGAGATACAAGACAGCATCGTGCGCCCGATTGAGGATGAACTCAGCGGTGTTGATGGTATCGATGACGTGACGGCCAATATCTCGGAGGGGCGGGGCGGTGTGACCGTCACCTTCCTTGATGGCGAGGATATCGAAACCAAGCTGGATGAGGTGAAGACCGAGGTCGATAGTATCGATGTTTTCCCGGAGGACGCCGAGGAGCCTGTTGTTGTCCGGTCCGACAATTCAACGCGGGTACTTGAAATCGCGGTCCATGGCGCGGCAACCGAACAGGTTCTGAAGGAAGAAGCACGACGCCTGAAGGATGAGCTTGCCGCACTCGACGGGATTTCCTTTGTCGAGGTCGCCAATATTCGCGATTACGAAATCAGCATCGAGATTAACCGCGATACCTTGCGCGCCTACGGCCTGACACTGGGCGAAGTGGCACAGATTGTTGGCGTGAACTCGTTGGAATTGCCGGGTGGGTCGATTGAGACAGAGAGTGTCTCCATCCCCATTCGTACACTGGGGCGCAATTACACGCGCACGGATTTTGAGAACATCGTGATCCGCACAAGCGGGACAGGTGCACAGGTTTTCCTGCGCGACATCGCGACGGTCAGTGACGGCTTTGAAGACAGTGACTTGTCATCCTCTTTCAACGGCGACCCTTCGGTTTCTGTGAATGTCTACCGCGTCGGGGACGAGCAGATCCTGCGCATTGTCGAAGTGGCGCAAGAGCATTTGCGGACCTCATTCCGCCCCTCACTAGAAGAGGGGATCGAGGCGACGATCTGGCAGAATGAGGCCACGCAGCTTCAGTCGCGCATCGACCTTCTGACGAAAAACGCGGTGATCGGGCTCGCGCTGGTGATCCTATGTCTGGCGCTGTTCCTCGATGTCCGCCTTGCCTTCTGGTCGGCCATGGGGATCGGGATCAGCTTTGCAGCCACCTTCATAGTGATGGGCGCGCTGGGCATGTCGATCAACATGATCTCGCTTTTCGGCTTTATCCTGGCGATTGGGATCGTGGTGGATAACGCGATCGTGGTATCTGAGAACATCTACAAGAACGGGGAAAAGGGCCTGTCGCCGGTGCAGGCAGCAGTGCGCGGGACGCAGCGGATCGCTGTGCCTGTCATCTTTTCGACCCTGACGACACTGGTCGCCTTCTGGCCGCTCTTGCAGATGCCAGCACCCCTGGGATCGTTCCTGGGCGATATTCCAACGGTGGTGATGATCGTTTTGTTGCTATCGCTGCTGCAGGCGCTTTTGATCCTGCCCCGCAACTTGTCGAACCTTGATATCGGGCCGGATTACAAACCAAACCTCGTATTCCGTCTTATTGGCGCGATCCGTCATGTGATTGATGCGGGCTTGAAATGGTTCATCCGCTACCCGCTTGATGCGATGTTGCGCTTCTGTGTGAACAGGATTTTCATTCCGATCGCCGCCGTTGTCGCGCTGATGACCCTGACCGTTGCGTTGATCGCGCACGGCTATGTCCGTTTCAGCTTCTTTCCTGAAATTCAGGGGGAGTTCGTGACCGCAGCCGTTGAGATGACCGACGGAACAACGTTTCAACGCACCGAAGCGGTCGCCGAAGACTTGCGCGTCGCAGCCATTCGTGCCGGCGACCGTTTGCAGGAAACGTTGCCCGCTGGCGCGCCTGACGTGGTGATCGGCCAATATGTCGTCGTTGGCATCGGCGCGGGTGGTGGCGGACCCACCGGTGATGCAGCCCCTGTTGCCCCAACCTTGGCGCAAGTGGTGGTCGAGGTTACCGAGGCGTCTTCCAGAGACTGGGAAACCGCCGCCTTTGAGGCACTCTGGCGCGAGGAAGTGGGCCAGATTGCGGGTGTGAATACGCTCACAATTTCGTCCTCGCTGGTCGATGCGGGCGATGCGATTGCAGTTGGGTTGTCGCTGCCGGGCGAGGAAGACATCTCACCTATCGTGGAAGAATTGCGCGCAGGCCTCGGCGCGATCCCCGGCGTGTTCCAGATCCTTGACGACAATTCATCGGGCAAGCTGGAATACAAGCTGGAACTGAAACCCGAAGCCCGGCTTTATGGGCTCACATTGCAGGACCTAGCCGTGCAAACGCGCAATGGTTTCTTCGGGATCGAGGCGACGAGCGTGCAGCGTGGGCAGGACAATGTGTCGGTCATGGTGCGCTTCCCGTCTGAGGATCGTGACAGCCTTTACGATCTTCTCGATACCCGGATCTCGACCCCATCGGGGGACCTGATCCCGCTCTCGACCGTCGCCACTTTGGTAGAGGGCCTCTCACCTTCTGAAATCCTGCGCCAGAACGGGCGCCGCGTGACGACGGTGACAGCGGACGTCGATGAAAGCATCATCACCAATGGTGAGGCGAACCGGATCATTCGCGAGGAATTGCTGCCGCCGCTCATGGCCGCAAATCCGGGGCTGAATGCCAGCTTTGGCGGTGAGCAGGAGACGCAAGGCGATGCGCAGGCTGCCCTTGGGCAGGCGCTGGCGATTGCGCTTTTTGTCATCTTCGCCCTGCTTGCTCTGGTGTTCCGCAGCTTTGTGCAGCCGATTGTGGTGATGCTGGCCATTCCGCTGGGGTTGATCGGGGCCGTCACCGGGCACCTTATCCTTGGGATCCCGCTGGGCCTTTTGAGCTTCTTCGGGATCATCGGTCTGGCTGGTGTGGTGATCAACAACAGCCTCGTGATGATCGACCTTTATAACGAGTATCTGTCGCGCGGCTACGCGGTGAAGGACGCCGTTGTCGAAGGGACCAAAGACCGGTTCCGCCCGATCCTTTTGACTTCGGTGACGACATTCCTGGGCGTCTATCCGCTGATCATGGAGACGTCGCTGCAGGCGCAATTCCTGATCCCGCTGGCGGTTTCGATTGGCTATGGGGTGTTGCTGGGAACCGGTGTTATCATCTTTGCAATCCCGGCTGTGTTCATGCTCGTGCACTATATCTCGACGGCGTCTCTGGTGGTCGCAAAGGGCTTCTCGCCCGCAAAAGCGTCTAATGATCCTTCGCCGGAAATGGTGGTACGCAAGCCCGTTGATGGCGATGGGCCGCTTATCCTCAAAGCCGCAGAATAGCGATAGCGGTCAGGCGGTACCAGAGACCGAAGGGACCCGCTTTTCGCGGCTCGCTTCGGCCAAGTTTCGGATGGAGGCGCCGATGGTCATGAACTGATCGCCCAACGGGCTGGCCTTGCGCCAGATCATCCCAATTGTCCGCCGTGGCCGCTGACCCTGAAATCGCGCAACGCAGACTTCTGCCGAGCGTGTTTCATAGTCCAGCGCCATTTCCGGGATCAGCGTCGCGCCGATCCCGGCCCCCACCATCTGCACGAGTGTGGATAGCGAACTGCCCTCCATGATGTGCTTCGGCCTCGTCCCCGAGATCTCGCAAAACGACAGTGCCTGATCGCGAAAGCAATGCCCCTCTTCAAGCAGCAACAGTCGCATCGCCTCAAGGCTGGCGGCGCTGGGGACAGGGGCATCGGCCTCTGTTTGCGGGCGGACGAGATAGAATTCTTCGTCGAAAAGCGCGAATTCCCGCAAAGCCGGGTCCGAGATGGGAAGTGCAAGGATCGCGATGTCTAATTGGGACGAGAGCAGCCCCTCCACCAGCGATTGCGTGACAGATTCGCGCGGTTCGATCTCGACGTCCGGAAAGCGCTCGCCCAGCGTTTGGATCACGCGTGGCAGCAGATAGGGTGCGACGGTCGGGATGATGCCCAACCGCAGGCGTCCCGTCAGCCCGTCCTTGGATGAGCGGACCAGCTGTTCAAGGTCATCAACGCGGACCAGAATATCCTGTATCCGCTCCAGGAAATCTTCGCCCAAAGTTGTCAAATGCATCTGCCGCGCGGTGCGTTCGACCAGTGGCGCACCCAGCATTTCTTCCAGTTCCTTTATCTGTAACGAAAGGGCGGGTTGTGAGATCGCACAGGCCTCTGCCGCGCGCCCGAAATGGCGATGCGCAGCAAGGGCAGAGAAATAGCGCATATGTCTGAGGGTGACGCCAATCATAAGAACAGCTTATCACAGAGTTTAGAAGAATAAATTGGAATAAATGACGATTCTGCTCTACCTCACCGTCATCACCCACGAAAACCTACTCGCAGGAGATCCGACATGGACGGAAGCAACACCCCCCCCGGCACCGGTTGCCCAGTTATGCATGGTGGCAATACCGGCATGGATAACGCGGTTACCAAATGGTGGCCAGAGGCGCTGAACCTCGACATTCTGCACCAGCATGATCTGCGCACGAACCCCATGGACCCGGATTACGATCATCGCGAGGCGGTCAAGGGGCTGGACTATGAAGGTGTCAAAGCCGACCTGACGGCGCTGATGGAAGACAGTCAGGATTGGTGGCCTGCCGATTGGGGCCATTATGGTGGCCTGATGATCCGTTTGGCCTGGCACTCTGCCGGATCGTACCGGATGGGCGACGGACGTGGCGGTGCCGGGTCCGGCAATATCCGTTTCGCGCCGCTCAATTCCTGGCCTGACAATGCCAGCCTCGACAAGGCACGCCGCCTGCTGTGGCCGGTCAAGAAGAAATACGGCAACGCGCTGTCCTGGGCGGACCTGATTATTCTGGCAGGCAACGTGGCTTACGAATCGATGGGTCTGAAGACCTTTGGCTTCGGCTTTGGCCGTGAAGACATCTGGGGGCCCGAAAAGGATGTTTATTGGGGGTCCGAGAGCGAATGGCTCGCCCCGTCAGAGCTGCGCTATAGCGAGCTGGAGACCCCATCGACGATGGAGAACCCACTAGCGGCTGTTCATATGGGTCTGATCTACGTCAACCCAGAAGGCGTGAACGGCAATCCTGATCCCGCGAAAACCGCTTTGCATGTGCGCGAGACATTTGCGCGGATGGCGATGAATGATGAGGAAACGGCCGCGCTCACCTGTGGTGGTCATACCGTCGGCAAGGCCCATGGTGGCGGTGCCCATGATCAGATCGGTGCCGAGCCCGAGGGCTGCCCTGTCCACGCCCAGGGCATGGGCTGGTCAAACCCCGGCCATGACGGCAAGGCGACCAATGCGTTCACCTCCGGTATCGAAGGCGCTTGGACGAAAGAGCCGACGAAGTGGGATATGGGCTATTTCGACTACCTCTTCGGCTACGAATGGGAACTGACGAAATCGCCCGCCGGGGCCAATCAGTGGCAGCCTGTCGATATGCCGGAAGATGAGATGCCAGTTGACGCCACCGATCTGTCCAAGCGCGTCAAGCCAATGATGACTGACGCGGATATGGCGATGAAGGTCGACCCGATCTACAACGAAATCTGCCAGCGCTTCCGCGCTGATCCGGATTACTTTGCCGAGACTTTCGGGCGGGCATGGTTCAAGCTGACCCACCGCGACATGGGGCCGCGTGCGAACTATTACGGCCCTGATGTGCCTGCTGAAAACCTGATCTGGCAGGACCCAATCCCAGCGGGCTCAACCAGCTATGATGTGGATGCGCTGAAGGCCAAGATCGCCGATAGCGGGCTCAGCAGTGCCGAGATGATCGCCACAGCTTGGGACAGCGCCCGGACCTACCGTGGCTCTGACAAGCGTGGCGGCGCCAACGGAGCGCGCATCCGTCTTGCGCCTCAGAGGGACTGGGAAGGGAACGAGCCTGCGCGGCTCGCCAAGGTGCTTGGCATACTGGAGCCCATCGCGGTCGACGCAGGCGCGTCCGTTGCTGATATCATTGTCCTCGCCGGCAATGTGGGGCTAGAACAGGCGATCAAGGCTGCCGGCTTTGATGTCGCCGTCCCCTTCACGCCAGGTCGGGGTGATGCCAGCGACGAGCATACGGATGCCGACAGCTTTTCTGTTTTGGAGCCTCTGGCCGACGGTTTCCGCAACTGGCAGAAAGCAGCATATTCCGTCTCGCCTGAGGCGATGATGCTTGACCGTGCGCAACTCCTTGGCCTCACTGCATCTGAGATGACGGTGCTTGTGGGCGGGATGCGCGTGTTGGGTGCGAACCATGGCGGTACAGCTTTGGGCGTGTTCACAGACCGTGTAGGCGCTTTGACGACTGACTTCTTCGTGAACCTTACGGATATGGCGATGTCCTGGCATCCGGTGGATGGTGGCAGCTACGAGCTGCGCGACCGCAAGACGGGCGACGTGAAATTCACCGCAACAAGTGCTGACCTCGTCTTCGGCTCTAACTCTATCCTGCGTGGCTATGCCGAGGTTTATGCTCAGGATGACAACGCCGAAAAGTTCGTGCGCGACTTTGTGGCGGCCTGGACCAAGGTCATGATGAACGACCGGTTCGACTTACTGGCCTGATGGCTTGCATCGGCGCAGCGTCACTGATGCTGCGCCAACTGCTTTTGTGCACTAAACTTGATGACGTTGTCGTGTCGGAAGTGAATATCTGCAGTATACAAAACCAACGCTCATCAGTGAGTGGATTGAAAAGGTCGCCAGAAATTACCGGCGACCTTTTTTCCTGTTTTGCCAGAAAGGTGGAACGTCTCCTGCCATGATGCAGCCGTAGGGATCGATGTAATCTTCGATCTCGGCCAGATCGTAGGATTTGATCTGGGCAACCACATTATCGGCGTTTTTGTATCTCGACGAGAGTTCCGACGCATCCACGCCACCGGCACGGAACCGAATATCCAAACCCTCGGTTTCTACCTTCAGCATCTCATCTGGCGTGACCGATCACATGCGCCGCTTGTGCTCGGACCATGAGAAGTTGCGACCTGCACCATGCGGGCTGAACCCCAGACCGTGACCCGCATCCTTACCACGCACAACAAGCACGGGTTCGGACATGTTCAGCGGAATAAGCGTGAGCCCCGTCGCATCCGATGCGTATCCATCCCAGGCAGGGGTCGCGCCCTTGCCGTGATAATAGATATCACCCCGCTTGAAGACGAAATTGTGCTCGTTCCAGAACCGCTCACCCACATCACCCACGCGCGCGGCCTCGACCGTTGCTTGGTAGATGACGTTGTGGTTGGGCTTGGTCCACTTACGGATCAGCTGCAGCGCCTCCCAATAGTCACGACCTTCCTCGGTATCTGCCAAGATCCAGGCGTTCTGCTTGGCAGTCTCGGGCGATAGGTCTTCACGGAACTTCTCGGCCAGATGCATCCCATGCTTATGCAGAACCGCACTCGGCCTGCGCGACCCTTGGTGGGTCACAATCGCGATCCGTCCGGTTTTGCGTGAACGTCCGACAAACAGGAAGTGGTCACCGTCTCCGACCATACCGCCGCGAGTGCAATGGCAATGCCCAAAGAACCAACGCTCCGGTCGATACCGCAAAATCAAATAACTCAAGTCGCTCGCGTAGGCAGCGCCGACGTCATCCGCATAAGTTACTCAGTTCATTTGCATTTGCGCTACGCAGACGCCGGACTGAGCTTGGGCCAATGCAAGAAAAACTGGCACACCGGGCTGGCGTTTCGATGCGTTACATCTCTCTTTTAGAGACTCAAAAGCACCAACCGAGGCTTGACGCGATAAAGGGCCTCAGCGAAGGCCTCGAGACCACGATGGTTGCGCTTGTCTCTGAAATCGAAGACCTGCTTCGTGAAGGCTAGCCCATTGAATTGAAGCTATTTTATTGCCTCGCGGAGACAGATGGGCTCTGAGCTAGAGGTCGTTTCGTGACCCAAATAGCCATGTCGGATGACGCGTTTCAAAAAATACAGGTTTGGCTGGCTAACTACATTTGGAGTATCCACAGGCGCCGCAGGTCATGCAGCCTTCGATCATCCGCATCTCGTAAGACCCGCAGGATGAACAAGCTTTGCCGCGTGGGCCGCCATTGATGGCAACCACGTCTGCTTTTGGATCGGCTTTTAGACCCATGCCTTCGCCCGCAAGGAAGCCGATCGAGATCATGTGTTTTTCGATCACGCCACCAATCGCCGCCAGGATCGAGGGCACGTATTTGCCTTGCATCCAGGCCCCGCCGCGCGGGTCGAAGACCGCTTTCAACTCCTCCACCACAAAAGACACATCTCCACCGCGCCGGAACACGGCCGAGATCATGCGGGTCAGCGCCACGGTCCAGGCGAAATGCTCCATATTCTTGGAGTTGATGAACACCTCAAACGGTCGTCTGTGCCCGGCAATGACTAGATCGTTTACGGTGATGTAGATCGCATGCTCACTATCGGGCCATTTCAGCTTGTAGGTCGCGCCCTCCAATTCCTGCGGGCGGTCGAGCGGTTCGGACATATAGACCACCTCGGCGCCGGTGTCGCTGTCCCGGACTTGATCCGGGACCTCTGATGGAGAGGTCTCTTCCGACACTGACAGAACAGACCCTGTCACATCGTTGGGCCGGTAGGTCGTGCAGCCTTTACAGCCCTGATCCCAGGCGGCCATGTAGACCTCTTTGAAATCGTCAAAGCCGATATCTTCGGGGCAGTTGATGGTTTTGGAGATCGAGCTGTCGATCCATTTCTGCGCCGCCGCCTGCATGCGGACATGATCGAGTGGCGCGAGCGTCTGAGCGTTGACGAAATGGTCGGGCAAGGGAGCGTCGCCCTTCAGGTCGCGCCACAGTTGGACGGCGTAGTCGACCACTTCTTCTTCGGTCCGCGAGCCGTCTTTCTGCAGCACCTTGCGGGTATAGGCGTAGGCGAATACGGGTTCGATGCCCGAGGACACATTGCCCGCATAAAGGCTGATGGTCCCGGTCGGCGCAATCGACGTCAGAAGCGCATTTCGTATGCCATTTTTACGGATGGAGTCACAAACATCTGCATCCATGTGTTGCATTGCGCCACTTGCCAGAAACTGATCCGCGTCGAACAGTGGGAAAGCGCCCTTTTCCTTCGCCAAATCGACCGACGCCAGATACGCGGCGCGGGCGATTGCGTGCATCCAGCAGTCGGTTTGACGCGCCGCTTCCTCCGAGCCATAGCGCAGCCCAACCATCAAGAGCGCATCAGCGAGGCCCGTCACGCCCAGCCCAATCCGGCGCTTGGCTTGTGCCTCCTGCCGCTGCGCCTCCAGCGGGAATTTCGAAGCGTCGACAACGTTGTCCATCATGCGGACGGCGGTCGTTGCCAGATCGGTCAGGGCCGCTTCGTCCAGTGCTGCCGCGTCTTCAAACGGGTCGGCCACCAGCCGGGCGAGATTGATTGAGCCCAGCAGACAGGCGCCGTAAGGCGGCAAGGGTTGCTCACCACAGGGGTTGGTCGCCGCAATCGTTTCGCAATAGTTCAGGTTGTTCATCTGATTGATACGGTCGATGAAGATCACGCCAGGCTCGGCATAATCATAAGTCGACTTCATGATCGCATCCCAAAGGTCACGGGCTTGCAAGGTCTTGTAGACCCTGTCGCCGAACACCAAATCCCACGGCTTGTCGGCCTTCACCGCCTCCATGAACGGGTCGGTCACCAGCACCGACATGTTGAACATGCGCAAGCGCGCGGGGTCCGATTTGGCGGTGATGAAATCCTCCACATCCGGGTGATCGCAACGCATCGTGGCCATCATTGCCCCGCGACGAGAGCCTGCCGACATGATCGTGCGGCACATCGCGTCCCAGACATCCATGAAGGAGAGCGGGCCAGAGGCATCGGCTGCCACACCTTCGACCGCAGCACCTTGGGGTCGAATGGTCGAGAAGTCGTAGCCGATCCCACCACCTTGTTGCATGGTCAGCGCGGCCTCTTTCAGCATATCAAAAATGCCGCCCATACTGTCGGGCACGGTGCCCATGACGAAGCAGTTGAAAAGGGTCACTGACCGTGCGGTGCCAGCGCCTGCGGTGATCCGGCCTGCGGGCAAGTATTTAAAGTCCGCCAGTGCATCATAGAACTTGTCTTCCCAGGCCTGCGGGTCGTCCTCGACTTCCGCCAGTGACCGGGCAAGGCGCCTCCATGTATCTTCAACCGTCTGATCGATTGGTGTTCCGTCAGCCTCTTTGAAGCGGTACTTCATATCCCAGATCTGTTCGGCAATCGGGGCAGCAAATGCACTCATCGGGCGATCCTCGCGTCGGGTTGTGGCGGCGGTTGCAGGCGTTCAGTTTTGACAGGCACACCCCTGTTGGTCAATCAGAACCGGCAGGCGCGGCGGATTGAAACAGTGGCGTAGGACGCTACTTTCAGAATCGTCTGTAACGCGGTAAACAAGGATCTACATACTACATCTTGGGGTGCGAATTGGCAAGATACGTAAATCTAGTTAAGCTATCCGTCGGGACCGATGATGTCGCGGGCCTCGCAGCATGGCAGGCCACCAAACGCGCCCAAGCCAATGATGGCTTGCCACGCCATGTCACGCGCATGTGGCCCAAGCGTGGCAAAGAGATTCTGAACGGCGGCTCGATCTTCTGGGTGATCAAGGGCGTCATCCTCTGCCGACAACCCATTCTGCGGCTGGACGAATACGTGTCAGCTGATGGGATCACGCGCTGCGCCATCGTTTGCAAGCCGGGCCTGATCCGGGTCGAAGCCACGCCCAAGCGCCCGTTTCAGGGCTGGCGCTATCTCGCCGCCGCGGACGCGCCCGCTGACCTGCCAGAGGGGCGCCAGACAGAAGAACCACTGCCGCCAGAACTCAGCAAGGCGCTCGCCGATATTGGTGTACGTTAGGTGCTGTTGCACTTTGTGACGGCGGCGGCTTTGCGCTAGCTAAGCGTTCATGCAAAGCGCACGCATCACGCATATCGCGACAGTGTTGGCCGTTTCCTGTGGCCTTTTATGGGGCTTGTACTGGCTGCCTGTCAGAACACTTGCGGATGCCGGACTAGACGGCGCGTGGGGCACCTTCCTGATCACCGCGAGTGCAGTGATCGTTCTGCTCCCGTTCGCGGCGCGGCATAGGCACGATTTCCGCGCTTCATCTCCGCTGACCCTGGCAGCCATCGCACTCGGCGGGGCGGCCTTTGCGCTGTACTCAATCGGCTTTGTCTATGGGCGCGTCGCAATCATCGTCCTGCTGTTCTTTCTCACTCCGGTCTGGAGCACGTTGATCGGGCGCTACATCCTCGGCTGGCAAACCCCGCCCTTGCGGCTTGCCGCTATCGCTGTTGGATTGGTGGGGCTTGGATTGATGCTCAGTGCTGATGGGCACTGGCCGATCCCACGCAACATCGGCGAATGGATGGGTCTGACCTCCGGCATTCTGTGGTCCATCAGTTCAACGGCCATGCGGACGCGGGCATCTCTCAAACCCGGTGCAGCCGCTTTTGTCTTCGCCTGCGGGGCTACATTTGCCTCGCTCGTCATCGCCGTGGTGATGGCCACTCCTCCGGCCTTTGAGGAGGCAGGGCGCATCGCCGTCATCGCTTTTGGCACGGGCGCACTCTGGTGGGGACTGACCATTATCGCACTGATATGGGCCACGATGCGGCTCGACCCCGCACGGACCGGCATCCTGTTGATGTCGGAAGTGCTGGTCGGTGCCACCTCTGCCGCCATCATCGCCAAGGAAACACTGTCGCCGGTGGAGATCATCGGCGGGCTTTGTGTATTGACTGCCGCTGTTCTGGAGCTGTGGCCTGTCAAGGAGAGCCAAGCCGCCTCTGGACGGGCCTGACGAGCCACCTATAGTGCGCCGATAAATGCAGGAAACCACATGAAACCCACCTCTCCCCGTGCTGCGCGCAGGTTGGCAAAAAGGCAGACGAAATCCGGCGCGCTGACGCTGGCTGACCTTTTGCAACGCGTCGAACGCAGCAAGATCAAAGGGGTAAGCGGCGCGCTCGAAACCCGCGCGAAACGCATCCTCGCCTCCTATCTACAGACCGCGCAGACCTATGGCCTGCCCGTTAAACAAGTTGTGGACGAAATGGCAAGCGGTCAGGCCGCTTGGCGGCTGGGCCACGCGGTCCGCGATGAAATGCTGAAGACCCCGCCTGATGCCGTGCGCAAGGCAGCCTGCAAAGAGGGTTGTGCCTTTTGCTGCATCCTGTCAGGCGGCGAAGGCGGGGTGATCACCGGGTTCGAGGCCGCTCAGCTTCACGCCGCACTTAGCCCCCTTGCCGGTCAACCCGATGGGCGCGACTGGCATCCGCAGGCTTGCCCCGCACTCGACCCTGAGACCCGTGCTTGCCGCGCCTATGAGGCCCGCCCCATGATCTGCCGGTCTTTCCTGTCCACCGATGCAGCGGCTTGCGAAGCCAACGCCGAAGGTGGCACCGAACAGGGCGCGGGACTTCTGGGCAGCCATCTCGACTACCTTGCCGTGCATGCGCTCTGCCGTCAGGTGCTGAAAGGGATCACGGCGGTGCAAACCTACAGCCTTGCCGCAATCGCGCGGGAGGCGACAGAAGGCGCCGAGGCCGAAACGGCGCTGAACGCCGCGCGGCATGGACCTGCCGTGCTAGAAGGGGCCTGCCGCGACGCGATGGCGGCCTCCGCCAGTTAGGTAATCCCCAGCACCATCTGCAGCGTCTTCAGTTTCTGGCGTTGCGCGTCGGTCCAGCCATGCCGCCGGCCCCGCAAGAGCGTGGCCTGACTGGCATGGATTAGCCCGTCATCAAGGATCTTCAGACCGTTAGCGCGAAGGGTCTCGCCCGTCGAGGTGATATCAGCAATAGCTTCGGCGGTTTCGTTCTTCACCGTGCCTTCGGTCGCACCCTGGCTGTCGACGATCTGATAATCGGCGACACCGTTGTCGCGCAGGAACTCCCGGACGAGCCGGTGATATTTGGTGGCGATCCGCAGCCGGAAGCCGTGTGTCTTGCGGAACGCGGCAGCGGCGGCGTCAAGATCGTCCAGCGTATCCACATCGACCCAAACCTGCGGCACCGCGATGATCAGATCAGCATTACCAAAGCCCATCGGTGCGAGTTCAGCGACCCGACTGTCCCAATTTGCAAGCTTCTCGCGCACCAGATCAGTGCCTGTCACCCCCAGATGGATATTGCCTGTGGCCAGTTCCCGCGGAATTTCCCCGGCGGAGAGCAGGACCAATTCGATCCCGTCGATCCCGTCCACCGCACCCGCATATTCGCGGTCCGCCCCGGATTTGCGCAAGGTGACACCGCGTTGCCCGAACCAGTCAAACGTCTTGTCCATCAGCCGCCCCTTGGACGGCACCCCAAGCTTTAGCATGTCAGCCCCACCACAAGATCGGGTCGGATCACGCCGCCCACGGCGGGCACTGCCCTGCCCTGCCCTAGCTGTGCTGTCAGCGCATCATAGCGCCCGCCTGTGGCTACGGGCGGCAGGTCCGGCCGTTGGGTGGAGTAGAAGCCGAAGACAAAGCCATCGTAGTATTCCAGCGATGTGCGCCCATAGTTGCCTTCGAATTCCAGCGCATCGACATCCACGCCGCGCGCGCTCAGAGCATACATTCGTGCGGCCATCCGGTCCACCGCCGGGCCGATGGCTGGCAAATCGACGGCGATATCGGCGAGGGCACTCAACACGTTTGGCACAGTTTCGCGCAGATTCAAAAGCGCGTCGATCAGAGCAGTTTCCTCACTCGCGAGCGGGGCCGCGGCGGCATCGGTGCGCAAGGCATCGATGCGTGCGGCAACCTCGGCTCGACTGCGCAAGCCGATATCGGGGCCAGCATCGGCAAAAGGATCATCCGCTGCCAGCAAGGCTGATCGCGCCGCAGGGATGTCGCCGGAGCCATAGCGTTTCAAAAGCGCCT
Source organism: Cognatiyoonia sp. IB215446 (assembly GCF_033963825.1). Lineage (NCBI taxonomy): Bacteria > Pseudomonadati > Pseudomonadota > Alphaproteobacteria > Rhodobacterales > Paracoccaceae > Cognatiyoonia > Cognatiyoonia sp. IB215446. The sequence goes on along the minus strand of NZ_JAXBMD010000002.1, from coordinate 94,042 downwards.
TGAACCGCCCCGGCCGCCAGATATGCCGCAAAAGCGCCGCCTTGCGCGCCTCAGTGGTCTTCAGCCCGCGCACCGCAGCGGTCAGGATGCCGATATCACCCGTCGCAGGCCGCACGGGCAGGCCGGCCAGCGCATCGGCGATGGCGGCGAACACCTCGGCATCGGCGGCGGCGGGATTCTGGCCATCAAAGACCTCGTAACCCACCTGCACATATTCATTGGCGCGGGTTTCATCGGTTTCCTGCTTGCGGAAAACCTTGCCGGAATAGGTGTAGCGTGCGGGCTCCGCATGGCTTTCCATGTGCATTTGCACGACGGGCACGGTGAAGTCTGGCCGCAGCACCATCTCGCCCCGCAGCGGGTCGGAGGTCAGGTAGGCGCGCGCGCGGATATCCTCGCCGTAGAGGTCCAAGAGTGTGTCGGCGGGCTGCAGCACATCTGCCTTGACCACCTGCGCGCCGAGGGCGGCGAAATGATCACGCAGGCGGCGCGCCTCCGTCAGCGTTTCGGGGGATGTAGGCATCAGCCGTCGCCGTTCAGGATGCTGCGGACTTTGGCAAGCATCTGGTCGGGTTCACCACGCTTATAGGGCACCTCGTATTGGCTGGGCCGGTCCTTCCATTCCTCCAGCGTCGCGTTCTTGGCGATTTCCGCGCCAAGGATCAGGTCTTTGATCTGGACGACACCTTTGTCGAACTCATCCCCGCCCGCAATGATCGCGATGGGAGAGTGGCGTTTGTCCGCGTATTTGAGCTGGTTGCCGAAGTTCTTAGGGTTACCCAGATAGACCTCGGCCCGGATACCCGCATTGCGTAACTCGGCGACCATGGTCTGATAATCGGCCATACGGTCGCGGTCCATGACAGTGACAATAACAGGGCCTTGGGCGGTGCTGTCGATGCGGCATTTGGCGTGGAGCGCGGCCAGCAGGCGATCAACACCGATGGAGACACCCGTGGCAGGCACAGCCTGCCCGGTGAAGCGCTTGACAAGGTCATCATAGCGCCCGCCCCCGGCGACGGAGCCGAAATTGCGGGGACGGCCCTTTTCGTCTTTGATCTCAAAGGTCAGTTCGGCCTCGTAGACGGGGCCGGTGTAATATCCGAGGCCACGGACGACAGAAGGATCGATAATGATGCGATCAGGGCCGTAGCCTTGTGCATCGAGGAGAGTGGCAATTTCAATCAGCTCATCAACCCCAGCCGATCCAGCCTGTGAGCTTTCCACAAGGCTGTATAGGTAATAGCAGGTTAGTAGGTTCGCCTCATAACCTATGTGTCGTTGATCAATTGGAAGTTTCTCAGGCGCGAGACGATACGAAATGAGCTTCTCTAATTCTTGGGCCTTCGGGAAATTACTTTCCTTCACTGCCGACAGGAGCGAAGCATAGTCCTCTCTCTCAACCGCACCCTTTGAGTCTACAAAGGCCATCACAACGTCCGCCTGCTCGCCCGTCAGCCCCGCACCTTTGGCGAAATCCCCGCTTTCATCCTTGCGCCCTTCACCTAACAAGGCACGCACGCCGTCCGGCCCTAGGCGGTCGAGCTTATCAATCGCGCGCAGCACGATCCCGCGCTCAGCTTCCTTGTGGTCGCCGGAAAGCCCGGCAACCTCCATCACGCCATTCAGCACCTTCCGGTTATTCACCCGGATCACGTAGTCTCCGCGCGGGATGCCGACCTCTTCGAGCGTGTCTGCGAGAATCGCACAGATCTCGGCATCAGCGGCCACGGACGCCGTCCCGACCGTATCCGCATCGCATTGATAGAACTGCCGAAACCGCCCCGGCCCCGGCTTTTCGTTCCGCCAGACCGGGCCCATCGTGTAGCGCCGATAGGGCGAGGGCAGGTCGTTGCGGTATTGCGCGGCGACGCGGGCCAGGGGGGCCGTCATGTCGTAGCGCAGGGCGAGCCAGTCGCCGTCTTCCTCCCACGCGAAGACGCCTTCATTCGGGCGGTCCACATCCGGTAAGAACTTGCCCAGCGCCTCGACCGTTTCGACGGCGGATGTCTCCAATGCGTCAAACCCATAGCGATGGTAGACCCCGGCGATCTTTGACAGCATTTCAGCGCGCGCGGTCACCTCTGCGCCGAAATAATCGCGGAAGCCCTTGGGCGTGATGGCCTTGGGGCGGGGCTGTTTTTTGTCCTTCGCCATGGTCCTATCCTTTGTGGTCGTGCGCCGTTTAGCGCGGCATTGTCACAGGGGCAATGCGGTCGTGTATTTCAGCTCTTTCAGGCTGAAAGACGAGACGACGGATTTGACAAGGGGCGAGCGGAGGAGTGTGTGGGTCATGAAGGCCTCGTAGGCTTCGACATCCTTGCAGCGGATTTTCAGGATGTAATCGGCGGTGCCGGAAATGGCATGCGCCTCCATGATTTCCGGGTGGCTGCGGATGATGGTGGCGAAACCGGCGATGGACGCCTCGGCATGGTCGGCGAGCCTGACGGTGGCAAAGACGCAGAGTCGGGTATCGGCTTTGGCAGGATCGAGGAGTGCGACGCGGCCTTTCAGAAGGCCGATATTCTCGAACTCCTGCATCTTTCGCCAGACGGTCGAGGTGGCCATGCCGGATTGCTCGGCCAGTTCGGCGAGCGAGAGGGCCGCATTGCCCTGCAGTATGCGGAGCAGGGTTTGTTCCTGATCAGAAAATTTCACTTTTGGTCCAGACTTGGTTTGATCAGACCAATTCTAGCCTCCAGCCGATCAGATTGACAGGATTTTCCCGCTAATCCGGTGCAAGCTGAACCAAAGGAGTTTGCGCCATGCCCAAAGACACGACCTACGCTTCGCTACTGCCGGATGAGAACGGGTATTTCCCTTACACGGCGGATGATGATGCGGTCTGGGGCGAGCTTTTCACACGGCAGATGGATTTCCTCCCCGGTAAGGTGGCGCCTGAATATCTCGATGGCGTCGCCAAGCTGGGGTTGAATGCGGACCGGACGCCACAAGTGAAGGATATCGACGCGCGCCTACACGCGCTGACCGGGGCCGGGGCGCATGGGGTACCCGCGATCATCCCGCCGTCGCAATTCTACGATCTGCTGAGCCAGCGCAAGTTTCCGGTAGCCACCTTCCTGCGCCGTCGCGAACATATGGATTACATCGAAGAGCCGGACCTGTTTCACGAGGTCTTCGGCCATTGCCCGATGCTGACGAATGACGCCTATTGCGATTTCATCGAAGGGTTCGGGCACCGCGCTAAGGCGCTTGGCAAGGGCTATAGCTGGCACATGTTCCGGCTGTTCTGGTTCACGGTCGAATTCGGGATGATCCGCACGCCCGACGGTTTGCGCGCCTACGGGGCGGGGATCGTGTCCTCCCCGGCGGAGGCCGCGCATGCGATGTCGGGTGATGCGCTTATGCAGGATTTCGACCTGCTGACCGTGTTCCGCACCCCTTACCGGATCGACATTGTGCAGCCGAGCTATTTCGTCATCGACAGTTTCGATCAACTGGCGGGGCTTTTGGAGGCCGATTTCGGTGCGCTGGTTAATCAGGCCAAGGCGAAGGGCGACCTGCCCGCCCTTTTCCCGGCCAAGGAAGCCAGCTAAAAGCGGTCGCATGGCCGACACCACGCATCTCGAAGAACAAATCGCCCACCTGACCCGCACGGTCGAGGAGCTGTCAGACATCGTCGCCCGGCAAGAGACAGAGCTGGCGCTGGCCACGCGCCGGGTCGCGATGCTGATGGAACGTGAGGCGCAGCGGGAGCTGGACACGGGTGGCACCGTGCCCTTGGCGGATCAACGGCCACCGCATTGGTAGGCGCTTCTACCTCGGCAAGAGCGGCCTTCACGGCAAAACCGGCGGGTATCTAGACGCGATGCCTTCCGCCACGAAAGCGGCGAAAGGCATCTCAGGGTCAGAGTGCTTTTCGGAAGGTGATCTTATCATCGCCCTCCGCCCAGAAGTCGCGGATACGCGCCTCTTCCTGATAGCCTGCCTTCCCATAGAATTGCCGGGTTCGCGCGAACGCTTCGGCCCCTGATGTATCCACGATGAGGATACGTTGCTGCTGCGCGATCAGTTGCTGCTCAACAGCGCTGACGAGGGCCGTCCCCAAACGCCTACCCTGCAGATCAGGATGCACCGCCAAGGCCAGCATGTTCCAGGTGCCGGGCGCGAATTCCTCGGGGATTGTGTAGCATAGGCCGCCCACCTTCTCATCGACCAAGCAAGTGAGACAGAACGCCTCCGTCTCGCCCGCAATGGTCGGTGCCAACATATCAGGCAGCAAATCGCTGGGGAACAGCCCGGTTCTGTCCAGCACCTCTTGCAACGCGGGAATGTCCTCGGCTGATGTAGTCTTGATGATTGGTTTTGTCATTTTTCACTTACCTTATCGGTTGTCGTATTGGGGGTTCACGGACCGGATACCCAACCTTGTGATGCGGTAGGGCCGTCCGTTAATGGATTTGATGAAGCGCCGCTTTTTCAGGCGTTCGAAGAGTTTCAGCGAGCAGTCGGACAGGACATGTCCGTCCCGCGTGAAACAGGAAACATCGCGGATTTTGCCGTTTATCATGCGCTCAAAGTGGATCGCGCCACCTTGCGCCAGGACATGCAAAACACGCTGTTCGTGCTTTGAGATATTCAATGGATTTCTCGTGAGCCTATGTCAGCCAGACAGGCTTCCGGCATCGCGCGCGGAAGGCCGTTGGTTCAGGTTGGTCTAAGGTGGTGGACCCTAGTGGCGAACCACAATTGTAGACATAAAAGCTCCATCGGTCGGGGTGTCTCCGACCGTGACGACCGTCTAACGTCTTGAGCATACTTGGGCAAGCCAGCGTGTACCCAAGCGGCGCTGGATGGTCGTCGATCAGTGCTTGGTGCAGCGTTGGCGACCAAACAGATGTTGACCACCATCCCTTAAGATCAGGCGTCTTCGACCTCGATCACACCGCCCAAGCTGCGCAAGGCGCCTTTGATCTGCGGGTTCACCGGGAAGTCGTCGCCGAGGTCGAGTTCTACCTCGCCGGGCAGGTCGTCGCCCATCAGGCAGAAATAGATCGGGCCGCGGCTCGCGCGAACTTTGCTGTCGTTCGCGGCGTTCTGTAGGATGCTGGCGACGGACGGAATCGCCTCTGGCCCGTCGATGAAGACGCGCAGGCCTGCCCCGCCCGCATCGGCCACGATGGCGTCGATAGGCGATACGGACCTCCCCAGCAGTTTCAGCTGATCGGCCTCAAGCGTGGCTTCGCAGGTCAGCACGATCTGCGCGCCGGTGTCCAGGAATTCGCGTGCGGTCTCCAGCGTGTCCGAGAACATCGTGACCTCGTACTGCCCGCTAGGGTCGGAGAGTTGCACGAAAGCGAACCGGTTGCCGCGCGCCGATTTGCGTTCCTGCCGCCCGCTGACGGTGCCTGCCATCTTGACGATAGCCGCGCCCTTTTCGGCCCGCGCTGTGACCTCGTCCAAGGTCATCACCTGTTTGCGTTTGAGCGGGCCCATATAGTCGTCCAGCGGATGGCCTGAGAGGTAAAAACCAATCGCCTTGAACTCTTCAGCCAGCCGTTCGGCGGGCAGCCAATCCTCGCCGCCCATCAGGCGCGGTTCAGGCAGATCCTCGCCCGCATCGCCGAAAAGCGAGACCTGGTCGGAGGATTTCTGGTCGTGGATCGCGCCGGAATAGGCCGTGAGCGCATCAAGACTGTTGAAGACCCGCCGCCGGTTCGGGTCGAGCACGTCAAAGGCGCCTGCGCGGGCCAACATCTCTAGCGGGCGCTTGCCAACGCGCTTGAGGTCCACGCGGCGGGCCAGATCGAATAGGTTCACAAACTCGCGGTCGCCGCGTCCGTCCACGATCAGCTTCATCGCCTCGACGCCGACGTTTTTCAGCGCGCCCAGCGCATAGACCAGCTTGCCATCGTGGACGTCAAATGTCGCCATTGAACGGTTCACGCAAGGTGGCACATAATCGAGACCGAGGCCTTTTTTGACCTCCTGGAAATAGATTCCGAGCTTGTCGGTCAGGTGGATATCGCAGTTCATGACGCCGGCCATGAACTCAACGGGATGGTTCGCTTTCAGCCAGGCTGTCTGGTAGCTGACGACCGCATAGGCGGCCGCGTGCGACTTGTTGAACCCGTAATTGGCGAACTTCTCCAGAAGGTCGAAAACCTCGCGCGCCTTTTTGGCATCAACGCCGTTCTTCTTCGCCCCCGCCTCGAATTTCGGGCGCTCGGCGTCCATCGCCTCCTTGATCTTTTTGCCCATCGCGCGGCGGAGCATGTCGGCGCCGCCGAGGCTATACCCCGCCATTTCCTGCGCGATCTGCATCACCTGTTCCTGGTAGACGATGATGCCCTGCGTCTCGTCCAGGATATGGTCAATCGACGGATGCAGAGTTTCGCGGTCGCTGATCCCGTTCTTGACCTCACAGAATTTCGGGATGTTCTCCATCGGGCCGGGCCTATAAAGCGCGACGAGCGCGATGATATCCTCGATGCAGTCGGGTTTCATGCGCTTGAGCGCGTCCATCATGCCCGAACTTTCCACTTGGAACACGGCGATGGTCTTGGCACTCGAATAGAGCGCATAAGACTTTTCGTCGTCGAGCGGAATGGCCCCGATGTCGTATTCAAACCCTTCCGGCGCATCATAGAGTTTGGTCCCGTCAGCGGCGATGTTCAGGGGCCGTCCGGCACGTTGGATCAACTCGACCGCGTTCTGGATCACGGTCAGGGTTTTCAGGCCGAGAAAGTCGAACTTCACCAATCCCGCCTGTTCCACCCATTTCATGTTGAACTGGGTCGCAGGCATGTCAGAGCGCGGGTCCTGATAGAGCGGCACCAGCTCATCCAGCGGCCTGTCGCCAATTACCACGCCGGCGGCATGCGTTGAGGCGTTCCGCAACAGCCCCTCGATCTGTTGCGCGTACTCCATCAGACGAGCGGCGGGGTTGCGGTTGCCGTCGCGGATATCCTGTTCGGTTTCCTTGATCTCCTCGCGCAGGCGCGGCTCATCCGCCAGCGCCTTTTCGATGCTGACGGGTTTGACGCCTTCAACGGGGATCATCTTTGACAGACGGTCCACCTGCCCATAAGGCATCTGCAAGACGCGCCCGACATCGCGCACCGCGGCCTTAGAGAGAAGCGCACCGAAAGTGATAATCTGACCGACCTTGTCGCGCCCGTATTTCTCTTGCACGTAGCGGATCACCTCTTCGCGCCGGTCCATGCAGAAATCGATGTCGAAATCCGGCATCGAGACCCGTTCGGGGTTCAGAAACCGTTCGAACAGCAGCGAATAGCGCAACGGGTCCAGGTCAGTGATCAGGAGCGCATAGGCGACGAGTGATCCCGCACCGGAGCCTCGCCCCGGTCCGACAGGGATGTCATGATCCTTGGCCCATTTGATAAAGTCGGCAACGATCAGGAAATAGCCGGGGAAGCCCATCCCCTCGATAATCCCAAGCTCGAAATCGAGGCGTCTTTCGTATTCCTCGACTGGAGCCGCGTGCGGGATCACGGCAAGGCGGTCTTTCAGCCCAGCTTCCGCCTGACGGCGCAGTTCCGCGACCTCATCATCGGCGAACTTGGGCAGGATCGGGTCGCGCTTATAGGCCTTGAAGGCGCAACGTTTCGCAATCTCGACGGTATTCTCAATCGCCTCTGGCAGATCAGCAAAGAGCGTCGCCATTTCCTGCGGGCTCTTGAAATAATGCTGTGGGGTCAGGCGTCGGCGCGGTTCTTGTTGATCAACATAGGCGCCGTCAGCAATGCAGATCAGCGCGTCATGCGCCTCGTAAAGATCCGTTTTGGGAAAGTAGACATCGTTCGTGGCGACCAGCGGCAGGTTCTTAGCGTACGCCATTTCAATATGGCCCCGTTCAGACAGCCGCTCTGCCTCTGGCGCGCCGTCGCCCGGGTGACGCTGCAGTTCGACATAGAGCCTGCCGGGATAGATCGCCGCCAACTCATCCATCAACGCCTCGGCCTTTGGGCGTTGACCCTGCCGCAAAAGCCGGCCAATTGGGCCGTCCGGGCCGCCGGTCAGGCAGATCAGACCGTCGTGATACGCAAGCAGTTCATCGACTGTAACCTGCGGCAGCTGTCCATCCGCATCCAGATAGGCGCAGGAATTCAGCTTCATCAGGTTCATGTAGCCCGTTTCGTTCTGCGCAAGCAGGACAATGGATGCTGGATCTTCGGGGCGTTTCCCGGGTTCAGCAGCAAGATAGGTCATATCGACCTGGCACCCGATAATCGGCTGCACCCCGGCCTTGGCGGCACCTTCAGAAAACTCCAGCGCGCAGAACATGTTGTTCGTGTCGGTCACGGCCACCGCGGGCATGTCCATGGAGGTGGCCAGATCAGGCAGTTTCTTGACGGGAATAGCCCCTTCGAGCAGGGAGTATTCGGTGTGGGTGCGCAGATGAATGAATCGGGGATCAGTGCTCATGCCGCGACCCTAGCGCATGACGGCCCATGTACAAGCGGCGGCGCACGCCTGGTGCCGTTAGACTTTCGCAGAAAGTCTGGACACAAATCCTCGCAGAGGATTTGGCTTTGCCCAAAAGTAAGCCAAATGGCTAACTTTCTTGACAAGCGCACCTCGAGTTGCAATACTTAGCCACATGACTAACCAACTTGATTCCTTCTTCGGCGCCATGGCCGACCCGACACGCCGCGCGGTGATCGAACGGCTGGCCGCAGGTCCTGCCAGCGTCAGCGAGCTACATGCACCACACAAAATGGCGCTGCCCACCTTCATGCGGCACCTGAAGGTGCTGGAGGAGACCGGCATCGTCCGGTCCATCAAAAAGGGTCGCGTGCGCACCTGCCACATCGAAGCGGCACCCTTGATCGAAGCGCAAGGCTGGCTCGCCTGGCAGCGCGAGATCTGGGAAAGCAGACTGGACCGGCTTGAGGTCCTCGCCCGTCAAATAGCCCAACAAAGTGAAGGAGAGAATAGTGACACTTGATACCAAGTCCTTTGATATGCATCGGACCCTGCCACTGTCGCCCGCCAAATTGTGGGAGGTGCTGACCGACCCCAAACACCGCGAAAAATGGGGCGGGCCGGATGCGGATACCGTATTAATCGTTGACCGGGCTGATCTGCGTGTTGGCGGGCAGGATCGGCATCGCTGCGGGCCTGCGGATGCGCCGGAATTTGTTATCGACACGCGGTGGTATGACCTGACCGCACCAGACCGCGCGGTCTTTACCGAAACGCTCGTGATCGGCAATGAGGCCATGTGTACCAGCCTGGTGACCTATGCGCTGACAGCGGAAGGGATGGGAACGCGATTGAGCCTGACTGTGGCAGTTTCATCGTTTTCCGGCCGAGAGGCACTGGCTGAGTTTCAGCAGAGCTGGCAGGGCGGCTTGGACAATTTGGAGCGATATGCCCCGACGGTACTGGCTCCGCACTAGACCGCTGCGCCCAAAGAACCGGCAATTGCCGGACCTTTGGGCGCAGCGCAGTCAAAACCGCTTGCAATAGCGTCCTAGCCTCGTTTTGATATCTTCTGGGACGGGGCAGAGGTCTACGCCGCATCGACATCTGCCCCACGACAGGCGTTTGGTAAGGCGGCAGGTTAGCATCATGGATGTGACGTTTCTTCTGAATGGGGAAACTGTGCAGGTTCAGACCGCGCCAACGCGCACCCTGCTCGATTGGTTACGTGAAGACCGGGAGCTTTGCGGCACGAAGGAAGGCTGTAACGAGGGGGATTGCGGCGCCTGCACAGTTATTGTCAGCGATGCTGATGGCACAAGGGCCCTGAATGCCTGCATCCTGTTTCTGCCGCAACTGCATGGCAAAACCGTCCGCACGGTTGAAGGGATCAGTGGCCCCGATGGCCAGTTGCACCCGGTGCAGGCGGCGATGGTAGAGCATCATGGCTCGCAATGCGGGTTCTGTACGCCAGGCTTTGTCGCCGCGATGGCCGCGGGCCATATGAATGGCCGGACCGATCACGATGACGTTCTGGCGGGCAACCTCTGCCGGTGTACGGGCTATGCGCCGATCATTCGGGCTGCGGAAGCCGCAGCGGCCACGCCTGTGCCTGAATGGATGAGCGACGATGCGCCTCAAACGGAGCCGCAGCCCTATGCGCCGGAAAGCCTTGACGAACTAAGCGACTGGTACGCCACCAATCCTGATGCGACCCTGATTGCCGGCGCCACGGATGTAGGTCTCTGGGTGACCAAGGACCTGCGCGATTTGCCCAAGGTCGCGTTTCTCAACCGATGCGCCGATCTCCGTCAGATCACGGTTGATGAAGATACTCTGCATCTCGGGGCTGGTGTGACGATGACCGAAGCGCTGCGGGTGATGGGTGACTATCACCCATCCTACGCGGAACTGATCCGTCGTTACGGATCTGAACAGGTCCGCAATGCAGCTACGATTGGCGGCAACATCGCCAATGGCTCGCCCATCGGCGATAACCCACCTGCGTTGATCGCCTTGGGGGCGACCCTCCATTTGCGGCACGGCGATGCCACGCGCGATGTGCCAATCGAAGACTTCTTTCTCGACTACGGCAAACAGGACCGCACGCCGGGCGAACTGGTGACATGCGTGACGCTGCCGAAATCCGCCCCTGCCTTGCGCTGCTACAAAATCTCCAAACGGTTCGATCAGGATATCTCAGCACTCTGCGGCTGTTTCAATGTCACCATCGCTGAGGGGATCGTACAGACCGCCCGGATCGCCTTTGGCGGCATGGCGGGTACACCACATCGGGCGCGCGCAGTTGAGGCGGCGTTGGTCGGACAAGCATGGACAATGGACACGATAAGACATGCCGCTGACAGGTTTACCGATGATTACACCCCGCTTTCCGACATGCGGGCCTCAGCCGATTACCGTCTAACCACAGCGCAAAACCTGCTGCACCGCTACTTCGCCGATTTGTCCGGTCAGGCGACGAATGTGCTTGAGGTCACCTCATGAGCGTCGCCAAGCCCCTGCCCCATGATGCGGCCCGTCTACATGTGAGCGGTGCCGCACGATACGTCGATGACCTGCCGACGCCATCAAATACGCTGCACCTTGCCTTCGGCATTTCGGAGATTGCCAAGGGACGTATCACCGCGATGAACCTAGCAGAGGTGACGAGCGCCCCAGGTGTCGTCGCCGTTCTGACTGCAGATGATCTGCCCTTCGCCAACGACGTCTCGCCTTCGATCCATGATGAGCCGCTTTTGTCGGATGGCGCGATCCACTACCTCGGCCAACCGCTCTTTCTGGTGGTCGCTGAAACCCACCTTCAGGCCCGCAAGGCGGCACGTCTGGGGCAGATTACCTATGCCGAAGAAACGCCCATCCTGACAATTGAAGAGGCACTGACGGCGGGCAGCCGCTTCGAGGACGGCCCGCGTATCTGGACCAAGGGCAATGTGGACACGGCCCTGGCAGAGGCCTCGCATCAGGTGCGGGGCACAATCAATATGGGCGGGCAGGAGCATTTCTACCTCGAAGGGCAGGCAGCGCTCGCACTGCCGCAAGAAGGTGGGGATATGGTCGTCCATAGCTCCACCCAGCACCCAACCGAAATCCAGCATAAGGTGGCCGAAGCGCTGGGGCTTCCAATGCATGCCGTCCGCTGCGAGATCCGGCGGATGGGTGGGGGCTTTGGCGGCAAGGAAAGTCAGGGCAACGCGCTAGCCGTCTCTTGCGCCGTGGCCGCGCGTGCCACAGGTCGACCTTGCAAAATGCGCTATGACCGCGATGATGACATGATAATCACCGGCAAGAGGCATGACTTCCGGATCGACTATGTCGCGGGTTTTAACGATCAGGGCAGGCTCCTCGGCGTCGATTTTACGCAAGCAACCCGCTGCGGCTGGGCGCAGGACCTGTCGCTGCCCGTGGCAGACCGGGCGATGTTGCATGCCGATAACGCCTATCATCTGCCGACCGCCCGGATCACGTCGCACCGGCTGAAAACCAATACCCAATCGGCCACTGCCTTTCGAGGCTTTGGCGGCCCGCAAGGCGTGCTGGGGATCGAACGGGTGATGGATCATATCGCGGCGACACTCAAAATCGACCCGGCAGAGATCCGGCGCCGTAACTACTACGCCCCCATGCAGGGCGTGACAGACCCGGATCGTAAGGTGGATCTTGATCCACCCCCCCAAATCACCCCCTATAAGATGCCGGTCACTGATTTCATCTTGCATGAGATGACCGACGACCTGCTGAAGCGGTCGGACTACGCCGACCGGCGCAAGGCCATCGCGGACTGGAACGGCGAGCAACCGATCCTCAAGAAGGGCATCGCCTTCAGCCCGGTGAAATTCGGGATTTCCTTCACGCTGACACATCTCAATCAGGCGGGCGCTTTGGTCCATGTCTATCAGGACGGCTCGGTCCACATGAACCATGGCGGGACCGAGATGGGGCAAGGCTTGTTCCAGAAGGTCGCGCAGGTGGCAGCGCATCGCTTCGGCATTGATGTGAGCGCGGTGAAGATCACGGCGACGGATACCGGCAAGGTGCCCAACACCTCGGCCACCGCCGCCTCCTCCGGCTCGGACCTCAACGGCATGGCCGTGGCGAATGCCTGCGACATCATCCGCGACCGGATCGCGGCTTACCTCGCCGAACTGCACCAGACAAAGACAGAAAACATCCGTTTCGAAGATGGCCACGTCTATATTGGCACGGAGCAGATCACATTCGCCGAGGCCGCCGCCACCGCCTATCAGAACCGTGTCAGCCTCTCGGCAACCGGCTTCTACAAAACCCCCGGTCTGCAATGGGACCGGATCAAAGGCGAAGGCACGCCATTTTTCTACTTCGCCCAAGGGGCCGCCGTCACCGAAGTGGTCATCGACACGCTCACTGGTGAAAACCGCATCCTGCGCACCGATATCCTACATGACGCAGGCGCGTCCCTGAACCCGGCCATCGACATTGGCCAGATCGAGGGCGGCTATGTGCAAGGCGCGGGCTGGCTGACGACCGAGGAACTGGTCTGGGATTACAAAGGTCGCCTGCGCACACATGCGCCTTCGACCTATAAGATCCCGGCCTGCTCAGACCGGCCCGACATCTTCAACGTTGCACTTTGGGATGCGCCAAACCCGGCGCAAACGATCTATCGCTCCAAAGCCGTGGGTGAGCCGCCCTTCATGCTGGGCATCTCCGCCTTCCTGGCTCTGTCCGATGCGGTCAGCGCCTGTGGACCCAACTACCCTGACCTGCAGGCCCCCGCGACTGCTGAAGAGGTCCTGAATGCCGTACACAGGGCGCGCGGATGAGTGATTGCATCCGCATCACCGTGACCAAAACTGCAGGCTCGGTCCCGCGTGAGGCGGGCACGCAGATGCTGGTCTTTGCCGATCGCTCCAAAGGCACCATCGGCGGCGGCACATTGGAATGGGAGGCGATGGCTGAAGCCCGCAAAATGCTGATCGAGGGCCGCGACCACCTGACCCGCACCATTCCGCTTGGCCCCGCACTCGGACAATGCTGCGGTGGGTCGGTGACGCTATCGTGGGAACGGGCAGACCAGCTTTCCGAAACACCAAAACGCCCGCTTTGGATCTACGGTGCGGGCCATGTGGGGCGCGCCATCGTGCATGTCACAGCACCCCTGCCAGATTTTGTGATCACTTGGATCGATACCGCCGCCGACCGGTTCCCGGAGACCGACGTCACCACTTTGGTTGCGAAAGACCCGGCTCAGGTCGTCAAACATGCGCCCAAAGATGCCGACCACCTGATCCTGACCTATTCCCACGAGATCGACCTCGCGCTCTGCCACGCGATCCTCAGCCACCAGTTCAATACGGCTGGCCTGATCGGATCAGCCACCAAATGGGCGCGCTTCAAAACGCGCCTCGCCGCATTGGGGTATGCGCCCGCACAAATCTCGCGCATCGCGTGTCCGATCGGTGATCCGGCCCTTGGAAAACATCCCGCGGCCATTGCACTTGGCGTCGCAACCAGCATGATTGCTGGTCAGAAAGGCCGGACCAAGGACCGTACTGCATGAGTGAACCGTTACTGCGCCTGTCCGGCCTGACCAAAGCCTATCCGGGCGTTGTCGCGAACAAGGATGTGTCTTTTGATATTCTGCCTGGCGAGGTGCACGCGCTGCTTGGCGAAAACGGCGCTGGCAAGTCGACCCTTGTGAAGACGATCTACGGGCTGGTGAAACCCGACAGCGGAACGATGTCACTGAACGGTCAGCCGTTCCAGCCGCCCGAACCGCGCGCCGCCCGCGCGGCTGGGGTGGCGATGGTGTTCCAGCATTTCTCGCTCTTTGACGCGTTGAATGTGGCCGAAAACATCGCGCTCGGTATGGAAAACCCACCGCCCCAGCGCGAGATCGCGGCGCGCGTGCGGAAAGTCTCGGACCAATACGGCCTGCCCCTCGACCCCGACCGGATCGTCGGTGAGCTTTCCGCAGGTGAGCGCCAGCGGGTTGAGATCATCCGCTGCCTGCTGCAGGACCCCAAGCTTTTGATCATGGACGAGCCCACCTCTGTCCTAACCCCGCAAGAGGTGGCGATCCTGTTTGAGACGCTCCGGCAACTCAGCGCCGAGGGCACGGCGATCCTCTATATCTCGCACAAGCTCGAAGAAATCCGCACCCTTTGTGACAACGCCACGATCCTGCGATTGGGCGCGGTTGTCGCGACCTGCGATCCGCGCGCGACCTCGGCCCGGGACATGGCCGAACTGATGGTCGGCAGCAAACTGCATGTGCCCGAAAAGGCGGACAAACCGGCGGGCGAGACTGCATTGACCCTGCAAAACCTTAGCGCCAAGGCGCCACATCGGTTCGGCACGGCGCTGAAAGACATCTCGCTTGAGGTCCGCAAGGGCGAAGTGTTGGGCATCGGCGGTGTGGCAGGCAATGGACAGGACGAGCTGGTCGCGGCCCTGTCGGGTGAGATGCGCGTGGCGCCTGCGATGATCACCTATCAGGGTCAGGGCATCGGGCAGATGCCACCCAATGCACGCCGCAAGATCGGGCTCTTGGCGGCACCCGAAGAACGGATGGGACACGCGGCGGCGCCCGATATGTCACTGACCGAGAATGCCGTGATGACGGCCATGACGCGGGAAAAACTGACCAGCAATGGTTTTCTGCATTGGGGCAAGGCGCGGGGCTTTGCGGAAGGTGTGATCAAGGCGTTCGATGTCCGGACGCCCGGCCCTGCCAACGCGGCCCGGTCGCTCTCGGGCGGCAATCTGCAGAAATTCGTCATCGGGCGCGAGATATTGCAGAAACCGGACGTCTTTGTGGTCAATCAGCCCACATGGGGAGTCGATGCCTCTGCCGCCGCCGCTATCCGGCAAGCGCTTCTCGATCTGGCCGCAAAGGGGGCGGCGGTGATCGTGATCAGTCAGGACCTCGACGAACTCATGGAAATCTCTGACCGTTTTGCCGCACTGAATGAAGGCCGTCTGTCACCGCCCCGCCCGGCCAAGGGGCTGACGGTCGAGGATATCGGCCTGATGCTGGGTGGCGCCCATGACATGGAGGTGGCGCATGTGGAGGGGTGAGGATGCCTCCGGCGGGAGTTTTTGGGCCAAGATGAAGGGGGCAGCCTCTTTATGATCACGCTCGAAAAGCGCCCTCAGCCCTCACGTATCTGGACCTTTGCAACGCCTGTTCTGGCGGTCGTCCTGACGATGATCTGCGGTGGCCTCCTTTTCGCCGCCCTTGGCAACAACCCGTTCGAGACGATCCGCACGATCTTTCTCGATCCGCTTTTCTCGGAGTTCGCGTGGTTCTACCGCCCGCAGCTTTTGATCAAGGGGGCCCCGCTGGTCCTGATTGCCATTGGCCTCTCTTTCGGGTTCCGGGCGGGCATCTGGAATATCGGGGCCGAGGGGCAATACATCGTCGGTGCCATTTGCGGCGCGGCGGTGGGGCTCGCCTTTTTCCCGATGGAATCGTTTATCATCTTCCCGCTGATGGTGCTGGCGGGTGCCTTAGGCGGCTTTCTCTGGGCTATGATCCCGGGTGTCCTGCGGGTGCGGTTCGGGACCAACGAAATCCTCGTCTCGCTGATGCTCGTTTACGTGGCCGAGCAGCTCTTGGCCTCCATGGCGCTTGGTGCCTTGCGCAACCCCGACGGGATGGGCTTTCCGGGCAGCCGCAACCTGTCGCAATATCCTTCTGCGGCCAATCTGGAAGTCTTTGAGGGCACCGGCATGCATTGGGG
Source organism: Cognatiyoonia sp. IB215446 (assembly GCF_033963825.1). NCBI lineage: Bacteria > Pseudomonadati > Pseudomonadota > Alphaproteobacteria > Rhodobacterales > Paracoccaceae > Cognatiyoonia > Cognatiyoonia sp. IB215446. Next base: position 77,891 of record NZ_JAXBMD010000002.1, on the reverse strand, counting down.
CGTGCTGACGGCGTTCATCGCTGTGATCTTTGCCTATATCGCCCTGTCGCGGCATATCTTCGGCTTTCAGGTCCGGTTGGCAGGGCAAAGCCCGCGTGCGGCACGGTTTGCAGGCGTCAATCCGGGGCTGCTGGTGCTGATCTGCATGGGGCTCTCTGGCGCGCTGGCTGGGCTCGCCGGGCTTTTCGAAGTCGCAGGTCCCGCAGGCCAGATCAGCATTGATTTCAACGTGGGCTACGGGTTCACGGCCATTATCGTCGCCTTCCTTGGGCGGCTGCATCCCGTCGGTATTCTGCTTGCGGGCGGGCTGATGGCGCTGACCTATATCGGCGGCGAGATCGCGCAATCCAATCTGGGCTTGCCACTCGCCGCGATCCAACTGATGCAGGGGATGCTGTTGTTTTTCCTCTTGGCGGTGGATGTGCTGACCAACTACCGGCTGCGGTTTGGGCGGAGGATACCTGCATGAAGCTGTTTCTGGATATCCTTGCGTTCCTGGCCTTGGCGGGCTTTGCCTTGCTGATTGTCGGCCTGGGGTATTTCGTGATGACTGTCGGGCTAAATTTTGGTTGGATTGCCATTGTCGGATTTCTGGCGTTTGTCGCCTTTGTTGGTATTCTTGAAGGGGCTATTCAGACTGTGATGCTTGCCCCGTTCTATGTGATCAAGGCGATCTTTGGACGCCGCAAGCCCGTCACTTCGGATGAGCTGAACGCGGAGGGAAAAGCCGAATTGAGGCTGATGCGCAATGGCGTTCTGTCTTGCTTTGCAATCGGGGCGATGATCGCCATCATCCAATTCATAATCACCGGAGGAATGGTCTAATGGATCTCTCCGCCATCAAACCCGCCTCCTTGCGCACAATGGATACTTTGACGCATTACCAGATGCGGTTCTGCGCAGGACAACCGGCATGAGCACCGATCAGCCCAGTTTCGAAGATTGGGTGAACGCGGTGACCAGACCCGTCATCGGCCTGTTATTGGGGCTCGTTGCTGGTGAAGTGATCAAACTTGCGATCGGCGGATCAATCTGGTTGGCCGTAATCACGGCAGTAATCTGCGCCGCGATCTGGTTCGGGCTCCTCTTTCTGGAAAAACTGAACATCCGGGTCTCCACCTGGTTGTTTGGCGGATCGGGCGTGCAGCCCGCTCGTTTGCGCCGAAAGAGGGCGCCCGGCACATCCTGGCCTGCCAGGGTTGGACGCTATGGGCTGGCTGGCGGCATGCTGGTTGGATGCCTTACCGCGCTCGTGCTGCCACAATCACCGTTGGTTCTGTTGGTATGACCGAGCTTTCTACGATCAACCCGGTCTTGCCACCCGCCGGGCGCGAACGCGCGACTGTTCAGCAAAGTTGCAAAAGGAAGCACGCATGACGACCACGACGAAGCCCTTGCTCATGGGCGCATCGATGGGGCTGATGATGCTCTGGATGGTGCATGGTCAGTTAACCGGTGAAACAAGCCTGTCCGGCATTGCCCTGGTCACCTTTGTCGGTGCGCATATCCTTTTCGCCGCCACAATCATCGGCGCCGGGCTTGTTGTCACTCGCCTGTCGCCCGCCGCACGACAATGGCTGCGTAACCTGCGTCGGCCGTCGCTACGCCATCTCGGAATAATGCTACTGGGCGCGACCCTCTCTGCGGGTGCCGTTCATATCTGGATACATGGGCTGATCTGAATGGACCTTTCCGCCATCAATCCCATCCTTCTGCTCGCCTCGCTGATGGTGGCCGCGACACCTATTCTTCTGGCGGCCATCGGTGAGCTTGTTGTGGAGCGTGCCGGGGTCCTGAACCTTGGCGTTGAGGGGATGATGATCACCGGAGCGGTTTGTGGGTTTATCGTCGCCGTCAATACCGGATCCCCGTGGGTCGGGTTTCTTGGCGCTGCGGTTGGCGGTGCACTCTTGTCGCTGGTCTTCGGATTCCTGACCCAATTCCTTTTGTCCAATCAGGTGGCCACGGGGCTGGCGCTGACACTTTTTGGCCTCGGCCTGAGCGCGCTGATGGGCCAGGGCTATATCGGGATAAAGGCACCGGATTTCCCGGATTGGGATATCCCGCTGCTGGGTGACATCCCAATCATCGGGCCGATCATCTTTCAGCATGATCCGATGGTCTATGTGGGGCTTTTGATCGTCGGGGGTGTCTGGGCTTTCCTGAGATACTCCCGCGCTGGCTTGATCCTGCGGGCTGTGGGCGAAAACCACGAAGCGGCCCATGCGCTGGGTTACCATGTCATCCGCGTGCGCATGCTTGCCATCATGTTCGGCGGGGCATGCGCGGGGCTGGGCGGGGCCTATCTGTCGCTCGTCCGGGTCCCGCAATGGACCGAAGGGATGACCGCCGGTGCGGGCTGGATTGCACTGGCCATCGTGGTCTTTGCCAGCTGGCGGCCGGGGCGGCTTTTGATCGGCGCTTATTTGTTTGGCGGTGTCACGGTGTTGCAGCTTAACCTGCAGGCAGCCGGGGCCGCGATTTCGGTCGAATACCTTTCGATGGCGCCCTATCTGGCCACCATCGCGGTTCTCGTTATTATGCGTGCCGGACGTGCGCCGGGGTCACTCGGCCAACCATTCCATGCCTCACGTTGAGGCGATCAAGACCACCAAGGGGAAACACATGACAATGAAAAAACTACTGGCCGGTGCGACGCTCGCGCTTGGCATCACAACAGGGGCTTATGCGCAGGACGATCCGACGAAGGTCGGCTTTGTTTATGTGGGGCCTGTTGGCGATGGCGGCTGGACTTATGAACATGATCAGGGCCGTCTGGCCGTGGAGGAGCATTTTGGCGACGCGGTTGAGACCGTCTTTGTCGAAAGCGTCCCCGAAGGCGCAGATGCGGAACGCGTTATGACACAGATGGCGCTTCAGGGTGCTGACCTCATCTTCACCACCTCGTTCGGTTACATGGATGCGACCAACGCCGTGGCCGCGCAATTTCCTGACGTGAAGTTTGAACATGCGACGGGCTACCGCCGGGACACGCCGAACGTGTCGACTTACTCTGCGCGTTTCTACGAAGGCCGTGCCGTTCAGGGGCACATCGCGGGCCACATGACCGAAAGCAACATCGTGGGCTACATCGCCTCCTTCCCGATCCCCGAAGTGATCCGGGGCATCAACGCGGCCTATCTGCATGCCAAGGAAGTGAACCCCGATATCGAATTCCGGATCGTCTGGGTCTACACATGGTTTGACCCTGCGAAGGAGGCCGAAGCGGCCACGGTGCTGATCGAACAGGGTGCTGATGTGGTTCTGCAGCACACGGACTCGACCGCACCACAGGCCGCCGCACAGCAGGCAGGCGGTGTTGTGACCTTTGGTCAGGCGTCCGACATGGCCGAGTTCGGACCCTTCCCCCGTGTGTCATCCATCATCGATGACTGGGCACCTTATTACATTGCCCGCACCCAGGCCGTGATCGACGGCACTTGGGAAAGCATGGACACATGGGACGGGATTGCCCCTGGCATGGTGAAAATCGGTGAGATCACTGATGCTGTGCCAGCAGAGGTAAAAGCCAGCGCCGAAGCGATGATCGAGGCGATGCGGTCCGGCGAGTACCACCCGTTCACTGGGCCGATCAACCGACAGGACGGCTCTGCATGGCTTGCTGACGGTGAGGTTGCCGATGACGGTACGCTTGCAGGCATGAATTTCTATGTCGAAGGCCTAACTGGCGATATTCCTCAATAAACGTCACGTCATCTCGGAAGGGGCCCCGCTTTGCCGAGCGGGGCCTTTTTGTATCCGCGCAGTACTGCGTGCGGTATTCGGCTCGTAAACAACTATGGGGACAAAAGTGGCAATTTCGCCAATTTCTTTGCAATCCATGGTCACCAATATCGTCCTGAGGCGCGGTTTTTGGCACAAATGGCCAAAAAGCTCTGCCTCTGAGACGGCATTGATCTCACCAGCGCAAACAAGGCCAACCGTTTCCGTGTTGTCATAGAATTAACCAGTATTTCTACACTTTAAGTTGTTTGACCCCACGGCACCCAGACAGCACTCCCCCGCGTTAAGGGCAGGGTATCGTGGGAAATGCAACGCCGGCCCTTTCATTTGCGCCACGTCGCGCCAGAATTATTCAGTCACCCCAATTGTTGACGACTTATGCCCAATTTTTCGCACATTCCGGCGACAGAGTGAATGTGTCGCAGCGGTTTTTGTGACGATCAGTAACGTAGTGTCTCCGGTCACAAGTGCAAAAACAAATGAACGCCTTGGGGGTGCTTTGAGCACTTTGGCAAATGGAGAAATGGATGGCATTTGATATGTCAATAATCACAAAAAATTTGGTTTCGGCGACTGCTTTGGCCGTCGCGCTTGCGGCACCTGCCACGGCGCAATCCTCTGAAGTTACGCTTAGGTCAGCCGACGGTACAGTGAACCTTGTTGGTGAGTTTATCGACTTCACCGACAACAATTACATCATTCGTACAGGTCTGGGCGACCTGCGCATCTCGGCATCGCGTGTGCGCTGTGAAGGGGCGGCCTGTCCGCAATTCGGCGATACATCAGCTGATGTCATGATCGCGGGCTCTGACACGGTCGGTGACGGTGTGATGCCACTTCTGCTTGCAGGCTATGCATCTTACCGTGGCGCGGAAGTGACGCAGACTGCCACTGGGAACGGCAATGAATTCCTTGCAGAGATGATCAGCGATGAGGGCTTTGGCGATCCGATGGGGTCGTACTTGATCACCTCCTCAGGTTCCAACGACGCTTTCGCAGGCTTGCTGGACGAAAGCGCACATATCGGGATGTCGGCGCGCCGCATTCTTCCACCCGAAGCGCGTGCGCTTCGGGATGCCGGTGCGGGAAACATGATCAGCACATCGCAAGAGCATATCATTGCCGTCGACAGTCTGGTCGTGATCACCCATCCGGCAAACCCGGTGCGCTCGATCAGCATGGATCAGTTGCGTGGTATCTATAGCGGTGCGATCACCAACTGGGCAGAGTTGGGCGGGAACGACGCGCCAATCAAAATCTTCAGCCGCCAAGCCGATTCAGGTACCAAAAGCGTCTTTGACAACGGTGTCTTCGGCGAGGATGTGCCGAACTTACCCTCCGTCACCCAGATCGCCAGTGACAATACCGAGATGGCAGCGTTAGTGAACGCCGACGAAGCAGCGATCGGATTTGTCGGCTATGCCTTTCAACGCGGCGCACGGGCGCTGACCTTGGTGAATGATTGTGGATTGAGCATGGCGCCAGACGCATTCTCGGCGCGGACCGAGGAATATGCATTGCAGCGGTTCCTCTATCTCTACACACGTGACGACACCCAGGATCAGTCGACCACCGAATTTGTGAACTATGCCGCGTCAGAGCAGGCGGATGAAGTGATCGCCAAGGCGGGCTTTATCGATCTCGGCGTTGACCGCCGCGCACAACCTGTGGATGGCGATCGCGCCCGTCAGTTGCTTGACCCCAATGCGGACGCCTATGAAGGCGGCATCATGCGCGAAATGCTCGCGCAGATGATCGATTATGATCGCCTGTCGACCACGTTCCGCTTCCGCACCGGATCGCAAAACCTCGACCCACGCGGGCGTCTCAACCTCGGGCGCTTGGCCGACTACCTTGAAAGCCAACCTGCTGGCACGAAGCTGTTGTTTGTTGGTTTCACTGACGATGTCGGCGCTTTTGACAGCAACCGTGAGCTTTCCTATCGCCGCGCGGCCCGCGTCATGGACGAACTCCGCGATTTCGCCGGGGATCGATTGAACGGCGTCGAAATGGCCAGCACAGGTTTTGGTGAAATTGCCCCCACCGCCTGTAACACCTCAGACAACGAACGCCGGATCAACCGTCGGGTTGAAGTCTGGATCCAGTCACCGACCTGATAACGCAACCGCCAAGATGTCATCCACCCTGGCACCTGGCACAACTTCAATCCTGGTGGGCCAGAAAACGTTAAACCAAACGCAACTGCCCCGCCAGCACAGTAACGAGAGCCCCTCTATCCCGCGCCGCACATGGCTTGGGAGAGACAACGAGACAGGAAAACAAGCTATGTCACACGGCACATCCACAACCAAATCCAGTAGCCGTCACACAAAGCTGGCAACGACAGCCTGCGCCACGATCATGGCGCTGGGTACAGTGGTCAGCGTGGGTGTCGCGCCAACGCCCGCCAGCGCGCAATTCATTGATCGTGCGCTTTATGACGGTGGCAAAGCGCGGGTGAACCGCTCTGCCAGCCTGCGGTCTCTGACCGAGAGGGTTGCATCAGCCAGTTGCCGCCTTGAAGCGGGGATTGATCAGGCAACAGCGCAGGCTGACCTGACCTCTGCGCGCGAGGATTTCGATGCCATTCTGGTCGGTCTTGAAAAAGGCGACAACGCCTTGGGGATGCCCGGTGCAGAGACGCGCCCACGCACTGTTGCCGCAATCCAGGCGACAGCCGAACTGTGGCAACCCATCGAAGTCGCCGCCAACCGTATGCTGGACGGCTCAGGCTCTGCCGCTGACGCAACAATGATCAGCCAATCCTATGGCGATCTGTTCGAACAGACCGTTGTATTGGCGGCAGACGTTTCCGGACAATACTCTGATCCTCAGGAATTGCTGCAAAGCGACGCGACCGTGCTGAACTTCGCTGTTCGTCAGCGTGCCCTGGCCTATCGCATGACCCGTGTGATGTGTGAGCTAGCAACCGGCACAGGCGACGACGGGACGGTCAGTGAACTGGGTGACACCCTTGATCTCTTTGAGCGTACCCTTGCCGCCTTGCGTGATGGTTTTCCTGACGCGGGCATCAATCCTCCGCCAAATGATGCCGTCAGAAACAGCCTCGAGCAGACCCTTGAGATTTGGGAAACCCAGCGTGGTATCTTCAGCGCTGCAGTCTCCGGCCAGCAACCATCATCTGACGATGTAATCGCAGCCGCTGCGCTGACAGGAAAGCTGTCAGTGGCAATGAACAACACCATCACGCTTTACCTGATCGCGACACCCGGTCAGGACGGCGTCTACCGTGTGCCGCTTGAAGCCTATGCGCGCGGCGAGTTGGCCAAGTGGATCGAAGATCCCGCGCTGATCGAAGCGATCAAGGTCCAGAACGACCGTCACACCGGACTGACCGAGGACGAGGTCATCGCACTTGACCAGCAATGGCGCGCAGAGGCTGGCGATGGTGGCGGCCCTCTGATCTCAGAGCTTCTTGCACATCCTGTATCGGCTTGGCTGCGCGGCCAGCAGACCGCCACAGCTGGTTTTGTCACCGAAGTCTTTGTGATGGACGACAAAGGATTGAACGTCGCGCAAAGTGTCGAGACATCTGACTACTGGCAGGGTGACGAAGCAAAATGGAAAGAGACATACCAGGTCGGTCCGGACGCGCTTCACATCAGCGAAGTCGAATTTGACGACAGTACCGGTTTCTACCAGTCGCAGGCCTCTCTGGCGATCAAAGATCCTAGCAGCGGTGAGGTGATCGGTGCGATCACCTTCGGAATCAACGTCCAGAACCTGATGTAAAGGTAAAACGAATCTTGTTTCTGGCGGCGTGCAAATCCTTTGCGCGCCGCTTTTCTTTTCTATCCTAGGGTGAAACCACTTATCCGCTTCTATCCTAGATTGTTTATCTTGTCCTTTAGATCAGGCAAGTAACCGTGATTTCACATAAATCTTGATAAAAAAAATTGCCAAATGCTACCGTTGCCCTAGCGTCATGATGTTAGCGCGCAGGCGATAATGGCGTGCAGATCGTTTGCGCACCGTTCGGTAGTGCATTCATGGGGGCCGCTGCCCGAACGTTAAAGAGTTCAATGTCACCTTCAGCGAAGTCGCTGAAGTTTTTAGCGGGACCGCCATGGCCTATAAACAATTCTCAACACATTCACGCCGTATCGCGCATACGGCACTAATCGTTCTTGGTATCAGCTGCACCTCTTTGCAGGCGCAATCAGTCTCTGAGGGGCAGGCTGTCATCCATCGGGCACAATTTGTCGAAGATATCGGCGCAAGCCAGCGCATCGATTTTTCTGGCAAGCTGCGCATGCTGAGCCAGCGCATTGTTGCAGCTGGATGTAACTATGCCGCCGGGATTGACCCCGAAAGAAGCGGCGCGATGCTGCGCGCGACGAGCGAAGAGTTCCAGCGTATCGTGGATGCACTCGAATACGGTGACCCGGATCTTGGGATCATCGGGGTCGAGGAACGGCGTCGAACCCTGGTCGGGATCAGCAAGCTACGCACTTTGTGGGACCCGACCAATGAAACCGCGCAGTTGATCGCCCAAGGCCATGGTTCGCCAGAACTCGTGGAGCAGCTTGCCGATCAAAGCGCGCCACTGCTCGAGATGGCGAAGCTTTTGGTGAGCGAAGTTTCGGCTCAATACTCCGATCCAACAGCCCTGCTCCAAGCCGATGCGCTTGCCATCGATATTGCCGGTCGGCAACGGATGCTGTCGCAGCGCATGTCAAAGAATGTTTGCCTCATCCGCTCTGACATCAATACTGCAACCGCAACCGGAGAACTCGAAGGCGCGATGCAGATGTTCGAAGTGTCGCTGATGGCGCTGCGGCACGGCATGCCGGATGCCGGGATTAAGGAACCGCCAAATGACGAGATCGTTGCCGGTCTTGACGTGGTAATCGCTGATTGGGACGCCCTGAAACCCATTGTGGGCACAGTGCTCGCCAAGCAAAGCATCGATGAAGAGCAACGCGCAATCATGTTTAACGGCGCGCTTGCTATGACAGGTCACATGAATACTGTCGTTGGCCTTTACTCCGAGGCTTCAAAACTCGGCATCTAACAGCATAAGGTGAGGTCAGGCGGTCCGTTGGGGGCAACGCCGGACAGCCGGTGGTTTCCAATATCATCGGCGCGCTGAAGGGAGCTTTGGGTGACAGACAGTGTGGCACTGATTGGTGTGAAAGGTGGCCCGGCGATCCGACCGGGCTCTCACATGCCCACGTCATCGCTACTGCGCCTCGGTGAGCAAACCATTCTGGTTGATGCCGGTCTGGGGGTGACGCGCGGTATTTGCGATCAAGGCGCGGCTTTGACCGAGATCGACCTGATCGTCATCACACATCTGCACTCGGACCATTATCTGGAGCTTGGCCCACTGCTGCACACTGCATGGACAGCCGGGCTGAACAGACCGATCCCGATCCTGGGTCCCGCTGATCTAAGGGCTTATTGGGACGGCTTTCAGGCTTCGATGGCATTCGACATCGACCTGCGTATCCGGGATGAGGGGCGATGTGACTTCAGCACCTTGGCCGATCTTCAGGTCCTAACAGAGGCAACTGGGATCGGTGGCAGCCGCATCAAGGCCATGCGAAACCAACATCCACCCATCACCGACAGCTTTGCCCTGCGATTTGAAGCCGAAGGAAAATGCGTCGTCTTCTCGGGCGATACGGCCTACATGCCGGAAATGGCCACGTTTGCGAAAGATGCGGATTTGCTGGTACATGAGGCGATGCTGCGCAACGGGGTCGATGCCCTTTGCGCACGGATGACAAATGGGGACGCACGCTTGCGCCAACACATCCTACGCAGCCACACCGATGCAGTCGATGTGGGGCGGATCGCGCGCGATGCAGGCGTGAAACAACTGGCACTCAACCATTTTGTCCCTGACGGAGACCCCGACTTCACCGACGCCGATTGGGAGACTGCTGTTCGGGCCCACTGGTCCGGCCCATTGCATTTGGGCAAGGACGGCATGCGCATCATGTTTTAAAACATGAAACGGCGCGCCCGTCGCCCGGCGCGCCGTGCAGCATTCAGGCAAACGACCTAATGCTTGTGTTTGACAATCTCACCGGTCTTAAGACGCTCAAAATAGCTATTCATTTCGCGCTTCACGACCGGCATCAGGAAATACAGTGCGGTGATATTCACCACGGCCATCGCAAAGATCATAGCATCTGAGAAGTCGATCACAGCGCCCAACTGGGCTGCGGCACCGATCACGATGAACACACAGAAGATCAGCTTGAACACCAGTTCCTTGGTCTTTCCTTCACCAAACAGATAAGTCCAGGCCTTCAACCCGTAATAAGACCAGCTGATCATGGTCGAGAAGGCGAACAGGACCACGGCAATCGCCAGCACATAAGGGAACCAGCTAAAGCCTGTCGCGAACGCGGCCGATGTCAGCTGTACACCGGATGATCCGTCAACTGTCTGGATCGCTGTACCTGCTTCGTTCAGGACAAACAGGCCCGTATCGGGATCCACAACCAACACACCGGAAATCGTGATGACCAACGCCGTCATCGTACAGATCACAACGGTATCAATGAACGGCTCCAGCAACGATACGACGCCTTCTGTCACCGGCTCTTTCGTACGCACGGCAGAGTGTGCAATGGCCGCAGACCCCACACCGGCCTCGTTCGAAAACGCGGCCCGTTTAAAGCCCTGGATCAGCGCGCCGACAAAGCCACCAGCAACACCCAGACCAGTAAATGCACCTGCCCAGATCTGGCCAAAGGCCCATCCGATCTTGTCGTAGTTCACCAGCAGGATCACAAGAGCGACGCCCACATACATTATGCCCATGAAGGGCACGACCTTTTCCGTGACACTCGCAATGGACTTGATCCCGCCGACAATGACAAGGAAAACGACAATGGCAAAAATCACGCCCGTGATCCAGCCAGGATAGTCCCCCACGATCCCGGAAATCTGCGCATGGGCTTGATTGGCCTGGAACATATTGCCGCCGCCCAATGCACCCAGGATACAGAAGATCGAGAAAAAGATGGCCAGAATGCCCCCACCAGGCAAGTTACGCTCCTTAAAGCCCTTCACCATGTAGTACATCGGGCCACCCGAAACGGTCCCGTCCGGGTATTCGTTCCGATACTTCACGCCCAACGTACATTCGGTGAATTTCGACGCCATGCCCAGCAGACCCGCAAGGATCATCCAGAACGTGGCCCCCGGGCCCCCGATGCCCACGGCGACCGCGACACCAGCAATGTTGCCGAGCCCAACAGTACCGGAAAGGGCCGTCGTGAGCGCCTGAAAGTGGCTCACCTCGCCGGCATCTTTGGGGTCGGAATAGTCGCCTTTTACAAGGGAAATCGCGTGCCCAAAGGCGCGCAACTGGATTAGACCGAAATAGATCGTGAAGACCGTCGCACCGATGACAAGCCACATCACGATCCATGGGAAATCTGACCCCGCAATCTGAAACGGCAGTGGCGAGAAGATCAGGTTAACGAACCAACCGGTTGAACTGGCAAAAACTTGGTTGACGCGATCATCGATCGACATCTCTTGCGCGGCCGCTGTGACAGGCGCAAGCGTCACCAGTGAAGCCGCAGGAAATAGCTTTTTCATGATTTTTCCCCTTACGGAATGATCGTCACAGGCACAGAGGCCGAAGCGACCAATCTCCCGGTCACACCACCAAATACCCGTTCTTTCAGGCCACGTATGCCAACACGTCCCACAATGATCTGTGCGGCATCCAACTCCTTGGCCAGATCATCAAGGATCTCTGCCGCATCACCATGCCGAACAATGCCCGACACCTCGCAGCCATCTTTTTTGGCGTCTGTGACTGCAGGGTCCAGCACACGCGAATGCGCCATACTGATCTCTTCTTCGCGGCGCTTGTGGCGTTGTTCGTTCTCTTCAGGTGTCTGAAAGCTGAAGGGCGACCATTCTATGACGTAGCATAGCGTGATGGCGCAATCTCCCACCGCTTTTGCGCGAGCTTTGGCGAAAGCAACCGCCCTTTCTCCCGCGTCTGAGCCGTCAATTCCGACGACAAATGTTGTCTTACTCATGATAATGTCCCCGTTTGAGTGTTCATTTGAACCCGGGCCAAGACATCGTATCGACCCAAGCAGATCGTTCAGCTTCTTGTGTCTGATACTTCAGCACCATACGCGAAAATCACCTAATAAGCAGAAAAACTTCAGATAACGCAGAAATCAGATACTATAGCCTCCTGTGGTGCCAATCTGCAGAACAAAAGCCCACCTCAGATCAGTACGCAGGAAAATTGCACATCCCATGCTAGGCCGCACATGCGGTTTCTGATCGTGCTTATACACGATTGCCCCCGATGAGCCCTGCCGCTATCTAAGGCCAACTCATAGCATAGCGGAGCAGCGCCAATGGCCAGCAACCAATTCGTCTACTTCATGGATGGCGTGTCCAAAACCTATCCCGGCGGAAAGAAGGTCTTTGAAAACATCCGCCTGAACTTTCTTCCCGGAGTGAAGATCGGTGTCGTCGGCGTGAACGGCACCGGTAAGTCCACCCTGATGCGGATCATGGCGGGTCAGGACAAGGAATTCGCGGGGGAGGCTTGGGCGGCTGAGGGCGCTCGCGTCGGGTACCTGCCGCAGGAACCGGAACTCGACCCTGCGCTTACGGTGCGCGAGAACGTTATGCTGGGAGTGGCTGAGAAGAAAGCGATCCTTGATCGTTACAACGAAGTGGCCATGAACTATTCCGAAGAAACCGCTGACGAGATGGCGCAGTTGCAGGATCAGATCGACAGCCAGAACCTTTGGGACCTCGACGCACAGATCGACATCTCGATGGAGGCCCTGCGCTGCCCACCCGATGACTCGAATGTGGAAACGCTGTCGGGGGGTGAAAAACGTCGCGTTGCGCTGTGCAAATTGCTGCTCGAAGCGCCTGACATGCTGCTGCTCGACGAACCGACCAACCACCTCGATGCGGAAACCATCGCCTGGTTGCAACAGCACCTGATCGACTACAAAGGCACCTGCCTGATTGTCACCCACGACCGCTACTTCCTTGACGCAATCACCGGTTGGATCCTGGAACTCGACCGCGGGTCGGGCATCCCGCATGAAGGCAACTATTCCAGTTGGCTTGAGGCAAAGGCGAAGCGGCTTGAGCGGGAAGCCAAGGAGGACAAATCCAAACAGCGCACGCTGGCCCGCGAACTCGAATGGATGCGGCAAGGCGCTAAGGCGCGGCAAGCCAAATCCAAGGCCCGGATCGCCTCCTATAATGAACTCGCCAATCAGTCCGAACGCGAAAAGGTCGGGCGCGCACAGATCATCATCCCCAACGGTCCCCGGCTTGGATCCAAGGTGATCGCAGTCGAGAACCTCAAGAAACATATGGGCGACAAGCAGTTGATCGAAGACCTCAGCTTCGATCTGCCCCCTGGCGGCATCGTCGGCGTAATCGGGCCAAACGGTGCAGGTAAATCCACCCTGTTCGGCATGCTGACCGGCCAGATCGACCCCGACGAAGGCAGCGTTGAATACGGCGACACGGTCAAGCTGGCCTATGTCGACCAGTCCCGCGATGCGCTGAGCGCCGACGCCACCGTGTGGGAGGAAATCAGCGGAGGGGCCGAAATCATCGAACTCGGCGATGCCTCCATGAACTCCCGCGCCTATTGCTCGGCCTTCAACTTCAAGGGCGGCGATCAGCAAAAGAAAGTCGGCCTGCTGTCCGGCGGTGAACGCAACCGCGTCCACATGGCCAAACTGCTCAAATCCGGCGGCAACGTCCTCTTGCTCGACGAACCCACCAACGACCTCGATGTCGAAACGCTCCGCGCTTTGGAAGACGCCCTGGTCAGCTTTGCCGGCTGCGCGGTGGTCATCAGCCACGATCGCTTCTTCCTCGACCGGATCTGCACCCACATCCTCGCCTTCGAAGGCGACGCCCATGTCGAATGGTTCCAGGGCGCGTTCACCGATTATGAGGAAGACAAGAAGCGCAGGCTCGGCGCAGACGCGCTGGAGCCCAAGCGGATGAAGCACAAAAAATTCGTGCGGTGAACAGACTTACGCAATTCGTCTCGAGATCGGTTGACAGAACCTAACTTGCTGAAACCCAAGTCCCCCCGGGATAAGCATATCTCGTTTAGTATAATTGGCGGACCTTGGATCCGAACGTTGACAGCTCGGAGGCGAAAATCAGCAGATACGCGAGACGTCGGTAGTTGCGCCAAGGACGGCGCGATAGGGCGTAAGAGTCTTCAAACACCTGGTCACAACTTGTTAACTCAACAATCGAGGAAAACTAGCTCACAGACTCTACCAACGTCGGAAAGTTAAGTAATTGGTCTGCATGGAAAATTCCGCATGCCATAGTTTTACCCGGGCAGCGTCGCGAAAACGTTCATAAACTGCCCATAACGGTCGATCAACGAGTAGCATAAGGCATCAATTAATGAGACTTCTAGCAACAACCCTCATCATTTTCACTACCATATCCAGCTTCGCCAACGCACAGTCAGCTTGGGAAGGCTTGTACGCCGGGGGTTCTTTCGCCGTGTTCCGCGGAGAAAACACATACGCCAATTCCGATGGTGATCTGGGCTTCAATCTCGAGGGTGACATGTTTGGCGCATTTGCCGGATACAATACCTTGTTCAATGGCCTTGTTGTTGGTGGTGAACTCGCCTTGATGGCTGGCGCTGCGAACGAAGAAGGCTTTGCAGGACAGTACGAGTATAGCTCGTTCGTTGATATCAAAGGAAAGGTGGGCTTGATTGCTGGCGAATTCATGCCGTACCTGATGCTGGGCGCCTCAATTGGTACTCTCGAAGTCGACGAAGAAGGTCGGCCTGATCGAAATTTTGATCAGACAGAAACCGGCATGTTGATCGGAGCTGGTGCGGATTTTGCTGTAAATGGACAGTTTGCGGTGGGTGCAGAAGTGATGTCACGGCGGTTTGATTTCGATTTTGGTGATGTCCCTCTGGTTGATATGGAAGCTAACGTAAACAGTTTCGCTTTGCGAGGCCTTTACCGCTTCTAAAAATCTGCGCGAAAGTAATCGTCGCTTCGATGTGCGCACCTATCTGGCGTGAAGGTTTCGGCCACTGCGCTAGTCGTTTGTAGATTGCATGTCCATGAAACGGCGCGCTTAGCAAAAAAGGTATTGGCAATCGTCAGCCCAGAACGTGAAGTTCCCGGTTCAGACACAATCGGGCATCTCCCGAAGTATTGCACAGGAGGTGAAGTCAACGCCGGAGTAATCCAAGATATCCACCTGAAATCCTCACATTCTTGCCATCTTCGTTTGGCCCCCTGCAAGTCCCAATAGGCGAGGAGTTGGCGATGTTTTTTGTACGTGTTTGTATAAGTGCGATCTTGGCCCTTGCAGCCTTAGCAATCTTTCGAACGATGATTGGCTCACAAATGGGTCAGGGCGGTGCAGTGTTGTTTACGCTGCTGACTGTCTCGTTGATCAGCTTGTCTCTGCAGATGCACCTACCATCCGGCACAGCGGCGAAGCAGCAATCCCCGCGCCCCCGGACTGATCAACGGCTTTAAGAATAGTGGGCCAGAGTGCTAAACTTGAAAGGGCAACAGGACACCCTCGATAGTTATGGAACGCACCCAACAAAGTCGCAAATGGCTACGCAAAAAACCCAAAAAATCGACAGTATTCAATTTACTGCCGACGCGGCAATAATCTTGTGAGTTCCTTTCATTTTGTTGCCGATTCAGATATGATCAAAATGCAACGCGACTCTATCGACCACTGTCTCCTTCCACGGCCCAGTCCTTCGATTGAAGTTTGACCGAGCCGACCCGCTGCACTCCCGCGAGCGGAAAACATAAGGAAGACAAAGACATGGCTTCAGGCACTGTCAAATGGTTCAACACAACCAAGGGCTACGGTTTTATCGCGCCCGACGGCGGCTCAAAGGACGTATTCGTTCATATCTCAGCCGTTGAGCGGGCGGGTCTGACCGGTCTGAAAGACGACCAGAAGGTGAATTTCGACATCGAGGCTGGACGTGACGGGCGCGAAAGCGCCGTCAACATCACCTTGGCAGACTAAGTTTACCTGAATTATACTCACCGGAAGGGCACCGAAATCGGTGCCCTTTTGCATTCTGGCAAAAATCCGCGCCTGTTCTCACTCGTGCAGGACAAATGTGACGCGCATCACCACGCGATATTCATCTATCTTGCCATCCGTCACAGTCACTTTCTGATCTGCGATCCAAGCACCCGTGATCCCTTTGAGCGTTTTCGACGCCTTCTCGATCCCCTTTGCGACAGCATCATCAAATGACGTTGTCGATGACGCGATGATCTCACTTACCTTAGCAACTGACATGGCATCCTCCCGGTTTGATGTAGAAAGTTAACGTAGCGTCAAGCGCCGTCCCAGTCCACATCATCGGCCTTTTCCACATGGAGCATACCGTCCGGATATGGCTGCATCATCGATTTCGCGGTGGCTTCGTCGGATGAAAACCAAAGGTCGACCTGATCGGCATTCAATATCACGCCCATACGGTGATGGATATCGCGCACGTCGGCTGAGGGCGCGCAGGTGATCGTGGCCACCTGAGACACCTCGATACCGCCAGGGCCGTGCCAGATGTCGTAGATGGCCGCAAAATACAGCAATTCGCCGTCTTTGCGTGAAATACGCCAGGGCTGCTTGCGGCGCCTTTCGCCCGTCCATTCGTACCAGCCCTCCACGGGAACGACCGCACGTTTCACATCCGCAAAGGCCGATTTGTCGAAAACGGTCTCGGACCGCGCATTCACGATCGTCTCCATCACGGGGCGACCGCGCGCGTTCACGCGCCCGACCGGGATCATTCCCCAGCGCATATGTTGTGCGCCGTCTGAGGTCAGCGTGATCACCTCCTGCCCAGGCGCGATGTTGTAGCGCGGCGCGTCAGCCATCCCAGCCGCTTCGCGCGTCAGAAAGAAACGACCGGGCAACGCCTAGTCCACCGTTGCAATCAGGTCGAGGATTGCCGGACCCATCGCATTCACGATTGCGGACACCCCTTCCGTGTTCGGATGGAGGCCGTCTGCCTGCATGAGGGCCGCCATTCCGTCTTGCGTCCCCGCAACAGCGCGTAGACCGGCAGCGAAATCGGGATAGAGCGGTACGTTGTATTTTTCGGCAAGTGCCGCATACATCCCTTCGAAATCCGCCTTGTAAGCAGGGCCGTAATTGGTGCCGACTTCCAAGCCGACGAGCAGCATGGCCACATCGGCCTCCGCTCCGGCCGCCAGAATACCGTCCAGATTCTGGCGGCTCACCGCTGGATCAAGCCCGCGCAGGTAGTCGTTGCCGCCCAGGCTGATGATCATCGCATCCACATCCGGGGTCAGTGTCCAGTTGACCCGGCTCAGCCCGCCTGCCGTCGTATCGCCAGAGACCCCGGCATTCATGATTTCGACATCAGCGCCTTGCGCCTGCAGCCAATCCTCAAGCTGTGGGACAAATCCGTCCGCCTGCGGCAGGCCAAAACCGGCTGTCAGGCTATCGCCCAATGCCGCGACGGTGATCGTTTCGGCTTGGGCCGCACCAGCCATCAGCAAAACCGCTGCACTCAGGTTGCGGAGTGTCGAAACCGCCCCATATCCAACTGAAACGATCTGTTTAGAGGCACGCCGTATGACCGACCCCGTTCTAACCATTACAGATGCAAACCTATCGCTTGATGGGAATGCAGGCCGGGTGGACATCCTGCATGACATCTCGCTCACCGTCGCGGCTGGTGAGACGTTGGGGCTTGTGGGGCCAAGCGGATCGGGCAAATCATCACTCCTCATGCTCATGGGCGGGCTTGAACAGGCCACATCCGGCACGATCAGCGCCCTGGGTCAGAACCTGACCGCGATGAACGAAGACCAGCTTGCCCGCTTTCGCAGGGACAATATGGGGGTGGTTTTTCAATCTTTCCACCTGATCCCGACGATGACAGCATTGGAGAACGTCGCAACCCCGCTGGAACTGGCCGGTGCGGCCGACGCCTTTGCGCGGGCCGAGGCGGAGTTGGAGGCCGTGGGACTGGCCGACCGGATGGATCACTACCCCAACCAGATGTCGGGTGGGGAACAACAGCGCGTCGCGCTCGCCCGCGCCTCGGCCCCACGGCCTCGGCTGCTCCTCGCGGATGAACCGACCGGCAATCTGGATGAAACGAACGGCCACGCGATCATTGATTTGCTGTTCGGGTTGCGTGACCGGCACGGAGCGACGCTGATCATGGTGACCCACTCCAATGAACTTGCGCGGCGCTGCGACCGCGTGGTGCGTTTGCGTGATGGCCGCATTGATGCGCCGCTGGCCGAGGCCGCGGAATGAGTCTGCGCGTCGCGTCTCGTTTTGCCGCGCGAGAGTTGCGCGGTGGCTTGCGTGGGTTTCGGGTGTTTCTCGCCTGTCTGGCCTTAGGTGTGGCGGCGATTGCCGCCGTTGGCACCGTCCGTGCCGGGATTGAGGCGGGGCTGAAACGCGACGGGGCGGCGCTCTTGGGCGGCGATGCGGAGGTCGAGTTCACCTATCGTTTCGCCCGCGAAGATGAGCTGGCGTGGCTGCAATCGATTGCTGAGGACATCTCAGAAACCGTCGATTTCCGCTCAATGGCGGTTGTGGAACGCGATGGCGACACCGAACGCGGCCTGACCCAGATCCGCGCGGTGGATGACGTCTATCCGCTTGTGGGGCAGGTCCAACTGGACCCGTCCATACCGCTGGAAGATGCACTTGCGGATTATGGCGGTGTGATGGAACGCGTGCTGGTCGACAGGCTCGCCCTGCAGCCGGGAGACACTTTCCGTTTGGGCGAACAGAACTTCACCTTGCGCGCAATCCTCGACCGCTACCCTGACAACGCCGCCGGAGGTTTCGGCCTTGGCCCACGTACGATTGTCCTGACTGACGCACTGGCGGAGTCCGGTCTGATCGCGGAGGGCACGCTCTTTTCGACGCAATATCGGCTTGATCTACCAGATGGCGCGAACCTGCAGGCGCTGGAAGATGAAGCCGAGGCGCAATTCCGCGACAGCGGCCTCCGCTGGCGCGACAGCCGCCGGGGCGCAGGCGGGGTCGAGGAATTTGTGGACCGGATCGGCGCCTTTCTGATCCTTGTAGGTCTGTCCGGTCTCGCCGTTGGCGGTGTTGGCGTATCTGCCGCCGTGCGGGCTTATCTCGCGAGCAAAACGAACGTCATTGCCACGCTAAAAACGCTCGGCGCGACGCGCGAGACGATTTTCCTGACCTATTTCCTGCAAACCGGGGCGCTGACCCTGCTTGGGATCACGATTGGCGTCATTCTGGGCGGCACCCTGCCCGTCCTGTTCGCACCGATCATCGAGGCGCGCCTGCCGATCCCGGCGGCCTTTGCGATCTATCCGGGGCCCTTGATCGAAGCCGCGATCTATGGACTGCTAGCAGCGCTCATCTTCACGCTCTGGCCGCTGGCCAAGACGGAAGATATCCGCGCGGCCACCCTTTTTCGCGACGCGTTTGCGGCATCGCAGTTTCTGCCTGCCAAACGCTATCTGGCGGCCATCGGGGCCCTCCTCGCTGCGCTCATCGGGGCGGCGATCTGGTTTTCGGGCACCGCTTTCCTCACGCTTTGGACGGCGGGCGGCATCGCCGGGTCGCTCATGATCCTGATCCTTGCCGCTGTGCTGATCCGCTGGATTGCCCGCCGCTTGCGGAAACCGACGCGCGGGCGCACAGCCTTGCGCCTCGCCTTTGGCTCCATCGGTGCACGTGGTGGTGAGGCGACCTCAGTCGTCCTCTCACTCGGCCTTGGCCTGACGGTGCTTGCCACCGTTGGCCAGATCGACGGCAACCTGCGCTCATCGTTCAGCGATGATCTGCCCGCCGTCGCCCCCAGCTATTTCTTTGTGGATATCCAGCGCGACCAGATCGACGGCTTCCGCGAACGGCTCGACGACGACGAAGCCGTCAGCCGCGTTGACAGCGCGCCGATGCTGCGGGGCATCATCACCCAGATCAACGGCATCCCGGCCGAGGATTTCGCCGAAGGCCACTGGGTCGTTCAAGGCGACCGGGGTGTGACCTATTCGGACGCCCAGCCCGACGGCACCGAAGTCACCGCCGGGACATGGTGGCCCGAAGGCTATAACGGCCCGCCCCAGATCAGCTTTGCTGAGGAAGAGGCGCTGGAAATCGGCCTTTCCATCGGGGACATGATGACGGTCAACATCCTTGGCCGCGATATCACGGGCGAGGTCACCAGCTTCCGGAACGTGACATGGGAAGACGCAGGCATCGGCTTTGTGCTTGCGATGAACCAAAGCGCATTAGCGGGCGCACCCCATAGCTGGATTTCGACCGTCTATGCCGAAGAAGAGGCCGAGGCGCAGATCCTGCGCGATCTGGCGACGGCATATCCCAACATCACAGCCGTGCGGATCAGGGATGCCATTGATCAGGTCATCGAATTGGTCAGCGGTATCTCCGCTGCCACGCGTTACGGCGCGCTGATTACGCTCATCACCGGTTTTCTGGTACTGATCGGCGCGGCGGCAGCGGGCGAGCGGATGCGGACCTATGAAAGCGCGGTTCTAAAAACACTGGGCGCGTCGCGACAGAGTATTCTGGTCAGCTTTGCCTTGCGCGCCGCCCTTCTCGGCCTCGCAGCGGGGATCGTGGCGCTCGGAGCCGGTATCCTTGGTGGCTGGGCCGTGTCGACCTTTATCATGGAGACCGGTTATAGCATCATCTGGACCAATGCGCTTTTGATCATCGGGGGTGGTGTCATGGCCTCAACACTTGCCGGGCTGGCATTCGCATGGCGCCCGCTTGCCGCGAAACCGGCGCGTGTCTTACGGGCGCGTGAATGACCGTACCTGCCTTTTTTGGCTATGGCAGCCTGGTTAATTTGGGGACGCATGACTATGCCGACCCAACGCCTGCGACGCTGACAGGCTGGCGACGGGTCTGGCGCACCACGAGCTTGCGCGAAACGGCGTTTCTATCGGTTGAACGCTGTGCCGCGAGCGAAATCAAAGGCATCATCGCTCATGTGCCGGATGCCGATTGGGCGGCGCTCGATGCGCGCGAGGCGGCATATCAGCGCTACGATGTTACGCACGAAATCGGTCATCACCGACCAACTGCGGTATATCAGGTGGAGGAGGCTCACCGAGCGCAGACCGGGCCACAGCCCATCCTGCTGAGCTACCTCGATGTGGTCGTGCAAGGTTATCTGCAGGTTTTCGGTGAGGAAGGCGTCACTCACTTCTTTGACAGCACGCATGATTGGCAGCCGATCCTCAACGACCGCGCCGCCCCGCGCTACACGCGTCATGTGCCGGTCAGCGAGGCCGAACAGGCGCTGGTTGATCGCCACTTAACGGCGGTGATGCAGAATGCTGAATAGGCGCGCCTGGCGCTGAAACGGCTCTTGCCCGCATTCCTCAGGTTTGGCATCGGCCATGATCCGGCGCGCAAGGATATAGGCGAGCACAGCAAAGACCGCACCGCCCAGATACTGCCCGATCAGCACGCCCGGCGCGCCAAAAAGTGCGGCACCAACAATCACAAAAGGGATCGTGCCGAGCGTATTGCGGCCCCAGTTCACGATGGTCGAATAGAAGGGATGGCCCAGATTGTTGAACGAGGCATTGGCCACAAAGATCACGCCATTAAAGAAAAACATCAGCGACAGCGGCCCGGCAAAGAGAAACACCAGCGTCAATGCCATACCGTCCAGTTGGAACAGCCAGACAAGGCCGGGGCGTGCCAGAAACAGGATGAGTGAAACGACGATGACTACCAATCCGGCAAACATCACCCCTTCGCGAAAAGCCTGTCGCACGCGGTCATTCAAACCTGCACCCGCATTCTGACCGATGATGGGACCAATAGCGCCCGACAACGCAAAGATGATCCCAAAGCCCACGGGCGTGATCCGCGCGACGATTGCCATACCGGCCACCGCGTCCTCACCATATTCGGCCATGGCGCGGGTAACATAGGCCTGCCCCACGGGCGTGGCCAATTGCGTCAGGATCGCGGGGACAGCGATTGCCAGGATCGTGCGCAGATCGATGGACAGGCTGGCTGGTGTCGGTTTGTCGAACCCGCCGTAATGCCTGATCAGCGGGATCAGTGCGACAACTGCAATCACGATCCGTGCTGCGACACTGGCGAGTGCTGCGCCCATAAGCTCAAGATCAAGACCAAAGATCAGGATTGGGTCCAGGACGGCGTTCACCAGGCCACCCCAGATCGTCGCCATCATCGCCCGGCGCGCATCGCCGTGGGCGCGCAGGATCGCGCCGCCGATCATGCCGACCATCAGGAAGGGCAGCGAAGGGACGATGATCTGCAGATACATCACGGCAAGGTCCAGGGTCTCACCCGTTGCCCCCATCAATCCTGCAAGGAAGGCGAGGTTAAACCACACCACCGCAGCGAAGATCGCCCCGAAGATCACGCCATAGATCAGAGAGTTGGTGGCACGCCTGCGCGCCTCTTCGGCCTCGCCCGCCCCCAAGGCACGGGCGACAAGGGCACCAGCGGCGATGGCCATGCCGATCCCGAACGAGGTGGTGAAAAACAGTATCGCGCCCGCATATCCGACGGCAGCGGCAAGCTCGGCCTTGCCAAGCATCGAGATGAAGATCATGTCGATGAAATCGACGAGGAACACCGCCATCAGCCCGATGGAGGCTGTGAACGACATCACCGAGATATGACCAAAGAGGTTGCCTTGGGTGAATTTCGCCTGCGCGTCCGCCATCAGGGCCGCACGATCCGAAGGGCAAAGGGAAGGGTCTTTAGCTTTCGCATCTCTAACGCCGTCTTCCTTTCCACACTGATCACAAGCGTGTCGCCATCATGGACGTCTTGCAAGGGGAAAGGATCGGCCTCGGTCCAGCCCATGCGTAATGTCAGCATCTGCGCGCCAGCAGGCAGGGCCGTCTGCATCTCCTGCCCATGTTTAAGCTGCACGATCTCCTGCCCGTCCACACCCACCCGGAGCGGACGCAGAACGCCGAAGAAGCCGCGCAGGCGGCGGATGGTGACGTGCTTTTCCGGCTCAGACAACAGGCTTGGTCTGCAAGAGCGGCATGACATCCGCCATTTCCGGCCCCCGCTCCCGGCCCGTGATCGCCTTGCGCAGCGGCATGAAAAGGCCCCTGCCCTTGCGCCCTGTCGCGGCCTTCACCGCATTTGTCCACTCGCCCCACGTCTCTGGCCCGTAGGGCAGCGGCGGCAGCAGATCAAAGGCTTGCGCGACAAATTCACGGTCCTCATCGGCGATCAGCGGCGTCGGCCCATCACGGAAGAGCGCCCACCAACCGGCCACATCATCAAGCGTGTTGATGTTGTCGCGTACGACATTCCAGAAAGGTGCTACCAGAGCGTCCGGCACACCGGCTGCAGTGATCACATCAGCCACATCACCGGCATCCAGCGTGGCAAGATGGCGTGCGGTCAGAGG
Source organism: Cognatiyoonia sp. IB215446 (assembly GCF_033963825.1). Classification (NCBI taxonomy): domain Bacteria; kingdom Pseudomonadati; phylum Pseudomonadota; class Alphaproteobacteria; order Rhodobacterales; family Paracoccaceae; genus Cognatiyoonia; species Cognatiyoonia sp. IB215446. The sequence continues at coordinate 54,703 of NZ_JAXBMD010000002.1, read as the reverse complement.
CCCCAAATCATCGGCATCAAACTTGGTCGGGGCAGAGCCGAATTTGGACAGATCAAAGCCTGCCACAACCTCTTCGACAGACGCGCGCAGCTCCACGGGGTCCGAGGACCCAAGCCGCGCCATCAGGGACAGTATCGCTTGCGGCGCAATCCCCCGCTTGCGCAGATCACGTAACGCCAGCGTGCCCAGCCGCTTTGACAGCGCCTCGCCCTGTGGGCCGGTCAGCAGCGAATGATGCGCAAAGCGCGGGACATCGCCGCCCAGCGCCTCGATCATCTGGATTTGTGTCGCCGTGTTGGTCACGTGATCCGACCCGCGCACAACATCGGTGATCCCCATCTCAGTATCATCCACGACAGAGGCAAGGGTATACAGGATCTGCCCGTCATTTTTGAACAGAACAGGATCACTGACCGAGGCTGCATCAATCGAAATCTCACCGATAATCCCGTCGACCCAGTTGATCCGTGCATGATCCAGCTTGAACCGCCAATGCGAGCCGCGTTCTGCCCGCAGGCGGTCCTTTTCATCTTCCGACAAATCCAGCGCCGCCCGGTCATAGACCGGCGGTTTGCCCATATTCAGCTGCTTCTTGCGCTTCAGTTCCAGTTCTGTCGGCGTCTCAAAGCATTCGTAAAGCCGGCCCATGTCGATCAGCCGCTGCTTCGCTTCCAGATACCGGTCCATCCGTGCTGACTGATGCTCCACCCGGTCCCAGGTCAGGCCGAGCCAGGTCAGGTCGTCCTTGATCCCTTGGATGTATTCATCCTTCGACCGCTCCGCATCCGTGTCATCGATCCGCAGGATGAAGGTCCCACCCTGTTGCCGGGCAATGGCGTAGTTGAACAAGGCAGCGCGCAGGTTGCCGATATGCAGCCAGCCGGTGGGCGAAGGGGCGAATCTGGTTGTCGTCATGGACCTGTCTCCTATTGGCGGCACGCTTTGTCATGACGGGCCGGGTTTGTCCATTGTGCGCCACTGATCACGTCGCTGTGCATTGCCCCTGCGTCATCCTGCCCTACCCTCACACCATCCAACAGAAATGAGAGGTTCATTCCGATGAAGCTGACCCGTCGCCAAACATTGTTGACCGGGGCCGCGTTGCCCCTTGCCGCCACCGTGCCAGGCACCGCGCAGGCCGAAGGACATGCCGCCGCCCTGCCCACCCATCGCGACTTCACCTTGGGCGATTTCAAGGTCACCACCCTGCTCGCCGGAAGCCGCGCAGTGGAGGACCCGCAAAGCATTTTTGGCATGAACGTTGATGCCGAGACCTTTGCTGATGTCAGTGCAGCCAATTTCATTGCCGACGACAGCGTACAGTTCTTCTTTACGCCCACGGTCGTGAATACCGGGACCGACATCATTCTGTTCGACACTGGCTTGAACCCCGCCGGTACGGGTGCGGCCGTCAATGCCGCCGGCTACACAGCCGCAGACATCACGCATGTGGTCATTACCCATATGCATGGCGATCATATTGGCGGCCTTAGCGATGATAGTGGCGCCGAGACATTCACAAACGCAGCTTATCTGACTGGACAGGTTGAGTTTGACCACTGGGCCAGCGCCGAGAATGACAATTTTGAAGCAAAGGTGCGCCCACTGGCTGAGAAATTTGCTTTCCTGGGTGACGGCGACGCCGTGCGCTCAGGCGTGACGGCAATGGCCACGTTCGGGCACACGCCGGGGCATATGGGCATCATGCTGGAAAGCGGTGGTGAGCAGCTTTTCCTGATGGGTGATATCGCCAACCACCATGTCTGGTCGGTGGGTTACCCCGATTGGGAGGTGCGCTTTGACATGGACAAGGCTGCGGCAGCGGCCACACGCCGTCGCGTCATGGACATGGCAGCAACGGACCGGATTCCAATCATCGGCTACCACATGCCCTTCCCCGGCATGGGCTACATCGAAACGCGCGATGACGGCTTCCGCTACATCCCGCATAGCTATCAGTTGCTTTGAAGCAGCGCCTTTGGGAAGCCCGTCTATTCAGGACGGGCTGACCGGCCATCTCTGGCCCAGATCCTCCAACCCGGCTTTGACGATCTCTTCGACGACATCCAGATCCACATCAGCCAACTTGTTGATGTAAAGACAGCTTTTCCCGATCTTGTACTTACCAAGCCGGTCCAGAACCGACTGGAAATCGGCATAGCCCGGCATGATGTAAAGCGACAGGTTCGCCTTGCGCGGGCTAAAACCGGTGGCCAGAAACTCTCCCGACCGACCGCTTTCATAGGTGTAGCTGTAAGAGCCATAGCCAATGATCGTTGGACCCCACATCTTGGGCTGCCAGCCGGTCACCCGACGAAACAGCGCATCCAGTGTTTGTGCGTCAGCCCGGCGGGTTGGATGCTCAACCGCGTTGATGAAATCAACGGGATCGACTTCGGTGGGCTGTGTCTTGTTCTCGGCCATGCGTTCAGCCTAGCAGATCAAATCTCGTCCTCAAAAGGATTGCCTATGCGCACCTCCCAAATACCGTTTGGGGCGCCAAGGACATCTGTACGACCTTCGCGCAGATGCTTACCCTTTTTCTCAAGCCGGATGCCAACAAGATTGATGATATCCGCGGCTTCATGGGTCATGTGAACGACGTCGAACCTGATGCTGTTACCATCCGTGTTGAAGGAAAGCCGTTGCTGGCTCTGTCGTCCGGGATGCCGCCGCTGAATGCTGCGCAGATCATCCAGCGGAATGGTGGTTTCTTCACGGCGGTTTATGATCCGCAACACCTCATCCCCGATGATCAACCGCACCCGCGGCGCGCGCCTTGGAAAGGCGGCCCATAAGCCCGCCAGCAGCAGGCCGGGGCCAGCCAGGATGAACAGAAGATCCACGAAATCGTAGCGCAGCGGCAGTCCGAACCGCGCCCAGAACAAGGTCAGCGGGATGGCGATAAACACGAGCAGCCCGCCCCCAACGCGGCGAAACCGGAAATCCTCTCGGATGTATGTGTCAGCCGCCGGTGCTGTCATTGCGAAATCTGGCAACCAGCGCCTTGGAATGAGACTTGTAAGTTGTTCCCGTATGGCGATTGCGGAAAGACCGATGCTGGCTTGTCACCGTGACATCCCCCCGCTCATAAGTGCGCAAAGACCGAAAGGCGAGGCTTAGGCATTGTCGCGCCACCTGTTCACAATGGGGTAACGCCGGTCGAGCCAGAACGCTCGGTTGGACAGCCGTGGCCCCGGCGCGGACTGAAACCGCTTGTATTCGCTGATGTAAATCAAGTGCTCCACCCGCTTGACCGTCTCGCGATCATAACCAGCCGCGACGCATTCAGCCACGGAAGCCTCCTGATCCACAAGCATGTCCAGAATGCCGTCCAATACTTCATAGGGCGGCAGGCTGTCTTCGTCCTTCTGATCCGGGCGCAGCTCGGCCGAGGGCGGTTTGTCGATGATCGCCACCGGCACAACCTCGCCCGCCGGGCCCTTCATCCACTCGAAGTGGTTGGCATTGCGCCAGCGTGCGGTCTCAAACACGCGGGTCTTGTACATGTCCTTGATCGGGTTGTAGCCGCCCGACATGTCGCCATAAATTGTGGCATAGCCCACCGCGACTTCGGACTTGTTTCCTGTCGTGAGCAACATTTCGCCGAACTTGTTCGACTGCGCCATCAGGAGCAATCCGCGCAAACGCGACTGGATGTTTTCCTCGGTCAGGTCCTCGGCCCGCCCCTCAAAAAGCGGTGCAAGCGCTTCGGTCACCGCCGCTCGCGGACCCGCGATACTGATCGTGTCGTATTTCACGCCTAGCGCCTTTGCCGCCGCTGCCGCGTCATCCAACGAGGCCTGGCTCGTGTACTCCGACGGCAGCATCACACAGCGCACGTTCTCCGCGCCCAGCGCATCCACGGCGATGGCTGCGACCATCGCGCTGTCGATCCCGCCTGAAAGACCCAATAGCACCTTTTTGAAACCGGTCTTGTGCATGTAATCGCGTAAAGCTTCGACCATCACCCGATAATCCTGTGCGGTCGCGTCGGGCAGCAGCGCTTTCTCTCCGTCCAGCGCGACCCAGCCGTCATCGGTTAGTTCGAAGTCCACATGGGCATATCCGGTCTCAAACACCGGCATCTGCAAGGCGAGTTTCGCGCCGGGGTTCAGGACAAACGAACCCCCGTCAAACATCTGATCATCCTGCCCACCGACCATATTTACATAGACCATCGGCACCTTGTTTTCGATCACGCGCGCGACCATCGTGTTCATCCGGATCGGGAATTTGTTCCGGAAATAGGGCGATCCATTGGGCACCAGCAGGATCTCTGCCCCGCTTTCCACCATCGCCTCGCACACATCCGGATACCAGGCATCCTCGCAAATCGGCGCGCCAATGCGGGGGCCGTTATTTGTGGAAAACGGACCCGCGATATCGGCACTCTTGAACAGGCGCACCTCGTCAAAAACGTTGAAATTCGGCAGGAAGTGTTTGCGCATCCGGGCAATCACCTCGCCGCCGCGCAAGGTGTAATAGGCGTTGTAAAGCCGCTCTTCCTCAATCACTGGACAGCCAATCGTCAGGGCGGGACCGTCAGCACAATCCGCCGCCAGTTGCATCAGGTGCTTCTGCGCATCAGCGACGAATGCAGGCTTCATGACAAGGTCCTGCGTCTGGTAACCGACAAGGAACATCTCGGGCAACGCAACCAGGTCCGCACCGGCCTCTTTGCCGACGGCCCAGGCCGCCCGCGCCTGTGCCGAATTGCCTGCGATGTCGCCCACTGTGGGGTTCAGCTGCGCCATCGTAATTCGAAATATTTTTGTCATAGTTTTGTCCCAATGCACTGCAATGGATGTAGCAGATTGATGCGTGGGGAAAAGGCAATAGCGCCAGATCGCAGAAGTGATGTGAGCGTTAACAGTTGTCTCTACATAGGACGTCACCTAAGCTGCGCTCGGCTGGGGAAGAGATGGAGAAACACATGAAGACGTTTGGATTAACATCGGGCCTTGCGGTGGCCGCATTGTCGGTGGCCTTCGCCACGGGCGTGCAAGCCCAAACAGTCCAAACAAAACAATATGATGACGGTGGCGTCTACGAGGGCGAGTTCCTCGAAGGCAAACAGCACGGCACCGGCACTTACAGGCTACCGAACGGATACGAATACACCGGCGATTGGGTCGAGGGCGAGATTCGCGGGCAAGGCGTCGCGACTTTCCCCAATGGATCGGTCTATGAGGGCGCGTTTGTCGCCGGCAAACCCGAAGGTCAGGGTCGAATCACATTTGCTGATGGCGGCACGTTCGAAGGTGAATGGGTTGACGGCAACATCACCGGTCAGGGCGTCGCTGAATACGCCAATGGCGTAGTCTACCAGGGCGAGTTCCGCAACGCGATGCATCACGGCGTCGGGATCATGACAAGCCCCGGCGGTTACATTTACGAAGGTGAGTGGATCAACGGCACGAAAGAGGGGCAAGGCAAGATCACGTACCCAGATGGCGCCATCTACGAGGGCACGCTGAAAGCAGGCGAGCGTGACGGCACCGGAACACTCAGCATGGCAGATGGGTTGGTCTATTCAGGCGAATGGGTTGACGGCCAGATCCAAGGCGTCGGGACGCTGACCCAACCTAATGGCGATGTGTACGAAGGCGACTTGGTCGCCGGTCGCCGTGAGGGTAACGGCAAAATCACTTACGCAAATGGTGATGTCTACGAAGGCACCTTTGTATCTGACCGCCGTGAAGGCACCGGCACGTTCCGCGGCGTTGACGGTTATGTCTATGCGGGTGCCTGGGTTGCCGGCCAGATCGAGGGCAATGGTGAAGTTACCTACCCCGACGGCTCTGTGTATGTCGGCTCTTTCCAGGCAGACTTGGCCCATGGTGCAGGCAAGATCACCTATCCCGATGGCTCAAGCTATGAAGGCGATTGGGACATGGGTGTCATCAACGGCACTGGCATTGCCACTTACGTCAACGGCCTTGTCTATGAAGGCGAGTTCCTGAACGCCAAGAACCATGGTCAGGGCACGATGACTTATGATGATGGCTATGTTTACGAAGGTCAGTGGGCCGAAGGTCAGCGCAACGGCATGGGCCGCGCGACCTACGCCGACGGCACGATCTATGTGGGCGAGTTCCTGAACGGCCAACGCCACGGTGAGGGCGAGATCACGTTGCCTGATGGCTTCACCTATGTGGGCGCTTGGGCCGAAGGTGTGATCAACGGCGAAGGCGTTGCCACTTACGCCAACGGTGATGTCTACGAAGGCGAATTCATCCGAGGCCGCCGCGAAGGCGAAGGCACTATGCGCTATGCCACCGGCCAAGAGACTACCGGTATCTGGTCCGACGGCGCTTTGGTGTCTGAGACGAGCTCGAACAACTGATCAAATCCTCATACGGATTTTCGGGGCCCTGCGCGCAGCGTGGGGCCCCTTTTTTTATGAACCACCTTTGGACCAATCTCTGGTTCTAACCCGTCCATTTACGCAAGAACCGGGTCGTTCCAGCGAGACGGCTCAATTAGGCGTCCCCTACTAAATCATCAAACGGAGACCGGAATGCTTCTGGACGGAAAGACGATCATTGTGACCGGGGCGAGCAGCGGAATAGGCGCCGCAGCGGCGCAGATTTTTGCGGCAGAGGGCGCGAAGCTGGTCCTCGGCGCACGTCGTGCTGAAATGCTCGAAAAAGTCGCGGGCGAGATTCGGGCAACCGGTGGCGAAATCGATTTCGTCGCAGGCAGCGTTGAAGAAATTGGATATGCCGAAGAACTGGTCAATCGCGCGGTGACCCGTTTCGGCGGCCTTGATGGCGCATTCAACAATGCCGGCATCACAGGAGACATGCGCCCGATACCTGAAATGGACGAAGGCAACTGGCAAAAGGTCATGGCCGTCAATCTCAACAGTGGTTTCTACGCGGCCAAGTATCAGATCCCGGCAATGCGCAAGCGGGGCGGTGGTGCGATTGTCTTTACCTCCTCCTTCGTCGGTCACACGATTGGTCTGCCCGGTATGGGCGCCTACGCCGCAGCAAAGGCGGGCCTGATCGGAATGACGCAGGTTCTGGCGGCCGAGCATGGCCCAGAGAACATACGCGTCAACGCTCTTCTGCCCGGTGGTACCTTGACACCGATGGCTGGAGAGGATGCCGGTTTCCATGAGGTTGTTCGAGGCTTTCATGCGCTCAAGCGCATGGCCGAACCAACCGAGATCGCGCGCGCAGCCCTCTTCCTGCTTTCTGATCATGCCTCCTTCGTCACCGGAAGCGCCATGATCGCAGATGGCGGGAACTCTATAAACAAGCTTTAGTGGTGGGGCGACGACGGCGGCAGCGTCAGCGCGCGAGCCAGTGGAATGCAGTGCCGGTCTCTCGACTACTCCCGCGCCTCCGCATCCCCGGCAAATACGGCGCGGAGCGAGATGATTTCGAACCGGCCAAAGCGCAAGCTGACCGAGCGCCCCTCCACGTCTACTTCGTCAATCTCCTCTTCCAGGAAATTCACGCGGCAGACACGGAGGGGGGCTTTGGCAAAGGTCAGGTGCGCCTCGGTCTCTATCCCCTTCGCTTCAAAGGCACGGAGGACAACTCCCGCCCCGTCGAAGGCGGGTTTCAACGTCTCCACAACAATGCTTGCGCTGTTCGAGATAACGAAAGCGGGCCCTTCGGCAGCATCGCCCGTTGCAGGCAGCACCCGAATTGGTGCGTTGAGATCGTAGGCCGCCTGATCCAGCACCTCGCGGTGCGCGCCCGCGATGGGCAGCAGACTGTAGGTGAATTCATGCGAACCCTGATCCGCCTCCGGGTCCGGCGTGGTGGATGACTTGATCAGCGTCAGGCGGATCGTCTGGTCGTGGATGTCGTAGCCGTACTTGCAGTCGTTCAGAACCGCAACGCCGAGCGTCTCATCTGCCAGTTGCACCCATTTTTGTGCGGGCACCTCAAACCGGGCGGCGTCGAACGCCGTATCCCGCCGGTTTGAGCGTTCGATCACGCCCCATTGAATATCGCATTGCGCGACGGGCGCATCCACACTCGTCGGGAAAGCGACCTTCAGCAATGTGTGCTTTTCGTGCCAATCGACCTCGGTTTCAAAATCGACCCGGTTGGAATGGGCGCAGAGCCGAATGATTTGCGCGATCCTGCTTCCCCGCCAATCCAGCGTCCATCTCAGGCTGGCGCGCAGCGGTCCGTTTTCGACTACCTCGAGCGCAGTCGCGCCATTCACCACCTCCATCCGGTCTTCGAAAAACGGATCAATGTCCCAGGCGTCCCAACAAATGGGACGATCCTCGAATGCTTGCCATTGATTGCCCAAGGCCCCTTGTTGCAGGACGTCACGACCGGCCGCCTTATCATAAACGGATGCGATCTGCCCGTCGTCGCGGATCACAACGCGCAGGCTGGCGTTTTCCAGGATCGCACCATCTCTGACCAGGTTGCATTCGCAAAAGCCTTCCGGCGCGGATGCCTGACTGATTGGCGTGATCGAATATGGCGGCAAGGCCGGGAAATGTACCAAGCTGCCCCCTTCGACGGGCTGTCCGTCTGGTGCTGCATCACTTGGAACAAGAGCGAGCCGCGGCCCGGTTACTGGGGAAGTATTGGCGACCGCCACCTCATCAAGGGCCAGTATCGCGGAAGCGTCCTCGGTGACCTTTTCCACAAGCGCGCCAATCGTCGCGAAATCCTTGCAGGCATCCGCAAAGACCTGCGGCACAGACGTCCCCGTGATGATGTCGTGGAACTGGTTCAGGGATAAAAGCCGCCATGCCTCGTCCAGATTTGGCATTGTGCCCGCCATTGCCGCCAAAGCCTCGGCCTCATGCAGGGCCCATTCGGCCTTGCGGTTGGCGCGTTTGATCCAGGCTTGCGAGGTGAAGACCCCGCGATGGCCTTCCATGTAATGCTCGCCCCGCCAGATGGGCAGGTCATCCCGCAGCGTCTCAAAATGCTCAAAAGTGGCACGGACCGTTTGCATCTGCATCCTCGGCATGCCTGGCATCGCCGCATACGCATGGGCCTTGGCGAGCAAATCCTCGGTCGGCCCGCCACCGCCATCCCCGTAGCCATAGCAGATGGGCAGCGTGCGGACCTTTTCGCTGGCATGGGCATTGGTCCAGCTGCCCAGCACCTCTGCAGCGCTCAGATCACTTTTGTAGTTCGTGGGGAAGGGCAGATATTGCACATCCCGTGGAGTGGTCAGCACATGAGCGAGCACACGCGACCCATCGATACCTTCCCAAAGATGGGTGGACCACGGCACCGGGTTGCGCTGGTTCCAGTTGAGCTTGTTGGTCAAAAACCAGGGCAGGCCCGCATGGCGCATCAGTTGCGGCACCTGGCTGGGAAATCCAAACGTGTCCGGCAGCCACAAAACCGGCGTCTCAACATCCCCGAAAGTGTCGCGATAATATTGCCGACCCAGCACCAGCTGCCGCACCAGCGCCTCTGGTCCTGGGATGTTCATGTCGGGTTCGACCCATGTCCCGCCCAACACCTCCCACCGGCCCTCGGCCACGCGGTCTTTGATCCGCGCGAAAAGGGCTGGATAATCCTCGGCTGTGTAGGCATAAAGCTGCGGTTGGGAATGGCTGAAGAGGTAGTCCGGATCATCCTCCATCAGCCGCAGGACGTTCGTGTAGGTCCGGGCATTCTTCAGCCGGATCTGCGCGATGGGCCAGAGATAGGCGACATCCATATGCGCATGGCCAATCCCATTTAGTGTCACATCCAACGGCGCACCCGCAGCGGCGATCCCGCGCCGCAGGACCTTATCGGCGTCTGTCACGCTGGCATAGAACGCCGCACCCAACGGGTGGCGCGTATCCAAAACACGAAAGGCATCGTCCAGCGCTGCCAAGACCCCAGCTTGTACGGAACTCTCCTCATCCAAGACCCGCGCCACATCCAATGCGGTGCTGGCAAGTTGATGAAAGGCCAGCAATGCCGGATCACGCTGCACCAGCGCAGGCGTGCCCATGAAAAGCTTTGTCTTGCTTTCCGGATCGGGCGGCCAGCCCGCCAGACCTGTCCAGCCATGCAGCGACAGCGTGTGGCGCTGCCCATCCTGCACCCAGGGGTCGAGCCGGATCGTGTGATGATGCCGATCAGCTGATCCAATGGGCAGCGTATCAATATGCACCAGCGCTTCTGGGTGGTTGAAGATATCGCCCAAGCCCCCCAGCGGTAGATGCAGCGCGAGATGCTGCGCGTCCCAATCAGGCGGCACGGTAAAGTGGCTTTTCATCACAAAGTTCAGATCGGCGCGGCCCCAATAGCTTTGATGCGGGATCTCCTCCCACCCGGTTGGGTCTGCACAAATCGGCGCATCGACATGCGCATCCTGCAAAGGCAGCAAACGGAAATGCGGCAACGGCTCCCGACGGCGAAAGATGTGGGGCGCGATCAGATCAAGCCGTGTTGCTATCTTTTCCGCCGTGAAGGGCCATTTGCCCTTCATCTGCCTATGCCTTGCGCGCGCACCAAATCAAACCCCGGCACATCCCCGCGATGAACCGGCGGGGCGAGCGCCGCCTGCCCCTCCAGTTGCGCTGGGTCCCAATCGTCGCGCCCGTCCCCCCAAGCGCGGTTCAGGTCAGGCCAAGGGATCGAATCGATCAAAAGCTGGGTGTAAGGGTGTTCGGGCGCGCCAATCACCGCTTTCGGCGGGCCAGCCTCCACCACGCGCCCCTTGAAGAGCACGATGACATAATCGCTCACATGATAGGCCGTGGCGAGGTCATGCGTGATGTAAAGGATCGAAATCCCGTATTTGTCCTTCAGATCGTAGATATTCGATAGGATCGACGCGCGCAGAGAGGCATCAACCATCGACACAGGCTCGTCCGCGATCAAAAGTTTCGGCGACAGCATCAGCGCCCGCGCCACGATCAGCCGTTGCCGTTGCCCACCCGACAGCTGATGCGGATAGCGCGGCAGAACCAGATCGGGGTCAAGGCCCACGGCATCACAAGCCTCCTCCATCGCCTTTTGCGTACGTGCCTCACTCTGTGCCAGGCCGAATTGTTTGAACGGGAACTTCAGCGCATGATTGACGCGGTAGAAGGGGTTGAAACAGGCATAAGGGTCCTGAAACACCGCCTGCACGTTCTTGCGAAAATCCAAAGACTGCGCCGCGTTCATCGCCTGCACATCCTGCCCCTCATACAGCACACGGCCCGTAGTGGGCGGGTTGAAGCCCAGCATGATCGACCCCATCGTCGATTTGCCAGACCCTGATTGCCCCACGATCGAGATGATCTGTGGCGTATCCCCCTGCAGGCTGAACGACATGGGATGTAAGGCGGTGACGGAGCCATATTCCTTGGTCACGTTTTTAAATTGCAAAAGCGGCTCTGCACTGCCACGTTTTGGGGCTTCGGCTCGCTGCTCCGGGTTAAGAAAACTCTCGCCCCCGACAAGCGGAACCGAGGAAATCAGGTCTTGCGTATAAGGGTGCTTGGGCGCTTCGAGGATCTGTTTGACGCTCCCATGCTCGACCAGTTCCCCGTTTTTGAGCACGGCCAGCTCATCCACCGTTTGTGCCATCAGACCCATATCATGGCCGATCAGCATCAGGCCCGATCCGATCTGGCGTTGGATGTCTTTCAGCGTCTGCATGACCTGCCTTTGGGTGACAACATCCAAGGCACTGGTCGGTTCATCCGCAATGATCAGTTCGGGGTTCAGGATGATCCCCATCGCAATGCAGACCCGCTGTTTCATACCTCCCGACAGCTCATGCGGATAGAGCGACCCGGTATGCAGCGGCAGGCCCACGCTTTGCAGCGCGGCATCGGACCGGCGTTTGAGTTCCGCGCGGTCGAGCTTGCCCTCATGCGCGATGATCCCGTCCCACATCTGCGGCTCAATCCGCATCACGGGGTTGAGCGAATTCATCGCCCCCTGCGGAATATACGCGATACGCGACAGGCGCGTGCGGCGCATCTGTTCCTCGTCCAGTGCCAGCACATCCGTCTCATCCAGAATGATCGAGCCACTGGCAACGCGCCCCGGCTCCGCCAACATCTGCATGACCGCCAGAGCGGTTGTGGTCTTGCCTGACCCGCTTTCTCCGATAAACCCGACACGGCGACCTTTGTGAATGTCGAGGCTAATCGCTGTGACGGCCTTCACGATCCCCTGCGCGGTCGGGAACTCGATCGACAGATCGCGCAAGGTCAGAACGGGTTTATCGGTGCTCTGATCCAGCATCAGCTTAGCTTTCTCAAACGCGGGTTTGAGACTTCGTCGAGGCCGAGGTTAATCAGAAGGAGCCCGATGAACATCACCCCCAGTAGCAAGGTCGGAATACCCCACCACCACCAGAGGTTCTGGATCAGTGCACCGGCGTTGATCGCCTCGTAAATCGTGCGGCCCAGGGTCGGGATGCGCTGTGGGCCGAGGCCTAACACCTCAAGACCCACCGCCGTGACAATTGATGTCGTGACGGATGCGATGAAGCTGCCAAAGAGGTACGGCACCAGGTTCGGCAGCATTTCCTTGAACATGATGTGCCCGGTCGAGGCCCCAGACAGCTGCGCCATCTGCACGTAGCCTGACTGCTTCATCGACAGGACCTGCGCGCGGATCAGCCGCGTGGGCGACTGCCAGACGAAACCGGCAATCAACAGCGCCATCATCGTCAGCGTCACGTCGCCAAAGGCGGATTGGAACACGACGAGGATCAGCAAGGGTGGGATCGTGATCATCACGTCTGCGCCGACGCGGATCAAATCATCAATGCGCCCACCAAGGAAACCCGCGGAAAAACCAAGGAAAATCCCAATGGACATGCCGATCAGGCTCGCCAGCAGCCCCACAAACAGCGTGTTCGGCGCGCCGATGATGATCAGCGCCAGCATGTCGCGCCCGCCGCCATCAGTGCCCAGCGGATAATCTATCACCCCAGCCTGTCCGCGCAGGTTCTCGAACCCGATGGGCGGCAGGCGCAACGGAGCTGAGCCGGTGAAGACCAGCTCCAGGTCCCAAACCAAGCGGCCCAACAGGCCCAGCGCGATGATCGCCAACAAGAGGCCCAAGCCCCACAAAAGCTTGGGGTTCAGCCACGGGTTATCAAACCGGCGAATGCGTCTGGCTTGTCTGCGTTCCGCACGGGTTACGGGCGTATCGGTCATGCGGTTTCGTGCCTGATGCGGGGGTCAATGAAGGGGTAAAGCAGGTCGACAAGGAATACCGACAACGCGGTGATCAGGATGATCACATAGCTGACCCCTTGGATCACCGGAAAGTCTTGGTTGAGAATCGCGTCATACAAGAGCTTGCCCATCCCGTTATAGGCAAAGATGCGTTCGACAAGGACCTGACCTGCGATCAAGAGGCCGATCTTCAGCGCAAAGGCCGTGATCTGCGGCAAGATCGCGTTGCGGATCATGTAACGGTAGAGGATGTAGCGTGGCCGTAACCCCTTGGCTTCGGCCAGTTTTACGTAGTCTTCGCCCTGCACCGTGATCATCAGGCCGCGCATGCCGAGGGCCCAGAAACCGAAGGTGACGATCACGATGGAGAGGGCGGGCAGGAAGCCGTGGTGGAGTACGGATTTGACGAACTCCCAGGTCCAGCCTGGTTCGACGAAGAGCCCGTATGCGCCGGTCAGCGGGAACCATTGCAGCTTGGCCGCGAAGACCCACATGAGCAGCAGGCCCGACAGGATCGGTGGGATTGATGTAAAGACCATGGCCGCAGGGATGGCGACGCGGACGAGCTTTGGTGAGCGGTCCCAGACCATCAGTGCGCCCAAGAGGTTGCCGATGAAGAATGTGATGATGAGCGACAGGATCATCAGGCCGAGCGTCCACGGTAACGCGTTGAGAATTAACGTGGAAACGGGTGTCGGGAAGGCCGCCGTGGAGAGGCCGAAGTCGAAGACGAGCGCGCCCGAGAGGTACTTGAAATATTGCACGATCAGCGGCTGATCGATGCCCATGTTGGCACGGAGTTGTGCGAGAATTTCCTCGGAATTCGCGACCGAACCGGCCCCGGCAGCCATCCGGCCCAGCGCGATTTCGGCGGGGTCCACTGGGGACAGGCGCGGGATAATCCAGATGATCGTGGCGGCGATCAGTACTGTCAGAACCAGTGTCGTCAGCCGGTTGATCAGATAGGCGCGGGGGATGCGTCCCATGCAAAACGCTCCGTTTTTGGGGTCGGCCGCGCCCCAGTACAAGCCCCCGGGACGCGGTCAGGTGTTACTGCGCAGGTTCCAGATTGTGGATGATCTGATGCGTGTGGTTCCACCAGAAGAACGGGTGGTTGTAGTAATTGTCCGCCGTAGGCCAGCCAGTCCAATAGGTCTGGTTCATCGGCAGCAGTTTCGCGGCCTGCACGAGCGGGATGAACGGCATTTCGGCGTCCAGATGCTGGTAGGCCTCGGCCACCAGACCGGGGATCGCGTCATCGCCCAAGGAACGTGAGGCGATATCAGCCATGATGGCTGAGTACGCCTCTGCCGCCGGGCCATCCCAGCGTGCGGTGTTGTTGAAGCCGGGGCTGCGTTCGCCCACCGGCACGACATCGGCCACCGTGTAGCGACCCATCGACGCCCAGGGTTCATTCACCGACCCGCAAGAGAGCCAGCTATAGGACATCTCGTAAGCGCCAAAAGGCAGGACCTCGCCCCAGAACACGCCGTTTTCAACCGGCACCGCGCGGGCATCGATCCCGGCACGTTGGAGTTGTTCGACGATCACATCGATGGTGCGGGTGTACTCGGTTGAGGCCGAGTTGACGTGAATGTTGACCGACAGCGTCTCACCATCTTTGGTGTAATAGTCGCCATCGCGGGTCCACCCTTCACCCTCGATCAACGCTTGTCCTGCCTCCACATCGGCGGATGCAGGCAGGCCGTAACCCGCTTCCACCACTGCATCGATAAAGGGGGCCATGGAGCCATACTGCGCAAACATCGTCTGGGACGCGGCGGTCGTGCCTTCATAGGCCACATTCACGATCTGGCTGCGGTCGATGATGTAGGCCACGGCCTTGCGCATATTGGCGTTGTCCCAAGGTGCTACGGTCGTGTTGATTTCGAGCTGCCGAGCGCAGGGGTCAGCCGCAGCGTAAGGGTAATCAGCATACCAGGCGATGACGTTGGGGTTCTGCGCCTGGATCGCCTCAAACGTGCCGATGGTCACGTTCTGAGCGGCGTCGAGTTGGTTGGAGGCCATCAGCTGCGCGCGGCTTTCCTCGCCCCCGCTTTCCAGGAACACGACACGTTCCGGTGCGGGCAGGTCCATGAAGCCTGTCTTAGCGCCCCACCAATCATCGTTGCGATCCCAGATCGCGCGGTTCGACGCGGCTGAGGTGAAAGTATACGGCCCCGTCCCGATAGGCGGGTTGAAGGCGAATGTCGCGGGGCTTTGACCGTTCCAGATGTGCTCTGGCATGATCAGGAAAGAGCCGAAAATGCGCACGCCGAAATTCTCCACAATAAAGCGCGGGTTCGGTTCGTTGAGGTCAAACTGCACGGTCAGATCGTCCACCTTGGTGACGCTTGCCACCTGCGCGCGGATCGTCGCCGCCTCGCGGCTGGAAATCTCTTCATCGGTCAGCGCGATATTGACGGTGAACATCACGTCATCGGCGTTGAACGCCTCTCCATCGGACCACTCAACGCCCTCCCGCAGGCTGATCGTGAAGCGGGTGCTGTCTTCGTTCGCCTCAAAGCTCGTGGCCAGCCATGGGTCGAGTTCGCCGGTGCCGTAGTTCAGGATAAAAAGGGGCTCCCACATGGTCTGGTGCGCACCATGCATGCGCTTGGTGCCTGGGGTCATCCAGTTGAAGTTTTCGGGGTCCTGAATGGTGCGGTCCAGATCGAAGATGACCGTATTCTCGCGCGCCACATTCTGTGCCCATGATGCGGATGCGATCAGGCCCAGTGCGGCGGATGCCAGCAATTTGGTTTTGAAGTTCATGTTTTCCTCCCAGTTATAGGCTTTTGCCTATTGTGCCCGCGTTGCGGACATAATCCATCACCAGAACCCGTGTCCGGTCTGGCAGATCCTCCTTTTTCAGCTCCGTTGTTGCGCCGAATGCGAAATCAACGTCCTCGTCTTTGAAATGGCTGAGAAAGCTTTCGATCCACATCGTGTTGCGCGGGCGGTAGGTCAGCGTGCGGAAATGCATCGGGATGACCAGTTTCGGCCTTGTGCGGTGGATCATCTCCATCAGGTCCGGCAGTTCCAGCGTCAGGTAGCCGCCCGTCAGCGCAAGCAGGACATCCGTGTCTTGAAAGAAGTCCTGCTGCGCATCCGTGAGCGGATTGCCGACATCGCCCATATGGGCGATTCTGATCCCGTCGAGGGTGAAGCGATACATGCCGTTTTGACCGGGCACTTCATGTTCGGGATGATGATCCCATTCCGCCGCCTCAATGGCGGTGATGTCGATCCCAAGGGCGGTTGTTTTGCCACCTGATTGGGCGACTTCCAGAGCATTCACGACCTCTGGATTGCCGCCGATCAGGTCGGCCCGGCAATGGGCGCTATCATCGTCAGATGAGATGATGACCAGATCGGCGGGGTCCAAGATCGGGTCATAGCCCACACCCTCTGGCGTATAAGGGTCGGTGATGATGCGCGGGCCGTTTTCGGGGGTCAGCCCAAATGCCGCATGTCCGTACCACGTCACCTGCATTCAGTTGTTCCCCACCACATGCGGGCTGCTGGTTTTGGTGATGTCGTCGTTCGCTGGCCGTGGATGGGTGCGCCAGTTGCCCACATCACCCCGGCACAAAATCGGTTCGACCCCCGAAGCCCAATCCGGGTCAGTGATCTGTACCGCCGGTGGGCAATAGCGCAGGGTCAGCCCGCAGCGGCGCCGGTCGCTGCGGTTGGGTTCCGAGCCGTGCACCAGCATGTCGGCATGCAGCGAGATTTGCCCGGCTTTGAGGCTGTTGGTGAAGGGCTCGCCCATCGTAGCGGCCCCGGCGGTTTCTTTGTGGAACACGGCCTCCGCCCCGGTGGATTGCATGTTGAGGAGGCCCTGGTTGTGCGTGCCGGGGATGAACCGCATCGCGGAATTTGCGTCATCCACATCGTCAATGGCGAGCCAGACGGTGACGGTGCGGGCGGGGGTTAGGGACCAGAACCCCGCATCCTGATGCCATGGCACGGCCTTTGGATCACGCGGCGCTTTTGACAGGATCGCAGTCGCCCAGCACAGAATATCCGGCCCGATGATATCCTCCACATGATCCAGAATGCGCGCGTCGGTCGCGATATCCCAAAGCCCTGAAAGGCGCGCCTGATAGCAGTTGATCCCATAGGCACCATCAGGGCCCATATCGGCCATCAGCCCGTTGATGTAAGACCGGATCTCGCCAATCTCTGCCGCGCTAAAGATATCAAACGGTTGCACGAACCCGTCGCGGTTATACTGCGCGATATCAGCCTGCGTCAGCCGCTTTGGCTGCGCCGTCGCAACAGGCACGAACCGCAGATCGTGCGCCTCCACCAACATGTGACTTCCTCCCAAAAGTATCCGCCAGCCTAGCGAATGGGCGGGAGCTGTCAGTGGCCGGGATTGACATTTTATTGCACAATTTTGATATTCAAGCCACTTTCGAACCACTTCTTTTGCTCAATTGACGTGATGGACCGCACAACGTTTCGCCTTGCCGACTACCTGCGTCCTGATGAGGCGTTTCATTTTGCGCGCAAACGCCTGGCCAAACGGTTCCCGAAAAAGGCGCATGATCACGATTTCTTTGAGGTTTTTCTGATCGAAAGCGGACGGACGGCGCATTGGATCAACGGCGCCTCCCAACACCTCACGCGCGGGCAATTGGTGTTCTTGCGGCCCCGGGATGCCCATGCCTTTTGCGCCGATCAAAAGACCGGTTGCCAGATTATCAACGTGATGTTCCGCAGTGAAACGGCGGCTCATCTGGCAGACCGGTATGCGGCGACAATCGGTGGGCGGTTCTTTGATGCGCGGGGGCCCCTGCCCGAGACACATCAGCTTGCAGCCCCCCGGCTCGCACGGGCGGTGAATGTGGCGCAGCAATTGCAAACCGCCGAACGCTCGCTGGCGCAGATTGAAGAGTTCCTTTTGTTCCTTACAAACCGGGTCGCGCTGGCCAGTACCAGTGACCAGCATGACGCGCCGCATTGGTTTTCCGAAGCCTGCAGCGCTGCGCAATCGCGCGAGGTTTTTGCCAAAGGTGCGCCGGGTTTCATCAAGGTTGCAGGGCGCAGCCACGAACATGTCTGTCGCACCTGCAAGGCCGTGACGGGCCTGACGCCGTCCCAATACATCAACCAGATCCGCATCGCCTATGCAGCCGACCTTCTGCGCAGCGATGAGGTCTCAATAGACGATGTAATCAGCGATTGCGGGTTTGAGAACACCAGCTATTTCTACCGTCTCTTCCGGCGGCAATTGGGCACAACGCCACGGGCCTATCGGCGCGCCCACATGCGCGATCCGTTTCAGTTGGCCTAACAAGCGACTCGGCTGTCGTAACGTCACCCGACAGTCCCAACCACACGCTTAGGATGTTCCAATGAGAGAAACGCACGCGAAAGCTTCTTGCGTCAAACGCCCTTTCGCCGTGTTTTTGTTAACAATGCATTAACAAGCTAAGCGCGTTGTTTCTACACGGTTTTGTGAGGCGATCAGCATTCATGTTTACAGGAGCAGAGATGCGTTGAAAACTTTTTCACGCGAAAATCGATGCAAAACAATTGTTTAGTGAAAGTGACAGCGCAACCAGTCTATCTTTCTTTACAACAGGGAGGGGGATCACAGTGGTGCAGTCACGTCATTTCCCACCATGTCGCAAGCTGGAGGAGGCTGGAAATGGACACTGTCACAACCAAAGACACCCCAAAATCTGAAGATCTGCTGTCACCGCATGTGCCTGCGCGCGTGCCGCATGTGAATGCCACGCAATATGCCGACATGTACGCGAAATCTGTTGCGGACCCGGAGGCATTCTGGGCCGAACAGGGCAAGCGGCTCGACTGGATCAAGCCCTTTACCAAGGTCAAGGATGTGGATTTCACGCTCGGCCAGGTTTCCATCAAGTGGTTCGAAGATGGCGTGCTGAATGTCAGCGCCAACTGCATCGACCGGCATCTGGAAATGCGCAGCGATCAAACCGCTATCATCTGGGAGCCGGATGATCGGAGCGACGCGGCCCTGCATATCACCTACAAAGACCTGCATCGCAGCGTCTGCAAGATGGCCAATATCCTCGAAACGCTAGGCGTGCGCAAAGGCGACCGGGTTGTCATTTACCTCCCGATGATCCCGGAAGCCGCGTATGCCATGCTGGCCTGCGCGCGGATCGGCGCGATCCATTCCATCGTCTTCGCTGGATTCTCACCCGATGCGCTGGGTGCGCGGATCAATGGATGCGACGCCAAGGTGGTGATCACCGCCGATGAAGCCCCGCGTGGCGGGCGCAAGACAGCGCTGAAATCGAACACTGATGCCGCACTTCTGCATTGCTCGGACAAGGTCAAATGTCTTGTCGTGAAACGGACGGGTGGCCAGACCACATGGACCGACCGGGACTATGATTACAACGAAATGGCGCTGGAGGCGGATGACCACTGCGCGCCGACGCCGATGGGCGCGGAAGATCCGCTCTTCATCCTCTACACATCCGGCTCAACCGGTCAGCCCAAAGGTGTTGTCCATACATCAGGCGGCTATCTGACTTATGCCGCGATGACGCATGAGCTGGTCTTTGATTATCACGAGGGCGATGTGTTCTGGTGTACGGCCGATGTCGGCTGGGTCACCGGGCATTCCTACATCGTCTATGGCCCCTTGGCCAATGGTGCCACGACAATCATGTTCGAAGGCGTCCCAACCTATCCCGATGCGGGCCGGTTCTGGGCGATCTGCGAAAAGTACCGTGTGAACCAGTTCTACACCGCCCCAACCGCGATCCGCGCTTTGATGGCGGCCGGAAACGAACCTGTCGAAGCCTATGATCTGTCCGATCTGCGTGTACTGGGCACGGTGGGTGAGCCGATCAATCCAGAGGCCTGGAACTGGTACAACGAGGTTGTGGGCAAAGGAAACTGCCCTATCGTCGATACGTGGTGGCAGACGGAGACAGGTGGTCACCTGCTGACCCCCCTGCCCGGTGCGACGGAACTGAAACCCGGCTCGGCGCAGCAACCGTTCTTCGGTGTAGTACCCAAAGTGCTTGACCCGCAATCGGGCGAAGAGATCACGACGACCGAGGCTGAGGGCGTGCTGGTGCTCGCCGATAGCTGGCCCGGTCAGATGCGCACCGTCTGGGGTGACCACGAACGGTTCGAGAAGACCTATTTCAGCGACTATAAAGGCTACTACTTCACCGGCGATGGGTGCCGTCGCGATGCCGACGGTGATTACTGGATTACCGGACGTGTCGACGATGTCATCAACGTCTCTGGCCACCGGATGGGCACGGCGGAAGTCGAAAGCGCGCTGGTTGCCCATGCCAAAGTGGCGGAGGCGGCGGTGGTGGGTTATCCGCACCCGCTGAAGGGGCAAGGCATCTATGCCTACGTGACGCTGATGAACGGGGAAACCCCGTCAGAAGAGTTGCGCAAGGAACTCGAAAAATGGGTCCGGTCCGAGATCGGCCCCATCGCCAAGCCTGACCTGATCCAATGGGCGCCCGGCCTGCCGAAAACCCGTTCCGGCAAGATCATGCGCCGCATACTGCGCAAGATTGCCGAGGATGATTTCGGCAGCTTGGGTGACACCTCGACGCTGGCCGAACCAGCTGTGGTTGACGACCTGATCGCGAACCGGATGAACCGCGAGGACGCGTGATGGACGGCTCTCGCACAGTTGGTACGCCCCCAGTCCTGATCCTTTTGGGACCGCCAGGCGCCGGCAAGGGCACCCAGGCCCGCATGTTGGAAGAGCGGTTTGGCCTAGTGCAATTGTCCACCGGCGACCTTTTGCGCGCAGCAGTGGCGTCCGGGTCCGAAGCGGGCAAGGCGGCAAAATCCGTGATGGAGGCTGGCGGCCTTGTCAGCGACGATATCGTGCTCGCGATCTTGCGCGACAGGCTCGCCGAACCTGATTGCGCCGGCGGTGTGATCCTTGATGGGTTCCCGCGCACAACCGCGCAGGCCGAGGCGCTGGATCAGATGCTGGCGGAGACCGGCCAGCAGATCGACGCCGCCATCCTTCTGGAAGTGGATGACGTCAAAATGGTCGTCCGGATCGCCGGACGTTTTACATGCGGGGCTTGTGGCGAAGGGTATCATGACACCTTCAAGAAACCCAAAGTCCCCGATACTTGCGACGCATGCGGTGCCCGACAGATGACACGCCGGGCCGATGACAATGCAAAAACCGTAATGTCGCGCCTTGATGCATATCATGAACAGACAGCACCGCTCATCGCATACTACGCGGACAAAGCCGTTTTGCGGCGCGTCGATGCGATGCAGGACATCGCCGCGGTTCAAGACGCTTTGGCAGCGCTGACACAGCGTGTCATGGCCTAAGGAGGACGCCCCGGGCGATGCCGCCCGGACGTAAAGTAGCCAATAAAACAAGGAGGAGCGCCATATGGCGGATGAAACAACAAGTGTAAGGGCGGCCGAGGATGGGGTCGGATACTGGAAAGCCAATCTGCGGCTTATCATTATCAGCCTCGTGATCTGGGCGACCGTCTCTTTTGGCTTTGGCATCCTGCTGCGACCAATGCTCGCAGGGATTGAAGTGGGCGGAACCGATCTTGGGTTCTGGTTCGCACAACAAGGATCGATTCTCGTATTTCTTGCGCTGATCTTTTTTTACGCATGGCGGATGAACAAGCTCGACCGTGAATATGGGGTAGAGGAGTAACCCATGGACCAGTTTACCATTAATCTGCTGTTTGTGGGCGGGTCGTTCGCGCTCTATATCGGCATCGCTGTGTGGGCCCGCGCGGGTTCTACGTCTGAGTTTTATGCCGCCGGACGGGGTGTACACCCCGTCACCAACGGAATGGCCACCGCAGCGGACTGGATGTCTGCGGCATCGTTCATCTCCATGGCGGGTCTGATTGCCTTTGTGGGCTATGACAATTCGACCTTTCTGATGGGTTGGACCGGGGGCTATGTGCTGCTGGCACTGCTTCTTGCACCTTACCTGCGCAAGTTCGGCAAGTTCACCGTGTCAGAATTCATCGGTGACAGGTTCTACTCGCAGACGGCACGTCTTGTTGCCGTGATCTGTCTGATCGTCGCGTCTGTGACATATGTGATCGGACAGATGACGGGTGTGGGCGTGGCCTTTGGCCGGTTCCTTGAGGTGTCCAACACAGCCGGTCTGTTGATCGGGGCCTGTGTGGTTTTTGCCTATGCGGTTTTCGGCGGCATGAAGGGTGTGACCTATACACAGGTGGCGCAATACTGTGTCTTGATCACGGCCTATACCATTCCCGCCGTGTTCATCTCACTGCAATTGACCGGCACGCCAATCCCGGCTTTGGGCCTGTTCAGTGAAACGGCTGCAACCGGAGGCGAAGGCAGTGTGTATCTGCTGACCAAGCTCGACCAGATCGTGACCGATCTTGGATTTGCGAGCTATACCGAGGCACATAAGGACAACCTGAACATGGTGCTCTTCACCCTGTCGCTGATGATCGGCACGGCGGGTCTGCCCCACGTGATCATGCGGTTCTTCACGGTGCCAAAGGTGTCTGACGCCCGCTGGTCTGCTGGTTGGACGCTGGTCTTCATCGCGCTTCTTTACCTGACAGCCCCTGCTGTCGGTGCGATGGCACGCCTGAACATCACCGAACTGATGTGGCCAAATGGCACGAGCGGTGATGCGGTCTCTGTCCAGACCATCGAGAATGATCCCGCTTATGACTGGATGCTAACCTGGCAGAAAACCGGTCTTCTTGATTGGGAAGACAAGAACGGTGACGGCCTGATCCAGTACTACAATGACGGATCTGACGCGATGGCAGAACGGGCCGCAGCCAATGGCTGGGAAGGGAACGAGTTGACGAATTTCAACCGTGACATCCTAGTGCTGGCGAACCCAGAGATTGCCAACCTGCCCGGTTGGGTGATCGGTCTGGTCGCTGCAGGCGGTCTGGCTGCAGCCTTGTCCACAGCGGCGGGTCTGCTTCTGGCGATCTCATCCGCGGTTAGCCATGACCTGGTGAAAGGTGCGATTGCACCCAACATCTCGGAAAAAGGTGAATTGCTGTGGGCGCGGATCGCGATGGCGGTGGCCATTGTGGTGGCGACAATCCTGGGGCTCAACCCGCCCGGATTTGCCGCACAAACCGTGGCACTGGCCTTTGGTCTGGCAGCAGCGTCGATCTTCCCGGCATTGATGATGGGCATCTTCTCAAAGCGCGTGAACAATGTTGGCGCTGTGTGTGGGATGCTGTCGGGTCTGATCTTCACGCTGATCTACATCTTCCTGCACAAGGGCTGGTTCTTCATCGCAGGCACCAACTCCTTCCCTGATACGGTGGATGGGTCGCTGTTTGGCATCCAGTCCACGGCGATCGGTGCAATCGGTGCGATCATCAACTTCGCTGTGGCCTATGCTGTGTCGATGGCAACCAAGGACACACCGCAAGAGATCAAGGATCTGGTCGAAAGCGTGCGTATCCCTGCCGGTGCAGGGGCGGCGGCTGCCGATCACTAACACAAATGGGGCCAGCAGCGCATGTTGCTGGCCCTCTCTTCCCAAGCGTTTTCGCGGATTTCAGCTATGACCGACACCGCAATTTCGTTTCTGAAACAACTCCACCCCTATGACGCCCTGCCGGACGTGGCGTTTCGTGCGTTGCGCAAAGAGGCGATGCTGCGCACCTACCCCGCTGGCGCGCCGATCTATACGCTGGGCGAGGATCTGGACGGGCTTTACGTGATTGAAAGCGGACAGGTCGCCGTCCATGATGAGAATGATCAGCAGATTTCGCTGTTGCATCGCGAGAACTCGTTTGGCGAACGCGGTCTACTCAAAAACGGGCGCGCGGTGACGTCCGCAAGGGCCGAGCAGGATGCGCGCTTGATCTGCATTCCCCCGCAGCTTTTTCACAAGCTGCGCGCAGATCATGAACCGTTTCGCCGCTTCTTCGACCGCAGCGGCAAGGCAGACGCGAAAGAAGCGCTCAGCGCCTTTGATCTGACCCGCGTGCAGGTCGAGACCCTGATGGTGCCCGACCCCGTAACCTGCACGCCCGGCATGACCATCAAAGAAGCCGCGCAGAAGATGCGCGATGCGCATATCTCGTGCCTCTGTGTCGTCGCCTGGAAAAAGCTGACGGGCATCGTGACCATCCGTGATCTGTCGGGCAAGGCGCTGGCACAAGGCCTGCCCCACGACACACCGGTCGGTGAGATCATGACGCCCGATCCCCGCACCTTGCCGCCATCCGCCATCGGCTCTGACGTGCTGCATATGATGATGGAATACCGGCTGGGGCATTTGCCGATTGTCTCTGCCGACAAGCTTGTGGGTATCGTCACCCAAACCGATCTGACGCGGTTTCAGGCCTCCAACACGGCGGGTTTCGTTGCCGATGCAGCAGAGGCCGCGGGCATCAATGAACTGGCTGCCGTTACAGGCCGCATCCCCAACCTTTTGGTGCAGCTGGTCGCCGCCGGAAACCGGCATGATGTGGTCACACGCATGATCACCGATATCGCCGATGTGGTCACCCGCCGCCTGCTGGCCATGGCCGAAGAGAAATACGGGCCCCCGCCCGCACGCTATGTCTGGCTCGCCTGCGGATCGCAGGGGAGGCAGGAGCAGACGGGTGTCTCTGATCAGGACAATTGCCTGATCCTGGAAGATGATCTGAGCGAGACCGCTTTGGCCTATTTCGAACCCTTCGCGCAATTCGTCAGCGACGGGCTGGATGCCTGTGGCTATGTCTATTGCCCCGGCGATATGATGGCGACGAACCCGCGCTGGCGGCAGCCGATCTCGGTCTGGCGGGAATACTTTCAGCATTGGATCAAGAACCCAAGTAAAGAGGCGCAGATGCTCGCCTCGGTCATGTTTGATCTGCGGGTGATTGGCGGCGATGCGACCCTCTTTGATGGGTTGCAGGGGGACACGCTGGAGGCGGCGGCTGGCAATTCCATCTTCACCGCGCATATGGCCACGAATGCGCTGACTCATCAGACGCCGTTGGGAATGCTCAAGGGTCTCGCGACAATACGGTCGGGCGAAAACCGCAATACGGTGGATATGAAGCTGAGCGGCGTTGTTCCGGTGGTTGATCTGGGGCGGATGTATGCGCTGCAAGGCAAGCTTGACCCGGTGAACACCCGAGCCCGGCTGCAGGCCGCCATCGCGGGTGAGGTGATCAGCGCGTCGGGCGGGCGCGATCTGCTGGATGCCTATGATCTCGTGGCGCAAACACGGCTTGACCATCAGGCGCGCCAGATCAAGGCGGGCGCGGCCCCGGATAACTTCCTGCCGCCCGCTGACCTGTCGGCGTTTGAACGCAGCCACTTGCGTGATGCCTTTGTTGTGATCAAAACAATGCAGTCAGCCCTGATGCAAGGACGGGGCGTTTTGGGATAAGATGAAAGACGGGGAGGAGGACCCATGTTTTTCGAATTGATCGGCACGATTGTCGCGGGTGTCGCAGCGGCACTCCTGGTCTGGGCATTGAACCGCGCGCTGAAAGGGCGGCTGCCATCCTGGCTGGTGCCGGTGTCGGCGGGGGCGGCGATGCTGCTTGCCACGATTTCCAGCGAATATGGCTGGTATGACCGCACCGTCGCGACGATGCCCGAAGGCATGGTCGTGGCACAGACGGTCGCGGAACCCGCCATCTACCGGCCCTGGACCTATGCCGCCCCCTTTGTCACGCGCTATGTCGCGGTCGATCAGCAAAGCACCCGCACCCATCCCGACCATCCCGGTCAGCGCATTGTCGATCTGGTGTTTTATGGGCGCTGGACCCGCACCGCGAAGGTGCCGATGCTATTCGATTGCGCGGACAACAGGCGCGCCGATGTGGTTGACGGCATCGAATTTGGTGCTGATGGCAGCGTCGTAAACGCGCAATGGTTTGCCGTGGAGCCAACAGACCCCCTACTCACCACGGCCTGTGCGGAAGCGTGAGATGAAAGAGCTCAGCCTGCGATTTCGGGTGTTCCTCTTCTTCTGCCTGATCGGCATTGGCGGCACACTCGCTGTGCTTGCAGCTCTGTTCCTGGGCTATCGCCAACTGGGCGCGGAAGAGGCGCTATCGTCTTTCATGACCGTCGGCATCGTGGCCGCCTTCGGCATTCTGGCACTGAGCACTTTTGTCTGGCGCCTGTTTGACGAAAACATCAGCAAACCGATTGAGGCGATGGCCGCCGAGTTTCGCGTGCGCGCCGAAACGGGGATCACAAGCGCCATCGATAGCCAGACCGCGCGGTATCTGGGTGACCTCGCCCCCGCAGCCTCGGCCATCAATGAAAAGCTGGGCGCGGCCTCGCGCGCGACCGCCGAAACGGTTGCCGAGAAGACTGCGCGGCTGGAACGCCAGCGCGCGCAGCTTCTGCGCATCCTCTCGGACATTCCCGTGGCGGTCATCGTCGCAACCCCCGACCACCAGATCGTCCTTTATGACGGACAGGCCGCCGACCTGATGGAGCGTGAGGCACCTGCCCGCCTCAACGGCTCTGTCTGTGACTATCTTGAGGAAAGCGCGCTGATGGCCGCGCTCAACACGATGGGAGAGCGTGACCAGTCGCGCCGCGCCATCACCATCAAGGGCAAATCGGGCGATGTCTATTCGGGCCATATCCGCGTCTTTGACGATGAGGGCGGCTATATGCTGATGCTGGAGCCGCTCAATCCCGACGCCGCCCGACCGCTCGTCTACGACTTCGATCTCTTGGAGAAGGACCGCCAGACCGACCCGAACGAGACACCTTTGCGCGACCTCACCTTTGTCGTCTTCGACAGCGAAACCACCGGGCTCGATCCGGAAAAGGATGACGTGGTGCAGTTGGGCGCGGTCCGCATCGTCAACGGCAAGCTGATCAAGGCAGAGGTCTTTGAGGCGCTGGCTAATCCGGGCCGTCCCATCCCGCCCGCCTCGACCAAGGTCCATGGCGTGAGCGATGCGATGGTCGCCGATGCGCCACAATTTGGTGAGGTCTGCGCACGCTTTCACGCCTTCGCGCGGGATGCAGTGATCATCGCCCATAACGCGCCTTTCGACATGGCGTTTCTCCATCGCAACAATCACCCGGCCTTCGATAACCCAATCCTTGATACGGTGCATCTCTCGGCCATCGTCTTTGGCGGCTCCGCCACCCATACGCTGGATGCGCTTTGCGACAGGTTAGAGATCACGATCCCGCAAGCCCTGCGCCACACCGCCTTGGGCGACGCCATGGCCACAGCTGAGGCGTTCGTAGCGCTCCTGCCCATCCTTGAGGCGCGGGGGCTGATCACCTTCGGTCAGGTCAAGGCCGAAATGCGCAAGCATGCGCGGATACTGGAAGTGCAGGATTAGGCGGTTGCGATCTGCCCGGTGTCGGTGATTTCACCAATGATCGCTGCTTTGAATCCGGCCTCTTTCAACTGCGACAAGGCCTTGTCCGCCGCATCCGTCGGCACAGCGGCCAGAAGTCCTCCAGCAGTTTGCGGGTCAAACAGCAGATCAAAATCCGGGCCACTGATCGGCCCTGCACCCTGTCGATTGTCGGCAAATAAGGTCGAGCGGATACCTTTTGCCGATAGCTCTTTGACACCCTGCATCAGTGGGATCGCATCGAGGTCCAGCCGCGCGCCAACACCGGACGCATCGCAAATGCCGCGCAAGTGCCCGGCCAGCCCGAAACCCGTCACATCCGTCATCGCATGGGCTCCCTGCAATATCCGAGCGGCGTCCCCCTGCGATTGCATCATCTGATCAAAGCACGCAATCACATCCGCCCCGTCCGCGTGACCGGCCATCTCTGCCGCCATGATCGTGCCGCCGCCAATCGGCTTCGTCAGGATCAGCGCGTCGCCGGGCCGCGCGCCGTCCAGACCAATGGGATGGTCCGTCAATCCGGTGATCGTAAACCCAATCGTCAACTCGTCCCCCAGCGAGGTATGGCCGCCAACGATCCTGGCACCTTCCGCACCCATTACATCCTTGGCGGTCGCCGTGATCTCTTCCAGCGTCCGTGACTGCAATTCCGCCGACATGCGCGGCAGGATGATGCTGAGCGTCGCGGCCTGCGGCGCGGCACCCATCGCCCAGATATCGCCCAAGGCATGGATCGCGGCGATCCGGGTCATCGCTGCCGGATCGTGGGTGAGCGCGCGTAGATGATCCGTTGTGATCACCTGCCCCGGCTGAATCATCGCGGCATCATCCCCAAATGCTTCGCCCAAAACGGTTTGCAGCGCCGCACGCCCGACCTTCGCACCACATCCGCCGCACATCGGCTGATCGCCTATGGCGGCGGCGACACCGATCGCACGGGTGCGTGGCAGTTTTGGCACTGACACCATCGTAAGATCGGCAAACTGATCCATGAATTTACGATCGATATGATCCTTAAGCCGCCACAAAAGCGGGCCGTCTCTTGCCGTGCCGAATTTCTCGGCCAGGGCAGATTTACTACCCAAAGAGATCAGCTTGAGGTAATCCCGCTGTGGCCTGTAGCGGCGCAAATCACCCCCGGACAAAACCGCCCGCAGATTGTCGTAAAGCACCGGGGCTTCGCGCACCGCATATACCCCGGCTTTGGGTCGGGGATCGTGGCTCAAGTGCGCGCAATCGCCCACGGCAAAGACGCTTTCATCGCTGGATTGCAGATGTGCATCGACGGAGATGAACCCCTCGTGTAGCTCCAGGCCTGTTCTGGCGATCCAGTCATGCGGCTTGGCTCCCGCCGCCCCCGTAGTGAAATCGCTGTGGATGACCCGCCCGTCATTCAGCACGACACCTTCGGGAAAGATCTCGGAAACCTCAGCATCCTCAATGATTTCGACCTGCTCAGCCGCCAATGCGGCCAGCATCTTTTGCCTGGCCTTGTAGCCCAGGGCCGTCAGCACGCGCGACCGATCTATCAGCCTGATCTGCGCGCCTTTGCCCTGCAATGCATAGGCCATCGCCATGGCAAGCTCTGCCCCCGCCACGCCGCCGCCAATAATGACGATTTGCGGGTTCTTCGCCCGTTCGCGAAACGTCGCCCAGCGCGTAGCAAAGGCCCCAAGCGGCTTCGCTGGGATCGCATGTGCGGCAAAACCCGGCAGATCGGGCATGGAAGAGGTGATGCCCACATCAACTGAGGCCACATCATAAGCGATGGCGGGCCTTTCGGGCACTGTGATGGTCTTGGAAACCGGGTCCAGCGTCGTCGCATATCCGTTGATCAGCCGCGCGCCCGCAAATCGTGCCAGCCGCACGAGATCAATATCCAACTCATCCCGCCCATAATGCCCGGCAACAAAGCCTGGCAACATCCCCGAATAGGGCGCGGTCGGCCCCGGATTGATCACCGTCAACCGCACGCCCGGAAGCGGGTTCATCCCCCATTGCTGCAAGACCAAAGCATGGGTGTGACCACCACCAATCAGCACCAGATCACGTGTCAGGGGAAAAGCGTTCATGGGCGTGTTGTAGCGAGCGCTGATCTAGGGCGAAAGCCATTGACCGCGCCACTGACGCGCACGTGAGAAACTGCAACGCCGATGCTCTGCACCCAGATGTACCGCGTCAATATGGGTCACCTTGCAACGCAGCACGGCAAAGGTCGCCGGGTCGGGCGATTTGTCATAGGCGAGCGCATCGGTGATGGGTGTCCCCGGCGCAGGCGTCACCCCATAGGATTGGCGCGCATGATCGGGGATCTTGTCCCACAAGGCCGTCGTCTCTAGCCCCGACTGAATAGTGACTTCGGCCTGCAACCTGATCTGCAAATCCTGTTTGGCATCCCAAATATGCAAGGCGGCCCGTGGGCTTGCGCGCAGGCTTTTGATCTTGTCGGAATGGAGGTCCGTATGCAGGCTTACCTCTCCAGCCTCGCGATCAGCGCTGCGCAACACAACCGTGCGCGCCTCTGGCCAGCCATCGGGTGAAACAGTCGCCAAGGTCGGCCTGCGGGCGGGATGTTTGGCATCCGCCACCCCTCGCCCCAACGTGTTCCAAACCTTCTCCCGTGTCCCGTCAAGGGTCTCAAACCAGCTAGTCATAGCCGGTCATCTCAAGATATCCGACACCCTCATGACTGCCTGTGACAGTCACAGGCCCCTCCCAATAGGGAATAGAGGTCGTCATCCACGCATTCTCATTGATCGCGGCAACAGTAACATCGACACCGTGCTGTGGCAGCATTACCTGCCAGCGGATCGGCACATCATCGGCGTTGGTCGCCAGCGGGGTCGCTGTGAATGCGCCATTGCTATAGGGCGTCGTCTGCCCGTCCGGTGCAATCCACGTGGCCGAGGTAAAGTTGTTCCCATCCGTCTGCTGCAACCGGAACCCCATCAGCTTGTTGCCGTCATCGAATGAGAGCGAGAACCAGTCCCACCCGGTCTGATTGTCCGCCAAAGGCTGCGAAGACCATTCGCGGTCCAGCCAGGCATTTCCGCTGACGGGAATCTCCCCTTCCGGCAATTGCAGCACCCCTTCGATCTGAAAGAACGGCTGGGAATAGTAGTAGGATGCTTGCCCTTCCGCCGATTTGACCGAGTAACCGCCCTCACCATGAAAGATCAGCGGGCCTTCCGCAGTCAGCGCCATTTCGTAGGCAAAATCAGGGCCACTTGCGGTCATCTGCAGCGTTTCCCAATCACCGCGCAGCGTCCAATCGTCAATCCAGGCCTCAAAAGGGTCGGCGATGACACCCGCCTGCCCGATGCCGCCACGACCCAGACGCTCGGCCACGTAATGCGCATCAGGCGTCGTCACCGCCGCATGCCCCATCCACAATTGGGGAGAGCGCCAGTCGTCGCTTTCACTGGGCGCCATCGCGCTGCGAAACAGCGTCCATTGCAGGCCGTAAGGTGTTTCGTCCGGCCCCTCCAGATTGGCCGTCAGATACCACCATTCGATCCTGTAATCGTTGTGTTGCCCATGATCGGTCGGAAAGTCGAAGACCGGGTTCGGCTGAGGGATCGCGAAACCCTCTACCTCGGTACCAAGCCCCGCAAAGCCCTGAGCCACGGACTGAACAGGCAACAAAAGGAAAACGAGCGCTCTAACGTTCATTCGAAAACACCTTCAAAAGGTCCGCAGGCGGCGTCCGCGCCAGCCGACGCGCGGGCCACGACGCGGCCAATGCCGCCGCCAGCAAGGCAAAGAGCCCCAGCCGCGCATAATCCAGCGGGAACAGATACATCGGCAGCTTCCAGCCAAAGGCCGCCACATTCACAACAGCCAACAGCGCCCAGGCCAGCACGAGGCCCAGTGGCAATGCAACCAGCGCCGTCAGACAGGCGAGCATCACGGCGCGCACCAGTTCAAGCTGGCCCAACTGGTTGCGGGTCATCCCCATCGCCCAGGCCGGTGCCAGTTGCGGCACCCGCATGGACGCCAAAGTCAGAAGGCTCATCAAAATCGCAAAGCCCGCCACGGCCAGCGTGAGGATGTTGAGTGCGGTCGTCACCGTGAAGGTTCGCTCGAATATCGACAGCGACATCGCCTTGATTCCGGCCTGATTGATCGATTGGCCCGGCCCAGTGCCGGTTGCTGCATCAAGGTCAGCCATAAAATCCGGCGCGGCTGCCGGGTCCAAACGGATGCCGAAACTCTGCGGGGTGACGTCAGGATAAAGGTGGGCAAAGATCGCCTCCCCGATTACCGCCTGCCCGATCGGGTTGCCATAATCGCCATACACCCCCGCAATCGCAAAATCCTGCCCCTGCAAGGCAATGACATCACCCACACCCAGTCCCACACGCCGCGACAATTGTTCGTTGATCAGCACCGTTTCACCCGCGAATGTTGTGTCCCACGCCGCATCGGCGCTTTGCAAGAACACCCAATTGTCGCGATAGGTCGCGTGGTCGCGGGTGCCGAAGACTTCGGTCGGTTGGCCCGCGACGGTGACATCCGCGCTCTGGATCGGCAGGATCGCATCGACACGTGGCGTGGCAAATTCAATCAGCGCCGCGCTTTGCGCCGCATCTTCGGTGCGAATGTAAAGCTCGGACGACAAACGCTGGTCCAGAAAATCGACAAAGGTCAGACGAAAGCTCGACACCATGGTCGAAACCCCCACATTCGCCGCCATCGCCAACAGCAGCGCCATCAGCGCCAGCGAAAGCCCCGGCAATTGCTGGCGCGTATCGGCCCAGAACCACTGCGCTCGCACGGATTTGGCGAGGCGGCTGGCGAAGGCAAGACATCGATCCAAGATCAAAGGCAGAGCCAAGGCCGCCCCGATCAGCAGGCTCGCCAGCAAGGCAAAGCCGCCAACCAATCCATTAGCCGTGAACATCAGGATCAGCGCGAGCATCAAAAGGATCGCAGCCCCCGCACCCTGAAGCCAGGCCCGGCGGCCTGCCGCCATCGCCATCGCGCGCGGTTGCGCTGCCGCCAAAAGCGGCATCCGCGCCAGCTGATAAAGCGCGCCACTGGCGGCCAGTGCCGTGCCGCCCAACGCGATCCCGAGCCCCGACAACCACCAGACAGGGCGCAATTGCAGCGTGCCTGCGACATCAGCCCCATAAAGCCCGCGCAAGGTCGCCGCAACATCCGGCAGCAACAGCGCAGCGATCACATAGCCCAACGCCACCCCAATCCCGCCCGCCACAAGGGCAAAGAGCATCAGTTCCGCCGCCATCAGCACGATCAACCGACCCAGCGGCAGACCCAGCGCGCGCAACGTGCGCACGACGGGCCGCCTTTGTTCAAAAGCGAGCCCAATCGCGCCGTGCACAATGAAAATCCCCACCGCAAATGACAAAAGCCCAAAGGCCGTCAGGTTCAGGTGAAAGCTGTCCGTAAGCCGCCCGATATCGGTGCCCGTCTGTGCCTGTTGCCGGGTCAGTTCTGGCGCAACAATGGCCAGTTCGGCTTGCGTTTTCGGCTGTCGCGGCAGCACGATCAGGCTGTCGATCAGGTCCTCTTTGCCCAACAATTGTTGCGCCACGCCGATATCCGAGATGGCGGTGTTCGGTGCGATATCGGGGGAAAGGGCGACGTCGAGTTCCGACAGTCGCGCCACCGTCTCTGCATTCGCAAAGAACTGCCCGCCACCTGCCAGAAAAGCGCCGATACTAGTCCGACCCTCCGAACGCGCAGGGGCAAGCCCCCCAGGCGCCGTCAGGACATCCACGCCGATAATCCGCACGCCTTGATACCGCCCCTGCACCACAGGGCTAACCAGCCAACCGGCGCGCCTCAGCGCGATATATGTCGATTGCGCCATCGGCTGGCCATCCGCCCGGATCAGGCGGTCGTATCGCCCTTCGCCCAATGTGGCGGCGGCGGCATCATAGCTCGCCCGCGCCTCGGCATTCACAGCCTGCACCCCGGACCAGAGTGCTGTGGCCAGCGCCAGCCCCGCCAAAAGCGTGAAAAGCTGCAGCGGATTGCGCCACCAATGCGACAACAGTACTTGCAGGGTGACCACCGTCATGTGATCTGCCCGGCTTTCAGATGCAGCCGCCGTGACAGGCGCGCCGCAAGAGCCTGCGAATGGGTCACCATCAGCAGGCCCGCGCCGGATGCCGCCACAAGCTCCAGCATCAGGTCCATCACGATGGCTGCGGTGTCTTCGTCCAAATTGCCCGTCGGCTCATCTGCCAGCACCAGCCGCGGACGTGGCGCCAGGGTCCGCGCAATCGCCACGCGCTGCTGCTGCCCGCCCGAGAGCTGCTCGGGATATTTGTTCAGGTGATCGTTCAGCCCCATCTCCGAGGCGAGATGCGCCGCCCAATCGGGATCATGCGCATCGGCAAGCCGGGCCTGAAACGCGATGTTGTCTACCACTTTCAGACTGGGGATCAGATTAAACTGCTGAAAGACAACACCAACCGTCCCGCGCCGCAAGGCGGCACGTCCATTGTCGTCAAGCCTTGCGATATTCTTACCATCGAGCGCGATGGTCCCCTGATCAGGCGTGTCGAGCCCGCCAATCAGATGTAAAAGCGTGCTTTTACCGCTGCCGGACTCCCCCGTCAGGGCCAGCGTCTCTCCCTTATCGAGGCGCAGATCAACGCCGCGCAGCACCTCAAACGGGCCGTCGGCTGTGGCATAGGTTTTGTGAATGTTTTCAGCGACCAACAACATGGCGCAAGACCTAACACAGCGCGCGCCAAAGGAAACGGCTGCGGCGAAAATGCACGGGGCTTAGGTAGGGATCAGGGCGATCTGATTCCCTGCAGGGTCCATGACGATCAGCTTATCGACGAATTGCTCACTGCGGTCCCACGCGGTGTCATATCCGTCCGTCGTCAAGCGATCCGCCACATCATGGATGTTGCGCAAGGGAAAGGCGGGCAGCGATGCGCGGTCAAAGGCGAAATCCGGCATGGTGCCCAGATAGATCTGGCGGGTGCCGGACACCGCCCAGAACCCGTCCTGCCCCAGATGGGAATTGGGCGGGCGCATCTCGTCAAGGCCCAAGATGCCAAGGTAGAAGGCACGCAAAGCCTCTTCTTCATGCGGTTCCATGGGAATGAAAATCTGGCGCAACCGGGTATTCTGATGGGCCGGGTCGCGCCCGGCGCTGAAGGCCATATCGGGGCCGCGCCGTTTGCGCGGCTTATCGCTATACGTGCTTTCGCGCCCGGTGAAAATCTCAACAATCCAGCCGAAAAGTGCATCAAGGAGCGAGAAACGGTCGGTCTTCTTGCGCTTGTGCAGCGCGTAGCCGCCCAAAATCAAAAGCCCCAGGATCAGCCAGGGAAGGGTTTCAGAATTCAGCATGCATCAACTCTGCGCAATCAACTCGACACGGTTGCCCACGGGGTCATGTGTAAAGCATCTTTTGACATCGGGAAGTGCCGTATCCCAAGTGATTTCATAACCAGCATCAGTAAAATCACGGGCAAGATCGTCTAGATTTGCCACCATGAAGGCCGGATGCGCCTTCCTTGCGGGTTGAAAATCGGGATCAACACCAAAATGCACTTCAAGCTGTCCGGCCCGGGCCCAAAATCCGCCGCGCGCCGCAAGGGGCGCTGGTTTGGGTATTTCGACCATGCCCAGATAGTCGCAGTAAAACGCGCGCAGATCATCTTCTGACCCTTCGGGCAAGGCGAGTTGGATATGATCAAGTGCTGTGATCATCGTCATGTCCTTTCTTATCTCGCTGATCGGGGTCATGCCGACCTTTGCCTGTACCCCGGATAAGCACCCAAACAACCACAACAAAGACAATGACGACGACAACAAAGTTTTGCGCAGCAACGTCCTGAAGCATGACTCTCCCGCATAATGTATACTACAGTATACACATGTGATCAAAAGCCGCCATTTCAAGATTACCATGCCGTCACGTTTTGCTGTTCCTCTTCGACTGCGCGGTTAAGGTGGTGGCGAAAAATCAGGGAGGAACGGATGACCGATATCGTTATTCTGGGCGGCGCGCGGACGGCTATTGGCACCTTTGGCGGGGCCTTGGCGGGCACAACGCCGATTGAGTTGGGCACCATTGCAGGCAAGGGTGCGCTGGAGCGTAGCGGCGTCGAGGGCGCGCAGATCGGCCATGTCGCGATGGGGCATGTGATCAACACAGAGCCCAAGGATATGTATGTCAGCCGCGTCGCCGCAATGAATGCGGGCGTGCCAGAGACGACGCCCGCGATGAACGTCAACCGGCTTTGCGGCTCTGGCGTGCAGGCGATTGTCTCGGTCGTCCAATCGCTGCAACTGGGCGATGCGGAGTTTGGCCTCGCAGGCGGGTCCGAGAATATGAGCCGCTCGCCGTTCATCATCTCGGACCAGCGCTGGGGCGCGAAGATGGGTGACATCAAAACGCAGGACATGATGCTGGGTGCACTCAACTGCCCCTTCGGCACCGGGCATATGGGTGTCACGGCGGAAAATGTCGCGGCGGAGCATCAGGTGACGCGCGAAGAACAGGACGCTTTTGCCCTGCAAAGCCAGGAACGGGCCGCCGCTGCGATCTCTGCTGGTTATTTTGAGGAACAGATCGTCCCCGTCCCGGTCAAGAAACGCCGAGAGATGGTGGATTTCGTGCAGGACGAGCACCCGAAGGCGACCACAGCCGAGGCATTGGCGGGACTGCGTCCAGTCTTTCAGAAGGACGGATCGGTCACGGCGGGCAATGCGTCCGGCCTCAACGACGGGGCGGCAGCTGTCGTTCTGGCCACAGCGGATGCGGCAGAGAATGCTGGGCTCACACCGAAGTTCCGGGTGCTTGGCTATGCCCATGCGGGCGTTCGGCCAGAGGTGATGGGGATCGGGCCTGTTCCGGCGGTCGCGAACCTTCTGATGAAACTCAAGCTGACGGTCGACGATTTCGATGTGATCGAGTCGAATGAGGCTTTCGCCGCGCAGGCGCTCGCCGTGAGCAAAGAGCTGGGCTTCGACCCCGCCCGCGTGAACCCCAATGGTGGCGCGATTGCGCTTGGCCACCCGGTGGGGGCCACGGGTGCCATCATCACGGTCAAAGCGATGTATGAGTTGGAGCGCATTGAGGGCAAACGCGCGCTGATCACGATGTGCATCGGCGGCGGTCAGGGGATCGCACTGGCGATTGAGAGTATTTGATCAGAAGCCAATAGGTCGCTTCCGCTCGGCCAGATCAGCGACAACACTCATTGCGGCGAGCGCGGAACTGCGCGGGTTGTCAGGCAAGCTGTTGCCGGAGATCGTGATGTCGAAGCTGCCAAAGGCGCCTTTGGCCGTGATCTGATGGATATTGGTGGAGATTTGCGGATCAGCGATGAGCGTCACGCGGGTCCGGTCGAAGCCAAGCCCCGCCAATGCAACCGCCGCCGCCACATTGGCGTTCTTGGGATAGCGCAACGCGGCTTCGCGGGCGGTGCCGCCGAAATGTGTCGCCGGTGTTGTGAGCGACGGCAGATCAAGCACGTCCTCTGCCGGTGACCCCACCCAACCTTTCGGCGGTTTGCGGCCGGTATAGGTGACTTCTGCCAAGCCCTTGACCCGGGCCGCGCGCAAGACGTCCAGCCCACCAATCGCGCCGCTTGTCAGATGCAGCCGTGCGCCGCCCCGGATGGCCGCCTGCTCCAATTCCGTCGCCAGCGCCGCATCCGCCAATGCCCCGAGCGAGACGGTCAGCACGTCAATGCCACGCGAAAGCGCCGTTGGCCCATGCTGCGCCAGCGCGCTATGCCCGGCGCAATCGACGATCAGATCGGGGACCTCCGGCAGATCATTCAGGTCAGACACATGCGGGACGTCCCCTGCCCGCTCCTTACCCTTGCGGACAATCTGCGCGACCTCCGTTATTGCCTCTGCCGTCACATGTTTGCGCACATATTGGGCAATCGCCCCCTGCCCGATGATCGCGACCTTCATCTCTTCACGCCCTTTGTTGCCTGCAAGACACGTCACAAAGCCCTGATTTAAATTTGCCCTAATTTGAGCAACAAACCGCTCGATTTGTCAGCTTTATCCACGAATACTATCCGCACGGGGTGGATCCAGCGATTGACAAAGAAGGACGCCATGACGCCTATTTTTCGACTATTCGCACTCTCCGCAATGTGTTTCTTCGCCCTGCCTGCAGCAGCGCAGACACAGGAAAAACCGATTTACGACCAGGTTGTTGAAATCATCGCGTCAGAACGCGGCACCGTACGCCGCTGGGCCTATTCGCCGAAAGTGACGGTGATACATGATGGCGAGGCCTATCAGGACCAGATCAACGGGCTGGTCGAGATGGTCAATGCGCGGGTGCCGAATTTCCCCGGTGTGGGCGAGGTTGAGTTCTTTGATCTGTCCCAGTTCAACCGCCGTCTGGCGGGCAACACGCAATTCCGGATGCCGCGCCAGGATTTTGACGGTGTTGAAGGGTCCATCGTGAACGCGATCCTGCGCGGTGAGGATGAGACGGACGATGTCTCGCTGACCGGCAGCATCTTTATCTTTCTGACCGGCCTTGAAGACGGGATTACGCTGGGTGCATTGACGCAAAGCACCAGACGGCTGAGCCGGCAATTCGCCGAAGGGACCGAGACTCGCTGCTATTTCAATCTGATGTCCAAGAATGATGAGCTGCGCGCGGGCTTTATCTTTATCAACAATGATGCGGCGACGCCGATTGCCGAGTGCATTTATGAAGAGTTTCTACAGACCTTGGGACTTTTGAATGACAGCCAAGGGTCATCGGTCTTTACCTTCGACAATACAGGTGCCGTGCGCGAGAACCGCGATCCGGATTTTCGTTTGCTTGAAGCGCTTTACAGCGACCGGGTATCGCCCGGTGACGATGCGCATGTCGTGGCCGATCTGTTTCTGAATATCGCGCCCGCGCCGATTGTCGAGATCGCCGACAAGCCCTGAGCGCGGAACCTTCCTTCCCTACAGGGAAAGCGCGCGCTCCGCTGGGGTTTTGCTGACCGTGCCAGTCGTCAAGCCGCCTCCGGATAGTCCCGCAGGAAGACCCATTTGTCGCCTTCGGACAAGTCGGAGTCAAAAGCATAACCACCGGTGTGGAAGTCTTTGATCGCGTCGGCCTCGGTTAGCCGATTCTCGATGATAAAGCGGGCCATCGCACCACGGGCGCGTTTGGCGAAGAAGCTGACAATGCGCGGCTTGTCGTCTTTGAGTTCCATGAAGGTCGGTGTGATCACCCGCAATTTCAGCGTCTTGCGGTCGGCGGCGCCGAAATACTCTTGGCTCGCGCAATTGACGAGCGTATCGGTGCCTTGTGCAGTGGCCTGTGCATTCAGCGCCTTGGCAATCGTGTCACCCCAATAATCATAAAGCGATTTGCCGCGCCGGGTTTTCAGCTTGCTCCCCATTTCCAGACGGTAGGGTTGAATCGCATCAAGAGGACGCAGAAGGCCGTAAAGACCCGACAGGATGCGCAGATGGTCCTGGGCCCAGGCGAGATCATCGGCGGAGAGGGTCTTGGCCTCTAGCCCCTGATAGGTGTCGCCGTTGAACGCGAGGGCGGCGGGTTTTATAGCCTCTGGCGCGGGTTCTGCCGCGAAGGCGCGAAACCGGTCGCGGTTCAGGCGCGCAAGATCGTCGGAGATGTCCATCAGGCCTTTGAGCTGCTTCAGCGTCAGGTTCTGCGCGGTCTTGGACAACCGCACCGCGTCGTCCTGAAACACGGGCGCTGTGGCCGCGATCTCCACCGGAGCCATATCGAGCGATTTTGCAGGAGAAACAACAACAAGCATCTCAGATCATCCTTTTCGTTCCGGCCACGATGTAACATGGTGAGCGGTGTTGACTAGGGCCAGAAAGGACGACACGCCCATGAAGCTTTGCCGGATCAGAACGGATGACGGGATCAAGCCTGCTGCTGTGGAT
This sequence comes from Cognatiyoonia sp. IB215446, assembly GCF_033963825.1. Classification (NCBI taxonomy): domain Bacteria; kingdom Pseudomonadati; phylum Pseudomonadota; class Alphaproteobacteria; order Rhodobacterales; family Paracoccaceae; genus Cognatiyoonia; species Cognatiyoonia sp. IB215446. The sequence goes on along the minus strand of NZ_JAXBMD010000002.1, from coordinate 15,364 downwards.
AGCGCGGGGGCGTTTCGGGACCTTTCGGCCATTGTGTTGGATATCGACAGCGCGCAGATCACGCCGGAGGCGATCACAGCTCTAGGCTCGGTTGATCTGGCGACCTGTCCGGTGATCTTTGGCCGATTGGCACCGTTCCTGCGCGATGTGGGGCGGATCTTTTGCATCGGTCTGAATTACTACGACCATGCCGCCGAAATGGGGCTGGATGTGCCGGAGCACCCGATCCTGTTCATGAAGGCCTGTGCGGCGAGCGGCGCAACCGATCCGATCATCCTGCCCAAGGGCTCGACCAAGACAGACTGGGAGGTAGAATTGGGTGTCATCATCGGTACCACTGCCAAGCATGTCAGCGAAGAGACAGCGCTGGACCATGTTGCGGGCTATTGCGTCGCCAACGACGTCTCAGAGCGGAGTTTCCAGATGGATTTCGGTGGGCAGTGGGTCAAGGGCAAGTCCGCCGACAGTTTCGCGCCACTCGGCCCGTATCTCGCGACGCGGGATGAGATTGCGGATACGCTGAACCTTGCGCTGTCATTGAAGGTCAACGGGGCGACGATGCAGAATGGCAGTACGAAGACGATGGTTTTTTCGGTGCCGCAGATTGTGGCACACATCAGCCGGTTTCTGACTCTGCATCCCGGCGACATCATCCTGACGGGCACGCCGCCGGGCGTGGGCGGCGGTATGAAACCGCAAAAATTCCTGAAAGCTGGTGATGTGGTGGAAGCAGAAATCGAAGGTCTGGGCGTGATCCGACAGGACGTGTCCGCCGATTAGTTCAGTTGCACTTGTAAGGGATATTGCCCATCCTCGAACGGACCGAAGAGGTCTGGCAGGTCCGGGTGATCCACCGGTTCGCCCGAATAGTCGGCGACGAGGTTCTGTTCGGACACGTAAGCAACGTAAAAGCTCTGCTCATTCTCGGCGAGCAGGTGATAAAACGGCTGGTCCTTCTTTGGGCGGCTGTCTTCGGGGATCGCGTTGTACCAGGCGTCGGTGTTCGAAAACATCGCATCCACGTCAAAAATCACCCCGCGAAAAGGATGCTTTCTGTGACGGACGACTTGGCCCAGATGGTATTTCGCGTGCGTTTTAAACATTTCACTAACCCCATCCTTTATATATGTCCGCTGCAGATGCAAAGTCTACGTTGGCGCCAAAGAAATAAAGGAAACAGTTTGTGGACCTCGCTCTGACAGTGCTGAATATTACGGCACCTGTTTTCATTCTAGGGGCGGTCGGTTTCACATGGGTGAAGCTTGGTTTCGACTATCCGATCGCGTTCATCACGCGGATGGCGATGACGCTTGCAGTGCCCTGTTTGATCTTTGTGGCCCTGATGCAAACCGAGGTCGCACCAGAAGCGCTGGCCGCGTTGTCGCTGGCAACCTTTTCGGCCTATGGGCTTGTAATGATTGGCGCTTTCGTTCTGGTCAAGGTGACGGGGCTGAACGTACAGACCTACCTCGCCCCGCTGATTTTCGGCAATACCGGCAACCTTGGCTTGCCGCTCGCGCTTTTCGCGTTTGGTGAGATTGGTCTGGGCTATGCGGTGGTCGTTTTTGCCGTCATGGCCATCCTTTCATTCACCATCGGAATCTGGATGGTGGCCGGTGAAGGATCACTAAAACGTGTCGGCCAAGAACCGCTGGTTGCGACAACGTTACTCGGCGCGCTTTTCCTTTGGCAGGGCTGGGAAACGCCTGAATTCCTGACGAACGCCCTAGATTTGATCGGCCAGATGGCGATTCCCATGATGCTGATTACGCTTGGCGTTGCCGTCGCGCGGCTTGAAACCAAGGCGATTGCGCAAGCTGTCTGGCTGTCGCTGGCGAAGGTTGTCATCTGTGTGGCCGCCGCGTGGGCTGTGGCCAACTGGTTTGGGCTGGACCCGGTCGCGGCCGCGATCCTGATCCTGCAGATTGCAACGCCGGTGGCGGTCACATCCTATCTTTTGGCCGAGAAATACGGCGCCGATGCGCAGCCCGTCGCGGGGCTGGTGGTGACCTCAACGCTTTTGTCCGTGCTCTTTTTGCCGCTGATCCTTGCATTTGTGATCTGAAAACCGCGGCTTTGGGATTCCCACATCGCGCCTGAAGCGCTATGTTGCGAAAAAACAAAAAGCGAGAGGCAGATGAGCAGTATCTTTCGCGCCTTGGCATGTGTGCTGATCTTGGGCAGTTGCGGGTCCAGCCAGCGGGACTTTTCGGCCCCGCGGGACCTCGATAACGCTTGCAGCATCGTGGTAGAGCGCCCCGACTACCTTCGTGCATTCCGGCAGGTGGAGCGGCGTTACGGCGTGCCCGTTCCGTCGCTGATGGCGATCATCTATCAGGAAAGCAAATTCATCGGCGATATCCGCCCGCCGCATCGTTATGCGCTGGGGGTGATCCCGGTGGGCCGGCAATCATCGGCGCTCGGCTACAGTCAGGCGCTGGACGGGACCTGGGAAGAGTACCTGGACGCACGCGGCAGTCGCCGCGCCAGCAGGGAGGATATCTACGACGCGACCGATTTCATGGGCTGGTACATGACCCTGACAGTGGAAGAGACTGGCGTGCCGATCACCGATACGCGCAATCAGTATCTGGCCTATCACGACGGACGCACCGGGTTTAAGCGCGGCACGTGGCGGTCAAAAAGCTGGCTGATCCGGATCGCGGGCGAAGTTGAGGCGCGGGCGACCATGTATGACACGCAATTGCGCTCTTGCGGTAAAATCTGAAAACAAAAGGCACCGGCAATGCCGGGGCCTTCCTTTGCGTATTGCTCTCAAGTTTAAGGGCCAACGCTGCGTTTGTTCGGTCCGGCCCAATGGCGGGAACGAGCCCAAAGTACGTGATGCTGCATACTGCATGAAACTCTGTTTCGGCGTCAGATTTATGCGTATCCCAAAAGCAGGTTGCCGATTGAAATATCATTTAAGGTCACGAAGCGTGCGGTGCGCTCGCCGGAACCAGGCGGGGTGGCATCCAAGCGCGGGGGGCTGTTGCCAATGATTTCCATCTCCATGCGCTTGAAGTGACTTGGAGACAGGGTTCCAAAAACGAGATTATCAACAGGTGGAGCGTTTTCCGCATCCTGCGCACTTGGAGGCTGCTGACTGTCCCATTTGAGTCGGACCAGCTTTATCCAATTCAGGTAGTCGAACTCCCAGCCCACATCGTGGACTTGAACGATGCCCCAACCGTCAGGTTCAAAATCCTCACGTCCGGGCGGAAAGTAAGGGTTGCGCGATCCACGAAGTTGGGTTGGGAAGCGTACGTAGTCACCCGCTGACACGACGGCCGGTTGCGGTTTTGTCAGTGTTTTACGTGGCTTTTCTGGACGAGGATTTCTTAAGCGATCCAAGATCTTTGAATTGGACTTCTTGCGAGACCTGACGCCTTTCTCATCCATCTCAGCTTCCTGCAATATCTTGATGTCACTGCCAAATTCCAGCACTTTGATCGCCTCGGCGTAGGTTTTTGGGTGACGAATACCCCGCCTCTCAAACTGATCTGCCATAATCAGCACTGAAAGAATTGGATGTTCCATCGCGTCTTTAGCTTCATCGACCAACAGGTCCACCAGCTCATCAACAGGCTTTGGCAATCTCAATACGGCGCGAATGAGATCTACGAAATCAGCTGCATCATCATTCGAATACAGGCCGTCACCCCATGCGCCCATCAGATATCTTCTTTTGCGATTGTAACTTTACCAGCACTTTGCGTTGAGCGATGGCGCGCGACAAGAGAATGAATCTCTACCCGCGCAGACAAGAGTTCGGGAACCAAGAGCCGACCTTGGCGCATCTGCGGCGAAAGCTCACTTCGTCTCGCTCAACCGTCTTTGACTTTGTGACCAAATAGGTTGGTGGCTCCCGCATTTCGCAGATGAATAGAGGCCCTGACAGCGCCTGTGCCAATTCTTATTCGTACATTTGCATGCAAGATAGCGCGCCCGGTGTCCAGCACGCGCCCATCTATAGAGTGTCACCTGCTTCGCCAGCCCGTTATCCTAGCAGTGACCGCGCGACGCTGAAGAGCATCTTTTGTCTGTTCGACATGTCGCCTCAGAACCCGCGGTCACGCATTTCCGAGATGATGTTGAAGCGTTGATCGCGAATGCTGCCGCCGGTCACCAGATCATTCATGATGACCGTGGTCTGAGTGCCAAACTCATCGGTCACGATCCACTGGCGTAGCTCAATCGGGTTGGCCGTGAACACAAGCTGAATGTTACCGTATTGCGGATTGTCCGGGTCTTGCGCGGTGATCGTGGTTGTCGTGCCGTCCGAGGTTTGATTGGTCACCATACGTTCCCGCCCGAGATTCACGTTGTCCTGCAGAATAATGCCCAAGGGTGTCTGGTTCAGGGGGAACCGGTCTGGTGGAACGTTGGATCGCGGATCAAACACGGCCAATTGTCCACCACTGGCCAGCACCAACGCCTCATTGGGCGGGTTGTATTCAAAGCGGATACGCCCTGGGCGTTTTATGAAAATCTGCCCAGTCGACAGCGTGCCGTCCTGATTGATCTGGGTAAAACCGCCTCGCGCGGTCTGTAGTCCATTCAGATACTGCGAAATCTGGGCAAGTGACAGCTGCTGCGCCGAAGCAGCACCTGCGTAAAAAGCCAGCATCAGAGACATGGCTAGATAGAGGATACGTTTGCTCATATGTCTTACCTATGGGTTTCGGGGCGTCTTTGCACCCCTGCGATAGGTTTCACAACTGCACGTTCCGCCGCTGTTAGGCGATATCATGCCCGTTGATTTGCGATAGCAGGCAGGCCTTAGACTGCATCGCCGCTATCCCATGGCCCGGCGGCACGTGTGAGACCGGCAAAATCAAACAAGCCGGGATCAAGCAGATGCGAGGGCCGCGCATTCATCAGCGCGCGGAACATGACCTGGCGCCGCCCGGGGCTGTTTTTCTCCCACCCGTCGAGGATTTGTTTGACCTGCTGGCGCTGCAATCCGTCCTGCGAGCCGCAAAGATCACAAGGGATAATCGGATAGTTCATTGATTTCGCAAATCTCTCGCAATCCGTCTCGGCCACATGGGCCAGCGGACGATAGACGAAGAGATCCCCCTCCTCATTGACGAGCTTGGGCGGCATTGTCGCGAGCCGCCCGCCGTGAAAGAGGTTCATGAAGAATGTCTCAAGAATATCGTCGCGGTGATGGCCCAGCACGACGGCTGAACACCCCTCTTCCCGCGCGATCCGGTAGAGGTTGCCACGCCGCAGACGGGAACACAGCGCGCAATAGGTGCGACCTTCGGGCACTTTATCCATCACGATGGAATAGGTGTCCTGATATTCGATCCGGTGCGGCACACCCATCTTTTCGAGGAATTCCGGTAGGACCGTCGCCGGAAACCCCGGCTGGCCCTGATCCAGATTGCAGGCGATCAGATCGACCGGAAGCAGGCCGCGCCATTTCAACTCGTAAAGGGCCGCAAGCAGCGTGTAGCTGTCTTTGCCGCCCGAGAGGCAAACGAGCCATCGTGCATCCCGCTCAACCATCCCGTATTGCTCAATCGCCTCGCGGGTATGGCGCACGATGCGTTTGCGCAGCTTCTTAAACTCCGTTGTCGACGGGGCACCATGGAAAAGCGGGTGTATCTCTGTTTCATCCAGCATGGCGTGCATATGCCAGATGAGTGATGACCTGCCTAGAGCCCATCCAATCCTCCCGCCCCTGCGTATGAGATAAAATGTTTGGAGGATATGATGCGTCTGATCCTAGCCGCTGCCCTTGTTTTTCTTGCTGCCTGCACCGGCAAACCGTCATTTGATGACCCCAGCCTGAGCGACCGCAAGCTGAACCTTGAGGAGTTCTTTGACGGCGAGCTGGTCGCCTATGGCCAGTTTCAGGATATCCTAGGAACGGTTCGTCGCAGTTTCGTGGTGACCATTGAGGGCGATTGGGACGGTGAGCGGCTGCGGCTGGTTGAGGATTTCGTTTATGAGGATGGATCGACCGAGCAGCGGATCTGGACACTGACCAAGACCGGGCCGGACAGTTGGGTCGGCACCGCCCCCGGTGTGATTGGGCAGGCCACGGGGCAAGAGCAGGACAACCGGTTCAACTGGGTCTACACGATTGATCTGCCGATCCCCTCGGCCTCCGGCGAGACTGAAACGCTGCGGGTCAGTTTCGATGATTGGATGTGGCTTTTGTCCGAGGACCGGCTGCTGAACCTTGCCTATGTCAAGCGTTTCGGTCTGGATATAGGCACCGTGACGATATCATTTGAAAAGTTGTAGATCAGAATTTCGGCCAAAATTCTGATCCGCGAAAGACTTTTCGTTACGAAAAGTCTTTAGTCCGGAACGTTATCAATACCCGACCCGCCCCACGGGTGGCAGCGTCCGATGCGGCGGATGGCGAGCCAACTGCCCTTGATCGCGCCGTGCTTTTCGAGCGCTTCCAGCGCATAGGCCGAGCAGGTTGGTTGAAACCGGCAGCCATGCCCGACCCATGGTGAGCCGATCAGCCGGTAGGCGCGCACGGGCAAAGAGACGATATAGGCCAGCGGTGTCATCCATGTACCTTCGTCAGGGCACGTTTGAGATCTGCGATGAGCGTATCAAATGGCTGGCTGGCCGTCACATCTTTCCGACCAACCAGCACATAATCCCAGCCCTCGCGCCCATGGGACGGCAGCACCAGCCGCGCGACCTCGCGCAAGCGCCGTTTCGCACGGTTGCGGGCAACGGCATTGCCGACCTTCTTGGAACAGGTGAAGCCGACGCGGATGCCCTGTGCCTGGCCCTCAGACCGTTTGCGGGCCTGCAGATGAATGCCGGAGGTGCCAAAGCGCCGCCCGTGTGACGCGCGGATGAAATCAGCACGTTTTTTGAGGACCTGCAAACAAACGGAAACCGCCGGTGTGCCATCGGGACCCACCGGCGGTTTCAAAACGGTCAAGAGACTGGGCGCGCTTACGCGCTCAGCTTGGCACGGCCTTTTGCGCGGCGTGCATTCAGGATCTTGCGCCCGGCCTTGGTGGCCATGCGTGCGCGGAACCCGTGGCGGTTCTTGCGAACCCGGTTGGATGGTTGGAACGTGCGCTTCATCGCAAACTCTCCGGTTCATATAGCCAAATCCGAGCGAGGGATTCGAAGCCGATCTACATTTCAGACCTGCCGTTTAGAGGCATGCATGCCTCATGTCAACGCGGATGACGGGGCGGAATTGCAACAATCCGCGCCTGATGCGGCTTCCAAATGTTACAAGTTCCGTGATCAGCCCCCCGTAAACTGAAACATCAGACCCGTTTCCTATCAATGGGGCGTGAGGTGGGTATCGCGAACGCGGCCTTCCGTCCATCTAACCTGCAACACCAAATCTGAACCCATTCGCCCATAGGACCCCGAAAGATGACCGAGATGACCGACAAACCCGCCAACCCGCTTTTGCGCAATTTACCCCTGCTGACGATTATCGTCGTCGCCGTGCTGGGGGCGATCTACCTGCGCGATTACCTTTCTTTTGAAGCACTTGCCGAAAATCGCGAGGCGCTGATCGGGTTTCGCGATGACAATTATCTTTTGACGGTTCTGGTCTTCATCCTGGCCTATGTGGTGATCGTCGCCTTCTCACTGCCCGGTGCAACCATCGCCACACTGACCGGTGGTTTCCTGTTCGCGACCTTCCCTGGGGCGCTTTTCAACATCACCGGCGCAACACTTGGTGCCATCGGTATCTTCCTCGCCGCCCGCTGGGGTCTGGGCGAGAAACTGGCCGCCAAGATGGAAAGCTCTGAAGGGGCAGTGAAGAAGATCAAGGAAGGCATCGACAACAATCAGTGGGAGATGCTGTTCCTGATCCGTCTGGTCCCAGCTGTGCCGTTTTTTGTCGCCAATCTGGTGCCCGCGCTGGTCGGCGTGCCGCTCTTCCGCTTTGCTGTGTCCACCTTCCTGGGCATTATCCCTGGTGCGGTCGTCTACACCTCTGTCGGTGCTGGCCTTGGTGAAGTGTTCGCCCGTGGTGAGACCCCGAACCTCGGCATTATCTTTGAGCCTGCCATCCTGCTGCCAATCCTCGGCCTTTGTGCCCTGGCCGCACTTCCCATCGTCATCAAGGCCGTGCGCGGCAAGAAAGGTCTGTAAGTCATGAACCGCATCAAGACAGATATCTGCATTATCGGCGGCGGTTCCGGCGGGCTGTCCATCGCAGCCGGTGCCGTCCAGATGGGGGCCAAGGTGGTCCTGCTGGAAGGTCACAAGATGGGCGGCGATTGCCTGAACTATGGCTGCGTTCCCTCAAAGGCGCTGATTGCCTCGGCCAAACAAGCATATGCGATGTCCCACGGCGAAAAGCTGGGTGTGGGTGAGGTTGCCCCAAAGGTCGATTATGCAGCCGCCAAGGACCACGTGCATGACGTGATTGCAACGATCGCCCCGGTCGATAGCGTCGAACGGTTTGAAGGTCTGGGCGTTCAGGTGATCGAGGAATTCGGCACCTTCATCTCAAAGACCGAAGTGCAGGCAGGTGACAATATCATCGAAGCACGTCGTTTCGTCGTCGCCACTGGCTCCGGCCCCTTCGTCCCGCCCATCCCCGGCATCGAAGACGTTACCTACTACACCAACGAAAACATCTTCGATCTGCGCGAAAAGCCCAAGCACCTAATCGTCATCGGTGGCGGCCCTATCGGCATGGAAATGGCACAGGCGCATAGGCGTCTGGGCTGTGAGGTGACGGTGATCGAAGGCATGAATGCACTGGGCAAGGACGATCCTGAGATGGCCGAGATTGTGCTGGAAAACCTGCGCGCCGAAGGCATCAATATCGTCGAAGAGGCGCAGGCCGAAAAGATCAGCGGCAAGGATGGCGAGATCACCGTGCATACGCCCAAGGGCGATTTCACCGGCTCTCACCTGCTGATGGCGGTTGGGCGCAAGGTGAATATCGACAAGCTTGATCTGGATGCGGGCGGCATCGCCCATGACCGGACCGGCCTGAAGGTCGGGCCCGATCTGCGGTCGGTCACCAACAAAAAGGTCTATGCGGCGGGTGATGTGGTCGGTGGCCTGCAATTCACCCATGTGGCCGGCTATCATGCCGGTGTGCTGATCCGATCGATGCTCTTCGGCCTGCCCTCCAAGCAGCGGACCGATCACATTCCCTGGGCCACATACACGGACCCTGAGCTCGCACAGGTCGGCCTGACCGAGGCGCAGGCAAGCAAGAAATTCGGCGCCAGTGTTGAGGTCGTCCGCTTCGAATTCCACCACAATGACCGCCTGATCGCCGAGCGCAAAACCAAGGGCCTGATCAAGGTGATGGTGGTCAAAGGCAAACCTGTCGGCGCCTCAATCGCAGGGCACATGGCGGGCGAGCTGATCGGCATGTGGGCCATGGCCATCGCCAACAAGATGAAGATGTCGGCCATCGCCAATACTGTCGTGCCCTACCCGACCGTAAGTGAGGTTAACAAACGCGCCGCTGGTGCTTATTTTAGTCCAAGGCTATTCGACAACCCGACCGTCAAGCGGGTCGTCGGCTTTGTGCAGCGCTGGCTGCCCTAAGTGTAACGGGGAAATATGGCAAACTCTCTTTCAGGTCGCTTTCTGATCCTCACGGTGATCTTCGTGATGCTGGCCGAGATTTTCATCTTTGTGCCATCGGTCGCGCGGTTCCGCGAGGATTACCTGCTGGCCCGGCTTGAGAGAGCACAGATCGCGTCATTGGCCCTTGAGGCGGATGACATGATCAGCCCCGCGCTAGAGGCGGAGCTTTTGGAGAATGCCGAAGTTTACAACGTGGTCCTGCGCCGCGATGAGATCCGGCAATTGGCGCTTTCCTCGCCGATCCCCTCGCCTATCACCGCAACCTACGACATGCGCGACCCCAGCAGTATGACGCTGATCACCGATGCTTTGCGCACGTTGATCGATACCGAAGACCGGATCATCCGTGTGATTGGCAACCCTGTTCGCGATGGTGGGCTGCTCATTGAAATCACGATGGACGAGATGCCGCTGCGCGATGCGCTTTTGGCCTATGGACGCAACATCCTGATCTTGTCCGCTTTCATCTCGATCATCACGGCGAGCCTCTTGTTCCTGTCCGTACAAATCCTGCTTGTCCGCCCGATCAAGGGTGTTGTCGATCACATGCAAGCCTATGCCAAGGCGCCCGAAGATGCCCGCCAGATCATCCAGCCCTCTGCCGGGGTCAAAGAGTTACGCGACGCCGAAGAGTCGCTGCAGATGATGCAGACGCAACTGACGGGCGCACTGAAACAGAAAGAGCGGCTGGCCCAACTTGGGGGCGCTGTCGCCAAGGTCAGCCACGATCTCCGCAACATCCTGACCTCGGCGCAGTTATTCACAGACCGGATTGAGTCCTCTGACGATCCGCTCGTCAAACGCATGGCGCCGAAACTCGTGAATTCGATTACGCGCGCGGTAAACCTCTGCGAAACCACGCTGGCCTTTGGCCGAGTGGATGAGCCTGCGCCGACGCTGAACCGGGTGAACCTGTCACAGATCGTGAACGATGTGATCGACAGTGAGCGGCTCGCTGTGACGGACTATCCGCTCTCATTCGCCGAAGACATCCCGATGACGATGAACCTGCGCGCCGATGGCGAGCAGCTTTTCCGCGTGATCTTCAACCTCGTCCGCAACGCGCGGCAGGCGATTATGGCGACAGGCGAACCGGGTGAAATCGGCCTCATCGCAACCGAGGACGATCAAAGCTGGCAACTGACGATCACCGATACCGGGCCGGGCCTGCCTCAAAAGGCACAAGAGCACCTGTTTCAACCGTTTCAGGGAGGTGTCCGCAAGGGTGGCTCCGGCCTCGGCCTCGTGATCGCCGCCGACCTGATCCGCGGCCATGGCGGGCGGCTGGAGTTGCAACGGACCGACAAAACCGGCACGACCTTTCTGATCACTCTACCGAAAGAGGACGCCGCGCTGGCCCCTGCCGCAGAGTAACAAAAGAATCCCCATTAACCCCTTGCATCATGGGTTCCGCTTGTCTAAATCAGCCGACACGCGGATTGGTAGCTCAGCTGGATAGAGTACCTGACTACGAATCAGGGGGTCGGGGGTTCGAATCCTCCCCAGTCCGCCACAGAATCCACCCAAGTACACGATTTAAAATAAAAAGTTAGAGACATGATCTCATCGTTCCCACACTTGTTCCCACATAGTGACGCTGTTGGACTGGAGGTCATTCGATCAATTCGTCCGATTCTTCGCCCGTCACAAGCCTGCGTTGGTCGTCGCGGTTGATATGTCCGTAGCTGCGCAGAGTCGTCAGAACATCGGTGTGGCCGAGATTCTGTGATGTCGCGACCAATTCTGCGACGGAGTTGCAGTTCCGGGCAACGTGTCGTGACAGCATGTGCCTAAAGGAGTGCGGGCCAAAGGCTTCTAAACCAGCGTTCTTGAATGCGGCGTTGACGAGCCTGCGAACCGGTTCGGTTGTAGTCCAGTTCCGGCGCTGAAATCCGCTGACCTTGAAACCATCAGTGCCTTCCGCTTCAAGCGCAGTGGCCGGGAACAGCGGATCATCGGGGCTATAGAGCGCTGCCTCGTCCAGATAGGCCATCCACTTGCCCAGCACCTCTTCGGCCTCTTTGAATCCCTTACTGAAGAACGTGACGATGGACTTGCCACGTTTGGTAGCGACTTCGCGCGGGTTCTGCGTCACGGACTTGTCTTCAAGATCCACATGTTTGATCTTGAGCGTGATTAGCGCACCGACCCGAATGCCTGTGAGGCAAAGCAGGGCGAAGATTGCCTTGTCGCGCAAGTCACGCGGGTTTTCCTCGGGCATCGTTGCTAAGGCGCGTTGCGCCTGCTTGATGCTGGGCGCTGGCCGTTCCGGAGCTGCACGCGCCTCTGCCTCGTCGCGCAAAGACAAACGGAAGTATTCAGCATCCGCGACCCTGATGCGCCGCCGGAAACCATCTTGCTGAGACAACCAGATCACAAACTCGCGCAATGTCGCGATGATCGCACGCTGGGTGGATTTGCCGAGAGGCTTGCCATGCGCGGTCTTCGCCTGTTCGAGATGCGCGCGAAAGCCCATCGCCCAATCGATGTGAAACTTTGCGAAATCCTTGCGTCCGTTCCAAACATCGAAGCGTTCGAGCGCGGCGACCTCACGGTCGAGGGTCTTCTCGGAAAGCTGTTTTGCGTGCTTGCGATAGTTTAGAAAATCGCGCTTGGTACGTTCATTTTTCTCGTTCGGACGTTTAGTCATCTTAGTGCCTCACTGCTGAGAATTTGCTGATGAACAAATGGGATCAAGGACCGGGGCGCGACGTGGTAGTTCAAGGGGGCATGTGTCCACTACCTTAATGTCGATTCTTGCCCCTGCTTTGTTGAAGGGTCTTGTCTAGTTTTGGCGGCTGAACCGCCGAGCATGCGGCCTAGCCATCGTCGATCAGTTCTAAATTTTTGCGCAGTTCGGACAGGCGCGACTCGGCGAATGGTTTGTTCATCACCCCATCACATTTTTCGCAGATCGCTTGCAGAAACATGCGCGGACCCGTCCGTCGACAGGTCGCGAAACCGCCTGCCGCGTTGCGTGCGGCGCTACACTTTAGACACAGGAACTGGTGAGCAAGCAGGTCGATCTTCCGTTCGGCTCTTTGCCTTTTGATGAAGGCAATCAAATCATCGCCGCGAACAAGCGCAGGACGCTCAGCGGCCAAGACGGGCAAGCCCTGCTTGATCCACTTACGAATGGTTTGGTTCGTAACACCAGTCACGTCCGCTGCCTCTGGGATCGTGTAGCAGCGGAGCGACTTGATACCCGTCAAGCGCGCTGACTTCGGCATGACCAGCCCCTATGCTTTGGAGTCGGTTTCGTTGCGGGCCAGCCAATCGCGGATGGCGTCCACCCTGATCAGGCGGCGCGTGCCGATCTTGATACTGGGAAGATCGCCCTTTGCCAGGGCCGCATAGAGCGTCGTGCGCCCCACACTAGCGAGCCGCGCGGCCTCGTCAGGCGAAACAGCGATAGGAGGCTGCGGAAGGTTCTGTTCAACTGGGCTCGTCATGGCTCATTCTCCTTTGTAAGAGCATGAGTGAACCTTGACGGACGCAACCTGAGCAGAAACAGAGGCGAGGTTTCTGACCAGTTATTGCCCAGCGCGAACCTTGGTGACGTAGTCTTGGACGGAAGACAGTGACGGTGGGTTCAGGAGCGGGTTGGACTGCTTGAACACTGACAAGACGGCGCGGGCCTCTTCATTTCGCCCATCTAAGGCACTGCCGTCGACAATTCTCTGCCTAATCAATGCGGAGAGCGTTTCGCCGTAACGGTTGGGTGCTCCACCGAGATTCTTGCGCGGCGCGCCGACCAAGTCTCGCAGATCAGCAACACGTCGAAACCCCGCGCCACAAACATCGAGTTCAACCACGTCCAATAGAGGCACAGTTGTTGTTCCTGCGACCTTCAGCTTGCCCGCCGCTGACAGGATCAGCCGATATGTTGATCCCGGCTCTTGGGCCAAGGCCGCCGAAAGCTCCGTCGCATCCCGTTCGGCCCGCAACGTCGGATGGAAGTAGATCGTAATGTCACCTGCTTCGTTGATGGCTTTCCCGACGCGCCATGTCTGGCCCGCAACAGGCGAGGATTTGCGCGCGCGGCAATCGAAGGCATCGGCCAATGCGTTGATGATCTTCAACGTGTTCCCTCGCACCGCATTGATTTCGTCTTCTGCGACTGGAATAAAGCCCATCTCCGGGCAAAAGAACCCATCGCGCCCGCTATGATGCACGATTTCGGCATTGTGCGGGTTGTCGCAATTCAAACATGGTACGGACTGAACTGCCCCAGCCCGCTCAAGAAACCCAAAAGCCAAAAGGGCCGAGAAGTATGGATGCCTAGAATATGAGGACGCGGCGACTTTGCCTTTCTGTGCGACGATCTCGCAAAGCAATTTAATTGGTTTCAATTGCCCGTCTCCAAGACGTCGACGTCTTCAGCAGGCAGTGCAAGAAGGCCCCACCTTTCGAGCAGTGCAAAGATGAACTGCCTATCGCTTTCGGTCGTGTTCGGCGAAGTTGTCGTATTTGGCAGGCGCAAAGTCACAGTCAAGGCGCGTTGCCGTTTGCCTTCCTCAGCAGCGAGGATTATCCGAAACGTCGCTGAAAGAATCGTCCACCCGCCCCCACGCAACGGCGACGCAGTTCCAAATCGGCGATCAAGAAACCCATAAATCGTTTCGCCTTCGCCGCGCTTTTCAAATCTCGCGATACCGCCACTGCCATCGCCAAAATCGAGCGATGAGACCTCCACGCGCGCGATGCCGTCTGACGGAAAGATCTCGAAATCTGGCGGGCTCTTTAAAAGGTGCAGACGCACATCCCGGCGCGGGACTTCGAGCGGTGGTCGTGAGTGTGGTACGAAGTTTCTCGAAAACACCGCAGAAAACTGGTCGCGCATCTTCTTGCCACCGCGTGCGCAAATCTCGACAAGACGTGACTTCGGATCACAGGCAATGCCAACCTCCAAGACCTTCGCGACAACCTGCCGTTCCAGCGTGTCTGACGCTCCAAACCCCAACTCGCTTTCTGCCCGCTCTTCAACGTAGATCGTCGCGTGGGTAAAGGTCGTTTCCTCGCCCGTGATAGCGTGCGTGCGCACAGTCTCATACCAATCGGCAACGTGCTTTCTATGCTTGGGTAATTCCAGTACCGAAAGTGTTTCGGCCAAGAAATCCGCGCGTGCCACCTCACTTTCCAACATCCAAGGCTTTCCGTCGTTTTCAAACTGAAAAGTTGACCAATTCTGCCCGCCATGACGCCGCGACATCGACGCCTGCACCTCAATTCGGTTGATCAGGTTCGGGTGCTCAATCGCAAGAAACAGCAAGATATCCTGAATGCCATGCAGACCTTCAATGTCGATATTCTCGCCTGAGCAAACCTGTTCCGCTGCGACAAGACCGACCTTGTCAGACAGGGTTGCCAACAAATCGAGTTCCGCCCTCATGGCGTCTTGACGTTTGTCGGACAGTTCCGCGAGCAATCGTTCGATTGAGCGCACCAAATCGGTTCCGCGTCCTTCGCTGCTCCAATCAAAATCATCAGGCGCGGACATACCCCGGGATTCAAAATAGCTTTGAAGCCGTTCCGAAGGAGACTTTCGGATAAAGCCGCTGAATGAAGCCATATGTTGACCTCGCAGAAATCAATTTGTCCAGATATGGGGACTGCCTATGTTCCGCGCAAGTTGTTTACGTCACGGGAATGCTGCCCACCACAGCGTCGCCACTTGGCAAATACTGCGCCATGCTAAAACTGCAGCAATGCGCAGGAAGCGGACTTTGCAAAGTCGCACCTGACGTCGGCTTAGAGCCCAAAGTGCATAATGCTGTAACTGTTACAAGAG